>NZ_JANAVK010000003.1:1025381-1121114 GCF_024213425.1 Micromonospora sp. A3M-1-15 | reverse complement strand
CCAGCCGGACGGTATTCCGCGAAGGCAATTTAGGTGAGGCCCGGGGACACTGGACACACCGACGCTCTGCACAACGGCCCGACCGGGTCCGGTGTTCCGGGCGGCGACGTGTCCGCCGTCACGCCCGCCGGATGGAGCGCGCGCCTGACCCCGTCGCGAGATGCCCCGGCCACGCGCCGTGGACAGATCGATCGTCGCAGCCCCGACCGGATGTCCTTGCGGCCTGACCCGCGCGCTGGACGCCAGGTCGGGGAGGTGGCGGTGTCGAAGGGCCGGTGATACCGCCACATCGCGTGGTGGAGTCGATCAAGGGGGTGGGAGCACCTAGGGTAGTAAGCGTGGCGACCCTTCTGCTTCTGCGACACGGCCGGACCACCGCGAACGCCGACGGGGGCCTGGCCGGTCGGCAACCGGTCGAGCTGGACGAGACCGGGCGCGGCCAGGCGGCGGCGGTCGGCGAGCGGCTCAAGGGGTTGCCCCTCGCGGCCGTGGTGACCAGCCCACTGATCCGCTGCCGGCAGACCCTCGAGCTGGCCCTGCCCGGCGCCGAGCCGGTGGTCGAGGAGGGGCTGATCGAGTGCGGCTACGGCGCCTGGGAGGGCCAGCCGCTGAAGAAGCTGGCGAAGGAGCCGCTCTGGCCGGTGGTGCAGCAGCACCCGAGCGCCGCCGTCTTCCCCGAGGGCGAGTCGATGGCGGCGATGTCGGCGCGGGCGGTTGCCGCGGTGCGCGCCTGGGACGCCCGGATCAGCGCCGAGCACGGGCCCGAGGCGGTCTGGCTGGCATGCAGCCACGGCGATGTGATCAAGGCGATCGTGGCCGACGCGCTCGGCGTACACCTGGATCTTTTCCAGCGGATCGTGGCCGACCCGGCGTCGGTGACCGCGATCCGCTACACGCCGCTGCGGCCCTTCCTGGTCCGGCTCAACGACACCGGCGGCGACCTGGCCGGCCTCGTCCCGCCGCGCAAGCGGCGCCGGCGGGCGACGAAAGCGACCGACTCGGACGCGGCGGTGGGCGGCGGCGCCGGGGCGGCCCGGTGAGCGGCTCCACCACGCCCAGGAACGGCAGCCCCGTGAGCGGGCCCGCCACGCCCGGCGACGGCCGTGCTCGGCCATGGCGTTTCGCCCTGGGCGGATTCGGCGTCGGTGCGCTGCGCGACGGTTCCGCCCGCCGGATAGGGTCGTGGGTATGACCCACCAGGTGCACGCCTTCGAGCCGCCGGAGCGGTTCGTCGCCGGGACCGTCGGCGCCCCGGGGGAGCGCACGTTCTTCCTCCAGGCGCGCGGCGGTGGCCGGCTGGTCAGCGTCGCGCTGGAGAAGGTCCAGGTGTCCCTGCTCGCCGAGAAGCTGGAGGAGCTGCTCTCCGAGGCGCAGCGCCGGTTCGGCGTCGAGCTGCCGGAGGCGACCCCGGTGACCGGCGACAACGACCCGCTGGACACCCCGGTCGACGAGGAGTTCCGGGTCGGCACCCTGGGCCTGGCCTTCGATGTCGACACCGCCACCGTGGTGATCGAGGCGATCGCCGTCGGTGAGACGGAGGTCGAGGTCGAGCTGGGCGACGCCGACGACGACGAGGACGAGGAACCGGACGAGCCCGACGACGACCTCGACCGGCTCCGCGTCCGGTTGACCCCCGAGGCGACCCGCGCGTTCATCGAGCGGGCCCGCCGGGTGGTGAACGCGGGTCGCCCGCCCTGCCCGCTCTGCGGCCAGCCGCTCGACCCCGCCGGTCACCTCTGCCCCCGGCACAACGGTTATCACCGGTGACCTCGTCGGAACTTCAGCCCCGACAGGGTGCCGCCGCCTCGCTGCGACTGCTCAGCGACGGTGAGCTGACCCTGGAGGGGCGGCTGGTCGACGCCTCCAACGCCACCCTGCGCGGCATCGTCACCCTCGACGGGGTGACCGCGCACTGCGTCTACAAGCCGGTCCGCGGCGAGCGGCCGCTCTGGGACTTCCCGGACGGGACGCTCGCCGGCCGCGAGGTGTCGGCCTACCTGGTGTCCCAGGCCACCGGCTGGGACCTGGTGCCGCCGACGGTGCTGCGCGACGGCCCGTTCGGTCCCGGCTCCTGCCAGCTCTGGATCGACGAGCCGGAGGACGCCGAGCCGCTTGTCGGCTTCGTGCCGGCCGAGACGGTCCCGCCGCGCTGGTTCCCGGTCGCCGCGGCGCGCGACGACGACGGGGCCGCGTACGCGCTGGCGCACGCCGACGACCCACGGCTGGCCCGGCTGGCCGTCCTCGACGCCGTGATCAACAACGCCGACCGCAAGGGCGGTCACGTGCTCGTCGGCGCCGATGACCGGATCTTCGGGGTGGACCACGGGGTCTGCTTCCACGTCGAGGAGAAGCTGCGCACCGTGCTCTGGGGCTGGGCCGGCCGGCGGCTTCCGCAGGACGCGGTGGAGATGCTCGACGGGCTGGCCGGCCAGCTCACCGGGGCGCTCGGCGACGAACTGGCCGAGCACCTCACCCTCAGCGAGGTCGCCGAGGTGGCGGCCCGGGTGGACCGGCTGCGGGAGACCGGGCGGTTCCCGCTGCCACCGGAGGAGTGGCCGGCCATGCCCTGGCCGCCCATGTGAGCCGCTGTCGCGTTGATCACCCGAGGCGCGCCACCCGAGCGCCTGACGGCTCGTTAGGCTGGCGTTCATGGAGTCTTGGGCGGGACATGAGGTGCCACGGCTGCCGGGCAAGGGCGAGCCACTGAGGTTGTACGACTCGGCGCGGCAAGGTCTCCACCCCAGTCAGCCCGACGGCGCGGCAAGCATGTACGTCTGCGGCATCACCCCGTACGACGCCACCCACCTCGGCCACGCCGCCACCATGATCACGTTCGACCTGGTGCAGCGGATGTGGCGGGACGCCGGCCTGACGGTGCGGTACGTGCAGAACGTCACCGACATCGACGACCCGCTGCTGGAGCGGGCCGAGCGCGACGGCGAGGACTGGAAGGTCCTGGCCATGCGGGAGACCGCCCTGTTCCGCGAGGACATGGAGGCGCTGCGGATCATCCCGCCGGCGCACTACGTCGGCGCGGTCGAGTCGATCCCGGACATCGCCGAGAAGGTTCTCGTGCTGCTCAAGGACGGCGCGGCGTACCGGCTCGACGACGGCACCGGCGACGTCTACTTCGACGTGGCCGCCGCCCCCGCGTTCGGCTACGAGTCCAACCTGTCCCGTGAGCAGATGCTGGAGATCTTCCCGGAGCGCGGCGGCGACCCGGACCGGGCCGGCAAGCGGGACCCGCTCGACCCGCTGCTGTGGCGCGGCGCCCGCGAGGGCGAGCCGTCCTGGCCCGGCGGCGAGCTGGGCGCCGGCCGTCCCGGCTGGCACATCGAGTGCGCGGTCATCGCGCTGAACCTGCTCGGCGACCGGATCGCCGTGCAGGGCGGCGGCAACGACCTGCTCTTCCCGCACCACGAGTGTTCGGCGGCGCACGCCGAGCGGCTGACCGGCCAGGCCCCGTTCGCCGACCACTACGTGCACGCCGGCATGATCGGCCTCGACGGCGAGAAGATGTCGAAGTCGAAGGGCAACCTGGTCTTCGTCTCCCGGCTGCGGGCCGACCAGGTCGACCCCATGGCGGTGCGGCTGGCGCTGCTCAGCGGGCACTACCGCAGCGACCGCTCGTGGACCGACGAGCTGCTCGTCGCGGCGCGGGAGCGGCTGGCCCGCTGGCGCCGGGCCGCCGCCGCGCCGGCCGGCCCGTCGGGCGAGGAGCTTCTGGCCGGCGTACGCGCCCGCCTGGCCGACGACCTGGACACCCCCGGCGCCCTGGCCGTCGCCGACGCCTGGGCCGACCAGGCCCTCGCCGGCGTGGCCGACGACGCCGCCGCCCCGAAGCTGTTCGCCGACACCGTGGACGCCCTCCTCGGCGTCCGCCTGTAGGTCCCACCCCCGCCCGCGGGCACGCGGGCCGACGCCCGGCTGGTCATGGACTTGTGGCGGTCGTTCTGCCGAGTTGGCGGCTTCCGTTCACCGCCACGACTCCATGGTCGGCTGGCCGGGCGCGTCAGCCCAGGACCAGGCCCGGGTCGGGGTCGGGGTCCTCGGCCGGGGCGGGGATGCGGTACTCCTCGGTGAGCGTGGTCATCGGGCCGGGCCAGGTGGCGTGGGCGACCTCGATCGGCTTGCGTTGGGCGTCGTAGGCGACGTGCAGCAGGTGCAGCACCGGGGTGTCCGGCCGGATCTGGAGGATCTCGGCCTCCTCCCGGCTGGGCTGGCGGGCGCTGATGGTGTCGGTCGCGGTGACGTACCGGCGGCCGGTGGCCTCCTCGGCCTCCTGGTAGAGCGGGCGGCCGAACGCCTCGGCCCGTTCGAGGGAGGTGCCGGCGGTGTCGGCGGGCAGGAACCAGGAGGCGCCCACCTCGACGGGTGAGTCGTCGGTGCGGACGAGGTGCCGCCGGCAGAGCAGTTCGGTGCCGTCGGCCACCCCGAACGCGTCGGCCACCTCGGGCGGGGCGGGGGACCGGCCCACGGAGACGAGCTGCTGCCGGTACCGGGCGGCCAGGTCGGTGTGGTAGCCGCGGAAGCCGCCGTACCGGCCCCGGGAGAGTCGGTTGAGCCGGCGCCGGGTGCCCCGGACGTACGTACCGGAGCCCGGTTTGGTGATCAGGATGCCCTCGACCCGCAGCTGGTCGACGGCGCGCTGCACGGTCTGCTTGGCCACGCCGAACATCTCGGCGATGGCCGGGATGGACGGCAGCCGCTCGCCGGGTCCCCAGTCGCCGCGGCGCACCTGGGCCTTGAGCTGCGCGGCGATCTGCCGGTGCGGGAACTCGGCCGCGCCGGGATTGATCTGCATGCCCGCCTCCTCATGACAGCTAGGTTCCTAGGATGCCGTAGAGGACGTGACCTCGCCACCCCGGACACGAAGAAGCCGGGCCCTCGGCAGGACCCGGCTTCGACGGAAAGGGTGTTACCAGGAGCCGGCGGTGGGGCCGGCGGAGCCGCCCCGGCGGCGCAGGTACTTCTCGAACTCCTGGGCGATCTCGTCACCGGTCAGCGGGGTGATGCCGGCGTCGCCGACCCGCTCCTCCAGCTCGCGGACGTACTCGCCCAGCTCGGCGTCCTGCTCGGCGGCGCTGCGCACCCGCTGCTCCCACTCGGCGGCCTCCTCGGCCAGGTCGGCCATGGGCACCGGCAGGTCGAGCACCTCCTCGACCCGGTGCAGCAGCGCCAGGGTGGCCTTGGGGCAGGGCGGGTTGTTGGCGTAGTGGGGCACGTGCACCCAGAAGGACACGGCGTCCACCTCGGCCCGGGTGCAGGCGTCGTGCAGCACCCCGACGATCCCGGTCGGCCCGTCGTAGCGGGTGGGGGTGAGCTGGTAGCGCTTGGCGGCGTCGGCGTCCGAGGCGCTGCCGCTGATCGGCAGGGGCCGGGTGTACGGCACGTCGGCCAGCAGCGCGCCGAGCAGCACCACCCGTTCGACCTCCAGGCTGTGGCAGATCTCCAGCACCTGCTCGCAGAAGGTGCGCCACCGCATGCTCGGCTCGATGCCGCGGATGAGCACCACGTCCCGTTCGGTGCCCTCCGGGCTGGCCACCATGAAGCGGGTGGTCGGCCACTCGACCCGGCGGGTCTCGCCGTCGGCCATGGTGATGGTCGGCCGGCTCACCTGGAAGTCGTAGAAGTCCTCCGGGTCCAGCTCGGTCACCTGCCGGGCCTGCCAGACCTGCTCCAGGTGTTCCACGGCCGCGGTGGACGCGTCCGCGGCGTCGTTCCAGCCCTCGAAGGCGGCGATGGCGACGGGAGACCGCAGCACCGGCAGTCCGTCGAACTCGGTCACGCCGTCACCCCACCCGTCGCACGGTCGCGTCGCTGATGTCCTTCACGTCCGCCAGCCTACGTGCCGCCGCCGGACGCGGCCCGTCGGCCGCGCCGGTCGCCCGGCCCGACCACTCGGGCGAACCGGATGAAACGTACGCGGTGATCCCGCTGACAGTATGTGGGAAGCGCAGGTTGCGGTGACCCGTCCCGGCCGCGCCGCACTAACCTGGCCCTGTGCGGACTTCGTTGCTCGATGTGCTGGCGGACCGGATCCTGATCGCCGACGGGGCGATGGGGACGATGCTGCAGGCGGCCGACCTGACCCTGGACGACTTCGACGGCCTCGAGGGTTGCAACGAGATCCTCAACGTCACCCGGCCCGACGTGGTCCGGAGCGTGCACGAGGCCTACCTGGCCGCCGGGGCGGACTGCGTGGAGACCAACACCTTCGGCGCCAACCTGCCCAACCTCGCCGAGTACGGCATCGCGGAGCGCATCCGCGAGCTGTCCGAGGCCGGCGCGCGGCTCGCCCGGGAGGCCGCCGACGCGTACGCGACGCCGGACCAGCCGCGGTTCGTGCTCGGCTCGATGGGCCCCGGCACCAAGCTGCCCACCCTCGGGCACGCGTCGTACGCCACGCTGCGGGACGCGTACCAGGAGAACGCCGCCGGCCTGATCGCCGGTGGGGCGGACGCGCTGATCATCGAGACCTGCCAGGACCTGCTCCAGGTCAAGGCCGCGGTGGTCGGGTCGAAGCGGGCCCGCGCCGAGCTGGGGCGGGACGTCCCGATCATCTGCCAGGTGGCCGTGGAGACCACCGGCACCATGCTGCTGGGCAGCGAGATCGGCGCCGCGCTGACCGCCATCGAGCCGCTCGGCGTCGACCTGATCGGCCTCAACTGCTCGACCGGCCCGGCCGAGATGGGCGAGCACCTGCGCTACCTGTCCCAGCACGCGCGCATCCCGGTCTCGGTGATGCCGAACGCCGGCCTGCCCGTGCTGACCGCCGACGGGGCGTACTTCCCGCTGAGCCCGGTCGAGCTGGCCGACGCCCTGGAGCAGTTCGTCACCGACTACGGCGTGGGCCTCGTCGGCGGCTGCTGCGGCACCACCCCGGAGCACATCCGGGTGCTGGTCGAGCGGCTGCGCGGGCGGCGGCCGGTGGCCCGGGAGCCGCGCCCCGAGGCGGGTGTCGCCTCGATCTACCACCACGTGCCGTTCGCCCAGGACGCCAGCATCCTCATGGTGGGGGAGCGGACCAACGCCAACGGCTCCAAGGCGTTCCGGGAGGCGATGCTCGCGGCCGACTGGCAGGCCTGTGTGGAGATCGCCCGCGGCCAGGCCCGGGACGGCTCGCACCTGCTGGACCTGTGCGTGGACTACGTCGGCCGGGACGGCGCGCAGGACATGCGCGAGCTGGCCGGCCGGTTCGCCACGGCCTCCACCCTGCCGATCATGCTGGACTCGACCGAGCCGGCCGTGGTCGAGGCGGGGCTGGAGATGCTCGGCGGCCGCTGCGTGGTCAACTCGGTGAACTTCGAGGACGGCGACGGCCCGGAGTCCCGCTACGCGCGGGTCATGCCGGTGGTCCGGGAGCACGGCGCCGCCGTGGTGGCGCTGCTCATCGACGAGGAGGGCCAGGCCCGCACCCGGGACTGGAAGGTACGCGTCGCGGGCCGGCTGATCGACGACCTGACCGGCCGGTGGGGGCTGCGCCGGGAGGACATCCTCATCGACGCGCTGACCTTCCCGATCGCCACCGGCCAGGAGGAGACCCGCCGCGACGGGATCGAGACGATCGAGGCGATCCGGGAGATCGCCGCCCGCTACCCGGGGGTCAACTTCACCCTGGGTATCTCGAACATCTCCTTCGGCCTGAACCCGGCGGCCCGGCAGGTGCTCAACTCGGTGTTTTTGCACGAGTGCGCGCGGGCCGGCCTGACCTCGGCCATCGTGCACGCCAGCAAGATCCTGCCGATGTCGAAGATCCCCGACGAGCAGCGCGAGATCGCGCTCGACCTGGTCTACGACCGGCGTCGCGAGGGCTACGACCCGGTGCAGCGGTTCATCGAGGTCTTCGAGGGCGTCGACGCGGCCTCGGCGCGGGCCACCCGGGCCGAGGAGCTGGCGGCGCTGCCGCTGGAGGAGCGGCTCAAGCGGCGGATCATCGACGGCGAGCGCAACGGCCTGGAGGCCGACCTGGACACGGCCATGGCCGAGGGGCGCACGCCGCTGTCCATCATCAACGACCTGCTGCTGGACGGCATGAAGGTGGTCGGTGAGCTGTTCGGCTCCGGCCAGATGCAGCTGCCGTTCGTGCTCCAGTCCGCCGAGGTGATGAAGACCGCGGTGGCCTACCTGGAGCCGCACATGGAGAAGACCGACGACGACGGCAAGGGGCGGATCGTCCTCGCCACGGTCAAGGGCGACGTGCACGACATCGGCAAGAACCTGGTGGACATCATCCTGTCCAACAATGGCTACGACGTCGTCAACATCGGCATCAAGCAGCCGATCAACGCGATCCTCGACGCGGCCGAGGAGCACCGGGCCGACGCCATCGGCATGTCCGGCCTGCTGGTCAAGAGCACGGTCATCATGAAGGAGAACCTGGCCGAGATGGCCTCGCGCGGGGTGGCCGAGCGTTGGCCGGTGCTGCTCGGCGGTGCGGCCCTCACCCGCGCGTACGTGGAGGACGACCTGCGCTCGGTGTTCCCCGGGCAGGTGCACTACGCGCGGGACGCGTTCGAGGGGCTGTCCCTCATGGACCGGGTGATGGCCGCGAAGCGGGGCGGCGCGCCGGTGGTCGACCCGGAGCGGGAGGCCGCCCTGGCGGCCCGCCGGGAGCGGCGGGAGCGGCAGCGGGCCATGGTCCGCGAGGCGCTGCCGGAGTTGGACGACGCCTCGGTCCGTTCCGACGTGGCCGTCGACGTGGAGGTGCCCACCCCGCCGTTCTTCGGCACGCGGGTGGTCAAGGGCGTGCCGCTGGCCGACTACGCGGCGCTGCTCGACGAGCGGGCCACGTTCCTGGGCCAGTGGGGGCTGCGCGGCGCCCGGGGCGGCAAGGGCCCGTCGTACGAGGAGCTGGTGGAGACCGAGGGGCGGCCGCGGCTGCGCTACTGGCTGGACCGGCTCATCGCCGACCAGGTCCTGGAGGCCGCCGTGGTGTACGGCTACTTCCCGGCCTACTCGGAGGGCAACGACCTGGTGGTGCTGGACGAGAACGGGCACGCCGAGCGGGCCCGGTTCTCGTTCCCCCGGCAGCGGCAGGAGCGCCGGCTCTGCCTGGCCGACTTCTTCCGGCCGAAGGGCGAGCAGTTGGACGTGGTGGCGTTGCAGCTGGTCACCGTCGGGCAGCCGATCAGCGAGTACACGGCGAAGATGTTCGCCGGCAACGAGTACCGCGACTACCTGGAGGTGCACGGCCTGTCGGTGCAGCTCACCGAGGCGCTGGCCGAGTACTGGCACCGGCGGATCCGCGCCGAGCTGGTGCTGCCGGGTGGGCGTACGGTCGCCGAGCAGGACCCGGCGGACCTGGCCGGCCTGCTGCGCACCGACTACCGGGGCTGCCGGTACGCGTTCGGCTACCCGGCCTGCCCCGACCTGGAGGACCGGGCGAAGATCGTGGAGCTGCTCGGCGCCGAGCGGATCAACGTCCAGCTCTCGGAGGAGTTCCAGCTCGTCCCCGAGCAGGCCACCGACGCGATCGTCGTCCACCACCCCGAGGCCAGCTACTTCAACGCCAGGTGATCGTCGCGACGATCTGACCTACGGCGGCATAGACAGTGTCTACGGGAGGGTGGTAGACACTGTCTATGCCGGAACCGGACAGCAGCCTTCGCGCTCGCTTGGTTGCGGTTGGTGCCGACCTGCTGGCGCGGGAGGGCACCCAGGCCCTCACGTTGCGCGAGATCGCCCGCCAGGCTGGGGTGTCTCATGGCGCGCCGCGTCGCTATTTCCCGACCCACCTCGCCCTGTTGGCGGCCATCGCGCAGGTGGGCTATCAGCAGCTCGGCCAGCAGGTCGCCGAGACGATTGACGCCCGTGGTGACACGGAGCCCTACGATCAACTACTTGCCCTGGGCCGGCTCTACCTCAACTTCGCGCGTACCAATCACGGCATGTTCGAGCTCATGTTCAGGCGCGACCTGTTGCGGGGCAATGAGATCGGTCTGCGGGAGGCCAGCCAGGGCCTGTTCGCCGTGCTGGTTGACCTGGTTTCCCGTGCCCGGCCCAACGTGCCCGACGCACCCGCGCCATCCGTCGTCGCCGCCGCGCTGTGGGCCAACCTGCACGGGATCGCCGAACTCTGGCAGTGGGGCAGTCTGCAGATCATGGTGCGGACGGACAACGTGGAACCGCTGCTGCGCGCCGCACTGGACGCCCATCTCAGACCGGCTGCCACGCCTACGCGCGGGTGACGTCTGCTGACCGTCGGAGGATCACGTGCTGCTTCAGACAACCACCCGGCGAGTGCTTGCCCCGCTGGGCAGGCTGGCCTTCCGACCGGTGGTGGAAGGCCGCGAGAATGTCCCGCGTCGTGGTCCGCTGATCCTGGCCGCCAACCACCTTTCCTTCATCGACAGCGTGGTGATCCCTCTGGTGGCACCCCGACCGGTCGCCTTCCTCGCAAAGGCCGAGTACTTCCGACTGCCTGGCCTCAAAGGGTGGCTGACCCGCACCTGCCTCACCGGCATCAACGCCATCCCCGTGGAGAGAGGCGGCCACCGGGCGGCCCAGGCGTCGCTGCACGTGGCCCTCGACGTCCTCGCGGCCGGGCGAGCCTTCGGCATCCACCCCGAGGGCAGCCGGTCTCGCGACGGGCGGATCTACCGCGGCCGAACCGGCGTTGCCTGGCTCGCCCTCGCCTCCGGCGCTCCGGTGGTCCCCGTGGCCGTCCTCGGCACCGACAAGATCCAGCCCGTCGGCGCGCGACTACCCCGACTGGGGCGGATAACCGTGCGGTTCGGCACACCATTGCACTTCACGCAACAGCCGGCAGGCAGTAGCGGGCCGGCCCGGCGCGCCATCACCGACGAGATCATGACGGCAATCAGGGAGCTGTCGGGCCAGGAGCCGGCCGACGGCTACAACGAGCTGTCGGAGACACCTCGTCCAGGACGGACGGTTGACGACGGTGCCCGCGGCGGGGCCGGCGGCGATGATCAAGGTGTACGACTACGGCAGCCGGCATCTGACACCCGACCCGATCGATACCGGGGGCGTTGATACGTCGGTCACGAGTGGGGCGGTGCCGGGCGCGGGCCGCGGTAGGGCAGGGTGGCGCTGTAGACCACGTTGGTGGTGGTGCTGCCCAGCGCGGCGAGTTCGTTGACGAGCTGTTCGAGGTGCGCCATCGACGTCGCGGCCACCTTCAGCACGTAACAGTCGTCGCCTGTGGTGCGCAGGCACTCCAGGACCTCCGACCGTCGCTCCAGCAGCTGGTGCAGCGGTTCGTGCCGGCTGCCGGGGTACTTCAGCCGGACCACCGCGAGCACGGGGAAGCCCGCCTTGGCGAGGTCGACCTCGGCGCGGTAGCCGGTGATCACGCCGGTCGCCTCCAGCCGCCTCACCCGTTCGGTGGTGGCCGACGCGCTGAGCTTGACCCGGCGGCTGAGCTCGGTGATGGGCAGGCGGCCGTCGTCCTGCAGCTCGATCAGGATGGACCAATCGACAGCATCAAGATCCTCGGCCATGCGGCCAATCTACCGGTGGATTCACGGCCGAGGCCAGCAAAGGCCGGGAACACGGTGTTCACAGCCCCGACCTGGCGTGACTAGCGTGGGAGCGTGCAGATTGGCGTGAACGTACCGAACTTCGGCCCGGGCACCGATCCCGACCTGCTGCGCCAGTGGGCGCAGACGGTCGAGGGCCTCGGCTTCGACCTGCTGATGGTCTCCGATCACATCGCGGTGACCCCGGACGTGGCCGAGCAGTATCCGGCGCCGTTCTACGAGCCGTTCACCACGCTGTCCTGGCTGGCCGGGGTGACCCGGCGGGTCCGGCTGGGCACCACGGTGCTCATCGTTCCGTACCGGCACCCGCTGCTCACCGCCCGGATGGCGGCGAACCTCAACCGGCTCAGCGGCGGCCGGCTCGTCCTCGGCGTCGGCGTCGGCTGGGCCCGGCAGGAGTTCGAGGCGCTCGGCGTGCCGTTCCGGCGGCGCGGCGCGCTGACCGACGAGTACCTGCACGTCATGCGTGACGCCTGGCGGAACACCGGCGACTACGACACGGCCGCGATCCCGATCTGGGTCGGCGGCAACAGCGACGCCGGCATCCGTCGCGCCGTGCTGCTCGGTGACGCCTGGCACCCGCTGCGGGTCACGCCCGGATGGCTGGCGGAGGCGGCCGGCCGGCTGAAGGCCACCGCCGACGAGCTGGGCCGCCCGGTGCCCGCGTTGATGCCACGCATCACACTCCGGGAGACCGGGGAAGCGGTCACCGGCCCGGACCGGCTTGCCGGTGTCGGCACCATCGACCAGATCGTCGCCGACATCGACCAGCTCCGCCTGCTCGGCGCGCAGACGGTGGTGCTCGACCCGTTCAACGGCGACCTGACCGAGATCCGCCGGCCCGAACGCGCCTGGCGGACCCTTGCGGCCGTGGCCGCGTACCACAGATCCCAGGAGGACAGATGACTCCCGACGACGAGAAGTTTCTCCGCCGTGCCGTGGAACTCGCCAGCATGGCCGGGGCGTCCGGCGAACGGCCGTTCGGCTCGTTGCTGGTCGGTGCGGACGGCGCCGTCCTGGTCGAGGACCACAACACGGTGGTGTCCGAATCCGACATCACCGCCCACCCGGAACTGAAGCTGGCCCGCTGGGCCGCTCGGGAACTCGCCCCTGAGGTCGCGGCCGCCACCACGATGTTCACCAGTTGCCAGCCCTGCCCGATGTGCGAGACCGCGATCGCCCAGTCCGGCCTCGGTCGGGTGGTGTACGCCCTGTCCGCGGAGCAGTTCGAGCAGGTCAAGCCGGCCACCCCGCCGCTGCCTCCGGTGCGGTACGAGGGGCCGGCCCTGTTCGACGAGGCGCGCCGGCCGATCGACGACCACTACTAGGGGATCCGCCGCCGCCTTGGAGAGTCGTCGTGAGGCTCTCCAAGGTCGGGGGAGGGGCGGGCGTCAGTAGGCGTAGGTGACGGAGATGGTCGTGGCGGGGCAGTTGTTGGCCCAGCTGGTCAGGGCGCTCTTCTCCGCGCTGTCCACGGTGAGCCGCCACCGGAGCTTCACGGCGACCCATTCGCCGATGTAGCGGCAGCGGGCGGAGGCGTACGACGGCATCCAGGTGGCCGGATCCTGGTCGCCCTTGGCCTGGTTGACGTTGTCGGTGACCGCGGCGAGCGCCCGGGAGTCGCCCAGGTCGTTGGCGTACGCCTGGCGGCGGCTGGTGGTCCAGTTGCGGGCGCCGGAGTCCCAGGCCTCGGCGAGCGGGACCATGTGGTCGATGTCGAGGTCGCCGGTGAGCGTCCAGTAGGCGTTGTCGTAGTAGGAGTACCAGCGGCCGCCGGAGAGGGTGCAGGTGCCGCTGATCGTGGGCTTGGTGGTGGCCTCGGCGTAGAGGACCTCGTTGCGGGTGTTGCAGCCGTCGCCGTCGGCGTCGATCCAGTGTGGGAAGAGGTCGCGGCTGTAGCCGGTGCGGACCTCGGTGGCCACGGGGAGGCCGGCGACGGCGGTGGTCAGGGAGGCGGAGTAGCTGGCGGCCCAGGCGGGCTGGGTGAGGCCGAGGGTGGCGGCCAGGATCGCGGCGAGGCTGATGGCCGTGGCGCGCAGCGTGCGGGTCATGGGACTCCATCCGGGTGGGATTGGCATGTGCTGGCACCCATATAGACAGAGTTGGAAGTAATGGTCTAGATCAAGTTCTGTGAACAGTGGATGACCGGGAACCGGACGGACGCCGCTTCGGGCGCGCAACCGGGCGGGACCGCCGCGGCTCAGGTGTGTGCCGGCGGGGCGGGGGTAGACGCCGGGGGCAGCGGCGAGACGAGACGGGAGGTCCCGGTGCAGTCGTACCCCGCGGTGGAGGACCACGGCCTGATCGGCGACCTCCAGACGGCGGCGCTGATCACCAAGGACGGCACGCTGGACTGGTTCTGCGCACCCCGCTTCGACTCGCCGAGCATCTTCGGCGGCCTGCTCGACCGGCGTCGCGGCGGCCACTTCCAGATCACGCCGGACGGCGTCGACTACACGAGCAAGCAGCTCTACCTCCCCGGCACCCCGATCCTCATCACCCGCTTCCTCAGCGCGGACGGCGTCGGGGAGCTGGTGGACTTCATGCCGGTGGCGGGCGACCGGGCCACCGACCACCACCGCCTGGTCCGGATGCTGAGGATGGTCCGCGGCAGCATGCGGTTCCGGTTGGAGTGCACCCCCCGGTTCAACTACGGGCGGGACCGGCACGAGATGGAGGTGCACCCGGACGGCAGCATCTTCCGGAGCGCGGAGGCTCTGCTCACCCTCAGTCCCATCCGGTACGCCGAGCGCCTCAGTGACGAACACGAGCGCGAGCGGACCGAGGAGGGTGTCTGCCTGCTGGCCACCCTGCACGAGGGCGAGGCCGGCGGCCTCGTCATGGAGACGGGGGCACCGGGACCACCGCGTCCCTACCCGCCGGAGGAGGCGCGCGAGCTGCTCGAACAGACGCGCGACTTCTGGCGGCGCTGGATCGGTCGCTCCTGCTACACCGGACGGTGGCGGGAGATGGTCGAGCGGTCGGCCATGACGCTCAAGCTCATGACGTACGCGCCGACCGGCGCCCTGATCGCCGCCCCCACCGCCGGGCTGCCCGAACAGGTGGGCGGCGAGCGCAACTGGGACTACCGCTACACCTGGATCCGGGACGCGTCCTTCTCGGTGCACGCTCTGCTCAGCCTCGGCTTCACCGACGAGGCATGGCAGTACCAGCACTGGGTCGACGACCGGATACGGGAGGCCGAGGCCGGGGGAGTGCCCCTGCAGATCATGTACCGCGTCGACGGCTCGCCGGACCTCACCGAGGAGGTGCTGGACCACTTCGAGGGCTACCGGGGGTCCGCGCCGGTGCGGATCGGCAACGGCGCGGCGAACCAACTGCAACTCGACATCTACGGCGAGGTGCTCAACGCCGTGTACCTCGGCAGCGAGCACGGCCTGATGGGCTCCCACGAGAGCTGGCGGCACCTGGTGCGGATGGTGGACTGGCTCTGCGCGCACTGGGACGAACCCGAGGACGGGATCTGGGAGACGCGGGCCGGCCGTCAGGACTTCACCTACGGGCGACTGATGTCGTGGGTGGCCCTCGACCGGGCCGTCCGGTTGGCCGACCGGCACGGGCGACCCGCCGACATCCTCCGGTGGACGGAGGCCCGGAACCGGATCTACCAGCAGATCATGGCGCGCGGCTACAACCCGGGACGTGCGGCGTTCGTCCAGCACTACGGCACGGACGTGCTCGACGCCTCGCTGCTCGCCATGCCCTCGCTCGGCCTCGTGGCGCCCACCGATCCGATGTGGCAGTCGACCCTGCGGGCGATCGACGGCGAACTGGTCTCCGACAGCCTGGTCTACCGCTACGACCCGGCCGCCACGTCGGACGGACTCGCCGGCGGGGAGAGCACCTTCACCATGTGCACCTTCTGGTACGTGCAGGCGCTGGCGGAGTCCGGCCGGCTCGACGACGCGCAGTTGACCTTCGAGAAGATGCTCACCTACAGCAGCCAGCTCGGCCTCTACTCGGAGGAGATCACCCCGGCCGGGGAGCAGGCCGGCAACTTCCCGCAGGCGTTCAGCCACCTCGCCCTCATCAGCACCGCGGCGAACCTGGACCGGCTCCTCGACGGCCGCGGCTGAACGCCGGGCGTGGGAAACCCGCTGTGCCGCCGGGTCCGGCCCGCTACGGTGACCGGAGTCGGGGTTACCGGCCGGCCCGGGCGGGTAAGCGCCCCCGACCAGCAGCGGGCCCCGGCCCGCCGTCCACGCCGGCGCAGCCCGGGAGATGCGGCTGTGACGTCCGAGGACGAGCATGGGGGTACGACGAGAGGGGCGGAGATGACCGACGACATCGCTTCGAAGGTTCCGCCGGACCCGGCCCCCGTGCGGAGCGCGCCGGCCGGTCCACCGCCTGTCGGGCCGCCGAGCAGCCTGGACCTGTGGGCCCGGGCGCAGACCCTGCACCGCTGCTTCGGCGACGACGACGGCGAACCGCACATCATGCGCGGCCTGGACTAGAGGTCGCTCCACACGCCAGGCGCCCGGCGAGGGCGCCCGGACGCGCGCGTGCTCAACCGGCGGTGAGCGGGCCCAGCCGGGCCGCCCGGCCGTGCAGGTAGCGCTGCTGGGTGAGGTTCATCGACCGGCGGGCCGCCGCCAGGTACGCCTCCCGCGCCGCGTCCGGCTCCCCGGCCAGCTCCAGCAGGTGCGCCCGGGCCGCGTACCGGCGGTGGTCCTCGGCGACCCGGCGGTCGGCCGCCAGCGCGTCGATCAGCGCCAGACCGGCCCGCGGCCCGCGCGCCATGGCCATCGCCACGGCGTGGTTGAGCCGGACCACCGGGTTGTCGTGCAGGGCCAGCAGCATCTCGTAGAGGGCCATGATCTGCGGCCAGTCCGTCGACTCGACGTCGGGGGCCTCGTCGTGCAGCGCGGCGATCGCCGCCTGGAGCTGGTACGGCCCGACCGTCCCGCGGGGCAGCGCCGCACCGACCAGCCTCGTCCCCTCGGCGATCCGGTCGGCCCGCCAGCGCCGCCGGTCCTGCTCGGCCATCGGCACCAGCATGCCGTCCGGGCCGGTCCGCGCCGGGGTGCGCGCGTCGGTGAGCAGCATGAGGGCCAGCAGCCCGGTCACCTCGGCGTCGTCGGTGAGCCGGTGCAGCATCCGGGCCAGCCGGATCGCCTCGGCGCACAGGTCGGGCCGGTGCAGGCGCTCCCCGGCGGTGCTCGCGTACCCCTCGTTGAAGATCAGGTAGAGCACGTGCAGCACGGCGTCGAGCCGGGCGGCCCGCTCCGGGCCGGCCGGCGGGGCGAACGGCAGGCCGCTGTCCCGGATGCGCTGCTTGGCCCGGGTGATCCGCCGGGTCATGGTCGCCTCCGGCACCAGGAACGCCCGGGCCACCTCGGCGGTGCTCAACCCGCCGACCGCGCGCAGGGTCAGCGCGATCTGCCCGGCCGGCGGCAGCGACGGGTGGCAGCAGAGGAACAGCAGGACGAGGCTGTCGTCGGCGTCGTCCGGCACGGTGTCCGCGGGCGGCGCCACCCAGCGGTCCGCCGGCGCCTCCCGGGCCACCCCGTCCTCCCGGCGGCGCCGGGCCTGCTCGGCCCGGAGCAGGTCGGTCAGCCGGCGGGACGCCACGGTGATCAGCCACGCCCTCGGATCGTCCGGGAGCCCGTCGACGGGCCAGCGGGTGGCGGCGGCGAGCAGCGCCTCCTGGGTGGCGTCCTCGGCGGTGTCGAAGTGCCCGTACCGGCGGACGAGCGCGCCGAGGACCTGCGGCGCCAGGGCACGCGGCAGCTCCTCGACACGCTCCGCGGGCACCGGTCAGCCCTGGAGTTCCTCGACGCCGTCCACGATCGGCCGCACGTCGACGTACTCGCCCCCGGCGTCCGGGTTGACGAACCGGGCGGCGATCTCGGTGGCCCGGTCGAAGCTGGCGCACTCGACAAGCGTGTAGCCGGCCAGCACCTCCTGCGTCTCGGCGTACGGGCCGTCGGTGACCACGGGCGCCCCGCCGCGCAGCCGGACCCGGCGGGCGTGCACCGGCGCGGACAGGCCCTGCGCGTCGACCAGCTCCCCGGTCTCGGCCAGGTCCTTGTGGATCGCCTCCATGTGGGCGTGCATGGCGGCGAGCTGCTCCGGGCTCATCGGCGGCTCGTCGCCGGGCCGCCCGGCCATCGCGTCGTAGTCCCGCTGACTGCCGTAGAGCATGATCAGGTACTTCACGGTGTCTCCTCTCGGCCGGCGCCCCGCGGCGCCGCTCACCGGGGACGTCGGAGCCACGGAGCCCACCCGGACACCAGCCTAGGGTGGATCAGTCGACCCGGGCGGAGGCGAGCAGCGCGGCGGTGGGCAGCGCCAGGCTCCCGTCGGCGTGCCGGTAGGGGGCGGCGAGCCGGTCGTACTCCCGGCGGATGCGCTCACGCACGGCCACCGGCTGCCGTTGCAGCACCAGGCCGATGGCGCTGATGCCGGCGGCCGGGCCGGCCCACCAGTCCTCCGGGTCGGTGCGGTGCGCCCAGGTCAGAGTCACGCACCGGACGTCCGCCAGCCCGGCGGAGGCCAGCAGCCCGGCGAATCCCGCCTCGGTGCGGGGAAAGTCCCGCTCGGGCGGCAGCCGGGGCAGGTCGGGCGGTGTCGCGACGCCGGCGGCGGCGACGGCCTCACCCCAGAGCCGTTGCAGGGGCGGGTGCGGGGACGGCCAGACGGTCACCGCGACCCGGCCGCCGGGGCGGACCACCCGGCGCAGCTCGGCCAGGCCGGCCGCCGGGTCGCCGACGTGGTTGAGCACGAAGTTCGCCACCGCCGCGTCGAAACCGCCGGGCGGGAACGGCAGGTGCGGCAGCACCGCGGCGCGGACCTCGGCGCCGGGCGCGGTCCGCCGGGCCGCGTCGAGCATGCTGGGCTCGGCGTCGACCGCCGCCACCTCGGCGCCGCGGGCCAGGGCCGCCGCCGCGACGGTGCCCGGCCCGGTGCCGACGTCGATCAGCCGCCGTCCGGCCCGCACCGCCGCCGCGTCCAGCAGCGCCTCCGCCGGGTACGCGCAGAGCCGGCCGAAGCTGCGTGCGTACGCCTCGGCCCGGCCCGCCCACCGGGACCGTTCATGGGCGTCGAAGTCCGTGTCGATCATCGCCGCAGCGTAGCCGCGACCGGGGTGCGCGAGTGTCCTACCGTCACGGGCATGACGACGGTGCTGGTGACACTGGCGGTGGTGGCCGTGGTGGTGGCCGCGGTGGTGGGCTACGTCTCCTGGCGGGACCGGCGGCGGCGGGCCACCGAGGAGGATCCGGCGGCGGTCCGGGCGGCCCGCGGGGAGCAGCACCGGCGGGCGGCCGAGCGGGAGCACGCGCAGCACGACGGCTGGAACAACGGCGGGCACGGCTTCAGCGGGTGAGACCGTCCGGCGTGGTCAGCGCACCCCGGCCCCGCCGGCGGCCGGGGCCGTGCGCCAGGACCGCGTGTTGAAGGCCGCGGCGCCGTTGAAGAGCTGGTCGAGGAAGCCCGGCCCGTCGCCGGTCGGCGCTGTCCGGTGGGCCCAGAAGTCGACGAGTTCACGCCTCTGCTCCGGGCTGGGGTCCGGCGAGACGCTGGCGCCGCGCCCCACCAGCGCGTACCGGCGCCCGTCGACGGTCAGCAGCAGCGTGCCGAGGCGGGTCAACCGGCCGGCGACCTGACCGGCCGGGACGGCGAACACCTCCGCGCCGGCCCGGTCGCGTGCCCGCAGCCAGCCCTGGTCGAGGGTCATGAGCACCGGCACGCAGCGGCGCCCGTTCCAGATGCTCCGTCGCCAGTGGACGATGCTGGCGTGGGCCACGTGGTCAGTCACGCCGGGCACTGTACCGGGGCGCCACCAGGGGTGGCCGGCGACGGCTACCCTGCCGGCGTGAAACGCAGACCGCTGCTCGTGACCGTCCTCGCCGCGGCCGGCGTCGTCCTGCTCGCCGCCTGCGGCGGTGTGTTCTGGCTGGCGCGGGCCGAGCGAGGGCAGGAGCGGGACTGCGCGGCGCAGGTCGCCGCCGAGGAGACGAAGGTCCGCACCGACCGGCACTGGACGGCGCAGGACGTGCCCGGCATCGGGGAGTACGCCGAGATCCACTGGCAGGTCGACCACCCGAGCTTCGCCTGCTCCCGCGCGCCGGGACCGACCGACAGCCGGTACCAGGGGATCGTGCGGCTGGCCCCGGCCGACGCCCGCGCCCTGGCCGCCGGCTACCCGTGGGCGCCCGTGACCGGCGGGGCCGTGGAGGTCTGGCCGGGCCTGAGCGCGTACGTGCCGCCGGAGGTGCGCTGGCGCCGCAGCCCCGCGTACGACGCGGGCACCCGGGCCAGCGTCCAGTTCGACCCCGACCGGGCGCTGCTGCTGTTCACCGCCGCCGACTGATGAACGAAGGCCGCCGCCGGCACGTGATCCCCGGTGGGCATCAACCCCGTGCGGTCGGGGTACTGCGCTGACACAGTGACTCAGCCGGGAGGCAGCGGTGGGGGAGAAGGCGGGACGTCGGCGACCGGGGCCACTGGCCGGGCTGCTGGTGGCCGTGGTGGTGGCGGCCGGCTGCATGGGCGGCGGGCTGGACCAGGGCGAGCCGGAGCAGCCCGGTCCGCGGGACAGCGGCCGGGCGGCCTCCCCCGGAGCGGACTCGACCCGCGCCGACGGCACCACCAGCGTGGCCGAGTTCAAGCAGGACTTCTCCGACGCCGTGGGCATCGCTGAGCGCTACTGGACCGACCGGTTCCGGGCCTCCGGGAAGCAGTTCCAGCCGATCCGGCGGGTGGTGCCGTACACCAGGTCCGGCGAGGTCTCCTGCGGCGGCGAGGGGTTGCCCCGCAACAACGCGGTCTACTGCTCGGCGGGCGACTTCATCGCCTACGACGTGAACTGGTCGGTGGGAGCCTTCCGGCAGGTCGGCGACGCCTTCCTGTTCTACCTGCTCGGCCACGAGTACGCCCACGGCGTCCAGGTGCGCCTCGGCATCCGCTACAACTACACGATCCAGCAGGAGTTGCAGGCGGACTGCATGGCCGGGGCGTACATCGGTGACAACGTGCGCTCGGGGACGCTGACCCTGGCCGAGGGTGACCTGGACGAGTTCCGGGAAGGGCTGCTGGCGGTCGGCGACGACCCGAACCAGCCCTGGTTCGCCGAGGGCTCGCACGGCACCGCCGAGCAGCGCACCGACTCGTTCTTCCGCGGCTACGAGAACTCCCTGGACGCCTGCGGCCTCGGCTGATGCCGCAGGTCACCCTCGCCGGGGACGGTGACCGTCCGGCGCGGCCCGGCTGAGAGGATCGGCGGGTACCCGCACCCGAGGAGGCCCCCGCTGAGCAGCAGACATCCCGCCGCCGTGCTCTTCGACATGGACGGCACCCTGGTCGACAGCGAGAAGCTCTGGGACGTCGCGTTGCAGGAACTCGCGGCGGTCTACGGCGGCACCCTCTCCGAGGGCGCCCGCACGGCGATCATCGGCACCAGCATGGCCGTCTCCATGCGGATCGTGCACGACGACCTGGGCCAGCCGGAGCGGGACCCGCAGGCCAGCGCCGACTGGATCAACGCCCGGATCCTGGAGCTGTTCCGCGACGGGCTGCGCTGGCGGCCGGGGGCGCTGGCCCTGCTGCGCGCCGTCCGCGCCGCCGGCATCCCCACCGCCCTGGTCACCTCCAGCACCCGGCCGCTGGTCGAGGTCGCCCTCGACACCCTCGGCCGGGACAGCTTCGACGCGGTGGTCTGCGGCGACGAGGTGGACGCGGCGAAGCCTCACCCGGAGCCGTACCTGACCGCGGCGCGGCTGCTCGGCGTGCCGATCGAGCGGTGCGTGGCGATCGAGGACTCACCGACCGGGGTGGCCAGCGCCCTCGCCGCCGGGGCCGCCGTGCTGGCCGTCCCGGCCGAGGTGCCGCTGCCGCCGACGGACGGCGTACACCAGCTGGAGAGCCTGACCGCGGCGGACCTGGAGCTGCTCGCGGCCCTGCTCGGCGAACGCCCCGCCTGACCGGTACGCGGAAAAGGGGCCCCGCCGTTCGCGGGGCCCCTTTTTCGTGTCGTGGCGGGTCAGTCGTGGGCGATGGCGCCCAGCACGTTGATCCGCGCCGCGCGGATGGCGGGCAGCACCGCGGCCACCACACCGATGATCGCGGCCAGGACCAGGAACGTCACCATCTGGCTCCAGGGCAGGACCAGGTCGGTGATGCCCTCGTCCTTGAGCGCCCGGACCACGGCCGCGCCGAGGCCGGTGCCGACCACGACGCCGAGCAGGGCGCCGAAGATCGAGATCACCACCGCCTCCACCGTGATCATCCGCATGGTCTGCGCCCGGCGCAGGCCGATGGCCCGCAGCAGGCCCAGCTCGCGGGTGCGTTCCAGCACCGACAGGGCCAGGGTGTTGATGATGCCCAGCACCGCGATCACGATGGCCAGCGCCAGCAGGATCTGGATCATCCGCAGCGGGGTGTCCAGCTGGCTGGTCTGCTGCTTGATGAACGCGGCCCGGTCCGCCACCGACACCTCGGGGCTGTCCGCGAGCAGCCGCTCGATCTGCGGCTGCACCGCGTCGACCGAGGTGCCCGGGGCGAGCTGCACGAAGCCCTGGATGGGCTGCGGGATCGCGAAGTCGGTGGCCGCCTGCGGCGGCAGCACCACCGGGTTGGTCAGCTGCGAGCTCTCGTAGATGCCGCTGACCGTGTAGGTGCGGGCCTCGCCCCGGGACAGCTGCACGGTCACCGTCGAGCCGACCGACAGGTTGCGGGACTTCGCGGTGTCCGAGCTGAGCAGCATCTGGTCCGGACCGAGCCGGCTGATGTCACCGGAGCTGGCCTTCGCCCCGAAGATCCGCTCCAGCGCGGCCACGTCGCTGGACGCCGCCACCCAGGTCCGCTCGCCGTTCACCGTGGCCATGTCGCCGTACTCGCCGTCGACCAGCTGCACCCCGGGGATGTCGGCGGCCTTCTCCAGCACCGCCGGGTCGAAGCTCGCCGGCCGCGGGCCCGCCTGGGCGCCGGAGATCACCAGCTCCGCCTTGATGGTGTCCTCGGCCAGCGCGCTGATGCTGCCCTTGGCCGAGTCGAGGATCACCGTCACCCCGGTCACCAGGGCGATGCCGACCATCAGCGCGGCGGCCGTGATCGCGGTGCGGCGGGGGTTGCGGCCGGAGTTCAGCCGGCCCAGCTTGCCCGGCACCGACCAGGCGAAGATCGAGCCGAGCAGGGCGACGACCGGCCGGCTGATCAGCGGGGTCAGCAGCGCCACGCCGATGAAGGCGAACAGCACGCCACCGAGGATGGTGGCCAGGGTGTTGTCGCCGGCGTGGCCGCCGAGCCCGAGGAAGAGCAGGCCCGCGCCGATCGCGGTGACCACGGACCCGCCGACGGTCACCTTGGTCAGCGGCCGGTCCGGCGTGGCGACGTCCTGCATGGCGGCGATCGGCGGGATGCGCGAGGCGCGCAGCGCCGGCAGCAGCGCCGCCACCACGGTGATCACCAGACCCACCGCGAAGGCGCCGATCACCGCCGCGGGCGGCACGCCCAGGCCGGCGAGGGTGAGCCCGCCGGCGAGCTTGCCGAACAGGTACGCCAGCAGCGCGCCGACCCCGATGCCGGCGGCGAGCCCGAGCACCGAGGCGATCAGGCCGACCGCCACGGCCTCCAGCACCACCGAGCCGATGACCTGCCGCCCGCTCGCGCCGATGGCCCGCATGAGCGCCAGCTCGCGGGTGCGCTGGGCGACGATGATCGAGAAGGTGTTGAGGATCAGGAAGGTGCCGACCAGCAGCGCCACGGCGGCGAAGCCGAGGAGGATCTTGTTGAAGAAGGACAGGCCCTCCTTCAGGCTGGCGGACGCGTCGTCCGCGAGCTGCTTGCCGGTCTTGACCTCGAAGTCCGCGCCGAGGGCGCGGGCCACGTCGTCGCGCAGCGCCTCGGGCGTGGTGCCGCCGGCGGCCTGCGCGGTCACGTTCGAGAACACGTCCGCCTTGCCGAGCATCAGCTGCTGGGCGACCGGGGTGGTGAAGGCGACCTCGTTGACGCCGCCGACCGAGTCCCGGCCACCGCTGTAGCCGAAGACGCCGACCAGGGTGAACTCCTTCTTCGGCGCCAGGGTCAGCACGCCGACCCGGTCGCCGACCTTGACCTTGGCGGCCTCGGCGAGCGCGACGTTGACCACGATCTCGTCGTCGGCCTGCGGCGCGCGCCCCTCGCGCAGCTTCAGCAGGTCGCTCTCGCCGAGCCAGTTCTCGCCGAGCTGCGGCGGGCCGAACGAGGTGACCACCTTGCCGTTGCTGCCGATCAGCCGGGCCCCGTCGGCGTTGACCACGCCCCGCACGTCGGTCACGCCCGGCACCGACTTGACCCGGTCGACGACCGACGCCGGCACCGGGGCGGCCACCTGCTCGCCCTCGACCTCGGAGAGCGCGACCTTCGGCTTCGCGGCCACGTTGACGTCGACTTCCGAGAACGCGTCGGAGAAGACCGCGTCGAAGGACCGGCCGAGGGTGTCGGTGAGCACGAACGCGCCGGAGACGAACATGACGCCGAGCACCACCGCCAGGCCGGACAGCAGCAGCCGCAGCTTGCGCGCCAGCAGGCTCTTCATCGTGGCCCGGAACATCAGTTGCCCACCTCGGCCGGCGCGTCGAGCTTCTTCATGGTGTCCAGCACCGTGTCGGCGGTCGGCTCGATCAGCTCCGAGACGATCTGGCCGTCGGCGAGGAAGACCACCCGGTCGGCGTACGCGGCGGCGGTCGGGTCGTGGGTGACCATGACGATGGTCTGGCCGTGCTCGCGGACCGAGTTGCGCAGGAAGTTGAGCACCTCGGCGCCGGAGCGGGAGTCCAGGTTGCCGGTCGGCTCGTCGGCGAAGATCACCTCGGGGCGGGAGACCAGGGCCCGGGCGCACGCCACCCGCTGCTGCTGGCCGCCGGAGAGCTGGGCCGGGCGGTGCCCGAGCCGGTCCCGCAGGCCGACCGTGTCGATCACCGTGTCGTACCAGGCCGGGTCGGGCTTGCGGCCGGCGATCGACAGCGGCAGCAGGATGTTCTCCTGCGCGGTGAGCGTGGGCAGCAGGTTGAACTGCTGGAAGATGAAGCCCACCTTGTCGCGGCGCAGCTTCGTGAGGCCGGCGTCGCCCAGCCCGGTCACCGTGGTGTCGCCGATCATGACGGTGCCCCGGGTCACCGAGTCCAGGCCCGCCAGGCAGTGCATCAGCGTCGACTTGCCCGAGCCGGACGGGCCCATGATCGCCGTGAACCGGCCCCGCTCGAACTCGGCGCTCACCCCCCGCAGCGCGATGACCTGCGCCTCGCCGCTGCCGTACACCTTCCACACGTCGCTGGCCCGGGCCGCGGCCTGCGCCTGCTGCCCTACCGTCGCGGTCACGTCATCTACCTCTTCCGTCAGCCTGCTGATCCGCACCGCCCCCGCTGGCCGGTGCGGCAGTTCCATCCTCGGTGCCGCCGGGCGCGGATCCGTCCGCCCCGGGGCGGAACCGTCGCCGAAATTTCCGTTGGGGTCACCCCCGAGGCCGGCTCAGGGTCATCCCTGACCGGCCGGCGCCGCCGACGCTAGAACCTCACGTCGCGTCATGGTCAACCACGCCTCGCCGCCGATGGTCACGGTAGGTGACCGGCGCCACCTCGCCCGCGGGCGGTCAGTGGCGCTCCGGGCGGGCGCGTCCGAGCGCGCCGGCCCGGCCCCACCGTCCGGGGATGTCGAGCAGTTCGATCCGGCCCATTCCCGGCGGCACGGCCGGTCTGGTCACCAGGTGCTCGCCCCGTGGTTCCATACCGAGCATCGTGCGCAGCAGCAACAGGGGAGTGCCGGTGGACCACGCCTGCGGGCTGCACGCTGTGGGATACAGCACGGGATACCTGGTCAGCTCGCGCTCGTAGCCGCCGAACGCCTCCGGCAGTCGCCCGTCGAAGAACCCGGCGGCATCGATGATCCCCTTGGCGATGCGTCCCGCCTCGCGGTGGAAGCCGTAGCGCCGCAGGCCCCAGGCGATGAAGGCGTTGTCGAAGGGCCAGACGGTGCCGACGTGGTAGCCGATCGGGTTGTACCGGCTCTGGCCGGTCGCGAGGGTGCGTACGCCCCAGCCGGAGAAGAGTCGGGGGCCGAGGAGGTGTTCGGCGATCCTCGCGGCGCGGGATTGCTCGACGATGCCGCTCCACAGCAGGTGGCCGATGTTGGAGGAGAGGGCGTCGACCTGGTGGCCCTCGCCGTCGAGGGCGAGGGCGTAGTACTCGCCGTCGGTGACCCAGAAGTCGCGGTTGAAGCGTTCCTTGAGTTCGGCGGCCTCTCGTTCCAGGCGGTCGGCGTAGGCGGGATCGTGCCAGAACTCGCGGGCGAGGCGGGCGCCGCGGATCTTGGCGTCGTAGGCGTAGCCCTGCAGCTCGCAGGTGGCTCGGGGCAGGCCGGGCAGCCGCCCGTCCCGGAACGAGATCGCGTCCCAGGAATCCTTCCAGCACTGGTTCTCCAGGCCGGTGCGTTCGTTGCGGCGCTGGTACCAGACGTAGCCGTCGCCCATGATGTCGCCGTACTCGTCGATCCAGTGCAGGGCGGCTCTCGCGGAGCGCTCGAGAAGTCGAACCGTGGCGGCGTCGCCGGTCCACCGCTCGTACTCGTCCAACAGGATGACGTAGAGGGGCGTCGAGTCCGCGCTACCGAAGTACGGCGAATGGGGCTGCTCCTCGAAGCCGGTCGTCTCCCCGTACCGGATCTCGTGGAGGATCTTGCCCGGCTCCTCATCGCGGAAGTCGTCGAGGACGACGCCCTGCAGGAGCGCCAGCAGGCGGAGCGTCGTGGCGGCGAGTTCGGGGGCGAACGGTAGCGCCTGGATGCTGGTGAGGATGCTGTCCCGACCGAAGATCGCCATGAACCACGGCAGGCCGGCGGCGGGAAGGGCGTGCCCGCCGGCGGTCAACGGCATGAATCGCAGTGCGGCGAGATCGGCCAGGCTGCGCCGGTAGGTGCTCGCCAGTGTCGGCGAGTCGCACGTGAGGCGGGGTGCCGCCGCGAGCCAGTCGGCCAGGTCCTGCCGCATCTGCTTCCGGACGCGGCCCCGTGCGCCCTGCAGGCTCTCCCGAAGGTCGCGCCCGTCCAGGCCCAGCGCCTGCACGTGCAGCTCGGTGGTCCATCGGTCGTGCGGCCCGAGCCGCACGTCGTACGTGAGTCCCTGTTCGTCGATCTGTGCCGGCGCGGTGGACGAGATCAGGGTCTCCCGGCGGAACTTGTCCCGTTGATAGCCGAGACGCAGGCATCCGCCGCCGACCCGGATGTAGTACCGCCCTCGCTTGTTCCGCACATCCTTGATCTCGAAGAGATCGGCGAAGTCGCTCGCGACGTCGATCCGGATTCGCAGCTCGACAGGCTTGGGTTCGTGGTTGACCAGCGTCAGCCGCTCGGTGAAGCTGCCGCCGATAGAGCGGTCGCGGATCGCCGAGACGCTGACGTCGGCAAGAGGTGTGGGCATGGTCGGGACGACGACGAAGCGGTTCTCGAAGTATTCGATCTCCTCGACGGTGAGAGGGCTGACCCGCTCGCCGTTGATGGACAGGATCCACTTCGACAGGAATCTGGTGTCGAACGAGAAGAGACCGCTCGGGATGGTGGGGGACGCGTCGATGTCGCCGGTCTCCTCACTGACCACGAAGGTGTTGCCGTCGAGCAGCCGGACGAGGCCGTCACTCATGCCGTACCCCTCCGCTGACGGGCAAAGTCCCGAGGGTGATGGGCGGCGGGCGGCCCCGGCATGAGCCGCTGGATGAGCCGGGCCAGCCGGATGTCCCCCTCCACGGTGAGTTCGTTGCGTACCCACGCCGTGTAGATGTGCGACCCGCCGGTGACGATCCGGTCGAAGAGCTCCCTGCTGCTGTGGACGACACAGTCGGCCCCGCCACCACCGTCGGCCGAAACGCGGACATCGCCACGATCGATGATCAGGAGCCAGCGGTCGATTCCCCGCTCGTGGCGGAGGTCGAAACGGATGGTTCCGGTGGCCTCCTCGAGGAGGGGCTCATGGCCACGGCGGCTCAGCCCGTCGAAGAAGTTCGCACTGGGATTCGACATGGGCCTGCCCTCCGGTGGTCCCGGCCCATGAAACCGCGACGTCACCATGACGCGGAGCGGTTCGGCGCCGCGTCACCCGGAACGGGTGAACGTCGCCGCGGCCGCCCGCCACCGCCCGCCGCTCCCTTTCTCGGCCGAGGTTTGAACACCGGGATCGGAGCAATGCTGCTGGTGATCCGGCGCGAAATCCGTGGGGGTGGTGGTGCCATGTCGGAGGTGACCAGGAGGTTCTTCGATGAGCTTGAACGTCACGGCCACGAACGTGTGCTGAGGAAGACGTCCGGAACCCTACGGTTCGACCTCGAGCACGACGACGAGATCGACCATTGGCTCGTGGAGATCCGCGGCGGTGGCGTCCGGGTGTCACAGCAGAACAGCGACGCCGACGCGGTCATCCGGTCCGACAACGCCTTTTTCGAACGGATGGTGCGCGGCGAGGCCAAACCGCTGCCCGCGTGGCTGCGCAACGACATCACGTCCGAAGGGAAATTCCGGTTCGTCGTGCTGCTCGAGCGGCTCTTCGCGCCGCCGCCGGGCTCGCGTCATCCCCGCGTCGCCGCCCGTCAGGGTGGGGGGCGGCGATGAGGACGCAACTCGTCAGAATCCTGGACGGGAACATCTTCGTACTGAGCGACAGCAGCGGCGACATCGAGGCCAAGCCCACCGTCCCGTGCGGGTTCTTCTCGTTCGACACCCGGTTCCTCTCGCTGTGGCGGCTGACCGTGAACGGCGAACGGGTGAGCACGCTGGCCATGGACGACCCGTCCTACTTCGAGGTGCGGTTCTTCCTGGTGCCGGGAGCGCCGACGCACTACGTGGACGCCAAGGTGTCGGTGATCCGCGAACGGTCCGTGGCCGGCAGCTTCGAGGAGCGGTTGACGGTGCTCAACCACTCCGGGGAACCGGCCGAGGTCACCGTCCGCCTGGACGCCGACTGCGACTTCATCCCGCTGCTGGTGGTCGGAGAGGAACGCACGCCGCCGGGCCGGCTCTACCGGCGTGTGGAGGACGGGCGCCTGCACATCGGTTATGTGCGGGAGAAGCTCTGGCGGGAGACGGTGATCTCCACGTCCGAGCCCGCGGAGATCGACGAACAGGGTCTCACCTACCACATCCGCATCGAGGGGCATGGGCAGTGGACCACGATGCTGCATGTCCAGGGGCTGGTGCTGCGCCCCGACGGCGAGGACGTTCGGGAGCATGTGTATCCCGGGCGCCACCGACGCGACAAGGCGCGGCTCCAGGACGACCTGCGGCAGTGGCTCGACAAGGCTCCGGTGATGAGCTGCGACTGGCAACCCCTCGAGTGGACCTACCGGCGCAGCCTGATCGATCTCGCCGCACTGCGTTTCGCGCCGCTGACGCTGCCGACCGAGCCGATGCCCGCGGCGGGCCTGCCATGGAACGCGACCCTCACCGGCCGCGACCCCATCCTCACCAGCCTGCAGGCCCTGCCGTTCGCGCCGGAACTCGCCGTCAACACCCTCCGCATGCTCGGCATCGACCAGGGTGCCGTGCTCGACGACTTCCGGGACGAGGAGCCGGGCAAGATCCTGCGCGAGTTCCGCTACGGCGAGATGGTCGCGTTCGAGGAGCGCCCCCAGGCGCCCTACTACGGAGCGGCCGACAGCACTCCGCTGTACGTGGTCCTGCTCGACGAGTACGAGCGGTGGACCGGGGACGCCGCCACGGTGCGTGAGCTCGAGGACGAGGCACGCGCGGCCCTGCACTGGATCGACGAGTACGGCGACATCATGGGCGACGGCTACGTCTGGTACCAGCGCCGCAACGAGCGCACCGGCCTGGAGAACCAGTGCTGGAAGGATTCCTGGGACGCGATCTCGTTCCGGGACGGGCGGCTGCCCGGCCTGCCCCGGGCCACCTGCGAGCTGCAGGGCTACGCCTACGACGCGAAGATCCGCGGCGCCCGCCTCGCCCGCGAGTTCTGGCACGATCCCGCCTACGCCGACCGCCTGGAACGAGAGGCCGCCGAACTCAAGGAACGCTTCAACCGCGACTTCTGGGTCACCGACGGCGAGTACTACGCCCTCGCCCTCGACGGCGAGGGCCACCAGGTCGACGCCCTCTCCTCCAACATCGGCCACCTGCTGTGGAGCGGCATCGTCGAGCAATCCCGCGCCGCGAGGATCGCCGAACACCTCCTCGGCCCCCGACTCTTCTCCGGCTGGGGCGTACGCACGCTCGCGCAAGGAGAGGGGCGGTACAACCCCCTGGGCTACCACGTCGGCACCGTCTGGCCCTTCGACAACGCCTTCATCGCCTGGGGCCTGCGGCGCTACGGCTTCCACCGCGAGGCGGGACGCATCGCCGAGGGAATCCTCGACGCGGCCCGGCACTTTCAGGGCCGCCTCCCGGAGGCGTTCGGCGGCTACGAGCGCGAGCTGACCGGGCACCCCGTCTCCTATCCCGCGGCGAACAACCCGCAGGCCCTGGCCACCGGAGCGCCCCTGCTGCTGGTGCGCACGCTGCTGGGGCTCGAGCCGTACGGCGAGGATCTGGTGGTCGAGCCGGAAATGCCCGAACGGTTCGGCCGGATCGAGCTGCTCGACATTCCTGGCCGGTGGGGTCGGGTCGACGCCATCGGAACGGTGGCGCCCCGGGAGCGGGACGCACGGGGCCAGGTGGCCGAGGTGGCCGCCTCCCAGTGACCGCGGTGTCCGAGCCGATCAGCGGCCGGGCCGCACCAGCCCCGTCTCGTACGCCAGCACCACCGCCTGCACCCGGTCGCGCAGGCCCAGCTTCGTCAGCACGTGCCCCACGTGGGTCTTCACGGTGGTCTCGCTCACCGACAGCTCCCGGGCGATCTCGGCGTTGGACAACCCGCGCGCCACCTGCACGAGGACCTCCCGCTCCCGCTCGGTCAGCGCGTCCAGCGCCTTCGGCGGGGTGGCCGCCGGGTCGGGCAGCACGTCGGCGAAGCGGTCCAGCAGCCGGCGCAGGATCCGCGGCGCCACCACCGCCTCCCCGGCGGCCACCGTCCGGATCGCGGTGACCAGGTCCTCGGCCGGCACGTCCTTGGCCAGGAAGCCGCTGGCCCCGGCGCGCAGCGCGCCGACCACGTACTCGTCCAGGTCGAAGGTGGTGAGGATGAGCACCCGCACCGGCAGCCGGGCGTCCACGATCGCCCGGGTGGCCGCCACCCCGTCCATCCGCGGCATCCGGATGTCCATGAGCACCACGTCCGGCAGCAGCCGCCGGGACAGCTCCACCGCCTCCACGCCGTCACCGGCCTCCGCCACGATGTCCAGGTCGTCCTCGGTGCCCAGCACCATCCGGAAACCGGTACGCAGCAGCGGCTGGTCGTCGGCGAGCAGGATCCGCACCGGTCGGGTGGCGGTGCTGTCGGTCATCGGTCTCCCTCGCTCGGCCATGGCGCCGGTCACGCCGGGACCGCCCCGGTCGACTCCAGCGGGATCCGCGCGTACACCCGGAAGCCGCCGCCGGGCCGCGGACCGGTCCGCAGGACCCCACCGTAGAGGGCGACCCGTTCCCGCATGCCGACCAGGCCGTGCCCGATCCGGTCGGGCACCGGCGCCGGGCCGCGGCCCGTGTCGGTGACCTCCACCGCCAGGAAGCCGTCGGTGACGGTGAGCCGGACCAGCGCGGTTGCCCGGCCGGCGTGCTTGAGCGCGTTGGTCAGCGCCTCCTGCACGATCCGGTAGACGGTCAGCGCCACCCCGTCCTCCATGGGGCCGGGCGTGCCGTCGACCCGCAACGTGACCGGCAGCCCGGCGTCGCGGACCTGCTCGACGAGGGCCTCGATGCCGGTCAACCCCGGCTGCGGGGTCAACTCGGCGGCCGGTTCGGCGTCCGTGCGCAGCACGTCCAGCAGCCGGCGCAGCTCCCGCAGGGTCGCCCGCCCGGTCTCCTCGACCGTGGCCATCGCCTCGTCCGCCGCGTCCGGGTCCCGGCGCAGCACCCGGCGCGCCCCGGTGGCCAGCACGCCCATCACGCTGACGTGGTGAGCCACCACGTCGTGCAGCTCCCGGGCGATCCGGCGCCGCTCGTCGGCGACCGCCTGCTCGGTCAGCGACCGCTGGGTGGCCTCGGCGATCCGGGCCCGCTCCCGCAGCATCCGGGTGGTCTGCCGGCGGGCCTGCACCGCGCGGCCCACCGCGTACGCCACCGAGGCGGTGAGCAGGTTGTTGAGCACCAGGACGCCGGGGCCCATGGTGAGCACGCCGTCCAGCGGCGCGACCAGGTTCGCCAACACCACCGGCACCCAGAGCAGCAGCGCGGCGAGGCTGGCCGGGCGCAGCGGCCGGTGCGCCGCCATGGTGTAGGTGAGGACGACGAAGGTCAGCCCCTGGGTGGTGGGCGCGAGGTTGAACAGCACCGGGGCGGCCAGGGTGGCCACCGCCGCGCCGACCGCCGGCCACGGGGCGAGGCGGCGGATCGCCACCGGGGCGGCGCAGAGCACGCTCCAGCCCAGCGCCGCCCAGAGCTGGTCGGGCCGCAGCTCCCGCGGGGTCAGCAGCAGGAACGCCGCGTCCACCAGCGCCAGCGCGACGGCCAGGCCGGCGTCCACGGCCAGCGGCCGCTCCCGCGCCCACGCGCGCAGCCGGTTCGTCATGCGTCGACGCTAGCCGCCGCCCGGAGCCGGCCGGTCGTCGCCGATGCCGAACCCCGCCTCCTCCGTGAGGAGGAGACTCACTCGTCCGCGCCGGGGGCGGCCGGCCGGGAGCGGGCGTCGGTCAGCGGGTCGGCCGGGCCGGCCACCGGGAACGGCGGCGGGGTGCCGCCGAAGCTCGGGCACAGCGCCTGGTGGCTGCACCAGTCGCAGAGCCGGCTGGGCCGGGGGCGGAAATCCTGCCGCGCGGTGGCCTGCTCGATGGCCTGCCAGAGCGCCACCACGGTGCGCTCGAAGCGCAGCAGCTCGTCGGCGTCGGGGGAGTAGTCGCACACCTCGGCGTCCTTGAGGTAGAGCAGCCGCAGCACCCGCGGCACCACCCCCCGGGTGCGCCACAGCACCAGGGCGTAGAACTTCAGCTGGAACAGCGCCCGGGCCTCGAACGCCTCCCGCGGGGCGCCGCCGGTCTTGTAGTCGACCACCCGCAGCGCGCCGTCGGGCGCCACGTCGAGCCTGTCCAGATAGCCCCGGATGAGCAGCTCGTCGTCGACCACCGCGGAGATCAGCGCCTCCCGCTCGGCCGGCTCGAGCCGGCGGGGGTCCTCGACGGTGAAGTAGCCCTCCAGCAGCGCCGCCGCCGAGCGGAGGAACCCCTCCACGCCCGCCGCGTCGCCCTCGGCGAACAGCGTCGCCAGCTCCGGCTGCTCGGTGACCAGCCGGTCCCACTGCGGAGCGACCAGGTCGCCGGCCGACTCCGGGGTGCGGGCCGCCGCCGGCAGGTCGAACAGCCGCTCCAGCACGGCGTGCACCAGCGTGCCCCGGACCTGCTCCACCGTCGGGCGCTCGGGCAGCCGGTCGATGCTGCGGAACCGGTAGAGCAGCGGGCAGGTCTTGAAATCGGCCGCCCGCGACGGCGACAGCGACGCCCGCACCGTGGGCGGCGGGGCCGTCGGGTCGGGCTGCGTGTCGATCACCGGTTCCGCCGTCATGCCCGGAAGGTTAGGGCACCGGTGTGACAGGGCGGCCGTCGCCGCACCGGTGCATGATCGTCGCCGCGTGCCGTCCTTCGTCCGCGACTGCGGGGCTCGCAGAAGCGGCTCACTCCTCGCGCTCACGTAGCATCGGGCCGATGGAGCAGCGGACCCGACCGTCGCGCCGGCCCGGGCTGACCCTCGGCCGGATCTTCGGGGTGCCACTGCGTGTCGACGCCTCGATGCTGCTGCTCACCGCGGTCGTCACGGTGCTCTACGCCGCCCTGGCCCGCCGCCAGCTCGACCTCGGGCACCTCGGCGGCTACCTGGTCGGCCTCGGCTTCGTGGTCTCCCTGCTCGGCTCGGTGCTGCTGCACGAGCTGGGCCACGCGCTGACCGCCCGGCGCTACGGCATCGGTGTGCGCGGGATCACCCTGGAACTGCTCGGCGGCTACACCGAGATGGACCGGGACGCCCCCAGCCCCAAGGTCGACCTCCTGGTCTCCCTCGCCGGCCCGGCGGTCTCGGCGGTGCTGGGCGCCGGGGCGGTCGCCGCCACCCTGGCCCTGCCCGCCGGCACCCTCGCCCACCAGCTCGCCTTCCAGCTCGCGGTCAGCAACGTCGTGGTGGCCGTCTTCAACAGCCTGCCCGGGCTGCCGCTGGACGGGGGCCGGGCGCTGCGCGCCGCGGTCTGGGCGGTCACCCGGGACCGGCACCGGGGCACCGAGGTGGCCGGCTGGATCGGCCGCGCCGTGGCGGTCGCCACCCTGGCCCTGGTGGTGCTGCTCACCCTGCGCCGGGCGCTCGCCCCGCTGGCCCTGCCGCTGATGCTGCTCGTCGCCGTGACCCTGTGGCGGGGCGCCGGCCAGTCCATCCGGATGGCCCGCATCGGCCGCCGCCTGCCGCTTGTCGACCTGGCCCGGCTGGCCCGCCCGCTGCTGCCGGTGCCCACCGGCACCCCGCTCGCCGAGGCGCAGCGCCGCCGCGCCGAAGGGGCCACCCCCGACGCCGCGCTCGCCGTGGTCGACTCCACCGGCCGCCCGGTCGCCCTGGTCGACCCGGCCCGCGCCGCCGGCGTACCCCCGGAACGGCGCCCGTGGCTCGCGGTGGACGCGGTGGCCCGCGACCTGGCCAGCGTGCCCGCGCTGCCGGTCGGCGCGGACGGCGAACGGGTGCTGGAGACCGTGCGCACCCACCCGGGCGCACAGTACGTCGTGACGGCAGGCGAAGATGTGGTCGGCGTGCTGCACATCGCGGATCTCGCCCAGCTCCTGGAACCCAAACGGAAGACGAACACGTGACCGCAGAGAACTCCACCGTCCCGGCGCTGCCCCCGGTGCACAGGGGGCCGTTCCGCCCCGGCGACCGGGTCCAGCTGACCGACCCGAAGGGCCGGATGCACACCGTGACGCTGGAGCCCGGCAAGGAGTTCCACACGCACCGGGGGATCCTCAAGCACGACACCCTGATCGGCCTCCCCGACGGCAGCGTGGTCACCACGGCCGGCGGCGGCACCGCGTTCCTGGCGCTGCGCCCGCTGCTCTCCGACTACGTGCTCTCCATGCCGCGCGGCGCCCAGGTGATCTACCCGAAGGACTCGGCGCAGATCGTCGCCATGGGCGACATCTTCCCCGGCGCGAAGGTCCTGGAGGCCGGCGCCGGCTCCGGCGCCCTCTCCTGCTCGCTGCTGCGGGCCGTCGGCACCGAGGGTGAGCTGCACTCCTTCGAGGTGCGCGACGACTTCGCCCAGATCGCCCGCCGCAACGTCGAGGCGTTCTTCAACGGCCCGCACCCGGCCTGGCGGCTGCACGTCGGCGACGTCGCCGAGTGCACCGAGACCGGTTTCGACCGCATCATCCTCGACATGCTCACCCCCTGGGAGATGCTCGACATGGTCGAGCGGGCCCTCGTCCCCGGCGGCGTGCTGATCGGCTACGTGGCCACCACGCCGCAGCTCTCCGAACTGGTCGAGGCGCTGCGCGAGCGGGGCGGCTGGACCGAGCCGCGCGCCTGGGAGTCGCTGGTCCGGGACTGGCACGCCGAGGGGCTCGCGGTCCGGCCCGACCACCGCATGATCGCGCACACCGCCTTCCTGGTCTCCGCGCGCAAGCTCGCCCCCGGGGTCACCGCGCCGCCGCGGCGGCGCAAGCCCAGCAAGGGCGCCGAGGCGTACGCCCAGCGCCGGGACGCGCTGCGCGCCGCCGAGGCGGCCCGGCAGACGGCCGCCGCGGCCGAGGAGCCGGACCGGGCGTGACCCCGCGGCGCGGACGGGTATGAGCGAGCGGATCATGTTTCCCGGCGGGGACGACACCGAGCGGGTGGAGACGGTGGCATGAGCGAGCGGATCGGGGCACGCGGCGGGCGCCGCGCCCGTCCCGGCGGTCCGGACCGGTGGCGGCGCGCGGGCCGGGAGGCGGTGGCATGAGCAGCCCCGGCTACGGCAACGGCGACCTGCCCGCCGTGTTCCCCGACTGGTCGCCCTACGCCGACCTGGAGTCGGCCGCCCGGGCCTACCTGCGCGACCCCGACATCGCCCTGGACGCCCTGGGCGGGGTGCTGCGCGGCGCCTCCGTGCTCGGCTTCACCCTGGAACGCTTCGTCAACGAGGTGAACGGGGTGTGGCAGGAGGTCGTCGTCTGCGACGGCAGCCGACTGGTGCTCTGGCACGGCGAGGACGTCCCGCCGGGGGAGGGGCCGCCCGGCTCGATGACCTCCTCGCTGCGGGTGGTGCCGGTCTCCACGGTCACCGAGGTGGGCTGCCGCCGGCGGCTCACCCGCTCCGACACCGGCGAGGTCCGGGTCGACAGCATCGACGTCTACCTGCTGCTCAGCTCGCTGGACGAGGCGCCGCCCAGCGACGAGGCGGTCGGCGCGCCCCGGCACGACGCGCTGCGCTTCGGCAAGACCCTCGACGACGGCGGCGCCGGGCAGATCGCCCGGCTGGAGGAGTTCGCCCGGCTGGTCGCCTCGGTCGTCGGCCGCCCGCTGCTGTAAGAGACGCCACAGGCCGGGGACGTCGGTCCCCGGCCCGCGGCGCCCGTCAGGTCAGTCCTCGGCTTCCGGGCCGGCCACCTCGGCGCCGTCGCGGGCGCGCACCACGTGGATGCACTCGCCCGGGCACTCCTTCGCCGAGTCGATCACTTCGAGGCGCAGGTGCTCCGGCACGTCCACCCGGGCGCCCGCGGCCAGCCGCAGCTCGCCGTCCGGCCCCTTGACGTACGCGAGGCCGTCGACGTCGAACTCGAAGACCTCCGGCGCGTACTGCACGCACAGCCCGTCACCCGTGCACAGGTCCTGATCGACCCAGACCTGCAACTGGTCCGTCGCGACGTCGGTCACGAAGCACCCCCCATGTTCTCCCGTCCCACGCTCCGACGGTACCCGAACGCCCGTACCCGCCCGTCGACCAGCCCTTGGCGATCAAGCTTCGGTGACGAGCGCGTTGCGGAGGACCGAATCGGGCTCATAGCGGCTAGTGTTAGCTCAGAACGTTCAAGCCCCCCGGGGAGGTGGGACGTGGCACGCAGCGACGACGCGGACTCGCGCGCCGCACGGTGGGAGAAGGAGGCCCACGATCTCTCCACGCAGGTCGCGTTCCTTCAAGAGGAACTCGCTCTGGTGCGGCGCAAGTTGACCGAAAGCCCCCGACACGTCCGGCAGCTCGAGGAGCGGCTGGCCGCCACCCAGGCGCAGTTGGCGCGGCTGACCGAGAACAACGAACGGCTCGTGAGCACCCTCAAGGAGGCTCGCGCGCAGATCGTGACGCTCAAGGAGGAGATCGACCGCCTCGCCCAGCCGCCGAGCGGCTACGGCGTCTTCCTGGCCAAGCACGACGACGGCACGGTGGACGTGTTCACCGGCGGGCGCAAGCTCCGGGTGGCCGTCTCGCCCTCGCTGGAGGTCGACGAGCTCCGGCGCGGCCAGGAGGTCCTGCTCAACGACGCGCTCAACATCGTCGACGCGTTCGGCTACGAGCGGGTCGGCGAGGTCGTGATGCTCAAGGAGATCCTCGCGGGTCCCGAGGGCGCGCCGGGTGACCGCGCGCTGGTGGTCTCGCACTCCGACGAGGAGCGGATCGTGCACCTCGCCGAGACCCTGATCGGTTCGCCGATCCGGGCCGGCGACTCGCTCATGATCGAGCCCCGCTCGGCGTACGCGTACGAGCGGATCCCGAAGAGCGAGGTCGAGGAGCTCGTCCTGGAGGAGGTGCCCGACGTCGACTACACCGACATCGGTGGCCTCCACTCGCAGATCGAGCAGATCCGCGACGCGGTCGAGCTGCCCTTCCTGCACGCCGACCTGTTCCGCGAGCACCAGCTCCGGCCGCCGAAGGGCATCCTGCTCTACGGCCCGCCCGGCTGCGGCAAGACGCTGATCGCCAAGGCGGTCGCCAACTCCCTGGCCAAGAAGATCGCCGAGCGGGAGGGCAAGGAGAGGCACACCAGCTTCTTCCTCAACATCAAGGGCCCCGAGCTGCTGAACAAGTACGTCGGTGAGACCGAGCGGCACATCCGGCTGATCTTCCAGCGGGCGCGGGAGAAGGCCGGCGAGGGCACCCCCGTGATCGTGTTCTTCGACGAGATGGACTCGGTGTTCCGCACCCGCGGCTCCGGCGTCTCCTCGGACGTGGAGAACACCATCGTCCCGCAGCTGCTCAGCGAGATCGACGGCGTGGAGGGCCTGGAGAACGTCATCGTCATCGGCGCCTCCAACCGGGAAGACATGATCGACCCGGCGATCCTGCGCCCCGGCCGGCTCGACGTGAAGATCAAGATCGAGCGGCCGGACGCCGAGGCGGCCAAGGACATCTTCTCCAAGTACATCCTCTCCGGGCTGCCGCTGCACCCGGACGACCTGACCGAGCACGGCGGCGACCCGCAGGCCACCGTCGCGGCCATGATCGACGCCGTGGTGCTGCGGATGTACTCGGAGACCGAGGAGAACCGCTTCCTCGAGGTCACCTACGCCAACGGCGACAAGGAAGTCCTCTACTTCAAGGACTTCAACTCCGGCGCGATGATCCAGAACATCGTCGACCGGGGCAAGAAGATGGCCATCAAGGAGTTCCTCACCTCCGGGCGCAAGGGGCTCCGGCTCCAGCACCTCCTCGACGCCTGCGTCGACGAGTTCCGCGAGAACGAGGACCTGCCCAACACCACCAACCCCGACGACTGGGCCCGCATCTCCGGCAAGAAGGGCGAGCGGATCGTCTACATCCGCACGCTCGTCTCCGGCGGCAAGGGCGCCGAGGCCGGCCGGTCCATCGAGACCGCCAGCAACACCGGCCAGTACCTCTGAGGTCGGTCGGCCGGGGCGGCGCCGTGCAGGCGCCGCCCCGGCCGCCGTTCCCGTAGGGCCACGGAAGCGCTACGCAACCGCTAAGGTCCCTCGCGTGCGAAGATCACTCGTCCCGGCCCTGGCCCTCGGCCTCGCCGCCCTGCTGACCGCCTGCGGCACCGCCGACGACGCCGGCCCCGCGCCGGCCGCCTCAGCGTCCGCCTCCACGGTCGTCGCCGACCCGGTCGCCGCGGTCCGGCAGGGCTTCGACCGGAGCCTGGAGCAGACGGCCAAGCTGGACGTCCTCATCTCCGCGGCCGGTCAGACCATCACCATGACCTCCGCCGTCGAACCCGACACCGGCCGCATGACGCTGCACATGAAGACTCCCGACCCGGTCACCGTGGTCGTCACCGAGGACGCCGTCTACATCCGGCAGGACGACTCGGCCGGCAAACCCTGGTTGAAGCTCGACCGGGACCGCCTCCGGCCGGACGGACAGCTGGCCCAGGGCCTCGACTTCCGGGCGCAGGCCGGCATCCTCGGCGGGGTCGTCTCCGCCGAGCGGACCGGCGATGGCCGCTACACGGGCGTCGCCGACTCCGAGAAGGCCATCGCCGCGGCGGGCAGCGAGAGCCAGCGCGCCATGCTCCGGCGGACGTTCAAGGTGCTCAAGCAGAAGTCGGTGCCGTTCGAGGCCACCCTCGACGCCGAGGGGCGGCTCACCCTGCTCACCTACACCTTCGACACGGCGGCCGGAGCGATCAGGAACGAGTTGAAGCTGCACAGCTTCGGCGAGCCGCTCGCCATCAGCGCGCCGCAGGCGTCGGAGACCGAGGACGCGACGGCCGACGTGTACCAGGTCTTCTGACCCCTCCCGACGGACGTGGGCGGGACGGAGGACGCCGTCCCGCCCACACCGCGTACCAGGGAACGGCGCGCGCCGGGGCCCGGCGCGCCACCTACCGTCGAAGCGGCGACTACTCTCGACGTGACGGGGGACCGGGACGGGCGAGCGGAGCGGGCAGGTCGATGAGCGTTAGACGGATCATGGGCACCGAGGTCGAGTACGGCATCTCCGTGCCCGGCCAGGCCGGGGCCAACCCGATGGTCACCTCCTCCCAGGTGGTCAACGCCTACGGGGCGCGACCGGAACTCAACCGGGGCGGCCGGGCCCGCTGGGACTACGAGGAGGAGTCGCCGCTGCGCGACGCCCGCGGCTTCACCTACTCCGGAGCGGCCTACGACCCGGCCGAGGCGCTCGCCGACGAGGACCTCGGGCTGGCCAACGTCATACTCACCAACGGCGCCCGCCTCTACGTCGACCACGCCCACCCCGAATACTCCACGCCCGAGGTGACCAACCCCCTCGACGTGGTGCGCTGGGACAAGGCCGGGGAGCGGGTGATGGCCGAGGCGTCCAGGCGCGCCGCCACCATCCCGGGCACCCACCCGATCCACCTCTACAAGAACAACACCGACAACAAGGGCGCCAGCTACGGCGCCCACGAGAACTACCTGATGCGGCGGCAGACCCCGTTCGCCGACATCGTGGCGTACCTGACGCCGTTCTTCGTCACCCGGCAGATCGTCTGCGGCGCCGGCCGGGTCGGCATCGGCCAGGACGGTGGCCAGAGCGGCTTCCAGATCTCCCAGCGCGCCGACTTCTTCGAGGTCGAGGTGGGACTGGAGACCACCCTCAAGCGACCCATCATCAACACCCGGGACGAGCCGCACGCCGACGCCGACAAGTACCGCCGCCTGCACGTCATCATCGGCGACGCCAACCTCTCCGAGATCTCCACCTACCTGAAGGTCGGCACCACGGCGCTGATCCTCACCATGATCGAGGAGAAGGCGCTCGGCGCCGACCTGGGCATCGCCGACCCGGTCAGCGAGCTGCGCGCGGTCAGCCACGACCCGTCGCTCAAGCACCTCATGCGGCTGCGCGACGGCCGCAAGCTGACCGCGCTCGACGTGCAGTGGGCGTACCTGGAGCGGGTCCGGTCCTTCGTGGACGACCGCTACGGCAGCGACGTCGACGCGCAGACCGCCGACGTGCTCGACCGCTGGGAGAGCGTGCTGGACCGGCTCGGCCGGGACGCCTTCCTCTGCGCCGACGAGCTCGACTGGGTGGCCAAGCTGCGGCTGCTGGAGGGCTACCGGGAGCGGGAGAAGCTCGGCTGGGGCTCGCACAAGCTCCAGCTGGTCGACCTTCAATACTCGGACGTGCGGCCGGAGAAGGGCCTCTACCACCGGCTGGTGCAGCGGGGCTCGATGAAGACCCTGCTGACCGACGAGCAGACCCGCTCGGCGATGACCGAGCCGCCGGAGGACACCCGGGCCTACTTCCGCGGCCGCTGCCTCGCCCAGTACGCCTCCGAGGTGGTCGCCGCGAGCTGGGACTCGGTGATCTTCGACGTGGGCCGCGAGTCGCTGGTCCGGGTGCCGATGATGGAGCCGGAGCGGGGCACCCGCAAGCACGTCGGGTCGCTCTTCGACCGCTGTGACACCGCCAAGGACCTGCTGGAGATGCTGACCGGCGGCTGACCCGGATGCCGGAAGGCCCGTCGAGTGCCGGAACCCGGCGCGCGACGGGCCTTTCGTCGTCCGCGCGAGGTAAGTTGATCGCAGGCGATCGTGGAGGAGGCACACCATGGCGACCCAAGAAGGCGGCCAGACCCAGTCCGGCAAGTCCCACGAGGAGGTCGAGGAGGTCACCGCGCAGGCCAACCCCGAGGTTGCCGAGCGGCACGCCGAGATCACCGAGGACGTCGACGACCTGCTCGACGAGATCGACTCGGTCCTGGAGGAGAACGCCGAGGAGTTCGTCCGCGGATACGTACAAAAGGGCGGTCAGTAGACATATCGGGCTGAAACGGACATGCCGCTTCCTCTCGATGATCAGAACGGCCGACGCCGTTGTCGCGACTGCGGGGACTGGAAGCCGCTCGATGAGTTCTGTGCGAGCAGCAAGCGTCCCAGCGGTCGCGGCAGCTACTGCAAGCCTTGCTTCAACGCACGCTCCAAGGCGAGCTACGCCAAGCGGGTGAAGGAGCAATACGACCGTGAGGTGAAGCCGGCGCGGGAAGTGTCGGATGGCCACCGCTTCTGCGCCGACTGTGGAACCGTCAAGCCCGTGGCCCACTTCCCCCGCAACCGCTCCGACAGCACGGGCTACGCCACCTACTGCAAGCCGTGCCACAACACCCGCACTCGTGAGACAAAGCAGCGGCTCTACGGCGGCAATCGTGAGTACCACCTGCGGCGGCGGTACGGGGTCGGGCAGAAGGAGTTCGCCGAGCTCCTCGCCGAGCAGGGCGGCGTATGCGCGATCTGCGGGTCCCCGGACCCGCAACATCTGGACCACGATCATCGCACCGGATGGGTGCGCGGGATACTCTGCTTCAACTGCAACGGTGGTCTTGGTCAGTTCAAGGACAGCCCCGAGAGTCTGGCCAGGGCGATCACGTACCTGAGAGGAACCACGTGGCAGCGGGTTTTGATCCATCCGGGCGTCTTCCAGATGTGTTCACCAACGCGGGGACGTCCTCCTTCACAACGTTCCTGAGCAGGGTGGCCCCGGAAATGCTGCCCGGCCGTCGGCCGCTGCCGCCCGGCATGGCCGCCGACCTGGCGCCGCACGCCACGACCATCGTGGCCATCTCGGCCAGCGGTGGCGTGGTGATGGCCGGCGACCGGCGCGCCACGATGGGCAACCTGATCGCCCAGCGGGACATCGAGAAGGTGCACCCGGCCGACGCGTACTCGCTGGTCGGCATCGCGGGCACCGCGGGCATCGGCATCGAGCTGATGCGACTGTTCCAGGTGGAGCTGGAGCACTACGAGAAGATCGAGGGTGCGATGCTCTCCCTCGACGGCAAGGCCAACCGGCTGGCCTCGATGATCCGGGGCAACCTGGGCGCCGCGATGCAGGGCCTCGCCGTGATCCCGCTCTTCGCCGGCTTCGACCTGGCCGCCGCCGACCCGGCGCGGGCCGGGCGGATCTTCAGCTTCGACGTGACCGGCGGCCCCTACGAGGAGACCGGCTACGACGCGATCGGCTCCGGCTCGTTGTTCGCCAAGTCGGCGCTGAAGAAGCGGTTCCGCACGGGCCTGTCGATCGACGACGCGACGCGGCTGGCCGTCGAGGCGCTCTACGACGCCGCCGACGACGACACCGCCACCGGTGGCCCGGACCTGACCCGCCGGATCTACCCGGTGGTGATGACCGCGACCGCCGACGGCACCCACCGGCTCACCGACGCCGAGACGGCCGCGATCGCGGAGGGCGTGGTGTCCGGCCGGATGGAGAACCCGGGCGGCTGACCCCGCTCCCACCTCACCTGAGTCAGCAGTCCGCAGCACAGCGCCCGAAGGAGAACCGCCGCCGTGGCCATGCAGTTCTACGCCTCGCCCGAGCAGATCATGCGCGACCGCTCCGAGCTGGCCCGCAAGGGCATCGCCCGGGGCCGCAGCGCGGTGGTCCTGAGCTACGAGGGCGGGGTGCTCTTCGTCGCGGAGAACCTGTCCAGCACCCTGCACAAGGTCAGTGAGATCTACGACCGGATCGGCTTCGCCGCGGTGGGCCGCTACAACGAGTTCGAGAACCTGCGCCGGGCCGGGGTGCGGATGGCCGACCTGAACGGCCTGAGCTACGACCGGCGGGACGTGACCGGCCTGGGCCTGGCGAACGCGTTCGCGCAGACGCTGGGCGCGATCTTCACCGAGCAGTCGAAGCCGTTCGAGGTGGAGATCTGCGTGGCCGAGGTGGGCGCCACGCCGGACGACGACTCGCTCTACCGGCTGACCTACGACGGGTCGGTCAACGACGAGCCGGGCCGGATGGCGATGGGCGGCCAGGCCGAGGCGATCACGGGGGTGCTGAAGAACGAGCACCGGCCGGAGATGTCGCTGTCGGAGGCGGTGCGGGCGGCCATGAAGGCGTTGAGCAGCGTCGGTGGTGAGGGCGGGGCGGCCCGCACGATCGCGGCGAACCAGCTCGAGGTGGCGGTCCTGGACCGGCGCCGGGTGGGGCGGACGTTCCGCCGGATCACCGGGGCGGCGCTGACGGCGCTGCTGGACGGGGAGGCGGGCGCGGACGCCGCGCCGGCGCCGGGGCGGGCGAAGACCCCGACGGTGCCGACCGAGGAGGCGAAGAAGCCGACCACGTCGGCGGGCTCGGCGGACCTGGAGGGTCAGCCCCAGGAGGAGCAGCCCGGCGAGTGACGCCGGCCGGGCGCCGGAACGCGGCCGGCTGGCCCGCCCGGCGCCCGAGGGCCATGACCGACTCCGGGGCGCCGGGGCCGGGGGCCGGCGCGGGTCAGCGGTGCGGCTTGAGCGGCGTCCACCAGGCCCGGTTGTCCCGGTACCAGGCGACGGTCGCGGCGAGCCCGTGGTCGAGGTCGACCGTGGGCGCCCAACCCAGCTCGCGCCGCGTGGTGGTGGTGTCGAGGGCGTACCGGCGGTCGTGGCCCTTGCGGTCGGCGACCGGCCGGACCCGTTCCCACCCGGCGCCGCAGGCGGCCAGCAGCCGGCCGGTGAGGTCGCGGTTGGTGAGTTCGGCGCCGCCGCCCAGGTGGTAGATCCCGCCGGCCCGGCCGCGGGTCTGGGCGAGCGCGACGCCGTGGCAGTGGTCGTCGACGTGCAGCCAGTCCCGCACGTTGCCGCCGTCGCCGTAGAGGGGCACGTCGTGCCCGTCGAGCAGGTTGGTGACGAAGAGCGGGATGATCTTCTCGGGGTACTGGTAGGGCCCGTAGGTGTTGGCGCCGCGGGTGACCACGACGTCGAGGCCGTGGGTGCGGTGGTGGGCCAGCGCGAGCAGGTCGCCGGCGGCCTTGCTGGCCGAGTACGGGGAGCTGGGGTCCAGCGGGGCCCGCTCGGTCCAGGCGCCGGTGGCGATGGAGCCGTACACCTCGTCGGTGGAGACCTGGACGAAGCGGCGCACGCCGTGGCGCAGGGCCGCGTCCAGCAGCGTCTGGGTGCCGACCACGTTGGTGGTGACGAAGTCGGCGGCGGCGGCGATGGAGCGGTCCACGTGCGACTCGGCGGCGAAGTGCACGACGACGTCGTGGCCGGCGACGGTGGCGTCGACCAGGGCGGCGTCGCGGATGTCGCCGCGGACGACCCGCAGCCTGGGGTCGGTGCGGACCGGGTCGAGGGCGCCCTCGGTGGCGGCGTAGGTCCAGGCGTCGAGCACGGTGACGGCGTCGGCGGCGAGGTCCGGCTCGGCGCCGGTGAGCAGCCGCCGGACGTACGCCGATCCGATGAAGCCGGCGCCGCCGGTGACGAGGATTCTCACGGCAGGGACCGTACCCGGCGCTGGGATGTGCGACCGCCGGGAATGCCCGTCCCGGTGCGGATGAGACCACCGGGTTGAGCGCTGCCCATCCGGGGCCCCGGGCGGCTAGTGTCACATCATGGAGCGGCGAATCTTCGGCCTCGAGACCGAGTACGGCGTCACCTGCACCTATCGCGGGCAGCGCCGACTGTCCCCCGACGAGGTCGCGCGGTACCTGTTCCGGCGGGTGGTGTCGTGGGGCCGGTCGAGCAATGTGTTCCTGCGCAACGGAGCCCGCCTCTACCTGGACGTGGGCTCGCACCCGGAGTACGCGACGCCGGAGTGCGACTCGGTGACCGACCTGGTGGCCCACGACCGGGCGGGGGAGCGGATCCTGGAAGGGCTGCTCGTCGACGCGGAGAAGCGGCTGCACGACGAGGGCATCGCGGGCGAGATCTACCTGTTCAAGAACAACACCGACTCGGCCGGCAACTCGTACGGCTGCCACGAGAACTACCTGGTGTCCCGGCACGGCGAGTTCGGCCGGCTGGCCGACGTGCTCATCCCGTTCCTGGTCACCCGGCAGTTGATCTGCGGTGCGGGCAAGGTGCTGCAGACCCCGCGCGGCGCGGTCTACTGCCTGTCACAGCGTGCCGAGCACATCTGGGAGGGCGTCTCCTCGGCGACCACCCGCAGCCGGCCGATCATCAACACCCGGGACGAGCCGCACGCGGACGCCGAGCGCTACCGGCGGCTGCACGTCATCGTCGGCGACTCGAACATGAACGAGGTCACCACGCTGCTGAAGGTCGGCACGGCCGACATCGTGCTGCGGATGATCGAGGCCGGGGTGGTGATGCGGGACCTCACGCTGGAGAACCCGATCCGGGCGATCCGCGAGGTGTCCCACGACATCACCGGCCGGCGCAAGGTGCGGCTGGCCTCCGGCAAGGAGGTCTCGGCGCTGGAGATCCAGCAGGAATACCTGGCGAAGGCGACGGAGTTCGTCGAGCGCCGGGGCGGGGACCAGACCGCGAAGCGGGTGGTCGAGCTCTGGGGCCGCGTGCTGCGGGCGGTGGAGACCGGTGACCTGGACCCGGTGGCCCGGGAGATCGACTGGGTGACGAAGCTGCGGCTGATCGAGCGCTACCAGCGCAAGCACGACCTGCCGCTTTCGCACCCGCGGGTGGCGCAGATGGACCTGGCCTACCACGACCTGCGGCGCGGCCGGGGCCTGTACGGGCTGCTGGAGCGGCGCGGCGAGGTGGACCGGGTGGCCACCGACCCGGAGATCTTCGAGGCGAAGGAGACCCCGCCGCAGACCACCCGGGCGCGGCTGCGGGGCGAGTTCATCCGGCACGCCCAGGAGAAGCGTCGGGACTTCACGGTGGACTGGGTGCACCTGAAGCTGAACGACCAGGCGCAGCGCACCGTGCTGTGCAAGGACCCGTTCCGGGCGTACGACGAGCGGGTGGAGCGGCTCATCGCGAGCATGTGACCCGGGGGCGGGCGGCCGGTGCTGCGCGCGCCGGCCGTCCGCCCACCGGTACGCTGGCGTCGCGATGAACACTTCCGAACCTGCCGGCCGCCCCGGCCGCGAGACGTCCGCCGGCCGCGACAGCGGGGCGGAGAAGCTCAACTGGATCGATCGGCGCCGCGAGAAGATCCGTGCCGAGATCGAGCGCAACCGCCGCGGCGAGCACACGGTGCCGACCTGGGTGCTGGCGGTCGCGCTGGTGCTGATCCTGGGTGCCTGGCTGGCGCTGATCTTCCTGGCCGGCTGAGGCGGGGCGTACCGGCCGGAGCGCCGCCGCGTCGCCGAGCCGGGCCTTGACGCGCCATCGCGCGCATGCTCGTCTATGGCTCACGGGGGAGTCGTGCCGTCGCGCGCTCCCCGGCCGACGACGAGGGAGCGTGACGTCATCGCACACATCGACCTCGGTCTGGACGAGCAGGCCCACCCCGGCATCAACGGGCTGGCCCGCTACCGACCGGAGACCGCCGGGCCGCTGCTCGACCTCGCCGACACGCTGCTGCACGCCCCGCATCCCACGCTGACACCGGGGGAGCGGGAGCTGATCGCCGCGTACGTGTCGGGTCTGAACGACTGCACGTTCTGCTGCGCGTCGCACTCGGCGTTCGCCGCCGCCCAGCTGCCGGCGGGGATGCCGCTGGTGGAGCAGGTGCGGCAGGACCCGGACGCGGCGCCGGTCGGGGCGAAGATGCGGGCGCTGCTGCGGATCGCCGGGGCGGTGCAGCGCAGCGGCCGGGAGGTCACCGCGGAACTGGTGAAGGAGGCCCGCGCCGAGGGCGCCACCGACCTGGAGATCCACGACACGGTGCTGATCGCCGCCGCGTTCTGCATGTACAACCGCTACGTCGACGGCCTGGGCACGGTGGCGCCATCAGACCCGGCGGGCTACACCCGGGCCGCCGCCCACATCGTGGCGCACGGCTACGGGGCGCGCTGACCGTTCAGCCGAGCAGGCGGGCCGCGTGCCGGCCGGCGGCGGCCGCGGCCAGGAAGTAGGCGTGGTCGCCGTCGAGCCCGCGGCCCATCGTCGACAGGCCGACCGGGCTGGCCCGCAGCGCCGCGTCCAGGCCGTCGGTGGGCACGGTCACGATCCGGTGCCGCGCCGCGAGCGGGGCCAGCGCCGCCGTGACCTCGGCCCCGAGGGCCGGGTCCAGGCCGTCCGGCACGACCAGCTCCGCGGGGGCCAGGGCGACCCGGCCGTACGCGGTGAGGCTGTGGTGGGAGACGCCGCGGTGCCGGGGGCGGGGGTCGGCGTCGGAGATGCGCAGCGAGCCGACCGGCCGCCCGCCCAGCGTGGCGACCGCGTTGACCGCCTCGCCGACGGCCACCCCGGAGAAGCCCCAGCGGGTGCCGGTGCCGAGGTTGCCGGGGCCCTGGGCGACGATCGCGACGTCGGCGCCGAGCACGTGCCGCGCCGCGAGCAGGCCGCTGTGCAGGGTGCTGGCCTCCAGGTCGCCGCCGAACGCCTGACCCACGCTGACCGTGCCGGCGAGCCGTTCGGCGAGCCCGGCGAGGGTGCGGGAGAACCAGGCCGGCAGCGCGCCGCCGTCGGTGAGCAGGTAGGCCACCCGGGAGTCCGGCGCGTCGGCGTGGACGCCGGCCAGGATCGCCGGCAGCGCGGAGTGCAGGTCGGCGGTGACCACCGGCATCCCGTCGACGGACTCCGCGGCGGCCAGCCGCGCGTGGTGCGGGGACGCCTCCTCGTCCACGCCGAGCAGGATCGGCTGCAGCGGCGTGTAGCGGGCCTTCACCAGGTGCCCGGCGGCGCGGGTGTCGGCGGCCTGCGGCGGGTCGGCGGGGAGCCGGTCGGGCAGGGCGACGACCAGCGCGTACCCGCCGGTGCCGAGGCCCATCAGCAGGGCGCCGGCGTTGAGCAGCACCCGGTCGCCGGGCTCCGGGTCGCCGACGAGCGCCGGGTACGCCAGGGCGCGCATCCGGCCGCCGTCGGGCAGGTCGACGTCGAGTTCCGCGGCGCCGGCCCACCGTCGCCGTACCGCCGTGACCGTGCCGGACCGCCATCGCACCATGCCGGCACGCTATCGGCCGGCGGCCCGCCGCCCTGCGGCCGGGTCGGCGGCCGGTCAGGCCGGTCCGCCGCCGCCCGCCTCCTGGTCCACCGGCCGCTGGTTCTCGTCCTGCGTGGTCCGGGCCGGGCGCCCGTGGCTGCCGCGGATCGAGCGGGTCGGGTCGAGGAAGACGTACGCGACCTCCGGGAACCGGTCGGTGAGGCGCCGTTCGGCCTCGTCGGCGGCGGCCTCGATGTCGGCGCCGGTGGCGTCGTCGTGGAAGTCGACCTTGGCGGCGACCAGGATGTCCTCCGGGCCGAGGACCATGGTCATCAGGGTGTCGATCCGGTCCACCGCCGGCAGCCCGGCCAGCTCCTGCTCGATCTGCCGGTGCACCCGTTCGGAGACGGCCCGGCCGACCAGCAGCGAGATGTTGCTGCGCGCCAGGATGCCGGCGACCACCAGCAGCAGCACGCCGATGAGGATCGAGGCGACGCCGTCGTAGAGCTCGTCGCCGGTGAGGTGGGACAGCGTGAGCCCGGCGGCGGCGATCAGCAGGCCGATCAGGGCGGCGGTGTCCTCCAGGAAGACCGCCTTGACCGTGGTGTCGGCGGTCAGCCGCAGGTAGCGGTGCGGGGTGGCCCGCCAGCGCCGGGACTCCCGGCGGACCTGCCGGACCGCCCGGGCCAGCGAGACCGACTCGATGGCGAAGGAGATCGCCAGCACGACGTACGCGGTCAGGTAGTTGCCGGTGTGCTCGTGCACCAGGATGGTGGTGACGCCGTGGGTGATGGCGAAGCCGGCGCCGACCACGAAGGTGAACAGCGCGGCGAGGAACGCCCAGACGTAGCTCTCCTTGCCGTACCCGAACGGGTGCCGGGTGTCGGCGGGCCGCGCGCCGCGGCGCAGCGCCAGGTAGAGCAGCACCTCGGTGGTGGTGTCGGCCACCGAGTGGGCGGCCTCGGAGAGCATCGCCGCGGAGCCGGAGATCAGGCCCGCGACCAGCTTGGCGATCGCGATGGCGAGGTTCGCCGCGCCGGCCACCACGACCGTGCCGACGCTCTCGTTCTTGATCTGCGCCTCGGCCATGGGCTCACCCTATGGCCGCCGTCGGCGCGCCGCCCGGCGAGCGGCGCGGGCTCCGGGCGGTGTGGCGCGGATCGCCTCGGCGGCGGGACTCCCGCGCGCCGCGCCCGCGCGGGTGCGCGCTGCGGACGTGCGGGCTGCTAGCGTTTCCCACGTGTCGCGGACCCGTACCGAACGCCTGGTCAACCTGGTGATCTGCCTGCTGTCCACGCGACGGTTCCTGACCGCCGCGCAGATCGCCGCGACCGTGCCCGGCTACGAGCACGATCCGGACGACGCCAAGGACCACGAGGCGTTCCAGCGCAAGTTCGAACGGGACAAGGCCGAGCTGCGGGAGCTCGGGGTGCCGCTGGAGACCGGCACGGCCAGCGTCTTCGACGCCGAGCCGGGCTACCGCATCGCGCCCCGCGAGTACGCCCTGCCCGACATCCCCCTCGAACCGGACGAGGCCGCCGCCGTGGGCATCGCGGCCCGGCTGTGGCAGCACGCCGGCCTGGCCGCCGCCGCCTCGTCGGGGCTGGCGAAGCTGCGCGCCGCCGGCATCGACGTCGACCCACAGGCCACGCTGGGCCTGGAGCCGATGGTCACGGTCGACCCGGCGTTCGCGCCGCTGACCGCCGCCGCGCGGGACCGGCGCGAGGTCAACTTCGACTACCGGGTGCCCGACCGGGACGCGCCGACCCGCCGCCGGCTCCAGCCGTGGGGCGTCGTCTGCTGGCGCGGCCGCTGGTACGTGGTCGGTCACGACCGGGACCGGGCGGCGACCCGCTGCTTCCGGCTCTCCCGTGTGGTGGGCGCGGTCCGGGTGACCGGCGAGCCCGGCGCGTACGAGCCGCCCGCCCGGGTGGACCTGATCAGCCACGTGGCCCGCTGGTCCGGGCCGGTCGAGCGGACCGGCCGGGCCACCGTGCTGGTCGCTCCCGGCCGCGCCGCGGGGCTGCGCCGCTGGGCGGTGGAGACCGAGGCCGGGCCGGACGGCGACCGCCTGGTCATGCCGTACGCCGACGCCGACTTCCTGGCCGGCCAGATCGTCGGGTACGGCCCGGACGTGCGGGTGTTGGAGCCGCCGGAGGTCCGCGAGGCGGTCATCCAGCGGTTGAAGGAGATCGCGGCCCGCCACGACGACCTGGCGGTGGCCGGGGGTGCCCGGTGACCCGCCCGGCGGCACGCGGCGGCCGCGCCTCGGCGGACCGGCTGGCCCGGCTGCTCAACCTGGTGCCCTACCTGCTGGCCCGCCCCGGCATCGAGATCGCCGAGGCGGCGCACGACCTGGGGGTGACCGAGAAGCAGCTCCGCGAGGACCTGGAGCTGCTCTGGGTGTGCGGGCTGCCCGGTTACGGCCCCGGTGACCTGATCGACATGGCGTTCGACGGCGACCGGGTGACCATCACCTACGACGCCGGCATCGACCGCCCGCTGCGGCTCACCCCGGACGAGGCCCTGGCCCTGGTGGTGGCGCTGCGGATGCTCGCCGAGACGCCCGGGGTGGCGAACCGGGAGGCCGTCGAGCGGGCGCTCGCCAAGATCGAGAGCGCCGCCGGCGACCTGGCCGGCGCCCCGGTCGAGGTGCGGCTGCCCGGCGACACGGCCCGGGTCCGCGAGCTGCGCGCCGCCGTCGAGCGCGGCCGGGCGCTGCGGATCACCTACTACACCGCGGCGCGCGACGAGACCACCGAGCGGACCATCGACCCGCTGCGGATGCTGATGGTCGGCGGCCGGGCGTACGTGGAGGCGTGGTGCCGCCGGGCCGAGGCGGTCCGGCTGTTCCGGGTCGACCGGATCGACGCCGTCGCCGAGCTGGCGGAGCCGGCCGTGGTGCCGCCGCAGGCCCGCCCGCACGACCTCAGCGACGGGGTGTTCCGCCCCTCGCCGGATCTGCCGCTGATCACCCTGCGGATCGGCCGGGGCGAGCGGTGGATCACCGAGTACTACCCGTGCGAGCGGGTCGAGGCCGACGGCGAGCAGTGGGTGGTGTCGCTGCGCGTCACCGACCTGGGCTGGGCCCGCCGGTTCGTGCTCGGGCTCGGGCCGGACGTGACGGTGGTCGCGCCGACCGAGCTGGCCGAGCAGGTCCGCGCCCAGGCGGTCGCCGCGCTCGACGCGTACGCCACTCCGGCCGACCGCGCCGATCCGGCGGTGGCCGCGGTCACCCAGTAGGCTGACCGCCGTGGTGACGTGGATCGTGCTCGGGGTCGTGCTGTTCGCGCTCGTCGTGCTGGCCCTGGCGGTCCGGCCGGTGCTGGCGCGGCTGCCCCGGCTGCGCCGCACGGCGCTGGCCCTGCAGCGGCGCCAGGCCGAGGCGGAGTCGCTGCGCTCGGCGGCCGAGGAGCTTCAGGCGCGGGCCGAGTCGCTCCAGGAGCGGGTGGGTGTGGCGCAGGAACGGATCGCGTTGATCAAGGCCAGCCGCGGGAAGTGATCGACGGCGGTCGGTCCGCTGTTCGGTAGCTGCGCGTTGGCGGCCGGATCCGCGCACGATTGCGCCCCCGCGGGTGGTTGACGGGACACTCCGGGTTGTCCGAGACTTCACCGACCAGGCCCGCAACCGGGGGCCCGGCAGGGTGGCAACGGTCTTCGACGCACGTACGATGGGCTGCGTCCACCCCTCACCGACACAGAGCGACTGGAGCTTCCCATGGGTGCCCTCAAGCCGTGGCACATCGCCGTACTCGTGGTCGTGCTGATCCTGCTCTTCGGCGCGAAGCGGCTCCCCGACGCGGCCCGCTCGCTGGGCCGTTCGCTGCGGATCATCAAGGCCGAGACCAAGAGCCTGCACGACGACGACCGTGACCTGGCCGAGAAGGCCGACGCGCAGTCCGGCTACCAGCCGCTCCCGCCGCAGCAGCAGCAGTTCGCGCAGCCGCAGCAGCAGCCGGTCGCCCCGCCGGTCGACCCGGTGCAGCGCGTCCGCGAGAACTGATCCGAAAGGGCCCCACCACCGTGGCCTTCGGGTTGAAGAAGCGCGGCCCGAGCACGTTCGAGCGGGCCGCCGACGGCTCGATGACGCTCATCGAGCACTTCCGCGAGCTGCGCTCCCGGCTGTTCCGCGCGTCGCTGGCGATCCTGGTCGGCTTCGGGTTCGGCGTCTGGCTCTCAGGGCCGGTGCTGCACCTGCTGCAGAAGCCGTACTGCGACCTGCCGAAGGCGCGGCTCGTCAACGGCATGTGCAACTTCGTCCAGCTCGGCCCGGCTGACCTGTTCCTGTTGCAGATGAAGGTCGCCCTCTGGGTCGGCCTGATCATCGCGGCGCCGGTCTGGCTCTACCAGCTCTGGGCGTTCATCGCGCCGGGCCTGCACCGGCACGAGCGCAGGTACGCCTACTTCTTCACCGCCCTGGCCGCGCCGCTGTTCGCGGCCGGCGCGGTGCTGGCGTTCTTCGTCACGTCCAAGGGCCTGGAGTTCCTGCTCAACGTCTCCGGCGGCGGGGACGTCACCACGACGCTGGACATCACCCGCTACATCGGGTTCGTCACCAACCTGATCCTGCTGTTCGGGGTGGCGTTCGAGTTCCCGCTGATCGTGTTGATGCTCAACTTCGTCGGCCTGGCCAGCGCCAAGCGCCTCCTGGGCTGGTGGCGGGTGGCGATCTTCGTGTTCTTCGCGTTCTCCGCGGTGGTCACGCCGACGCCCGACCCGTTCGGCATGACGGCGCTGGCGTTCTGCCTCTCCGCGCTCTACTTCGGCGCGGTGGCGGTGGCGTTCGTCAACGACAAGCGGCGCGGGCGGCGGCGGGAGCTCTACGCGGACGTCGCCGACGACGAGGTGTCGCCGCTGGACCTGTCCGTCGAGCCGGTCGGGGCCGCCGGTGGGGTGGAGGCGAGCGCGCCGATCGGTGCGCCCGAGCCGGTCGCCGCCCCGGCGCCGATCGAACGCCGCTACGACGACATGACCTGACCGGCCAGGCCGGGCAGCACGTCACGCCGGACGCCGTCCCCTCCCCGGGGGCGGCGTCCGCGCGTCTCGGCCGGCGCCGGGCTGAGGAAGTGGGCGGCGAGAGGCAACCCGGCTTCCGGGACACCGTGCGGCCCGGTGGCTCGGCATACTGGCGGCCGTGATCGAAAACGACCGGGCGGGCCGCCCCGACCTGCCCTCGGCGCTGCGCTTCCTGACCGAACTGGTCGCCTGGGTGGCCACCCCGTGGGCGCTCGCCCCGCACTCCGTGGTGCTGGCGGTCGCCTCGGTGGTGCTGCTGATCGGCCTGCCCACCGTGTTCGCCACCCCCGGCGACAAGCGCCAGGTGATCGTGCCGGTGCCGGGGTTGGTCACCGTGGCGCTGGTGCTGCTGCAACTGGTCGCCGCGGTGCTCGCGGCCTGGGCGGCCTGGCCGCGGCCGGTCGCGGTCGCGGTGACCGTGCTGGCGGCGGCCACGGTGGTGACCGAGCTGCCCCGCTGGCGCCGGCTCGCGCCGCTGCGCCGCGACGGCCGTCCGGCCCACCCGGCCGCCTGACCCCGCCGGTTCGACACCGGCTCGCTGGATTCCACGGTGGGCGAGGTGGCGGTGTCCGGGGTCCACGGGATGTCGCCACCCCGGCGAGGTGGCGGCGTCGTCAGGCCACCCGGCGAGCGGCGTCCGGGGGCGGGGCCGGCACGGCGTCCGGGTGCAGGATCGCCGCGATGGCCTCGGCGCCGTCGACCAGGCGCGGCCCGGCCCGCACGATCAGCCCGTCCGCGTCGAGCGCCCAGACCTCCGCGCCGGGGAACCGTGCGGCCACCCCGTCGGCCTGCGCGGCGGCCCCGTCCAGGTGGAAGCCGCACGGCGCGACGAGCACCACCTCGGGCCGGGCGGCCCGCAGCGCCGCCCAGGTGGTCGGCGTGGACCGGGCGCCGGGGTGGGTCGCCACCGGCTCGCCGCCGGCGGCCTCGACCAGGTCGGGGATCCAGTGCCCGGCGCCGAACGGCGGGTCCACCCACTCCACCACGGCGACCCGCCGCCGGGCCCGGCCGGCCACCGCCGCGCGGACCGCCGCGAGCCGCCCCCGCAACGCGTCGACCAGGGCCTCGGCCCGGTCCGGCACCCGGGCCGCCGCGCCCACCGCCAGGATCGTGTCCAGCACGTCCGCCAGGGTGTACGGGTCGAGCGACAGCACCTCCGCCCGGCAGCCGAGGTGGTCGACGGCGTCCGCGACCCGGCCCGACGGCAGCGCGCAGACCCGACACAGGTCCTGGGTGAGGATCAGGTCCGGGTCCAGCCCGGCCAGCGCGCCGGCGTGCAGGGTGTAAAGGTCCGAGCCGGCGGCGAGCTGGCCCTTGACGTACGCGTCGATCTCGCCCGGGCTCATGCCCCGGGTGTCCCGGCCGCCCACCACGATCGTGGTGCCGGCCCGGTGCTCGGGCGGCACCGCGCACTCGAAGGTGACCCCGACCAGCTCGTCACCGAGCCCCAGGGCGTAGACGATCTCGGTGGCCGAGGGGAGCAGGGAGACCAGGCGCATCCCGCCATCCTGCCCGCCGTCCGCAGTTCCCCGATCCCCAGGTCCACCCCGGGGTCCGGAGTTAGTCTGGGGCGGCGCCCGAGGCGGTGCGGACGCGTCCGTCGTCGCGGCCCGCCCGGCGTCGCTGCCGGCGGCGTGACGACCCTCTCCCGGGAGGCGGTGCCGTGTCCGATCCGATCGAGGCGTTCTTCGCGCAGCTCGCCCGGCGGGCGCCCGAGCGGCTGCTGCGCCGCACCGCCGGCATGATCCGGTTCGACCTGGAGGAGGGCGGCAGCCTCGACGTCTGGCACCTGACCATCACCCATGGCCGGATCGCGGTGGAGCGCCGGGTGCGGGACGCCGACGCGGTGATCCGCACCCGGCGGGACTTCTTCCTCCGGATGGCTCGGGGTGAGGCCAAGCCCCTGGCCGCCTGGCTGCGCAACGACCTCACCGCCGAGGGGCACTTCCGCTTCGTGGTCCTGCTGGAGCGGCTCTTCCCGGCGCCGCCCGGCGCGCGGCACCCGCGGGCCCTCACCGGTGGACGCGGGGCGCCCGGATGAAGCCGGACCTGGTCCGCGTGCTGGACGGCAACGTCTTCGTGCTCAGCGAGGACAACGGCGACATCGAGGCGAACGTGGCCAACCCGTGCGGCTTCTTCGACTTCGACACCCGGTTCCTGTCGGTGTGGCGGCTCACGCTGGACGGCGAGCGGCTCCACCCGCTCTCCATCGCCGAGCGGGACCACCTCCACCTGCGGTTCTTTCTCGTGCCCGGCCGACCGACGCACTACGTGGACGCCAAGTCGTCGGTCATCCGGGAGCGGACGATCACCGGCGGTGTCTTCGAGGAACGGCTGACGGTGCTCAACCACAACCACGTGCCGGTGGACTACGCCGTACGGCTCGACGTGGGCAGCGACTTCTCCCCGATCCTGGGCGTGTCCATGGAGCGCCGGGCGCCGGGGCGGCTCTACCAGTGCCCCGAGGAGCGCGGCCTGCGCCTCGGCTACCAGCGCGAGCGCTTCCAGCGGGAGACGCTGGTGACCAGCAGTGAGCCGGTGCGGGCGGACGAGGCGGGTCTGAGCTGGACGGTGCGGCTGGCCCCCAAGCAGTCGTGGACGACGACCGTGCGGGTGGAGGCGCTGGTGCTGCGCCCGGACGGCCTGGACGTCCGCGACCGGTTGGAGGGCCGGCCCAGGGCCGACGCCGACGAACGGCAGCGCGACCTGGCGAACTGGCTGTCCCGGACGCCGCAGCTCAGCTGCGACTGGGAGGCGCTGACCGACGTCTACCGGCGCAGCCTGGTGGACCTGGCGGCCCTGCGCTACTCGCCGCTGACCCTGCCCGACCAGGTGATGCCCGCCGCCGGCCTGCCCTGGACGGCCACCATCACCGGCCGGGACAGCATCCTGACCAGCTTCATGGCGCTGCCCGTCGCGTCCGAGCTGGCGTCGGCGACGGTGCGGATGCTCGGCCTCGACCAGGGCGCGGTGCTCGACGACTTCCGCGACGAGGAACCCGGCAAGATCCTCCGCGAGTTCCGCTACGGGGAGATGGTGGCCTTCGAGGAGCGCCCCGAGTCCCCGTACTACGGCAACGCCGACGCCACCCCGCTCTACGTGATCCTGCTCGACGAGTACGAGCGGTGGACCGGCGACGTCGACCTGGTGCGGGAGTTCGAGGACGAGGCCCGCGCGGCGCTGCGGTGGATCGACGAGTACGGCGACCTGCTCGGTGACGGCTACGTCCGCTACCTGCGCCGCAACGAGCGTTCCGGGGTGGCGAACCAGGGCTGGAAGGACTCGCCGGAGGCGATCTGCTTCGCCGACGGGGGGCTGCCCGGCCCGCCCCTGGCGACCTGCGAACTCCAGGGGTACGCGTACGACGCGAAGATGCGCGGCGCGCGGATGGCCCGGGAGTTCTGGGGTGACCCGGCGTACGCCGACCGGCTGGAACGGGAGGCGGCGGCGCTGCGGGAGCGCTTCGACCGGGACTTCTGGATCGCCGACCGGGGCTACTACGCGCTCGCCCTGGACAGCGACGGCCGGCAGGTCGACGCGCTGGCGTCCAACATGGGCCACCTGCTGTGGAGCGGCATCGTCCCGGCGGAACGGGCCGCCGACGTGGCCGCCCACCTGGTCGGGCCCCGGCTCTTCTCCGGCTGGGGGATCCGCAGCCTGGCCGCCGGACAGGAGCGCTACAACCCGCTCGGCTACCACGTCGGCGCGGTGTGGCCGTTCGACAACGCGCTGATCAGCTGGGGCCTGCGCCGGTACGGCTTCGCCGAGGAGGCGGGGCGGGTGGCCGAGGCCATCGTGGACGCCTCCCGGTTCTTCCAGGGCCGCCTGCCCGAGGCGTTCGCCGGCTATGCCCGCGAGCTGACCGAGTATCCGGTGCGCTATCCGACCGCGAACAACCCGCAGGCCATGGCGACGGCCGCCCCGTTCCTGCTGCTGCGCGCCCTGCTCGGGTTGGAGGCGGTCGGCGAGCACCTGCTGATGGCGCCACGCGTGCCGGCCCGGTTCGGTCGGATGGAGCTGCTCGACGTGCCGGGCCGGTGGGGGCGGCGGGACGTGATCGGCAGCGGGCTGGCCCACGTCGACCACTGACCGCCGATCGCGCCGCCCTCTCCCCTTGCCAGCACGGCCGGCCCGCTTAGACTCTCCTGACTCCGCCGAGTCCCCCCGGGCGGTGTGCCGGGGCGGTCGTCGGCGCCCGTCCTGGTCAGCACGCTGACCTCCGCTCCGGAGAGCCGATGAAGAGCCGTACCGCCGCCGTCGTGGTCGCGATCTGCGCCACCGCCGCCCTCACCGCCTGCGGTGACGACGACCCCGCCCCGAAGGGCAGCCAGGTCCCGGTGACCGCCACCGACACCAGTTGCGAGGTCGCCACCACCCTCTTCAACCCGGGCGCGGTCACCTTCACGGTGACCAACCGGGGGCAGCAGGCCACCGGGGTCTACCTCTACGGCCGGGAGAAGGCCGGGTTCACCAAGGTGGTCGCCGAGGCGGCGGAGGTCGCGCCGGGGAAGACCGGCGACCTGCGCGCCACCCTCGCCACCGGCCTGTACGAGGTCGCCTGCAAGCCCGGCCGGAAGGGCGACGGCGTGCGGACCCGGATCACCGTCTCCGACGACGGCACGGTGGCCAGCGCCGCCGCCGAGACGGCGTACGACCGGGAGGTCGCCGTCGAGCTGACGGCGGCCGGGATCACCGGCGCCGACGGGCTGATCGCCGAGCCTGGCGAGAAGATCGCGTTGCGGGTGACGAACAAGACCACCGGTGCCCGGACGCTGCACGTGCTCGACCCGGACGCCAAGCCGGCCGCCGAGATCAAGGTGGAGCCGAGCGGCAAGGCGGAGGCGGTCGTGGTGCTCGGCGGCGCCGGCAACTGGTCGTTGAAGGTCCAGGGCGACGGCGTCGAGCCGGTGACCCGGCGGTTCGTCGTGCGCTGACCGGTGAGCCCCGCCACCCGGCGGGAAACCGGGTCCGCGGCGTGTCCCGGGCGGTCTAGTGTTCGCCCGGGGCCGCCCGCCCCGCCGCCGGCCGCACCGGCCCGGCGCCCGCCCCGCTCACCGGGAGGACCCGCAATGCGCGCCACCGTGATCCACGGCCCGAACGACATCCGGGTCGAGGAGGTGCCGGACGCCGCCGTCCGCAACCCCACCGACGCCGTCGTCCGCGTCGTGCTGGCCTGCATCTGCGGCAGCGACCTGTGGGCGTACCGCGGGGTGGCGCAGCGACAGCCGGGGCAGCGCATCGGGCACGAGTTCCTCGGCGTGGTCGAGGCGGTCGGCGCCGAGGTCGGCTCGGTGCGGGTCGGCGACCTGGTGGTGGCGCCGTTCGTCTGGTCCGACGGGACCTGCGACTTCTGCCGCGAAGGGCTGCACACCTCCTGCCCGCACGGCGGCTTCTGGGGGTCCGTCGGCTCCGACGGCGGTCAGGGCGAGGCCGTCCGGGTGCCGTACGCCGACGGCACCCTGGTGCAGCTGCCCGCCGAGGCGGCCGGCGACGAGCGGCTGCTCACCGCCCTGCTGGCCCTCTCCGACGTGCTGGCCACCGGCCACCACGCCGCCCTGGCCGCCCGGGTCCGCCCCGGGGCCACCGTCGCCGTGGTCGGTGACGGCGCGGTCGGGCTCTGCGGGGTGCTCGCCGCGAAGCGGCTCGGTGCGGAGCAGATCATCGCGCTGGGCCGGCACACCGCCCGCACCGACATCGCCCGCGCGTTCGGGGCCACCGACGTGGTCGCCGAGCGCGGCGAGGCGGCGATCGCCGCGGTGCGGGAGCTGACCAAGGGGCAGGGCGCGCACGCCGTGCTGGAGGCGGTCGGCACCGAGGACTCCATGCGGACGGCGATCTCCATCGCCCGCGACGGCGGGGCGGTCGGCTACGTCGGGGTCCCGCACGGCGGCAGCGCCGGGGTGGACATCGGCCAGATGTTCGACCGCAACGTGGCCCTCGCGGGCGGCGTCGCGCCGGCCCGGGCGTACATCCCGGAGCTGCTGGCCGACGTGCTGGCCGGCACCATCGACCCGTCCCCGGTCTTCGACCGGTCGGTGACCCTCGACGGGGTGCCCGAGGGCTACCGGGCGATGGACGAGCGGACCGCGCTGAAGGTGCGCATCACCTTCTGAGCCGACGCGCCGCGGCCGGCCCCGGCACGCGACGTGTCACCCCTGGTGAACGGCCTGGCTCGTGCCGTACGGTGCTCGCCGTGACCGCGCACGATCTTGTCCCGCCCGGCCCCGTGGCCGTCCTCGCCAACCCGACCGCCGGCCGGGGACGCCACCGTGGCCTGCTTCCCCGGCTGCTGGAGCGGCTGGGTGGCGCCGGCCGGCCGGTCGAGCTGCTGCGGGCGCGTACCCCGGAGGAGGCGGAGGCGGCGTGCCACGCCGCGGTGGCCGGCGGCGCCGGGGCCCTGGTCGCCGTGGGCGGGGACGGCACGGTGCACCGGGCGTTGCAGGCGGTCGCGGGCACCTCGGTGCCGTTCGGTCCGGTCCCCGCCGGCACCGGCAACGACTTCGCCGTGGACACCGGCTTCCCGGCCGACCCGCTCGCCGCCGTCGACGTGATCGCCGACGCGGTGCGCGCCGGCCGGACCCACCCGGTCGACCTGGCCCGGATGACCACCCCCGCGGGCGGCGACCGCTGGTACGGCGCCGTGCTGGCCGCCGGCTTCGACGCGATCGTCAACGAGCGGGCCAACCGGATGCGCTGGCCGCGCGGCCCGCGCCGCTACGACCTGGCCATCCTCGTCGAGTTGGCCCGGCTGCGGCCGCGCCGCTACCGGCTGCGCCTGGACGGGGTGGAGCAGGAGGTCGACGCGGTGCTGGTCGCGGTCGGCAACGCGGCCAGCTACGGCGGCGGCATGCGGATCTGCCCGGACGCCGACCCGCACGACGGCCTGCTGGACGTGGTGGTGGGCGGCCGCTTCGACCGGCGGACCCTGATGCGGGTCAAGCCCCGCATCTACCAGGGCACCCACGTCACGCACCCGCTGGTGCGCAGCTACCGGGCCCGCACCGTCGAGCTGGACGCCGAGGGCATCACCACGTACGTCGACGGGGAGCGGGCGTTCGACCTCCCGGTGCGGGTCAGCGCGGTGCCGGCGGCGGTGCGGCTGCTGCGCTGACCAGCGCGGCGCCCTCGGCGCCCGGCCCGGCGGGCGGCGGCGCGGCGGCCGGCGCGCCGGCCCGCACCGCGCCGATGCTGGCGGCGATCACCAGGCCGATGGCGAGCACCTCCACGGGGTGCAGCGCCTGCCCGAGCACGAGCCACCCGGCCAGCGCGGCGATCGCCGGCCCGAGGCTCATGAGCACGGCGAAGGTCGCCGTGGGCAGCCGCCGCAGCGCCAGCAGCTCCAGGGTGTACGGCAGCACCGAGGCGAGCAGGGCCAGCCCGGTGCCGAGCCCCAGCACCGCCGGGTGCCACAGCCGGCCGCCGGAGCCGACCAGCCCGATCGGCAGGGTGACCAGCGCGGCCACCGCGAGCGCCAGGGCCAGCCCGTCGGCCCGGGGGAACCGCCCGCCGACCCGGGCGGAGCAGACGATGTACGCGGCCCAGAGCGCGCCCGCGGCCAGCGCCAGCGCGGCGCCGACCGGGTCCAGCCGGTCGAACCCGCCCTGGCCGAGCAGGGCCACCCCGGCCAGCGCCAGGCCGGCCCAGCACCAGGCCGCCAGGCGCCGGGCGGTGACCACGGACAGCGCCAGCGGCCCGAGCACCTCCAGGGTCACCGCCGGCCCCAGCGGGATCCGTTCGATCGCCTGGTAGAAGATCGAGTTCATGCCGGCCAGCGCCAGCCCGAAGGCGACCACGGCCGCCCAATCGCCCCGGCCGTGCCCGCGTAGCCGGGGGCGGCACACGGCCAGCATGAGCAGCGCGCCGATGGTCAGCCGCAGGGTGACCGCCCCGGCCACCCCGGTACGCGGGAACAGCAGCGCGGCCACCGCCGAGCCGAACTGCACCGACAGCGCCCCGCCGAGCACCAGCCCGACCGCGCCCGCCCGGCCGCCGGAGAGTCGTCCGGGTACCCGGGGACGAAAGGAGCGGTCGGACGTCATGCCGTTACGCTAGCGCCGCTGGTCAGCCCCGCCGCCGGCGGGCCGCCGGCCGCCCGGGTCGCGCGCTGCCGCAGACCGGTCGGCGCGGTCAGTTCCGCAGGGCGAGATCGAGGACGGCGCCCAGCCCGTTCGGCCGGCCCGGGTCGGCGCAGGGCAGCACCAGCACGCCGCAGCCGGCCCGCACCGCGCCCGCGTCGGCGGGGGTGTCGCCGACCATGAGCGTCCGCTCCGGGTCGACGCCGAGCATCCCGCACGCCCGCAGGAAGATCCCCGGGTCCGGCTTGCAGCGCCCCACCTCGTACGACAGGGCCCAGGCGTCGACAAGCCCGTCCAACTTCCAGGCGGCGAACAGCGGCCGGAGGTCGAAGCCGATGTTGCTGACCACCGCCACCTTCACCCCGGCCTCCCGCAGGGCGCCCAGCACCGGCTCGGTGTCCGGGTACGGCACCCAGCCGTCGGGAATCAGCAACCGCTCGTAGAGCGCGTCGGCGAACCCCTCGATGCCGGCGTCCACGGTCTCGGCCAGCCCCGTGTACGCGCCCCGGTGGGCGTGCGGGTAGAGGTCCCGGTCGGCCCAGAGCTCGGCCAGCCGGGGCGGCACGCGGGCCGGCAGCGGCCCGCCCGCCCGGCCAGCGGTGAGCAGCCGGTCGGCCAGCGCGGTGGCGCGCACCCGGTCCAACTCGACCCCGCAGGCCGCCGCGGCGGCGAGCACCCACTCGCGGGGCTCCTCCACCTGGGCGAGGGTGCCGTGGAAGTCGAAGAGCACCGCCTCCACGGGGCGACGGGACGGGCTCGGGCGGACGGCGTCGTCGGCGCCGCTCGAGACTCGGGGCGGTTCGGCATGGTCCGGCACGTCGTGCACCCTACCGACCCGGTCCGACCCACCTGCCGGACGGCCTTGGCCGGTGGCCGTCGGCCCCACCGATTAATCTTGGGGACATGTCGAGCCCCGCCGAGCGGTACGCCGCGGCGCGCCGCCGGGCCGCGCAGGCCTCCGCCTTCCCGGCCCTGGACGAATTCGCCCGCGATCTGGGGTTCGACCTCGACGACTTCCAGCGAGAGGCGTGCGAGGCCCTGGAACGGGGCAGCGGCGTGCTGGTGTGCGCTCCCACCGGCGCCGGCAAGACGGTGGTGGGCGAATTCGCCGTACACCTGGCGCTGCGCGGCACTCCCGGGAAGCCGGCGGCGGCCGACGGCGGCGGGGGGCCGACCACCCGGCGCAAGTGCTTCTACACCACGCCGATCAAGGCGCTGTCCAACCAGAAGTACCACGACCTGGTCGACCGCTACGGCGCCGAGCAGGTCGGCCTGCTCACCGGCGACAACGCGATCAACGGCGACGCGCCCGTGGTGGTGATGACCACCGAGGTGCTGCGCAACATGCTCTACGCCGGCTCGGCCACCCTCGAGGGCCTGGCCTACGTGGTGATGGACGAGGTGCACTACCTCGCCGACCGGTTCCGCGGCGGCGTCTGGGAAGAGGTGATCATCCACCTCCCCGCCTCGGTCACCCTGGTCTCGCTGTCCGCCACCGTCTCCAACGCCGAGGAGTTCGCCGACTGGCTGGTCACCGTGCGCGGCGAGACCGCCGTGGTGGTCAGCGAGCACCGCCCGGTGCCGCTCTGGCAGCACATGCTGGTCGGCAAGCGGATGTTCGACCTGTTCCACGACGCCGACGCGGCCCGCAAGCACGACGTCCACCCGGAGCTGCTGCGCTACACCCGGGACACCGTGCGCCGGCTTGAACTGGGGGAGGGGCGCAGCGCCGGCCCCGGCGCGGGCCGGCGGGGACCCCGCTGGCGGGGCCCCCTGCGCCCCGACATCGTCGAGCGGCTGGACCGGGAGAACCTGCTGCCGGCGATCCTGTTCATCTTCAGCCGGGCCGGCTGCCAGGCGGCCGTCCAGCAGTGCCTGGCCGCCGGGCTGCGACTCACCTCGCCCGAGGAACGCACCGAGATCCGGCACGTCGTCGAGTCGCGGATCACGGCCATCCCGGGCGAGGACCTGACCGTGCTGGGCTACTGGGAGTGGCTCGACGGGTTGGAGCGCGGGCTCGCCGCCCACCACGCCGGCATGCTGCCCGCGTTCAAGGAGGTCGTCGAGGAGCTGTTCGTCCGCGGCCTGGTGAAGGCCGTCTTCGCCACCGAGACCCTCGCCCTGGGCATCAACATGCCGGCCCGCTGCGTGGTGCTGGAGCGCCTGGTCAAGTTCAACGGTGAGGCGCACGTCGACCTCACCCCGGGCGAGTACACGCAGCTCACCGGGCGGGCCGGCCGGCGCGGCATCGACGTCGAGGGGCACGCCGTGGTGGTCTGGTCGCCGGAGACCGACCCCCGGCACGTCGCCGGTCTCGCCTCGACCCGCACCTACCCGCTGCGGTCCAGCTTCCGGCCCTCCTACAACATGGCCGTCAACCTGGTCGGCACCGTCGGCGCGGAGCCGGCCCGGGCGCTGCTGGAGTCCTCGTTCGCGCAGTTCCAGGCGGACCGGTCGGTGGTCGGCCTGGCCCGGCAGGTGCAGCGCAACACCGAGACCATCGAGGCGTACGGCGCCGAGGCGGCCTGCCACCACGGCGACTTCGACGAATACTTCGCCCTGCGGGTGGCCATCGCCGACCGGGAGCGCGCCATCGCCCGGCAGGGGCAGACCCAGCGCAAGGCGGCGGCGGTCGCCTCGCTGGAGCGGCTGCGGGTGGGCGACGTGATCCGGGTGCCCTCGGGCCGGCGGGCCGGCCTCGCGGTGGTGCTCGACCCGGCCACCGGCGGTTTCGGCGAGCCCCGCCCGCTGGTGCTCACCCAGGACCGGTGGGCCGGGCGGGTCAGCCCCGGAGACTTCACCACCCCGGCCGAGGTGCTCGCCCGGATCCGGGTGCCGAAGCACTTCAACCACCGTTCGCCGGCGGCCCGCCGGGACCTGGCCGCCGAGGTCAGCGGCACGGGGCTGGACCGGCACGGCGGCCGCCGGGGTGGGCGCTCGCGGCAGGCGGTCGGCGAGGACCACCGGCTCAGCCAGCTCCGCACCGAGCTGCGCGGGCATCCCTGCCACGCCTGCCCCGAACGGGAGGAGCACGCCCGCTGGGCCGAGCGGCGCCGCCGCCTGGAACGCGACACCGAGGAGCTGCGCCAGCGGGTGGCCGGCCGGACCGGTTCGCTGGCCCGCACCTTCGACCGGATCGTCGCGCTGCTGACCGCGCGCGGCTACCTCACCGCGGAGGGCGAGGTGACCGACGCCGGCCGGATGCTCGGCCGGATCTGGACCGAGGCCGACCTGCTGGTCGCCGAGTGCCTGCGCCGCAAGGTGTGGGACGGGCTCTCCCCGGCCGAGCTGGCCGCCGCCGTCTCGGTGGTGGTGTTCGAGGCCCGCCGGGACGTCGACGAGCGGGCCGGTCTGCCCCGCGGCCCGGTCGCGGAGGCGGTCGACGAGACGCTGAAGCTCTGGGGCGACATCGAGGCCGACGAGGCGTCGCGCGGCCTGGCGGTGACCCGCGAGCCGGACCTCGGCTTCGCCTGGCCGATCTACCGCTGGGCGCGGGGCGAGGCCCTCGCGAAGGTGCTGGCCAGCGGGCACCAGATCGACGGCGAGATGCCGGCCGGCGACTTCGTCCGCTGGGCCCGGCAGGTGGTCGACCTGCTCGGCCAGCTCGCCGATTCCGGCGGCGCGTCCACCGAGCTGCGCTCGATCGCCCGGCAGGCGATCGCGGCGGTCAACCGGGGCGTCCTGGCCTACCACGCCACCGCCTGACCATCGTTTTCGGTCACCGCGGGCCGGAAATCGACGCATCGCTCTGTCACTGTGAAACCACCCCCCGGAACGTGCGGGGGGTGGTGACATGCCTGGTCAGCGGCTCCCCCATGATTGCCGGGGCGCAAACGTTACGCGCCGGTAGCTCAGCAGGGGGGAAGGCCGTCGTGGCAGAGATCAATCACTTCGAGTACGGGTGGATCACTCCCGCGCTCAGTTACGCGCTGTCCGTGCTCGGCTCGGCGCTCGGGCTGGTCTGCGCCGGGCGGATCCGGACCGCGACCGGCGCCGGCCAGCGGGCCTGGTGGGGTCTCCTGGCGGCCTGGGCCCTGGGCGGTACGGCGATCTGGGCGATGCACTTCATGGCGATGCTCGGCTTCGCCGTCGTGGGCACCCGGATCCGGTACGACGTGCCGCTGACCGCCGCCAGCACGGTGATCGCGGTGGCCGCGGTCGGCCTCGGCCTGGCCATCGTGGGCACCGGCCGGCTCTCGGCGGTCCGGCTGATCGCCGGCGGGCTGTTCACCGGCGCCGGGGTGGCCGCCATGCACTACACCGGGATGGCCGCCATGCGCCTGGACGGCACCCTCGGCTACGACCGGGCGCGGGTGGCGCTCTCCGTGGGCATCGCCGTGGTGGCGGCGACCGTGGCGCTCTGGCTGTCGATGACCGTCCGCCGGGGGCTCGCCATCGCGGCCTCGGCCCTGGTCATGGGCGTCGCCGTCAACGGCATGCACTTCACCGGGATGAGCGCCCTGTCGGTGCACCTGCACGAGTCGCGCGGCGACCTGTCCGGGACCGAGGTGAGCGGCCTGCTGGTGCCGATCATCCTGGCCGTGGTCTTCGGCGTGGTCGGGCTGGTGTACGCGCTGCTCGCCGCCCCCACCGACGACGACCGGGCCGGCGCCGCGTATCTGGACGCGCGGCGGGAGGCGGTGCCGCAGACCGTCGCGGCGGAGCCCGAGCCGGACCCGGTGGGCCTGCGTGGTCGGTCCACCCTGGGCCGGCCCGGCACGCCGTTCCCGTCCCGTCGGGACACCGGCCGCCGCTGACCGTTTTCGGTCGTCAGGACCGGGGCATCGCGAGGGCGTCCACCAGGCGCCGGCACGAGCCGGCCAGGTTCCACCGTTGCGCCAGCTCCAGCAGCCGGTCCGGGTCCGCTGGGGCCGTGGGCAACGCGGTGGCCAGCTCCGGCAGCGGCACGTCGGTGGCGACCCGGACCACCTTCGGCGCGACGGCCAGGTAGTCGCGGGCGGCGTTCAGTTTGGTGCGCAGCCCGGGGGCGAAGCCGGAGCCCGGGTCGTCCAGCGCGGCGAGGATGCCGGGCAGGCCGTCGTAGCGCTCGATGAGGCGGGCGGCGGTCTTCTCGCCCACCCCGGGCACGCCCGGCAGGCCGTCGCTCGGGTCGCCGCGCAGCGCCGCGAAGTCGGCGTAGCGGTCGGCGGGCACGCCGTAGCGGGCCCGGACCGCGGCGTCGTCGCAGTCGTCGAGCTTGGCCACGCCGCGGCCCACGTAGAGCAGGCGCACCTGGCGGGCGTCGTCGACGAGCTGGAACAGGTCGCGGTCGCCGGTGACCACCTCGGCCGGGCCGGGCTGGGTCACCGAGAGGGTGCCGAGCACGTCGTCGGCCTCGTAGCCGGTGGCGCCGACCGCCGGGATGCCGAGCGCGTCGAGCACCTCCAGGATCATCGGCACCTGCGGGGAGAGGGTGTCCGGCACCACCTCGCCGCCTTCCGGCGCCACCCGGTGCGCCTTGTACGACGGCAGCAGCTCCACCCGCCACGCCGGTCGCCAGTCGTGGTCGAGCGCGCAGACCATCCGGTCCGGCCGCCGGGTGCGGACGAGCTGGGCCAGCATGTCGAGGAAGCCGCGGACGGCGTTGACCGGCTGGCCGTCGTCCGTCTTCGCCGCCGATTCGGGAATGCCGAAGTAGGCGCGGAAGTAGAGGCTCGGGGAGTCGATCAGCAGGATCGGGGGTCGGTGTGCCACGCGGACAGCCTGGCACAGCATACCGACCAGGTGGGGGACCCGGGCAAAAATACTAGCCATGTATACCATCTCCATGTACTGTTTCTCCCGTGACTGGAACATCGACCGGCCCCAGCCCCGGCCACCTGGTGTGGCGGCTCGCGATGCGCTGGCGGGTGGCGGTCGACCGGGCGCTCGCCCCGCTCGACCTCACCCACGCGCAATACGTGCTGCTCTCCTCGCTGCACGGCATGCGCCGGGCCGGCCTGCACCCGAGCCAGCGCGAACTGGCCGACCAGACCGGCCTGGAACCGCTCTACGTGTCGAAGCTGGCCCGGTCCCTGGAGACCGACGGGCTGGTGCGGCGCGAGCGCGACCCGGCCGACACGCGCGCGGTCCGGCTGACCCTGACCGAGCGGGGGCAGGAGGTGGTCCGCCCCGCGATCGACACCGTCCAGGCGCTGCTCGACCGGCTGCTCGCCCCGCTCGGCGGCCGGGACGACCCGCGTACGGCCGGACTCGTCCGCGACCTGAGCGCGCTGCTGGACACCCCGCTCGACCCACCCGACTGACCAAGGAGCGCCGGGACATGCCCGAGACACGCGTACTGGACTCGACCATCCACCACGAGGAGAGCGGCGCCGGACCGGCGTTCGTGTTCCTGCACGGCAACCCCGGTTCGTCGCACACCTGGCGCAGGGTGCTCCCGGGGATCGGCGCGGGCCGGCTGCTCGCGCCCGACCTCATCGGCATGGGCCGCTCCGGCAAGCCCGACCTGCCGTACCTCTTCGCCGACCACGCCCGCTACCTGGACGCCTGGTTCGACGCCCTCGACCTGACCGACGTGGTGCTGGTCGGCCACGACTGGGGCGGCGCGCTCGCCTTCGACTGGGCGGCCCGGCACCCCGAGCGGGTGCGCGGCGTGGCGTTCCTGGAGACCATGGTCAAGCCGATGGCGTGGGGCGACCTCTCGCCGCAGGCCCGGGCCCGCTTCGAGGCGATCCGCACGCCGGGCGTGGGGGAGCAGCTCGTGCTCGACCAGGACCTGCTCGTCCGGCAGGCGTACACCGGCGGGGTGCTCCAACCGGTCGGTGAGGAGGACCTGAAGACCTACCTTGCGCCGTACCCGACCCGGGAGAGCCGGCGGCCGCTGCTGGCCTGGGCCCGCCAGATGCCGCTCGGCGGCGAGCCGGCCGAGCTGGTCGCCCGGATCGAGGCGTACGACCGGTGGCTGGCCGCCAGCGACCGGGTGCCGAAGCTCCTGCTGACCTTCGAGGGCTCACCGACCCTGCTGATCACCCCGGAGCTGACCGACTGGTGCGCGCGGAACATGGCGGCCCTGGAGACGGTCGCCTGCGGGCCGGCCGGGCACCACGCCCCGGAGGACCGCCCCACCGAGATCGCCGCCGCGATCTCCGCCTGGGCGGACCGCCACCACCTCCGCTGACCGGCGGCGTCGGCCGGAAACCGGGCCGCGCGATCGGCGTGCGGTGCGCAGACTGGCGGGGTGACGTTCGTACCCGGCCTGACCCTGGCGCACCGGTTCCACGACGAGGTGGTCGCCCCGCTGCTGGCCCGCCGGCTGCCCCGCCTGCGCTACGCCGCGGGGCTGCTCGACGGCGGCTCGGAGCTGCTCGGCCTGGACACGCCCCGGTCGACCGACCACGACTGGGGGCCGCGCACCCAGCTCTTCGTCGCCGACGCGGCCGAGGTGGCGCCGGTGCGGGCCGTCCTCGACGCGGAGCTGCCGACCGAGTTCCTCGGCTGGCCGACCCGGTTCACCGGCGGTCCGACGGTCCGGCTCGGCGTGGCCCGCGCCGACGGCGAGCGGCACGGGGTGAGCGTCGACGAGCTGGGCGCGTGGCTTCGGGACCGGCTGGGCGGTGACCCTCAGGCCGGGATGACGACGGCGGACTGGCTGGCGGCACCCACCCAGCGGCTCGCCGAGCTGACCGGCGGGGCGGTGTTCCACGACGGGCTGGACGGGGCGCTCACCGCCGTGCGGGCACGCCTGGCCTGGTACCCGGACGACGTCTGGCGGCACGTGCTGGCGGCCGGGTGGCAGCGGGTCGGCCAGGTCGAGCACCTGGCCGGCCGCTGCGCCGAGGTCGGCGACGAGCTGGGCAGCCGGGTGGTGACCGCCACGCTGGCCCGCGACCTGATGCGCCTGGGCCTGCTGCTGCACCGCCGCTGGCCCCCGTACGCCAAGTGGCTCGGCACGGTCTTCGCCGCGCTGCCGGTCACGGCGCCCGTGGTGGACGGGCTGACCACGGCCCTCGGCCCCGACGACTGGTCCCGGCGGCAGGCCGGGCTGGTCCGGGCGCTGGAGACGGTGGCGGCCTGGACCAACGACACCGGCCTGGCCGAGCCGGTCGACCCGGCCGCCCGGCCGTTCCACGACCGGCCGTTCCTGGTCCTGCGTGCCGAGCGGTTCACCACCGCGCTGCGCGCCGCGATCACCGACCCGGTGCTGCGGGCCCGGCCACCGGTCGGCGCCGTGGACCAGTACCTCGACAACGTCGACGTGCTCACCCGCCCGGCCCGGGCCCGGCGGGTCGCCGCGGCCGTCCTGCCGGACTGAACGCCGGCGACGGACCCGCGCCGGGGTCCGCCGCCGGCCGGGCGTCAGGCGACGCTCGCCGGGGCCTCCCGCCGGTGCCGCGCGAACTCCCACGGGTCGTGCGCCGAGACGACATCGACCTGGTCCGGCTGCTCGGCGAGGAGGGCCCGGAGCCGGTCCACGTTGCGCAGCCGCAGCGGACGGTCCGTCTCGACGGACGCCTGGAGGGCGTCGAACGCCGGCGGGGTCGGCGGCAGCCCCGGCTGGACCTCGCCCCGGTAGAAGTAGGCGTCGCCGGCGTGGACCAGCCACGCCGAGCCGCCGCCGGTGGGGCGTCGTACCGCCACGGCGACGTGCCCCGGGGTGTGCCCGGCCAGCGGCACCAGCAGGATGTCCGGCGGCAGGCCGGCCAGCTGCTGCACCCCGTCGAATCCCCGCCAGCGCTCGCCGGCGTCGCCGGAGTAGGTGACCCAGTTCGGGTCGTGCGCCCAGTGCGTCGGCAGGTAGCGGTCGTGGCCGGCGACCGTGGCGGCGCGGTGCTCGGCCTCGTGCAGGTGCACCCGCGCGTGCGGGAAGTCGGCCAGCCCACCGGTGTGATCCCGGTGCAGGTGGGTCACCACGACGTGGCGTACGTCGGCCGGCGCGTACCCGAGCCGCCGGAGCTGGCGGACGGCGGTCTCCTCCGGGTCGAGGACGGGCTGGGCCCAGGCGAGGAAGTCCGCCCCGAGCCGCCGCTCCGGGTCCCGGACGTCGAGCGTGCCGTAGCCGGTCTCGACGAGCACCAGACCGGCGGAGTCGGTCTCCACGAGCAGGCAGTGGCAGACTGCGGGCAACGGCCGGAGCGTGCCGTCCGGATCGGACGGTGGGGCGACCTCCCGCATGGAGCCGCAGTTGAGATGGTGGATGCGCATGGTTCTCCCTGAGCTGGCGACGAAGGGCCGTGCCGAACGCTAGGAGGCGGTCTCGTGACTCACCAAACGGTTGGCCACGACGCGGTGGACCTGCGAAGGCTCTGCTCCGGCCCGGACGCCCGCCCCGATCCGTCCTGCCCGGTGGAGGTCACCCTGGCCGCGCTGCGCGGTCGCTGGACCGCGCTGGTGATCGGCGCGGTCGCCCGGGGTCCGCACTCGTTCAGCGAGCTCGCGCAGGCGCTGCCGACGCTGTCGGACAAGGTGCTGACCGATCGCCTGGTCCAGCTGACCGCGGCCGGTGTGGTCGCCCGACACCGGACCGCGTCCTGGCCGCCCCGGGTGACCTACACGCTCACCGAGCGGGGGCGGGCGCTGCTGCCGGTGCTGCGGGCCATGTGGGACTGGGGCGCGGCGGAGGCCGGGTAGCGGGGGTCACCGCGCGGCGACGGTCTCCGGGACGGCCGGCTCGTCGACCGACAGGTCGGTCAGGTCGCGCAGGCGGCGTACCGGGGACAGCAGGAGGGCCAGGGGAGCCAGCACGGTGGCCGCGGCGAAGCAGAACAGGGTGACCCGGGCGCCGGCCAGCCCGGCGAGCGCCCCGGCGAGCAGCCCGCCGACCGGGATGGCGCCCCAGGAGACGAAGCGGACCGTGGCCATCACCCGGGAGAGCAGGTCGGGCGGGCTCGCGGTCTGCCGGTAGGTGCGGGTGGTCACGCTGAGGACCACCACGCCGCCGGCGAAGACCACGTTGCCGGCCGCGAACGCGAGGTACGCCGGCCAGCCGGCGCCCAGCGGCACCAGGAACGCGCCGCCGACCGCCACCACGCAGGCGACCAGCAGCGACCGGGCGGTGCCCCACCGCCCGGTGATCCACGGGGTCAGCGCCGCGCCGACCAGCGAGCCGACCCCCTCGACCGCGAGCAGCACGCCGACCAGCGCGGCCGGGGCGTGCAGCTCCCGGACCAGGTAGAGCGGGTAGACGGCGAGCTGCGCCCCGCAGACGAAGTTCACCGCGGTGGCCGTCCACATGGTCGGTCCCATCACCGGGTGGCGGGTGACGTACCGCCAGCCCTCGCCGATCATGGCGCGGACCGGGGGCCAGCGGTCCGGGGCGTCGACCCGGCGGGCGGGCAGCGACCCGAGCAGCGCGGCGGAGACCAGGTAGCTGGCCGCGTCGACCAGCACGGCCGGCACGGCGCCGAGGGCCTGCACCGCCAGGCCGCCCAGGGACGGGCCGGTGAGCTGGGTGGCGGCGTGGGTGGCCGAGGTGAGGCTGTTGCGGGCGTGCAGCTGGTCGCGGCCGACGATGGCCGGCAGGAAGGTGGCGTTGGCGACGTCGAACAGCACGTTGGCGAAGCTGACCACCAGCGCCACGACGACGAGCTGGGCCACGGTGAGCCGGCCCCACCACCAGGCGAGCGGCACGGAGGCCACCGCGACGGCCCGGGCCAGGTCGGCGCCGACCTGCGCGCCGCGCAGCGGCAGCCGCTGGACGATCACGCCGGCGGGCAGCCCGATCACCAGCCAGGCGACGTAGCTCGCGGCGGCCACCAGGCCCATCTCGAACGCGGACGCGTCCAGCACGGTCAGCGCGGTGAGCGGCAACGCGACGGCACCGACCGCCGACCCCACCGAGCTGGTGGTGCCGGCGGCCCACCAGCGCCAGAACACCCCGGCCCCCTGCTCGACGGACATGCCGCCAACCCCCGATCCGAGCCAGTGAGTTCCAATCTGAAACGGACTATAGTCGAGGCTCCGGGTCGAGCGGGAGGTGGGATGTGAGACGGGCGGATCTCGGCGACGCCGACTGCGGCATCGCACAGGCGCTCGGCGTGCTGGGGGACTGGTGGACGGTGCTGATCGTGCGCGAGGTCGCCGGCGGCACCACGCGCTTCGACGGGTTGCAGCGCGAGCTGGGCGTGAGCCGGCGGGCGCTCACCGAGCGGCTGGGCGCGCTGGTCGCGCACGGCGTGCTGCGCCGCGAGCCCTACTCGGCGCACCCGCCGCGCCACGACTACCTGCTCACCGGCAAGGGGGAGGCCCTGCTGCCGGTGCTGGTCGCCCTCCAGGACTGGGGCACCCGGCACGTGATGGGCGACGGCGGGCTGACCGCCACGGCCGACGCGGACTCCGCCGAGGCACGCCGGGTGCACCGGCTCCTCGGCCGTCGCGTACCCCCGATGAGCCTGGCCCGGCACGACGGCGGCACGGAGCCGCCGGCGGCGCCCGGGCGGTGGACGGTGCTCTACCTCTTCCCGGGCGCGTTCGCGCCGGGCGCCCCGGCCCTCCCGCCGAGTTGGGGGGAGATCCCGGGCGCCGTCGGGTGCACGCTCGAATCGCGCACCTACGCCGACCGGCACCCGCTGTTCCACGCGGCCGGGGCCGAGGTACGGGGTGTGAGCACCCAGCGTCCGGACCAGCTCGCCGCCTTCGCCGCGCACGCCCGGTTGCCGTACCCGCTGCTCTCCGACGAGGACGGTCGCCTCGCCGCCGGCCTGCTGCTGCCCACCTTCCGGGCCGGCGGCGTGACCCGGTTCAAACGGCTCACCCTGCTGCTGGACCCGGAGGCGGTGGTGCGGGCCGTGCAGTTCCCGGTCACCGACCCGGCCGGCTCGGTCGACGAGATGCTCGCCGAGGTGCGCCGCCGCACCGCGGCCGCGGTGGTCTAGGCGTCCCGCCGCTCAGCGGGCCGGCGGGACGAGGTCCAGCCCTGTCGTTGCAGACGTTCGATGCCGTCCAGCAGCAGGTCCAGGGCGAACTCGAACTCGAAGCGGTCGTCACAGCCCTGCCCGACGACCGAATGGTCGTCGTGGGACGCCGCCGTGGCGATCTCCGCGAGGTGCGGGAACCGGGCCGCGACCTCCGGCGGGAAGCCCGCCGGCGGGTCCGGGTTGGTCGTGCCGGACCGGCCGGCGCTCCGGGAGGCGTCGAACAGTTCCTGGCTGAAGCCCAGGATCCGGCTGCCCATCGCGTGCATCACGTGGTGCGCGAGGTCGGCGGAGAGCCCGCCGGCCCGGAACGTCGCGACCATCGAGTCGAGGTAGGCCAGGATGGCCGGTGTCGCCATGTTCCGCGACTCGATGGCGAGCGGCGCCCAGGGGTGGCGCCGCAGCACCTCCCGCGCCGAGAGGACGCGCCGGCGGATCGCCGGTTTCCAGTCCGCGTCGGGCACCGGCGGGTCGATCTCGCCGACGACCACGTCGATCATGCCGTCGAGCAGTTCGTCCTTGTTGGCCACGTGCTTGTAGAGGGCCATCGGCACGACGCCCAGATCCTGGGCGAGGTTGCGCATGCTGAGCGACTCGATCCCGGCCAGGTCGGCGAGCGCGATGGCGGCACGCAGGATCCGGTCCCTGCTCAGCGGCGTCCGGCGCAGCGTCTCAGCCTGCTCAGCCATCTCGATCCTCGTCTTCCGGCGGCGGTGAAAACCATAACGCCCTTGACGGGTGTACGCCGTACACCTACCGTAGGTGTACGGCGTACACCAGAGGGAGGACACGATGAAGGCGATCGTCCAGGACCGGTACGGCCCGCCGGACACGCTCACGCTCGCGGAGGTGGACACGCCGGTGCCCGCCCCCGACGAGGTGCTCGTGCGGGTGGAGGCCGCCGCGCTCAACGCGTACGACTGGCACGCCATGCGCGGCGACCCGCGGCTGGCACGGTTGGCGATGGGCCGGTCGAGGCCCCGGGCGCGGATCCGTGGCCGGGATTTCGCCGGGCGGGTCGAGGCCGTCGGCGCCCACGTGCGACAGGTGCGTCCGGGCGACGCCGTCTTCGGCGACCTCGGGGAGGCCAACGGCGCGTTCGCCGAGTACGTGTGCGTGCCGCAGGACCTGGTCGCCGCGAAGCCGGCAAACCTGACGCCGCAGCAGGCGGCCGCGCTGCCCCTGGCCGGCATCACGGCGCTCCTGGGCCTGCGCGACGCCGGGCAGGTGCGGCCCGGTCACCGGGTGCTCGTCAACGGCGCCTCCGGCGGTGTCGGCACCCTGGCGGTCCAGTTGGCCAAAGTGCTCGGCGCGACCGTGACCGGCGTGTGCAGCACCCGCAACGTGGACCTGGTCCGCTCCCTCGGCGCCGACCACGTCGTCGACTACACCCGCGAGGACTTCACCCGCGACGCCGGCCGTCACGACGTCGTGTTCGACCTGGTCGGCAACCGCTCGCTCACCGCGCTCCGGCGGGCGCTGACCCCGACCGGGACGTTGGTCCTCTCCGGCGGCGGCGTCTACCGCGGCGGCAGCCTCGTCGGGCCGGTCTGGCTCATCGCGCGCGGCCGGCTCCTGGCGCCCTTGGTCCGGCAGCGCATCGTCACGCTGGCGACGGCACCCGGCCGGCAGCACCTCGACACGCTCCGCGCCCATGCCGAGGCCGGCCGTCTCACCCCGGTCATCGACCGGACGTACCCGCTCCACGAGGTGCCCCGGGCCATCCGGTACCTCGAAGGTGAACACGCGCGGGCGAAGGTCGTCATCACCGTCTGACCTGCCCGCCCCGGACGCCCGTGCGCTACTCCGGCGCGCCGGCCGCCGGCCGGGCGGCACGCCACTCGGTGGCCAGCAGTGACCAGACCTCGATGTCGAGCCGCTCGCCGAGGAAGGGGAACGCGGCGCGCAGCACGCCGTCCCGGGTCATGCCCAGCCGCCGTGCCACCGCCTGGCTGCGCGCGTTGTGCGGGACGGTCCGCCATTCCACCCGGGCCAGGCCGCGCTCGCCGAGCGCCCAGTCGATCATCCGCTGCGCGGCCCGGGTCACCAGGCCGTGCCCCTCGGCCTCCGGCGCGAGCCAGACCCCGATCTCGCACACCCCGGCCGTCGGGTCGAAGGTGCGGAACAGGGTGCCGCCCACCAGCTTCCCGTCCAGCCGGATGCCGTGGATCGAGCCGGCGTCGCGGGCCTGGGCGTCGGCGTAGCGCTGGAGGAAGGCGCGGGCCGTGTCGGTGTCGGTGACGGTGTGCGCCCACGGGAGCCAGGGCGCGAGGTGGGTGCGGGCGCGCGCGACGAAGTCGGCGAACTCCGCCGCCTGCCACGGGGCGAGCGGGTGCAGGGCGGCGCGGTCGGTGAGGGGAAGGGAGAACATGTGCGCTCCATTGTGCGTACCGAACGTTTGTTATGTACTTTAGCGGGTGTGCCCGGGGTCGGTGCACCGAGCGTTTCCGGAACTTGTTGTCGGCCCCGCAGCCGGGACCTAGACTCGCCTTCGGACCGCATTGATTCGCGGTCGTCTATCTCGTCTCCGAGGGTCCGGGCCGCCGTCGTAGGCGCCTCGCCGGCGAGCACGCCGCGGGCGCGCCTGCCCTGCGCGGCGTCCCCACCACCTGAGGAGATGCCATGCTGCCCAGAAGGAGAAGACTCCGGCTGCTCGGCGCCGCCGTGGTCGCCGCCGGGCTGGCCGCCCTGGCGGCGGTCACCGCCCCCGGCCCCGCCGCCGCGGCCGCGCTGACCGAGGTGACGAACTTCGGCGCCAACCCGAGCAACCTGCGGATGTACCTGTACGTCCCGGACGCCGTCGCGGCGCGGCCCGGGCTGCTCGTGGTCAACCACTACTGCACCGGCTCCGGGCCGGCCATGTACTCCGGCACCCAGTTCGCCGCGCTGGCCGACCGGTACGGCTACCTCGTCGTCTACCCGTCGGTGACCCGGAGCAGCCAGTGCTTCGACGTCTCCTCGCCGCAGGCGCTGCGCCGCGACGGCGGCAGCGATCCGGTGGGCATCAAGTCGATGGTCGACCACGTGCGGCAGCGCTACCCCGTCGACCCGAACCGGATCTTCGCGACCGGCGTCTCCTCCGGCGCCATGATGACAAACGTGCTGCTCGGGCTCTACCCCGACGTGTTCAGCGCGGGTGCCGCGTTCGCCGGCGTGCCCTTCGGGTGCTTCGCCACCACCAACGGGTCGGAGTGGAACAGCGAGTGCGCCAACGGCCAGGTCGTGAAGACCCCGCAGCAGTGGGGTGACCTGGTCCGCAACGCGTACCCGGGATACAGCGGGCGGCGGCCCCGGATGCAGCTCTGGCACGGGACCAACGACGAGACGCTGCGCTACCCGAACTTCACCGAAGAGATCAAGCAGTGGACCAACGTGAACGGGTTGGGCCAGACGCCGGCGTACACCGACAGCCCGCAGTCCGGCTACACCCGGACCCGGTACGGCGGCACCGGCGGCACCGCGACCGTCGAGGCGATCAGCATGCAGGGCGTCTCGCACAACCTGCCGGTCGACGCGGCCCAGGCGGTGCGGTTCTTCGGCCTGGACACCAGCACGCCGCCCACGACCCCGCCGCCGACCAGCACCCCGCCCACCACGCCGCCACCCACGACCCCGCCGCCCAGCACGCCGCCGCCGTCGGGCGGGTGTCGCGTGGCGTACGCGGTGAACGCCTGGAACACCGGGCTGACCGCGTCCGTCACGATCACCAACACCGCCGCCGCGGCGGTCAACGGCTGGAGCCTCGCCTTCACCCTGCCCGCCGGGCAGACCGTCACCAACGGCTGGAACGCCACGTACGCGCCGACCAGCGGGGCGGTGACCGCCCGAAACGTCTCCTACAACGGGACCATCGCGCCGAACGGCTCGGTGGACATCGGCTTCCAGGCCACCCACACCGGCAACACCGGCAAGCCGACCTCCTTCACCCTCAACGGCACCGCCTGCGCGGTCGCCTGACGCCGAGCGGCGGCCGCCGGGACCGACCCGGTGGCCGCCGTCGCGCTTAGTTCCGGACTTTTCACAAGACGCGAAAAAAGCCTCCCGCAAGGGTTCGAAGAATTGACATGCGCCACTTCCCGGAGGAAGGGTCCAGCGGAACGGCCGGGTGACCGCAACACGCCGGAAACCCGTTCGTCGTCCCAGTTTCCCACCACCCCCGCCCCCGGAGACGCCCATGTCACCCGTCCCGCCGCACCTCAGCCCACCCCGCCCGCCACTGCGCCGGCTGCTCGCCGTGCTGGCCACGCTGCTCGCCACGGTGGCGCTGGTGGCCCCGCCGTCCCCGGCCCGGGCGGGCGACCCGCTGATCTCACAGGGCCGGCCCACCACCGCCTCCTCGGCGGAGAACGCCGGCACCCCGGCCGGCAACGCCACCGACGGCGACACCGGCACCCGCTGGTCCAGCGCGTTCGCCGATCCCCAGTGGATCCAGGTCGACCTCGGCGCCACGGCCACCGTCTCCCGGGTCACCCTGGTGTGGGAGGCCGCGTACGCGCGGTCGTACCAGGTGCAGACCTCGACGGACGGCACCACCTGGACCACCGTCTTCAGCACTGCGGCCGGGGACGGGGGCACCGACGACCTCACGGTCAGCGGCACCGGCCGCTACGTGCGGATGACCGGCACCGCCCGGGCCACCGCGTACGGCTACTCGCTGTGGGAGTTCCAGGTCTACGGCAGCACCGGCGGCGGCACCGGCTGCGACACCGCGACCAACGCGGCACAGGGCCGGCCCGCCACCGCCTCGTCCACCGAGAACGCCGGCACCCCCGCCGGGGCGGCCGTGGACGGCAGCACGGCCACCCGCTGGGCCAGCGCCGCCAGCGATCCGCAGTGGCTCCAGGTCGACCTCGGCAGCGTCCGCACCATCTGCCGGGTCGTGCTGAGCTGGGAGGCCGCCTACGGGCGCGCGTACCAGATCCAGACCTCGACCGACGGCGCCGCCTGGACCAGCGTGTACGCCACCACCACCGGCGACGGCGGGACCGACACCCTCACCGTCAGCGGCTCCGGCCGCTACCTTCGGATGTACGGCACCGCCCGGGCCACCGGCTGGGGTTACTCGCTCTGGGAGCTCACCGTGAACACCACCGGCGGCGGCACCATCCCGGGCGGCGGGTCGCTCGGGCCGAACGTGCTCACCTTCGACCCGTCGATGTCCAGCGCCAGCATCCAGAGCCAGCTCGACGCGGTCTTCCGCACCCAGGAGTCGAACCAGTTCGGCACCCAGCGGTACGCCCTCATGTTCAAGCCGGGCGACTACTCCGGCATCAACGCGCAGATCGGCTTCTACACCTCGATCATGGGCCTGGGCCGGAACCCCGGCGACGTGCGGATCCACGGCGACGTCACGGTCGACGCCGGCTGGTTCAACGGCAACGCCACCCAGAACTTCTGGCGCTCGGCATCCAACATGCAGGTCTTCCCCTCGGCCGGGTTCACCCGGTGGGCCGTGTCGCAGGCCGCGCCGTTCCGCCGGATGGACATCCAGGGCGACCTCAACCTGGCCCCCAACGGCTACGGCTGGGCCAGCGGCGGCTACATCGCGGACAGCCGGGTCACCGGCGTGGTCCAGCCGTACTCGCAGCAGCAGTGGTACACCCGGGACAGCAACGTCGGCGGCTACCTCAACGCCGTGTGGAACGTGACCAACTCGGGTGTCGTCGGGGCCCCGGCCACCAGCTTCCCCAACCCGGCGTACACCACCCTGGCGCAGACCCCGGTCAGCCGGGACATCCCGTACCTCTACCTCGATGGCAGTGGCACCTACCAGGTCTTCGTCCCGTCCACCCGGACCAACGCCAGCGGCGCGTCCTGGCTCGGCGGCGCGACGCCCGGCACGTCCGTGCCGCTGAGCCAGTTCTACGTCGCCAAGCCGGGCGACTCCGCGGCCACCATCAACGCGGCCCTGGCGCAGGGCCTCAACCTGCTGTTCACCCCCGGGATCTACCCGGTGAGCCAGACCATCACGGTCAACCGCCCGGGCACCGTGGTGCTCGGCGTCGGCTACCCGACGCTGATCCCGCAGAACGGGGTCACCCCCATGACCGTCGCCGACGTCGACGGCGTCCGGCTGGCCGGGCTGCTCTTCGACGCCGGCCCGACCAACTCGCCGGTGCTGCTCCAGGTCGGCACGGCCGGCTCGACCGCGAGCCACGCCGCCAACCCGACCTCCATCCAGGACGTCTTCTTCCGCATCGGCGGCGCCGGCGCGGGCAAGGCCACCACGAGCCTGGTGGTCAACCAGAACGACGCCCTGATCGACCACATCTGGGCGTGGCGCGGCGACCACGGCACGGGCATCGGCTGGACCGTGAACACCGCGGACACCGGCCTGATCGTCAACGGGAACAACGTCACCGGGCTCGGCCTGTTCGTCGAGCACTACCAGAAACACGAGGTGATCTGGAACGGCAACAACGGGCGCATCATCTTCTTCCAGAACGAGCTGCCGTACGACCCACCGAGCGCCTCGGCCTGGATGAACGGCTCGCGGGTCGGCTACGCCGCCGTCAAGGTCGCCGACGCGGTCACCACGTTCGAGGGCTGGGGGATGGGCAGCTACTGCTACTTCAACGTCGATCCGACCATCGCCGCGTACCACGGCTTCGAGGCGCCCATCAGGTCCGGCGTGAAGTTCCACAGCCTGCTCACCGTCTCGCTGGGCGGCAACGGGTCGATCACCCACGTCATCAACGACACCGGAGGCACGGCGCAGGGCACGAACACCGTGCCGGTGAACGTGGTCAGCTACCCGTGACCGGACCGGGGGCGGCGGGGGAACCCGCCGCCCCCGGCTCCCGCGCATGACCGCGGCGCCGGCGGGTACGCGACCCCGAACGGGGAAACCACCGGTGACGGAGGTGCGGGATGAAGGTCCGGAGCTCCCTGCGCGCGCTGAAGCGCAAGGCCAACTCGATCGTGGTACGCCGCCGGGGCAAGGTCTTCGTGCTCAACAAGGCCGATCCCCGGCAGAAGGCCCGGCAGGGCTGACCGGGTGGCCGACATCCTGATCACCGGGGCCGGCAGCGGGCTCGGCCGGGGTGCCGCGCTCGGGCTGGCCCGCGCCGGCCACCACGTCGTCGCCGGCGCCGAGATCTGGCCCCAGGTGCGCGAGCTGCGCGCCGAGGCCGGGCGGGCCGGCGTGCGCCTCGACGCGATCAAGCTCGACGTCACCGACCCGGACGACCGGGCGTACGCCCGGCGCCACCGGGTGGACGTCCTGGTGCTCAACGCGGGCGTCCAGGAGGCGGGGGCGGTGGTGGAGATCCCGATGGACCGGGTCCGCCGCTCCTTCGAGGTGAACGTCTTCGGGCACCTGCACCTCGTGCAGGAGCTGGTGCCGCCGATGCTGGAGCGGGGCGCCGGCAAAGTCGTCTGGGTGTCCTCCGCGGTCGGCATCCGGACCCGGCCGTGGGTCGGTGTCTACGCCGCCACCAAGCACGCCGTCGAGGCCCTCGCCTGGGCCATGAAGGGCGAGCTGGAGCCGCGCGGCGTCCGGGTCGCCGTCGTCAACCCCGGCCCCTACCGGACCGGGTACAACGACACCGGGGTCGAGGCCATGTTCCAGTGGTGGGACTCCTCGACCGCCCTGCTGGACCGGCCCGACTTCGACGACTACCTGGAGCACCAGCGCGACCCGGGGGAGATGGTCGAGGAGATGGTCCGGGTGATTCCCGCCGACCGGCACCCCTTCCGCACGGCGTACCCCGAGGAGCTCCGGGGGCAGCTCAGGGAGTTCGAGTCGCAGATCTGGGACGCGACGACGTGACCTCCGCCGGCGGGGCGTCCCCGGTGGCACGCCCCGGCGCGAGCAGCCGAGCGGCGGCGAACCGGACCAGCGGCCCGTAGATCCGCGCCGAGTCGGTGAGCGAGGAGAAGTGCGACGAGCCGCCCTGGTAGTGGGTGACGATGGGAACCTGTTCGATCGGGCGGCCGGCCCGGGAGGCGTGCAGCAGCACGTTCATCTCGTACTCGAACCGCTCGCCCGGCACGGTCCGCAGCCAGCCGAGCAGCCCGGCCGGGTACGCCCGCAGCCCGGTCTGGGTGTCCCGGACGCGGCGGCCGGTGGCCAGGTGGAACGCGGCCCGGGTCAGCACGTTGCCGAACCGGCTGCGCAGCGGCACCTCGCCGTCGAACCGGCGGACGCCAAGCGTCAGCGCGCCGGTGTCGCGCATCCGGTCGGCGACCCGGACGACGTCCGGGATCAGGTGCTGCCCGTCGGCGTCCACGCACACCACGTCGTGCCCCGGGTGGTGGAGCGCGGCGTACCGGAAGCCGGTCTTCAGCACCACCCCCTTGCCCCGGTTGACCCGGCGCCGCAGCACGGTGGCCCCGCGCTCGCGGGCCGCCGCGAGCACCCCGGCCGCGGTCGGGCCGCTGCCGTCGTCGACGATCAGCACGTGCGCCCCGGGCAGCGCGGCGGTGAGGTCGTCGACGAGCCGCGGCAGGCGGTCCCCGGGTCGGTAAACCGGCACCAGCACAATCACGGAACCTCCTGAGTGACCCATTGCCCACCGGTCCGCTCACCGGTGGGCCCCTTTTTTTTCGACGTCCGTCCTTACCGTTACCCTTCAATGCGTTCAGGTGAACACATGATCGGTAGTCCCGCCTTGCGGTGGGACGGTCCCGGTCTGACCCGCGTGAACGGTGCCGGGTTGACGCTTCGCAGCCACCCGCCCGCGGGTGCGGGTCTTATGGTCGGCTCCACGTCCAGCCACCGGGCCACTCCCGGCAGTGTCGATCTCAGCCGCGGCGAGGGCGGCGAGGTTGCGTGCGGCGTTGAGGTCCCGGTCCAGGATTAGGCCGCACGTTTCGCACGCGTACTCACGCTCGGACAGGGTGAGCTTGGTTTTCGCCGCACCACAAGCCGAGCAGGTTTTCGATGACGGATACCAGCGGTCAGCGACGGTCAGCCGGCCGCCGTTCCAGTGCGTCTTGTAGGTCAGTTGCCGGCGGATTTCGGCGAAGCCAGCGTCGGCGATGTGCCGGGCCAGCCGCCGGTTGGCGAGCATCCCGGTCACGTTGAGGTCTTCCACCACGATTGTGCCGTGCTGGCGGGCCAGGCGGGTGGTGAGCTTGTGCAGGCCGTCGCGACGAAGGTTCGCGATTCGCGCGTGGGCGCGGGCGAGGCGCGTTGAGGCTTGTTGCCACCGGCGCGACGGGCGGCGGCCGACCCGGCGGTCCGGGCCGGCCTTACGCGACAGTGCACGGTTCAGCGCGCGGAATCGACGCTCCGCCTGCTGCAGATGGCGTGGATTCGGCACCAGTTCGCCCGTGGACAGCACCGCAAGGTGCTTGATGCCGACATCCACACCAACCGTCGAGGCGGGTCGGGTGGGTTGCCGGTCGGCCCGGTCGACCTCGACGCAGAACGCAACGTGCCAGCGCCCGCCGTCGCGGCGCAAGGTCGCGGACATGATCCGCGCGGTGCCCGCCTCCAGGCGGCGGGCTAGTTTGCGGGCGGACTCGTGCAGCTTCAGCCGGCCCAGCCGGGGCAGCGTGACATGCTTGCGGTCGGGCTCGACGCGGATCGTGCCGGTGGTGAACCGCACGCTGGGGGTGCTACGGCGGCGGGACTTGAACCGGGGGAAGCGGACCGGCCGACCAGCCCGCTTCCCGGCCCGGGAATCAGCCCAGTTCTTCAGACCACGGGCAAGCGCATCCAGGCCGGTGTTGAACGCCTCCTTCGAGCATTCCGCCCACCAAGGCGCCACCTCGGCCTTCGCCGCGTTCCACGCCTTACGCAGTGCGGGTAACGTCCACGACACGGCCGGGGTGAGCGATTCCTTCGACACGCCGTAGGTGCGTTCGGCTGCCCGCTGGTCCATCACCGCTTTGACTCTGGCCAACGCCCAATTGTGGGCAACCCTGGCGGCCCCAGCATGGGCGAGTACCGCCCGTTCCTGGCCCGCGGTCAAATCCAGGGCGTACCGGTACGCCTGGATCACCTTCACGCCGGAGCAGCCCCGGTAGCGGCGTCCATTGTCCGCCGGGCACGGCTGGCTCCGGCTCGATCGTTCCCGCAACAGGGTTGCGGAGCAGGGCGATGAACTTCTTGCGGTACCCGTTGAGCGCGGAAACAATGTCGGTTACCACGCGGGACTCCCGGAAGCTCCTCCCCGGTAGTCGACGGAGTCACGGACGACCCGCCCGAGGGCGCCCATTCCTTAACGTGCACCCACACACCATAGCGAGCCAATAGAGCGCCAAGAGCCCGCACTATTGGCTCGCTATGCCGCCAACCGGGCGGCGAATCCACTTTGCGAGCGGCGGCTTATCCACCTTGTTCAGCGGCGGAACAGCGCGGCCACGCGTTCCGCCGACCGGGCCAGGTCGCGTTCCCGGCGCAGCAGTGCCTCCGGGGTGCGCAGGCCGAGGTAGCACAGCCGGCTGGCCGCCCGGGCGGCCCGCTCGCGCCGGGCGGGCACCGGGTCGGGGCCGGCCACCGGCACGTCCAGCAGCGTGGCGCCGGTGAGCCCGAGCACCTTGCCGGCGAGGAACCGGATCCGGGGCAGGTGCCACGGGTGGGAGACCAGCCCGAGCGGCCGGGCCGGGGTGTAGACCTGATCGGCCACCAGTCCGTCCTGGACGGTGTGCGCGAGGTTCTGCAGGGTGGTGCGGGACCGGGTCTCCGCGTGCAGCCGGGCGTACCCGTCGAGGCCGGCGGCGCGGGCCAGGGCCAGCATGAGTTCGCCCTCCCGGGACCCGGCCGGCGGGCCGGCCGCCCCGGCGGGGCCGTGGGGCCAGCCGCCGGTGAACACCACCCGCGCCCCGGCGGCCCGCCGGAACTCGGCGGCGTGCGCGTGGACGTACCCGATGGCGGCTCGGGTCCGGGCGGCGCTCTCCGCGGTGAGCCGGTAGCCGTCGTCGCCCGCGACCACCCCGCGGCCGAACACCAGCAGCACGGTGGCGGTCGGCGTCACCCGACCCACGGTACGCCGGCCGGCGGCCGGTCCGGGCCCGGCGGGCGGGCCGACCGGCGGTCAGTCCTCGTCCGCGTCGGGCGGCCAGGGCGGCTCGCCGACGCCGGTGATGCGTACCCCGCCCCACGGGTCGGCCTCGGCGAGCCGGCCGCGGACGACCCGCTCGCCGACCCGCACCTCGACGTCGCGCCGGCCGGAGCGGAGCAGGCGCATCATCCGGGGCTCCGGCTCGATCCGCCCGGCCCAGTGGTAGCGCCCGTCGACCGGCTCCCAGCGGCCGCCGGCGTGCAGCCGGACCGTGGTGCCGGCGATCTGCGCCGTCCCCTGCCAGCTCACCGCTCGATCCGCTCGTGCGCGCGGGTCAGCTCGGGGGGCAGGTCGGCGCCGCGCCGGACGCCCTCGATGCCGCTCCACAGCAGGGTGGTCAGGTAGTCGGTGAGCGCGGCCCGGCGGATCGGCTGGCCGTGGGTGGCCCACCAGTCGCCGACCGCCTGCACGAACCCGACGAGGCCGTACGCCCACGGTTCGGCGGGACCGGCGTCGAGGCCGAGCGCGCGCAGCCGGTCACCGATCACCCGGGCCAGCCCGGTGGCCACCTGCCGGCTGGTGCCGGCCACCACCTGCTGGATCCCGGGATGCCCGGCCTCGTGCAGCAGGAACCGGTAGAGCGTCGGCTCGGACTCGATGACGCTCAGGTACGCGTCGATGGTCGCCTCGACCAGTGCCCGTTCCTCGCGGACCTGTTCCACGGCGGGGGCGATGGTGTCGACGACCCGGGCCGCCACCACCTCGCTGACGGCCAGCCAGAGCTGCGCCTTGTCGGCGAAGTAGCGGTAGAGCACCGGCTTGCTGACCCCCGCCGTGGCGGCCACCTGGTCCATGTCGACCGTGGGCCCGTGCCGCAGCAGCGCCTGCACGGCGGCCCCGATCAGCTCCTGCCGCCGCTGTTCGCGGTGGTCCGCCCAGCGGTCCCGCCGGCCCGTGCGGCGGGGTGCGGGCGGCTCCGGCGGGGAGTCCGGGGCATTGACATCGGTGGAGGTCCGTCGCATGCTACCACTCGTAACAGTTACTGGAAGTTACGTCAACCTGGAGGGGCCATGGAGGGGACGCCGATCGGATTCCCGCGCGAGGCCGTGGCCACCCGCCTGCTCGCCGCCTCAGTGCGCACCAGCTACGACCCCGTCGTGGACATCGACTGGTCGGCGCCGCACGTTCCCGGGGCGTACTGGATGCCGCCGGAGCGCAGCAGCCTCTACGGCACGCCGCTGTGGAAGGGGCTGAGCGAGGAGCAGCGGGTCGAGCTGACCAAGCACGAGGTGGCCAGCGCGGCGAGCGCCGGGCTGTGGTTCGAGACCATCCTCATGCAGATGCTCATCCGGCACTACTACGACGCCGACCCGACCAGCCGGCACGCCCAGTACGCGCTCACCGAGGTCGCCGACGAGTGCCGGCACTCCATCATGTTCGGTCGGCTCATCGAGGCCATGGGCTGCCCGGTCTACCGGGCGGACCCGTTCGACCACCTGCTCGGGCGCTGGCTCAAGGCCACCGCCACCGGCCCGCGGATGTACGCGGCGATCCTCATCGCCGAGGAGATCCTCGACGCGTTCCAGCGGGAGGCCATGGCCGACGAGTCGATCCAGCCGCTGATCCGGATGGTGTCCCGGATCCACGTGGTCGAGGAGGCCCGGCATGTGCGGTTCGCCCGGGACGAGTTGGCCCGTCAGGTCGAGGCCGCCGGTCCGGTCGGGCTGGCCTACGCGCGGGTGGTGATCGGGCGGGCCGCGTACTCGATCACCCGCCGCCTGGTGAATCCACGGGCGTACGCGGCGGTCGGCATCCCACCGGCCGCCGGGGTGGCCGTGGCCCGGGCCAACCCGCACTGGCGGGCCACCCTGCGCTGGTCCGCCCAGCGCATCGCCGAGCACCTGACCGAGCTGGGGCTGGTCGCCGGGCCGGGGCGGCTGCTGTGGCGACGCGCCGGCCTCATCGGTGACTGACCGACGGCGGCCCGCCCGGGGAGGGCCGCCGCCGGTCGCGCCGGTCAGGACGTGGGGAAGTTGTCCGGGGTGCGGATGCGGTTGCGCATGAAGTTCCCGGACTCGGTGAGCACCGAGGTGCCCGCGTAGGTGCCGCCCGCGCAGGTGCCCGGCCGGAAGGCCGCGCTGCCCTCGCTCGCGTCGGAGTAGGTCCAGTTCGCGTAGCTGATCTTCAGCCGGTCGAGCAGGTCGAGCCAGGCCGTGCTGCTGGCCGTGTCGACCGCGCCGTCACCGGTGTAGGTCACCGTGCCGAACTCGGTGACGAACAGCGGCAGCCGGGAGGCGGCCCGCTGCACCTCGTTGCGGTAGTTGTCCTTGTGGGACGCGGCGTAGAAGTGGAACGTGTACATGATGTTGTCGGCCCGGACCGGGTTGTTGACGATCTCGTCGGAGTTGCCGCCCTCCGACACCCCCAGCGACGACCAGCCCCGGGTGCCGACGATGACCACGGCGTCCGGGTCGTTGGCCCGGATCACCGGGATGACCTGCTCGGCGTAGTTCCTGATGGTCGACCAGTTCACGCCGTTCGGCTCGTTGGTGATCTCGTAGATCACGTTGTTCTTCGCGGCGTTGCGGGCCGACACCGCGGCGAAGAAGGTCTTCGCGCGGTCCAGGTTGTACATGGGGTCGCCCGGGGTCAGCGTGTGGAAGTCGACAAGCGCGTACAGGCCGCGTGCCTCGGCCTTGTCGACCAGGTTGTTGACCTGGTTGGTGAAGCCGGTCGGGTTGGTCTCGTAGCCCTGCTCCTGCACGTACATCGAGATGCGCAGCAGGTCGGCCTGCCAGTCGTTGGCCAGCGCGTCGAGCGAGGCGTCGTTGTAGCAGTTGGCGAACCACTGCAACCCGTGGGTGCTCATGCCCCGCAGCTGGATCGGCCTGCCGTACCGGTTGCAGAGGTTGACCCCGCAGACCCGCAGCTGGCCGTTGATCGCCACGGGCGTGGTGCCGGTGGGCGGCGGCGGGGTGGTCGGGGGCGGGGTGGTGGGTGGGGGAGTGGTGGTCGGCGGCGGCGTGGTGGGCGTGGTTCCGCCGGTGCAGGCCGCGCCGTTGAGGGTGAACGCGGTCGGTGCCGGGTTGGCGCCGGTCCAGGAGCCGTTGAAGCCGATGGTGGTGCTCGCCCCGGTGCCGAGGGAGCCGTTGTAGCTCATGCTCTGCGCGGTGACCGCGCTGCCGCTCTGCTGCCAGGTCGCCGACCAGCCCTGGACGACCCGCTGCCCGGCGTCGGGGAAGCTGAAGCCCAGGGTCCAGTTGTTCACCGCGTCGCCGAGGTTCTTCACGGTGACGGTGGCGGTGAAGCCGCCCTGCCAGGAGTTGGTGGTGTAGGTGACGGCGCAGCCGGTCGCCGCCATCGCGTTCGTCGACGGCAGCACGGCCGTCGCGGCCAGGGCGAGCGCACCGACGGCGCCGCCCACGAGGAGGTGCCGCCGGGACGGGCGGGGGATCGAGAACATGCGGGATCGTCCCATCTGGTGGGTGGTGGTTGGACGGTGCCCGTCGTGAACTCGCCCGGAAAGGTCCGACGCGGCAGCCTCGGGAGCGCTCCCACGCAGAGGGTAGAGGCGGACGCCGAGCCGTGCAACCGGTCAGCGGCCGCGCCGCCGCGCCGAGTGCAGCCGGAGCGCGTTGCACACGTCGAACACGCCGGACACGTCCCAGGCCAGCTCGCCGGCCGCCCGGCGGGTCTCCGGGTCGGCCACCAGCCCGGCCAGGATCACCACCCGGTTCTGCACCGTCACGGTGATCTGCTGGCGCCGGGTGGTCCAGTCGACGCTCAACCGCTGCGCCACCAGGGCGGCCAGCCGCACATCCTCGCCGTCGGGCGCCGGCCCGTCTCCGGCGAACGGGAAATCGGGGTACGGCCAGGGCATCACCATGGGTCGGGCTCCTTCTGCTCGGTCACGATTCCCGGTCGGGCGGCTCAGGCCGGGCGCGGGCCGGCGGCCCCGCTCATCGCCCGGGTGCGGCTGTCGAAGACCGGGAAGACCCCGTCCAGCCGCATGGTGTGCAGCACGGTGAGCACGAACCGGGACGGCGCCACCAGGCAGAGCCGCCGGCCGTCCTGCCGGCTCTCCTGGTGGGCGCGGACCAGCAGCCCGAGCCCGGCCGAGTCGATCACCTCGACCCCGGTCAGATCGACAAGCACCCGGTCGCCGACCGTGACGGCCTCGTCCAGCGCCCGGTGTACCCGTTCGACGGGGTCGACATCCGGGACGGGCGGCGCCCCACCGACGTCGTCCAGGTCGTCGACACCGAGGCCGCCGTCGTCCACCGCGGCCCGCACACTGCACCGCGGGCAGTGGTGCGGTCCGGAGGCGAACGGCGAGCCGACCCAGTCGTTCTCGAACACCAGCGTCCAGACCACCTCGGCGTCCGGCAGGATGCAGCCGGTGCCGGTGACGCTGTCACCGCAGCCGTCGCAGATGAGCATCATCAGGTGCTCCGCCGGTACGACCGTCACGATCCCTCCCTCCGCCGCGCGCCCGGTCGGGGCGGCGGTTCCTTCCCGGCCGGCGGGCGTCCCGCGGTCAGCACGGCGAGCACGACCGCGACGGCGGCGAACCCGGACTGCACGACCAGGGGCCACACCGCCGGCTCGGAGGGCCCGGCGTCCACGAGGCCCACGACGATCGCGCCGAGCAGCGCGGCGGCGACCCCCAGCGCCAGGGTCAGCCAGACCGGTGCGGCCGTGCGTCCCGGCACGACCAGGCGACCCACGGCGCCGACGGCGATCCCCACCGCGAGGGCGCCGAGCAGGGTGCCGCCGTTCACGACGCCTCCCGCGGGGTGGCCGTGACCCGGGCCCGGCCGCGCGCGGTCGGGCCGTCCGGTCGCGGCGTGTGGACGATGGGCACGGTGTCGCCCAGCCGGGCGGTGTCGAGGATGCGCCGGATCCGCGGGTGCGGATTGCGCACGGTGAGCAGCCCGTGCCGGCGGGCCAGCCGGCGATGCACGTCGAACAGCAACGCGATGGCGGCGGGGTCGACGTGCCGGCAGTCGGCCAGGTCGATGGTGACCTCGCGGGGAGCCAGCGCCAGGACCCGGTCGAGCACGAGCGCGACCTCCGACAGACCGGCGAGATCCAGCTCCTCGGTGATGTCCACCCGGACGTGCGGCACGGCGCCGTCCGGGGAGGACTGCGGGGGCAGGGTCATCTCGTCGTCTTCCTCGCGGAGGTCGGGTTCGGCTTCCCACTCTGTGCGCGGATCTTGGAGGTCGCCGCGCGGTTCCATGACAGTTGTGTGACAAAAGCCGGGAACGGCTGACACGGTTGGGCGACCCGTGGGCGGCCCGTCATGATGCGGATATGACGGCCGTACTGGTGATCGAGGACGACGACCGCATCCGGCTGGCCCTGCTGCTCGCCCTGGAGGAGGAGGGCTATTCCGCGTACGGGGCGGCGACCGCCGAGGAGGGCCTGCGCCGGCAGCGGGAGAGCCCCGCCGACCACGTGCTGGTCGACCTCATGCTGCCCGGCCTCGACGGGTTCGAGTGCATCCGCCAGTTGCGCCGCGACGACGACGTCCCGATCGTGGTGGTCAGCGCCCGCGACGACACCCACGACATCGTCGCCGCGCTGGAGGCCGGGGCCGACGACTACGTGGTCAAGCCCGTGGCGATCAAGGAACTCTCCGCCCGGCTGCGGGCCCTGCGCCGGCGCGGCCGGGTCGTGACGGCCACCGTCCCCGCCCAGGTCTTCGGGGACCTGGAGATCAGCGCCGAGGCCGGCGAGGTCCGCCGCGCCGGCCGGCCCGTCGCGGTCACCCGCACCGAGTTCCGGCTGCTCTGCGAGCTGGCCGAGCACGCCGGCCGGGTGCTGTCCCGGCAGCAGTTGCTGCGCCGGGTCTGGGGGTACGAGACCGGCGACGAGCGGCTTGTCGACGTGCACGTGGGCCGGCTGCGGCAGAAGATCGAGCCGGATCCGGCGAACCCGCGGCACCTGGTCACCCTCCGCGGTCTCGGCTACAAGCTCCAGCGATGACCCGCCTCGGACTGCGCGCCCGGGTCACCGCCGCGTTCGCCGTCGGCGCGTTGCTGCTCGCCGCCGTGATGGCCCTCTTCTCGTACGACCTGACCCGCCGCTCGCTGCTGGAGGAGCGGGAGCGCACGGCCGTCCGGGCCGCGTACTACGACGCCGCGGTGGTCCGCTCCGGGCTGGACACCGGCACCCCGGACGTGGTGGCGGTGCTGCGCTCCCTGGACACCGGCAGCAGCCGCCGCCCGCTGCTGCACCTGCGCGGCGGCTGGTACGCCCGCACCGCCGACGTCGGCGCCGGCTCGGTCCCGGTGGAGCTGCAACGCCTGGTCGCCGCCGGCCAGCCGGCCGTGCAGCGGGTCCGCGTGGACGGGCAGCCGACCCTGCTGGTCGGCGTCCCGCTCGCCGGCGAACTGGGCTACTACGAGCTGACCTCGTTGCGTGAGGTCGAGGAGACTTTCCAGGTGGTCGGGCTGGCGCTGACCGCCGTGGCGATCATGGTGGCCGGGGCCGGCGCCGCCCTCGGCTGGTACGCAACCCGGCACAGCGTCCGGCCGCTCACCGCGGTCGCCGACGCCGCCGAGCGGATCGCCGCCGGCGACTTCGCCACCCGGCTCGACCCCACCACGGACCCGGACCTCACCCGGCTCTCCACCTCGTTCAACCACATGGTCGACCAGGTGGTGCGGCGGATCGAGCGGGACCGCCGGTTCGCCGCCGACGTCAGCCACGAGCTGCGCTCCCCGTTGCAGACGCTGGCCGCCGCCGCGAGCGTGCTGACCCGCCGCCGGGAGCACCAGGACGAACGCACCGCCACGGCGGCGGGACTCGTCGCCGACGAGGTGGCCCGGTTCCAGCGCCTGGTGGACGACCTGATCCAGCTGGCCCGCACCGAACAGCCCGCGCACCGCGACACGGTCGACGTGGCCGGGCTGGCCCGGGCCGCCTGCCGCGAACGGTCACTGCCGGAGAGCCTCGTGGAGGTGGCCGAGGGCACCCCGGCCCGGTGGCGGGTCGACCGGCGCCGGGTCGAGCAGATCCTGTTGAACCTGCTCGACAACGCCGTGCGCTACGGCGGCGGCCCCGTCGCCGTACGCCTCGGCATGCGCGACGGGATCGGCGTGCTCGACGTCGACGACGACGGGCCGGGCGTGCCGGAGGCCGACCGGGAGGCGATTTTCGACCGCTTCGTCCGCGGCCGGGCCGCGCACGCCCGGGCCGGCACGGACGGCACCGGCCTGGGCCTCGCCCTGGTGGCGCAGCACGCCGCCGCGCACGGCGGGCACGCGGCGGTGGTGGACCGGGAGCGCGGGGCCCGGTTCCGGGTCGAGCTGCCGGGGGCCGGCGGATGACCCGCCGACTGCTCCCGGTGCTGCTCGCCGCGGTGCTGCTCGGCGGCTGCGGGGTGCCGGTCGACGACGAGCCCCGCGTGGTGCAGGCCCCGCCCGGGAGCTTCCCGACACCGGCGGGCACGGCGACGGCCGACCCGGCCGGGCGGGTGGTCGAGCCGCTCTGCTTCGTCCGGGACGACGGGCTGGAGGCGGTCACCCGACGGGTCGACGACCTGCCCGGTGTGGACGAGCACCTCCAGCACCTGCTGGCCGGGCCGGACGGCACGGAGCGGGGCCGCGGGCTGGCCACCGCCCTGCCCGGCACGGTGGCGGTGGCCGGGGCCACCCTCACCGGCACGGTGGCCACCGTCGACGTGCGGCAGGCCGGCGAGGAGACCGGCCGCAACGACGAGGTCCTGGCGTTCGGACAGATCGTCTGCACGCTGACCCAGCGCCCGGACGTGGACAGCGTCGCGTTCCGCCGGGACGGGCAGCCGCTGGAGGTGCCGAGGGCCGACGGCAACCTGTCCTCGCTGCCGCTCACCGCCGCCGACTACCGGCCGCTGTTGCACCGCTGACCGCCGGTTCCCCAGAGGCGTCGTCCGCGGGGTCGTGGCGCCGCTGGCCCCGAGCTGTCCGACGACACAGGTGCGGCCCTCGCCGAACGGGGAGAGGGCCGCACCTGTCGGCGCGTGACAGGTCAGGCCGCGGGCAGACTGGTGAACACCAGCGGCCCGGACGGCGCCGGAGCGCCGCCGTTGGGGTAGCCCCACCCCGCGCTGTTGCCCGCCGCGGTGCTGAGCGTGAAGCCCACCGTGTACGTCCCCGGTGGCAGGGCGCTGAAGTACACCGGCAGCGAGACGTGCCCGTCGGGCCCGACCTGGATGCCGCCGCCCGCGCCGCCCACCGAGTGGCCCAGGGAGTTGTAGATGGTGGTCGAGAACCCGGTCACCGGAGCGAGCGTGACGTCGTCGATGGTGACGTCGACGCTGATGCCGTTGAACAGGTCGCCCGGAGCGGCCTCGGTGCGGCTCAGTGTCGCGGCGATCGCCACCGGCCGCGTCGTGTCGGGCACCCGGGTGGCCCGCAGGTCGAGCGCGGGCGCGCCGTAGTAGGCGCCGTACACCGAGACCGAACCGGCCGTGTCGGTGAGCAGGATGCCGTCGATGGTGCAGGAGTCGGTCAGCGTGCTCATCACGACCGGCAGCGACCACGTGCCCGCCGGTCCCTCGGTCAGCACCTGGTTCCAGGTCGAGCAGCTCCCGGTCGCGACCGTGGCGGTCAGCCCGCCCTGTACTCCGCTCGCGGTGAACGTCAGCGTGGTCGTCGCCGGCTCGCGCCAGTTGTTCACCTCCGTCGGGTTCAGTGCGAATCCGCTGGCGCTTATCACCTCGTTGCGGGTGACCCGCACCGTCGGCGCGTCGAGGCCGGTGTAGCGCTCGGTGTTGCCGGCCCGGTCGGTCAGGCTGACCGCCGCCACCTTCCAGTCGCCGGTGGGGCTGCCCGCCGGCAGGGCCACCGGCACGATGCACTCGACGAACCAGGGATCCCAGTTCTGCATGTCGCCGCAGAGCATGCCGCCCTGGTCGCTGTACGTCAGGGTGATCGGTGCGACGACCTCGGCGGTGCCGGGACCGTCCAGCTCGATGCGACCCTGCCAGAAGCCCGCGCCCGGGTCGTCCTGGACGTACAGGCCGTACCGCAGAGTTGCGCCGGAGCCGTCGTCGTACACCTGGGTCCTGGTCGGCGAGTTGAGCCAGACCCGGTCGGTCACCGGCGGCGTCGTGTCGGGGGTCTGGGTGGCGGCCAGCACGGCGGCCGGCCTGATCTTGTCGCCGGACAGGGTCCGCGTCGTCCCCTGGTCGTCGGTCGCGGTGATCTTCGTGACGCGGTAGGTCACCGGCGCGGCCGGGCCGTACTCGGTCACGAGGAAGTCGTACGCGTATGACGAGCTCTCGATCCCGCCCGTGTACGGACCGACGACGGGCCAGCCGCGGCCGAGACCGAACCGGATCTGCTCGACCGGCCCCACCGGGGTGGTGCCGCTGTAACTCTGCACGTAGATGCTGCCGCTGAGGTCGCGGGCGGTGGTCGACGTGTCGGTCACCGTCCACTTCAGGGTGACGGTCGTGCCGCCGGTGGTGGTGTCGACCTGGTCCGTCGCGAACGCGATGCCGGAAAAGCCGATCTTCGGTTTCGCGACGGCGGCGGACGGTGCGGCCGCTGCGGTGAGCAGCGCCGTGGCCGCGATGGCGGTGGCCAGGATCCGTGAGACTGCGCGAAGGCGTGTAGCAGCCATGTGTCCCCCCGGTTGACGGGTGACCGGACCGCGATGGCCCGGTCGACGCGGGCTGTCGGACGGCGGCCCGCGCGCGCAGGGTAGTAGGGGCGCACCAGTGCGGGAACGGGTCAACGGCCGCACGGTGCGGCCACACCGACGGCCGGAAGTGCCTCGGGTCACCACGCATTTGTCCTCTGCTGGGCGAAATATCCATCGTCCGTTCGGTTGATTCGGTGGCAACCTTTGGTCTAGGGTGGCTGGCACGACCGGTGCTCGGGAGGCACCCGTTCTCCTCAGGACAGGAAGGCCAGCATGACCACGACGACCATGGCGCCGACGACGACCAGCGAGGTTCACCGCGCGGCGGTGACCGGCGAGGAGACCCGCGCCACCCAGCTGATCGCCGCACTGGCCGAGCTGCCCGAGGGCCACCCGGAGCGGCCGGCGCTGCGCAACCAGGTCATCGAGGCCTGGCTGCCGCTGGCCAACCACCTCGCCGCCCGCTACAGCGGCCGCGGCGAGCCGGCCGGCGACCTGGCCCAGACGGCGGCGCTCGGCCTGATCAAGGCGGTGGACCGGTTCGACGCCTCCCGGGGCGTGGACTTCGCCGGCTTCGCCATCCCGACCATCCTCGGCGAGATCAAGCGGCACTTCCGTGACCGCACCTGGAACATCCGGGTCCCGCGCCGCCTCCAGGAGCTGCGGCTGCGCATCTCCGAGGCGAACAGCACGCTGACCCAGACCCTCAACCGGGCCCCGACGGTCGCCGACATCGCCAGCCACCTCGACGTCACCGAGGAGGAGGTGCTCGAGGGCCTGGAGGGCGCCCGCGCCTACAACGCCGTCTCGCTCTCCACCCCGATCGGCGACGGCGACAGCGCCACCGAGCTGGGCGACACCCTCGGCACCGAGGACAACGAGTACGAGCTGGCCGAGCTGCGCGCCTCGCTGGGCCCGGCGCTCGCCACCCTCGACGAGCGCGAGCAGAAGATCCTCACCCTGCGCTTCTACGGCAACCTGACCCAGAGCGAGATCGCCGCCCGGGTCGGGGTGTCCCAGATGCACGTGTCCCGGCTGCTCGCCCGCGCGCTGACCAAGCTGCGCGGCCAGCTCACCGAGGCCTGATCCGTCCCGGGCGGACGTCCGCCCGAGCCGTTCCTCGCGGTTCCCGGCGGGCGCTGCCGCTCGCCCCGGGCCCACGCACCGCCACCGACTCCCCTCGGTGGCGGTGCGTCTTTCCGTCGACCCGCCCGCCGCCCAGCGCGCCGGGGCGGGCCTGTGCATACTTGCGCGGATGCAATCGTTGCCGGGGCGGTCCGCCGCTCGGCTGTGACAGAGGCGGTAGTGGTGGTCGATCAGACGATCCCGCGGCGACGCGAAACGGCTCCGGCGGCCGGGGCCCCGGTGGCCGATCCGGATCTCCGCCAGCTGCTGGCCGGTCTCACCGCGGTCCGGGACGGCGACTTCGGCACCCGGCTGCCGGAGGACGCCGACGGGCTGCTCGGCGAGATCGCCACCGTCTTCAACGGCATGGTCGACCAGCTCTCCCTGTTCACCTCCGAGGTCACCCGCGTGGCCCGGGAGGTCGGCACCGAGGGGCAGCTCGGCGGCCAGGCCGACGTGCCGGGCGTGTCGGGCACCTGGAAGGACCTGACCGACTCGGTGAACGCGATGGCCGGCAACCTGACCGACCAGGTCCGCGACATCGCCGAGGTGGCCACGGCGGTGGCCCGGGGCGACCTGTCGCAGAAGATCACCGTCGACGTGCGCGGCGAGATCCTGGAGCTGAAGGTCACCATCAACACGATGGTGGACCAGCTCTCCTCGTTCGCCGACGAGGTGACCCGGGTGGCCCGGGAGGTCGGCAGCGAGGGCCGGCTGGGCGGTCAGGCCGAGGTGCCCGGCGTCGCGGGCACCTGGCGGGACCTCACCGACTCCGTCAACTTCATGGCCGGCAACCTGACCAGCCAGGTCCGCAACATCGCCCAGGTGACCACGGCGGTGGCCCGCGGCGACCTCTCCCAGAAGATCACCGTCGACGCCCGGGGCGAGATCCTGGAGCTCAAGAGC
>NZ_JANAVK010000003.1:997993-1025281 GCF_024213425.1 Micromonospora sp. A3M-1-15 | reverse complement strand
ACCATCAACACGATGGTGGACCAGCTCTCCTCGTTCGCCGACGAGGTGACCCGGGTGGCCCGGGAGGTCGGCACCGACGGTCGGCTCGGCGGTCAGGCCCAGGTCAGCGGCGTCGCCGGCACCTGGCGGGACCTGACCGACTCGGTGAACTCGATGGCCGTCAACCTCACCGACCAGGTGCGCAGCATCGCCCAGGTCGCCACCGCGGTGGCCCGGGGCGACCTGTCCCAGAAGATCACCGTCACCGCGCACGGCGAGATCCTGGAGCTGAAGAACACCATCAACACGATGGTGGACCAGCTCTCCTCGTTCGCCGACGAGGTGACCCGGGTGGCCCGGGAGGTCGGCACCGAGGGCCGCCTCGGCGGCCAGGCCGACGTCAAGGGCGTGTCGGGCACCTGGAAGGACCTCACCGAGTCGGTGAACGTCATGGCGGACAACCTCACCGCCCAGGTCCGCAGCATCGCCGAGGTCACCACCGCGGTCGCCAAGGGCGACCTGACGCAGAAGATCCGCGTGGACGCCCGGGGTGAGATCCTCGCCCTGAAGGAGACCATCAACACGATGGTCGACCAGCTCTCGGCGTTCGCCGACGAGGTGACGCGGGTGGCCCGCGAGGTCGGCACCGAGGGTCGCCTCGGTGGCCAGGCCCGGGTCTCCAACGTGGCGGGCACCTGGAAGGACCTGACCGACAACGTCAACGAGATGGCGAACAACCTGACCAACCAGGTGCGTTCGATCGCGCTCGTCGCCACGGCCGTCGCGCAGGGCGACCTGAGCCGGCAGATCACCGTCGAGGCCAAGGGCGAGGTCGCCGTGCTCGCCCAGACCATCAACACCATGGTGGGCACGCTCAGCGCGTTCGCCGACGAGGTGACCCGGGTGGCTCGCGAGGTCGGCACCGAGGGGCAGCTGGGCGGCCAGGCCCGGGTGCCGAACGTGGCGGGCACCTGGAAGGACCTGACCGACAACGTCAACTCGATGGCGAACAACCTCACCGGCCAGGTCCGCAACATCGCCCAGGTGACCACCGCGGTGGCGCAGGGCGACCTGACTAAGAAGATCGACGTGGACGCCCGCGGTGAGATCCTGGAGCTGAAGACCACCATCAACACGATGGTCGACCAGCTCTCCAGCTTCGCGGCCGAGGTCACCCGGGTGGCCCGCGAGGTCGGCAGCGAGGGCCGCCTCGGCGGCCAGGCCGAGGTGGAGGGCGTCTCCGGCACCTGGAAGCGGCTCACCGAGAACGTCAACGAGCTGGCCGGGAACCTGACCCGGCAGGTGCGGGCCATCGCCGAGGTGACCAGCGCGGTCGCCACCGGCGACCTGACCCGCTCGATCACGGTCGACGCCTCCGGCGAGGTCGCCGAGCTCAAGGACAACATCAACTCCATGGTGGAGTCGCTGCGCGAGACCACTCGGACCAACCAGGAACAGGACTGGCTCAAGACCAACCTGGCCCGCATCTCCGGCCTCATGCAGGGCCACCGGGACCTGGAGGTGGTCGCCGGCCTGGTCATGAACGAGCTGGCCCCGCTGGTCTCCGCGCAGCTCGGCACCTTCCTGCTGGTCGACGACGGCGGCGACGGCCGGGGCCTGCGGGTGGTCGGCGGCTACGGGCACGACGCCACCCGCCGACGGTACGCCCTGGGCGACTCGCTGGTCGGACAGGCCGCGCTGAGCAAGCGGGCCATCGTGGTGGACGCCGTCCCGGCCGACTACGTCACCGTCTCGTCGAGCCTGGGCGCGGCCGTGCCGCTGCACCTCGTGGTGCTGCCGATCCTCTTCGAGGACCAGGTCCTCGGCGTCATCGAGCTGGCCGGCATGGGCCGGTTCACCGAGACCCAGCGCGACTTCCTCGACCAGCTCACCGAGACCATCGGCGTCAACGTCAACACCATCGTGGCCAACGCCCGCACCGACGTGCTGCTGACCGAGTCGCAGCGGCTGGCGGCCGAACTCCAGGCCCGCTCGGAGGAGCTGCAGGCCCGCTCCGAGGAACTCCAGAGCTCCAACGCCGAGCTGGAGGAGAAGGCCGCCCTGCTGGCCCGGCAGAACCACGACATCGAGACGAAGAACTCCGAGATCGAGCAGGCCCGCCAGGAGCTGGAGACCCGCGCCCAGCAGCTCGCGCTCGCCTCGAAGTACAAGTCGGAGTTCCTGGCCAACATGAGCCACGAGCTGCGTACGCCGCTGAACTCGCTGCTCATCCTCGCCCAGCTGCTGGCCCAGAACCCCAACCGCAACCTCACCCCGAAGCAGGTCGAGTACGCCACCGTGATCCACTCGGCCGGCGCCGACCTGCTCCAGCTCATCAACGACATCCTCGACCTGTCCAAGGTGGAGGCCGGCAAGATGGACATCAACCCGGAGACGTTCGAGCTGTCCACGCTGCGCGACTACGTCGACGCCACGTTCCGCCCGCTCACCACCCCGCGCGGGCTGGAGCTGGACCTGGTCACCGGCCCGGACGTGCCGGCCCGGCTGCACACCGACGAGCAGCGGCTGCGGCAGGTGCTGCGCAACCTGGTCTCCAACGCCGTCAAGTTCACCGAGAAGGGCCGGGTGCAGCTGCGCATCGAGCGGGCCCGCCCGGACGAGCTGCCGGCCGGGATGCCGCCGGCCGACACGGTCATCGCGTTCCGGGTCGTCGACACCGGCATCGGCATCGCCGAGCAGCACCTGACCGCCATCTTCGACGCGTTCCAGCAGGCCGACGGGACCACCAGCCGGCGGTACGGGGGCACCGGCCTGGGCCTGTCCATCAGCCGGGAGATCGCCCGGCTGCTCGGCGGGCAGATCACCGCGGAGAGTGTCCTCGGCCAGGGCAGCACCTTCACCCTCTACCTGCCCGCCACGGCCACCGCGCCGCTGACCGACGCCGGCGTGGCCCTGCCGGGCACGGCGACCGCTGCCCCGGTCGAGTCGGAGGCCCAGCGGTGGGTGGAGCGGCAGCAGCGCCGGGTGCTGGTGCTGGAGGCGCACGAGAAGGGCCTGCTCACCCTGCTGGTCCGCGGGGTCGCCGCCGAGACCGGCGGCCCGGTCGAGGTGTCCACCGCGGTGGACGTCGACGAGGCGGTCGACACGCTCGCCCGGCACCGCCACCACCTGCTCGTGGTGCAGCTCGACCCGGCCGACGAGCACGGCACGGCCCTGCTCAGGGCGCTGCACGAGCACCCCGGGCTGCGGGGCCTGCCGGCGCTCGCGTACCACGGTCAGCCGCTCGCGGGCGGGCAGGCCGCTCTGCTCCAGGGGATGGCCGCGGACCGCCCGCTGGAGATCCTCGGCAGCCTGGACGAGTTGCGCGAGCGCATCGTGCTGCACCTGACCGCGGACACCCCGGAGCGGGTGCCGTCGTTCGCGGCGCCGGTCGCCGACCGCAGCCCGGTCGGCGACCCGGTCGCCCGCGAGCTGTCCGGCCGCAAGGTGCTGGTGGTGGACGACGATGCCCGCAACGTCTTCGCCCTCACCAACATCCTCGAACTGCACGGCATGGACGTGGTCTACGCGGAGAACGGCCGCAAGGGCGTCGAGACGCTGATGCGGCACGACGACATCGACCTGGTGCTGATGGACGTCATGATGCCGGAGATGGACGGGTACGCGGCCACCGCCGCGATCCGCGCCATGCCCCGTTACGCGGACCTGCCGATCATCGCGGTGACCGCGAAGGCGATGCGCGGGGACCGGGAGAAGAGCCTCTCCTCCGGCGCCAGCGACTACGTGACCAAGCCGGTCGACGCGGAGGACCTGCTCACCTGCATCCACCGCTGGCTGACCAACTGACGCACGAAGCGGCCCGGCGGGCAGGTCGCCCGCCGGGCCGCCCCGGATGCGATCAGGTCACCACGGCGCCGGGGCCGGCGGCGGCACCACGGGCGGGCGGTCGTCGCAGGTGATGGTGTTCGGCAGCAGCCAGGGGGCCAGCCAGCCGTCGTTGCCGCCGAGGTCGGTGAGGCCGAACTCCGACCCGGCCGGGGTGAAGTGGAACGACCCGCAGTTGTTCACGCCGACCGCGCCGACGTTGCGCGCGTCCACATTCGCGAAGGACGCCGAGCCGGCGGTCCGGGCGCTCACCACCGAGGTGCCGGTGCCGTCGACCCGGATGTCCCGGAAGTGCACGTTGCTGATGGACACCGCGTCCTTCACCGGCCAGTCGCTGACCAGCATGATCGCGTTGTAGGTGTTGTCGAGGTAGCTGTCGCCGACCACCTGGATGTCGGCGTCGATGCTGCGGTCCAGGGCGTAGAACCAGATCGCGCCGAGGCCGATGTTCCAGTTGAGGTCGTACGTGCCGGCCCGGACCGTGGTGTTGCCGGTGATCCGGAGCTGGCCGGTGAACGGTTCGGCGCCGAACCGGGAGCCGACCTGGATGGCGCTGCCCTCACGGACCGGGTCGGCGATCAGGTTGTGGGAGACGGTGAGGTCGGCGCCGCCGTAGAGGGCGATGCCGTTGGCCAGGACCGGGGACTGCACCGTGTTGTGGTCGAAGGTGTTGTGCGCGGTCGCGGTCGCCTCCGACCACATGGCCAGCGCGTCGTCGCCGGTGTTGCGGATGAAGCTGTTCGAGATGGCGGAGTGGGTGACGCCGGTGTGGAAGTTGAGCCCGTCGGCGATCTGGTCGGCGATGACCGTGTCGGTGACCCGCAGGTCGGTCATCGGGCCGTCGAACCACAGGCCGACCTTGGTGTGGTGCAGGTAGAGGCCGTCGACCGTGGAGTGGTTGAGCGCCCCGCCGACGGCGTTGACCTGGTCGGTGTCGATGCGCTCGCGCACGTCTCCCTCGACGGCGAAGCCGGAGAGGTGGACGTCGCTGCTGCCGCCGTCGGCGGCGTCGCGGCCGTAGAACCCGACGCCGGTGTGCACCGAGCCGTCGGGGGCCGGGGTGTCGAGTGCGACCTCGCGGCCCTTGACGACGGTGTACCAGCTGCCGGCGCCCGCGATGGTCACGTCGTCGACGGTGATGTGCCGGTTCACCTGGTACGTGCCCGGCGGCAGGTAGAGCGTGCGGTCCACCCGGCGGGCGTACGCGACGGCGCGGTCGAAGGCGTCGGCGGACTCGCGCCGGCCGGTCGGGTCGGCGCCGAAGGCCAGCACGTTCACGGCGTGCGGCAGCACCCGGGGTGGGGCCACCAGGTGGGAGTCCAGCAGGTCGATCACGGTCCACGCCGCGGCCGTGCCGGTCGGCGCGGTCAACCGGACCACCTCTCCGGCACGGTGGGTGCGGCCCAGCAGCAGCCGCTGCTCGTCGTAGAAGTGGTGCGGCCGGAACGGCTTGGCGATGGCCGGAGCGGGCGTGGTGGCCCCCGGCACGCAGGAGCACTCGGTGATCCACCAGTCGGGGTGGAGCAGGTCGGCGCCGGGGTCGTTGGTGAACGGGTACTGGTTGTAGAGCCAGGCGTACTGCGAGGTGAGCGTCATGGTGCGGGCCGGGCCGCGCCCGACGGTCACGCGCAGCGGCGCGGTGATCCCACCACCGCCGGGCGCGTCGGGGATGCTGTACCGGACGGTGAGTGCGTTGGCCGCCTTCGGCAGGGTGAACTCGACGTACTGGCCGGGGGAGAGGCGGACCGCCCGCCGCCCGGACGCCTCGCCGGCGAGGGTGTAGGCGGTGCGGTCCGGGCCGATGACGGCGCCCGTGGTCCGGGCGTGCTCGGCCTCCTGCTCGACGAAGTCCACGGTGGCGCCCCGGCCGGCGACCAGCGCCGGGTCGAGCCCGGCCCGGGTGACCACGGGGGTCGGGCCGGCGGGACCGGCCGCGAGGGCGGCGCTCCCGCCCGGTACGGCCAGCGCGACGGCGGTGGCCGCCGCCGCGAGGATCCTGGCGATCGGCACGGCCGGGCGCGGGCCCGCCGCGCCTTCCACGCTCCGCTGCATCGGACTACCCACTTTCACCGGGGGACGGGGGAGACGGTGGTGGCGTCGGCGCGGATGGGGGCGCGCCCGCCGGGAAGGTGCCTCATGTTATTCCTGGCGTTTGTCGATATTCAAGCGCCTGGTTGTTCGAATCTTTCGAGGGTCGCAACGCCCCCGTCGGGGCGTGCGCCGGACGCCCGGGGGACCGCGTCGGGCCGCCGGCCAGCAGGGCCTTGTTCATTTCTTGCAAGAACACGACGTACGATTGCCGCCGTGACGAAACGGTTGACGGAGGTGGCTCGCAAGGCGGGCGTCAGCGAGGCGACCGTGAGCCGGGTGCTCAACGGGCGGGGCGGCGTGTCCGAGGCGACCCGGACCGCGGTCCTGACCGCGCTCGACGTGCTCGGCTACGAGCGCCCGACCAAGTTGCGCGGCGAGCGGGCGCGGCTGGTCGGCCTGGTCCTGCCCGAGCTGCAGAACCCGATCTTCCCGGCGCTCGCCGAGGTGGTGACCGGCTCCCTCGCGCAGCGGGGGTTCACCCCCGCGCTCTGCGCCCGCACCATCGGCGGGGTGTCCGAGTCGGACTACGTCGAGATGCTCCTCGACCACCAGGTCTCCGGCGTGATCTTCGCGGGCGGGTCGTACGCCCTCGCCGACGCCACCCACGAGCACTACCGCCGGCTGACCGACCGGGGCCTGCCCGTGGTGCTGGTCAACGCGGGCGTCGACGAGTTGGGCTTTCCCCGGGTCTCCACCGACGACGCGGTGGCGGTGGAGCAGGCGTACGGGCACCTGCGCTCGCTCGGGCACGAGCGGATCGGCATGGTGCTCGGCCCGGAGGGCCACGTGCCGTCCCGGCGCAAGCTGGCCGCGATGATCCAGGTCGCGGGCTGGAGCGACGACAACTCGTACGTCGAACGCTCCAGCTTCTCCATGGAGGGGGCGCGGGTCGCGGCGACCAAGCTGGTCGAGCGGGGCGTCACCGGCATCATCTGCGCCAGCGACGTGCTGGCCCTGGGCACCATCCGGGCCGCGCGGCGCCTCGGCCGCGCGGTGCCGACCGACGTCTCCGTGGTCGGCTTCGACGACTCCGCGTTCATGACCTGCACCGACCCGCCGTTGACCACCGTGCGGCAGCCGATCGAGACGATGGGGCAGGCCGCGGTGGACCTGCTGGTCACCCAGATCGAGGGGGCCGGCGTGCTGCACGACGAGCTGCTGTTCGAGCCCGAGCTCGTGGTCCGCGGCTCCACCGCCCCCGCCCCCCACCGCTGACCACCTTGCCGGAGGACTCCGGCACCACACCGCCTCCCTGACCGCCGCACGACGCTCCGGCCGTCGACCGCCCACCCGCGGTCGGCGGCCGTTTCGTCGTTGTCGGCCGAGGTGGGCTCCGAAAGGGACGAAAGCCGGAAGCCGGACCCGGCTCCTCGGTGCAGCGCCATCTGTCCTAACAAAGTCGTGTTCTTTCAGTCAACGATCGGAACCTTGCCGCAATGAGTCCGCCTCGCTACAGTGACTCCACTCACACCTGGCCCCGAGGTCAGGCGGTGACGTTCACGGCAGATCAAGCGAACGCCATGGATACCCCGTTCCCCCGAAGGGATGGACAGATGTCCGTACCGCAGTACCGGAAGGCTGCGGCGATAGCGCTCGTGGCCGGCCTGGGGCTCAGCCTCGCGGCTTGCTCCACGAAGAGCGACGACGCGGCGAAGGACGCCAGCGGCAAGGTCACCATCACCGTCGACTGCCAGCCGGTCGGCGCCCAGAAAGAGCTGCTGAAGAACTGGAACGACGACGTAGCCGAGTTCCAGAAGCAGAACCCGAACATCGTCATCAAGAGCGTCAGCGTCGGCGAGCAGTGCAACAACCCGCCGGACTTCACGGCACGCCTCGCCGGCGGCACCGTGACGGACGTGTTCTACGGGTACATGACCGATCTTCAGCAGGTGCTGGACTCCGGTCAGGCCATGGACATCACGGAGTACGCCAACAAGGACACGATCCCGACCTGGGACAGCGTCGACCCGGCGCTCAAGGGGGTCTTCACCGACGGCGGCAAGCTCTACGCCGTCCCGGTGAAGAACTACTCGATGGGCCTGGTCTACAACAAGGTCCTCTTCCAGCGGGCGGGCCTCGACGTGAACAACCCGCCCAAGACGTGGGCGGAGGTCCGGGAGGCGGCCAAGAAGATCTCCGCGCTGGGCAACGGCATCGCCGGCTACTCGGAGTACAGCGCCGGCAACACGGGCGGCTGGCACTTCACCTCCCTGCTCTACTCCCAGGGCGGCCAGGTGCTCAGCGAGGACGGCAAGAAGGCCGACTTCAACAACTCGATGGGCAAGCAGGTCCTGCAGAACCTCAAGGACATGCGGTACGGCGACAACAGCATGGGCAGCCGCCAGCTGCTCCAGTGGGGTGACCTGCTGACCAACGCCGGCGCGGGCAAGGTCGGCATGTTCATCGGCGCGCCGGACGCCACCCAGGCGATCGTCAGCCAGTTCCAGGGCAAGTTCCAGGACTGGGCGATGGGCCCGCTGCCCGGCCAGGACGGCGCGGCGAAGGCGACGCTCGGTGGCGGCGAGGGCTACTTCTTCAAGAAGGGCCTGACCCCCGAGCAGGTCAAGGCCGGTCTGAAGTGGATCGCCTACCAGAAGTTGACGCCGGGCAAGGGCCAGTTCGACTACGTGCGGGCCAAGCCGCAGAACTACCCGGTGGGCCTGCCCCAGCCGCTGCTGTTCTCCAACGGCAGCGACGCGCAGAAGAAGGAACTCGACCTGCGCAAGGCCAACGCGAACGTCGACACCGCCAACTTCGCGATCTTCGAGGCGAACCCGGTCCCGATCAAGGGTGAGCCCCGCAACGCGCAGGCGATCTACGCGGTGCTCGACGCCGCGATGTCCGGGGTCCTCACGAACCCGAACGCCAACATCGACGCGCTGCTCAAGACGGCCGAGGACAAGGTCAACCAGCTGCTGGCCGCCGGGAGCTGACCCGGCGCGGGTGGGGGCCGGCACCACCGGCCCCCACCCTCCGCCCGCACACCGTCCGGCCACCGACCTTCCGCAGGAGACGCCTTGGCCATCACCACCGTCCCGGGTACCGCCAGACGAACGGGTCGCACCGGGCCGCCGTACCCGTCACCGCGCCGGCGTGCGGGCCTCGGCCGCAAGGTACGGGACAACCTCACCGGGCACACGTTCCTCATCGGGGCGCTCGTCTGCTTCGCCGTCTTCTCCTGGTACCCGATGGTCCGCGGCATCGTGATGAGCTTCCAGCGCACCCGCCGGGGCGAAACGACCTGGGTGGGCTGGGACAACTACACCCGCATCATCGACGACCCCAGCTTCTGGACCGCCTGGAAGAACACCTTCTACTTCACGTTCCTCGCGCTCGTCCTCGGGTACGCGGTGCCGTTCTTCGTGGCGATCCTGCTCAACGAGTTCCGCCACGCCAAGGGCTACCTGCGGATCCTGGTCTACCTGCCGGTGATGCTGCCGCCCGCCTCGGCGCTGTTCCTCTTCAAGTTCTACGCGTACGACCCCAGCGAGGCGGGCCTGTTCAACGCGGTCCTCGCGGCGCTGCACCTGCCGACCTCGGAGTGGATGCAGTCACCGGGGATGACCATGCCGGCCATGGTGCTGGCGTCGACGTGGATGAACATGGGCAGCGCCGTGCTGATCTACCTGGCGGCGCTGCAGAACATCCCGGGCGAGCTCTACGAGGCGGCCGAACTCGACGGCGCCGGGATCTGGCGGCGGATCCGGCACGTGACCATCCCGCAGACCCGGCTGATCCTCGCGCTCCTGGCGATGATGCAGATCGTCGCCACCATGCAGCTCTTCATCGAGCCGCTGATCCTCGCCAATGGCGCGGGCACCGGGGACTCGGCGACCTCGGTGGCGTACCTCATCTACCAGCACGGGTTCTTCCAGAACGACCTCAACGGCGCCGCGGCACTCGGCGTGATCATGCTCGTGGTGCTGGCCGGCTTCTCCGCCGTCTACGTGCGGCTGACCGCGAAACAGGACTAGGACGGACGAGGAATGGCACAGGACTCCGGGACCCGGACCCTCATCTCCCAGGCCCAGCTCGAACGGGGACGCGGCCGGATCATCTACTGGACGCTGCTCGCCGTCGTCGTGGTGGGGTTCACGCTCGTCTTCGTCGGGCCGCTCTACTGGATGGTCACCGGCGCGCTCAAGTCCGGCCAGGAGATCGCGCAGACGCCGCCGTCGCTGTTCCCCGCGGACCCGCAGCCGCAGAACTACGTCGACGCGTGGAACAACCTGGACCTCGCCAAGTTGCTGTTCAACACCTTCTACTACGCGACCGGCGCGGTGCTGTTCCAACTCGTCCTGGACACGGCGGCGGCGTACTCGCTGTCGAAACTCCGGCCGATCTTCGGCAACGCGATCCTCGGCCTCATGCTGGCGACGCTGATGATCCCGGCCATGGTCCTCATCGTCCCGCAGTACGTGACGGTGATCGACCTGCCGATCCTGCATCTCAACCTGCTCGACTCGCCGTTCGCCATCTGGCTGCCGCTGGTCGCCAACGCGTTCAACATCTTCCTGTTGAAACGGTTCTTCGACTCGATCCCCGAGGACCTCATGGCGGCGGCCTTCGTGGACGGGGCCACCCCGCTGCGCACGCTCTGGTCGATCATCCTGCCGATGTCGCGCCCCATCCTCGGCGTGGTCTCGATCTTCGCGGTGACGGCGGTCTGGAAGGACTTCCTCTGGCCGAAGCTGGTCATGCCGTCGCCCGAGACCCGGACGGTCAGCGTCGGCATCTACGCCTTCGCCGGTGGCACCCCCATGAACGTGGTGATCGCCGCCTCCGTCATCGCCGCGATCCCCACCGTCGTCATCTTCCTGATCTTCCAGCGCAACATCATGTCGGGCCTGACCACCGGCAGCCTCAAGGGCTGACCGCACCGGCACACCACCGGCGACACCTCCCGCGGCGAACGACGACCGTTCGCCCGACCCCCACATCCAGGTCCGGCGAACCAGCCGACGTACCGACGCAGAAAGCAGGTGCTCGTGTCCACACCAGACAGCGGTCCGTGGTGGCGTGGAGCGGTGATCTACCAGGTGTACCCGCGGAGCTTCGCCGACGGTGGTGGCGACGGCATCGGCGACATCGCCGGCATCCGGTCCCGGCTCCACTACCTGTCCGAGCTCGGCATCGACGCGATCTGGTTCAGCCCCTGGTACCCCTCACCGATGGCCGACGCCGGCTACGACGTGGCCGACTACCGCGACATCGACCCGGTCTTCGGCACTCTCGCGGAGGCGGAGGCGTTGATCAGCGAGGCGCACGCGCTGGGCATCCGGACCATCGTCGACGTGGTGCCGAACCACTGCTCCGACGCGCACCCCTGGTTCCGGGCGGCCCTCGCCGGCGGGCCGGACGCGCCCGAGCGGGAACTGTTCTGGTTCCGCCCCGGCCGCGGACCAGGCGGCGACCAGCGGCCCACCGACTGGGTCGGCGAGTTCGGCGGCCCGACCTGGACGCGGACCGTCAACCCGGACGGCACCCCCGGCGACTGGTACCTGCACCTGTTCGCCCCCGAGCAGCCGGACTTCAACTGGGACCACCCGCGGGTGCGCGCCGAGTTCGAGGGCATCCTGCGGTTCTGGTTCGACCGCGGGGTGGACGGCATCCGGATCGACTCGGCCGGGCTGCTGGTGAAGGACGGGACGCTGCCCGAGACCCTGCCGGACCGGCCGCATCCCTTCCGCGACCTCGACGGGGTGCACGAGATCTACCGCGGCTGGCGGCGGGTCGCCGACTCCTACCCGGGCGACCGCGCCCTGATCGGCGAGGTGTGGCTGCCGGACCGGCAGCGGTTCGCCAACTACCTGCGTCCGGACGAGCTGCACGCCGCCTTCAACTTCGACTTCCTGGGCTGCGCCTGGGACGCCGCGGCCCTGCGCGAGAGCATCGACGGAACGCTGAGCGCCCACGCGCCGGTCGGCGCGCCGGCCACCTGGGTGCTCTCCAACCACGACGTCACCCGGCACGTCACCCGCTACGGCCGGGCGGACACCCGGTTCAGCTTCGCCGCCAAGCGCGAGGGGATCCCCACCGACCTGGAACTCGGCACCCGCCGGGCCCGGGCCGCCGCGCTGCTGTCCCTGGCGCTGCCCGGGGCCGCGTACGTCTACCAGGGGGAGGAGCTGGGGCTCTGGGAGGTCGAGGACATCCCGTACGAGCTGCGCCAGGACCCGATGTGGGAACGGTCCGGCCGGGTCGACCCCGGTCGGGACGGCTGCCGGGTGCCGCTGCCGTGGGCCGGTGACACCCCGCCGTTCGGGTTCAGCCCCGACGGCGCGGCGGCCGCGCCCTGGCTGCCCCAGCCGGCCGACTGGAAGGACCGCACGGTCCGGGCCCAGACCGGCGACCCGCACTCGATGCTGGAGCTCTACCGGGCGGCCATCGGGATCCGCCGGTCCGAGTCCGCGCTCGGCGACGGCGGGCTCACCTGGCTGCCCGCCCCGGACCAGGTGCTCGCCTTCGCCCGCGATTCCGGCTTCGCCTGCATGGTCAACCTCTCCGCGGTCGCCGTGCCCCTGCCCGCGCACGAGCGGCTGCTGCTGGCCAGCGGACCGCTCGACGACGACCGGCTGCCGCCGGACACCGCGGTCTGGCTGCGGACCCGCTGAGCCCGTTCCCGGCGTCGGCGGCCCGTCCCGGCCGCCGGCGCCGCCCGAGGAGGAAGGAGGAGCGCAAACACCGCACCGCACGGGGGACCTGGCCATCCGACGAAAGGGAGCGCACCCCTCATGGCCGATCACACCACCCCGCACCACCCGCGCCGCCGCCGGCTCCGCGCGGGGCTGGCCGCCCTCGCCGGCGCCGCGCTGGCCGCCACCTCCGTCACCGTCGTGGCGCTCACCACCACCGCCACCCCGGCCCGGGCCGCCGGGCTGTCCCCGTTCGACATCGCGGGCCGCGGCGCGACCGTGCCCTTCGTCGAGCAGGAGGCGGAGAGGGCCGTCCATACCGGCACCCGGATCGGCCCCGACCGCCGCTACGGCACCCTCCCGTCCGAGGCTTCCGGCCGGGAGGCGGTCACCCTCGACGCCGTCGGCGAGTACGTCGAGTTCACCCTCACGGCGCCGGCCAACGCGGTCACCTTCCGGTACAGCCTGCCGGACAGCGCCGCCGGCACCGGCCGGGACGCCAGCATCGACCTGCGCGCCGGCGGCGCCCTGGTCAAGGCGGTCCCGGTCACCTCCCGGTACGGCTGGTACTACGGCGGGTACCCGTTCAACAACAACCCCGGCGACACGAACCCGCACCACTTCTACGACGAGACCCGCACCCTGTTCGGGACGACCTATCCGGCCGGCACGAAGATCCGCCTCCAGGTCTCCTCGACCGCGCAGTCACCGACCTTCACCATCGACCTGGCCGACTTCGAGCTGGTCGGCGGCCAGATCGCCAAGCCCGCCGGCGTGCTGGACGTGGTCACCGACTTCGGCGCCGACCCCACGGGCGCCACCGACTCGACGGCGAAGTTCCAGGCCGCCGTGGACGCCGGCCGGGCCCAGGGGAAGACGGTCTGGATCCCCGCCGGCACCTTCACCCTCTGGGACCACGTGGTGGTCGACGGGGTGACCCTGCGCGGCGCCGGGCCCTGGTACTCGGTGCTCGGCGGCCGGCACCCCACCGATCGGAAGCGGGCCGCCGGCATCTACGGCAAGTACGTGCCCGGCGGCGGCTACGGCGGCGAGATCCGGCCGCACGAGGCCGGCGGGCCCAGCCGCAACGTCACCCTGCGGGACTTCGCCATCATCGGCGACATCCGCGAGCGGGTGGACGAGGACCAGGTCAACGCCCTGGGCGGGGCCATGTCGAACTCGGTGGTGGACAACCTCTGGTTGCAGCACACCAAGGTCGGCGCCTGGATGGACGGACCCATGGACAACTTCACCATCCGCAACAGCCGGATCCTCGACCAGACCGCCGACGGGGTGAACTTCCACTGGGGCGTCACCAACTCCACGGTGACCAACACCTTCGTCCGCAACACCGGCGACGACGGCCTGGCCATGTGGGCGCAGAGCGTGCCGAACGTCAACAACGCCTTCACCTTCAACACCGTCGGCGTCACCATCCTGGCGAACAACCTGGTCACCTACGGCGGCCGGGACATCCGGATCACCGACAACGTCACCGCCGACTCGGTGACCAACGGCGGCGGCATCCACGTGGCCAACCGCTATCCCGGCGTGAACGGCCCCACCGCGGTCGCCGGCACGATCACCGTCGCCCGCAACACCCTGATCCGCAACGGCAACTCCGACTACAACTGGCGCTTCGGCGTCGGCGCGCTCTGGTTCTCGGCGCTCAACGAGCCGATCCAGGGCGCCACCATCAACGTCACCGACACCGACATCCTGGACAGCTCCTACGCGGCGCTGCACTGGATCGAGGGGCAGACCAGCGGGATCAACCTGAACAACGTGCGCATCGACGGCGCGGGCACCTTCGCGCTCCAGGTGCAGGCGCCCAGCCAGGTCAGCTTCACCAACGTCCGGGCCAGCGGCATCGCCCAGGCCAACCCCATGTACAACTGCGTCGGCAGCGGCTTCCAGATCACCCAGGGCGCCGGCAACTCCGGCTGGTACTCGGCGAGCCCGTACTGCGGGCCCTGGCCCGAGCCGCAGTGGGGCAACGGCCCGTCCACCCCGCCCACCCCGACCCCGACCAGCCCGACGCCCAGCCCGACGCCCAGCCCGACGCCGACCACCCCACCGCCGTCCGGCGGCAACCTCGCCCTCGGCCGGCCGGCCACCGCGTCCAGCAGCACCCAGACGTACGCGGCGGCGAACGCCGTGGACGGCAACGCCGGCACCTACTGGGAGAGCGCCAACAACGTGTTCCCGCAGACGTTGAGCGTGGACCTCGGGTCGGCGCGCACCGTCGACCGGGTCGTGGTCAAGCTGCCGGCGGGCTGGGAGCGGCGCACCCAGACGCTGTCCGTGCTCGGCTCCACCGACGGGTCGACCTGGGCCACGCTGAAGGCGTCGGCCGGCTACACCTTCGATCCGGCCACCGGCAACACCGTGTCGATCCCGCTCACCGCGGGGGAGCGGCGGCACCTGCGGCTCAGCGTCACCGGCAACACCGGATGGCCTGCCGGCCAGGCCGCCGAGTTCGAGGTGTACGGCGGCACCACCACCCCGCCGCCGACCACCCCGCCGCCGCCGACCACCACCCCGCCGCCGCCGAGCGGCAACCTGGCCGCCGGGCGGCCGGTCACCGAGACCAGCCACGCCGACGTGTACGGCGCGGCCAACACGGTCGACGGCAACGCCGGCACCTACTGGGAGAGCGCCAACAACGCCTTCCCGCAGTCGATCACCGTGGACCTCGGCGCGACGTACCCGGTGTCCCGGGTCGTGCTGAAGCTGCCGCCGTCCTCGGCCTGGCAGACCCGCACGCAGACCCTGTCGGTGCTCGGCTCCACCGACGGGTCGACCTGGACCACGGTGAAGGCGTCGGCCGGCTACACCTTCGATCCGGCCAGCGGCAACACCGCCACCGTCACCTTCCCGTCCGCCGGCCGCCGGTACCTGCGGCTGACCTTCACCGGCAACACCGGCTGGCCCGCCGGCCAGCTCGGCGAGTTCGAGGTGTACGCCACCTGACCGCCCCGGGGTCCCCGCGGCGCGGCGGGGACCCCGTCCCACCCCCCACCACACCACCTCTCCACGTCCCCGGAAGAAGGTGTCCCTCCACCATGTCCAGATTCCGTACCCGGCTGGTCGCGGTGCTCGCCGCGGTCGCGCTGGCCGTCACGGCCCCGCCCCCGTCACCCGCCGCCGCGGCCGGCGGCCCCAACCTCGCACTCGGCCGCACCGCCACCGCCAGCAGCGCCAACGGCCCGTACGCGGCCGGCAACCTCACCGACGGCAACGCCGGCAGCTACTGGGAGAGCGCCGGCAGCACCTTCCCCCAGTGGGCCCAGATCGACCTCGGGTCCGCCCAGGCGGTCGACCAGGTCGTGCTGAAGCTCCCCACCGGCTGGGAGTCGCGCACCGAGACCCTGTCGGTGCAGGGCAGCACCGACGGCAGCAGCTTCACCACCCTGCTCGCGTCGGCCGGACGCACGTTCAGCCCGGCCAACGGCAACACGGTCACGCTGAGCTTCCCGGCCGCCAGCACCCGGCACGTCCGGATCACCGTCACCGCCAACACCGGCTGGGCCGCCGCGCAGCTCGCCGAGCTGGAGGTGTACGGGACCGCGAACTCGTCGACGAACCTCGCCCTGGGCCGGACCATGGCGGAGAGCGGTCACTCCGACGTCTACGGCGCGGGCAACGCCAACGACGGCAACCCGGCCACCTACTGGGAGAGCGCCAACAACGCGTTCCCGCAGTGGATCCGGGTCGACCTCGGCGCCGCCGTGGCGGTCAACAAGGTGGTGCTCAAGCTGCCCACCGGCTGGCCCGCGCGCACCCAGACGCTGACCGTGCAGGGCAGCACCGACGGGTCCACCTTCACGACCCTCGTCGCCTCCGCCGGGTACGCGTTCGACCCCGCCGGCGGCAACACGGTCACCGTCACCGTCGGCACGGCCACCACCCGGTACGTGCGGCTGCTGTTCACCGCCAACACCGGCTGGCCCGCCGGCCAGCTCGCCGAGCTGGAGGTCTACGGCCCGGCCACCGGCGACACCCAGCCGCCGAGCGCCCCCGGCAACCTGACCCTCACCGAGCCCGCCGCCGACCAGGTCCGGCTCACCTGGACGGCGTCCACCGACAACGTCGGCGTCACCGGCTACGACGTCTACGCCAACGGCACGCTGCGCACCAGCGTCAGCGGTTCGACGCTGACCTGGACCGACACGCAGCCGGCCGGAGCCACCGTCTCCTACTACGTGCGGGCCCGCGACGCGGCCGGCAACCAGTCGGCCAACAGCAACACCGTCACCCGCACCGGCAACACCGGGGACACCACGGCGCCGACCGCGCCGGGCAACCTGGCGTACACCCAGCCGGCGAGCGGGCAGATCCGGCTGACCTGGACGGCGTCGACCGACAACGTCGGCGTCACCGGCTACGACGTCTACGCCGACAACGCGCTGCGCGGCAGCGTCAACGGCTCGACCCTGACCTGGACCGACAGCCAGCCGGACAGCGCCACCGTCTCCTACTTCGTCCGGGCCCGGGACGCCGCCGGGAACGTCTCGGCGACCTCCAACACGGTCACCCGCACCGGCAGCACCCCGACCGGCAGCAACCTGGCCGCCGGCAAGCCGATCACCGCCTCCTCGGTGGTGCACGTCTTCAACGCGGTCAACGCCAACGACGGCGACGTGACGACCTACTGGGAGGGCGCGCCGGGGGCGTACCCGAGCACGCTGACCGTCGCGCTGGGCGCCAACGCCAGCATCAGCGCGATCGTGGTCAAGCTGAACCCGGACCCGGTGTGGGGGCCGCGCACGCAGACCTTCCAGGTGCTCGGCCGGGAGCAGTCCGCATCCGGCTTCACCAGCGTGGTCGGCTCGGCGACGTACTCGTTCAGCCCGACCAGCAGCAACACGGTGACCATCCCGGTGAGCGCCACCGCCGCGGACGTGCGGCTCCAGTTCACCGCCAACTCGGGCTCGTCCAACGGGCAGGTCGCCGAGTTCCAGGTGATCGGCACCCCGGCGCCGAACCCGGATCTCACCGTCACCGCCCTGTCCGCGGCGCCGTCCGCGCCGGTGGAGACCGACCCGGTCACGCTCTCCGCCACCGTCCGCAACGCCGGCACCGCGCCGGCCGCCGCCTCCGCGGTGACCTTCTCCCTGGGTACGACGAAGGTCGGCACCGCGGCCGTCGGCGCGCTCGCGGCCGGCGCCTCGGCGACCGTCACCCTCACCATCGGCGCGCGCAACGCCGGCACCTACGAGGTGACCGCCACGGCCGACGAGGCGAACACGGTCATCGAGCAGAACGAGTCGAACAACAGCCGGACCGCCTCGCTGACCGTCAGCGCGGTGCCCAGCTCCGACCTGGTCGCCGGGGCGGTGAGCTGGTCACCCGGCACGCCGAGCGCCGGTGCCACGGTCAGCTTCGCGGTGTCGATCCGCAACCAGGGCACGGTCGCCTCGGCCGGCGGGGCGCACGGCATCACCCTCACCGTGCTCAGCGACAGCGGCGCGGTGGTGCGCACCCTCACCGGCTCGTACAGCGGCACCCTGGCGGCCGGGGCGACCAGCCCGCCGGTCGGCCTGGGCACCTGGACGGCGGCGAACGGGAGGTACACCGTGCGGGTGGCGCTCGCCGCCGACGCCAACGAACTGCCGGTCAAGCAGCAGAACAACACAAGCGACCGGCCGCTGTTCATGGGGCGGGGCGCGAACGTCCCGTACGACACGTACGAGGCCGAGGACGGCCGGGTCGGCGGCGGCGCGCAGGTGCTCGGGCCGAACCGGACCATCGGCGACCTGGCCGGCGAGGCGTCCGGCCGCCGGGCGGTCACCCTGAACACCACCGGCGCGTACGTCGAGTGGACCACCCGGGCGGCCACCAACACCCTGATCACCCGCTTCTCCATCCCCGACGCGCCGGGCGGCGCCGGGATCGACTCGACGTTGAACATCTACGTCAACGGGGTGCTGCACAAGCCGATCAACCTGACCTCGAAGCACATCTGGCTCTACGGGGCCGAGGCGGGCCCGAGCGACTCGCCGGGCGCCGGCGCACCCCGCCACCTGTACGACGAGGCCAACGTGATGCTGAACTCGACAGTCCCGGCCGGCGCCACCATCCGGCTCCAGAAGGACCCGGCCAACAGCACCACGTACGCGATCGACTTCGTCAACACCGAGCTGGTGTCGCCGCGGGCCAACCCGGACCCGGCCCGCTACAAGGTGCCAAACGGCTTCAGCCACGCCGACGTGCAGAACGCGCTGGACGCCGTCCGGATGGACACCACCGGCAACCTGGTCGGCGTCTACCTGCCGCCGGGCACCTACGACACCGCGCAGAAGTTCCAGGTGTACGGCAAGCCGGTAACGGTGGTCGGCGCGGGCATGTGGTACACCCGCTTCCAGACGCCCACCAACCAGCAGAACACCGACGCCGGGTTCCGGGTGGAGTCCTCGGCGAGCGGGTCGACCTTCGCCCACCTGGCGTTCTTCGGCAACTACACCAACCGGATCGACGGTCCCGGCAAGGTGTGGGGTGAGCTGAAGGACGTCGACAACATGACGCTGGACAGCGTCTGGGTGGAGCACACCGTCTGCGCGTACTGGGGGGTGAGCGTCAGCGGGCTGACCATCCGGGACAGCCGGTTCCGCGACACCTTCGCCGACGCCGTGAACATGACCAACGGCAGCACCGACAACCACGTCACCAACTCGGAGGGCCGCTCCAACGGCGACGACGCCTTCGCGCTGTTCTCCGCGACCGACCAGGGCGGCTCGGGCGGCAACCACGGCAACGTGTTCGAGAACCTGACCGCCACGCTCACCTGGCGGGCCGCCGGGGTGGCCGTGTACGGCGGCTACGACAACATCTTCCGCAACCTCTACATCGCCGACATGCTGACGTACTCGGGCATCACCATCAGCTCGCTGGACTTCGGCTACCCGTTCGTCGGGTTCGGCGCCAGCCCGCCCACCCAGTTCCAGAACGTCTCGCTGATCCGGGCGGGTGGGCACTTCTGGGGTGCGCAGACGTTCCCCGCGATGTGGCTGTTCTCCGCCTCCAAGGAGTTCCGCGGCATCCGGGTGTCCGACGTGGACATCGTCGACCCGACCTACTCCGGAATCATGTTCCAGACCAAGTACAACGGCAGCCAACCGGAGAACCCGGTCACCGACACGGTCCTCACCAACGTGTCGATCTCCGGGGCGAGGCGCAGCGGCGACGCCTTCGACGCCAAGTCGGGCTTCGGGATCTGGGCCAACGAGATGCCCGAGCCGGGGCAGGGCCCGGCGGTCGGCTCCGCCACCTTCACCAACCTCCGGCTGACCGACAACTACCAGGACATCCGGAACACGACAAGCACGTTCACCATCAACCGCAACTGACCCTCCGGTCGGCGGGCCGCCGGGAGGACACGCCTCCCGGCGGCCCGTCGCCGACCCGGCACTCCGCTCACAGCCCGGCGCAGGCCGCCCCGTCCACCGTGCAGCCCTCCGGCCGCGTGGCCGTCAGGTCGGGATCCCGCACGTCGAACCGGATGGTGGCCGACCCGCCCGCCGGCACATCCGCGCCGGTGAAGGTGACCACCGGCCCGTCCTGCTTCGCCTCGGCCCCGTTGACGGTGCCGACGGTGGCGTCGTCGCCGAGCGTGACGGTCACCGCCCAGCCCGACAGCGCCGCCGGACCGCGATTACTGAGCACCACCTGGCCCCGGTAGCCGAAGACCCGGTCGGAGACGGTCTCGTAGCTGGCGGTCAGCGCAGCGGCCGGCGACGGACTCGGACTCGGCGTACGGGTGGGGGAGGCGGACGGGGTCGGGTCCGGCGTGGCGCTGCGGCGGGTGGCCGACGGCGTGACCCGCGACGGCGTCGCCTTCGGCGATTCGCTGCTCGCCGACGGCACCACGAGCGGCGCCGACGGCGGCGGGGCGGCCGGCGCCGGCGGCGCGGGCCGGGTGGCCCACACCGTCACCCCGGCGGCCGCCCCGAGCACCACCAGCACCGCGGCCACGAGCACCGCCCGGCGACGGCCGGCCCGGCTGCGTACGTCGCCGAGCAGCCCGACCACCGGCAGTTCGGCGGTCAGCCCGCCCTCGGCGCGGCGCAGGTCGACCTGCTGGAACGCGAGCCAGTCGAGGATCGCCGGGAGCCGGCCGGTCACCGCCGCCTGGTGCTGCTCGGCGCGCCGGTCGGCGTCCCAGTCGCCCTCCTCCAGCACCTCCCGCACGGACAGCCGGGAGCCGTGACCGGTGGCGACGATGTCGCAGGCCAGCCGGGTGCTCCGGTCCGCCTCGCGGCAGCGCAGCACCAGCCGCTCCGGCGCGCGCAGCTCGACCACCTCCACCTCGGTGTCGGCGTCGTACCCGGGCAGCCCCGAGGTCCGCAGCAGCGTCCGCTCACCCAGCGACTCGCTTCCGGCGAACCACTTGGCGAGCAGTTCCCGTTCCGTGAGCGCCCGCCAGATCCGTGCCGGCGGGTGGAACAGGTCGACCTCGGTGGCGATCTCGATCACGCGGAGACTCTAAGGGTCGTCCCGCGGACCGGCGATCCCTACTCCTCGGGCCGCTCCGGGCCGCCGTCGTGCCAGCGGGCGCGGAACGCCGCCTCGCCCGCCTCGTGGCTGGCCTTCTCCTCGTAGACGGCCCGGCGCAACGCGACGCGGGCATCCGCCATCATCACCAGTTCCACCGCGACGAGCGCGATGCAGATCGCGGTGAGCAGCCCGAGCGCGGCGAGCGCCGGCAGGTGCCGGCCGACCGGCAGCCCGGCGGCGAGCGCGGCGAGGGCGGCGACCCGGGTCCACGACACGGTCCGCAGGGTGCGCAGCTGGAACGCCATGTCCGCGGCGAGATAGAGCATCACGCCGGCGAAGAGCAGTGGCACCGCCGGGCCGTGGGCCCGCTCGGCCACCCCGCCGACCGGGTCGGTGATGGTCCGCACCAGCTCCTCCGCGCCGATCGCGAACAGGATCACCCCGGCGATCATGGGCAGGTAGAGATAGGCGTACGCGTCGCGGGCCATCGCCACCCGCGGGCGGCCCTCGGCGGCGTGCAGCGCGATCCGGGCGGCCGGGCCGATCATGTCGAAGTGCACCCACCAGAGCGCCGCGGTGAACAGGATGCCGAAGATCGCCGCCGGGATGGCGGGCCAGGTCACCGGCTTGCCGAGCAGGTTGCCGCCGACCCCGACCGAGATCACCGACTCGCCCAGCGCGATGATCAGGATCAGGTCGTAGCGCTCGGTCCAGTGCTCGGCCGAGGTGATCTGCCAGCCCTCCGCGCCGGCCAGCAGCCCGCTGGCGTACTGGATGACCACCACGGCGATCCAGAGCCCGTCGCGCAGCCAGAGCCCGAGGCCGGGATCGTCGACCTCGGGCGGGAGCAGTGCCGCGACCAGCAGCAGGCAGGTGGTGATCAGCACCTCGGGGGCGAGCTGCCAGAGCTTGCTCCGGGCCGGCGGGTCACCCCGGGTGGCGTACGCGTAGAGCGCTATGTGTACGGCGCGGATCACCATGTAGCTGACGGTGACCAGGATCGGCCCGGCCGTGCCCTGCTGGAGGTCGCCGAAGGTCTGCGGCAGCGCCAGCGCGAAGGTGAAGAGCGCCACCATGCCGATCACCATGAGCACCGGCACGAAGCCCTCGCCCAGCCGGAGCCGGGTGGCCACCGCGCTGTGCACGACCCAGCACCACCAGAGCACGGCGAGCACCAGCATGGCGTGCAGCAGTTCCCGCGGAGTCACGTTCGCGGCGGTGGCCCGGGTGATGATGAAGAACGACACCACGAAGACGAGGTCGAAGAAGACCTCGAACTTGTCCACCCGGGCGGCTGGGGCGACCGGTACGCCGGGTCCCAGCCCCTTGCCCCACCCGTCGCGGCCCACCGACCGAGTCTGTCAGCGGCGGGCGGGGCCCCGGGGCGGAATCGACCCGCATCCCGGCCGGCGCGTCAGCGGGTGGACCGCCCCAGGTAGGTGACCGGGCCCGGGTCCGGCACCGGGATCACGTGGAAGCCCAGCCGGTCGTAGAAGCCGCGGGCGCGGACGTTCGCGGTGACCATGCCGACGTGCAGCGCGGGCGCGCCGGCCCGGGCGGCGGCGGCCAGGAACGTCTCCAGCAGCCGCCGGCCGTGGCCGCGCCCCTGGTGGCTGGGGAGCAGGTCGATGTGCAGGTGGGCCGGGTAGCCGGCCAGCTCCGGCACCAGCATCCGCTCGGGGTGGTGGTGCAGGGCGATCATCTCCTCGTCCGGGGTGCGCGGGTCGCCGGCCGGCTCGGGGTAGCGGTGTGCCAGCCGGGGGATCCAGACGCGCCGGTAGGCGCGGACGAAGGCGGGGGTGTCGGCGGTGCCCACCACGTAGCCGACCACCCGGCCGGCGTCGGCCAGCACGAACGCCAGATCCGGTTCGAGGTGCACGTAGGGGCCGGCGAAGAGGTCGGGCATGAGGTCGTCGGAGGCGTACCTCCCGCGGGCGTCGCCGCCGGCGTCGGCGGTGCGGACGCAGATGTCGTAGACCGCGTCGTGGTCGGCGGGCCGGTACGGCCGCACGGCCGCCGTGGATGTCGTGGTGCCGCTCATGCCGGGACCGTACGGCGTGGTACCGCTCTCACCGAAGCCCCGGCGGCCCGGGTTCACCGAGCCGCTGGCGGGCCAGGAACTTCGGCACCACCATCCGCCACGCCTCGCAGACCAGCTCGGTCATCTGGTCGTGGTCGAGCCGCTCCAGATGGCAGCAGACCCAGTTGAACCGCAGGTCGGAGGGGCGGGGGAGGAAGAACAGGGCCGGCTCGGCGGCGATCAGCCCGTCCCGCTGCTCCTTGGGGTAGCCGAAGCCCATGGTCTGCTCGTCGCGGCTGAACGCGACGTAGACGATCGCGCCCACCCGGAACTTGATCCGGTCGTGGATCAGGTGCTCGCTGGTGCGGGGGAGCGTGCGGGCCAGGGCGCGGACCTCGTCGACGGTGACCACGCCGAGGACGCTAGCCCCACCCTCCGACAGTCAGCCGGCCGCCGGGGTGGCGTGGGCGAGCGCGGTCCGGAGCGTGCCGGTCAGCGGCTGGTCCGGCGCCTCGATCCACTGTTGGACGGCGACCCGCAGGGTCGCCAGGAAGGTCGCGGCGAGGATCCGGGCGCGCAGCGCCGCGTCGGCGCCGGTGAGCCGGCGGCCGATCTCCCCGGCCAGCTCCCGCTCGATCGCCGTGTACGCGGCCACCTGGTGCGCCACCAGGCCCGGGTTTCCGTGCAGCCGGCGGCGCCGGTCGAGCCACGATTCGGCGGTCTCGCCGTACATCTCGTCGGCCTGGCGCAGCGCGGCACGGCTCAGCGCCGCCCAGGGTGGCAGGTCGGCGGGTTGCTCGGCGATCAGTTCCAGCAGGCGGCGCAGCCGCATGGTGTCGCCGTGGAAGAGCGCCTCCTCCTTGCTGGAGAAGTAGTTGGAGAACGTGCGCCGGGACACGTTGGCGGCGTCGGCGATCGCCTCGACGGTGACCCGGTCCGGCCCCTGCTCGGCGGCGAGGCGCAGGGCCGCCTCGTGCAGGGCGAGGCGGGTCGCCGCCTTCTTGCGCTCCCGCAGCCCGGTGGCCTCCTCCATGGCTCCCAGCGTACGTGATCCGTTTCTCAATGAGCAAACTTGCCTACTGCGCAAGATTCGCGAATGATTGCTTGAGGCAACCAAGGCAGGGGAGGGGAAGAGTGGACGCCACCCGTCAGGAGCTCGTCACCCGGTTGCAGGATCTGCTGACCGGCGTGCGGCTGCTCAAGCAGCGGCGCGCGGACGACCGGCCGGCCGTGCCGCCCGGCCTCGTGGGCCTGCTCCGGCACATCGACCGGGACGCCGACACCGGCTGCCACGCCCGGGACCTGGCGGAACGGAGTCGGCTCGACCCCTCGACGGTCAGCCGCGCCGTCGCCGCCCTGGTCGCCGACGGCCTGGTGGACCGGCGTACCGACCCGGAGGACCGGCGGGCAAGCCACCTGACGGTCACCGCGGCCGGCCGTGCCGCCCTGAGCGAGGCCTACGACTGGTACGGCGGAGTGCTCGCCCGGGCGCTCGCCGACTGGACCCCCGGCGAGGTGGCCGCCCTGTCCGCCGCGCTCGCCCGCCTCACCCGCGATCTTGAGGTCGCCCTCACCCGACACGACAACCTGGAGGACGCGCGATGAGCGCACCCACCGCGACGGCCGACGCCGCGCCCATGAACCGGCGGCAGACGCTGGAGGCCCTCAGCGGCCTGTTGCTGGTGCTCTTCGTGGCCATGCTGAGCAGCACGGTCGTCTCGACCGCCCTACCGAAGATCATCGGAGCCCTCAACGGCTCGCAGACCCAGTACACCTGGGTGGTCACCGCCACCCTGCTCACCGCCACGGCGACCACCCCGATCTGGGGCAAGCTCGCCGACCTGTTCAACAAGAAGCTGCTGATCCAGGTCGCCATCGTGGTCTTCCTGGCCGGCTCGGTCGCGGCCGGCTTCGCGCACTCCGCCGGCCAGCTCATCGCCGCCCGCGCCTTCCAGGGCATCGGCGTCGGCGGTCTCCAGGCCCTGGTCCAGGTGGCCATCGCGGCGATGATCCCGCCGCGGGAGCGCGGTCGCTACAACGGCTACCTCGGCGGTGTGATGGCGCTCGCCACGGTCGGCGGGCCGCTGCTCGGCGGCCTCATCGTGGACACCTCCTGGCTCGGCTGGCGCTGGTGCTTCTTCGTCGGCGTGCCCGTCGCGGTCGTCGCGCTGCTCCTGCTCCAGGCCACCCTGCACCTGCCCACCGCGCGGCGGGACAACGTGAAGATCGACTACCTGGGCGCCACCCTGATCGCCGCCGGCGTCAGCCTGCTGCTGGTCTGGATCTCGTTCGTCGACGACTCGTTCGCCTGGCTGTCCTGGGAGACCGGCGCGATGGTCGGCGGCTCGGTGCTGCTGCTCGCCCTGGCCGTCCTCGTGGAGTCGCGGGCCGCCGAGCCGGTCGTGCCGCTGGAGATCGTCCGCGAGCGCACCACCGCGCTGGCCATCCTGGGCAGCCTCGCGGTCGGCATGGCGATGTTCGGCGGCGCGGTCTTCCTCGGCCAGTACTTCCAGATCGGCCGCGGCTACAGCCCGACCGAGGCCGGCCTGCTCACCATCCCGATGATGGCCGGCGTGCTGCTCTCCTCGATCGTCGCCGGCCGGCTGATCACCGCCAGCGGCAAGATCAAGCCGTACATCGTCGCCGGGTCGGTCATCCTGGTCGCCGGCTTCGCCCTGCTCGGCACCATCGACCACGAGACCTCGCTGGTCCTAGTCGGCGCCGCCATGTTCGTCGTCGGCGTGGGCGTCGGCATGACCATGCAGAACCTGGTGCTCGCGGTGCAGAACTCCGTGGCGCTCAAGGACATCGGCGCGGCCAGCTCGACGGTGGCGTTCTTCCGTTCCCTCGGCGGCACCATCGGCGTGTCGGTGCTCGGCGCGGTGCTCGCCCGCCGGGTGGCCGACCGGATCACCCACGACCTGGCCGCGGCCGGGATCCCCACCTCGGGCGGCAGCGGAGGCAGCACGCTCAACCTCGCCGCGCTGCCCGAGCCGGTGCAGAACATTGTGCGGGCCGCGTATGGTGACGCGACCGGGCACATCTTCCTGATCTCCGCCGCCATCGCGGTCGTCGGGATCCTGGCCGCGCTGTTGCTCAAGCCGGTCACCCTGCGGTCCAGCCTGGACCTGCCCGACACCGCCCGCTCGGTCGCCGTCGCGGCCGACGCGGTCGACGGGGCGCCCGCCTTCGACGAGGTGGCCGTGGACGTCACGGGCCCGGGCGAACGCGCCCGCCGCTGACGCCCCGTCGTCCCAGGGCCGTCGCCGATGCCGGCGGCGGCCCTGGTCCGTGCCCACCCGGGCCGGCGTACGCCGGCCGTGACCGAATCGAGGCGCTGTGGACACCACGCAGCCCGCGCCGCCGCCGCCGGTGGCCGTCCACGCACGGCCGGTCGAAGCGCGGCCGGGCGGGGCGGTACGCCGTGCGGTCCGCGAGCTGATCCTCGTCGCCGTGCTCTTCCTCGCGTACAAGGCGGGCCGGCTGGCGGTGGCCGGGCGGTCCGCCGACGCGCAGGTGAACGGGGAGCGGATCTGGTGGATCGAGCGCCTGCTGCACCTGCCCGACGAGGCGGCCGTGCAGGCGCCGCTGCTCGTCCACGAGCTGCCGGTCCGGCTGGCCAACTGCTACTACGCGTACGTGCACTTCCCGGCCACCGCGCTGTGCCTGGTCTGGCTCTACCTCCGCCATCCCGCGCACTACCGCTGGATGCGGCGGGCGCTCGCCGCGCTCACCGCCTCGGCGCTGGCCCTGCACGTCCTCGTCCCGCTCGCCCCGCCCCGGATGACCGCGCTCACCGGCCTGGTGGACACCGGTCGCCGGTACGGCCCCGCCGTCTACGGCCCGCCGGAGGCCGACACGCTGAGCAACCAGTACGCCGCGATGCCCTCCCTGCACGTCGGCTGGGCCGTGGCCGTGGCCGTCGTGCTCGTGGCGGTCAGCGCCGGGCGGTGGCGGTGGCTGTGGCTGGCCCACCCAGTGCTCACCCTGCTGGTGGTGGTCGGCACGGGCAACCACTACTGGCTCGACGGGGTGGTCGCGGTGACGCTCCTCGGGCTGATCCTGGCGGCGTTGCCCCGTCCGGACGCGCCGCGCCGGCCACCGCCCGGGCCGGCGCCCGCCCCGCGGCTGCGCCCGCACGTGGTGCCGGGAACGGTGGATGGATCATGTGAATGCCGACCACCTGCTCGGGATACAGGGCGCCCAGCCAACCGGTGACCA
>NZ_JANAVK010000003.1:0-997983 GCF_024213425.1 Micromonospora sp. A3M-1-15 | reverse complement strand
GCCCGCCGACGGGGCCCGCGGACCCCGTCGGCGACCGACGCCCGGGTCAGGCCACCGCGTCGGGGGTGACCGCCGCCCGGCTCACCGCGTGGTGCACACGGTGCCGTTGAGCCGGAACGCGCCGGGCAGCACGTTCGGCCCGCTGTACGCGCCGACGAAGCCGGCGCTGGTGCTGCCGCCGCCGGCGGCGAGCCGGCGGTTGTCGGGGGTGCTGGTCACCCTGACCTCGGTGCCCACCTGCGACCAGTTGGCGCTCCAGCCGCTGCTCACCTGCTGCCAGCCGGTGGGCCACGTCCAGGTGAGCGTCCAGCCGTCGAGCGCGCCCGGTCCGGTGTTCGCGACCTCGACGGTCGCCACGTACCCGTTGCCCCAGTCGGTGTCCGTGCGGAAGCGGACCGCGCAGGTGCTGGCCGCCGGGCTGCCGGTGGCGAAGGTGAGCGGCGGGGAGGACCAGGAGACCCGGCCCGCGGTGTCCCGGGCGAGCACGTTCACCGTGTACCGGGTGCCCGGTTCGAGGTTGCCGACCGTCAGCGAGGTGCCCGCCGTCTCGCCGAGCTGCTCGCTGACCGCGCCCTGCTGCCGGTACACCTCGTACTTGGCGATCGGCGCGCCGCCCGGCGCGGCCGGCGGCCAGGAGAGGGTGGCCGTCCGGTCGGTCACCGCGCCCGCGGCGGGCCGGCCGGGCGCCCCGGGCCGGCCGTCGGCCGCGCCGGCGGGGCGCAGCACGAGCGTGGTCAGCGAGTACGGCGGCAGCGTCCGGGCGGTGGCGCTGCCGGAGCGGCCGGTGGCCACCCCGCTCGCGCCGTTGGCCAGCGTGTGCACGGTCGGCGCCTCGTCCGCCGGGGTGAAGCCGGCGTAGTCGATCGACACCGGGTGGGCGGTGTCCGGGTCCTTGTTCAGCAGCAGGACCGCCAGGCTGCCGTCGGGCCGACGGGCCGCGTGCGCGGTGACCAGGGGCTGGTCGGTGCCGGCGCGGACGAGCTGGTCACCCGCCCGGGCGAAGAGGTTCATCATGGACAGCCCGTGGTACGGCGCGAACGGCGTGTTGAACGGCGGCTCGCAGACCGACCCGTCGGCCGTACACCCGCCGCTGGAGAGCATCCCGAAGTCGCCGTAGTCGGTCTGCCCGGCGACCTCCGAGACCGTGCCGATGCCGTTGTGCACGTTCCACCACTGCACGGTGAAGACGCCCTGCTCCAGCAACCCGCTGTAGGCGTCGGCCAGGAACAGCGCGCCCGGCTGGGTGTTCTGGCCGGCGCCGACGTTCAGCTCGGTGAAGCTGATTCCGATCCGGCCGGAGTCCGGGCCGGCGTGGCGGGCGATCTGCTGGCGCAGCAGCCAGGCGGCGTCGGGGAGGTGGGCGGTGCGGGCCAGGGACTCGGCGGCGGTGCCGCCCGGGTACCAGTGCACGTCCACGAAGTCGATCTTCGGGCCGGCGAGGGAGAGCACCGTCTGGTTCCAGGGCCCGGGGTCGGCGCCGGCGGTCAGCCCGTCCGGCCAGTTCGCCGGCATGGTCAGCACCGCGCCGACCTTGATGCTCGGGTCGACCGCCTTCATGGCGTCGGCGTACTCGACGACCAGGCGGGCGTACTGGGTGGCGCTCTTGTCCGGGTGGTCGTCGGCCTCCCAGGCCGAGCCGTAGTGGCCGTTGCCGTAGTTCTCGTTGCCGACCGTCCACCACTTCGCGCCGTAGCCCTTGGTGACGTTGGCGTACCGCACCCACTCGGCGGCCTCGGCCGGGGTGCCGGTGCCGTAGTTGGCGATGATCATCGGCTGGGCGCCGACCCTCCGGGCCGCCGCCATGAAGGTGTCGAAGTCGGTGTTCGGGGCGACGTAGCCGCCGGGCGCGGTGTGGGTACGCCAGTGGTAGATGTCGGCGTAGGAGCCGCCGGGGTAGCGCAGCATCTTCACGCCGGCCGCGCGGAGCAGGTCCGAGGTCTCGGTGCTGCCCAGGTGCTGGTCCCAGATGGCGTGGTTGACGCCGAGCGCGGTGTCCGGCACGGCGGCCAGCCCGGCGCGGGCGTTCACGGTCACCGCCACCGGGTCGGCCGCCGCGCCGGCGGCGGGCGGGTCGACGGCGGCCGGCGCCGCGGCGGCGAGTAGCAGGACGGCCGCGTACGCGGTGAGCCGGCGCGCTGTGGAAGGGATTCTGCTCATGCGGGGTTCCTTCAGGGGTCGGGCGATCGTCTGTCCGCGTCGCCCTCCCGGAGAGGTGTCCGGGTGCCCGGAGAGCGACGATCGGCCCCGCGCGAGCCATCGACGCACCAGAATCCCATGCCGCCCCGGACGCGCTCAAGGAGAGGCCCGGGTACGCGGCTTAATTTATAGACAAGAGTCTTTACTGTTAACAAGGTTTAATTTATGTTCGTTGGCATCTCCCACCACCCCCGAAGGAGTTGCCGACATGCGTCGAAGAATCACCCTGCCGCTGCTCACCACGGGTGCCGTCACCGCCACCCTGGCGGTCGCCGGCCCCGCCCAGGCCCACGGCTACGTCTCCTCGCCCCCCAGCCGCCAGGCGCTCTGCGCGCAGAACCGGGTGCCCGACTGCGGCCAGATCAAGTACGAGCCGCAGAGCGTCGAGGGCCCCAAGGGCCTGAAGAGCTGCAACGCCGGCATCGCCCAGTTCGCCGTGCTCAACGACGACAGCCGCGGCTGGCCGGCCACCTCGGTCGGCAGCTCGGTGACGTTCACCTGGGTCAACACGGCCCGGCACGCCACGTCCAACTGGGAATACTGGATCGGCAACACCCGGGTCGCGGTCGTCGACGGCGGTGGCCGCCAGCCCGACGCCACCGTGTCGCACACCTTCAACCTGGGCGGCTTCTCCGGCCGGCAGAAGCTGCTCGCCGTCTGGAACATCGCCGACACGGCGAACGCCTTCTACTCCTGCGTCGACCTCCAGATCGGCGGGGGTGGCGGCAACCCCACACCGTCTCCCACACCCACCCCGGCCCCGACGACCCCGGCGCCCACGCCAACCGCGAGCAGCTCGCCGGCCCCGAGCGGCACCTGGACCGCCGGGCGCACCTACCAGGTGGGGGACACGGTCACCTACAACGGCCTGACCTACCGGTGCCGCCAGGCGCACACCGCGATCGCCGGCTGGGAACCGCCGAACGTGCCGGCGCTGTGGCTCCAGATCTGACTCCGACGGGTGCGGCCACGCTCCGCGTGCGCCGCACCCGACACCTGCCGCACCCCGATCGGAGAACCGGCATGCGCCGCGCGCTCACCGCCGTCCTGCTGGCCGCGTTGCTCGCCGCGGCCGGGTGCGCCGGCCAGCCGGCGCCGACCGCCGCCACCCGTCCCGGGCCGGCCGTCGAGACCGCGACCAGCGGCATCGACGCGCTCTTCCTGGCCATGATGGTCGCGCACACCGAGCAGACCCTGGAACTCGTCCAGGTCGGGCTCGACCGCGGCACCGACCCGGGGCTCCGCACGCTGATCGCCGCGGTCCGGGCCACCGAGACCGACGAACTGGCGACCATGCGCGGCTGGCTGCGCGAGGCCGGCCCGTCCGCGGTGGCGGCGGCCGAGCGGCACGACCACTCCGGACACAGCGACGCCGCCGCCGGGCTGGCCCGGCTGCGGGCCGCCCCTGCCGACCAGGTCGACCGGGTGCTGGCCGACGTGCTCGCCGCGCACCAGCGGACCGCGGCGGACCTGGCCCGCGCCCAGGTCCAGGCCGGCACCAGCGCCCGGGTACGCGACCTCGCCGGCCGGATCGAACGGTCGCGGACCGCCGAGGTCGCGTTGCTGGCGAAACTGCCCGCCGGGTGAGGCGGGGCGGCGGTCACCCGGGCAGCGACCGGGCCACCAGCAGCGCCCAGCCGAGGCAGCCGAGCGCCGCCGTGTTCAGCACCGCCCGGACCACGTTCCAGCGCACCCAGGCACTCTCGAACGCCGCGCGCAGCTCCGCCGGGTCGGCCAGCCGGGCGGCGCCCGCCTCGAGCCGGTCGTTGAGCGGCACGTTCACCGCCGCGGTCACCGCGAGCACCAGCACGTAGAGCGTCAGGGCGGCGATCAGCCAGGGCAGCGGCCCGCGCTCGCCGGCGGGCAGGTGCAGCAGGACCACCGCGAGGGTGCAGACCAGCGCGCCGCCGAAGCAGAGCGCGAACCAGCCGTTGAGGATGGCCTGGTTGATCGACCGCATGCCGGCGACGAACGCCCGGTCGTCCACCCGGCCCAGGCCCGGCATCACCGCGTACGCGAAGGCCGCGAAGAGCCCCGCCGTCAACCCCGTGGTCACCGTGGCCAGCAGTAGCACGCCGGCCCGGACGTTCGATGCGATCATGGCACCCATTGGACCCCGGGCCCGGCTGGACGCTCCATGGCTGGAACGCCCGAAACCATACGCGAGCGTCTACGCTCGCCGGGTGGACGTCCTCGCCGACGTGCTCCGCGGGCTGCGCGCCCGGGACGCCTTCCTGCTCCGCACCGTGATGGACCCGCCCTGGTCGATCCGGGTCCGCGACGCCGCCCCGCTGAGCGTGACCACGGTGGTCCGGGGCAGCGCGTGGGTGGCGCCCGACGGCGGCGCGCCCGCGCTGCTGGAGCCCGGGGACGTGGCCGTGCTGCGCGGGCCCGACCCGTACACGGTTGCCGACCACCCGGACACCCCACCGCAGGTGGTGATCCATCCCGGGCAGCGCTGCAACACCCTCGGCGGGCAGGAGCTGACCGAGACCATGGCGCTGGGCCTGCGTACCTGGGGCACCCGGCCGGACGGCGCGACCGCCCTGCTCACCGGCACCTACGCCAGCAGCGGCGCGGTGGGCGCCGGCCTGCTCGCGGCCCTGCCGCCCCTCGTGGTGCTGAGCGCCGCCGGCGGCGAGCTGCCGGTCGTCGCGCTGCTCGCCGCCGAGCTGGACCTGGACGGACCCGGGCAGGAGGCGGTGCTGGACCGGCTGCTCGACCTGCTCGTCATCGGGGTGCTGCGCACCTGGCTGGCCCGACCCGGCGCGCAGCCGCCCGGCTGGTACCGGGCCTACGCCGACCCGGTGGTCGGCCACGCGGTCCGGCTGGTGCAGCACGATCCGGCCCGGGCCTGGACGGTGGCCGGCCTGGCCACCGCCACCGGCGCCTCCCGGGCCGCGTTCGCCCGCCGGTTCACCGAACTGGTCGGCGAGCCGCCCATGACCTTCGTCACGAGTTGGCGCCTCGCGCTCGCCGCCGACCTGCTGCGCGACACCGAGCTGACCCTCGCCGCGGTGGCCCGCAGGGTGGGCTACAGCAGCGCTTTCGCGCTCAGCGCGGCCTTCAAACGGGTCCGCGGCGTCAACCCGAGCGACCACCGCGCCGCGGCCTGAGGCCGACCCGGGTCGCCGTTGATCCCGGTAAACCGGCCGCGCGATGTCGCAGCCCGTGACTACGCTTCCTGCCGGACGCCGCCCCACCGCACATCACCCCGCGCCCGCAGGGGCGCGCGGCGCCGCCAGCGGCCCCGACCGGACCTGAACCAGGAGACTGTTTGTGACCCAGCAACCTGTCGCGACATCGAACAAGCTCGACGCCGCGGTACTCAAGGTGGCCGGCGTCGTCGTGCTCGGTGCGATCATGTCGATCCTCGACGTGACGGTCGTCAGCGTGGCGCTGCCGACGTTCCAGAACGAGTTCGACGCCTCGTACGCCCGGGTGGCGTGGACGATGACCGGCTACACGCTCGCGCTGGCCACGGTGATCCCGCTCAGCGGGTGGGCCGCCGACCGGTTCGGCACCAAGCGCCTCTACATGGTGGCGCTGGCGCTGTTCACCATCGGCTCCGGGCTGTGCGCCACCGCCGACTCGATCGGTGAGCTGATCGCCTGGCGCGTGGTCCAGGGCCTCGGCGGTGGCATGCTCATGCCGCTCGGCATGACGATCATGACCCGGGCGGCCGGCCCGCACCGGATCGGCCGGCTCATGGCCGTCCTCGGCATCCCGATGCTGCTCGGCCCGATCGGTGGCCCGATCCTCGGCGGCTGGCTCATCGACACCGCCAGCTGGCACTGGATCTTCCTGATCAACCTGCCGATCGGCGTCGTCGCGCTGATCTACGCCCAGCTCGCGCTGCCGAAGGACAACCCGGAGCCCTCGGAGTCGTTCGACTTCCTCGGCATGCTGATGCTCTCGCCCGGCCTGGCGCTCTTCCTCTACGGCGTCTCCTCGTTGCCGGAGGCCGGCACCATCCGCGACAACAGCGTCTGGCTGCCCATGCTGGTCGGCGCCGTGCTCGTGGTGGCCTTCGTGTTCTACTCGTTCCGGCCCCGGCACCCGCTGCTCGACCTGCGGCTGTTCCGCAACCGCAACCTGACCATCGCCGCGGTGACCCTGTTCGTCTTCATCATCGCGTTCATGGGCGCGGGCCTGCTGTTCCCGAGCTACTTCCTGCAGATCCGCGGCGAGTCGACGCTCACCGCCGGCCTGCTCATGGCGCCGCAGGGTCTCGGCGCGATGCTGACCATGCCGATCGCCGGCATGCTGGCCGACAAGGTGCCGGTCGGCCGGACGGTGCCGTTCGCGCTGGTGCTCATCGCCGCCGGCTTCTTCACCTTCACCCAGGTCGACCCGCACACGTCCTACTGGCTGCTCTGCGGCTCGCTGTTCGTGATGGGCCTCGGCATGGGCGGCACCATGATGCCGATCATGACCTCGGCGCTGAAGACGCTGCACGCCGCCGAGGTGGCCCGCGGCTCCACGCTTGTCAACATCCTCCAGCAGATCGGCGGCTCGGTCGGCGCCGCGGTGATGTCGGTGATCCTCACCAGCCGGCTGAACGGCTCCGAGGTGATCCCCGGCGCGACCGACCCGAGCGGGAAGCCGGTCACCGAGGCCAGCCTGGCCATCACGTCGCAGCTGCGACCGGAGCTGCTCCAGCAGTTCCCGGTGCCGCCGTCGCTGATCGAGCGCGGGCTCGACTTCGCGGCCAGCTCCTTCGCGACCACCTTCTGGGTCGGCTTCGGACTGGTGCTGCTCACGTTCATCCCGGCCGCGCTCCTGCCGCGCCGGCGCGAGCCGTCGCACCTGCTCGACGGCGAGGCGGGGGAGGGTCAGCGTCCCACCCCGGTCCCGATCCACTGACCGGCGGGTCGGTCCGCCGGGGCACCGTCCCGGCGGCCCGATCCGGGCAGGCTCGCCGTCGCGGGGCCTGACGCCGACCGGCGTCAGGCCCCGCCGGCCATTCCGGCCCCGCCGGCACGGCGGATGTCGAGCAGGTGGTGCTCGGCCTCGTGGACCGTGTGCCGGCCGAGCCAGCGCAGCGTCCGCACCTCCCGCCGCGGCCACGGGTAGACGCCGGTGCGGTCCAGCTCCACGTCACCGAGCGCGGCGAAGCGGGTCGCGAACGCGTCGGCGGCCGTGCCCAGGTCGGCGAGCACCACCTCCGGGTCCTGCGCGTTGTAGTGTTCGCTGATCACCAGCTCGTCGCGGCCCATCGGGTGGAACTCCGGCTCGTCCACCCGCAACGCCAGCGCCAGCCGCTCACCCTGGACGCGGAACACGTCCCGGACGTGGCAGGAGTACTCCAGCGGCGACCACACCTCCGGGGCCGGTCGCCGGCGCGGGTCCGGCACCCCGCGCAGGGCGGCCGGATAGCGCCCGACCACGTCGCGCAGGCGCTGCGGCAGCTCGCCGCTGCCGAGCGCGGAATAGACGAACAGGCACTCGTCACACCGATCCACGCGCTCAGGGTAGGCGGTGCGGCGGATCCGCCGCCGCCCGCGGACGTCCCGGCGCAGGATGAGCGGAGGGGCGGCGGGGGCGCCGCCGGGAGACGGGGGAGCCGCCGATGACCGCCAACCGGGAGATCGTCGCGGACGCCTTCGCCGCCTGGAACGCCGGCACCGGCAGCATCACCGAGATCTTCGCCGACGACCTGCGGTGGGAGATCATCGGCCGGTCTGTTGCGGCCGGCCTGTACCAGCCCGCCCGGCAGTTCGTCGAGGAGGTGCTCACGCCGTTCGAGGCGCGCTTCACCGCGGAGGACCCGTTCCGGCCCGTGCTGATCCGGGGCATCCACGACGACCCGACCACGGACACCGTGGTCGTGGCCTGGAACGGCGCGGGCACCACGACGATCGGCACGACGTACACCGACACGGTCGCCTGGTTCCTCAGGATGCGCGACGGCAAGGTGGTCGAGGGGACCGCCTTCTTCGACAGCATCGCCTTCAACGAGCTGTGGCAGGACGTGCCGGCCTGACGGTGGGCGCCCGGGGCCGGGATGCGGCCGCCGCGTACGCCAGGATGGGCGCCGTGGACTTCGAGCCTCACCGGGGTGAGCTGCTGGCGTACTGCTACCGGATGCTGGGCTCGTTCCACGAGGCCGAGGATCTGGTCCAGGAGACGATGCTGCGCGCGTGGCGGGCCCGCGACCGGTACGACCCGACGCGCGCGTCGGTGCGGACCTGGCTCTACCGGATCGCCACGAACGCGTGCCTGACCGCGCTGGAGGGGCGGGCGCGACGACCGCTGCCGTCCGGGCTGGGCGCGCCGAGCGCCGACCCGGGCGCGCCCCTCGCCCCGGCGCTGGACATCCCGTGGCTACAGCCCTTTCCCGACGCCCGGATCGACCCGGACCTGCGCACCGACCTGCGGCTCGCGCTGGTGGCGGCCATGCAGGCGCTGCCCGCCCGCCAGCGGGCCGTGCTCCTGCTGCGGGAGGTGCTGGAGTTCAGCGCCGCCGAGGTCGCCGCGCAGCTCGACACCACGGTGGCGGCGGTCAACAGCGCGCTGCAACGCGCCCGCGTCGCACTCGCGGACGTGGGTGACGCTGGCGCGGTCACCGAGCCGGACGATCCGCGGGTGCGTGCCGTGATCCAGCGGTACGTGCGGGCCTTCGAGGCGGCGGACGTCCCCGCGCTCGTGCGGCTGCTCACCGACCAGGCGGTCCTGGAGATGCCGCCGGTGCCGCTCTGGTATCGCGGCAGCCGCGACTACGGCCTGTTCCTGGACCGGGTGTTCGGGATGCGCGGGACGGGCTGGCGGATGGCGCCCCTGAGCGCCAACGGGCAACCGGCGCTGGCCGCGTACGCGCCGCAGCCCGGCGGGCCGCACCGGCTGCACACGCTGCAGGTTCTCACGGTCACCGGCGACCGGGTCGCGCACAACGTCGTGTTCGCCGATCCGGGCGTGTTCGCGGCCTTCGACCTGCCCCCGCAGATCTCCTCCGACGATCTCCCGCCGGCGCGATGAGTCCGGGCGGTGCCGCCGGTACGTACCGGTGAGCACCTACCGAAGGGACAGCATCGTGAGCGTCATCGTCATCCAGTTCGTCACCCTCGACGGGATCGTGTCCGACCCGGACGGGTCCGGGGGCACGCCCACCGGCGGCTGGGCCTTCCGGCACGGCCCGGCGACCGTCGCGGGGGACAAGTTCCGCCTCGGCGCCCTGCTCTACGACGGGGTCATGCTGCTGGGGCGTACCACCTGGGAGCTGTTCTCCCGGCTCTGGCCGGGACGCGACGACCCGTTCTCGCGGCGGATGAACGCGGTGCCCAAGCTGGTCGCCACCCGCACGCTGACCGACGTCTCGGCGTGGGCGAACTCCCGGGTCGTCGACGGCGACCTCCTCGACGCGGTCCGGCGCGAGCGACGCGATGTCATCGTGACCGGCAGCCTGAGCGTCGTCCACACGCTGATGGCCGAGGACCTGGTCGACGAGTACCGCCTGCTGACCTTCCCCACGATCCTCCGCACCGGCCGGCGGCTCTTTCCCGCCGGCGGTCCGCCCGCGTACCTGGAGTGCCGGTCGGCGGAGCAGGCGGGCGCCGCCGTCCTCGCGCGGTACGGGCGGCCGGCGCGCTGACGCCGTCGCCTTCGACGAACTGCGGGAGGACGCCCCCGGGTAGCGCCTAGGCTGGCCGGGGGAGCCGGGTGAGAGGCGGAGCGGTGGCTGCTGGCGGTCAGGACCGGTCGAGGGCGCGGCGCAACCGCCTGCTCCTGGCCGGCCTGCTCGCCGTGGTCGGCCTGATCCTGCTGCTGCTCGCCCTCACCGTCGCCAACGGCACGGTCGCCGGCGTGGAGGTCGTGCTGGCCCTGCTGCTGCTGGTCGCCAGCTACGCCATCCAGTACGCGGCCCGCCGCGACACCCTCTACCGGGACCGGACGCGGCGGTGAGCGGGCCGCGCCGGGGACCCGGCTAGGCTGGCCGGGTGGATCAGGAAGACCGGATCGCGCTGTTCCTCGACTACGAGAACCTGGCGCTGGGAGTACGGGACCATCACGGCGGCCGGGCGTTCGACCTCCGTCCCATCGCCGACGCCCTCGCCGAGCGCGGCCGGGTGGTGGTGCGCCGGGCGTACGCCGACTGGTCCTACTTCGACGAGGACCGGCGGATGCTCACCCGGTCGCACGTCGAGCTCATCGAGATCCCCCAGCGGATGGGCGCCTCGCGGAAGAACGCCGCGGACATCAAGATGGCCGTCGACGCCGTGGAGCTGGCGTTCGAGCGGGAGTACATCTCCACGTTCGTGATCGGCACCGGGGACAGCGACTTCACCCCGCTGGTGCACAAGCTCCGGGAACTGAACAAGCGCGTCATCGGAGTCGGCGTGGAGAACTCCACCTCGGCGCTGCTCCCGCCGGCCTGCGACGAGTTTCTTTTCTACGACCGCCTGGAAGGGGTCGAGGTGCCTCCGGCGGCCGGCCGCCGGGGCCGCGCGGCCCGACCGGCGGGGACCGGGGCGCCGCCGCCGGCCGAGCGACCGGCCGAGCCGCCCGTCGAGATCGCCCCGGCGGCCGAGGAGCCGGCGCGGGACGTCGACACGCTCGCCGTGCTGGTGGCCCAGACCGTGGCCGGCATGCAGGGCAGCTCCAGCGGCGAGGTCACCGCCTCCGGCCTGAAGCGCACGCTGCTCCGCAAGGACCCGACGTTCAGCGAGTCCGACTACGGCTTCCGCACCTTCGGGGAGCTGCTGCGTCACCTGGCCGGGCACAACGTCATCGAGCTGGCCGCCGGGCCCGCCAAGGGCGACCCGGAGGTGTCGCTGCCCGAGCGGGGCGACCGGGAGGTGGCCTTCGCGCTGCTGCGGTCCGTCGTGGTGGACCTGGCCGGCGAGGGCGGCGCGGCGGCGCTGTCCGGGCTGAAGGACCAGCTCCGCCGGGCGCGGCCCGACTTCAGCGAGAAGAAGCTCGGCTACCGCAGCTTCCTCCAGTTCTGCAAGGCGGCCGCCACGAGCGGCGCGGTGGAGCTGCGGTGGAGCGCGGAGGCCGAGGACTACCTGCTCACCCCGCAGACCGCCTGACGATCGAGCCGGCCCCGGCTCAGCTGCGGCGGCACTGCGGCGGGTCCACCGGCGCCCGGCAGGCGCCCGTCGGGGACGGCGAGCCGGTCGTCGTCCCGGTGGGGCTTCCGGTCGGACTCACCGTGGGGGACGGGCTCCCGGTGGGGCTCACCGCCGGCGGGGTCGTCGACGGCGCCGCCGGTGCGGGCGTCGCGGCGCCGGACGGCGCCGGGAGTACGACCTGCGCCGTGCCGACCCCGGTCGGGGTGTCCGTCACGGTTGGTCGCCCGCTGGCCGGGCGGGGAAGCGGGGTGGGTCCGCCGGCCGGCGACGGGGCCGACCCGCCGTCGCGCCCGCCCGCCGGGGCGGGGAACGGATCCGGCGTGAGGTCGCCGTCCGGTGCGCCGGCCGGGCTGCCCGTCGCGGCCGCCCGGTGCGCCGGCCCAGCTGTCGCGGGCCAGGTGCCCGCGGCCGACACGCCGAGGAGCACCGCGACGGCCACGACCCCGGCCGCGGCCAGGCGCTCCGGCCGCCGCCGTACCGCCGGGGCGTCCTCGACCCCGAGCGGCCGGCCCGGCCGAGGCCGGGCCGCGCGGTGGGCGGCCAGCAGCGCGTCGAGCCGCGCCACGACGCCGTCACGGGTCCCCGTGGCGGCGGCGTACGCCAGGGTGAGGTAGAAGCGGAAGTTCGCCGCCGCGCTCACCGGCACCCGCAGCCCGGCCGGGCGCCCGCCGCCCCCGGTGTGCAGCAGGGTGACCGGCGCGTCGGGGTGGTTCCCCGGCCCGAGCAGGTCAGCGTGGGCCCACTCGCGCCGGCCGGCACGCCCGGCGAAGGCGATCCGCCGGTCGGTCACCACGGCGGCGCCGGTGTCGACCACCCGCAGCCCGGCCGGGAGCGGGCCGCCGGCGGGGTCGAGCAACTCCGCGCTGAGCGCCGAGCCGGGCGCGGGGAGCCCGGGCAGATGCCGGGCCTCCGCCTCGACCAGCTCCGCGACCGGCAGGATCCGGTAGACCACCTCGCCGTCGTCGAGCCGCACCGGCAGCTCCGTGCCGGGCAGGGCGCACCCGTGGAACCCGGTCGCCTCGATCCGTAGCCGTTCCAGGTGCTGGTCGCGGCGGCGCCAGTCCCGCGCCGCCGCCTCGTACGCGCGCCGCCGGCGTTCGTTCTCGCGCCGCGCCCATGCAATCTGCCGTCCCAGCTCGGGGTGACGCCCGACCGGGGTGGACCGTCTCGCCGTCACACCCGGTACAACGCCCTCCACCCAGCGTGGACACGTGAGGGCGGCTATCGTCCGGGTTGGTGGCGGTACGTCCGTGCCTACAATCGGCGCATGCCCGAGATCGTCCAGTTGCTCGCCTCGCCGGTGCACCGCTACGTGGGCCGGCCGGCGGACGGCCCGGCCCCGGCGCCGCCCGGCGAACTGGTGGAGCAGGTCCGGATCCGGGCCGGGCTGGGCATCGTCGGCGACCGCTACTTCGGCCGGCCGGCGCACCGCGAGGCGAGCGTGACCCTGATCGCGCAGGAGTCGCTGCCCGCCGGCGCCGATCTCACCCAGGTCCGGCGCAACGTGCTGACCAGCGGCATCGCCGTGGACGAGATGGTCGGCCGGGTGCTCACCCTGGACTCCGGCGACGGACCGGTCAGCCTGCGGGTGCACCGGGCCGCCCCGCCCTGCGCCTGGCTGGACGTCACCATCGCGCCCGGCACCTGGAAGGCGCTGCGCGGCCGGGGCGGTGTGCGCTGCGCCCCGCTCACCGACGGCGTGCTGCGGGTCGGGCCCGTCGAGGTCACCGTCAGCTCCTGAGCGGGCCCGGGGAACTTTCCGGCCCCTCCGGCCGACCAACATGCGACCGTCCGGTCGGCGGCGAGGTGGCAGGGAGGACGCCAGGGATGAACCGAGCGAGGCCCGCGCCCGTACCGTCGATCATGACGACGGTGGACCGGCGGGCCGGTCGCGGATGAGCCCCGAGGCCGACGACGAGCAGGTGACCCGGTGGGCGCACCGGGCCGGCCGGGGCGACCAGCAGGCCGCCGCCGCGTTCGTCCGGGCCCTCCAGGGCCCGGTGTGGCGCTTCCTCGCGCACCTGGCCGGCCCCGCGGAGGCCGACGACCTGACCCAGGAGACGTTCCTGCGCGCGCTGCGCGGCCTGCCCGGTTTCGCCGGCCGGTCCGCGGCACGCACCTGGATCTTCACCATCGCCCGCCGCGTCGCCGTGGACCACGTCCGGGCCGCCACGGCGCGCCCCCGGGTGGCCGCCCTGTCCGACTGGCAGGCCGCGGCCGAGGCGGCCGGGGCGGTCACCCCCGGCGGGGACGACGCGGTCACCCTGCGCGGGCTCATCGCCGGGCTCGCCCCCGAACGGCGGGAGGCGTTCGTCGCCACCCAGGTGGTCGGCCTCTCCTACGCCGAGGCGGCCCAGGTGTGCGGCTGCCCGGTCGGCACCATCCGCTCCCGGGTGGCCCGGGCCCGCGAGGACCTGGTCGCCGCCTGGCAGGGCGACGCCCGGCCGGCCAGGGGCGGCCGCGTGGTCTGACGACGGTCCCCTGTCCGGCCGGTGGCCGGAGCCGCTCGTCAGGCGGCCCGGCGGTGACGGGCCTGCGCGGCGTACGGCGTGGGCGGCAGCAGGCGCAGCGGGGCCGGCTCCGGTGGCTCCTCCGTGCGCAGCGACCAGCGCGACCCGGCCGGGCGGCCCTGCCGGGGCGGCGTGCCACCGGGGCGCCACCGGGGCCGGGCGAGCAGCACCATCACCACCCAGCCGACCAGCAGGAAGCCGTGGCTGACCAGTCGCTGCACCGCCACCTGCCCGGTGATCAGGTCGTTCACCGACAGCAGCACCAGGGTGGCGACGAACGCGCTGAGCATCGGCAGCAGCCCGGCCGGGGCGGAGCGCCGCAGCGCCACGTAGAGGAATCCGGCGCCCACCGCCACGTTCCACGCGGCCGACTCGTGCCACAGGTGCTGGCCGGTGGCGTGCCCGTGGTCGATCACGGTCTCGCGGCCGACCTCGGCCAGGCCGAGCACGAGCTGCACCGCGCCGAGCAGCCCGAGCACCCCGCGCAGCCCGAGCGCCAGCCGCTCCCGCCACCCGGGCCGGGGCGGCGGCGCGGCGGCGAGCACCGCGTCGACGAGGTCGGGCACCTGCGGGGCGAGCTGCGTACGGGCCCGCCGGGTCACCCCGGCGGCCGCCTCGAACCAGCCCCGGCAGCCGGCGCAGCCCGCCAGGTGCGCGTCGGCCGCCTCGCTCTCCGACCGGGACGCCTCCCCGTCCAGCTGCGCCGACAGGATCTCCCGCCACTGCTCACACGCCATGTACAGGTAGTCGTCCGCACGGCCCGCCTGGTTCCCGCGGCCCGGGTCGATCCGCCGGTCAGAGCCCGAAGAAGTCCAGGTGGGCGTCGCTCTGGTGGGCCAGCATGGGGGCGCCGGGAGGCCGCGTTCGCGCGCCGCCCACCCAGCGCGGCGAGCCGGTCCGGGTCGGTGTCGGCCAGGTGCCGCCCGGCCACCTCGCACCCTGAGGCGTTGTCACCGTTCCGCTACCCCCGGCGGTCACTCTTCCGCGTTCAGGGACGGGCGGGCCGACCGTGCCGAGCGGTATGCGCGTGCGACCGTGGACGACGTGGCGGCCAGCTGCGGACGGGACGGCAACCAGACGGTCTGAATGCCGAGTTTCTCGTTCATCGCAGCGAGCTGGTACTCGTGGTGAAGGTCCGCGGCCGTACGTAGGCCGCGGACGATGACCGTGGCGCCGCGGCGCAGGCAGTAGGCGGCGGTCAGGCCGGTCCAGGTGTCCACCTCGACATTGCCCCAGGCTGCCGGCATGGCGTCGCGCACGTGTACCGCCCTGGTCGCGGCCTCGGCCGTGGGTCGCTTGTCGGCGTTCACCGCCAGCAACACGATGATCTGGTCGAACATCACCCGGGCACGGGCCACCAGATCGCGGTGCCCCGGGGTGAACGGATCGAACGTACCGGGATAGACCGCCAACGAACCGCGTACCGGCACCACTCCACGGTCCGACCTCGCCGTCACCGCGCCTCCCACCACATGGCCACGATCCTCCCAGCCCACATCTGCCGACCGAGTCCGGGCCCCGCACTCGAACGGCGATGATCTGGGATGCTTCGCCCATGCCTTCCTTCCCGCCCACCTTCGCCGACGAGGTCGTCGCGCAGCCGGCCAAGGCCCAGTTCGAGGCGTTCCTCGACGAGCACCGCGGCGCGCTCGACGGCTGCCTGGACGGGCTGACCGAGGAACAGGCGCGCCGATCGCTGGTGGCCTCCCGGACCACGCTGCTGGGCCTGGTGAAGCACGCGACCTTCGTCGAGAAGGTGTGGTTCGACGAGGCGGTCACGGGCCGGTCGCGCGCGGCGATCGGCATCCCCGCGACGTCGGAGGAGTCGTTCGTCGTCGATGACGACGACACGATCGCCACCGTCCGGCACGCGCACCGTGAAGCCTGCGACGCATCACGCCGTGCGACGTCCTCCCTGGGTCTGGACGACATCCTCCACGGGCACCGGCGGGGCCCGCTTCCGCTGCGGTGGGTGTACCTCCACGTGCTGCGCGAGCTGGCCCAGCACTGCGGGCACGCGGACATTCTCCGAGAGCAGCTCGTCAACGGCCGTCCGTCGCCAGGGGCATGAGCGGGACGTCCGTGCGCTACTCGTTGACGCCGGCGGGGTGAGCCAGGCGCTGCCCGCGACCGGGCAGGGGCACTATCGTTCTGACGTGCACATCCGTTTCGACGTACCCGCCGATCCCGCCTACCCCGGCCGCGTGGCCGCGGCGCTCAGCAGTGTCCGCCTGCGCAGGTACGGCTACATCGGCGCGGTGCTGGCGGCGGTCGGGGTGCTCGGTCTCGGCGTCTCACGGGCGTTCGCGCGGGGCGACCGGATCGTGCCGCTGTCCGTGGCGCTGGTCGTGGCCGGGCTGCTGTCGATGCTGTACGCACCCTGGGTGCGGTGGCGCGCCCGGCGGCGCTCTGGTGGCTACGCCGTCGAGGGCGCCTACGACATCACCGACGACAACATCATGATGCGCAGCGGCTCGGAGTCCGGCGGCATCGCCTGGGACGGGGTCGCCCAGGTGAAGGACACCCCGGACTTCTGGATCCTGTACGTCGGCCGGATGCCGGCGACCGTGATCCCACGCCACCTGATGTCCGCCGAGGACGCCGAGACGCTGCGCGCCTTCATGGCCGAACGTGGCCTGCTCCAGCCTCGGTGAACCGATGTGCCGGATGGCGGCGCTGAAGGATCCGCGTGGGCTTGCGGGAGCCGCCTACGCTGCGGTTGTGACGCGTCGAGCCGCCGTGGCCGCGATTTCCGCAGTGACCCTGCTCCTGCTGGGTTGGGCGGCTGGCGCGCGGACGGGAGACGAACCCGACCCGGCGCCGACCGTCGGCGCTGACGCCGCCACGACGGCCCGGGCGACCGGGTTGCTGAGGTCAGGCACGGCGTTCATCGAGCAGACGAGCTTCCGCGTCGACGCCGACATCGCGAGCCAGGTCATGACGGTGGCGCACGCCGACAACGTCAACAAGCGCGCCGACGCCACGATTTCGGCCTCCGGCCGGGTCATCGAAACCCGGATGATCGACAACGAGGTCTACCTGAGGACCGATCTGGACCTCCCGGGTGTCGGCCGCGAATGGATGAAGCTCGACCCGGCCCGGGTGCCCTCGGACTTCGCCATGAGCTTCGCCCCGGGCAGGAACGATCCCGGGGGCTCGGCGCGCCTCATCGACGCGATCGTCACCGCACGGGCGGACGGCCTGCACATCACGGGGACGATCGACCTGACCCGGGTCGGCGCCGGCAACGGGATCAACTTCCGTCCCGGCCCGGACGGCTTTCCCGACGGCGCCCGGAGCAACGCCTTCAGCGCCACGCTGGATGCCGATGGCCGACTGGTCAGCTTCTCGATCCCCGCCGCCAGCGGCATGCCGAACGCGACCCTGCGCTACAGCGACTTCGGCACGCCTGTCGACGTCGTGCGGCCGCAGGGAGCCGTCGTCGCCCCCGACGCCCTGTATCCCCAGCTCGGCCTGGGCGGCTGAGACGGGTCGCAGGCCCGCCCACGCCGGCGGACCCGCGCCCTCCTCGCCGTACCGCGCGCCGTGCTCCGCCACCGGACCCGGCACCGGATGAGCCATGCCGACCGACCCTGGTGATGAGTTGTCGCGCCCGCACCCGTCATACGTGGGACGGGACATGACGAGGCGGAAGGATGACGTGATGGGTGCGGACGCGCGGCTGGAGGAGCGGGGAGTGAGCGGACTGGGCGAGGTCGACGAGCCGGCGTTCGCCGGGCTGGTGGAGCGGCACCGGCGGGAGCTGCACGTGCACTGCTACCGGATGCTCGGGTCGTTCGAGGACGCCGAGGACACCGTGCAGGAGACGTTCCTGCGCGCCTGGCGGCGGCGGGAGACCTTCCAGGGGCGGTCGACGTTCCGGGCCTGGCTGTACCGGATCGCCACCAACGCCTGCCTGGACCTGCTCGCCAGGTGCCGCCCGGAACCGGCGACCGGCGGCGAGGTGCGGTGGCTGCAGCCCTACCCGGGCCGGCTGCTCGACGAGCTGCCCGCGGGCGACGCGGACGCGCCGGAGACCCTCGCCGTCGCCCGCGAGACCATCGAGCTGGCGTACGTGGTCGCGGTCCAGCACCTCGCGCCGCGCCCGCGGGCCGCGCTGATCCTGCGGGACGTGCTCGGCTGGCCGGCGAAGGACGTCGCGGAGCTCCTCGGGGACTCCGTCAACTCCGTGAACAGCGCGTTGCAGCGGGCCCGCGCCGGCATGCGGGAGCACCTGCCCGTTGAGCGGCAGGACTGGACCGGCGGCGACGAGGACGCCGCGACCCGCGAGCTGGTGCGCCGCTTCACCGAGGCCAGCGTCGCCACGGACATCCCGGCGCTCGCCTCGATGCTCCGCGACGACGTCCGGTGCTCGATGCCGCCCACGCCGGGCCTGCACGTCGGCCGCGACGCGGTGGTGAAGGACTGGGTCGACGACGGCTTCGAGGGCATGACGGGTCTGCGCGCCGTCCCCACCTCCGTGAACCGGCAGCCCGCCGTCGCCTTCTACCACTGGCGGGAGCGGGAGGGCGCGTACCTGCCGCTGACGATCGACGTCCTGCGGATCACCGGCGGGGCGATCACCGAGATCGTCATCTTCCACGACGACCAGTTCCCGCGGCTCGGGCTGCCGGAGCGGCTGCCGGCGGACGGCACGGAGTAGTCCGGGTGTGGACGCTCTCGCCCCGTACGCCGATCAGCGACGATGGAGGAACGACATGAACAGCACGGATGACACCGGGGTCGTCGCGGTCCGGGCATCGGGCCGGACCAGCCGCACCCACCGCTTCCGCCGGCTCGCCGTCACCGGCCTCATCGCCACGCTCGCCGCGATGGTGGCCACCACCCTCGCCGCTGCGCTCGCCCAGGCCGTCGGGGTCGACTTCGAGGTCCCCGATGGTGGCGAGACGATCCCGCTGCCCGGGTTCGCCGTGGTGACCGGCTTCTTCTCGGTCGTGGGCGTCGTCATCGCCGCCGCCCTGCTTCGCTGGAGCGCCCGCCCCGCACAGCGGTTCGTGTGGACGGCGCTGTCGCTGACCGCGATCTCGTTGGTCCCGCCCGTCGTCGCCGGGGCGGACACCGCCACCACCGGCACCCTCCTCGGGCTGCACCTCGTCGCCGCGGCGGTGATGATCCCCACCCTGACGCGAAGCCTCCGCACCCACACCGCTTGACGACCCGCCGAACCTCACGCCGCGGCCCGCCGCGTCACTCCTCGGTCAGCAGCTTCTTCTGCACCTTGCCCATGGCGTTGCGGGGCAGGGCGTCGACCAGCCGGACCTGCCGGGGCCGCTTGTGCACCGAGAGCTGCCGGGCCACGAAGTCGATCAGCTCGGCCTCCCGCAGCCCGTCGCCGACCACGTACGCGGTCACCTGCTGCCCCAGGTCCGGATGCGGCGTGCCGACCACGGCCGCCTCGCGGACCCCGGGATGGCCGAGCAACGCGTCCTCCACCTCGCCGGCCCCGATCCGGTAGCCGCCGCTCTTGATCAGGTCGGTGGCGGCCCGGCCGACGATCCGGTGCCAGCCGTCCGGCCCGACCGTCGCCACGTCGCCGGTGCGGAACCAGCCGTCCGCCGTCCGGCTGGCCGCGTCGGCGTCCGGCCGGTGCAGGTAGCCGTCGAAGAGGGTGTCGCCGCCCACCTGCAGCTCGCCCATGGCCGCCCCGTCGGCGGGCAGCGGGCCGCCCTGCTCGTCCACCACCCGGGTGCGCACCCCGGGCAGCGGCAGGCCCACCGTGCCGGGCCGCCGGGGTCCGTCCGCCCGGGCGCTCACGGTGATCAGGGTCTCGGTCATGCCGTACCGCTCGACGACCCGGTGGCCGGCCAGGTCGGCGAGCGCCGCGAAGACCGGCTCGGGCAGCGCGGCGCTGCCGGAGACCAGCAGCCGCGCCCCACGCAGCGCCCGCGCGGCGTCCGGGTCCGCGGCGATCCGCGACCAGATCGTGGGTACGCCGAAGTAGAGCGAGCCGGCGGCCGCCGCGTACCGCTCGGGGCGGGGCCGGCCGACGTGGTGCAGCCGGCTGCCGAGGCGCAGCGGGCCGAGCACGCCGAGCACCAGCCCGTGCACGTGGAACAGCGGCAGCCCGTGCACGAGCCGGTCGTCGGGCGTCCACGCCCAGGCGTCGGCGAGCCCGTCCAGGCAGGCGGCGACGGCGCGACGGGACAGCACGGCGCCCTTCGGGGCGCCCGTGGTGCCGCTGGTGTAGAGGATCAGCGCGGTGGCCGCCGGGTCGGGCTCGGGGTGCCGGGTGTCCGACCGCCGGGTCAGGTCGACCGGCACGGCCGGGGGAGTGGCGGGTGAACCGACGGACCCGGCGCCGGCGGGCACCAGCAGCACCTCGGCGCCCGAGTCGCGCAGGATGTGGTCGCGTTCGACCGGCCCGGCGTCCGGCGGCACCGGGACGACGGCGGCGCCGGCCAGCAGCCCGCCCACGACGGCGACCACCGTCTCCAGGCTCGGGGCGGCCGGCACGGCCACCCGCCGGACACCGCGCAGCTCGTCGGCGACGGCTGCGGCCGTCCGGCGCAGCTCCACCCAGGACACCGACCGGTCGTCGACGCGGACCGCCTCCGGGCGCTCGTCGGTGGACTCGGACAGCCAGCTCAGCAGCGGCACGGTGCGGGCCCCTCTCCGGTCGCGTCGGCGGCGCGCCACCGCCCCGCCCCCCCCGGTACGGTCGTGGCGGCCCGGCGCCGGTGCCGGACGACCTGACCGTAGCGGGGGCGCCCCGAGCGGGCCACCCTGCCGGGTGATGTGCCGATGCCGGGCGGCGGCCGGTGTGCCATCGTTGGCCGGTCCGGGCCGCCGTGGTACGCGCCCGAGAGGGAGGGGAGCGCCCGTGGGGGAGGGTTCGTCCGGGCCGCTGCGCGGCGTCCTCGTCGCGGACTTCTCCCGGATCCTGGCCGGGCCGTACGCGACCATGCTCCTGGCCGACCTGGGCGCCGACGTGGTGAAGGTGGAGGCGCCGGGGGGCGACGACACGCGGACCTGGCAGCCCCCGGTCCGCGACGGGGTCTCGACCTACTATCTCGGCGTCAACCGCAACAAGCGCTCTCTGGTCCTCGACCTCGCCGATCCCGGGGACGCGGTGCTGGCCCGCCGGCTTGCCGCCCGGGCCGACGTCATGATCCAGAACTTCCGGCCCGGCGCGCTGCGCCGCTTCGGCCTCGACCACGACACGGTCACCGCCGCCAACCCGCGGCTGGTGTACGCGTCAATCAGCGGGTTCGGCGCGGGCGGCGGCGCGGACCTGCCCGGGTACGACCTCATGGTGCAGGCGGCGTCCGGGCTGATGAGCCTGACCGGGGAGGCCGACGGCCCGCCGTACAAGGCGGGGGTGGCGGTCTTCGACGTGATCGCCGGGCTGCACGCGGCGGTCGGGATCCTGGCCGCGCTGCACCACCGGGCGGCCACCGGCGTCGGGCAGCACGTCGAGGTGGACCTGCTCTCCTCGGCCCTGTCCGGGCTGGTCAACCACGCCAGCGCCCACGTTGCCGGGGGAGTGGTGCCGCACCGGATGGGCAACGCCCACCCGAGCATCGTGCCGTACGAGCCGCTGCCCACCGCCGACGGCGAGCTGGTGGTGATCGCCGGCAACGACGGCCAGTTCCGGACGCTGTGCCAGGTCCTCGGCCTGCCCGCCCTGCCCGACGACCCGCGGTTCCGGCGCAACCAGGACCGCACGGCGCACCGCGACGCGCTGCGGCCGCTGCTGGTGGCCGCCCTGGCCGGCCGGACCAGCGCCGAGTGGTTCGGCGAGCTGCGCGCGGCGGGCGTGCCGTGCAGCCCCATCAACACGGTCGCCGACGGGCTGGCCCTGGCCGACGGGCTCGGGCTGGACCCGGTGGCCACCGTCGACGGCGTGCCGGGGGTGCGCCACCCGATCGGCCTGTCGGCCACCCCGCCCCGCTACGACCTGCCGCCGCCCGGGCTGGACGAGCACGGCGCGGAACTGCGCGCCTGGCTGGCCGAGTGAGCGGTCAGCCGTCGCGGCCAACGGTTGTCCGTCGCGAAGGTGACTGAGCCGGTGTGCCCCGGGGGACTAACCTCCGCCCATGGAAGCCCTCTTCCGCTTCGCCCAGGTCAGGCAACCGCTCCGGACGGACGCTCCCGAGGCGGTCGACCTGAGTGCCGACACCGAGCTGCAACGGCGCCTTGTCGCGGTCGCCGCCGAACCGGACTCCCTCGCCCGGATGAAGCGCCTGGCGGAGGAGTTCGCGGCCGGTCCGCACTACGTCACCGGCGAGGAGACGACGGGCGTCGTCGGCGCGACGCGCGCCGTGAGCGAGGCGCTCGCCCGGTCGGAGCCGGATCTCGACCTGGCGGATCTGCTGGGCCGCCCGGTCGCCGACTTCCTGGCGGACCCGGAGACCACGGCGGGCATCGCCGACATCAAGGACAGCATCCTGGTCATCAAGCTGCTGCCCGCCGAACACCGCCGCCCGATCGCCCGTCTCGTCGACGCGCTGCGCGTGCACGACTACATCGCCTCCGGCGAGGAGCGCCTGTTACGCACCGTACGCCTGCCGGAGTGGTTCGGACGCCGGCCCCGACCGGCGTCGTCGCCCGGCGACCCGGGCGCGATCAAGGACCGGTTGACGGAGCTGGCGGTCCGGCACGAGGCCGTCGACGCGGCGATCGCCGAGCTCGCGGCCGTGCCCGCGACCGGCTTCCGGCGCACCTCCCAGCGGGAGTACCCGCAGGTGCTGCCGCCGGACAACCTGCGGCCGCAGGCGCTCTTCGAGCGGGACCTGGCGATCCGCCGCAAGGAACTCGAGCTGCCGCTGCGGCTGGCGGAGCTGCCGTCGCCGGAACCCGGCATCCCGGTGCAGCCCGGCACCCGGATCGCGGTCAGTGGACGGGCGGGGTTCCTGCCGATGACGGAGCAGGTCGGGGTGCGGCTGGACCCGGCCGCCGTCGACCGGCTCGGCGGTGGCACCAGGGGAACCCTCCGAGATCTCGGGATCGATCCCGCCGACCACCTGCCCGACGTCGTCAGCGCTCTGCTGCGTGAGCGACGTGCGTTGCACGAGTCGGCGCAGGGCCTGGTGCGGTCGCTGTTGCCCCGCGCCAGCTGGTGGCGACGCGGCGACGTCGTGGTCTCCCGCGCCAACGGCCTGCTCGCGGATGTTCACCGCCGCACCCCGAGGGGCCTGCTCGACCTCTTCGAGCACGCGGAGAGCCCGCCCGCGCCGGAGGTCGTCCCGCACACCCACGCCGACCTGGGACCCGCCGGCGTCATGGACCTGTACGTCGTGCGCCAGCAGCTCAAGGGCTACGTACGCGACGAGATCGCGTACGTCGAGAACGTGATGCGCAGCGAGTCGCGGGACCGGATCCGGCGCACCCGGACGGAGACGGAGAGCATCTTCGTCCAGGAGCGGGAGCGGGAGAACGAGCAGAGCAGTTCCCTGACGACGACCGACCGCTTCGAGTTGCAGCGCGAGACACAGTCCCTGCTGCAGGAGCGCTCCGACGTCAAAGGTTCCCTCACGGTCTCCGGCAGCTACGGGCCGACCGTCGACTTCCAGGCCAGCGCCGAGGCCGCGTGGACGCGGAACACGGAGGAGAGCGAGTCCTCGGCGAGCACCATGGCCCGCGAGGTGACCCAGACCGCCGCGGAGCGGACCGCCGAGCGCATCCTCACCCGGGAGACCCGCCGCACCACCACCGAGGTGGAGGAGACCGACCAGCACACGTTCGACAACACGCTCGGCACCGAGCACGTGGTCGGCGTGTACCAGTGGCTGACCAAGATCTACGAGGCTCAGGTCTACAACTACGGCAGGCGGACGCTGTACGACGTGCTGGTGCCCGAGCCGGGAGCGCAGCTCATCGAGGCGTTCCGCCGCAGCCGGGCCGAGGTCGTCGAGATCGTCGAGCCGGTGCCGTTCTCGGTGCGCCCCGAGGAGCTGCATCCCGACACCTACCAGACCTTCGTGACGCTGTACGGGGCAACCGGCATCAAGCCGCCGCCGCAGCCGTTCGCCACCGAGGCGTACGACTTCCACACCGGTGGGGAGGAGTCGACCCAGGAGTTCACGGACTCGACCAGGGTGAAGGTGCCCGACGGGTACCGGGCGGTGCAGGCGTCGGTCGGCGTCGTCACCACCATCTGGGACGGCTGGAGCGTCGACGTGGTCGTGGGCCGGCGCGCACACCGGTTCGGCGAGGGAGCCCCGTGGGTCTGGATCACGGACCTGGACGGCGAGACCGACGCCGTCCCGTTCGCGCTGACCACCGACAAGGTCGGGCACATCGCCTGCGCCGTCGAGGTCACCTGCGCCGCGACGCCCCGCGCGATGGCCGTGTGGCAGCACGAGACCCATGCCCAGCTCGTGGAGGCCTACCGCTCGCGGCTCTCCGAGTACGAGGCGAAGCTGGCCACCGTGGAGGCGACGGCGCCGCCGGTGATCGTGAGCCGGGAGGCGTACCGCAACCGGGCCACGATGGTCGACGAGCTCAAGCGCATGTGCGTCACGCTCCTGACCGAACAGCACTTCGAGCTGTTCGACGCCACGACGGCGGGCCCGGACGGGCTGCCCAGGATCCGGTTCGACCAGGTCGGCCTGGAGGGCGCCTACGTGCGCTTCTTCGAGCAGGCCTTCGAGTGGGAGAACATGTCCTGGGTGTGCTACCCGTACTTCTGGGCACGGCGGTCGAGCTGGCTGGAACGCCTCGACATCCGCGACGGCGACCTGGAGTTCGAGGACTTCCTCAAGGCGGGCTACGCGCGGCTCGTGCTGCCGGTCCGGCCCGGATTCGAGTCCGCCGTGGATCACTTCCGCAAGACCGGCGACCCGTGGGAGGGCGGCCCGCTCCCGACGGTCAGCGACGACACCTACCTGCCGATCGCGGACGAGATCGCGGAACGGCTGGGAATGCCCGGCACGGAGGTTCCCGTCGGAGAGCCGTGGGAGGTGCGGGTGCCCACGAGCCTCCTGCACCTGCGCACGGCGGAGGGGCTGCCGCGCTGGACGAGACAGGCGGACGGGCACTGGGTGCCCGACGAGGGGCCGTGAGGTGCTCCGCGACGGCGCCACCTACCCGTCGATGCCCTCGCTGGCCGGCGCGCTCGCGTTCACCGGCCGGTTGATCCCGGCCGACGGTCTCGCCCGCGTCACCGTCACGGACACCTCGCTGAAGGTCTCCTGGACCTGGACCATCCGCGCGGGGCGGGCGAGCGCGAAGCGGTGGAAGGAGCTGGGCATCCCGCCGGTCGTGTGGCACTGGGCGCCGCCGTCCGGCGGCCCGGCGACGGTGGCGTTTCCCCAGTCACCAGAGTTCCGGCGACCGGTCCTGCTGATGGCGCTGGCGCGGGACGTCACCGTGGAGGTACGCCGGGACCGGCAGTCCTTCACGGCGTTCCGTGTCGAGCGGCCCCGGTCGCCGTTCACCGCCGTCACCACCTCACCCGGGCCCGCCTGCCAGTGCCACCCGTCGCATCACCAGCGCAGGCCCATGTCCGACCTGCGCCACGAGGTCCTCGATCCCGACGCCATGCTGTGCGACCTCACGCCCCACGTCACGGTCTTCCGGAACCAGGACCCCCGGGTGACGCCGTCGTTCGGCCACCCGCAGTCGATCCTCGCGGCCATGGGCACTCCGTACGTGCTCGTCTCGGGAACCGAGGAGCCCGTCCCGATCGAGGCGGACGACCTCGGCAGGATCGCCGACCGGATGGCGGGGAGCCTCGGCTACGTCTCGAAGCGCATTCTGCCGCCCGGGTTGCTGATCGTGCCGCAGCCCACCGGCGTGGTGATCCAGTCCTGGGAGGGCCGCTTCCAGGTGCAGGTCACGATCAAGGACCCGGACAAGCCGGCCGCGTACGCCTACTCGGCTCGCTGCCAGGGTTCGGTCAGTCTCATCGTCATCCAACACGACGACAACGTCACCGTGACCGCCCAGGCCGGGCCGAACGCGGTGGCGCGAGCGACGTTCATCTACGCCCGCAAGGTGCCACACGACGCGGTTCCGCGGCAGGGCGCGCACCTCGACCTCGACCCGAAGACCTACCATCGCCACGAGCTGCCCGACCGGACCGGGTTCCTGTCGGTGCTCCAGCTGATGATCGAGGTGCCGCTCAGCTTCGTCCCCGTCATCGGTGACCTCTACGAGCTCGGTCAGCTCGCGTTCATGATGGCGACCGGGCGGGACTTCTGGGGCACCCGCGTCACCTCCAACGAGATCATCCTGTACGGGACCCTGTCGGCCGTGTCCGTCGGCGCGACGGCCTACGTTCGCATGGGCAGGAGTTCGGCCCGGCTCAGCCAGGAACTCGCCCGCATCGAAGGGCTCACGACCGACCTGCGCCGGATGGTGGACGACGTCGACGGTCCGGCGCGGCCCGGTTCGCTCCTCAAACGGCTCAAGAGCCTGCCGGAGCCCCAGCAGGAGAAGCTCGTCAAGATGCTGGAGGCCGCCGCCGCGAACCCTCGCGCGGCGGCGGCGACCCTGGCCAAGGGCGTCCAGGACGTGCTGCAGGAGACGAAGCAGGCCTCGAAGCAGGCCGAGGACCTCCTCGACCTGGACGTGCACGCCCTGTTCACCGAGGACATGGCCTCGTTCGCCAACTCGATGCTGCGCTGGGAGTACGACGACTATCTCGTCCGGGTCGCGCGCATCAGCAAGGACCCGAAGGCGCCGCTGGACTGGTTGCTCGCGACGAAACGTGAGTGGGTCCACGCCTACCTCACGGCGCACCTGGGCGACGACTACCGCACCGTCGTCAAGGCGGCCCACGGCAGGCTGCCGAACCAGGTGACGCTCACGCCGGCGATGCTGGGCCACTACGACAAGGTGGCCAGGATGGGCATCAACCAGTACAACACGATGCAGAATCAGGTCCGCAAGGTGTCCGGCTTCGGGTACCTCTTCGAGCTGGATCACATCATCGAGCAGCGGTTCATCCGGCGGCTCCGCGAGTGGACCGAGGCCGTGCCGGAATACCTGGCCTTCCAGGCGTTCCTGGTGCCCAAGAACGCCGCCGTCGCCGCCCAGATGATCCGCGTCGACCCGTCCTCGCACGTGATCCGCTACGTCCACCAGGCGAAGACCGACATCATGCGGACCCTCATCCCGCACGGGTCCGAGAGCCTCTTCTCCGTGCAGCAGATCGCGGACGCGACCCTGTTCACGCTGAAGTCGCTGGACGCGCACACCTACGTGAAGACGATCAGCGTGCTGGAGGAGGACTTCCGCTTCCTGGCGGAGGCCCTCGGCCAGAAGATGCCCCGGCTGCGGCCCTGGGACGAACTCACCGAGGACCTCTTCACCGCCGCCAACGGCTGGCCGCAGGCCAGGTAGACCGGCGGGTCAGTCCACGATGCCGGTCACCTGCTGCGCCAGCAGGTCGTCGACCAGCCCGGTGGCGGTCTCCGCCGCGGCGGCGGCGTCCGTGCGCCCGGCGCTGCCGTACAGGCCCTCCACGATCAGCCAGATCCGGTCGGCGAGCCGGCCCGGGTCGGCCACGTCCAGCCGGGCCACTAGGGCGTCGATCTCCGCCCGGGTGTCGCGCAGGTAGTCCCGGGCCACCCGGGCGGGCTCGCCCGCATCGCCGGGGAACTCGGCGAGGTAGAGGCGGAACGCACAGCCGCGGAAGGCCGGGGCGGTGGCGGTCGCGGCGATCTCCGCGACCAGCGCCCGAAGGCGCGTCGCCGGGTCGTCGGCCATCCCCTCGGCGGCCGCGAGGCCGGCCCGCTCGCGCTCCCGCCGGCACGCCCGCAGGTACGCGGCGACCAGGTCGTCCTTGCTCGGGAAGTGGGTGTAGAGCAGGTTCTTGCCGCAGCCGGCGGCGTCGATGACCTGGTTAATTCCGACGGCCCGGACGCCGTGCCGGTAGAACAGTTCGCCGGCGGCGCGCAGGATGCGTTCCCGGCTTCCCGGTGCGGCGGTGCGGGCCATAGATCCTCCTTCGCTGTGCTGTGGCGAGAATAACGGACCGATCGGTCCGGCGGCGATTGACCGCGTGCCGGCGGGTGTCGCAGTATCGGACCACTCGGTCCCGGACCGATCGGTCCGCCAAAGAATGTCGTAGGAGGCAGCGATGCGCGACGCGGTCATCGTCGAGGCGGTACGGACCCCGTTGGGTCGGGCGAAGCGGGGCGGGGCGTACCTCGACGTCCACCCCGTGGACCTGCACGCGCACGCGCTGCGCAGCCTGGTCGCCCGGGTGCCCGGGCTGGACCCCGTGGAGATCGACGACGTGGTCGGCGGCGCCGTCGCCCAGGTCGGCGAGCAGAGCACCAACACCACCCGGCTCGCCGCACTCGCGGCCGGCTTCCCCGAGTCGGTGCCCGGGGTGACCGTGGACCGGCAGTGCGGCAGCAGCCAGCAGGCGCTCAGCTTCGCCGCCCAGGGCCTGGTCGCCGGGGCGTACGACATCGTGGTGGCCTCGGGCGTCGAGTCGATGAGCCGGGTGCCGATCGGCAGCGCCGCCCTGGTCGACGGCGTCCGCGCCGACGTCGCCGGGCTCACCGTCGCCGCGCGCTACCCCGGCGGGCTCGTCCCGCAGGGCGTCGCCGCCGAGCTGATCGCCCGCAAGTGGGGCCTGTCCCGCACCCGGCTCGACGAGTACGCCGCCACCAGCCACCAGCGGGCCGCCGAGGCGTGGCGGCAGGGACGGTTCGCCGGGCAGGTGGCCCCGCTGCCGGGCGTCGACCTCGCCATGGACGAGACCATCCGGCCCGGCACCACCGTGGCCCGCCTCGCCGAACTTCCGCCGGCCTTCGCCGCCGAGCACTGGACCGCCCGCTTCGGCGAGCTGGACTGGAAGATCACCGCGGGCAACTCCAGCCCGCTCAACGACGGCGCGGCGGCGCTGCTGCTCACCACCGGCGAAACCGCCCGCCGGCGCGGCTGGCGGCCCCGGGCCCGGATCCACACCGCCACGGCCGTCGGCGACGACCCGATCATGATGCTCACCGGCATCATCCCGGCCACCGCCAAGGTGCTCGCCCGGGCCGGCCTCACCATCGGCGACATCGACGCGTTCGAGGTCAACGAGGCGTTCTCCTCGGTCGTGCTGGCCTGGCTGGACGAGACCGGCGCGGACCCGGCGAGGGTGAACGTCGACGGCGGCGCCATCGCCATCGGCCACCCGCTCGGGGCCAGCGGCGCCCGGCTCACCACCACCCTGCTGCACGTCCTCGAACGCATCGGCGGCCGCTACGGCCTCCAGACCATGTGCGAGGCCGGCGGCACCGCCAACGCCACGATCATCGAACGCCTCGACGGCTGACCCGGCCGAGCGCGGCGGCTCAGTCGGCGATGCCGCTGAACGCCACCACGTGCTCGGCGCGCAGGCGCACCAGCAGTTCACCGGGCACGGCGTTGCGGCGGCCGTACTCCTCGGCCCTGTCGGCGCCCATATAGCGGGCGGCGATCCGGGTGGACCAGGGCAGCGACTCGGCCGGGTCCTCGCTGATCGTCACCGTGCCCCGCACGGTGACGAAGGCGTACGGCGGGTGCTCCTCGTCGACGCTCAGCGCGGCCCGGGGGTCGCGGAGCAGGTTGCGCCCCTTCACGCTGCTCCGGGCGGTGTTGAAGATCAGGTCGTCGCCGTCGAGCACGAACCAGATGGGCGCCACGTGCGGGGAGCCGTCGGCCCGCACGGTGGCCAGCTTTCCCGTCCGGGTGCCGGCGGTCACGAAGGCCCGCCACTGCTCGTCGCTCATCCGCTGCGCCATAGCGGCCATTCTGGCCCACCACCGTTACCTCTCAGTGCACTCTAGTGAGCACACGATCGGTAGTCTCGTCTTGCGGTGAGACGGTCCCGGTCTGACCCGCCGTGGCGGTGCCGGGTTCACGCTTCACTGCCACCTGCCCACGTACGCGGGTCTTCTGGTCGGCTCCACGTGCTGCCACCGGGCCACTCCCGGCGGTGTCGTACTCGGCTGCCAGAGCGGCCAGGTTGCGTGCGGCGTTATGGTCGCGGTCTATGGTCAGGCCGCATGTCTGGCAGGTGTAGGTGCGCTCGGACAGGGCCAGCTTGGTTTTCACCGCACCGCAACCCGAACACGTCTTGCTCGATGGATACCAGCGGTCGGCGACGATCAACCGGCCGCCGTTCCACTGCGTCTTGTAGGTGAGTTGCCGGCGCAGCTCGCCGAAGCTGGCGTCGGCGATGTACCGGGCCAGGCGCCGGTTACGCAGCATCCCGGCGACGTTGAGGTCTTCCACCACAATCGCGCCGTGCTCTTGACAGAGCTGGGTGGTGAGCTTATGCAGGCGGTCGCGGCGCAGGTTCGCCACCCGGGCGTGGGCCCGACCGAGCCGGGCAGAGGCGCGCTGCCAACGGTTCGAAGGGCGCTGGCCGGTGCGCCGGTCCGGGCCGGTCTTACGCGACATTGACCTGGCGAGTCTGCGAAGGCGGCGCTGGGCGTCGCTAAGGTGGCGCGGGTTCGGCACCAGCTCGCCGGTCGATAGCACGGCGAGGTGCTTGACGCCGACGTCGACACCTACCGTCGAGTCGGGACGGGCCGGTACGCGGACGACCCGTTCAACCTCGACGCAGAAGGACACATGCCACCGGCCGCCGTCACGCCGGACGGTGGCCGACATGATCCGGGCGGTGCCGTTGCCGATACGCCGGGCCAGCTTTCGGGCGGACTCGTGCAGCTTCAACCGTCCCAGCCGGGGCAGCACCACATGCTTCCGGTCCGACTCAACCCGGATCGTGCCGGTGGTGAACCGCACGCTCGGTGTGGTGCGGCGGCGCGACTTGAACCGAGGGAAACCGACCGGACGGCCGGCCCGCTTGCCGCTGCGGGAGTCCGACCAGTTCTTCAACGCGCGGATGAGCGCGTCGAGGCCGGTGTTGAATGCTTCCTTCGAGCATTCCCGCCACCACGGCGCGACATCGGTCTTCGCGGCGTTCCACGCCTTCCGCAACGCAGGCAGCGACCAGCTGAGCGCCGGGGTCAGCAACTCCTCTGGCACCCCGTAGGTGCGTTCTGCTGCCCGTTGGCCCATCACCGCCTTCACCCGAGCCAGCGCCCAGTTGTGAGCGACCCGGGCGGCCCCAGCGTGCGCGAGCACGTCGCGTTCCTGCGTGGGGGTCAGGTCGAGGGCGAACCGGTACGCCTGGATCACCTTCACGACGTCGCCCCGGTGACTGCCTCGACAGCACGCCGGACGCGGTTCCCCGCCGCGCGGCGGCCGTACAGGCGCACGCACAGCGACGTCAGGATCTCGGTGACTTCAGCCACGAGTTCGTCGTCTACCTCGGCGGGATCGACCACGAGCAGCCGGCGGCCCTGCGCGGCCAGCGCGGCCTCGACGTACTCGGCACCGAAGCGGGCGAACCTGTCCCGATGCTCGACCACAATCGTCGAAACAGCCGGGTCCCGCAGCAGCGCCAGGAACTTCTTGCGATGCCCGTTGAGCGCCGAGCCGACCTCGGTCACCACCCGATCCACGCCCAGGTGCCGCCCGGTCGCCCACATCGTGACCCGGGCGACCTGCCGGTCCAGATCCGCCTTCTGCTCGGCCGACGAAACCCGGGCGTACACCACCACCACCTGCCCGGCGTCCGGGGCCGCGCCCGTCACCGGTTCACCGACCATGATGAGCCGGCCGAGCCGGTACGTCGGAACGGGCAGCTTCCCGGCCGCGTACTGCCGCCGCGCGGTCACGTACGAGATACCAGTTGCCGTCGCCCACTCCTTCAAATTCACCGCAGCAACTATAGCGCGCTAGATGTTGCTAAAGACCACCGGCGCGCCAGCAGTTGTTAACGCCGACACTCCGGCCCGCTCCCAGCCAGCTCACAGCCGCGCGACCTGTCCGGCCGGCCGGGCCCGACGTAGCCTGGACCGGCCCGCCACCCCCTCTAACCTGGGAGATCACACGGTGTCTCACCCCATCACCGCCGGACCGTCCGGTCCGGTCCCGCCGCGCCGGTCCGCGCGGCGGCCCTGGCCGCGCTGGGCGCGGTGGTGCGTGGCGGTCGGCACCACGCTCATGACGCTGAGCGGGGTGGCGCTGGGCGGCAGCGCCTGGCTGCTGCACGCGGCCACCGGCGAGGTCACCCGGCAGAACCTGCTCGGCGCCGCGGCGGCGCCGGCCGAGCAGCACCGGACGATCACCGGGGCGAAGAACATCTTGCTCGTCGGGGTCGACACCCGCCCGAACCAGGACCCGAGCCAGCTCACCCGCGCCGACTCGATCATCCTGCTGCACGTCCCGGCCGACCACAGCCGGGCGTACCTGGTCTCGCTGCCGCGGGACTCGCTGGTCACCATCCCGGCGTACGACAACGGGGCGACGCCCTTCCGCGGCGGGCAGAACAAGATCAATTCGGCCTTCGCCTTCGGCAGCCGTGGACTGAGCGGCTCCGCGGCGCTCTCGCACGGCTTCGAACTGCTGGCGCTGACCGTCCGCGACCTGACCGGCATCACCCCCGACGCCGGCGCGATCATCGACTTCCAGGGCTTCAAGCAGATCGTCCAGGTGCTCGGCGGGGTCTGCATGTACGTGGACGAGACCACCACCTCGATCCACGTCGGGCACGACGCCGACGGCAAGCCCGCCGCGCCGTACGCCATCAACCCCGACGGCACGGTGAACCACCGCATCGCCGGCGTCACCCCGAACGTCTACACCAAGGGCCAGCACTGCCTCGACCCGGCGCAGGCGCTGGACTTCGTCCGGCAGCGGGACCTGCTGGCCGACCACGACTTCGACTACGGCCGGCAGCGCCACCAGCAGCAGTTCGTCAAGGCGGTGCTCGCCCAGGTGGTCAGCCAGGGGCTGGACTCGCCGACGAAGCTGCCGGGCCTGCTGTCGGCCGTGGGCCGCACGATGACCGTGGACGACGGCGGCATCCCCCTCGCCGACTGGGCGTTCGCCATGCACGGCGTCAAGCCCGATTCGATCACCACGATCAAGACCAACGGCGGCACCTTCAACAGCCGTACCGTCCCGGGCGTCGGCAGCGCCGAGATCCTCAGCCCCACCAGCCTGCAACTGCTGCGTGCGGTACGCGAGGACAAGGTCGCGGCGTTCGTGTCGGCCCACCCCACCTGGGTGGCCGACTCCGGCCCGCCCGCCGCCGACCACTGAGGCCCGCTGTCAGGGCCGGAAGTAGTCGGGACCCCAGCAGGTCGCGTCCGCCGGCAACTCCCACCAGTGCGGCATCACCGTCGGCCGCCACTCCGGATCCGGCTGGAAGTCCATCCACCGGCCGTCGAAGGGTGCGGCCCCTGCGCGGGCCAGGGCAAGCAATCGTTCGCCCTCGGCCCTGACCCCGGCGGCCTCGGCCTCATCCCAGAACGCCGGCTCGCCGGTGTACTCGGCGAACGCGTCCTCGTCCTTCCACGACCATCTGCCATCCGGGTAGACGAGCAGGTCGAGCTCCTGGTCGTAGACGTCGACCCCGCCGGCCCACCGGGTGATCGGACGCTCCAGGTTGACGTACCAGTGAGTGAATCCGGCCTCGGTTCGCCAGCTCCACCAGATCGAATGGGCCGCACCGGGCGGCATCAGCATCAACGTCCGGAACGGCTGCCACGTGCTCAGGCTGAGCATCGTGGTCATCCGCAGCTCGGTGAGCAGCGAGAGTTGCCGGGTCGGCTGGCCGGCGGTGTCGACCCGGCGCATGGCCTGTGAGCCCGCGTCGATCCACAGCGCCAGTCCGCGCTCGTCGTCGCTCACCACCCGCCCGCACAGCACCGAGCCGACCCGGCCGTCCGGGTACAGGTGTCGGCGGACGATGGTCTGCCCCCGCTCGAAGATCATCCGAGCACGATACTGCCGAGGCCGCTGACGGCCCTTCGGCAGCCGTCAGCTCAGCTGCTCGGCCAGGGCGACGATGATGCCCTCGGGGCCGCGGAGGTAACAGAGGCGGTAGAGGTCCTCGTACCGCTCCACCTCGCCGACGAGTTCGGCGCCGTGGGCCCGCAGGCGGGCGATCACGTCGTCGATGTCGTCGACCGCGAACATGATGTTGCGGATGCCCAGCGTGTTCGGCGGTGCGACGGCCGGCTCGGCGCTGACCGCCGCCGGCGAGCGGAACCTCGTCAGCTCCACCTTGTGGTGGCCGTCCGGGGTCCGCATCATGGCCATGTCGACCCGGACGTCGTCGAGGCCGTTGACCCGGTCCACCCACCGTCCCTCGACGGCCGCCTCGCCCTCCAACTCCATGCCGAGCTCGACGAAGAAGGCCACCGCGGCCTCAAGGTCGCCGACGACGATGCCGACGTGGTCCATCCGCTGGATCGCCATGTCCCCGAGCATATGGGCAGGATGCCTGGCTGTGCGGGACTCCTCAGGCCGGCGGCGCCGGTGGTTGATGACACCGGCCATGCCGTAGCGCCGAAGTCCCGGCGGGCGGCGACCCGCCCCGGCGCGGAAAGCTGCCCGAGCCGGGGCTCGCAGGTGGTCGCCGCCGAGGGTGCCGGCCGCCTCAGGTGCGCGGCGCGGCCACGGCGGCCTGGGCGTCGACGATGCCCCAGCCGTAGAGCGGCGTGTAGACGCCGCGCAGACCCGCGACCGGGGTCCGGGCGGTCGACATCAGCACCGCGTACACGTCGGCCACGCTGCGCCCCTGGGCGGCGAGCAGCGCCGCCACCCCGGACACGTACGGCGTGGCCATCGACGTGCCGGCGTAGGCGTCGTAGTCGCCCTGCCCGCAGGTGGCCGCGCCGGCGCCCACCGGGACGCTGGACCAGATGTCGTCGTCGCAGTTGACGAGGCCGGCACCGCCGGGCGCGGCGACGGCCTTCAGGTCGGCCTTGACACCCAGGTTCGAGTACCACGCCTTGACCTCGTTGCGGTCGGTGGCGGTGACGCAGAGCGCCCCGGCCTCCCAGGCCGGGGTGTCGCACAGCGGGGCAGTCTCGTTGCCGGCGGCCGCGATGACGGCGACGCCCTTCGCCTGCGCGTACGCGATCGCCTCGGTCGCCGCGGACTCCAGGCCGGTGAGGGTGAGGGCCTGGCTGCCGGGCAGTGCGCCGAGGCTGAGGTTGACCACCTTGGCGCCGTGGTCGGCCGCGTAGCGGATGCCAGCGGCGATGTCGGCGAAGCTGCCGCTGCCCGCCTCCAGCACCTTGATCGGCATGATCTTCGCGTCGCGGGCGACGCCGGCGACACCGACACCGTTGCCCGTCGCCGCGGCGGCGATACCGGCCACGTGGGTGCCGTGCTCGTCGCCGGTGTCGGGCACGCCGTTGGGGCCGCGCCAGTCGCCGTTGCCGCACGAGGCCGGGCCGCAGTCGACGAAGGTCGCGCCGGGGACGAGCTTGGCGACCAGATCCGGGTGGCCGAGGTCGACGCCGGTGTCCACCACCGCGATGACCACGCCCGCTCCCGTGCTGGTCGCCCAGGCCTGCTCGGCGTGGATCTGCCGCAGGCCCCACTGCTTGTCGTACAACGGATCGTTGACGGCCGCCTGGGCGGGCGTTGCCGCGGCCGCCACCAGTGCGGTGACCACCGCGGTGCCGGCGAGTAACCGGGTGAACGACATCTGATCTCTCCTCCCACGGGCAGCCCTGTCATCTATGGATCGGAGATCGGGCGCGAAACGCAACAGCGGTGGGATCGCCCGACCGTGTCCGGCGTGACGCGGGCGTGACGGCGGGGCGACGGCTCCGCGGGACCCTCGGCGGCGTGAGCAGCTTCCCGGGCAGTCCGCGTACCCTGCGCGGCGCCATCATCGCGGTGGACCCGCTGGGGCCGCTGTCCCGGGTGGTCGTGTTCCAGTACAACCCGGACCAGGTGCAGCGCACCATCGCGCCCCGCTCCGGCGGGGAGTCCGGGCAGCGGGCCGCCGACGCGCACCGGGCCTGGGGCGCGCCCACCGAGACGATCACCATGACGGTCGACGTCGACGCCGCCGACCAGCTGGAGACCGGCGATCCGGTGGCCGCCACCGTCGGCGTCCTGCCCCAGCTGTCCGTGCTGGAGATGCTGCTGCACCCGGGCAGCGTGCGGGTGATCGCCAACTCGGTGCTGCTGGCCGCCGGGACCATCGAGATCCTGCCGGTGGAGCTGCCCATGGCGGTGCTGGTCTGGGGGCCGGCCCGGGTGGTGCCGGTGCGGATCACCCAGCTCGGCGTCACCGAGCAGGCGTTCAATCCCGCGCTGAGCCCGATCCGGGCCACCGTGGACGTCTCCGCCCAGGTGCTCACCTACGACGACCTGTCGCTGACCGACGTCGGCTACGGGCTCTACCTCGCGCACCTGGTCGCCAAGGAGGTCCTCGCCATGGTGGGCGCGGTCTCCGGCGCCGTCGACGCCGTCACCGACCTGGCGGGAGCGTGACATGACCGGGCGCTACGACTCCGTACCCGTCGCCGGAACGACCGTGCCCGACGGCGCCGGTGGCCTGCGGGAGGTCCGCTACCTGCGCCGGCGGCCCCTGCCCGACCTGCGTGACGTGCGGGCCGCCGCCACCCACCGGCTGAGCGCCGGGGACCGGCTCGACCTGGTCAGCCACCGGTACCTGGGCGACGCCACCGCGTGGTGGCGGATCGCCGACGCCAACGGGGCGCTCGACCCGGAGGCGCTGACCGGCCCGGACGCGGAAGGCGAGCTGATCGTCATCCCGCTGCCGGGGGTGTGACGTGCTGCTCGGGTCCGGGCTGCGGCTCACCGTCCTGGCGGGACGGACCGTGCCGCTGCCGCTGTCGGTGGACCTGGCCCAGCGCTGGCGCTCCACCCGGGTCACCGAGAGCGACGCCGAGCGCAGCGTCTTCTCGCTGGTCTTCGACGCCGGCCGGGCCGGCCCGCTGGCCGCCGTGGACAGCCCGTTCGGGCCGACCGGCCCGCTGGTCCCGTTCGCCCGGGTCGTGCTGGTGCTCACCTTCGGCGTGGTGCCGAAGGTGCTCTTCGACGGCATCGTCACCGAGACCCGGCTCGACCCGGGCACCGGCGCCGGGCGGGCCACCTTCACGGTCACCGGCGAGGACGTGGGCAACCTGCTCGACCGCGAGGACCGCGATGTCGAGCATCCCGCTCTCGACGACTACCTGACCGTGCTGAAGATCCTCGCCCCGTACGCGGCGCGCGGCATCCTGCCCAAGGCGCTGCCCGCGCCGGTCACCGACCCGCCGCTGCCGATCGACCGGATCCCCACCCAGCACGGCACCGACCTGGAACACCTGGCCGAGCTGGCCGAGCGGCACGGCTACGTCACCTACGTCGACCCCGGCCCGGTGCCGGGGATCAGCTCGTTCTACTGGGGACCGCCGGTCCGGCTCGGCCTGCCGCAGCCCGCGCTCGCCATCGACCTGGGCTCGGACAGCAACGTGCGGGAGGTCTCCTTCCGCACCGAGGCGACCCGGCCGGCCACCGTCACCGGGGCGGTGCGCGACCGGCGTACCGGGGTCACACTGCCGGTCGCCGCGGTGGTGAGCACCCGGCCGCCGCTGGCCGCCGTACCGTTCGCCCTGGCCAACGCCGGGGACGTGCGGCGGCGCCGGCTGCGCGAGGGCAGCAGCGACGCGGTCTCCGCCTTCGCCCGCGCGCAGGGCGAGGTGGACCGGAGCGCCGACGCGCTGGTCGCCGAGGGCACCGCCGACGGCGCCCGGTACGGGGCGGTGCTGCGCCCGCGCGGCCTGGTCGGCATGCGCGGCGCCGGCTGGAGCCACGACGGGCTCTGGTACGTCCGCCAGGTCGAACACGACCTCGCCTACGGCGGCTACCGGGTCGGCTTCACCCTGTCCCGGGACGGCCACGGCTCGATCACCCCCGCGCTGCCCCGGAGCCCACTGTGACCACCCGGGAGGAGCGGCGATGACCCGGCAGTTCTTCGGCGTCTACCGAGGGAAGGTGGAGCAGAACCTGGACCCGATGCTGCGCGGACGGGTGCAGGTCTCCGTCCCGAAGGTGCTCGGCGACGGCCGGCTGGCCTGGGCCGAGCCGTGCGTGCCCTACGCCGGCAACGGCGTCGGCGGGTTCAACCTGCCGCCGGTGGGCGCCGCCGCCTGGGTGGCGTTCGAGGGCGGCAACCCCGACTACCCGGTCCTGCTGGGCTGCTACTGGCAGATCGGCGAGTCGCCCGCGCCCGGGCTGCCGCAGCAGCGGGTGTTCCAGTCCGACTCGGTCAGTGTCACGGTCAGCGACCTGCCCATGATGGGCGGCCTGACCATCGAGGTCGGGCCGCCGGCCGTGCTCATCCCGCTCAAGGTGGTGCTCGGCCCCGGCGGGATCGAACTGTCCACCGGGGCCACCAAGGTCGTCCTCGACGGCGTGCGGGTCTCGGTCAACGACGGCGCGCTGGAGGTGATGTGATGCCCGCACCCCTCGTCCACCAGGGCGCCGTGGTGATCTGCGCGCACGGCGGCCAGGCCATGCCCACCGTGCCCAACCCCCGGGTACGCGTCGGCGGGCAGCCCACCGTGCTGCTCGCCGCGCCGTGGACGGTGGCGGCGTGCCCGTTCCCGCCGGTGTCCGGCGGTCCCTGCGTCACAAGCGTGTGGAGCGTCGGCAGCGTCCGGGTGCGCTCGATGGGGCAGCCCCTCGTGCTGGCCAGCGGGCTGGCCACCTGCGCGCCGACCGGCGTGCCCCTCGCGGTCACCGCCAGCCAGTTCCGGGCGGTGGCGACATGACCGCCGGCCGGCACGTCGGCTTCCCGCTGCGCGTCGGCGGCCGCGGCCGCACCGCCCTGGTCGGCGACGAGGAGTACCTCCGCGGCCTGGTCGAGGCGGTGCTGTTCACCCGACCCGGCGAACGGGTCAACCGGCCCGACTTCGGCAGCGGCGTCGACCGGCTGGTCTTCGCCCCGGCCGGCGACGAGATGGCGCACGCCACCCGGGCGCTGGTGCACGGCGCCCTGCAACGCTGGCTCGGCGACCTCGTGCAGATCGACGACGTGCGGGTCGAGGCGGTCGACGCCCAGCTGCGGGTCACCGTCAGCTACGTGCCGCTGGTCGCCGGGGCGGCCGTCGGCGAGCGCCGCAGCCTCACCGTCGTGGGCGGCACCCCGTGACCGCGCCGCTGCTCGACCGGGAGGCCCGCCGGGCGCTCGTCGAGGGGGAGAGCACCCTCGACGGCATCGACCACGTCGAGGTGCTGTCGAACCGGCCCGGCACACCGGGGCACGTGCCCGGCGCGCCCCGCCAGCGCACCCTCCTCGTGCACCTGCTGCGCGGCCCGGTCCCCGCCGACCTCGACGCCGGCCGGGTCCGCGTCCTCGGCGGGGTGCGCGTCGACCCGCGGGTCAACCCGGTGCGGGTGCTCTGGGCGTACCCGGCGAACGTGGTGGCCGCCGGGCCGCCGCCGGGGGTGACCGCGGCCGACCGGACACTGGTGACCGGTGCGGTGCCGGCGCCCGCCCGGGCCCGGGTGCTGGTGGTGCGCACCTCCTCCAGCGGGGACTGGTCCAGCTACCTGCTCGCCCTCACCGGCCCGGGCGGCGACGGCTTCCCGGCCGGCTTCGACGAGCCGCTGTCCACCTGCCCGTTCGCCTTCGCCGTCGACTGCCCCGACGAGCTGGACTGCCGCCCCGACGACGGCTGCCCGCCGGTGCCCGCCACCACCCCCGCCCTGGACTACCTGGCCCGTGACTACGCGGGGCTGCGCACCCGGCTGCTCGACCGGCTCGCCGTGCTGCTGCCCGGCTGGACCGACCGCAACCCGGCCGACCCACTGGTCACCCTCGCCGAGCTGTTCGCGTACGTGGGGGACCGGCTCACCTACCGGCAGGACGCGATCGCCGCCGAGGCGCACCTGGCCACCGCCCGGCTGCGCCCCTCGGTGCGCCGGCACGCCCGGCTGCTCGACTACCGGATGCACGACGGCTGCGCGGCCCGGACCTGGCTGGCGTGGCGCACTGCCGCGCCGCTGACCCTGCCGGCGCGTACCCCGGTCGCCGGGGTCGAGGACCCGCTGCCGCCCGACGCCGGGATCGAGGTCGCGGTGGACGCCGGCGCCACCGTCTTCGAGACCCTCGCCCCGCTGTCGCTGCGGCCGGCCCGCAACCAGCTCGACCTGCACGCCTGGGGCGACCCGGACGCCTGCCTGCCGGCCGGCGCCACCAGCGGCTGGCTGCGCCACCCGGCTGCCGCCGACCCGCAGCTGCGTGCCGGCGACGTGCTCGTCCTCGCGCCGGTCGACGAGACCGGGACCGTGGTGGGCGACGAGGCCCGCCGGCGCGCCGTCCGGCTCGACCGCGACCCGGTCACCCGCGCCGACCCGCTCGCCCCCGCCGGCACGGTCGTCCGCGAGCTGCACTGGGCCGCCGAGGACGCCCTGACGGTCCCGCTGCCGGTGGCCCGCCGGGCCGCCGACGGCACCGCCGCCCCGGCCGCCGTGGCCCTCGCGAACGTCGCGCTCGCCGAGCACGCCGCCGGGCTGCCCCCGCGCGGGCTGCTGCCGCCACAGGCCCCCGCCGACGGCCCGTACCGGCCCCGGCTGCCCACCGGCCGGCACCCGGTGGCCTGGACCGACGCGGAGGTGGACGCGCGCAGCGCCACCGCCGCCCTGCGCCCCGACCCACGCCGCGCGCTGCCCGCCGTGCTGCTCGACGACGGCAGCCGCACCTGGACGCCCGTGCCCGACCTGCTGGCCAGCGGCCGGCTGGACCCGCACGTGGTGGCCGAACCGGAGACCACCGGCGTGCTGCGCCTGCGCCCCGGCGACGGGATCAACGGCCGCCGCCCCGCGCCCGGCGTCACCCTCACGGCCTGGCCCCGGGTGGGCGGCGGCACCGCCGGCAACGTCGGCGCGGACGTGCTCACCCTGCCGCTGCCCACCGCCGCGTGGGCGGTGCCGGCCGGGGTGAGCGTCAGCAACCCGCTGCCGGCCACCGGCGGGGTCGACCCCGAGTCGGTCGACGAGGTGAAGGAGCTTGCCCCGTACGCGTTCCGCACCCAGCTCCGCGCGGTCACCAGCGCCGACCACGCCGCCACCGCCGAGGAGAACCCGGGCGTGCAGCGCGCGGTGGCCCGCCGCCGCTGGACCGGTTCCTGGTACGCGCAGGAGGTCACCCTCGACCCGGTGGCCCGCCGGGCCGGTGACCCCGCGCTCGCCGACGAGGTGGCCGCCCTGCTCGACGTACGCCGGCTGGCCGGCACCGACGTGGAACTGGCGCCGCCCGCGCACGTCCCGCTGGAGATCGTCCTCGGCATCTGCGTCACCGACGGCCACCTCGCCGCCGACGTGGAACGCCGGCTGCGCGCCGAACTGTCCACCCGGGTGCTGCCCGACGGCCGGCTCGGCTTCTTCCACCCCGACCGGCTCACCTTCGGCCAGCCCCTGTACGTCTCCGACCTGGTCGCCGCCGTCATGGCGGTGCCCGGCGTCGGCTACGTCGAGGTGGCCGACGACGACGCCACCGGCCTGCGGTTCCGCCGGCTCGGCCGGCCACCCGCCGGGGAGGTGGCCCGCGGCCGGATCGACGCCGCCGCCCGCGAGGTGCTGCGCGCCGACAGCGACCCGAGCAATCCGGAGTACGGCCGGGTCGCCTTCCACCTGCGCGGTGGCGCGTGAGCTGCGGCTGCGGCGGTGGATGCGGGTGCGACCCGCTGCGCCCGCACGCGCCCGAGGTGACCAACCCGCCCGGCCAGCCCGCCCTGGCCTGGCGGGTCGCCCCGCACAGCCACGCCCTGGCCCGGATGCGGGCCGCGCTCGCCGACCCGGGCCTGCCGGCCGGCGTGCGGGCCGTGGCCGGGCAGGACGCCGACGACCCGATGCTGGCGCTGCTCGACGCCGCCGCCGTGATGACCGACGTGGTCTCCTTCTACACCGAGCGGATCGCGCAGGAGGCGTACCTGCGCACCGCCACCGAGCTGACCTCGGTGCGGCACCTGGCCGGCATGATCGGCTACCAGCCGCGACCCGGCGTCGCCGCCGCCGTGGACATCGCCTTCGACGTCGAGGACGCGCCGGGCGCACCGTCGCAGGTGGACGTGCCCACCGGCACCCCGGTGCAGTCGGTGCCCGGGCAGGGCGAGCTGCCGCAGACCTTCGAGACCGGCGCCGACCTGCGCGCGTACGCGGTGTGGAACGCGATCCCCGGCGCCACCGCGGGGCCACAGGAGATCGACTTCGCCACCGACGCGATCTGGCTGCGCGGCACCGCGCTCGGCGTACGGGCCGGCGACGGCGTGCTCGTGGTCGGCGCCGAACGCCGCCGCTACGGGCGCACCCCCGCCCACAGCCGGGCCGCCGCCGACCGCCGGCGCGACGACGAGCGGTGGGACTTCCGCATCGTCACGGCCGTCGAGGAGGGCCCGCCCGGCCTGGCCGGCTGGACCCGGCTGGCCCTCGCCGAGCGGATCGGCTGGCGGCGCTTGACGCCGCTGACCGCCGAGGAGGGCGTCCAGGTGCACGCCTTCGCCACCCGGACCAACCTGTTCGGCTGGAACGCGCCGATGGCAGGCCTGCTCGCCGGGAACGACCCGCCGCCGCCCGGCATCACCAACGGCGAGTGGGACGACATCGACAACCCGTTCCCGCCCGGCCACCCGCACCCCGCCGACGTGGTCGAGGTCGACGGCGACCAACCCCGGATGGTGCCCGGCTCCTGGCTGCTGCTGGAACGCCCCGACTACCGCGAGCTGTACGCCGTCGAGGCGGCCGACCCGGCCGGCGGCTCCCGGTTCGGGGTCAGCGGCCGTATCACCCGGCTGCGCGTCGACATCACCGAGAACCTGGACACCTTCGGCCGGCGGGACACCCTGGTGCGCGGCGAGTCCCGGCCCCTGCCGGCCGCGGAGCGGCCCCTCGTGGAGCCGGTCGGCGGCCGGCGGCTCACCCTCGCCGCCACCGACCCGCCGCTGCCCGCCGGCCGGCGGGTGGTGGTGACCGGCTTCCCGCCGGGCGGGCCGCCCGCCGACCCGCTCGTCGCGGCGGCCACCGCGCCCCCGCTGGCCGAGACCGCCGTGGTGCTGGCCTGCACGGTGGCCGCCGACGGCGTGACCATGACCGTCGACCTGGACCGCGACCTCACCCTGAGCTACGACCCGCGCGGCCTGCGGGTACGCGGCAACGTCGCGCCGGCCAGCCACGGCGAGACCGTCGTCCAGCCGCTCGGCAGCGGCGACCCCACCCTCGCCTTCCAGCGGATGCGCACCCGGCGCGGCCCGCTCACCCACGTCCGCGACGACAGCCCCGCCGGCGCCCGCAGCAGCCTGGAGGTCCGGGTCGACGGGGTGCGCTGGGACCCGGTGCCCGCGCTGGACACCGCCGGCCCGCACGACCGGGTGCACACCGAACGGCTCGACGACGATGGCCTGGCAACGGTCACCACCGGCGACGGCCGGCACGGCGCCCGGCTGCCCGGCGGCGTGGAGAACGTCGTGGCCACCTACCGGGTCGGTGTCGGTGCCACCGGCGCGGTCCGGGCCGGGCAGCTCAGCATCCTGCCCCGCCGCCCGTACGGGGTGCGGGCCGCCGCCAACCCGGGCCCGGCCCGCGACTGGGCCGACCCGGAGCAGCTCGACGCGGCCCGGTCGCACGCCCCGCTGCGGATCCGCACCCTCGACCGGGCGGTCTCGGTGGCCGACCACGAGGACTTCGCGGCCGGCTTCGCCGGGGTCACCCTGGCCCGCGCCGACGACGTGTGGGACGGCCGGGAACAGGTGGTCGTCGTCTCCGCGCTCGGCGCCGCGGCCGGCGGCGGGGCCGCCCCGGCCGGGCCGGAGCTGGTCGCCGCGCTGCGCGCCGCTCTCGTGGCCGCCCGCGACCCGGGCACCCGGCTCGCCGTGCTGGCCGGCGAGACCGTCCCGTTCGGACTGCACGTCGACCTCGCGCACGACCCGGCCTACCCGCGCGCCGACGTGGAGGCCGCCGTCCGGGCCGCCCTCGCGACCGCGTACGCCCCGCCGGCGCTGGGCTTCGCCGCCGGCGTGGTGGCCTCCCGGGCCCTCGTCACCGTGCGCGCGGTGCCGGGGGTACGCGCCTGCACCCTGCCCCGGCTCGCCGCGCCGCCCGGCGGCGCCGCCGTCGACCTGCTGGCCGCGCTGCCCGGCCGGTTCGCCGGCACGCTGCGCCCCGCCCAGGTGCTCACCCTCACCGACCTCACGATCGGGGTGATGTCGTGACCGAACCCGCCCTGCCCCGCCTGCTCGACCTGGTCCCGGTGCACCTGCTCGCCCGCGACGCGCAGGCCGACGGCGGCACCGGCCCGCTCACCGCGCTGCTCGCCGCCGTGGCCGGGGAACTGGAGCTGCTGGAGGCCGACCTCGACCGGCTGCACGACGGGTTCTTCGTCGAGACCTGCGCCGAGTGGCTGGTGCCGTACCTCGCCGACCTGGTCGGCCTCGCCGAGCTGCCCCCCGACCTCGGGGTGACGGTGAGCCGGCGGGCCCTGGTCGCCAACACCGTGGCCTACCGCCGCCGTAAGGGCACCGTGGCCGTGCTGGAACAGGTCGCCCGGGACGTCACCGGCTGGCCGGCCCGCGCCGTCGAGCACCACCCGCTGCTGGTCGGCGCCACGCACGTCAACCACGTCCGCCCCGACCGGCCGGCCACCGTCTCGCTGCGCGGCGCCGCCCGCATCGAGGCCGCCGCCGTGGTCAGTCCGCCCGGGCCGCGCGGCGCCCTCGACCCGCTCACCCACACCGCCGAGGTACGCCGCATCCCCACCCGCCGCGGCCGCTACGGCATCGACCACGTGGCCGTGCACCTGTTCCCGACCCAGGCGTACGAGGTGGGCGCCCCCGAGGCCGACCCGCCGGCCGGCCCGAACGGCGGCTGGTCCGCCGCCCGCGCCGTCGCCGACCACTGGACCTTCGACCCGCTCGGCCGGGCCGTGCCCCTGTACGCCCCGCCCCGCCGCGAGGAGGCCGTCGAGCGGCTCGCCACCGAGGCGGACCTGCCCGTGCCGCTGCGCCCGCGCCGCCTGCTCGACCTGCTCGGGCAGGCCCGGGCCGGCGCCCTGGCGGCGGCCGCGCTGCCGCTCGGCGTACGGCTGCGGGTCGGCGGCGTCGACCAGCCGGAGCTGACCCCCGACCGGATCCGGGTCTGCCACCTGGAGGACCCGGCCCCCGGCCCGGCGCCGCGGGTGATGGTCGACCCGGTGGCCGGCCGGCTGCGGGTCCACGCGCCGGCCGCCCCCGACGCGGTCTTCGTCCGCTACGCCTACGGCGGGCTCGCCGACGTGGGCGCCGGCACCTACGACCGCACGGCCGCCCACGAGGCGCTGCTCGCCACCGACCCCGGCGCCCCGGTCACCGCCGACGGACCGGACGCCCCGCCCGCCGCCGGCCAGACCCAGGTGTGCTCCGGCACGCCCGCCCCGGCCGGCAGCGTGCCCACCCTCGCCGCCGGCCTGGCCGCGGCCGAGGCGTCCTGGGCGGCCCCCGGCAGCACCACCCGGGGCGGCACGTACGTCGTCTCGGTCGCCGACAGCGCCAGTTACCCGGGAGACGTCGCGGTCACCGTGCCCGCCGGCACCCGGCTCGTGCTGGTGGCCGCCGCCTGGCCGACCCGCCGCCGCCCCGACGGCGAGGTCCTCGCCCCCGTCCCCGGCCGGTACGCCCCCGACGGGCTGCGCCCGCACCTGCGCGGCAGCCTGCGGATCACCGGCGAGCCGGGCAGCAGCGTGGTCCTCGACGGGCTGCTCGTCGAGGGCGACGTGGTCGTCGCGCCCGGCCAACTCGGCCACCTCACGATCGCGCACGCCACGGTCACCGGCGCGGTACGCGTCGAGTCCGCCGCCGGCCGGCCCAACAGCCGGCTCCAGCTCCGGCTCAGCCGGGTGGTGGCCGGCACGGTCACGCTCGCCGCCACCGTGCCGATGGCCACCGTGGACACCAGCGTGCTGGACGCCACGGCCGGCGGCGGGACCGCACTCGCGGGGGAAGGCGTGCACGCCTGCCTGGAGGGCAGCACCGTCCGGGGCGCGGTCCGGGTCCGCAGCCTCGACGCCAGCAGCTGCGTGCTGGACGGGCCGGTGGAGGTGGCCCACCGCCAGGTCGGCTGCCTGCGGTTCAGCTACGTCGCCCCCGGCTCGCGCACCCCGCGCCGCTACCGCTGCGTGCCCGCCGACGGCGAACCCGGCCCCCTCCCGGTGTACGCGGCCACCGACCCGGCCTCGCCTGCGTACCCGGCCCTCGCCGGATCCTGCCCGCTGCCCATCCGGGAGGGCGGCGAGGACCGGGCCGAGCCGGGCGTGCACCACCACCTCAGGCGACCGTTGCGGCTCCGGGCGGCGCAGCGGCAGCTCGATCCCTACCGGCCGGTCGGCATCGAGCTCGGGATCTTCGGGAGTTGACGTGCAGGGAGACTTCACCCGCTGGACGTTCGACCCGCGCGACGGCTACCGCCAGGTGCTGTTGCAGCAGGGCCGGATGCTGCTCGACGCCGAGTGGAACGAGCAGACGAAGATCACCGCCTGGCACGACGAGGAGCGGACCCGCGACATCGTGGGCACGGCCGGCGGGCCGCTCGACGGGGCCGGCTTCGCCGTGGTGGACACGGCCGGCGCCACCCCCACGGCGGCCGCGTGGGCCGACCTGCGGATCACCGCCGGCCGCTACTACGTGGACGGGGTGCTGGTCGACGCCCTCCCGCCGGTCGGCGGCGGGCCGGGGCACAAGCTCGCCGACCAGCCGTACCTGCCCAAGGTCGGCGACCTGCCCGGGCTGCCCGAGCCGACCGCCGACGGCCGGTACGCCGTCGTGCTCGACGTCGCCGACCAGCACGTCACCGCCGACCAGGCGCCCCGGCTGCGGGAGGCCGCCCTCGGCGGCCCGGATACCACCACCCGGGCCCGCACGGTCTGGCAGGTCCGGCTGGTCAAGGTGGCCGCCGGCACGGCCTGCGCGACCGTGGTCGACCCTGTGTGGGGCGGCCGGACGACCCCCACCATGACCGCCGCGCTGCGCGAGGTGGACCCGACCGCCGACCCGTGCCGGCTCAGCGGCTCCGGCGGCTACCGGCGGCTGGAGAACCAGCTCTACCGCGTCCAGGTGCACGACGTGGCCGGCGACGGCACGGCCCGCTACCTCTGGTCGCGGGAGAACGGCAGCGTGGTGGCCGGGCTGACCGCCATCGGCCCGCCCTCGGCCGCCGCAGCGGCGGCCGGGATGGACGCCGAGCTGAGCCTGGACCGGGTCGGCCGGGACGAGGAACTGTCCTTCCGGGAGGGTGACCTCGTCGAGGTGACCAGCCCCGACCGGGAGCTGCACGGCCGGCCCGGCCACCTGGCCACCGCGGGCGCCCCGGACGGGACGGCGCTGCCGGTGACGTGGGCCGCCGGCGCGCCGGCCAGCCTCGCGGCGCTCGGCCGCACCCCGATCGTCCGGCGCTGGGAAGGCCCGGCCCAGGTCGCCAACGCCAGCCCCGACGAGCTGGACGACGCCGGCATCGAGGTGCGCTTCGGCGCCGGTGACTTCCGGGTCGGCGACCACTGGCTGATCCCCGCCCGCACGGTCCGCCTCGTCTACGGCGTCAGCGCCCTCTCCGGCACCATCGACTGGCCCACCGACGGCCTCGGCAACCCGCTCGCCCGCCCGCCGCTGGGCCCGGTGCACCACGTCGCGGTGCTCGGCATCCTGCGCCGCACCACCGTCGGCGGCGCCGGCCGCTGGGCGCTCGACGAGGACTGCCGCCGGCTCACCCCGCCGCTGACCGACCTGGTGACCCTCGACCTGCTCGGCGGCGACGGGCAGCAGGCCCCGCCCGGCCAGCCGTTGCCCGAGCCGGTGCGGGTGGTGGTCCGCAACGGCGGCCGCCCGGTCCACCGCGCCCGGGTCCGCTTCACCGCCGTCGACGGGCACCTGGCCACCGGCGTGCCCACCGCCGGCGACCCGGCCCAGGTGGTCCTGGAGACCGACGCGCGCGGGCAGATCGACGTGCGCTGGCTGCTGCCCAGCACCGGCCCGGCCACCCGGGTGCTCACCGCGGTCCGGCTCGACGACGCCGACGCCCCGGTCGACGCCGAGGTCCGCGTCACCGGCCGCCGCGACGAGGGCGGCACGGTCTGCCTGGTCGTCCGCCCCGAGACCGACCTGGTCCAGCTCCTCGCCGACCTGTCCGGGGTCACCGCGCTGGCGCTCTGCCTGACCGCGGGGGAGTGGACGCTGGACGAGCCCGCCGTGCTGTCCGGGGTCTCCTGCGTGCTGGTCACCGGCGTCGGCTCCGCCACCCGCGTCGTCTCCGCCGCCGAGTCGGCGCTGCGCTTCGAAGACTGCGGCGAGGTGCAGGTCCGCGACCTGTCCGTGGCCGCCGTGCCGGCGGAGAGCGACAAGCGCAACGGCGCCCTCGACATCCGGCGCACCGGCCTGGTCCTCGTCGAACGGGTCCACGCCGAGATGGGCGACGCCCCGGCCGCCGTGGCGAGCGGGATCACCGTCCGCGGCGACGATCAGGAGGGCGGCCGGCCGGTGGAGCGCACCGTGGTCCGGGACTGCCGCATCGAGGCCGGGCACGCGCAGACCGGCGTGCTGGTGCTGCACAGCCGGCGCAGCGACGTGACCGGCTGCGATGTGCTGGCCACCGCCGACCCGGGCGCCGACCCGGAGAAGCGGTTCCTCGAATGGCTGGGCGACCCCCGCTTCGCCCGCCGGATCGCCCGGCGGGCCGTGCACCCGCTGCTCGCCGGGGAGGACGGCCTCGGCCTGCGCAAGGGCTGGTCGTCGCTGGTGGAGACCCGCAACCTGCGCTTCGGCTCCGAGATCGACGACGCGAAGGGCTGGACCGCGTACCTCGGCGACCAGGAGGTCCGGACCGTCGAGGAGCTCCAGGACGTGGTCCGCGACGACCTGGTCCGGCACAACCCGGACTCCCGGTTCTTCGACGAGCGCACCCGGTTCGCGGCCTGGCTGCGCCGCGTCGCCGAGGAGTTCGCCGCCGTGGCCACGGCCACCGCCGGCATCACCGTCGCGGGGACCACCGCCGCCGACGTCCGGGTCCGCGACAACACCGTCACCGGCGCGCTCACCGGCATCAGCGTCGCCCTGGGCGACCCCGACGAGGAGCGCGAGACGGTACGCCGGGCGTGGATCACCGGCAACACCGTCGCCCCGCCGGCGCGGGCCGCCACCGCCTTCCTCCACCAGGGGGTGTACGTCGGGGACTGCCACCGCCTCGACGTGTCGTCCAACGTGGTCGACCTGGCCGACGGCAAGCCCGGGTACCCGGCGCAGGGGCTGCTCTGCGCCGGCCGGCTCGGCCCGCACGCGGTCGCCGCCGCGAACACCTTCGACGGCACCGTGCTCGGCATCCGCGCGGTGTCCGGCCCGTCGGGCTCGCCCACGCTCTGGGTGGCGCGCGACAATGTCTGCACCACCGGCCCGGCGCTGGTCGACGGCACCGGGTCGTGGCGCGACGAGGGGAACGTCAGCGGATGAGGGTGGCGGAGGCGGCCCAGCCGTCCCGGTCGGCCGACCGGGACGAGCCCGAGCGCGCCCGCCCGGAGGCGGAACGGCCGGAGCGGCGGCCGAGCCGGCCGACCCGCAGCACCCACAGCGTGGCCCGCATCCCCGTGCACGCCCCGCCCGACCCGGCCGCCGAGCACGACGCCCACGCCACCGCCGCCCGCCTCGTCGCCGCCCGGCCCACCCACGCCACCGCCGCCCGGCCCACCCACGCCACCGCCGCCCGGCCCGCCCACGCCACCGCCGCGCGGCCCGCGCCGCCGGCCGCCCCCGCCCGGTCGGCCCGGCCGGTCGCCCGGCTCGCCACCGTGCCCGACCCCCGGCTGGGCGGCGGCCGGCCACTGACCGGCGCCGAACGGGCCCGCTACGAGCCGGCGCTCGGCATGGACCTGACCGGGGTGCGCCTGCACGACGGCCTCGCCGCGAAGCTGGCCGCCAAGGAGCGGCGGGCACACGCCTTCACGTACGGCAACCACGTGGTCCTCGGCGCCGGGGCCGGGCCGGTCCGGGACCTGGTGCTCGCCCACGAGCTGGCCCACGTCCGCCAGCAGGCCCGCCCCGCGCCCGTCCCGGCCGGCGCGGCCACCGAGCACCCCGGTCGCGGCCCGCCGGCCGCCCCGGTCCGGTCCGCGCCGCTCGGCGTGCAGTGCTTCGCGCTCGCCGACACCCCCGTGGGCCGGTTCGTCTCCGACACCGCGAGCGACGCCGCCGCCCTGGGCCGTGGTGCGCTCGACACCGCCCTCGACGTGGGCGGGGAGATCGCCGGGACCGCCCTGGAGGCGGCCTCCGCGGTCGTCGACCGGCTCGCGCCCGGCCTGCTGGAATTCCTCCGCGGCGGCGCGCTGGTCCGGCTGCGTGAGCTGCTGTGCACCGGCGTCAACGCGCTGCTCGGCCGGCTGCTCGCCGGCCTCGCCGGCCTCGACCCGATGTCCGCCGTCGAGTCCACCTTCACCGGGCTCGCCCAGGGCGTCCGCGACGTCCAGGCCCGGCTCGGCGGCGCCGCCCGGTCGGCCGTCGGCGCCCTGCTGCGCCCCGTCGTGGCCGCCCTCCAGGAGTGGGACGGCCCGATCATCCGGAACCTGCGGACCGTCGCGGACACCGTCAACCAGGTCTTCACCGGGCTCTGGGACCACCTGGCGGTCCCCGCGCTGGACCTGCTCGGCGCGGCCGGCGGCGCGGTCTGGGAGTCCTTCACCCGGCTCGGCGGCTGGCTGTGGGACCTCACGGCGCCCATCCGCGCCGGCGCCTCGTACGCCTGGGACTGGCTCTGCACCCAGTTCGGCCTGGCCTGGGACAGCACCGAGGGCGCCCGCGGCTGGCTCGGCAACCTCGCGAACTCGGCCTGGGAGACCCTGCGGGCCACCATCGAACCGATCCGTACCCCGCTCATGGTGGTCGGCGGCATCCTGGTCCTGCTCTCGCCGCTCGGTCCCGTGGTGGTGCTGACGCAGGTGCTCCCGCCGCTGTGGGACGGGCTGACCTGGCTCTGGGAGAACTGGAACACCCGCGAGATCCTGGTCGCCGCTCGGCAGGTGCTCCAGGACCGCATCCTGCCCACCGTCATCGGCGCGGTCGCCGGGGCGGCGGACACCCTCGCGGCCGCGGCGACCTGGCTCGCCGACGTGGCCGGCCAGGTCGGCACCGCCATGGGCGGCGTGCTCGGCGCGTTCGGCGCCAACACCTGCCTCACTGCGGTGTCCACCCTGCTCACCGCGGTGGCCAACCAGTTCACCCGGATGGCCGCCTGGGCGCGCGGCGGCTTCAGCGGGCTCACCGAGGCCCTGCACGCCGTCTTCGACGCGCTGGTCGCCATCTTCCAGCCCATTCTGGACTTCCTGGTCCGGCTGGCCGTGGTGGTCGCCAACCCGCTCATGCTGCCGGTCGTCATCGGCGCGGTGATCTGGCTGCTCTGCCCAGACGACCTCAAACCGCCCGTGATCAACTTCGTCCTCGACCTGCTCATCGTGGCGATCGGCGCGCTGCCCACCCTGCTCACCGGCCTGGGCCCGCTCGGCGCGCTGCTGCGCGAGGGCGTCGTCGGCTTCCTCACCCAGCTGCGCTACGGCGAGCGGATCGGCGACCAGCAGCGGATCGACGCCAGCAACAAGATCGCCAACCTGGCCGCAGGCGGGGGCGTGTCCTTCGTGGCCGGCATGGCGTGGGGGATAGTGCAGGGCGTCGTCGATGGCATCATCGACCCGTTCCGGCTGCTGTTCATGCTGGCCCAGCTCCTGGTGGCCGCCGCCCGCGCCGTGGCCCGGGTCGTCCAGTCGTACGCCCCGGGCATGGCCCTGGTCCGCGCCCCGCCTGGTGCCGGCCCGGCCGGGACGGCACTCACCGCGGCCCCCGCTCCCGCCACCACCGGGGCCACGGCCGGACCGTCGGCGTCCGGCGTGGCCGCCTCCGCCTCCCCGTCCGGTGTCAGCGCGGTGGCGACCTCGACGCCGGCCTCGGGGCTCACCGCGGCGGCCGGGGCCGGCCCCACCGCGACGACCGCCGCCACCGCCGCTCCGACGACCACCGCCGCTCCGGCGACCACCGCCGCTCCGGCGACCACCGCCGTCCCGGCGGCCGCCACCGCGGGCCCGACGGCGGCCGGCGCCGGGGCGGCCGGCGCGGCGGTCGAGCTGGCGGCGGTGCCCGGCGAACCCACGGACGCGCAGATCGTCGCGGCGCTGCCGGCCGGCGCCCTGGCCCAGGCGGCGGCCGGTGGGATGGAGGCCGACCTCGACCCCGCCACGCTGGAGACCGACATGCGCGGCGAGGTGCAGAGCGAGGGCGCCACCGTGGGCGGGCTCGCCCAGCTCCTCGGCGACGCCTGGGCGGCCATGGTGGCCGGCGCCCAGTCGCTCGGTGCCCGGGCCGCCGACGCGCTCCTCGAATTCATCATGCTGCCCGACTTCGAGCTGGGCCGGAAGATCGGCTTCGTGGCCGGGTTCCTGCTGCTCCAGGCCGCCATCATCTACTTCAGCGCCGGCAACTACGCCGCTCTCAAGGCCGTCGAGCCGGGACTGCGGACCCTGCTCGTCTACCTGCTGCGGTTCCTCGACCTCGGCGGCGAGCTGCTCGGCGTCCTCGGCCGGGCGCTGCGCCCGCTGCGCGGACCGCTCATGCGCGGCATCGGCGCCGCGCGCGGCTTCCTCAGCCGGTTCCGCTTCGCCGCCGGGCTCCTCGAACGTGTCGAAGGGCTGGCCGGGCGGATGCTCGGCCTGGGCGACGAGGCGGCGCTCGCCGCGAGCCGGGCCGCCCGCGAGGGCGCCGAGACCGGGGCGTCCCGCACCGCCCGGGAGGCCGTCGAGGCCGGCGTGGCCCGGGAGGGCGCGGCGACCGGGGCGTCCCGCACCGGCCGGGAGGCGGCCGAGGTCCGCGCCGCCCGCGAGGCCACCGAGGCCGGTGGCGCCCGGGCCGGCCGCGAAGGCGCCGAGGGAGCCGCCACCCGCGAGGCCGACGAACTGGGCGAGGGAGCGGTCCGCGCCACCGACGAACCGGGGACACCGACGCTGGCCGACGACGCGGCCAAGGCCGCTCAGTACCCGGAGGCGGTGGCCGAGGCCCGGGCAATCGAGGCCACCAACGACGCGCTCGACAGCCCGGTCCCTGTGCTGCTCGCCTCGCTGATGGTGCTGAAGCGCCGGTACCGCTGGATCGAGACGTTCGCCGCCACCCCGGTCGGCCCCGGGGTGTACGAGGTCGAGATGATCGCCAGCCGCACCTCGCTCGGCCGCTACACCACCGGCGGCCCGTCGCACCTGCCCGGGCCGCGCAGTCCACATGCGGCGGAGATCGACCGGCTGGTCGCCGAGGCCGAGGGGCTCGGGCAGCGGCTCAGTCGGGAGGAGCTGGAACGCGCGGCTGCGGCCGACCCGGAGGGCTTCGCGCAGCTGGCCGCCCGGGTGCGGCAGGAGATGGCCGAGCGGGCCGGTGGACGTACCGGCCTGGCCGCCGAGGTCGAGGCCGACCTCGCGGGTGCGGGCGAGCACTTTGGGCCCGGCCACCAGGGCCCGGGCCGGCCGCGACCGGACCTCGCCGTGGCCGAGAGCCACGCCGTCGCCCGGGAGGCCGGGGTGCCGGATGCGATCCTCGGCGACGCCACCCCGATGACCCGGGCCGACTTCGAGGCCGCGCTGCCCACCAGTGGGCCGGTACCGACCCGCGCCGCGCCCGCCGCCATCCCGATCCGCGACGCGTCCGGGCAGTTCACCAGTCGCGGGGTGGGGCGCAGCAGCGTGCAGAACATCGACGTACGGCACGACATCGAGCTGCTGGAGGCGGCGGGCGCCAGCGACTTCCGGATCAACCAGACCCAGGTCGACGTCACCGACAGCTTCCGCCTCGGCACCAACCGCCCAGACGTGCAGGCGACGTTGAACGGACGCCGTATCCACATCGAGTACGACCGGGCGCCCGGCGACCGGGCCCTGGCGCACGCACGGCGGATCCTCAGCAACGACCCGAACGCGATCGTCCTGCTGAAGATCGTGGACTTCTGACCGGAACCTCGATGTCGCGGATCGGGAGGTCGATGTGAGGGACGGGCCACGTCGACCGGGTTCGTGAGGTGGCCTGTCAAGTAGGTGCTGATGCTGCCCACGGGGCTGCACGTGTCGACGGCGCATGGCAGGGTCGTGACCCATGATCGATGAGTTCGCGAAAGAGTACCTGCACCACGACCTGCGCGACATCCGCGAGACGATGCTGTGGAAGCTCGACGGGCTGCCCGAGTACGACGTGCGTCGTCCCCTGACCGTGACCGGGACCAACCTGCTCGGCCTGGTCAAGCACCTGTCGATCACGGAGGCCAGGTACTTCGGCGAGGTCTTCGGCCGGCCGTTCCCCGAGCCCCTGCCCCGGTGGGACGACGCCGCCCACGACGACACCGACATGTGGGCGACCGAGCACGAGACCCGCGCGGAGATCATCGACCGTTACCGCCGGGTGTGGGCGCACTCGGACGCGACGATCGGCGCCCTCGCCATCGACTCGCCCGGCCATGTGCCCTGGTGGCCACGTCCAAACGTGAAGCTGTTCAACATCCTGGTGCACGTGCTCGCCGAGACCAGCCGGCACGCCGGGCACGCCGACATCCTGCGCGAACAGCTCGACGGCTCCACCGGGGCCATGGCCGAGTACGCCCACCTGGAGCCGACCGACAAGGAGTTTCTGGCGGCGCGGTGCGCGAGGATCGAGCGGGCCGCCAGGGCAGCCGCCGCCGGGCCCGGTCACGACAGTCTCCCCCTCGCGCAGGGCTGAATCGCGGCACCCGCGACGGCCGGTGCTCGTCGAGGATCAGGCCCTGCCGCCGTCAGTCAGCTTGCGGGGCGGTGCGGGCGTGTCCAGCCGGTGGGTGCACGGCAGCCAGGTGGGCGAGGGCCTCGGCGCTGCTGCTTCCCGGCTCGGGTGTGCCGACGAGCAGTTGCTGGCCGGGGGCGTCGCGGACGTCGAAGGTCTGATAGGTCAGCCCGATCCGCCCGACGTCGGGGTGGTGCACTTCCTTGAACATGCGGGTCAGGCCGCGCACCGTCTGGTCCGCCCAGAGGGCGCGGAACCGCGGCGAGTGCCGCCGCAGGTCGGCCACGAGCGCCTGGATCTCCGGGTCGTTCGGGAACAGGCCGGCATTGAGCCGCAGGGCGTGCACGACGTTCTCCGTCAGCGCCGGCCAGTCCGGGAAGATGGCGCGCGCCCGCGGGTGCTGGAACAGCACCCGCACCATGTTGGTCGTGCCCGCGAACGGGGAGAGCAACGCCGCCGCGACGCTGTTGGTGGCGAGCACGTCGAACGCGGGACCCAGCACGTAGGCGGCGGAGGCGGGGAAGGCATCCAGCAGGCGCAGCAGTGCGGGATGCACCGAATTGCGAGAGCTGTCCGGGCCCGGGCCGGGTTTCAACCCGGCGAGCCGGAACAGGTGTTCGCGGGCGTCGCGGTCGAGACGGAGGGCCCTTCCGATCGCGTCGAGCAGCTGCGGGGAGGGGTTGCGTTCCCGGCCCTGCTCGAGGCGGGCGTAGTAGTCGACGCTCACCCCGGACAGCACCGCGATCTCCTCGCGGCGCAGGCCGGCCACCCGGCGGTCGCCGCCCCCGGGCAGTCCCACCTCCGTGGGGTCGACGCGGGCGCGGTGGGCTCGGAGGAACTCCCCGAGCCGGTTGTGGGTGGCGGGCACGTTCACCAGCCTAAAGCTCCTGGTCAGCGACCTGCTCGGAGACGCCTTACCACCCCCGGAGCGCACGCGGTCGAACTTCGGGTCAACGGCGTCGCACGGGGTCGCGGCGGATCTATCCTGCTGCCGTCGACCTGGCCGGCGTCGGTGGCGTCCGGGCGACCAGGCACGCCGGGCCGGCGGGCCGTGCCTGGGTGCCGCGCACCCAGGAAACCGCGCCCTCCCGGGGCCGACCCGCGCGTCGCATCGTTGAACCCGCGGTGCTCGCCGCAGGCACGACCGACGCCAGGAGCATCAATGACATCGCGTACGCCGTCAGCCAGCCCGACACCGTCGACGTCAACGAGATCGTCATGCGCTCCACCGCGCAGGGCTGATCGTTCACGGCTAGGAGTGCGATCATGAGCGAGGCGCTCGAGATGACGACCTTCCGGCTCGTCCCCGGCCTCACCGGCGCCGACTTCGTCAAGGCGAACCAGGACATCGACGCCTACCTGCGCGGCCGGCCGGGATTCCGCTGGCGCCGCATCCTCGACGACGGCGGCACGATCACCGACATCGTGGCCTGGGACTCCGTCGCCGACGCCCGGCGCAGCGCCGCCGGGATCACGACCGAGATGGCGGACTCGCCGGTGCACGCCACCATCGACCACACCACCGTCGACTTCCGGATCGTCCCGGTGCTGCACCGGGTGAGCCCGTGACGCCCCAACAACAGAAAGCGCGGACAGCTATGCGTGCCGTGGTGCTACGCGAATTCGGTGCTCCACTGCGGGTCGAGGAGATCGATCGGCCGACCGCGGGGGCCGGCCAGGTGCTGGTGCGGGTCGTGGCCAGTGGCGTGAACCCCCTCGACACCAAGATCCAGGCCGGCGCGGCCCCGCATGCCCGCGTCCGGCCGCCGGCGGTGCTCGGCCTGGACCTCGCCGGCGTCGTCGCCGCCGTAGGCGCCGGGGTCACCGGCTTCGACGCCGGCGACGAGGTGTACGGGCTCACCGGCGGCGTCGGTGACCTGCAGGGCTCGCTGGCCGAGTACGCCGCGGTCGATGCCCGGCTGCTGGCGCGCAAGCCGCGCAGCCTGTCCCTGCGTGAGGCGGCCGCGCTGCCGCTGGCCGTGATCACCTCGTGGGAGGGGCTGGTCGACCGGGCCGGGGTGCACGCCGGGCAGAAGGTGCTGGTGCAGGGCGGCGCCGGCGGTGTGGGGCACGTGGCCGTCCAGCTCGCCCGGTCCCGGGGCGCCGAGGTGTACGCGACGGGCGCCCCGTCGAGCCTGCCGGTGATCGAGAGTCTGGGCGCGGTCCCGATCGACTACACCACCACCGGTGTGGACGAGTACGTCGCGAGGTGCACCGCGGGTGAGGGTTTCGACATCGTGGCCGACAACGTGGGCGGCGCGACGCTGGACGCGTCGTTCGCGGCGGTGCGCACCTACCACGGGCACGTCGTGAGCGCGCTGGGCTGGGGATCGCACTCGCTCGCGCCGCTGTCGTTCCGTGGCGCGACGTACTCCGGGGTCTTCACGCTGCTGCCCATGCTGACCGGGGCGGCCCGTGAGCACCACGGCGAGATCCTGCGCGAGGCCGCGGCGCTGGCCGACGCGGGCGCGCTGCGCCCACGGCTCGACCCGCGCCACTTCACCCTCGACACGGTGACGGACGCGCACAACGTGCTCGCCGGCGGCACCGCGGCCGGCAAGGTCGTGGTCGACGTCGAAGGGTGACTGCCTCGCGTGCCGGTTGCCCGCGCGGTCGACTCCCGGCAGCTGCTTGGAGGATGGTCATCCGGCCGCGTGTTGCCGTGCCCGTTCACGCAGCGGGGCCAGGGCGGCGGTCCAGTGCACCAGTTCGTCGAGCATCGCCTTGGCGCTGGCGTCCATGGTCTCGTTGGGTCGCAGCGCCCCGTCGTCGATGAACTGGGCGACGAAGGGGATGTGCACGGCCTCGGGGATGGGCGTCATCTTCAGCGTGGTCAGCACCTGCTTGATCATCTGCGCGGCGCGGGTACCGGCACTGACGCCGCCGTAGCTGACCAGGCCGACCGGCTTGTAGGCCCACTCGTGCGCGAGGTAGTCGATGGCGTTCTTGAGCGGGGCCGTGTAGCCGAAGTTGTACTCGGGCATGACGATCAGGAACGCGTCGGCCCGGTCGATCGTGGCGCTCCAGTCGCGGGTGTGCTGGTGCTCGTAGCGGCGCAGGCGCGGGTGGTTCGGCTCGTCCATGAACGGCAGGTTCCACTCGGCGAGGTCGACGAGTTCCACCTGGTCGAAGCCGCCGTGCTCGACCGCCACGGTGTTGATCCACTCGGCGACCGGCAGGCCGAGCCGGCCCGGCCGGGTGCTGGCAATGATGATCTGCAGGGTAGACATGCTGCGCTTCCTGGAGAGTTGCTGACGTGTCAGCGAATCTATCCGCTCAATGCTGATGTGTCAGCAATCCGTCGTAGGCTGTGACCTATGACCCAACCCCGGTGGCTGAACCCCGAGGAACAACGTCTGTGGCTGGCCTTCCTGCGCATGCGGCGCGCCATCGACGCCGCGATCGACGGTCAGCTCGCCGAGGCCGGCCTGTCGCCCGCCGACTACGACGTGCTGGCCCCGCTCTCCCAGAGCGGCGAAGCACTGCGCGTACGGGACCTGGCCGCGCTCATCGGCTGGGACCGCAGCCGCATCGCCCACCAGCTCCGGCGCATGGAACAGCGCGGGCTCGTCGCGCGGTCCGGCAGCACGACGGACCGGCGTGGCACGCTGGTCCACCTCACCGACCTCGGCCGTACGGCGATCACCACCGCCGCGCCGGGGCATGTGGAAACGGTCCGCCGGGTGCTGTTCGACCAGCTCGACGAGCACGACCTGACCCACCTCACGAACATCGCCGAGCGGGTGGCCGACGCCGGCGGACTCACGGGCATCTCCCGCACCGGCGGCCCGGCTCCGCGCGGCACCGGGCGTGCGGGTCAACCGGGACTCGAACCCTGAACTGATGGATATCCGGCGAGCCCGCCGGGTCGGGTGCGGTGCGAGGTCAATCGGGCAGCCTGCGTGCCTCTCAGCTGGGCTCGGCTGGCACGGTAGCTGTACTTCGCTGCTGTACTGCTGGCATCAGACGAGAGGCTGGATGCGGAACTTCGGGCGCTCGATCTTGAGGTGGCCATGCTTGTGCTGGCGGACCCCCCAGACCGCCCGGTCTAAGTCTTGGTCCAGCGGGGTCTACTCGTGGGAGCCGTCACTGTGGTGGAACAGCGACTGCCGACCGCCGCTCAACTGAGGATGCGAGCCTGGTCTTACCGTTGGTCGTCGATTCCGCAAGGTTCATTGGTAAGCGTTCGGCGCACCTAGGTCGAGCGTCGGAGTGGCATGTACGGCAGTAAATGTGAACGCTCGGCCGAGCCCTGCGCGCAGTGCCGCCAGCTCGGGCGGATCGAGCCGTAGCCGAACGTTGAGCGCCGGCGAGCGCAGGCCTAGTTCCTTGGCTGCCTCTCCGGTAAGCCGCACCCGTAGTGAGTCGCGGGCCAATCGGAGGGCGAGTAGGCCGTTCCAGGTGGGCGCGTGTGCCTCGGTAAGCAGGCACAGGCCCTCGTCATCGTCCGGGTCGTATCGCTCGTAGGTCGGATCGCAGGCCTGGAACTCCAGGCGGCGCGGTGTGTCGTCCCATTCGCGGCCCGTCAGTGCCACTGTGAGGACGCCGTGTTCCTCCACCACCTGCACCTGTGTCGCAGTAAAGCCGTTCCGGAAAGGTCGTACTAGCTGGGCGGTCACTCGACGAACGAGGCCTGGGCGTTCACCGGGCCGGTAGACCGGACCACTTTCGGTGAGGATGGTGTTCCGGACGATCTCCACCGCCAGGTCGGGACGGCAGTACGTCATTTCGCTCACCCCGTATTGGCCAGCGAACCGGAGGGCCACCTTGCGGTCGCTCTCGGTTGGGCCGTAACCCTGCCACCAGGCGGCAAGCGGTTCAGCGAGCGCCGCCAGCGGTCCGACCTCGGCGGCAGTCAGCAGCAGGATTGACGCGGACATCTCCACGGTGACGCCGTTCTCCCGCGCCAGCGGCGTCACCGAACCCAGCAGGTCGGCCGCGTCCACTCGCTCGCCGTCGACCAGAATGCTGACCGCGATCCCCACCGGCACGCCGGCGCCTCCCTCATCTCGTCGACCTGTTGGCCACTGTGGCTGCCCACGTCCGGGTCGCCAGCCTCTTCCCACCGCGGGTGTACTTGTCGGGGCTCGGCCGGCTCGCTGCCCGCTTCTCGTCGGTACAAGCGGCAAGAAGCAGGGTGGCGCCAAGCAGGCGCGCGGCGAGAGATCGACTCACCGGCGGATCGTATATCGCGGTCGTGCTGGCTTGCATCGACCCGGTTGAGTGCTCTCCCACGCCTCGATCCCACCGGTTCGCCCGGCGCGGCCCAACACGGCGGACAGCTCAACCTCGACCGCGCCATGAGCCAGTTGCCGGAGCTGGCCTACGGCGTAGGTGGCGATCCTCGCCCCCGGCGTGTGAGCCGAGCGACAGCCAGCATGATCATGATGATTCCGGCGGCTTCGAGGAAGGTAGGCAATCGGAGAAGCAGGTCCTCCGTTGCGTATCCCTCTGCGGTAGCAGCTTTTGTGGCATCTGTCCGGTCGACGTGCAGGATTACCGCGTCTCCGTCGCGATACCGAACGTCGTCGAGATCGCTGGAGAGCTTTTCCCGGTGCCGCGCGCCGTTGAGGGCGTACTCCACAGTCAACCTCGTCACCGTGGTCGATCGCCCGAGTTGGTATCGCTCCACGTGGACGACCCGGCCGGTCGTCTCGACGCCGACGCGCACCCTCTCGTCGATCACCGTGTTCAGCCGGGCCGAGAGAAGGAGCCCGCCACCGAACAGCAGACCGCCCAGGACTACCGCCACGACGACCGGCAGCCGCCGTCCATCGAAACCGCTCACCGACGCGCCTCCAAATCGCGGCAACGCGACCAACGGGAACTGGCAGGCGCCAGCTAGTGGTCGTTGAGCATGAACATGAGCGTCTGGTGCTCGACATCGAGGAGCGCAACCCGCCACCGCGACGACGGCGCGGTTTCGTCGTACGACCTGTTGTGCAGCCACCGCGACTGGCTCGGCAGGAACGGCACCAGGGCCGGCCAGACATCTGCCGGGGGGAGGTCGTCCGGAAGTTCATCCAGATTGACAGATGCCCGCGGTACGAACTCGTAGCGCTTCGCCAACGTCCGCGCGTTCTCCGGTCGCAGCTTGACCACGCCCTGGTACGCAAAGTCGGTCGGGCCGGGCATCCTGGAACACGGGTTGCCCGGGGCGCGCAGCTGCCAGTGGATTTCTGCGTGATCGCCGAGGTCCGGCAAGTCCTCGGGAGGATCCCAATGGTCGGTGCGGACCTCTGCCTCGGCGGCCTGCACGGACTCCTGGCACGTGCGCGCGTCCGTCGGACCGTCGCGGACGAGGAGGATCCCCGCTGCGGCGCACCCGACGACTGCCAGCAGCACGGCGGGCAGCGGCGCCGCATGCAGCCACCAGCAGCAGTCTGCGCCTCTTCATGGCCATGAAGGGTACGAGCCCTCGGCAACAACCATCACCCACAGGCACATGTTCTTGCCGGTACGCGGCGACGGCCGGGTCCCGCCACTTGGGTCGCAGACGGCCATGGCGTCGGGCCCGTGGGGCCTTCAGGATCCGGTCGCCTGATAGCTGTCGAGCGCAGCTTCGGCGAGCTGGGTGAGGTACGTGTCACCGCCGGGTTTGTTGCCCTCCTCTTGGACGGCCACCAGAGCGGTTCCGATGCGAACGAGTACGCTGTCGCATTCCAGTGTGCCGGAACCGGACGCCATGCTGCAGCTGACGTGAATGCTGTCATCGCCCAGCCGCGGCCCCGGTGCCACTGCGAAGTGGTGCCTGTCGCCGATGCCAAGGCCGGACGACACAACAACGGTGGGGCAACGTCCGATGAGGGTTCGCAGGTTGGTCATTGCTCGTCGTGCACCATCGTCGGCGTAGGTCCTGAGGACTTCGGTCCCCACCCAGAGGTCATGGGGACCGGAGCCATAGCTGAGGGTGGCCGCGGCCATCGCCGACGGAGTCCCGGTCAGCCGCCTGGCCGACAGCAGCGGGATCATGCCGTCCGAACAGGGCACCTCGACGTCCGGGTGGTCGTCTCCAGCATCCGCCGGCATGACCGTCGCGATGTCCACGGTGAATCCGGGCGGCACTGAGTCCGTGGCCACCAAGCGTGCGGACAGCGTCGCGGAGTAGCCGGATCCGCCGGCCGCCGGAGCTGCTGGGGAAGCGGGCTGCCTGGCTGTTGCCGAGCCCGTCGCCTCCGCCGCGGAGGGAATCGTTTCGCCCGCTGATCGATCCGCCGTATGAGCCGTTGAAGGACCGCACGCGGTCACCATGCAGACGGCCACCACCGCGACCAACCTACGCTGCACCATCCTGAGCACCGGCCAGACTCCACCTCTTGCGGCGAACGCGTCAGGCTACCAACGTGACTTCAGCCGTCGCGCACCCTGAAGCGCGTCTGACTCGTAGCCCGCCAGCTGTCGATCATCGCCAGTTGGGACGACACGGGGCCGATGCTCCAGCTTCAGATCGACAATCTGCACCCACCGCCCCAAGTGCACTGGACCGGTGACCGATGGGTCAGGAGTCAGCGGCCGCCCAGGGAGCGCCCGTTCTTGGCCAGCTCCCACCGGGTCGCCGTGGCCACCTGCTCCCCGGTGATCCGCTCGCCGTCCGCCCCCAGGTACGCGGCGGTCAGCGCCGCCGCCGCGATCCCGCCGCCGGGCAGGTCCACGGCGGCCAGCCGCTCCGGGTCGACGTCGGCGGGCACACCGGCCGGGAACGCCCGCCGCCACAGGGTCTCCCGGGCGGCCCGGTCCGGGTACGGGAACGTCACCACGATCCGCAGCCGCCGCAGGAACGCCTGGTCCAGCACGGACCGGGCGTTGGTGGTGAGGATGGCCAGCCCGGTGAACGACTCCATCCGCTGGAGCATGTAGCCGACCTCCAGGTTGGCGTACCGGTCGTGGCTGTCGCGCACCTCGGTGCGCTTGCCGAACAGGGTGTCCGCCTCGTCGAACAGCAGCACGGCCGCCCCGTCCTCGGCGGCGTCGAAGACCCGGCTGAGGTTCTTCTCCGTCTCGCCGATGAACTTGCTGACCACCTGGCTGAGGTCGACCACCACCAGGTCCAGGCCCAGTTCCTGGGCGATCACCTCGGCGGCGAGGGTCTTGCCGGTGCCACTGGGCCCGGCGAAGAGCGCGGCGGTGCCCAGGCCGCGGCTGCTCCGCTCGGCGAAACCCCAGTCGTGCAGCACCCGGGTGCGGTGGTGCACGGCGGCGACCAGCGAGCGCAGTTGCGCCACGTGCGTGTCGGGCAGCACCAGGTCGGCCCAGCCGGCGCGGGGCCGGACCACCCGGGCCTGCCCGCCGTAGCGGCTGCGGGAGCGGGCCCGGCACGCCTGCCACAGCGGCGTGCCGGCGGCGGCGTCCCCGGCGGCCAGCTCCAAATCGGGCAGGGCCAGGTCGAACACTCCGGCCACCGCGGCCGCCTCGCCCGCCGCCCGGTCGGCCAGGTGCCGGTCGAGCGCGGCGTCCAGCGCCGCCGCCCGTTCCGCGATGGGCAACCGGGGTACGCCGACCAGCACGCCGTCGGCCAGCACGGTGTCGACGGCGCCGAGCACGGCGACCGGGGCGGGCAGCGTGCCGAGGGCGCGGATCAGGGCGCGGGCGTCCTCGGGGCGGGCCCCGTCGGCGTCGAACGCCCAGGCGGCCGGCGCGAGCAGGCTCTCCCGCCCGATGAGGCGCAGCAGCCGGTCCCGGTCGCGTACCGCGGAGGGCAGGTCGGCCACCGCGACCAGCCGCAGCTCGCGGCCGGCGGTCTCGGCGGCGGCGGCCGCGACGACCGGCAGGTTGGCCGGCTGCGGTCCCTGGAGCACGGCGGGACGACCGTGCTCCCAGACGGTGCGGATGGTGGCGGCGACGGCGGCGAACGCGGGTGGCAGCGCGGCCGGTGGCGGGACGGGCCGGGCCACGGCGGCGAGGTCGGGTTCCAGGTAGCGGACGCCCATGAGGTGGTGCAGCACCCGTTCCTCGGTGACCAGCGGGCTGCCGGTGGGGGTGTCCGGGTCGAGCAGGCGGACCAGGTCCCAGCGGCGCAGCGGGGCGTCCGGGGTGAGCGCGTTCCAGTGCGCGCCGGGCAGCGCGGCCAGGGCGAGGCCGAAGGTGGGGCGGGGCTGCCCGTGCGCGGCGGTGAGTTCGTCGGCGACCTCGCCGGCCAGCTCCGGGCCGGTGGCCAGCAGCAGCACCGCCCGTTCGAAGCCGGTGAGGCGCAGGGCGGCGGCGAGCCCGTCGAGCGCCGTGGGCCGGTCGAGCAGCGCGCGGGCCGCCGCCAGCCGCTCCTCCGCCGCGGCGAGTTCGGCCCGGTCGGGTTCCCCCGGGTACGCGACGAGCCGCACCCGCAGCACGTCCAGTTCGGCCACGAGCGCGAGCCGGTTCGCCTCGTCCCATGGCAAGGCGGGCGGATCGGCCGGGCGGGCCTGGCGGTCGGCGGCGGTCACGGCACGGTCAGGGCGGGCGCGCCGTAAACCTCTCCGACCAGGTCGGGGAGGCTGTCCACCCCGTCGACCTGCACCCGTACGAGCCAGTCGCCGCTGGGCACGTCGCCGGCGGCGAGGGCGAGCCGGTCCTGCGGGGCGGCGTCCGGGCCGAGCGGGGCGAGCCGGATGGCCAGCGCGTCCGGCTCGCCGGCCGAGCCGGGGGTGAGCCGGCTGAGCAGGACGGTCGCCCGCTGCCGGGGCATCAGTGGCGGGTCGACCCCGAGCACGATGTCGGGCGGGCCGTCCACCACCGAGGCGGTGGGGCGGACCAGCAGCGGCAGCGCGTTGGAGCCGGCGGTGACCCGGGCGGGCGCGCCACCGGCGGCCGGCGTGACGTGCGCGACCCGTACGCCGTGCAGCCCGGCCGGCACGGTGCCGTCGAGCGTGACTGCGAGGGTGCTGTCGGTGCCGCCCGGGTCGGGGGTGAGGGTGGCCGGTCCGACGTGGACGCGGGTGGTCTGCCCGGGCCGGCCGCGCAGCCCGGCGCCGCGCAGCTCGACCCGGTCGCCGGTGGCGGCGGTCCCGCCGGGCGGGTCGGTGACCAGGGCGGTCAGCACGGCGGGGCCGCCGGCCAGGACGGTGACGGTCCGCTGCCGAACCGGCAGGGCCCGGCGCGGGGTGACGTCCGCCTCGACCAGCGCGGCCGTCGCCACGTACGTCTGGGAGAGCTGGTGCGGGGTGGCGAAGGTCGCCCACAGCTTGGACATCTCCTCCACCGACAGCGTGTACGGGGCGACCTTGACCCGCTCCACCTGGTCGGCCAGGTCGGACTCGGCGAGGAACGCGGTCGGCACGTCGTCGGCGTACAGGTCGATGGCGGCGCTGACCAGGTCCCGGGTGAGCGTCGGGGTGACCGCCAGGGCGAGCACCGCCCGGCCGAGCAGCCGCTGCGCGTCCAGGGACTCGGCCTCCCCGTAGCAGGTGAGCAGGTAGTACAGGTCGAGCGCGGCGACCGGCCGGCGGGTGAAGCTGCCGTCGCGGCCCCGGGTGGGCAGGTCGGTGAGGTTCCAGGCGTGGTTGGGGCGCACGTCGTACAGGTAGATGTTGATGCCGGGCGTGGAGACCAGCGTGGTGTCGGAGAGCTGGTTGGGGCGCAGGGTGGTGACGGTGGCGCCGCCGACCGGCCCGGGGTGGGTGGCGTCGAGGGCCCGTTCGAGGACGTACCGCAGGGTCGAGGTGACCGCGGCGATGGCGAGGCTGTTGCTCATCGGCCCTCCCGGCGGCGGGCGAGGTAGGCGGCGTGGTCCACGGTGGACCGGGCCGGCGGCGGCGGCGCGGGCGGCGGCGGGCTGGGCGCGCGGGTGACCACGACGCGGTCGATGTGCAGGTGGACGTCGCCGGCCGGCGATGGGTCGTCGGCCGTTCCGGGTGGCGGGGTGGGCGCGGGTCGGATCAGGCCGGTGCGCACCTCGGCGGTGCCGGTCCGGGGCGGCGTGCCGGCCGGGGCCGGCCGGTCCACGAAGACGAGGCGCTCCCCGGGCTCCACGGCACGCCGGGCGATCAGCGCCGGGCCGAGGCGTTCCCGCAGCAGCCGGGCCAGGTCCGGCGCGGCGGCGCGTACCGGAGTGGGGGCGGGCCGACGGGCGGCGGACGCCAGGGCCGGCGGCGCGGGCGGGACGACGGCGGCCGGCCGGGAGGCGTCCGGTGGCCGGGCGGCCGGGGGAGTGGCGGCGGGCGGGATGACGGCGGGCGGGTTGGCGGCGGAGTGCGGGGCGTCCGGTTCGCGGCGCGCCGGGTCGGCCGGCTCGGCGGTCTTGTCCGGGGTGGCCGGGTCGGCCTCGGGCGGCGTGGCCGGCGGCCTTTGATCGGCCCGCGACCGGTTCGGGTCGGTCGGCAGCGCCTGCACCGGCGCGGTGCGGCCCGTCGTTGCGCCGGACCCTGCGGCCGGCCGGTCCGGGACCGCTCGGGACGGCGTCGGCGTCGGTGCGGCGGACCCGGGCCACGACGCGGGCGCCTCGACCGGCACGTCCGGGGGCCAGGACAGGGGAGCGGCCTCGAAGGGTTGCGGGGCGCGGAGCCGGACCAGCGGCTCCCGGCCGGTGGCCTGCCGCGCCAGCCGGGCGAAGAAGCCGCCGTCGCCGCTCACGCCGCCCGCCCCGCGGCGAGGGCCAGGTACGCGCGCCGCCGCCCGGCCGGCAGGGCGAGGATGTCGGCCTCGGCCCAGCCGTACGCGACGGCCAGGGTGGCCACCTCGGCCAGCACGGCCGGGGCGCGGCCAGCGACCCGCTCCCACAGCAGCTCGGCCACGTCCAGCGCGGCCACGACAGTCTCCCCGCAGCCGGGGCAGCGGGTCCGCAGCACCACGGCCGCCGCGCCGGCCAGCTCCTCGGCGGCGGCGTCGACGGCCGCGCGCTGCTCGACGGTCAGCCCGCCGGGGGCGACGGGCCGGCCGGCGGCGTCCCGGACGCAGCGGGCCAGCAGCGTGCCGAGCGGGTCGTCGGAGGCCCCGGCGGCCAGCAGATCCCGGGCGGTGGGGGCGCGGACCCGCAGCGTGCCGTCGGCGACCGTCCCGGTGTCCCCGGCCGGGAGTGCGGCGACCGGCGCCAGGGGCAGCGCCACGTCGAGGACCTCGCCGCAGCCGCAGGTGAGCACGGCGTCGACCGGGTCGCCGAAGGTGTCGGCGTGCAGCCGGGCGGCCAGCGCGGCGGCCGTCCCGACCGGCAGGTCCAGGGCGGCGTCGAGGTCGGGGAGGAGCCCGGCGCCGTGCAGCAGCACCGGGCCGCGGGCGGCCGGCGGGGCGGTCGCGGCGGCCTCCCAGACGGCGAGGAGCCGGCCCGGGTCGTCCAGGGCGGTCATGGCGGTCAGGGTTCGACGAAGGACGGCTCGGCGGGCTCGGCCACCGTGTAGTCGCGTTCCCAGCCCTCGTTCTCCAGCTTGATGCTCTGGATGGCCACCGCGTTGGCGTTGGCGTCCAGTTCGGGCAGCGCGACCCACTCGGACACCCAGCACCGGTAGACCTTGTACGCGATGACCAGCTGCCCGGCCTCGTTGTACATCTCGATGATGATGTCCTTGCGGAAGTCCGCCAGGGAGGTCTCCGCGCCCAGCCCGGAGCCGTAGTTCCACACCTTGTTGGCCCACTGCTCGAAGTCCGGGTCGTGGGTGACGCCGCGCTCCAGCACGATCGCGTCGTACTCGGTGCGCCCCGGCGACTTGCGGCTGCTGCTCGGGTCGCCGCCGTGCCGGTGGGTGACCACCTCGGTGCTCCGCTTCAGCGTGCCGATCTTGCTGATCCCGGCGACGTATCGCCCGTCCCACTTCGCCCGGAACTTGAAGTTCTTGTACGGGTCGAAGCGCTGCGCGTTGACCGTGAACTCGGCCATGCCCGCCCCTCCTAGGTCGCCGCGGCCGCGGTCCGCTGCTGGATGCCGATCACCACGAACTCGGCCGGTTTGACGGCCGCGAAGCCGACCAGGATGTTCAACACCCCCCGGTCGATGTCGTACTGCGTGGTGGTCTCGCTGTCGCACTTGACGAAGTACGCCTCCCGCGGGGTGCGACCCTGGAAGGCGCCCTGCCGGAACAGGTCCTGGAGGAACCCGCCGATGGAGGCACGGACCTGCGCCCACAGCGGTTCGTCGTTGGGCTCGAACACCACCCACTGGGTGGCCCGGACCAGCGTCTCCTCCAGGAAGAGCGCCAGCCGCCGCACCGGCACGTACCGGTACTCGTCGGCGAGCACGTCCGCGCCGCGCAGCGTCCGCGCGCCCCAGACCAGCGTCCCGGTGGCCCGGAAGGTGCGCAGGCAGTTCACCGCGTACGGGTTGAGGCTGCCGTTCTCGCCGTCGGTCAGCGCGAGCGCCGGCCCGGTCACCCCCGCGAGGGCCGCCTCCACACCCGCGGGCGCCTTCCACACGCCGCGCGCCGCGTCGGTGCGGGCCATCACCCCGGCGACCGCGCCGCACGGCGCGAACTCGCGGACCGCGCCGTCGCGCAGCGGGTCGGGCCGGCGCACCCGCGGGAAGTAGAGAGCCCCGTTGCGGCCGTTGGCGGTGAGCCCGCGCGCCCCGACCCAGGCCCGGACCGTGTCGGCGGTCTCGGTGGGCGGCGGGTCGACCAGCAGGAAGGCCCGCTGGCGTACGCAGAAGTCCAGCGCGTCGGCCCACACGGTGTCGTCGAGGGCCTGGTCGGGCACCGACGGCGGCAGGCAGAGCAGGGTGAACAGCTCGGCGTCGCGCAGCGCGTAGATGCCCTGCTTGGTGCCCTCCAGCGCGCCCCCGTCGGTGTACTCGGCGGCGGTCAGGTGCGTCCCGTCGGTGCCGGTGGCCGCCGCGTCGGCGGTGTCCACGTCGTAGCCGCCCGCGTCGGGGCGGCCGGTGCCGGGCAGCGCGGGCGCCGCGCCGACCCGGACCAGCCGGGACGCGGCCAGCACGGTGTCCACCCGGCGCGGCCCGTCCACCAGGGTCACGTTCGGGTACGTCTCGACCAGCACCGGGTTCTCCGCCGGGCCCTCCCGCACGGTCAGGTGGAACAGCTCGTCGGCGTCCACGCCCTGCTGGTCGGCGACCGTGGTGGCCTCCTCGCCGGACGCGTGCGTCACCTCGGCGTGCAGCCCGTTGCCCCAGCCGCCCGGCCCCACCGCTTCGAGGGTCAGCGCACCGTTCAGGTCGAGCTGCGCGCTGGTCGCGTCGCGGGCCAGCCGCACGATCACGGCCTGGTTGCCGCCGTTGAGGTAGAAGTCGCGCACCGCGTAGCCGAGGCCGCTGTCCCGCCACAGGCCGCCGAAGGTGCGTTCGAACTCCGCGTACGAGGAGATGGCCACCGGCACGTCGACCGGCCCGCGCAGCGCCCGCCCGACGAACGCGGCCACGGCCGTGGCGACGCCGGTGATGGTGCGACTGCCGCCGGGTATCTCCTGGATGTACACCCCGGGATGGCTGAGCGTTGCCGCCATGACGACTCCTCGACTCCACGGGCGGCCGTACGCCGCTGGCGCGACTGTGCCGCCCGCCCGTCACCGCCCCGTCACCCGGCCGTGTCGACCCGGCTGTCGGTGGCAGCCGGTACGGTCCGCGTCGTGACAGCGCCAGAGTGGGACCTCCGGACGATCGCGGCAGCGTTCCACGGCACGGTTCTCCAGGACCATCCCGTCGAGGAAGGAATCGGCGGCACCGTCATCGTCGACGAGGTGGACCCGGGCCGCCTGCTGGATGCGTGGCGCGCGGCCCGGGCGGTCACGCCGGCCACGGGCCGGTTCCCGGTCTTCACACTTCCCGGCGACCTGCACCACGAGCCCACGCCGGCCGAGATCGACGACCTGGCGCAGGCGGCGGGGGCGGTTGACCCGTGGGCGGTGTTCCGGCGGCACCGGGACGACCGCCCGATGGAGCCCTGGCGGATCGAGAGCTACGTGAGCGCCTTCCTGGGCGCCGAAGGGCTGTCCTCGGCCGCCGGGCCGTTGGCCGCGCCGAGGAGCGAGCCGGAGCTGGACCGGTGGCTCTACGACACGCTGCTGGCCGACCCGGTCCTAGCCGACCACGCCCGTCGCTGGTACGAGCCCCTCGTCGGCACCCGCACCTGGCACCCCATGCGGGAGGTGCAACTGGTGCTGCTGCCCACGACGTCCCCGTGGCTCGCCCCGGCCTGGATCGGCTACTTCGGCGCGACCCGTCCCGGTGGACCGGAGGCGTGGGCCGCGGCGATGCGGCAGTGGCACCGGCGCTGAGGCGCCGAGCTGGTGGCCGCCTTCAGCACCACGCTGCACCTCGTCGTGTCCCGGCAACCGCAGCCGGGCCCATGGGCCTGGGAGTTGGCCGGTCAGCTCCTCGCCGTCGGCGGCAGCCTCCAGCACGAGCAGTGGCAGCTCGCCATGGCCGTTGCCCGCAGCGACGCCTGGTTCCTGCACGACCGTCCCTAGTACGGCAGCCGCCGTCTGAGATGACGTTGGCCGGTGCGGGGTAGACGAGGCGCGGCCGACGCGTGATCGTCTGTAGGCCGTCCCTGGGCCCGTGCGTAGTTGCTCCAGGTGGCGGGGTGGCGCCGGGGTTTCTCGAAGTCGACGGCGCGTGGAGTGCAGATCCGCTGGGATGGGCGGGTGATGGCCGATCGGCGATGGGGACGTGGACACGCGGTAGGGCTGCTGCGCGGCAAGGAGAGCGTGCAGCAGGCGACCTACGTGGAGTTGTTCTTCGACCTGGTGATGGTGTTCGCGCTCAATCGGTTGGTGGCGTTCGCGGCGCCATCGGTGGGCGGCGGCGACCTGGCGGCGCAGTGGACGGCGATCGGACGCATCTTGTTGCTGTTCGTGCCGCTGATGTGGTTGTGGATCATCACGGCGTACATCACCGCCCGGTTCGACCCGCGGACCGCCCACACCCAGTGGATGATCGTGGTGACGTCGTTCGCGCTGCTGGTCATGGGAGCGACGGTGCCCCACGCGTTCGGCGGCGCGGGAATGACCTTCGCGGTGTCGTACGTCCTCGCTCAGGTCAGCCGCGCGATGGTCTTCGGTTACGCGCTGGGCCGGCACGCGCTAGCCCGACTGTACTTTCGGGCCTTGATCTGGTTCCTGGTCGCCGGGGTGTTCTGGATCGGCGGGGCGTTGACCTCGGGTGGGACGCAGGCCGCCTGGTGGCTCGCGGCGGTCGTAGTTGATCTCGGCTCCGCGTGGCGGGGATGGCCGGTACCAGGCCTGGGCAAGGGGCGAGCGACGGCATGGGCCATCGCGCCGCACAATCTGGCGGAACGGTACCAGCAACTGCTGCTGATCGCCCTGGGCGAAACGATCCTCGCTGTCGGCGTCACCTACGCCACCGGGCTCGGCCGTGTCGGCGGCTACCAAAGCATCGGCCTGCTGCTGGCGTTCCTCACGACCGTCCTGCTATGGCGCATCTACTTCCACAAGGCCGGCCAACTTCTCGGCGACGCCGTCGCCGACGCCGAGGACCCGGCCGGACTGGGTCGCTTCGCCGCGTCCGCCCACGTCGTGATGATCCTCGGCATCGTGGCAACCGCCATCGGCCACGAAATCGTCCAAACCCACCCCGTCGACCACAGCTACCCGACCTGGCTGATCATGATCCTCGGCGGGCCGGCCTGCTACCTCACCGGCCGGGGCGCTCTGGAACGGGCCGTCTTCTCCCGAGCGTCCCCACACCGCTGGATAGGGGCCTTGGTCCTCCTACTGGCAGCCGTACCACTGACCGCCGCACCGCCACTAGCAGCCGCGATCACCGCCACCGTGATCCTGGCCGGCATCGCAGCCATCGACACCCGCCGCTCGGCCCGCCGCCCACGGGAACAACCCCGACCCGGCGACCGAACAACCGGGTGGCTGCCACGACGCCTCTAGTACGACAGGTTGACCAGCGCAATCGGTGGGTGAGGTCGCTGATCGAGCGAATGATGCAGGTGTTGATCAATCCACACTCCGCTAGAGCAGCAAGATCTCAAACGGCGGCTGCCGTACTAGCGGAGGCCGGCCCGGAGACCGAGCCGCGAGACGACGGCGGGCCCGGCACGGTCGCCAGGTGGCCCGGTGACGCGGCGGGCACGGGCCGGTGACGGGCGGGCGGCAGGCTGGGCCGGCCCGCGCACCAGACTCCTGCCCCGGAGGCGCTCCCGTGACGACCCCTGACCCGGACCGCGGTGGGGTGGTGGTCGTCCGGGTGTGGTTCGAGGACCGGCCGGACGAGCTGGGCTTCCGCGCCCTGGTGACGAGCTGCGTCGACCTGGCCGGCGGCCGGCCGGAGAGCCGGGCGGTGACCTCGCCGGAGGCGGTCGTCGAAATGGTGCGCAGCCGACTGGTGGACATCCTCGCCGGTCACCAACCGCGGTGACGCCCACCGCCCGACCCAGGGAAGGCAGAATGACCGAGAAGATCAACTGGAGCCTCCAGGTCCGCGTGGCCCACGGGCCGCAGATCGCGGCCACCGGCGTCGTCGACGTCGAGGCGTACGACAAGGTCTCGGTCGAGATCGCGGCCGGGGAGAGCCAGCAGGTAGACCTGGTGCCCGCCGGCACCGAGCGGGTCGGCATGGTGCTGATCGTGCCGGCCACGCCCAGCGCCGACCTGTCGTACGAGATCGACGGCACGGCGATCGCGCTCGACGGCGCGCACGCCTTCCTCGGCGCCGGGGCGGCCCGGCTGCTCGGCGCGGACCCGGCGAGCCTGACCTTCACCAACGACACGGCCGAACCGGCCCGGCTGGACATCCTGGTCGGCCGGGACGTCACCCCGTGAGGGCCGCCGCGATGTGACGCCGGGGTGACGCAGCGCGTTCTACCCTGCCGGGGCAGGCCCGCGCCGCAGGGGAGGTCCCGGATGACCGCCGACTTCGTCGACGTCCTCGTCGCCGACCAGCCGGCCGGGGCCGGTCCGGTGCTGCGGCTGCTCGGTGACGTCCGGGTCAGCCACGGCACCCGCTGGTACGACGTGCCCGAGGGCAGCAAGCGGCTGCTCGTCTACGTCGCCCTGCACCGCCGCCGCCTCGACCGGGGCCACGCCGCCGCCACCCTCTGGCCGGACGCCCCGGACTCGCGGGCGGCCGGCAACCTGCGCTCGGCGCTGTGGCGGCTCAACCAGGCGCACGTCGGCCTGATCGGGGTGGACCGGCACCACCTGGCGTTCCGGCCCGGCGTGCTTGTCGACATCGACCTGGTCACCGCCTGGGCGGGCCGGCTGATCGCGGGCCGCCCGGCCGGCGCCGACCTGACCGCGCTGCCCACCGGCGGCATCCTGTTCGACCTGCTCCCCGGCTGGTACGACGACTGGGTGCTCACCGAACGGGAGCGCGTCCGCCAGCGAGTGCTGCACGGCATGGAGGCGATGAGCCGGCACCTCGTCACCACGGGCCGCTGCGCCGAGGCCGTCGAGGTGGCGCTGACCGCCGCCGGGGCGGAGCCGCTGCGGGAGAGCGCCCAGCGGGTGCTGCTCGAGGCGCACCTGGCCGAAGGGAACTGGGTGGAGGGCCGGCGCGGCCTGGACACCTACCGCCGGCTGCTGGCCCGCGAGCTGGACATGGAACCCGACCCGCGGCTGGCCGAACTGCTCGACGCCTACCCGCGCGCCCGGCCGGCGGCCACCGCCGACCGGCAGCGCGCCTCCTCGATCAACGCCATGAGCTGAGCCGAGGGCCGCACCCCCAACTGCTCGGCGAGCAGCCGGACCACCAGTTCGGCGTGGCGCAGCGCGTCGCTGACGTTCCCGTTCGCCAGCATCGCGGTGAGCACCAACCGGTGGCCGCTCTCCCGCAGCGCGTCCGCGGCCACGGCCTCCAGCGCCCAGCCCAGCCCGGCGGCCGGGTCACCGGCCCGGATCGCCGCCGCGGCGGCGTCCTCCAGGGCCCGCAGGGCCCGGTGCCGCAGCAGCTCCCGGTGCATGAGCACCCAGTCGTCGTACCAGCCGGGCAGCAGGTCGGGGCAGCCGGCGGCGGCGTGCCGGCGCAGGAACGCCGGGTCGACCGGGCCCCGGCCGCCGAGGGAGCGGCTGTCCACCGCCACCCCGGCGGCCAGCGCGAGCGCGCCGGTGGAGTCGCCGAGCAGCCCGGGCGCGGCCTTGCGCAGCCGCCACAGCGCCGTGCGCAGGTCCGCCGACGCCCGCTCCTCCGGCTTGCCGGCCCACATCGACCAGGCGGTGCGCGCCCGGTCCGAAGCGCCGCGCACCGCCAGGAAGGCCACCAGCCGCTGCGCGGTCGCGGGCAGGGCGACCGGATCGCCGTCCCGGTCGAGCGCGAAACCGCCGAGCAGCCGCAGCCGCCAGCCGACCCGTTGCGGGGGTACGGCTGCCGCTGCTGTTTCCGTTGTCATCCACACGTCGGCGCTCCGCTCTGCTCGGGGTGTGGGCGGAGGGTCACCTCTCGAATACCGCATGCGGTGGGTCCCCGGAAACTGGCCTGTCGGTGGCCGGACATCCCCTTCGTCCGCGCGGCCCGGCGACCGGTCCCGATCGACGGCGCGCACCGGCCGAACGGCTGCCCCGGCAGACGTGCGGGCCGGCACGAGGGCGGCCGGGCAAAGTCGTTGGCGAACGGCGTGGGGTCGCCTATGGTTGGCCGCATGTACCCGGCCGGGCTGCTGTCCGCGACCGCCGTCACCACGGCGGCGCCCGCTGCTGCCCACCGCCGGCGTCCCGCGACCGTGCCCGCCCGTCCGGCGGGCACCCGCTCCGTCGCGCCCATCCACGGCCTCCCGAGCCCGATCCCCACCGACCGTGGCCCACCCGGATCCCCGTTCATCCGCGTACGGCCACCCAGGGCGAAGCCAACCGGCTTCGGCCCTTTTTCTTTTTCCTGGAGGGGATCCACATGGGCACCGACCTGCACGACGCCCGGCTCACCCGGCTGCGCGCCACCCTGACCGAGGATTTCGCGGCGCAGACGGCCCGGCTGACCGAGCTCACCGCGGACACCGGCGACCCCGGCGAGGCGCACACCCGGTCGGCGCTGATCGCGGCCACCCGGCAGAGCCTCGGGCAGATCGGCGACGCGCTGCGCCGGATGGCCGACGGCGGCTACGGCCGCTGTCAGCGGTGCGCCGGGCCGATCCCGGTGGAGCGGCTGGAGGTGGTGCCGCACGCCACCTTCTGCGTGCCCTGCCAGCAGAAGCACCGCTGACGCGCCGGGCGCCGGGCCGTCACCGCGCGGCCCGGCGCTCCGGCAGCCGGCGCCCGAGCCAGTCCAGCAGGACCCGTTCGTAGTCCGGGCTGACGCCGGCCAGGTCGTCGCGCCCGTCCAGGGTGGGCGCGTGGTCGCAGCCGGTCAGCCGGGCCACGGTCAGCTCCGCGTCGCGTGCGGCGCGCCGCCACACCACCAGGCTCTTCTCGATCGGCGTCCAGCCGTCGGTCTCGCCGTAGCAGAGCAGCACCGGGCCGGACACCTTCGCGAAGACCGGCTCCGGGTCGAAGTCCATGTCGACCCAGCTGCCCGGAGTCACGGGCAGCTCGCGGGGCAGGTGTACCAGCGGGAACCAGGGTCGCCGCACAGCGACGTCCAGCTCCGCCTGGGCGGTCGCCCGGGGCACGTCGCCGCGCAGGAATCCCTCCGCGACACCACGCAGCCGGTCCAGCTCGGCGAGGTCGGCCTCGCCGTACCCGTGCCGGCGCAACTGCTCGGCGGTGCCGTAGCGCATCTGCGCGGCGGGGCTGACCCCACTGCACCCGACCAGCACGAGGAAGTCGACCGGGTGCCGGGTGGCGGTGACCGTCGCAGCCCAGGCGCCCTGGCTGAACCCCCACAGTCCGACCGGAACGTCCCCGACCTGCCCGCGCAGCAGGTCCAGGGCCGCTGCCGCGTCGTCGGCCTGCGCGGTCAGTGGCACGTCGTGACCGTCCACCCGGGGACGCCTGTCGTACCGCAGCACCGCGATCCCGGCCGGCGGCAGCAGCCGGGCCAGGTGCTCGTACAGGAAGTACGACCGCCGGTCGGCGTGCGAGCCGTGCAGCACCACCACGCCGCCGCGGGCCGGCCCGGCCGGTAGGTCCAGGGTGGCGGCCAGGTCGAGCTCACCGACGCGCAGCTCCATGCCGGCAGTCAACCACGCCGCACATGGTCCCGGTCGCCCCGCCGTGGTCCCGCAGCCCGCCGCCGGGCCGTCGTTCCCCGGTGCGTCGGTCTGCGTACGCTGGCGCAGTGGACCGTCGCGACCGTGGAGACCGCCGATGACCAGCCCGCGCACGATCCGGACCGCCCGTCCCGCCGACGTGGCCGCCCTCGTCGACCTGGTCGAGTCGGCGTACCGGGGGGAGCGGAGCCGGGCCGGCTGGACCACCGAGGCCGACCTGCTCGCCGGGCAGCGCACCGACCCGGACATGGTGGCCGAGGCGGTGAGCAGCCCGGGCGGGACGGTGCTGGTCGTCGAGGACGGCGCGGGGATCGTCGCCTGCTGCCAGCTGGAGCGCCGTGACGACCACGTCTACTTCGGGATGTTCGCGGTCGATCCGGGGCGGCAGGGCGGCGGGCTGGGCCGGGACCTGCTGGCCGAGGCCGAGCGGTACGCGCGGGACGAGTGGCACACCGGCGAGATGCGGATGACCGTGATCACGCAGCGGGAGGACCTGATTGCCTGGTACGAGCGGCGCGGCTACGTCCGCACCGGCGAGCTGAGCCCGTTCCCGTACGGCGACGAGCGGTTCGGCCGGCCGCTGCGACCGGATCTGGCGTTCGAGACCCTGAGCAAGAAGCTGGGTTGACCCACCGGAGCCCCGGGGATCAGCCGCGGGGCGGTGCGTCGGCCAGTTCGGCGATCACCTCGGCATGGCAGCGTTCCGGCACGCACCAGCAGCCGAGCCGGCGCCCGCGCAGGTCGGGCAGCAGCGCGAGCAGGTCGGGCCGGCCGAGCAGGTACGCCCGGTACTTCTCGATCACCTCCTCGCGGGTGCCGTCCGGACCGGGCCGGTACGGGCTGGACAGCGGCGACTGCGGCAGCCGCCAGCCGCCGCGCGACATGGCCCGCCCGACGTAGACCACATCGGCGTACGCCGGGTCGTCCCGGTGTCCCTTGAGGTTGACGACGGTGGTGGCGCCCATGGCCCTCAGCTGCTTCCTACTTGTTGCTCATGTTTGAGCGGTCGGGATACTTCGCTCTCCGCCCGGCGGTGGCTGGGCTGGAGTCCTGGACCGGCAGTCTGGTCCGGTGGCGATCGGTCCGGTCCTGCAGGATCTGCTTCACCTTGTGGTGTGGGGTGTGCAGGGCGATGTCGGGGTCGCCGGCTCGGTGCAGGATGTTGATCGCGGCGTTCACGTCGGCCTGCCACACCACCCTGCACGAGGTGCAGTGAAATCGGTCCCCGCTGCGCCGGCCGAACCGTCCGCAGCGGTGACAGGTTTGTGAGGTGTAGGCGGCGTTGACGTGGACGAGCGCAGAACCTCTGCGCTCCGACACGTTCTTGAGGGCCTCGGCGGTGACTCCTTTGGTCCACGCGACGAGACGCCGGCTGATGTTCTTGCCCAGCGGCTTGCGGCCGGTGAAGCGTTTGGTGAGATCCTCGGCGACCACGGTGCCGGCCTTGTCCACGACCTCGTGCACCGCGGTGAAGATCTCCGTGCGCACCCGCGCTCGGTGCCGGTTGGCCTGCCGATCCCGCTTGATCGTGCCGAGATTGTTGACCTTGATCCGGTGCGCTTTCGCGTCGTCCCCACGCAGGACCGCGGTGTTGGCGATTGAGCGTAGCTTCGCCCGACGGCGGTTGCGTTCCTTCAACCGGTCCGACTCGCGGGTGAGCAGGTCGCCGAGCTGTTCACCGCGGGGCTGGCCGTCGGAGTCGGTGAGGGCCTCGGTGTAGCCCTTGTCCACGCCGATCGTCGCCTCGCCGCATGGTCGCTGTGATGAGCGCATCTGCGCCGCGTCGATCTGGTAGTGGACCTCGACTCGGCCGCCGCGCAGGATCAGCCGCAACGTGCCCGCCGGGGCCACCGTCGTCGTCAGCGGAATCTTGACCATACGGCGGCGTTGCAGGCCCGGGACGGCCAGCCACAACCGGTCCCGCCCATCGACGGCGGTGTTGTACTGGTCGGCGCGCACCACGATCTGATCGTGCGTGCGGTTGTGGCCACGCTTCCAGTGCTTGCGCATCTGCCGGGCCAGGAACGGATCGTCAGCCCAATCGTCAGCCTTCAACGCCGTGAACATTCGTTTGCGCTCGGCCGGATCGTTGGTGCGTCGGCTGATCGCCCGCCGGACGTCGACCTTGGCCGCCTCCAGGTTCGCGGCGATGTCGGCCATCGCGTCGCGGACGGTTTCCTTCCACGCATTCGCCAACACGGCGAACTGTACATGCGTGCCGTCAGGCAGCCACCGGTCGCGCACCTGCCGGTCCCGCAGCCCGGCCCCGACACCGTTGATCGAGCCATACCGCTGCCACACCTCGCTGCGCACCCGCCCCAACCGACGGGCCTGCTCCACCAAGGCGGCGTACTTTCCTTGGTTCATCGGGGCCGAGTAGGCGGTCCGGGTGACCTTCACCGGTCATCCCCCACGGTTAGGTCCGCCCTTTTCAACTCCTTCTCGTAGCGGCGCAAACCGTGCAGCCGGCACGAGAAGGTGTCCACGACGGCCAGGAGGTCCTCCACCAGCTCCTGCTGCGGGGACAGGGACTCCTGGTTGGCCACGACGATCTCGCAGCCGCCACGCGCCGCCAGATGCTCCAGCAAGTCGAACCCGAACCGGGCCAACCGGTCCTGGTGCGCCACCACCAGCGTGGCGACCTCACCCCGGTCGACGGCGTCCATCAACGCCAGGAACTTCTTACGGCGAAGGTCCATCCCGCCGCCGACCTCGCTGATCCACTCGTCCACGGCCAGACCACGAGCGAGGCAGAACTGTTGCATCGCCGCCACCTGCGCGGCCAAGTCGACTTTCTGTTCAGGGGACGAGACGCGGCAGTACACCACAACCTTCCGCCGGCCGGCGTCGAAGCCCGGCTGCAGCACCCGGCGCACATCCGAATCGTCGAAGTACCGCTGCCCGGACGGCAGACGACGGGCAGTGATCCGGCCCTCCGCCTCCCACCGGCGCACCGTACTCACCGAGCGGCCCACCCGCTTAGCGAACTCACCGATCCGATACACGCTACCCACAGCAGCCGATTGTGGACAGTTCTAGAAAGGAAAGCAACCACTGGTCGCTGCTCCTCGCGCTCGCGCCCATGACGTCAGTCTGACGGTCGGCCGCCGGGCGCGGGCGCGGGGCCGGTGGAGTCGCGGACGATGAGCGTGTGGCCGGTGGAGCGGCGTCGCGGCCGGGTCGATCTGGGCTTCAGCGCGAGGGTCAGCGCCATCCGCCCCATCTCGGTCATCGGCAGCCGCACGGTGGTCAGGCTCGGCGCCAGGTCGGCGGCGACGGACACGTCGTCGAAGCCGACCACCGACACGCGCTCCGGCACGGGGATGCGACGGGACCGCAGGACGGACAGCACGCCGATCGCCATCGCGTCGTTGAGCGCGATGATCGCCGTGGTCTCCGGGTGGTAGTGCAGGATGCGCTCGGTGGCCACCCGGCCGCCGTCGCGGGTGAAGTCGGAGTGGACGACGGCCAGGTCGTCGGGGGAGTGGCCGTGCGCGGCGAGCGCGGCGGTCACCCCGGCGAGCCGGTCGGCCACCGTGGTCAGGCCCGGCGTGCCGGCGGCGACGGCGATCCGCCGGTGGCCGAGGGCGAGCAGGTGGGCGCCGATGGCCCGGCCGCCGGCCTCGTTGTCCGGCACCACCGCGTCGACGCCCAGGGCGTGCCGCCCGATGACGGCGACCCGGCCACCGGCCCGCTGGAAGCCGGCGAGTTCGGCGCGCGCCTCCGCCTCCACCCGGGGGTCGTCGTAGCCGGACCCGGCGATCAGGATGATCCCGACCTGCTGGGCGATGAGGTGTTGCAACTGGCGCAGCTCGTTCTCCGGGTCGCGTCCGGAGTGGGCGATCTGGACCAGCAGGCCCTCCTCGGCGGCGACCTGGAGCACGCCGCTGGCGATCTCGGAGAAGTACGGGTCGTCGATCTGGTGGACGATCAGACCGACGGTGGAGCTGGCGCCGCCGGCGAGGGTGCGGGCGTACGGGTTGGCCACGTACCCGAGTTCCCGGGAGACCTGCCGGACGTGCCGGGCCACCTCCTCGCTGACGCCCTCCCGGCCGGCGAGGGCGCGGGAGGCGGTCGCCAGCGAGACGCCGGCGCGTTCCGCCACGTCGACGAGACGCAACCGTGGTCCGGGTCGGGGCATGGGCAACTCCTGGGAGGCATTGATCCGCGCCGCGCTCTTGCCTGTGGCGTAGGGCACAGCTTAGGGTACGAAAGCGCTTACGTAAGCGCTTTCGTACGAACGGCAACGCCGCCGTCCGACCCGCCGCCCGGCGAGCCTCACCTCGGCCGTGCGGCGCTCGGACGGACCTCCGTCCTGTCCCGACGTGCCTCCGAACCCACCTCCGGGCACCGCACCACGCCCGGTACGTAAGCGCTTTCGTCACCGCCACCACCGCACCGACGAAGGGAGCACCTCCCCATGAGAAGACCTCGACGCGCCGCCGTCGCCGCCACCGCCCTGCTGGCGCTGGCGCTGACCGCGGCCGCGAGCCCGGCCCAGGCCGACCGACCCGGACCACACGACGTCCACCCCGCCCTCTGGTCACACCTGGTCGCCTTCTACGACTTCGACCACCCCGTGGTCGGCGACCCCGCGCTCGAACGGGACCTGGGCCGCTCCGGCACCGAGATCGAGCTGGTCAACGGCGCCGAGGCCATGCGGGTGCCCGACCAGGCGTACAAGGGCAGCGGCGACGCGCTCCAGACCCGGCAGGTCAACCCGCAGGCCGCCGGCAACGACGACTGGAAGGCCGGCACCTGGTCCTCCAGCGGCGTACGCACGCTGCGCGCGTTCAGCGGCGCCGAGGGCACGACGGTGATGGGCTGGTTCAAGCGCGACATGGACGGCCCCGCGCTGAACTCCACCACCGCCAATCCCACCGACCGCTTCAACGCCATCGGGCTGGCCGGCGTGCTGACCGGCGACTCCGACGGGCACGGCGTGCGCGCCCTGTTGGAACTCATCGACGTCAGCGGCCAGCTGCGCCTGGTCGCCCTCGGCCGCCGGGTCGACGGCGGGGCCTCGCAGACCTTCGCCGCGAACGAGGACTGGCGGACCCTGCTGCCGAAGGGGGAGTGGGTGCACCTGGCCGCCACCTACGACTTCACCACCGGCACCATGGCGCTCTACCGCAACGGCGAGCCGGTCGACGGCTTCTACACCACCGCGGGCGACCCGTGGCAGCTCAACGGGCCCGGCCCGCACGTCACCAGCGCCACCGACCCGCGCGGCATCAAGATCGGCGGGAGCTTCCCGCAGAACACCCTGGAACGCAACCCGTGCGACTGCCGCATGGACGGCCTCATGTTCCTCGACAGCGTGATCCCGGCCGGCGACATCGCCAAGCAGTACCGCTACATGGCCCGCTGACCGTTCCTCGGACCGTCCCACCGAGAAGGAGAACCCGCGTGTCCATTCGCGCTGGCAGCACCGGCAGGCTCCGCAGAGCCGTCCTCACCGCCGGGGTCACTGCCGCCACCCTCGTCCTGTCCACCCTGGTCGCCGCGCCCGCCCGGGCCGACGGCGCCGTCTACGACCCGATCCCCGAATCGCCTATCCAGTCGCGGCTGGGGCTGGTGCTCGAGGAGTACGCGAGCTTCCCGCAGTCCACGCCGAACCCGGCCCCGGTCGACCAGCGCCTGGTCCGCAAGGCCCGGATCAACACCATCAGCGAGCTGCCCGACGGCTCCGGCCGCCGGGCCGTGCCGGACCTCAACGGCAACCTCTACCTCGTGGAGAACGGCACGCCGCACGTCTACCTGGACGTGGCGGCCACCTTCGCGCCGCAGTTCTTCTCCGGCCGCGGCCTCGGCCAGGGCTTCGGGTACGTCGCCTTCCACCCGGACTTCGGGCGCAACGGCCGCTTCTACACCATTCACACCGAGCAGGCGTCGCTGGCCACCCGGACGCCCGACTATGCCCAGCCGAACACCATCTACCAGGCCGTGATCACCGAGTGGACGGCCACCGACCCGGCCGCGGGCACCTTCGCGGGCAGCCACCGGGAGGTGCTGCGGATCGGCTTCGGCGGCCAGATCCACGGCGTACAGGAGATCAACTTCAACCCGACCGCGAAGCCGCACGACAGCGACTACGGGATGCTCTACCTCGCCGTCGGCGACGGCGGCCAGGGCTACCGCAACGGCGACCCGCAGAACATGGGCATGCCGCACGGCAAGCTGCTGCGCATCGACCCGCGCGGCACCGACGCGCCCAACGGCCGGTACGGGATCCCGGCCGACAACCCGTTCGTCGGGCGGGCCGGCGCGCTCGGTGAGATCTACGCGGTCGGTTTCCGCGACCCGCACCGGTTCAGCTGGGACCGGGCCACCGGCCGGATGTACCTGGGCCACATCGGCGAGCACGCTGTCGAGTCGATCTACGAGGTGCGGGCCGGGGACAACTTCGGCTGGAGCGAGCGCGAGGGCAACTGGGTCTTCGACAAGACCGCCACCAACCCGTGCGACAAGCTCTACCCGCTGCCGGCCGACGACGCGAAGTACGGCTACACCTACCCGGTGGCCGCGTACGACCACGACCCGGCGGCCGGCTGGAACTGCACCTCCGACGTCGGCGTCGCCGTGGCCGGCGGGTTCGTCTACCGCGGACACACGGTGCCCGCCCTGATCGGCAAGTACGTCTTCGGTGACCTGGTCGACGGCCGGATCCTCTACACCGAGGCGAACGAGATGCGCCGCGGCGAGGGGCTCGCCCCGATCCATCGGCTCGCCCTGTACACCAGCGCCGGCGACCTGGTACGCATGCAGGACCTGTCCAGCCCGGGCGCGCCCGGCGACCCGAACCGGGTCGACCTGCGCTTCGGCACCGACGCCGCCGGTGAGCTCTACATCCTCGCCAAGGCCAACGGGAAGGTCTGGAAGGTGGTCGGCACGAAGACGGTGGCGGAGGGCGACGTGGGCAGGACCAAGGTGGTCCACACCGGGGGCGCGGAGAACTGGACGCCGGTCACCCCGTCGAAGTGGCAGTTCGACGGCGACGAGGTCATCCTCGCCGAGGCCGGCGTGAGCCGCCCCGGGCCGCGCCGGCCCTTCGAGTACGCCATCCTCAACAAGGGCCCGGCCTTCTCGTCGGTCCAGATCGACGCCCGGGTACGCCTCGACACGCCCGTGGAGGTCACCAACCGGGACGTCATCATCGTGTTCGGCTGGCAGTCGGACACGCAGTACTACTACGCGCACCTGTCGACCGACAACACGATCTACCCGCACAACGGCATCTTCAAGGTCAACAACGCCGACCGGGAACGGATCGACCACCAGTGGAACGGCCGCTCGCGCGGCGCCAACCCGGCGATCACCGACGCCGACTGGCACAAGGTGCGGGTCGTGCACCTGCCCGCCACCGGCGAGATCGCCGTCTACGTCGACGGGCACCGGGATCCGCTGCTGACCGCGAAGGACACCACCTTCACCTCCGGTCGGGTCGGCTTCGGCTCGTTCGACAACATCGGCCGTACCCGTCTCTTCACCGTGACGGGCTCCCCGGCCTGATTCGAGGAGTGGAGGGGACGGCGGCCGGTGCCGCCGTCCCCTCCGGCGCTTCGGCGGCTCGGCGGCCGAGGCGGCCGAGGTGACCGCGGTGGCGGGCCGGAGCCCTCCGCCGCGGTCAGAATGTGGCGATCGGGTTGACCGGGCTGCCGGAGGTACCGGCGAAGCGGACCGGCGCGACGGTGAGGTGGAAGTCCCACTGGCCGAGCTCGGCAGCGGCCGTCGCGCACACCTCCAGGTCGCAGTTGTCGAGCATCCACAGACCCATCGCGACGAGGCTCACGGCGTGGACCGGCATCAACACGTTGTCGTACCCCGACGGCTGAACGTCCTGCGGCGTGTCGGCGCCGATCAGCGCGACCTCCCGTTCATGCAGCCACGGCAGGCAGGCCGCGTGCCAGCCGGCCTGCGTGAAACCGCTGGCCTCACCGGTCTCGTGCCGGAAGCGGCCGTAGCCGGTGCGCAGGAGTACCGCATCGCCAGGTCGCACCCGCACACCCTGGCGACGCTCGGCCTCCTCGAGATCGTCGGGAAACACACCCTGCCCCGGTTCCAACCACGGCACGTCGCGGACCCTCGCGATGTCCAGCAGAACACCTCGCGTGACGATCCCGTTCGCCGCCGCCGTGACGGCGGCCCAGGCCGATCCCGTTGCGGCGTCGACCGACGAGTGCGACCGCCCGTTGTACATCGTGCCGTCCCAGTAGATGTGGCACGGCGAGTCGATGTGGGTGATGGTGTTGCCGTGGAACGTGATGCCGAGCCGCTCGGACGAGAAGCCCCAGCGCCGGTCGGCGTGGAAGGCGGACACCGGCATGTTCTCGGCACCCGGCATGTCGGCGGCGCACGGGCACGTCGTCGTCGACCGCTCCATGTCCGCCGGTACGGCAACCTCCCACGCGCACGACACGCTCCTGCCGTGGCGCACTGCCCGCGCCGCCGCCAGCCGGACGTCGTCGGTGATGTGGTTCAGAGTCCCGAGCTCGTCGTCGTCGCCCCACCGTCCCCAGTTCGACAGCGTGCGGAAGTACCCGAGCACGTCGTCCTGTGTGGGCATCGGTCGCTCTGCCGCCATCCCCATCGACTCCTCCCGTCACGCAGTTCGAGGCGCCGCGGGTGAGGTGTCACGCGCTCTCTGACCTGCCAAGGGCCGCTGAACTGGCAGGACACTACATCAGCGAGCCAGCAGTCGGCCGGGTCAGAAGGTCGGGTAGGGCCGCGACCAGTGATGAGAGGTGGGAACAACTGCGGGTATCGCCGGCAAGTCGTTGTATGAGCTCACATTGCCTGGGCGGCCGTACTTGCCGTCGTCCGGTGTGGCGTCGTGCTGGCTGCGACGGTGAACGGGTGGCGCAATCGATGCATCGCCACCTCGCCGCAGTCGGATGCACGAGGCTCGGGCTTCTCTTCCTCCGCGGTGGACGGCGAAAGAAACTGTGCCATGGAACCGCAGGCCGGAGCAGGGGTCGGGCCGCGGAAGCTCGGAGCGCCGGCAACCGGGTGCCGGTCGGGGCTGAACCCGCCGGGGACCGTCGCCGGGTGGGCGTCTGGTGTGCGCGGTGACGTGGTGATCACGGTCATGCTGTGCCTTCCTCGAACGGCGCGTCGCAGAGAAGGCACGGGCCGTAGGCCACGGGACATCGCAAAACGAACCTGAACAATGACGATGGATGAAATGCCGAACGACGGCCTGCTGAACCAGTCAGGCCGCCGTTCGGCAAAATATGGATCAGAGCGGGCGGATATCCGACGCCTGCGGGCCCTTCGGGCCCTGGGTGATGTCGAACTCCACCCGCTGGTTCTCCTCGAGGCTGCGGAAGCCGCTCGCGGAGATCGCCGAGAAATGGGCGAAGACGTCGGCGCCGCCGCCGTCCTGGCTGATGAAGCCGAAGCCCTTGTCGCCGTTGAACCACTTCACGGTACCGGTAGCCATGTCTGCTCCCTTGCAGGCTGTGGAAGACCGCATTGTGCGGACTCGCGCGCTGCCGCGTTGATCAGCCGCGCCGGAAACGACATGAAACGAAAAAAGCGCCTGGATGGGTTTTGGTTGACCCATCAGGCGCCGAAACGTCTACGGAAATCAAAACTGCAACCGGGCAACCGTAACACAGAATCCGTCGATCGACGTCACCCATGCGCGCGGCCCGTCACAGCACGGCACCGCGAGGCGCAACTTCGATCGCCGCGACGCCTCGGCCGTAGAGCACGACGAGCCGATCACCGTGTTTGGTCCGCAGCACCCCCGAATCCTGCGCCAGTGTCGAGATCACGTGTTCCACAAGCTCGTCCTCGTCGGAGACGCCCGGTTCGTCGTACGTGAGGTCCATGCGGTCGCCGCCGATGAGCCGGACGCGTAGCACCGTAGCTGCCATGTCGTAGAAGCTAGTTCATCGCTGGAGTCAGCTCCCTGAGCTGGCAGCGGCACCGCTGCGTGTCGTGCGCGTAGAGTGGGCGGTGGATCAGTTCGTCAACATCGTTTGGCGGGCCAGCGCCTACCGCGCGTGCTGCCCAGGTCTCGGCAGTGTCCCCAGGACAACGTCGAGGTTGAGGGCCGCGCGTCGGCAGACCATCCGATCGCCACGCCACAACCACGCGTTGGCGTCCCGTCAGCGATCAGGCCCGGGTCGTCGGACGCTACCTTGCGGCAACATCAGCCGATCTCGCCCGGCGCGCTAAAGACGAGGCCGTTGCGGCGCGGCTGCGGCAGGTGAGCGCCAATCTGGCTGGCCTGACCGAGCAGCACTGACACCACAGGAGAAGGACATGACTTTCGTGTTAGCCCCGCCCACGGTCCCTCCGTCACCATTGCGCGAGCCCACCAAGACCCTCCGCGAAAAAGGGGCGGACAGTTTTCACGCCGCGCTCGCCGCGGTCCTGGCCGCTGGGCTGGAGAGGGCTCTTGAAGCGGGTGACCACCCGAGAGCGATCAACTTCATCAACCGCGGCTTCGCCGAAGGAAGTCCCCAGCTGGGCTGCGACCTCCTCTGCCGGGCAATTGCGGTCGTCGGGACAGCCCGGACCTGGACGGTGCAGCTCGCGCCCCTGCGTCACCGTAGCTCCCTGGATTGACGTAGCCGGACAATGTGGGGGCGGCGCGGAGCATGCCGCCGCCCCCGTTCACCGCACTCCACGGAAGCCGGCGCCCGCGGAAGCCCGCCCTCGTCCAGGATGTGGTGCATGGGGTTCTTCTGTTACCACCGCGACCGGCGCGGCTCCCTGGCACTGCGCAGGGAGTTGCTGGAGGCGCACTGGTCATACATGGACCGGTACGCAGCCGAGATGATCGCCCGCGGCCCGACCTTCGCCGCCGACGGCAGGACCCCCACCGGCAGCGTGCACATCCTCGACCTGCCCGACCCCGCCGCCGCCCGGGCGTTCGCCTTCGACGAGCCCAACTACCAGGCCGGCGCGTACCGGGACGTGCTCCTGCGTCGGTGGCGCAACACGCTGGGGCGCACCATGTGGGACTTCCCCGGGGGCCGGACCGGCGGCAACCGCTACCTGGTGCTCGGCCTCGGCGCGGGCCAGGCCGCCGACCTCGACGTGCCGCCCGGCCGGCCCGACCTGATCGCGTACGGGCCGCTGCTCTCCGACGACGGCGCCACGTGGTTGGGCACCGCGGCGCTGGTGCGGGCTGCGGACCCGGACGAGGCACGCGCCGTCCTGATCCCGGACCGGTACGCCGAGATCGAGGTGCACGACTGGGCGTTCGGCGGGCGGCCGTCCTGAGGGCGATGGCGCAACGGCACCGTGCCCATGGCGCGCGGCAGTCCTCCCGTCTGAAACCTTGACGAGGTTCTATAAAGTATTGCGAGGATGTGCGGCGATTTCGGGGGAGGGCGTCGGTGCGATTGGTCGCGGGCGTCGCAATGGTGGCCTGTCTGGCGGCTTGCCAGTCGACTCCCCAGCAGACGGCCTCCGACGGGTCCGACCCGATCGTCACCACCCAGGCGTCACCGACGTCGATCACGTTGCCGGCCGAGACCTTCGACCTGTCCTGGCGCCAGCTCGATCATTATCTCAGCCAGGATGGGCGATTCGAAGCCAAGCATGTCAACGAGTGGGTGGTGGTCACCCGGGACGGCGAAGAGTTCGGCCGTTTCGGCACCGCTGCGGAGCGCATCCTCGGCGCGGACTTCTCACCGGACGGGCATTATCTCGCCGTAGCGCATCCCGACACGGTGATCCTCTACGACTTGAGGACGAAGCAACCGAAGGCTTTGTTCAGTCCGTCCGTGGAGAGCATTCGCTTCTCAACCGACAGCGCCTACCTGGTCGGCCGGGAGGACTATCAGAAGGTCCGCAACGGGCGCCTCGTGGTGATCGACGTGGCGACGGGGAAATGGATCACCTCGCCGGTGCCGCCGCAGATAGAGGTGTCCAACGATCCGGGCAAGTACTGGTACTCGGGATCGCTCGCCGTTTTCGATCACGGAAAGCAGGTCGTGGCCGCCGGCAGCGACGGATTCCTGCACTGGGCGGTGGACAGCCAGAAGCTCTCCTGGGTGCCGTGCGGCTGCGGAGCGGACACCGGCGCGGTGAACCGCGCCGGCAGCCTGGTGGCCCTGGTGATTCCGGACAACAAACTGTCGCTGTGGGACGTGGCCGGCCGACGCGAGCAGCGGGTCTGGACGCTGCCCGACCTGCCGCCGCTCAACGGGGACTATCCACTGCGGTACTTCGGTGTGGAGCCGCACTTCACGGAGGACGGGAAATGGCTGCTGCTCGACGACGGCGAGGGCGGGCAGGTCTGGTCGATACCCGACGGCGTCCGCGTGCGGATCCTGCCACGCGGCAAGAACTGAGCCCGCTTCGGCGGGTGCTGCAGTCCATCAGCAAGGGCTGGTGGTTCGTGGTCGGCGGCACCGTCCTGGCTGTCATCGGCACTGCGGCGAGCATCTATGTGCCGAAGATGCTCGACCCGCAGGACGAGCGGCCCATCGCGATCAACGTGGTGAGCAACCCCGCCACCGTGCCGGCCTGGGGAAACGACGTGTTCTCGTTCGTCATGCCCACGACCGCACGTCCCGCCACACGTCCTCCGCTCGACTGCCCCTCGATCGTGGACTGGGCGCACCGCAACGGCGGGGTCGATCACGAGACCACTAGGGTGCGGCTGGTGACGCAGGGTCTGTCCGACAAGGGTGTGCTCATCCAGGGAATGCGCGCACGCATCATCAGGCGTTCAGAGCACCCTGACCCTGGCGGCACCTCCCTGACCTGCGGCGGCGGGCAGGGCACCGTCACGCCGCGGCAGGTCGCCATGAACCTGGACGAGGCGGCTCCGTCGGCCGAGTACGCCACCAAGGTCGACGGCCGACTCCCGCTCTTCGGGTTCACCCTCGAGAAGGGAGAGACCGAGGTCTTCGAGCTGACCGCCACCACCAAGCGCACGGTGGAGTGGGTCATCGATCTCGACCTCGTCGTGGGCGGCGAGTCGCAGAACGTCGAAGTGACCAACCATGGCCAACCCTTCCGGACGACAGGCTTCGTCAGTCCGCACGGATACCGGGTCATGGCCGGGACGGACCACTGGGTGGAATGCACCGGAACTCCACCGACGTGCGGAGCCACGGCAGTGTCACCGGCTGACTTCCGCTACTCCTGACGGCTCCGCCCGGAAGCAGGCGAGCACCGCTACGGGCGGACGCGGCGAGGAGCACCGTCCGGTCGTTGGGTCAGCAGCCGGGACAGCGCCGCGCCCGCCTCGGCCAGCCACGTCGTCGGCCCGTTCAGCGCCGCGTCGATCGAGCCGGCCAGCTCCACCAGGGACACCGCCGCCGCCACCGACGCGGGAACCGGTCCGGCAACCTGCCCGGCGGCCACCCCGACGGGTACGCCGGCGGACGCGGCCGAGTCCAGCAGGGAACCGGCCACCTTGCCGGTCAGCGAGGTCTCGTCGAACCGTCCCTCGCCGGTGAGCACCACGTCCGCGCCCACGAGCGCGTCCGCCAGCCCGACCAGCTCCGCGATCGTCGTCGCGCCCGGCACGATCCGGGCCCCCCACACCGCCGCCAGACCGTACGCGGTGCCGCCGGCCGCGCCGGCCCCCGGCTCGTCGGGGTCGCCGCCGGCCAGTCCGGCGAACCGGCGCAGCGCGGCGTCCAGCAGCCTCACGTCCGCCGGCTGCGCGCCCTTCTGCGGCCCGAAGACGGCCGCGGCGCCGGCCGGGCCGGTCAGCGGCGCGGTCACGTCGACCAGCAGTTGCACGCCACCGGGCGGCGCGGGCACCAGGTCGGTGGCGTCGAGGTGGGCCAGGTCGGCCAGCGCCGCGCCGCCCAGCGGCAGGTCTCGGCCGCCCTCGTCGTGCAGCCGCAGACCGAGGGCGTGCAGCGCGCCGGCGCCGCCGTCGGTGGAGGCCGAGCCGCCGAGGCCGATCACGAGACGGGTGGCCCCGGCGGCCAGGGCGGCGCGCGCCACCACGCCGAGCCCGTACGTGTGCGCGCCGAGCGGGTCCGGCCGGCGCATCAGCGGCAGGCCACTGGACTGGGCCAGCTCCAGCACGGCCGCGCCGTCGGGCAGCAGCAGCCAGGCCGCGGACACCGGCCGGCCGTCCGGACCCGGCACGGTCACGGTCTGGCGTTCGGCATCGGGCAGCGCCGCGGCGAAGGCGTCGACCGTGCCTTCACCGCCGTCCGCGAGGGGCAGCAGCCGTACGTCGTCGCCGGGCCGGTGGGCCAGCCAGCCGCGGGCCAGGGCCCGGGCCGCGTCGCCGGCGGTGACCGAGCCCTTGAACGAGTCGGGCGCGACGACGACCCGCATCAGTCGGCGAGCACGAGCTGGAGGTAGCGGTCCTTCATGGTCGCGAGGACCTCGTCGGGGTCGGTCGCCCACACCTCGGCGTTGAAGATCTCCACCTCGGTGTCGCCGGTGTAGCCGGCCTCCTCGACCGCCCGCCGGAACGGCGGGAAGTCGATGTGCCCGTCGCCCATCATGCCCCGGCCGAGGAGCACGTCGGCCGGGAGCGGGGTGAGGAAGTCGCAGACCTGGAAGCTCGCGATCCGGTCACCGGCGCGGGCGATCTGCCGCCACACGTCCGGGTCCCACCAGATGTGGAAGGTGTCGACGACGACCCCCACCTGCGCGACCGGGAACGGCTCGGCCAGGTCGATCGCCTGCCCCAGGGTGGACAGCACGGCCCGGTCCGCGCAGTACATGGGGTGCAGCGGTTCCAGGGCCAGGCGCACGCCCCGCTCACCCGCGTACGGGGCCAGCTCGGCGAGGGCGTCGGCCACCCGCTGCCGGGCGCCGATCAGGTCACGGGAACCGGGCGGCAGGCCGCCCACGACCATGACGAGGCAGTCCGTGCCCAGGCCGGCGGCCTCGTCGATGGCGCGCCGGTTGTCCTCCAGCGCGGCCCGGCCGGCCTCGCCGCCGGCGGTGAGGAACCCGCCCCGGCACAGCGACGACACCCGCAGTCCCGCGTCGGCGACGAGCTTCGCGGCGGCGGCCACCCCGATCTCGGCAACCGGCTCGCGCCACAGCCCGATGGCCGGGATGCCGGCGCGGACGCAGCCCTCCACGGCCTCCCGCACCGACCAGGACTCGGTGGTGCGCTGGTTGAGCGACAGCTTCGCCAGACGAGGATCGACCGCGGCGCTCACCGTGCCTTCCTTCGTTCGCGACTGCGGGGCTCGCAGGACCGGCTCACTCCTCGCGCTCACGCCGTCACCCCCGCGACGGACAGGTAGCGCCGCATCCGGGCGACGGCCAGGTCCGGGTCGAGCAGCAGCCCGGCCGCGTCGGCCAGCCGGAACACCTGAACGAGGTGCGGCACGCTGCGCCCGCTGTGCAGCCCGCCCACCATGGTGAAGCCGGGTTGGTAGCCGTTGAGCCAGGACAGGAAGGCGATACCGGTCTTGTAGTACTGCGTCGGCGGGGCGAAGACGTGCCGGGACAGCGGCACGGTGGGGTCCAGGATCGCCCGGAAGCCCGCCGTGTCGCCGGCGTCGAGACGCTGCAGCGCCGCCGACGCGGCCGGGGCCACGGCCGCGAACGCGCCGAGCAGCGCGTGGCTGAACCGCTGGCCGTCGCCCGCGATCAGCTCCGGGTAGTGGTAGTCGTCGCCGGTGTAGACCTTGACGGTGGCCGGCAGCAGGTCGCGCAGCCGCACCTCCCGCTCGGCGTCGAGCAGGGACACCTTCACCCCGTCGACGACGTCGGCGTGGGTCTGGATCAGGGAGACGAACGTCTTGGTGGCCTCGTCGAGGTCGGTCGACCCCCAGTAGCCCGCGAGGGCCGGGTCGAACATGTCGCCGAGCCAGTGCAGCACCACCGGCGTGGACGTCTCCCGCAGGACCTGCTCGTAGACGCGCAGGTAGTCGTCCGGGCCGGTGGCCCGGGCGGCGAGCTGCCGGCTGGCCATCACCACGGCGGTCGCGCCGCACTCCTGCACGAACGCGACCTGCTCGACGTACGCGCCGACGACCTCGTCCAGGGTGTCCGGCACGCCGGTGAGCTGGTCGGTGGCCGCCCCGGCCACGATGCGCCCGCCGCAGGCGGCGGCCTCGGCGGCACTGCGCCGGATCAGCTCCCGGGTGGCCGCCCAGTCCAGCCCCATCCCGCGCTGGGCGGTGTCCATGGCCTCGGCCACGCCGAGCCCCCAGGACCAGAGGTTGCGCCGCACGTTCAGCGTGGCGTCCCAGTCCAGCCGGGCGGGCCGGCCGGGCGCGTTGTCGGCGTGCGGATCGGCGACCACGTGCGCCGCCGCGTACGCGATCCGGCTGGCCGGCGGTGTGGCCGGCCGCTGCCAGCCGGCCGGCTCGTGCAGTGTCAGCTCCTCGGCGCCGCCGGCCGGGCGGGGCAGAGTAATCCGGGCGGTCACCTATACCTCCGAAGGATGCCCCGGCTTTCAGACCGGGGAGGAATTCGGACTCCGTCAGGAGCGGCCCGGCGGAGCCGGGGCGGTTCGAGAACGAAGTCCTCTGACGCGCAACCCGCCTTCTTACATAGACGGGCAGGCTGTGTAACTTCAGTCCTATGAGGACGGCGTACAAGTGTCGGGCCTACCCGACACCCGAGCAGGCGGCCGTGTTCAGCCGCACGTTCGGGTGTGTACGCCTTGTCTGGAACCGGACTCTGGCCGAACGCCACGCCGCCTACCACCAGCGGGGCGAGCGGACCCCGTACAGGCAGACCGACGCCGCCCTCACCGGCTGGAAGCGGACCGCGGAGCTGGCGTTCCTGTCCGAGGTGTCGTCGGTGCCGCTGCAACAGACCCTGCGGCACCAGCACACCGCGTTCGCGAACTTCTTCGCCGGTCGCGCCCGGTACCCGCGCTTCAAGAGCCGCAAGGCTCGCCAGTCGGCGCATTACACCCGCTCGGCGTTTCGGATGAAGGACGGCACGCTGCACGTGGCGAAGACGAATGGGCCGCTGCCGTTCGCGTGGTCGTTCGGCGGTGTCGACATCACCACCCTCAACCCGAGCATGGTCGTGATCTCCCGCGACCCGGATGGCCGCTGGTACGTGACGTTCGCGGTCGACACCGACTCGCCCGAACCGCTTGAGGGGACCGGGCACGAGATCGGCATCGACCTTGGCGTCAAGGACTTCGCGGTGACCAGCGATGGGCAGCGGATCGCCAACCCCCAGCACCTCGACCGTCGGGCCCGTAACCTTGCTCGCTACCAGCGGCGCATGGCCCGGTGCCAGCGCGGCAGCGCGAACCGGCGCAAGGCCAAGGCGAAGGTCGCCCGTGCGCACCGCAAGGTCCGTAACGCTCGCGTGGACTTCCTGCACCGCATCAGCACCAACCTGGTCAGGGCCGCCGACACGATCGTGATCGAAGACCTCGCGGTCAAGAACATGCTCCGCAACCGCAGCCTCGCGAAAGCGATCTCCGACTGCGGCTGGGGCGAGTTCCGCCGCCAGTTGGAGTACAAGGCCGAGCGTGCTGGCCGCACCCTCGTGGTGATCGACCGCTGGTACCCCAGCTCCAAAACCTGCTCGGCGTGCGGGCATCTGCTCGCCGTTCTGAGTCTTTCCACCCGGCACTGGACGTGCCCCACCTGCCGCACCCGCCATGATCGGGACGTGAACGCGGCGAAGAACATCCTTGCGGCTGGTCGAGCCGTAGCCGAGGGCAACCTCGGTGATGTCTGTGGAGCTGACGTGAGACGGCAAGGGCCCTCCCTTCCGCAGTCGGCCGTGAAACAGGAACCCCCCGCCGTGAGGCGCCCGGCGTAAGCCGGATCGGCCGTATGGTCGGTGGGATCCCCCTCCTTTAGGAGGGGGACGAAGTCAAAGCCGGATCTCCTCGATCTCGATCCGCCGTCCCTCCCTGGCCGAGCGGAGCCCCGCCTCGGCGAGCTGGACGCCGCGGACGCCGGCCAGGAAGTCCCACGGGAAGGGCTCGCCGTCGACGACGTGCCGCAGGAACGCCTCCCACTGGACCTTGAACCCGTTGTCGAAGTCCTCGTTGTCGGGGACGGTCTGCCACTGGGCGCGGAAGTTCTCGGTGACCGGCAGGTCCGGGTTCCACACGGGCATGGGGGTGGCGCCGCGGTGCTGGATGCGGCACTCGCGCAGCCCGGCCACGGCGCTGCCGTGCGTGCCGTCGACCTGGAACTCGACCAGCTCGTCCCGGTACACCCGGACGGCCCAGGAGGAGTTGATCTGCGCGGTGATGCCGCCGGCCAGCTCGAAGATCCCGTACGCGGCGTCGTCGGCGGTGGCCCGGTAGGTCTGGCCGGTCTCGTCCACCCGCTCGGGGATGTGCGTGGCGATGTGCGCGGTCACCGCGGTCACCGGGGCGAAGATCTGCTCCAGCACGTAGTGCCAGTGCGGGAACATGTCCACGGTGATGCCGCCGCCGTCCTCGGCGCGGTAGTTCCAGCTCGGTCGCTGGGCGTCCTGCCAGTCACCCTCGAACACCCAGTAGCCGAACTCGCCGCGCACCGACAGGATCCGGCCGAAGAAGCCGCTGTCGACCAGCCGCTTGAGCTTGCGCAGGCCGGGCAGGAACAGCTTGTCCTGCACGACGCCGTTCTTGACGCCCTTGGCGGCGGCGAGCCGGGCCAGCTCCAGCGAGCCGGTCAGCCCCTCGGCGAGCGGCTTCTCGGTGTAGATGTGCTTGCCGGCCTCGATGGCCGCCCGGATGGCCTTCTCCCGCTGCGCGGTGACCTGCGCGTCGAAGTAGATCTGGTGGGAGTCGTCGGCGAGCGCGGCGTCCAGGTCGGTGGTGTACGACGTCAGCCCGTGCCGGGCGGCGATCTCGGCGAGCTTGGCCTCGTTGCGGCCGACCAGGGTCAGCTCCGGCCAGATCCGGCTGCCGTCGCGGGCGGGCAGGCCGCCCTGCTCCCGGATGGCGAGCAGGGACCGGACCAGGTGCTGCCGGTACCCCATCCGTCCGGTCACCCCGTTGAGGATGATCCCGATAGACGTGCGCTCCACGTGTGTGTCCTTCCAGTGGTTATTCGGCGGTCGTCGTCGCACCCAGCAGGTCCCGGATGCGTCCCGTGGCACGGGCGAACTCCGGCGCCGACATGGTCGGGCCGTAGTCCCGCTCGACGGGAAGGTCGACATCGATGACCTCGGCGACGGTGCCGGGTCGAGGGGTCATGACGATCACCCGGTTGGCCAGGTAGACCGCCTCCGCGATGGAGTGGGTGACCAGCAGGACGGTGGTGCCGGTCTCCCGCCAGATCCGCCGCAGCTCGACGTTCATCTGCTCCCGGGTGAGGGCGTCGAGCGCCCCGAACGGCTCGTCCATGAGCAGCACCGGGGGGCGGTGCAGCAGCGCGCGGCACAGGGCCACGCGCTGCTGCATGCCACCGGACAGCTCGTTCGGGTACGCGTCCTCGAAGCCGGTCAGCCCGGTCATGGCGATCAGCTCGTCGACGCGCTGCCGTGCCTGCGCCTTCGGCATGCCCCGCATCTCGGCCTGGAGCAGGATGTTGCGCCGGGCCGTGCGCCACTCCAGCAGGGCGGCGCGCTGGAAGACGTACCCGATGTCGCGCCGCGGCCCGCGCACGTCCTCGCCGTGCAGGCGGACCTGGCCCGACGACGGCCGCAGCAGGCCGGACACCAGCTTGAGCAGCGTGGATTTGCCGCAGCCGGAGGCGCCCACGATGGCGACGAACTCGCCCGGCTCGATCCGCACCGAGACGTCGCGCAGCGCGGTGACGTCCTTCTTCTTGGTGCGGAACCGGACCGCGACCTGCTCGATGTCGACCGCGGCGCCGGTCGCCGTGGCGTCCGCGGAGCGCTGCGTGGTGGTGTTGCCGACCGTCATCGGTCTCATCCCTTCGGCGCGAAGCTCGCGTCCCAGTACTTCGAGGGCGACTCCGCCTTGGTGATCACGCCGGCGTCGGCGAAGACGGTGATGGTCTTCTGCCAGTCGGACTCGTCGTTGACGCCGGGGGCCTGCCCCTTGGTGGCGTCGGTGTGCAGGAGCTGGAGCGTGGCGTTGAACTGGTCGGTCAGCACCTTCTCCGACGGCAGTTGCTGGGACGCGCCCTGCATCGCCGCCACGGCGCCGGCGGCGTCCTTCTCGGCGGCGGACCAGGCCTCGCTGCTGGCCGCGACCATCCGCTTGACCAGGTCCTGCTTGTTCTTGACGGTGTCGCCGGAGGCGAGCAGACCGTTGCTGAAGAAGGTCAGGCCGTGCTCGGCGAACTTCAGGTAGGAGACCTGCTTGCCGGCCTTCTCCTGCATGGTCGGGCCCTGGTCGGTGGCGAAGCCGAGCAGCGCGTCGGTCTTGCCCGACATGACGGCGGCCATCTTGCCGGCCGGGTCGGTGTTCTGCAGGGTCACGTCGGTGGCGGCCAGACCGTTGGCCTTGAGGAACGCCGGGAAGGTCTTGCTCAGCGCGTCGCCCGCCGTGGAGGCGATGGTCTTGCCCTTGAGGTCGGCGGGGGAGTTGATGTTCTTGTCGCTGAAGAACTGCACCGACGACGGGGTGGTCTGCAGGAAGACGCCGACGCTCTTGACGTCCATCCCCTGACCCACGGCCGAGAGCAGCGCCGGGGTGTCGGCCCAGCCGAAGTCGGTCTGCCCGGCGGCGGTGGCCTGGATCGTCTTCTGGGAGCCCTGGCCGGCCTGGATGGTCAGGTCGATGCCGTGCTTGGCGAAGATCTCCTTCTTCTTGCCGTAGTAGAACGGCGCGTGCTCGCCGTACGGGTACCAGTTGAGGGTGAGGGTGACCTTGTCCAGGCCCTGGGCGTTCTTCTCCTGCTCGTCGGAGGACGAGCCGCAGGCGGTGGTGGCCAGAAGGAGTGCCGGCACGAGGGCGGCGGCGAGAGTACGCAACTTCATCCGAGGGTTCTCCTGTTCACATCGTTGTGGTGGCGGCGTCGGTGCGGCGGCTGGCGTGCCAGGGCAGGACCAGGTACTCCAGCAGTTCGACGACGACGAAGAGGAGCACGCCGAGCAGCGACATGATGATCAGCCCGGCGAACAGGGTCGGGGTGTCGAGGTTGCCGTTGGCCTGCAGGATCACGTAGCCGAGGCCCTCGTTGGCGCCGACGAACTCACCGACGACGGCGCCCGTGACGGCCATGGTGGCGGCCACCTTGAGGCCGGCGAACAGGTGCGGCAGGGCGGCGGGGAACCGGATCTTGCGGAAGGTCTGTGCCGGGCCCGCGCCCATGGTCGCCGACAGTTGCAGCATCTCCGGGTCGATGGACTTCATGCCGGTGACCGTGGAGATGACGATCGGGAAGAAGGCCATCAGGACCGCGACGACGACCTTGGGCGAGAGCCCGAAGCCGAGCCACACGATGAACAGCGGCGCGATGGCGATCTTCGGGATGACCTGGGCGAACAGCAGCAGCGGGTAGAGGCTCTTCTCGACGGTGGGTGAGTAGACCATCACCACGGCGGAGAGCACGCCCACCACGATGGCGATGGCGAAGCCCAGCACCGTCTCGTAGCTGGTGATCCAGGTGTGGTGGGCGAAGTAGCCCGGCTGGGCGAGAACGACGTCCAGCGTCGTGCCGGGCGAGGGGACCAGGTAGGGCTTCACCAGGTCGGCGGCGGTGACCACCCACCAGACGACGAGGATGGCCACGAGGACCGCGGCGGGACGCCAGGTGTTCCGGGCGAACCGGAGCAGGCCGGCCCCCGCTGCGGCCGGGCGGCGGGCGGCCGACGCGGTGGCGCCGGCGGGAGCGGTGCGCTCCGGTTGCTCGATGGTGCTCTGCGCGGCCATGACCCTCCGTTCTCCCTGGCTGGCCGGTGGTTTCCGGGTCTTCAGCCGCTGGGTAGGCGCGTGCCGTCGGCAGGGCCGGACGACCCCGGTGAGGACGGGGAACCGGCCCTGAATGCGCTTTCAGTAAGCGCTTTCAGGGTGCTACGGTAACCACGCCGAAATAATCCGGTCAAGAACTTCCGCAGGGGGAAAACCGATGCAGCCACGGGCGCACGTGACCTTGGAAGACGTGGCCAGAGCCGCCGACGTCTCGCTGGCCACGGCCTCCCGGGCGCTCAACGGCATGCGCGTCACCCCGCAACTGCGGGACCGGGTCATCGCCGCCGCCGAGAAGCTGGCCTACACCCCCAACGCGCACGCCCGGGCCCTTGCCGGCGCCTCGCACCGCACCGTCGGGGTCATCTGCCACGACGTCACGGACCCCTACTTCGCCGCCATCGCCGGCGGCGTCATGCGGGTGGCCGGCGACAACGACCTGCTGGTCATGCTGGCCAGCACCTTCCGCGACCCCGAACGGGAGATCGCGTACGTGTCGATGCTGCGCGCCGAGCGGGCGCCGGCCATCCTGCTGATCGGCTCCGGCTTCGAGGACGCCCGCTGGGAGCGGGCCCTGGAGGCCGAGCTGAAGCCCTACCTGGACGGTGGCGGCCGGGTCGCGGTGGTCAGCCGGCACCGCAGCCTGAAGGTCGACAGCGTGCTGCCGGAGAACCGGGCCGGCGCCGCGGCCATGGCCCGCGCCCTGCTCGACCTCGGCCACCGCCGGTTCGCCGTGCTCTCCGGGCCGCGGGCGCTCACCACCGTCGCCGACCGGCTCGGCGGCTTCCGCGAGGAGCTGGCCAAGGCCGGCGTGGCGCTCGACCCGGCCGACATCGTGGACGGCCCCTTCACCCGCGACGGCGGCTACGGCGCGATGTCCGAGCTGCTGGACCGCCGTTCCGCCGCCACGTGTGTGTTCGCCCTGACCGACGTGATGGCCATCGGCGCCTGTGCGGCGCTGCGCGACCGGGGCCTGTCCGTCCCCGGCGACATCTCCGTCGCGGGCTTCGACGACATCCCGATCGTCCGCGACCTAACCCCGGCGCTGACCACGGTGGCGCTGCCCCTGCAACGCCTGGGGGAGAAGGCGATGGAGCTGGCGCTGACCGAGAACAACGGACGGCGACGCCGGCTCCTGCGGATGGGCGGCGAAGTGGTCCTGCGCGGCAGCACCGCCAAGGTGGGCTCGTGACCCCGCTCGCCGCCGACCTGGCCGGCCTGACCATCGAGGCGGTCGAGACGTACGCCGTCGCGCTGCCCACCATCCGCTCGTTCGGCGTCTCCGGCGGCTCGGTCGCCGTCGCCGGCACGCCCAGCATCCGGGTGCTCGTCAAGGTCACCGCCGGCGGAGTCACCGGCTGGGGCGAGGCCACCCCGATCCCGGCGTGGACCTACGAGACCGCCGAATCCATCGTCACCACCGTCGACCGCTACCTCGCCCCGGCGATCCTCGGCCGACCAGCCTGGGACCTCGACGGGGTGACCACCGCGTTCGACCGCGCGATCAACCGGGGCTTCACCATCGGCGCCCCGCTCGCGAAGTGCGCGGTCGACGTCGCCCTGCACGACCTGCTCGGCCGCGCCCTGGGCGTGTCCGTCGGTGTGCTGTGGGGTCAGCGTCGCCGGGAGACCATCCAGCTCGGCTGGATCGTCTCCGGGCAGTCGGCCGCGGAGGTGGCCGACGCGGTGGCCGAGGGCAGCGCCCTCGGGTACGAGGCGTTCAAGGTGAAGGTCGGCCTGCACAGCGAGGCCGAGGACGCCGCCGTGGTGCGGGCGGTCCGCGAGGCCGCGCCCGACGCCGCGCTGTGGGTGGACGCCAACCAGGCGTACACCGTCGACGGCGCGCTGCGGATGGCCCGCCGGCTCGCCGACCTCGACGTCACCGCGTTCGAACAGCCGCTGCCGGCCAACGACGTCGCCGGGCAGCGCCGGCTGCGGGAGACCTCACCGATCCCGGTCGCGCTCGACGAGAGCCTGCGCCACCCGAGCGACCTGGCGACGTTCGTGAAGCTGAACGCGGTGGACGTGGCGATCGCCAAGGTGCAGCGCAGCGGCGGCCTGACCCTGTCGCGGCGGCTCTGCGCCCTGGCCGAGGACGCCGGGGTGCGGCTCATGGGATCCGGGCTCACCGACTCCGACCTGGGGCTGGCCGCCTCGCTGCACCTGTTCGCGGCGTACGGGATCGATACCCCGGTCGACCTCAACGGGCGGCAGTTCCTCACCTCCTCCTACGCCACCGGCGCGACGGTCGAGGTGAAGGACGGGGTCGCGCGGGTGCCGACCGGGCCGGGGCTCGGAGTCGAGGTGGACGAGTCGGTGGTGCGGGAACTCGCCGTGGACGTGCTCGGCCGCTAGCGGCGACGGATCAACCGGCGGTTGGCCAGCTCCGATTCCGGGTACAGCCCGCGATGCCGCCGCTCACGCCGCAGACCCTTCCGATGGAGACGCCATGACAGTCGATCTCCCCGCCCAGGCAGTCACCGCCGGAGCCGTACCCGAGGTTTGTGCCCGTCACGGTCAGCCCGCGACCCGTCGGGGCAAGACGGTGTTCCGGTCCTACACGCCGAAGTGGGTCTACGTTCTGCTTCTGTTCGGAGTGCTGCCCTTCGCCATCGTCGCCGCCGTGCTGCAGAAGCGCGTCAAGGCCCCGACCTGGCCCTTCTGCGCCGACTGCGGCAGGTTGCGCACCCGCCGCCTGCTCATCGGCGTCGGCCTGGTGGTGCTCGCGGTCGTCGGCGCGGTAGCGCTGTCCGCCCTGCTTCCGCCAAGCGACTCGACCGCCGGCCCGATCGTGCTGGTCTTCGTGCTACTGCTCATCGCGGGACTCGGCGTGGCCAGCACCGCCGCCAACGGCCCCATCGCCTCCGGGTACGTGTCCAGGGACGGCAGCATCCTGCACCTCCGCCGCGCGCACGACCGCTTCGCCGAGCAGGTCGCGGCCCTGCGGCCGGGCTCGGTGCCGCAGCCCCACCAGCCATATACGCCCTACCCGCAGGCCGGACGGCCGCAGTATCCGCCGTACCCTGCCGCCGCGCCGCAGTACGGGCCGGCGACGCCGGCCTGGCCCGGCCAGGGGCAGGGCGATCAGCCGCGGTAGCGATCGGGTGGTGGGTGCCGTGCCGAGGTCGGCCCCGGTGTCCGCTACGGATGGCCCGCAGACCGGCCGAGTAGGCCGTCACGATCGAGCAGCCGCGATGAGAGGGACGCGGGTCGTTCACTGTGGACGCGTGGGCCTGAGTGCAGGCCAGGCGGCGTCTGGCTCACGGCTTCGACCAGAACGGATCCCTTCCGATGAAAGCCAGCAGCTTGGTCTGGGCGTTTGCATCCTCGGGGACCGGCACGCGCGGGCCGTACTGGCCGGAGGAGCGGATGACCTCCTCCATCTGCTCCATCCCACCGAGGAGTTCGGCGCAGAACTCCGGGTCCAGCGCGTCGTCCTGGCCGGTGGCCCGGGAGAGGTCCCAGGTGTGCATGAACACGTCGCTGGTGTAGAACCGGTCGATCGCGGCCGCCAGCGGCAGGCTGCCGAGGTGGGGGTTGGTGAGCTGGCGGTGCGCCGTCTCCGGGTCGTCGAGCACCGCCTGCACGGCATCGCTGTGGACCTGCCAGGCGGCGACCGGGTCCTCGTCCACGGACGGCCCCTTCGCCAGGTCGATGCCGGCGCCGGAGGCGAGGAACCCGGGGAACCAGTCGGTCAGGTGACGGACGACGTCGCGGGCGGTCCAGCCGGCGACCGGGGCCGGGGCGTCCCACGACCGGGCGCCACGGACGTGGTCGGTGAACAGCCCGGCAACCTGGCGGTGCCGCTCGGCCGGACGGTCAGACAGCGCCATCGATGATCATCCTCTCCAGCTTCGCGTAACCCTCGTTGACGCCGACCTCCATGCCGCTGCGCAGCCACGCGTCGCGGCCCTCGAAGCTGTCGACCAGGGACTGGGTGCGCAGCCGCGTACGGCCGCCGCCCAGGTCCTCGAACCACAACGTCTCCAGCGCGACGCCGTCGGGCTCGTCCTCGAACGTGAAGGTCTGCACGATGCGGTCCGACCGTACCTCGTGGAAGCAGCCGCGGAACCGGTACTCGGTGCCGTCGTGCGTCGAGGCGTACCGCCAGCTGCCGCCGGTGGACGCGTCCCAGTGGTCGATCCGGGTGGTCGTGGCATCGGGACCCACCCATCGGGCGAACAACACGGGATCGGTGTGGGCGCGGAACAGCTGCTCGGGCCGTGCCGCGAAGTCACGACTCGTCCGGATGACCGGCAGCCTCGGGTCGGCCTCGATCGCTGTCTCCGTGATCCGGTCCATGCTCGTCTCCTTCCATCTCCGCCAGGACGGCGTCGAGGCGGCGGTAGCGCTGCTCGACGCGGCGCCGGTGGCGCTCGATCCAGGTGTCCATCAGGTCGAAGGCCCCGGCCTCCAGACGCACCGGCCGGGGCTGCGGCCCGCTCGGCCGGCTGACCAGCCCGGCGTCCTCGAGCACCCGCAGGTGCTTGTAAACCGCTTGCAGCGTCATCCGGTAGGGCTCGGCCAACTGGCTCACGGTCGCGTCGCCCTCCGAGAGCCGGGCCACCATGTCGCGCCGGGTCGGATCCGCGAGGGCGGCGAAGGCCCGGGACAGCGCATCCGTGGTCATCCCGTCCCGCTCTTTCAACCAGATGGTTTGAAGAACTGTAGGCAGCAGGAGAATCGGCCGTCAACCCATTGGTTGAAAGAGCTATTCCCGCTGCGTGTCAGCCAGCCGCAATCGCAGGCGGTTTCGTCGTCCAGTGAGGCGCACGGGAGCGCGATGAGTTCCGCGTCGGCGCGCGGTCCTATCAGCGTGGCGGCTCCCGGGATCGCCTTCGCGGTCGGCGCAGCGGTGGCCCGCGCGGACATTCTTCCTGTGCCCCGACATCGCCAACCTGCTGCGCGGCCATGGTCCCGGGATCGTCAGCTGCCACGTAGCGGGGTGGTTTCACCCGCGTCGGAAACCCAGGGCGCGCGCCACGATCAACTGTGCGTTGCCAGGCATATCAAGAACCTTCACGGGCGGGCGGCGACAGATGCCGTCGGTTGGTCGGAGGAGACTTCTTCGACGTGCCCGTCGAACGCCGCTGACTCCGAATTGGAGGGCGGCGCGCACTCGTCCTCGCGTGCCCGTCTTCGAGCATCGTCCTCGCGCAGCGTAAGCCAGCCGCCCCGGCTACGACCCACGACGGCCGCCCCCCTCGATGTGACAGGGGCGCAGTGGTTGATTCTCTCTCCAGAGCTGTCCACAATCGATTGCCGTGGGGGTTTCAGTCGGATCGGCGAGTTCGCCAAGCGGGCGGGTGGCTGGGTGAGCACGGTGCTGCGGTGAGGCGCGGAGGGCATCAAGGCCCGCCGTTGCCGTCCTGGCGGCGGTGTTTCAGCGATTCGGATGTGCACGGGGTGCTTCAGCCGGGCTTCGATGCCGACCGGGAAGGTTGTGGTCAGGTCTCGTCGTCGGGTCAGAAGGTCGACTTGGCCTCGCAGGTGGCGGCGATGCAGCAGTTCTGCGTCGCTCGCGGTCTGGCGGTGGACGAGTGGATCAGCGAGGTCGGCGGCGGGATGGACCTTCGCCGCAAGAAGTTCCTGGCGTTGATGGACGCCGTCGACCGGGGTGAGATCGCCACGCTGGTCGTGGCGCGTAAGGACCGGTTGGCCCGGTTCGGTTTTGACCTGGTGGAGCATCTGGCGGCGCGCGGCGGCTGCAAGATGGTCGTCGCCAACCAGGAGTTACTGTCCCCGCAGCAGGAGTTGGTCGAGGACCTGCTGGCCGTCGTGCCCACCTTCTCGTGTCGGCTGTACGGTTCGCGCCGCTCCAAGGAGGAGTTGGAAAGGGCGGACTTGACCATGGAGGGTGACCGGTGAAGGTTACCCGGATCGCCTACTCTGCTCGATTGAATCCGGGCAAGTACGGTGCCCTGCTGGAGCAGGCCCGCCGATTGGGCCGGGTGCGCAGCGAGGTGTGGCAGCGCTACGGTTCGATCGCCGGGGTCGGGTCCGGGTTGACAGACCGGCAGGTGCGGGACCGGTGGCTGGCCGACGGCACACACGCGGTGTTTGGTGTATTGGCGAATGCGTGGAAGGAAACCGTCCGCGATGCCATGGCCGACATCGCAGCAAACCTCGCGGCAGCCAAGGTCGACGTCCGGCGGACGATCAACCGACGCACCACCGATCCGGCCGAGCGTAAGCGGATGTTCACGGCGTTGAAGGCTGACAATTGGGCCAGTGATCCGTTCCTGGCGCGGCAGATGCGCAAGCATTGGAAGCGCGGCCGCAACCGCACGCACGATCAGATCGTGGTGCGCGCCGACAAGTACCACACCGCCGTCGATGGCCGGGGACGGTTGTGGCTGGCGATTCCCGGGCTCGAGCCCCGCAAGATGGTCAGGATCCCGCTGTCCACGACCGTCGCCCCCACCGGGACGCTGCGCCTGATACTGCGCGGCGGCCGAGTGGAGGTGCACTACCAGATCGACGCGTCGCAGATGCGCTCATCACAGCGAGCATGCGGCGAGGCGACGATCGGCGTGGACAAGGGCTACACCGAAGCCCTGACCGACTCCGACGGCCAGCCCCACGGTGCGGAGCTCGGCGTGCTGCTGTCCAGTGAGTCGGATCGGTTGAAGGAACGAAACCGTCGTCGGGCGAAGCTACGCTCAATCGCCAACAACGCCGCGCTGCGTGGCGACCACGCAAAAGCACACCGGATCAAGGTCAACAACCTCGGCACCGTTAAGCGGGATCGGAAAGCGGCCCGGCACCGGGCACGGGTGCGCACGGAGATCTTCACCGCGGTGCACGAGGTCGTGGACAAGGCCGCCACAGTGATCGCCGAAGACCTCACCAAGCGCTTCACTGGGCGCAAAAAGCTCGGCCAGAACATCAACCGGCGTCTCGCCGCGTGGACCAAAGGAGTCACCGCCGAGGCCCTGAAAAGCGTGTCGGAGCGCAGAGGTTCTGCGCTCGTTCCCGTCAACGCCGCCTACACCTCACAAACCTGTCACCGCTGCGCTCGGTTCGGCCGACGTAGTGGGGACCGGTTTCACTGCACGCCGTGCGGGGTGGTGTGGCAGGCCGACGTGAACGCCGCGATCAACATCCTGCACCGAGCCGGCGACCCCGACATCGCCCTGCACACCCCACACCACAAGGTGAAGCAGATCCTGCAGGACCGGACCGATCGCCACCGGACCAGACTGCCGGTCCAGGACTCCAGCCCGGCCACCACCGCCGTGCGGAGAGCGAAACATCCGAACCGCTCAGCTATGGGCAACAAGTAGGAAGCAGGCCAGATGAGACCTCGAGCCCTCGTCACCGCGACCATCGCCCTGGCCACGCTCGCGGCCGGGACCGCCGTTCCCGCCGAGGCGAAGCCGTCCGATCCGCCGAAGGAGCCGGTGGCCGTCGGCTACGGGGGAGCGGTCTCCACCGTGGACGCCACCGCCACCGCCGCCGGCCTCCAGGTGCTGCGGCGCGGCGGCAACGCGGTCGACGCGGCGGTCGCCGCCGCGGCGACGCTCGGCGTCACCGAACCCTTCTCGGCCGGCATCGGCGGCGGGGGATTCTTCGTCTACTACGACGCGCAGACGCGGCGGGTGCACACCATCGACGGTCGCGAGGCCGGACCGGCCTCGATGAGCGAGACCACCTTCATCGACCCGGCCACCGGAGCGCCCTACCGGTTCGACGAGGCGCGGATCAGCGGGCTGTCGGTCGGCGTCCCGGGCACCCTGCTCACCTGGCAGGACGCGCTGGACCGCTGGGGCACCCGGTCGCTCGCGCAGCTCCTCACGCCCGCCGCGCGGGTCGCCGAGGACGGCTTCCCCGTCGACGAGACCTTCGCCAATCAGATCGCCGGGAACCAGGCGGCGTTCGGCCAGTTCAGCTCGACAAGCGCGCTGTACCTGCCCGGCGGGCAGCCGCCGGCGGTCGGCAGCACCTTCCGCAACCCGGACCTCGCCGAGACGTACCGGCTGATCGCCAAGCGGGGCACCGACGTCCTCTACCGCGGCGAGGTCGGTCGCGACGTGGTCGCGACCGTGCGGCACCCGCCGGTGGCGGCGCAGCCGGTCGGCTCGTGGCCGTACCCCATCCGCCCGGCCGCCATGACCGCCGCCGACCTGGCCGCGTACCGCACCCGCTTCCCCGAGCCGACCCGGTCGGACTACCGCGGCTTCGAGGTGTACGGCATGCCCACGCCGTCCAGCGGCGGCACCGCCGTGGGGGAGGCGCTCAACATCCTCGAACAGTTCGACCTGCGGTCCATGACCGCGACCCAGGCGATGCACCACTACCTGGAGGCCAGCGCGCTGTCGTTCGCCGACCGCAACCGGTACGTCGGCGACCACACCCAGCGCAGCGTGCTGCGCGAGCTGCTCAGCGACGCGTACGCCAAGGAGCGGGCCTGCCTGATCGATCCGTCGGCGGCGCTGCCCAAGCCGGTCGCGCCCGGCGTCCCCGACGGCGCCTACGGCGGCTGCTCGGCCGCGAGGGTCGCCGATGTCCGCGACGACCGCACCGGCACCACCAACCTGACCGTGGCCGACCGGTGGGGCAACGTCGTCGAGTACACGCTGACCATTGAGGCGACCGGCGGAAACGGCATGGTCGTGCCCGGCCGGGGATTCCTGCTGAACAACGAGCTGACCGACTTCAACTTCGCGCCGACCCAGGGCGCCGCGCCGGACCCGAACCTCCCGGGGCCGGGCAAGCGCCCGCGCAGCTCCATGTCACCCACGATCGTGCTGGCCGACGGGCGGCCGTTCCTGGCCGTCGGCTCGCCCGGCGGCGCGACGATCATCACCACCGTCCTGCAGATGCTGGTGAACCGGATCGACCGGGGCATGACGCTGCCGCAGGCCCTCGCCGCGCCGCGGGCGTCGCAGCGCAACGGCGCCAGCACCCAGGCGGAGCCGGCCTTCATCACCGCGTACGCCGCCGGCCTCCCGCCGGGCCACGCCTTCTCGCCGACCGCGGAGATCGGCGCGGCGACCGGTGTCGAGTTCCTGCCGGACGGCCGGCTGGTCGCGGCGGCCGAGCCCGTACGCCGGGGCGGCGGCGCGGCGGCCGTCGTCGGCCGCTGGGCGCGCGACTGACGACGGAGGACCGCGGCTGCGACCCCGTCGGGCACCAGGGCCGGCAGCTCCGGCCGCCGGCCCTGGTGCCCGTCAGCATTCCTGCAGGCGGTTGCTCAGTACCGCAGCTTGCGCAGGTAGCGGTAGCCGACCTCGGCCGTCTGCTGCGGCGTCACGTCGGGGGTGTCGTTCTCGACGATGTACTCCAGCACCGAGTGCTCCCGGAAGATCCGGGCGAAGTCGATCATCCCGGTGCCCAGGTCGGCCATGTCGCCGGTGGCCGCGTCGCGGTCCTTGACGTGGTACTGCAGGACGCGCTGTGGCGCGGAGCGGATGACGTCCAGGGCGAAGCCCTCGGGATCCGCGACGCCGTCGCCGGAGTTGATGCCGCCGGTGACCGCCCAGTAGAGGTCGACCTCCAGGTGCACGAGCGCCGGGTCGAGTTCCGCGGTCAGGACGTCCCACGGCCGCTTGCCGCCGCCGAGGTCGATCGTGAACTCGTGGGCGTGGTTGTGGTAGCCGTAGCGCAGGCCGGCCGCTCGCGCCGCGGCGGCCTCGACGTTCATCTGCTCCGCCCAGCGCTTCCACTCGTCGGCGCTCTCGGAGTACAGGTAGGGCACCACCATGAACTGCTGGCCCAGGGTGACCGCGTTCTGGATCTTCTGCTCCAGCTCGGCGGCGCTGCCGCTGATCCCGTCGTGGCTGGAGCTGGCCTTGATGCCGATGCCGTCGAGGAACTGGCGCAGCTGGGCGGCGGTCCGACCGAAGTAGCCGAGCGCCAGCTCCACGCGCGGATATCCCATGCGGGCCAGGTGGGTGAGGGTGGCGTCGTAGCCGGGCGAACCCCACAGGGCGTCGCGCACCGTCCACAGCTGGATGCTGATCAGGCCCGGGGGTACGTGGTTCCGCCCGGTCGGGTGGATGGTGGCCGACGCGGCCGTGGCCCCGACGCCGGACGCCGCGAGTCCCACGCCGGCGAGGGTGGCGAGTGAGCCGCGCAGCAGGCTGCGCCGGTCAACGGAGCGCCGCAGCGCGGCCATCCCGTCGTGTCCGTAACACATGGTTGCTCCTTTTCGAGGGTTAGGCGGTGGGGACCAGGACGACCTGGTCGCTGCCGGACAGGGACGGCAGGCCGTCACCGCCGGCGTCGGTGTAGGACGCGACGAACACCGCGGTCAGGTTGTCCTGCTCCGGGTCGTGGCCGGAGGGCACCGTCGTCTGGATCGAGCCGGTGCAGCCGGTGGCGGTGGTCTGCGGGTGCCCGTGCTGGTCGTGGCCGAGGACGTAGGTGACGGTGACCCGGGAGCAGTCCACCGGCTGGTCGTCGGTCACCCGCACCTCGAACTGGACGGTGTCGCCGAATGCGAAGGGCTGGCCGTCGGCCGGCTTGACCAGTTCCACGACCGGCGCGGCGTTGCCGACCACGATCCGGACCGAGGCGGGGGCCGAGAGGCCGCCCGGGTCGCTCACGTTGAGCGTTGCGTTGTACAGGCCGTTCTTCCGGTAGGTGAACGTCGGGTTCGCCGCCCGCGAGTCGACCTTGCCGTCGTTGTCGAAGTCCCACGCGTACGTCAGCCGGTCGCCGTCGTAGTCGGTGGTGCCCGCGCTGGAGAACGTGACGGTCAGCGGGGCGACCCCGTTCGTGGGCGTGGCCGAGACCTGGGGGACCGGGGTGTGGTTGCCCGTCCAGCCGGTGTAGTCGATCCGCGCGAGTTGCGCGTCCGGGTTCTCGCTGAAGTAGCCGTCGCCGTACTCCAGCACGTAGAGCGCGCCGTCCGGCCCGAACTCCAGGTCCATCGGGTTGTCGAAGGTGATCGAGGGGAGCACCGGCTCGATCCCGGTCAGGTCGCCGCCGGCGTCCAGCCGGAAACCCTTCACGTAGTCCCGCGTCCACTCGTGGAACAGCGGGATGCCGTCGTAGTAGGCCGGCCACGCCACCGGCGCCCGTCCCCGCGTGGTCGGCGGGGAGAACTGGTACGCCGGCCCGGCCATCGGGCCGATGCCGCCGGTGCCCAGCTCCGGGAACTGCGCCGAGGGGCCGTAGTTGTACCAGACCTGCGGTTGTTCCACGGGCGGAAGCTGGCGCAGCCCGGTGTTGTGCGGCGACTCGTTGACCGGCGCGGAGCAGTTGAACGGCGCCCCCGACTGTCCGGTGGCGAAGTCGTAGTCCACGTACGGCAGTTGCGCGGTCGCGCAGTACGGCCAGCCGTAGTTGCCGGCCTTGCGGGCGGCCAACCACTTGCCGTGCCCGGCCGGCCCGCGCAGCGGATCGGGCGCGCCCGCGTCCGGCGAGTAGTCGCCGACGTACAGGTCGCCGGTCTCGCGGTTCAGCTCGATCCGGAACGGGTTGCGCAGGCCCATCAGGTAGATCTCCGGCCGGGTGCCGGCCGTGCCCTCCGGGAAGAGGTTGCCGTCCGGGATGCGGTACCCCCCGTTCGCGCCGACCGTGATGCGCAGGATCTTGCCGCGCAGGTCGTTCGTGTTGGCCGCGGTGCGCTGCGCGTCGTACGCCGGGTTGCGGCCCGGACGCTCGTCCAGCGGCGCGTAGCCCCCGGACTCGAACGGGTTGGTGTCGTCACCCGTGGACAGGTACAGGTTGCCCGCGGCGTCGAAGCCGATGTCGCCGCCGACGTGGCAACAGATGCCCCGGTCGACCGGTACGTCGAGGATCTGCTGCTCGGTGGAGAGGTCCAGCTTGTCCTTGACCAGCCGGAACCGGGAGAGCCGCAGGGCACCCTTGAATTTCGCGAAGTCCGCGGCCGTGCCCCAGGCCGGTGCGTCGCCCTCGTTGACGTCCGGGGTCGACGGGTCGTCGACCGGGGTGTCCATGGGCGGGGAGTAGTACAGGTAGACCCAGTTGTTGCCGGCCCTGCCGAAGTTCGGGTCGATGGCGACGTTCTGCAGGCCCTCCTCGTCGTGCCGGTAGACGTCCAGAGTGGCGGCGACGGTGTTGCGGCCGGTGGTGGGGTCGTGCAACCAGACCTCACCGGCACGGGTCACGTGCAGCACCCGGTTGTCGGGCAGCACCGCGAGGTCCATCGGCTCGCCTGGGCTGTCGTTGAGGGTGACCTTCTGGAATCCGCTGTCCGGCGGGGGAGCGGCCGCGTCGGGCGCGGCCGTCGCGACGGTGGGGGTGGCGACGAGTGCCGTGGTCGTCAGACCCGCTACAGCGAGCGCGAGTCGTCTCTTCATCTGCCTCTCCTTGTGCTGGGGACCGGTCGGGGCAGGTCGAGGAGTCAGCTACTCCTTTGTGGACCTGCTGCGGGCATGGCGGAGTCGCCCGTCACCACGCAGGCGCCACTGGGCGGGCGTGCTGGGGAACGGGCCGGCGGACTGGGATAGGGGACAGGTGGCGATCAGTCGACGGCGACCTGGCGGTTAACCGCGACGAAACACCATTGACCTGGCCGACGCTACAAAAGACATGGTCAGGTGTCTATAGCTTTCCTCTGATCCAGCCAAACTTTCGTCCTGAAACGACGAAAGTGGTTCCTTCGCAGGCTCACGCAGGCGGTGTGCCCGGGGACCGGAGGCCGAGCCACTGCTCGGCGTCCCAGGCCTGGAACCGCTCCACCTCGGTGAACCCGAGCTTTGCCGCGAGGCGCATCGAGCTGACGTTTGCGGTCTGGGTGGTGAGCACCACCGGCTCGCTGGGGAGGACGCCGTCGAACCAGTCGAGTGCCGCCGCGCACGCCTCGGCGGCGTACCCGAGTCCCCACGCCCGCGGCAGGAACAGGTAACCGAGGTCGGCCTTCCCCACGGCAGCCGGGCGACGGTGCTCCGTTGCTCTCCGGAGCAGGATCTGGCCGATCATCGCCCCTTCGAGCTCGACGACGAAACTGCCGGGCCACCGTCCGGGTGCCTCGGGCAGCTCGCGCTCGAGCTCGTCACGCGGCCGGGGACCGCCGAGGTAGGTGTGCACCTCCGGCGACGCCAGCAGCTCGACGAAAGCCGCACGGTCGCGGGCCTCGGGCTCCCGGAGCACGAGCCTCTCGGTCCGGATCGGCTGTGGCGGCCACGGGACGGGTCCGAGGTCGGTCATGCGGCCAGCTAATCAGCCGGCTCCGCAGCGATCAAGGCGGGTCAGCCCTCGGCGGCCTCAGTGACCGGCGTAGAGGGCTTCGATCTCGGCGGCGCAGTGCTGCTGCACCACCTCCCGTTTGATCTTCAGGGTGGGAGTCAGCTCGCCGTTGGCCTCGGTGAAGTCGTGGGGCAGGATGCGGAAGGTCTTGATCCCCTCCGCCTTGGAGACCGAGCTGTTCGCCCGGTCGACCACAGCCTGGATCTCGCCGCGCAGGGCGGGGTCGTCGCGCAGCTCCGCCACCGAGGCGCGCGGATGGCCGTGGGCGGTCCGCCACCGCTGCCACGCCTGCGGGTCGATGGTGATCAGTGCGGCGGCGTACGGCTTGGCGTCGCCGACGAGCATGCAGTTGCTGACCAGCGGGTCCGCGCGTACCCGATCCTCCATCGGCGCCGGCACGATGTGCTTGCCGGCCGCGGTCACCAGGATCTCCTTGGTGCGTCCCGTGATGCGCAGATAGCCGTCCTCGTCGAGGCTGCCGAGGTCGCCGGTGCGGAACCAGCCGTCGGCGGTGAACGCCGCGCGGGTGGCGGACGGGTTGTGCCAGTAGCCCTGGAACACGACGTCGCCGCGGGCGAGGACCTCCCCGTCGTCGGCGATCGCCAACTCGACGCCCGGCAGCGGCCTGCCGACCGTGCCGATCCGGATGGCCGACGGCCGGTTCGCCGCCAGCGCCGGGGAGGTCTCGGTCAACCCGTACCCCTCCAGCGGCGTCAGACCGGCCCCGCGGAAGAAGTGTCCGAGCCGCTCACCGAGCGGGGCGCCACCGACGATCGCGACGCGGCACCGTCCGCCGAGCGCCGCCCGCAGCTTCCGGTAGACCAGCAGGTCGAAGACCCACCGCGCCAGCCGGAGCATCCGGCCGGGGCCGGACGGGCGGTCGAGGGCCCGGCTGTACCGCACGGCCACCCGCTCGGCGACGGCGAAGAGGCGACCCTGGTGCTTCTCGATGGCCTTCTGCTGCGCCCGGTTGTACATCCTCTCGAACACGCGTGGCACCGCGAGGACGAACGTGGGCCGGTACCGGCGAAGCTGGTCCAGCACGCCACTCATGCTGGCGCTGTGCACCATGGTCGCCCGGGTCTGCACCATCCCCACCTGGATCATCCGGGCGAACGCGTGCGCCAAGGGCAGGAAGAGCACCGTCGACGCCCGTTCGTGGAACAACTCCGGCAGGGCCGCGACCGCGTTGCCGACGTCGAGGCCGATGTTGCGGTGCGTCAACACGCAGCCCTTCGGCCGGCCCGTCGTCCCGCTGGTGTAGACGATCGTCGCCACGTCCGCGCCGGACACCGCGTCACGGCGGTCCTCCACCTGCTCGTCGTCGACGGCCCGCCCGCGGGCCGTCACCTGCACCAGGTCCCCTGCCTCGATCTGCCACACCTGCTCCAGCCCGGGCAGCCGGTCCCGCACGCCGGACAGCATCGCGGCGTGCTCGGCTGTCTCGACCACGCACGCCACCGCGCCGGAGTCGGCCAGGATCCAGGCCAGCTGCTCGGCACTGGAGGTGTCGTACACCGGAACGGTCACCGCGCCGACCGTCCACACCGCATAGTCGACGAGGGTCCACTCGTAGCGGGTGCGGCTCATCAACGCCACCCGGGCCCCCGGCTCGACCCCTGCCGCGATGAGCCCGCGCGCCAACGCCAGCACGTCGTCGCGGAACTGCCGGCAGGTCACCGCGCCCGCGTCGCCGACGCGGGGCTGCGGCGCGGGCCACGACCGGATGTCCGGGTCCGGTCGCAGAAACTGCACCGTGTCCGGTTTCCGCCGCGCGTTCTCCCAGACCACGTCGGCCAGCCCCGCCGACTCGGCGCCGGTCACCGCCGGCTTCACCGCGATGCTGCCCCGCATGCCCCCTACGCCCCTTGCTGTAGACCGATGCGTCCCCGTACGCCCTGCCGGCTTGTCTTCAGGTCCTCGCAGACCTGGTCGGGCTCAGGCGGGAATTCCATTCCTGATCAGTGGTCGTCGTTCTTCCCGTCCCGTTTGCTCATCACGCGCTCGATGTCGGTGCCGTGTCGTCCTGCATCGCCTGACCGGCCGGGCTGTGGATGTTCACGACCGCTTCCCCGGCCGCCGTGCTCCGCAGCGCGAATGCCCGAGGTGTACCCAGGCAAACGCTCCGCCCCGTCCTGGGCTCCGTTCACGGCCGGAACGACGGCGGGCGGCTGATCCACGCCTGACCCGCGTTCCCGCAGGCCAGACTGCTGGGGTGAAGATCGCGGTCCCGGCAGTCAGGTGGACGCCGTAGCGGTCCGTGACCGCGTTCGGCGTCAGTCTGCTGTCGGGCGCGGCGCCCGGTCCGTCATCGGCCCCTGCACCGGGCTCGAGGCTGGCTCCAGAACCCCTCGGGCGGCTGTCGGCCAGGCTCAGCCGGAGAGGCAGTAGGGGCAACACGCGTCTGCTGGGCCGTCGGGCGGCCCAGCAGACACTTCCAGAGATAGGTCAGATCATCCACCGGTTGCGCTGGACGAAGGGCAGCCGGGCCCAGATGCGTCCGAGGCCCCAGGTGTGCCCGGCGTATCCGGCGGCGAGGACGACCAGGACCACCGCGTAGATGACGTGGTAGTCGGTGATCGGATTGGTCGACCCCGACGCTTCACCAGTCGCGGTGAGCCGGGCGAGCGGGAACTCGGCCAGCCACATCAGGGCCATGATCAGCGCGCCGGAGCCGGCCGCGACGCGCAGCCCGATGCCCAGGATGAGGGCGGCACCGACGGCGGCCATGCCGGTCATGAACAGGATGTCGGCCCACCAGGCGCCAGCGATCGTGTGCGCGATCGACTGGAACGGGCCGACCTCGACGTGGGACAGGAAGCCCTTGGTCGGCGAGCCGCCGTTGATCCATGCCCGCTCGGCCGGGGTGGAGTAGCCGAACCCGAAGGTCTTGTCCAGGAACGCCCACAGGAACACGAACCCGGTCGTGATCCGCAGGACAGCCAACGCGCGGGCGGCGGTGTTGGTGAGCATGTGGCCGGGCGACGCGGCGTGTTCGAGACCGTGCGCCGGAACCTTGACGGGAACCTTGGCGCTGTTCGTGCGGCTGGTCATCTGGTGCCTCCGGGACTGTCCGTCTTCTCTCCTTACAGACTCACCCTCTCTCGCCGGGGTGCTGGGGCGCGCGGGCCAGAACACTCATTCGGTCGGGACCAAGGTCCCGACTCATCCTCGGGGCGGGGTGTGCCCTGACGCGTGAGGAGCAAGTGCTTCGCTGCTGGCACGAACGAATTCCCGGCCGTCGGCACCGTGGTGTGCACCCGGGCGTTCACGTTCGTCGCCGGTATCGAGCCGGCCCTGACCTTCGTTCGCGCGACCGCGCGCGGACCGCTGCGTGACGCAGCCCGGGGCGAGGCCACCTTCCGCGTTTGTTCCTCCCGCTGTCTCCGCCTTGTCCTTCGACAGCCGTCGGCGACGCGTGCGAAACGGCGGGCGGAGGGATCGGCTGCGTCGCGGCGAGAGATTTCTCCGGGGCCGTGTCGATCCGCCGGTCGCTCGTTCGACGTTAGGGTGCGAGGGCCGAGAGGCGGCGCCGCCGAACGAGGAGAACGCGATGCCGAAGTACCTGCTGATCATGCGGGGCACCGACGAGTCGAACGCGGCCATGATGGCCGACATCGACGAGATGATGGCCACGACCCGTCAGTTCATCGAAGAGATGGTCAAGGCCGGCGTTCTCCTCGCGGCCGAAGGGCTGGACGATCCGGGTCAGGGCGTCGTGGTCGACTTCAGCGGCGAGGCCCCGGTGGTCACGGACGGGCCGTACGGCGAGACCAAGGAACTGTTCGGCGGCTTCTTCCTGCTCGACGTCGCCTCGAAGCAGGAGGCGGTCGAGTGGGCCAAGCGGGTCCCGGCGGCCCGCGGATCCAAGATCGAGGTCCGGCGGGTGCCCGAGAGCGACGAGGTCCCGCAGGTCGACAGGTGACCGCCGAGGGCCGGGCCGGGCGTCAGAGTGACGGTCGGATCTGATGGACACGGCCGGCGTGGAGGCCGTCTGGCGGATCGAGTCGGCGCGGATCGTCGCCGCTCTGACCCGGTTCACCGGCGATTTCGGGCTGGCCGAGGACGCGGCGCAGGAGGCGGTGGCCGAGGCGCTGGTGTCGTGGCCGCTCGCCTCTCCGGCCAATCCGGCCGGCTGGCTGATGGCCACGGCCCGGCGGCGGGCCGTCGACGCGATCCGCCGCCGGGCCACCCTTCAGGACCGGTACGCCCTGCTGGCGGCCGACCTGGCGGTCGGCTCGGCGGTTGACGACGAAGTCGATCCCGACCGGATCGATGACGACGTCCTTGCGCTGATGTTCGTCAGCTGCCACCCGGTGCTCTCTCCCGAGGCCCGGGTGGCGCTGACCCTGCGCGTGGTCGGTGGCCTGTCCAGCGAGGAGATCGCTCGCGCGTTCCTCGTACCCGTGCCGACCGTGCAGGCCCGCATCACCCGGGGCAAGAAGACGATCGCGGCAGCCGGGGTGCCGTTCGAGCTGCCGGCGGCCGGCGAGCGCCGGGAGCGGCTGGGCGGCGTGCTCAGCGTCCTTTACGTGATCTTCACGGAGGGGTCGACGGCCACGTCGGGCGACCGGCTGCTGCGCCCCGAGGTCGCGTACGAGGCGATCCGGCTGGCTCGTACGCTGGCCGCGCTGCAGCCGGACGAGCCGGAGGTGCACGGCCTGCTCGCCCTGTTCGAGCTGACGGCCGCGCGCTTCCCGGCCCGGACCGCCCCGGACGGTTCGCCGATCCTGCTCGAGGACCAGGACCGGCGGCGGTGGGACGTCGCCGCGATCCGCCGTGGGCTGGCCGCGCTGGCCAGGGCATCGACTCGCGGCCTCGGCCCCTACGGCCTGCAGGCCGCGATCGCCGCCGCCCACGCCTCGGCGCCCTCGGTCGAGGCGACCGACTGGGACCGGATCGTGGTGCTCTACGAGGCGCTCGGCCGGGTAGCACCCTCGCCGGTGGTCGAGCTCAACCGGGCCGTCGCCGTGGCCATGGCATCGGGTCCGGCCCAAGCCCTGGCCATCGTGGACGAGCTGATCGTCTCGGACCGGCTCGCCGGTTCGCATCTGGTTCCGACCGTACGCGGTGAACTGCTGGCCCGGCTCGGCCGGCGACCGGAAGCGCGCGCCGAGCTGGAGCTGGCGGCCCGGCTGTGTCCCAACCAGCGCGAACGCTCAGTGCTGCTGCGCAAGGCGGCCGAGCTGAGCTGAGTCCGCGTCGCCTCAGGGTGCGTAGGCCCTCAGCACCCGTTCCACCATGCGCTGCGCTAAGGACCGGTCGACGGGGGCGCCGGCGGTGCCAGGCGGTAGTAGAGCGGTCCGGCGAGCAGGTGGAGCACCTCGGCAGGCCGGGGGGAGGGTGACGACGTGGCCGGGTGAGCCCGGTAACGGCAAGCGGCTCCGGCGCTGTCCGCCTGTCGCGAGCGGGCCGTGGGCCGCGGTTGTGCGAGTCGGCGGCGCAGGGCGCGGGTCGAGTTCGCGGCGCGGCCCAGCCGCCCGCCGGCGTAGCGGACCCCGCCGCGGCACAACGCCTGGCTCACGGCGAACCAGCTGCACACGCCGCGTTCCAGCAGCGACAGCGGCGCCGTCCAGGCCGTGGCCGCGGGGAAAACCGCTGTGCCGCCGGCGCGGCGGCGACCCGTTTCGGCCAGCGCGACGACCGCCGCGGCGCCGGTGGCCAGCAGCGCGGGCCGTCGTGAGACGACGGCCGCGACACAGCCGGGCAGCACGAGCAGCGCCGCCAGCAACCGCACCGGCCGCGCGAGTTCGTCGTACGCCTGGCGGGTCCGCTGCGAGCAGTGGCTGCCATGGCCGGCGGAGCTACACGCTCCGCTCCAGGGTGACAGTGGTGCCGTCGGCCTGGCAAACCAACCGGACGTCGGCGCAGGCGTTCATCACCGTGGCGCCGCGCCCCCGGTCCATCGCCGGGCGCCGGTCCCGCCACGTGCCGAAGTCCCGTACGGTGACCCGTACCGTGCCAGCGTCGACCCGCAGGCCGACCCGCACCTCGGGCCGACTGGGGTGCTGCGCGTGCTCGACCGCGTTGTTCATGGCCTCCGAGGCGGCCGTGACCAGGTCCTGCACCAGGTCCGGGTCGGCGTCCAGCGCGGCCAACGCGGTTCTCAGGTCGCGGCGCATCGTCGCGGCCGCCGCGGGCTCCGACCGGTACGTCCAACTGCTGTCGACCGCTTCCACCGCCTCCTGCCGCGACACGTCGGGCCGGCGGACTCCGTCGCGCGCTGCGGGCTGCCCGGCGTCGGCCGTGGCGGCCGTGGCGGTCTCCTGGGGCTCCGGATCGGCGTACGACGAGACGGCGCCACGAACCGGTGGAACCGGAGCCGTCCGCTGGCGCAGCCGCGCGCCGGACAGGGCGGCCCGGATCCGCGCGATCAGCTCCGCGGCGGTGAACGGCTTCACCACGTAGTCGTCCGCCCCGAGCGCCAGCCCTTCCACGCTGGCCTCCGCCCCGGCGCGGGCGGACAGCACCAGCACCGGAAGGGTGCGGGTGGCCGGGTCCCCCCGCAGCCGGCGGACCAGCTCGAAGCCGTCCACGTGGGGCATCATCACGTCGGTGAGCACCAGGTCCGGTGCCTCGCGCCGGATCGCCTCCAACGCCTGTCGGCCGTCCCCGACGGCGCGTACGTGCCAGCCCTGGTCGCTCAGGATGCGCATCAGATACGAGCGCATGTCGGCGTTGTCGTCGACGACGAGGATGCGCGCGCCGACCGCCTCGCCGGAGGCCGCCGGGACCGGCGTTCCGGGGGAGTCGGCCAGCCAACCGGCGGCCTCCCGGGCGGCGCCCCGCGCCGCGGCGCCGACGGTCCCCTCCGCCGGCCCGGTCGCCGTGGCCGGCCGGTCCAGAGCTGTCCAGGGCAGCGCCACCGTGAACGCGGTCCCCGACCCGGCCCGGCTGTGCACCTCCACGTCGCCGCCCTCCAGCCGGGCGAGTTCACGGACCAGCGCCAGGCCGATGCCGGTGCCCTCGTGGCTGCGGGAGCGGACGCCGGGCACGCGGTGGAACCGGTCGAAGAGCCGGGGCAGCTCGGCGTCCGATATGCCGATCCCGGTGTCGGCGATGGTCAGCCGTACGCCTGCCTCGTCGGCGCGCAGCTCGACGGTGATCCGGCCGACGAACGTGTACTTCAGCGCGTTGGACAGCAGGTTGGTCACGATGCGTTCCCAGTTGACGGGGTCGATCGTCACCGCCCGCGGCAGGGGTGGACAGTTCACCTCCAACCGGAGGCCCGCGCGTTCCACCGCCGACCGGAAGACGCTGGTCAGCTCGACGGTGAGTGCCGCGAGGTCGACCCGGCGCGTGTCGCTCCGTGCCCGGCCGGCCTCCACGCTGGCGAAGGTGAGCAGGTTGTTCACCAGGGTGAGCAGTCGGGTGGCGTTGCGTTGCGCGGTCTCCACCCGCTCCCGCTGGCGGCCGGAGAGCCGCTCCTCCTCGTCGTCGAGGGCGTCGGCCAGCGGGCCGAGCATCAAGGTCAGGGGCGTGCGGAACTCGTGACTGACGTTGGTGAAGAAGCTCGTCTTGACCCGATCGAGCTCGGCCAGCGCCTCCGCGCGCCGGCGTTCCTCCTCGTACGCGCGGGCGTTGCGCACCGCGACCGCCACCTGCTGAGCCAGCAGGTCGTAGAACGACCGGTAGGACTCGTCGAGCGCGCGGCTCGGGCTGACGCCGGCCACCAGCACGCCGAGCGGCTGGCCCGCCTCGGCGGAGGGCAGCGGCAGGGCCAACGCGGTGACGACCGGGTCGCCCCACGGGCCGGCCGGCAGCGTCAGCCGGGCCGGTAACCCGCTGATCTCGGCAGCCGACCCGCCGGCCGCCGTCGCGATGCCCCACACCGCGTCGACGTCCGTCGTCACCGCCGGCAGTGCCGCCCGGACCCGCTCGTCGTCGGTGCAGGCCGCCCGGCGTAGCCGGTCGCCCTCGCGGAGATAGACCGCGGCGAAAGGGACGTCCAGCGGATGGCCGCTGATGGCGTCGGCGAGCCGGATGCAGGTGCCGTCGACGTCCGGAGCGGCATCGCCACCGCGGACGGCCAGGTCACGCAGCAGACGCATCCGCCGCTGGCCGACCACCTGCTCGGTCACCTCACTGCACACGGTGAAGATCCCGACCGTCCGGCCGTCGTCGTCGCGCGCCGGGGCGTGGGAGACGCTGAAGTACGCCTCCTCCCGGTAGCCGGACCGATCGAGCAGCAGTTGCAGGGCCGGCACCCAACTGGCCACGCCCGTGGCCATCGCCTCCTGGATCAGCGGTGCCAGGACGTCCCAGCCCTCGGCGAGGGTCACCCGGACGTCGTCACCGAGCGCACCCGGGTGCTTGTCGCCGATCAGCGCGGAGTACGCGTCGTTGTAGAGCTGGGTGAACTCCTCACCCCAGAGCAGCAGCATCGGGTAGCGGGAGGAGAGCACGATCCGTACTGCCGCACGCAGGCTCTGCGACCACGTGTCGACACCCCCGAGCGGGGTCGACCCCCAGTCGAGGGCGGCCATCAACCGCCCCGTATCGCCGCCGTCCACGAACAGCTCCCGCGCCGCCCGCGTCACGTCCGACCCCACCTCGTCTCAGCCTTGTCCCCGCCCTCGGTGTCTGTCGTCGGCGTTGCGACCATCCTGACACCGCGGGTGTCCGCCCGCTCCGGCGGCCTGCGGTTTCCTCTACCCCGGATGCGCCGGAACCACCGCTTCGACGCACCTGAGCCGCTGGCAGCGGCGGACCGGGGCGAGAAATCAACCGAGGCGTGCCGGTGTCGGCCCACCTGCGAGGGTCGTTCGAGGCCCTCCCGCCGGGTAGGTTCAGGGAGTACGACCGGACCGCCGGCCAGGGAGTAGGTCGTGGCGTCGGAGCCGACCCAACATGGCGCCCTCCCGTCGCGCCGACGGCACGGTCGAGGTCGTCGCGGTACGAGGGGTGCTCCTCGGAGCTGTCCGTGAGATCGTCCGCGACGAGCGCGCCATCGACCTGCGGCGGGGAGACAGCGTCGTCCTCTACACCGACGGCGTCATCGAGGCCCGCGGCAGCGGTGGGCTGTTCGGCGAGCAGCGCCTCGTCGACGTCCTCGCGGCCGCCCCGAGCGGCAGCCCCGGTGAGCTCGTGGATCGAGTCCGTGCGGCGGTGACCGCCCACCAGGACGTCCCACAGGCCGATGACCTGGCCATCCTCGCTCTTCAGCTCACCGCCTGAGGCGAGGTGCCCCGGAGCGCCGGCGGCTCACCGGCCCGGTGGGGCAGCCGAGCGGGTGGTGGGGCCGTTCCCACCGCTTCCGGGCAGCCGGCCGGCGGCCACCAACCGCCGCACGGCGGCCTCGTGCGGTACGGCGTGACTGACGCGACCGCCTACGCCGCGGGTGGTCGTGGCGGCGAAGAGCGAGTTGAGCAGCGCCTCCTCCACCGAGTCCAGGACGGCGGCGAAGACCGGATCGAGGTGAGCATCGGGAATGGTCGGTCGGCCCGGCTCCGCCGTGCTGAACGCGATCGCGTAGTCGCCGCTGCCGTTGGCGTACGCGGCGCCGACCCGGCCCATGGCGAAGACGGCCCGGCGGGCCAGCCGCCCGAGCTGCCGGGCGTCCAGCGAGGCGTCGGTGGCCATCAGGATCATGCACGAGTTGCCGGGCGGCTCCGTGCGGTCGGCCTGCGGCACGAGCTCGTCGACCGGCAGCGGGACACCCAGCACCGTCAGCACACCGCCGAAGTTGGCCTGCACCAGGGCGCCGACGGTCACCGGGGTGTCCGCCGCCCGTACCACCCGGGACGAGGTGCCGATGCCCGCCTTGTAGCCCAGCGCCGTGGTGCCGGTGCCGGCCCCGACGCAGCCCTCCGCCGGCGGCCGGTCCGAGGCCCGGTCGATGGCGTCGAGCACGTGCCGCTCGGTGATGGGGCGCCGGCGGATGTCCGAGAGGTGCCCGTCGTTGGTCTCGCCCACGAGCGGGTTGAACGACAGGCCGTCGGGCCGGCGCCGCATCAGGTGGGTCAGCACCGCGTCCGCGGCCCGGAACACCGACAGCGTGGCGGTCAGGACGATCGGCGACTCCAGGACACCGAGCTCGTCCACCTGGGTCGAGCCGACCAGTTTCCCGTACCCGTTGCCGGTCCAGACCGCCGCCGGCAGGGCCCACCGCTGCGGGCCGAGGCCTGCCGGCACCACCGCGGTGACGCCGGTGTGCAGGTCGGCGCCGTCGTCGACGGTGGTGTGCCCCACCAGCACGCCGGCGACGTCGGTGATGGCGTTGTGCCGTCCGGTCGGCAGCGGCCCGACGACGACGCCGAGGTCGCGGGCGCGGCGGCCGGGCTGCCTCACGACGCCCCCGGGTGGGCGGCCCCCGAGACTGCCGCCCTTTCCGCTGCGCAGTCGACGGTGACCAGGATGAGTGCCGTGCCGGCCGCATCCGGTCCGAACCACCGCCCGCGGTGGCGGTCGTCCGTTAACACCAACTGTCCGGGAAGGCAGCGAACCTCACCGAGCCGCACGCGTTCGTCACGGACGCGCAGTCTAGTCCCGCACCGGATCCGACGGCGTGAGGAACCGTCTGCGGCCGTGCTGAGGCGCAGGCCACCAGTGGTGCGGAGAGCCGGTCCGTCCTTGGGTGCGCGGGGGTCACCGGGCGCCGTCGGGAGCGCGTACCCTCGGCCGGGTGATCCGCAGGACGGCGCGTGCCTCGCTGGCGGCGCTGACGGTGGTCGCGGTCGGCGTCGCGCTGGCCGGCTGCGCCGCCGGACCGACCGACCCGGCGCCGGTCTGGCGCGAGGCCACGCCGGGTCCGACGCCGTCCGCCACCGGCGCCGCGACGTCCGCGCCGAGCACGTCGGTCGAGGTGCGGCTGGCCTTCGCCGGTGACGTCCACTTCGCCGGCCGCACCCGGGGCCTGCTCGACGATCCGGAGACGGCCTTCGGGTCGATCGCGTCGACGCTGCGCGATGCCGACCTCACGCTGGTCAACCTGGAGACGGCGGTGACCGACCGGGGCACCCCCGAGCCGAAGACGTACCACTTCCGGGCGCCGGAGACCGCCTTCACGGCGCTGCGCGCGGCCGGGGTCGACGCGGCGTCGATCGCCAACAACCACATCCTCGACTACGGCCGGCAGGGGCTCTCCGACACCCTCGACGCCGCCGCAGAGGCCCGGTACCCGGTGTTCGGCGCCGGGCGCGACGCCGACGCGGCGTACGCGCCCTGGCTCACCACCGTCCGAGGGCTGCGGATCGCGGTGCTCGGCATTTCCCAGGTGCACGACCTGGCCGGGTCGTGGCGGGCGACGGACAACCGATCCGGCGTGGCGATGGCATTCGATCCGGCCCGGGCCACCGCCGCCGTGCGGTCGGCTCGGCAGCGGGCCGACCTGGTCGTCGTCTTCATGCACTGGGGCGTCGAGGGCAACTCGTGCCCGACCGGGGAGATGAAGACGTTCGCCCGACGGCTGTCCGAGGCCGGCGCCGACATCGTGGTCGGTGCGCACGCCCACACGCTGCTGGCCGACGGCTGGCTGGGCCGGACCTACGTGCACTACGGCCTGGGCAACTTCCTCTGGTACGCCACGTCGCACAGCACGGACTCCGGCGTGCTGAAGCTGGTCGTACGCGGCCGGACGGTGGTGGACAGCACGTTCGTCCCGGCGACGGTCTCCGGCAACGGCCAGCCGGTGCCGGCCACCGGGGCCGGCAAGCGGCGGATCCTCGACACGCTCGCCACCGCACAACGCTGCACCGGCCTGGCGGCGAAGCGCCCCGGCTAGCGCGGCGGACGGCTCCGTGGTCAGCAGCTACCGGCTGGGCCGGCCGCTGGTGACGCCGTGCGGCGCCGGGCGAGCACGAGGTGGTGCAGCACCACCAGGGGCGCCACGCCGGCCGGGTGCCAGGCCAGGTCGACGGGGTCGAACTGCACACCCAGTGGGGAGCGCCCCGGCGGGCACCGGGGCCATCCGGGGCAACAATGCTGGCGTGTCGCTGGTCGTTAGCGATATCTAGCGGTCTATAGTTGTTGCGGTGAATTTGAAGGAGTGGGCGGCGGCAACTGGTATCTCGTACGTGACCGCGCGGCGGCAGTACGCGGCCGGGCTGCTGCCCGTTCCGACGTATCGGCTCGGCCGGCTCATCATGGTCGGTGAGCCGGTGACGGGCGCGGCTCCGGACGCCGGGCAGGTCGTGGTGTACGCCCGGGTTTCGTCGGGTGACCAGGAGGCGGACCTGGACCGGCAGGTCGCCCGGGTCACGATGTGGGCGACCGGGCGGCAGCTCGCCGTCGATCGGGTCGTGACCGAGGTCGGCTCGACGCTCAACGGGCAGCGCGAGGAGTTCCTCGCACTGCTGCGCGACCCGGCGGTGGTCACGATCGTGGTCGAGCGCCGCGACCGGTTCGTCCGGTTCGGAGCCGAGTACGTCGAAGCCGCACTCGCCGCGCAGGGCCGCCGCCTGCTCGTGGTCGACCCCGCCGAGGTGGACGACGAGCTCGTGCGCGACGTGACCGAGATCCTGACCTCGATGTGCGCCCGCCTGTACGGCCGTCGCGCCGCCGCGGACCGCGCCCGCCGCGCCATCGAAGCTGCCACCGAGGACCTGGCGTGAAGACGATCCAGGCGTACCGGTTCGCCCTCGACCTCACCCCCGGTCAGGAACGCGACGTGCTCGCGCACGCCGGTGCCGCCCGCGTCGCGCACAACTGGGCGCTGGCCTGGGTCAGAGCCGTTATGGACCAGAGGGCGGCCGAACGCACTTACGGTATTCCCGATCGCCGGCTCACTCCGGCTGTCTCGTGGTCGTTACCCGCGCTGCGCAAGGCGTGGAACGCCGCCAAGCACAACGTTGCGCCGTGGTGGGCCGAGTGCTCGAAGGAGGCATTCAACACCGGCCTCGACGCGCTGGCTCGCGCGTTGAAGAACTGGTCCGACTCCCGAACGGGCAATCGGGCCGGCCGGCCGGTCGGATTCCCTCGGTTCAAGTCCCGCCGCCGCACGACGCCCAGCGTGCGTTTCACCACCGGAACGATCCGCGTCGAGCCGGACCGCACGCATGTCGTGCTGCCACGGCTGGGACGGTTGAAGCTGCACGAGTCGGCCCGCAAGCTCGCCCGCCGCCTCGACAACGGCACCGCCCGGATCATGTCCGCGACCGTCCGGCGCGACGGCAGCCGGTGGCACGTCTCGTTCACCGTCGAGGTCGAGCGAGCCGAACGCCGACCCACGCGGCCCGACTCGACTATCGGAGTCGACGTCGGCATCACGAACCTTGCCGTGCTGTCCACCGGCGAAACGGAGCCCAACCCGCGCCACCTGACCACTGCTCAGCAGCGCCTGCGGCACCTGGGCCGGGCGCTGTCGCGCAAGACCGGCCCGGACCGCAGAACCGGCCGCCGCCCCTCCCACCGCTGGCAGCGCGCCGCGAACAGGCTCGGCCGCGCCCACGCCCGGGTCGCCAACCTGCGCCGCGACGGGCTGCACAAGCTCACCACCCGGCTTGCCCGCGAACACGCCACGATCGTGGTCGAAGACCTCAACATCACCGGCATGCTCGCCAACCGGCGACTCGCCAGGCACATCGCCGACGCCGGACTCGCCGAACTCCGCCGGCAACTCGCGTACAAAACCCAGTGGAGCGGCGGCCGGCTGATCGTGGCCGACCGGTGGTACCCGTCCTCGAAAACCTGCTCGGGCTGCGGCACCGTGAAAGCCAAGCTGGCCCTGTCCGAGCGCACCTACCACTGCCAGGCGTGCGGCCTGGTCATGGACCGCGACCACAACGCCTCACTCAACCTGGCCGCCCTGGCCGCCCAGTACGACACCGCCGGGAGTGGCCCGGTGGCAGCACGTGGAGCCGACCAGAAGACCCGCCAACGCGGGCAGGCGGCTATGAAACGTGAACCCGGCACGGCGCCCGCCGGTCAGACCGGGGCCGTCCCACCGCAAGGCGGGACTACCAACCGTGCGCTCGCTAGAACGCACTGAACGGTAACGGCCACAGGAACAGCACCCCGGCCGGCCCCGGCGGCCGGCCCAGACCGTCGACGCATACAGCGCGGTGCCGGAGTACTGCCGCAGCAGCCCGTCGTCGACGGCGCGGATCAGCAGGGCGAGGCTCAGGAACAGCAGCGCGGCCATGGGCATGAGCAGCCGCACCGTACGGCCATGATCGAGATTCTCGCGAACGTACCACCTGGCCCCGCCGTACCGCGACAAGCGGGCCGACGTGCCGGGATGGGTGGCTTATGGTGAAGTCGAGGGGTTTGCGGTTGAAGGATGGGTCCATGACAGCACGAACATCCGCTCCCGCCGGAACGCTCGCCGTTCCGAGCGGGAGCCAGCGCCACGCCGGCTACCGCTGACATGGACTGGGCCGGATGGGGTCTGTTCGGGTTGGTCGCCACCGCGGCGCTCACCGCGGCGCTGATCACCGCGCAACTGGCCGGCCTCACCCGCCTCGATTTTCCGCTGGTGCTCGGGACCCTGGTCACCGAGGATCCCGACCGGGCCCGGGTCGTCGGGTTCTTCATGCACCTCGGCGCCGGCCAGGGCTTCGCCCTCGGCTACGCGGCCACGTTCGCCCTGCTGCACCGGGCCACCTGGTGGATCGGGGCGCTGCTCGGGCTGCTGCACGTCGGCATCGCGTTGACGGTGCTCCTGCCGCTGCTACCGGGCGTCCATCCCCGCATGGCGTCGCAGCGGGCCGGCCTGACCAGCACGGCCGTGTTGGAGCCGCCCGGCATGCTCGGCGTCAACTACGGCGTGCAGACTCCCGCGGTCGCGGTCGTCATCCACGTGATCTACGGAATCGTCCTCGGGCTGCTCCTCCAGGCCGACTGACCCGTGGTCGCCGACTCGTGAGGGAGCGGTCGTCATGACTAGTGGGCCGGACCTGACTTCCCCCCGACGTCCGGGACCGATCAGCGACTACGGGCTGCTGGGTGACACCCGCACCGCCGCCCTCGTGGCCGGTGACGGTGGGATCGACTGGCTGTGCGTGCCGCGTTTCGACGGCGAGCCGCTGTTCGGCCGGCTGGTCGGTGGCCCGGAGGCGGGAACGTTCCGGGTCGGACCGGCCCGGCCGGCGGCGGTCGTCGAACGGCGCTACCGGCAGCACACCGCCACCCTGGAGACGACCTGGGCGGTGGGCGGTGGCCGCCTCACCCTCACCGAGGGCATGGTGACCGAGGTCAGCGGGCGGCTGCTGCCGACGACACTGCTGGTGCGGCGGCTGTCAGCCGAGCAGGAGGCGGTCGAGGCCGTCGTGGAGTTCGATCCCCGTCTCGGCGCCCTGCACCGCCGGCCCCGGATCGACCACCGTCGCCAGGCCCTGGTCTGTGCGTGGGGGTCGGTCGCGATCTCCCTGGCGAGTGCTCCCGAGCTCGCGATCGAGACCGGCCGGTCCACCCCGATCACGGTCCGGCCCGGCAGCCCGGTCACCCTCGTCCTGGCCGTGGCCCACCGCGAACCGTTGATCCACGTCGAGCCGGCGGCGGCCTGGGACCTGCTCGTCGAGGACGAGAGCCGCTGGCGGAACTGGACGACCGAGATCGATGAGTCGCTGCCGTTCCGCGAGGCCGTCGTCCGCAGCCTGCTCACCATGCGGCTGCTGACCTACTCACCCTCGCAGGCGCCGGTGGCGGCGCCCACGACGTCGTTGCCCGAGGACCCCGGCGGAATGCGCAACTGGGACTACCGCTACGTCTGGCCCCGCGACGCCAGCATCGGCGTCAGTGCCTTCCTCGGTGTCGGCAAGGCCAGGGAGGCCCACGGCTTCCTCGCCTGGCTGCTGCACGCCAGCCGGCTGCAGCGGCCACGCCTGCCCGCACTGCTCACCCTGCACGGCCGCCACGTGCCGGCGGAACGCGACCTGCCCGGCTGGCCCGGCTACCTCGGCAGCGTCCCGGTACGGATCGGCAACGGCGCCGCCGGCCAGCATCAGCTCGACGGCTACGGCTGGGTGGTCGACGCGGCCTGGGCGTTCGCGCAGGCCGGACAGCGCCTCTACAGCGAGACGTGGCGGGCGGTGCGCGGCTTCGCCGACGTGGTCGCCCGGTGCTGGCAGGAGCCCGACGCGGGCATCTGGGAGGTCCGCGAACCGGCGCAGCACGTCCATTCCAAGCTCATGGGCTGGCTCGCGCTGGACCGCGCGCTGCGCATCGCCGACACCCATCCGCTGTCCGACCGCCAGCGCCGGCGTTGGCAGGAGGCACGGGACGCGATCGCCGCCGAGGTCCGGACGCGCGGCTTCGACCCCGAGGCGGGCTGCTACATGCGCGGCTACGGCTCCCCGGACCTTGATGCGGCCGTGCTCGTCCTGCCGCTGCTCGACCTGGACAGCGCCGAATCGCCCCGGGTGCGGGGCACCATCGACGCCGTCCGGGACCGGCTCTCCGCCGGCGGTCCGCTGCTCTACCGCTACCCGCCGGGCCGGGACGGCTTCCCCGGCGGTGAGGGCGCGTTCCTGCCCTGCTCGTTCTGGCTCGTGCAGGCCCTGGCCCGCACCGGGCGCCGCGTCGAGGCCGTCGAGCTGTTCCAGACCCTGCTCGACCACGCCAGCCCCCTCGGCCTCTACGCCGAGGAGATGGATCCCGAGACCGGCGCCCACCTCGGCAACTACCCCCAGACGCTGACCCACGCCGCGCTCGTCCAGGCCGCACTCGCCATCCGGGACGCCCCCACCAGCGGTCCGGCGTCCGCCTGACCAGGGGAACGCCCCGCCGGAGGACCGCCGTGGGGGAGCGGTCCACCGGCCGCCGGCCCGAGGGACGGCGGCCGGTGCGTACGGCGTCATCGCTTCGGCAGCAGCTGGATGATGGCGGCCAGCGCCAGTTCCAGCACGATGAGCGCGACCAGCCCGGCCCGGAACCCGCCGGTCAGGTCCGCGGCCCGGTAGAAGACGATGCCGATCAGGGCCACCCCGACCGCGTTGCCGGTCTGGTTCACCGTGGCCAGCACCCCGGCGGCGGCGCCGGTGTGCTGCGGGTTGATCCGCGAGAGCACGGTGGTGGTGAGCGGGGCGAGCGCGATGCCCATGCCGATGCCGTCCACGGCCAGCCCCGGCACGAGCCAGCCGGTGTCGTGTCCGGCCGCCTGCCACATGCCGTACAGGCCGACCGCCATCACCAGCGCGCCGACGCTGACGACCTGCCGGCCGAGCCGGGCCGCGATCCGGTGCGCGTACATCGAGGTGGCCAGGTAGCCGGCGCCGATGGCGATGAACACGACGCCCGACTCCAGCGCCGACAGGCCCCGTTCGACCTGGAGGTAGAGCGCCAGGATGAGGAAGAACGACGCCTGCCCCATCCAGAACACCTGGGTCGCCACCAGCCCCACCGAGAACGCCCGCTCCCGGAACAGCGTGAGGTCCACCAGGGGTTGCGCGCTGCGCCGCTGGGTCACCGCGAAGAGCGCGAACAGCAGCACGGCGGCGGCCAGGCTCAGCCAGGTCCACAGCGGCCAGCCCTGCTCGCGTCCCTCCACCAGCGGCAGCACCAGCGCGACCAGCGCCGCGCTGACCAGGACCACGCCGGCCAGGTCGAGCCGGGTCGCCGGGTGGCGGGACTCCGGCACCCGGCGCAGCAGCGCCAGCGCGGCCACCCCGATCGGCAGGTTGATGAGGAAACACAGCCGCCAGTCCAGGCCGAACAGGTCCGCCCGGATCAGCAGGCCACCGATCAACTGGCCGAAGACGGCGCCCAGGCCCATGGTCAGGCCGTACCGGGCGATCGCCTTCGGCTGCTCGGTCGGCGCGACGCTGGTCCGCACGATGGCCAGCACCTGCGGCATGAGCAGCGCCGCCGCGAGCCCCTGCAGCACCCGGGCGCCGATGAGAACGCCCACGGTGGGCGCCAGCCCGCACAGCACCGAGGCCGCGGTGAACAGCGCCACGCCGAGACCGAAGACCTGGCGGCGGCCGTACCGGTCGCCCAGCCGGCCGCCGGTGATCAGGCCGGCGGCCACCGCGAGCACGTAGCCCGCGACCACCCACTCCAGCGCGGCCGGGCCGGCGTCCAGGTCGCGTTGCATCACCGGCAGGGCCACGTTGACGATGAACGCGTCGATCGCGGTCATGAACGTCGAGATCAGCAGCACCGGCAGGAAAGCGCCGGGCCGCGCGGCCGGTGCGGTGACCCGCACCGGCCGCGCGCTCAGGACGGTCATGCCGGCACCCGGTCCAGGAAGCCGTGCACGGTGGCGATCCGGCCGTCGACGATGACCGCGACGTCGAAGCCGACGACGATCGGCTCGGCGCCGCGCGGGCCCAGGTTCCAGGTGAAGCGGGCCAGGTCGTGGTGCGCGTCGACCGGGCCCGCGAGGCTGAACTCCAGCCCGGGGAACTGCTGCTGCACGCCGGCGATCAGCGCGTCGATCTGGTCGCGGCCCGCGACGGAGGCCAGCGGGTCGGTGTACGTCCCGTCGGCCGCCCACACCTCGTCGATGAGGGCCCGGCGGGCGGCGGCGTCGGTGGTGTTCCAGGCGGTCAGGTACTTCTCGATCAGTTCCATGGCGAAGACGCTATGGAGGATCCGGCGGCCGGGAATCGGTAGCGCTTAGGTACCGCGTACCTGTGTAGGGTCGAGAGAATGTTGCACGGCCGCGGCGCAGAGCAGGACCGGATCGCGGCCCTGGTGGCGCGGGCCCGGGCGGGGGAGAGCGCCGCGCTGGTGCTGCGGGGCGGGCCGGGCATCGGCAAGACCGCGCTGCTGGACTGGGCCGCCGAGCTGACGTCGCCCACCGGCCGGCCGCTGCGCGTGCTGCGCGCCAGCGCCGCCGAGTTCGAGGCCGAGCTGCCGTTCGCCGGGCTGAGCCAGCTCGTCCGGCCGGCGCTCGACCGCCTCGACCGGCTGCCTACGCCCCAGCGGCAGGTGCTCGCCTCCGCGTTCGGGCTCGGCGGCGGCGCCCCGGCCGACCGGCTGCTGGTGGGGCTCGCGGTGCTGTCGCTCCTGGCGGACCTGGCCGAGGACAGTCCGCTGCTCTGCCTCGTCGACGACGCCCAGTGGCTGGACAGCGTCTCCGCCGAGGCGCTGCTGTTCGCCGCGCGCCGGCTGCACGCCGAGGGCGTCGTGATGATCTTCGCCGCCCGGGACGGCGTCTTTCCCGCCCCCGGCCTGCCCGAACTCATCGTCGGCGCGCTCGCGCCGGCCGACGCCGTCCGGCTGCTCGACCCGCAGCTCGCCCCCGAGGTGCGGATGCGGGTGCTCGGCGAGGCGCAGGGCAACCCGCTCGCGCTGATCGAGCTGCCCCGCGTCGTCCGGGCCGGCGACGCCGGCGGCCCGCTGCCGCTGACCGACCGGTTGCAGGCGGCGTTCCACGGCCAGGTCGACCGGCTGCCCGCCGGCGCCCGGACGCTGCTGCTCCTCGCCGCCGTCGAGGACACCGGCGACCTGGACGTGCTGCTGCGCGCCGCCGCCCCCCTCGGCGCGGGCCCGGCGGACCTGCGGCCGGCGGAGGAGGCCCGGCTCGTCGAGGTCACCGGCCGGCGGCTGCGGTTCCGCCACCCGCTGGTCCGCGCCGCCGTGCACGCCGCCGCCGCGTACCCGGAGCGGCTCGCCGTGCACCGGGCGCTCGCGGACGTGCTCACCACGCCCGACACCGCCGACCGGCGGGCCTGGCACCTCGCCGCGGCCACCACCGGACCGGACGAGCAGGTGGCCGCCACCCTCGAACGCACCGCCGAGCAGGCCCGCGCGCGCAGCGGCTACGGCGCGGCGCTGGCCGCGTTCGCGCGCGCCGCCGAGCTGAGCGGGGACGCCGACGCACAGGCACGCCGGCTGCTGCTGGCCGCCGAGAGCGGCCTGCAGTCCGGGCACCTCGACAACGCGGTCCGGCTCGCCGAGCGGGCGGCCGGCCTGGTGAACGAGCCGGCCTTCCACGCCCGCGTCGCCTGGGTCGAAGGGCACGCCTGGTTCTGGCAGGGCGGCCATCAGACCGCGTACGACCTGATGAGCCAGGGTGCGCAGCTCGACCCCGGACAGCGGGACGCGTTGCTGGTGGCGGCGTTCCACCCGGCCTGGTACCTCGGCGAGCCGTACCTGGGCGCCTGCCTCGACCAGCTCGCGACGCTGGACCATCCGGTGGCCCGCTACCAGGTCGCCGCCGTCCGCGGCCGTCCGCTGCCGCTCGCCACGGTCGCCGCCCAGGTGGGCGCCGAACCCCGCGAGCGCGTGCAGCTGTGCGGGCTCGGCTTCGTCGCCGGCCAGGACGCCGAGACGTACGAGCTGGCCTCCGGCCTGGTCGCCCGCTGCCGGGCCGACGGCGTCCTCGGCCTGCTGCCCACGCTGCTGTTCTTCCTCGCCGAGGCGGAGTTCTTCCACGGCCGGCACCGCGACGCCGCGGTCAGCCTCGACGAGGCGGTCCGGGTCGCCCGCGACGGAAACCAGCCGCTCTGGGTCAGCCAACTGCTCGCCGTGCAGGCCGTGCTGGCCGCGGTGGCCGGCGACGAGGCACGCGGCCAGGAACTCGTGGCCTCGGCGCTGGACGGCGCCGCGGCGGGCGCCGAAGCGGGCGGTCGGGCGTGGACGCTGTGGGCGCAGGGCCTGCTCGACCTCGGCCAGGGCCGCGCCGAGTCCGCCGTGACCCGGCTCGCCGTCCTGCAGGAGAACCCGTACGCGCACCAGGTGTGCGCCTACCGGAGCGTGCCCGACCTGGTCGAGGCGGCCGTGCGGGCCGGCGTGCCCGAGCAGGCCCAGGACGCGTACACCCGCTTCTCAGCCTGGGCGGAGCGGGTGGACCAGCCGTGGGCGACGTCGCTGGCGTACCGGTGCCGGGCGCTGCTCTCCGGCGACGAGCAGGACTACCTGCTCGCGCTGAAGGCCGGCGGCCGCCCCTTCGAGCAGGCCCGCACCGAACTGCTCTACGGCGAGTGGCTGCGCCGCGCCCGGCGCAAGGCCGACGCCCGCGGCCGCCTGCACCACGCCCTAAGCACGTTCGACCAGTTGGGCGCGGCGCCGTGGGCGGCGCGGGCGCGCGGCGAGGTGGAGGCCACCGGCCTGCGCGCACCGCAACCCGCCGCGTCGGCCGCCGCCGACCTCACCCCGCAGGAGCTGCAGATCGCCCGGCTCGCCGGCACGGGGCTGTCCAACCGGGACATCGCCGCGCAGCTGTTCCTCAGCCCCAAGACGGTCGCGTACCACCTGTACAAGGCGTACCCGAAGCTCGGCGTCACCAGCCGCACCGAACTGGCCGCCCTGGCGTTGTGACCAGCCGGCGTGCCATCAGGCACGGACACGGACGGCAGCCGTCAAGATGGTTGCCCAGTCACCACGACAACGGTCGTGCCGGGCGGGACGTCGATGGATCTCGGTGTGACGGCCGTGCACCGAGGAAGCGCGTGATTGCCGCCGCGACGGCTCGGTGGTCTTCGAGCATCGGTAGGTGCCCCGTGTCCAGGTCGTCCTGCCAGGCGGCGCCGAGTCGCTGGGCACAGCGCTGTTGCAGCGCCATCGGCAGCTCATGGTCGTCGGTGGTGCGCAGGTAGCCGCGCCACCCGCTCCACGACCGGTGAGCGGTCCGGTCTCGGTAGAGGGCGGGTGACTCGGGTGTGAAGGCGGCGATGATGCGGTCGGCGATCTCCTCGTCCAGACCATGGGCGAGGCCACGTCTGATCGCCGAGTCCGGCGGCCGGGTGCCGGCGACTCGCATCGCAGCATTGAGCACCCACCGGTTCGGCACCGGCATCGCTGACAGGAACGATTGTCCCGGCTGCGGGATCACGGCACTGATCGCCAGGAACGCGCTGACGCGTTCGGGCGCGAGCCGCGCGACTTCGGCGCCGATCACACCGCCGGCCGAGTGCGCGACGATCACGAATCCACCAGGCGGTGCGGAGTCGATGACCACCTGGGCGTAGTCGCGCAGCCGGGGCCGGTCGCCCTGCGGTCGGGAAGCGACGCAGGTGTGCTGCCCTTCGCCGAGGTCGCGGCGGACGTCATCCCAGATCCAGGCGGGAAGCCCGGCACCGCTGAGGAACATGATCGGGTCGCGTGCAGTGCTCATGACACCATCGTCACCTCCGGCGATGTCACCGGTATGTCACTATCTCTTGGATGAATCGCACCGATCGTCTCTACGCCGTGCGTGAGGAACTGCGGCGCGCGGGACCCACCGGGCGCTCGGCGGAACGGCTCGCCGAGGTCTTCGAGGTCAGCATCCGCACGATCAAGCGAGACATCTCGACTTTGCAACAGGGCGGCTTCCCGGTCCGGGCTCGACCCGGACCCGGTGGTGGCTACGTCGTTGACGCCGCCGCGACCCTGCCGCCGGTGAACTTCACCGACGCCGAGGTCTCCGGCCTCGCCGCCGCCGTGGCCGCGCACCGCGGCCAGCCGTTCGACAGCCACGCCCGTGCGGCCCTCGTGAAGGTGCTCAGCGTGATGGACGCCCGCGCGCGAGAAGACGCCACCGCGCTGAACGGTCGTATCTGGATCGACCACACCGACACGCCCGGCGACGCCCGGACTCGCCGCGCGATCGAGCAAGCAATGCACACACAACGCGTCCTCGTCGTGGACTACCACGACCGGCATGGCACGGCCACCACCCGACAACTCGATCCCGTGCTCCTGGCCCGCACCCGAGGACACTGGTACCTCGTCGGGCACTGCCACACTCGTCAAGCGATCCGCTGGCTCCGCCTCGACCGTGTCAGCGCCGCGCACGTGACGACCCGGCCCGCCGCTCGTATCCCTGTCCAAGCGGTTGGCGCACCGCCCGCCACCGCCGAAGCCGTCGCCGAACTGTGACGCCATCCGCCATCGCCGACCGGTCCGCTACCGCGGTCGACCGACGCCACACCCTGACCGACGAGGAGATCCGCTCAGCCTCCCGGAGCTGCCGCTTTCCTGCCGACATCGAGCCTTGGGGGTCAGCTCTGGTAGAGGTCGATGTAGTTGCCGCTCGGGTCGATCAGGCAGGATGACCGCGGCTTCCACGGCCGCTCCACGGGCGGGTACACCTCGTTCGCTCCACCGTCGAGCGCCCGCTGATGGGCGGAATCGACATCCTCAACGAGCAGTCCGAACCGCGCCGGCCCGGCCGGTCCGGGATGGTTCTGCTCGTCGGCGATCGTCAGGAGGAAGAACTCCTCGTTCGGCCACGTGCCGAACTCGAACGATCCGATCTCCTCGTTGAAGGTGGCGCCGAAGGCCCTCCGGTAGAACTCGATCGACTCCGCTCGGTCGGTGGCGTTGATCGTCGCTTGCACGATGCGTGAACCCTTCAGTGCGGGCATGCCGACTCCTCCCTTGATGTACCGGTCCGCCTCTCGGACCAGCTCCGTCAGGACATCAACTCGTTGCGCCAGGTGGTCGCGATGCTTCCGGAGGAGGGCGGCAGCGGTCGGTCCGGACGGGTCCTCAACCACCTGCCGAATGGACTCGACGGGCATTTCGAGCTGGCGCAGAGCGCGGATCAGTCGGGCCTGTTGAGCCTGTTCCGGCCGGTAGCGGCGGTACCCGGTGACTGGATCCACCCAGGCGGGCAGCAGGACGCCGACCTCGTCGTAATGCCGCAGCGCCGTGATGGACAGGCCAGAGACGATGGCGAAGCCGCCGATGCTCAACAGGTGATCCGTGCTCACCGCAACAGCATCGAGTCTCGGGCAGCGTCAGAGTCAAGCACTTGCCGGCGCCAACTCTGGCCAGCCTTCCGGATCTTCTCCTATCCCAAGGCGGTCGTGGGCCATCCACGGGCCGGTAAGCAGGGTGCGCAGCTGTCATGAGCGCAGGAGGGGCAGGCTCGGCCGCCGGCCGCAGGCGTTTCGGGCATTACGACCGGTTGAGCACGTCGACGCGGAGCGACGAGACGAGCAGGTCGCCCGCACTGGCAGACGCCGACCGACAGCAGTCCGGACCTTTGCCAGAGCTGGGGCCGAGTGGAACGCTCGGAGCGTGACCAGCAGCTACATCGAAGGCACCGAGCTTGACTTGCACGAGATCAACCAGTTGCTCAGACGGATCCTGGTTGCCGACCGTGCCTACGAGGCTGCGGTGGACCTCTGGGGTGAGTTGGGGCCTCCAGAGGTCGACGACGCGCTGAGAATCAGTCTGTACCTCCAGTGGGCGGCGCTCACTGGCTGGGTGGAACTCAACCCGGAGGAAGAGCAGGAGGCGAACCTGGAGATGGTTCGTGCGGCTCAAGAGTGGCTGGCTCTGGACCTTGCGGACGACGCGGCGCTGGACCGGTACTTCGATCACTGGCTTCACGAGGTTCTTGGGTACGCCCGTGACGAAGGCCGGGCGACGTGACATCGGCTGCGCGTCGCCGCGACCCCGAAGGTGGCAGGCGGCGGGGCATGCCCGGAACCAGGTAGCAGCTGAGGGCTAGCTCGGCCAGCGGATCGCGTCGAGGAACTCCTCCACGGCGACCACGACTCGGCTGAGCACTGCGATCGACTCGGTAAGCGGGCCGGGTACGTACATGCCGTGATCCGCGCCCTCCACCTCCAGCACATGGGGTGACAGGCGGCGAGCCGTGTCACCGTCCCACACTTTGTCGGCGGTGCCACCCACGAGCAGGAACGGAGCGGTCGCACGGCCCAACGCATCAGCCACCCACGGCAGAGTGAGCAAGGGCGTGAGCCACACGGCGGGCAGGGACCTTTCGGCGGCGATCGCTGCCGCATTCGTGCCGAGCGACTTGCCGATCAGCAGCGGGCGACCGCCAACGGCGTCGATTCGCGGAGCGATCTCCCCGGCAACCCAGCTCTCGATCTCTGGCTGATCGGGCCTCGGGAACTCCTGGGACCACGAGTGTCGATGCACCGTTGCGCCCCGCTGCTCCGCCACATCGCCGGCATACATCAGCAGGGGAGCACCCGGTCCGAACCTACCGCCCGGGATTACGACAGCGTCAGCCATGCGGACGACCTTATCCAGGACAGCGTCGCCAGCCGAGGCTATTCCTGGGTAACGGATCCGAGGTCGTCAGTGCTGATCGCCTTCGCCACCTCGCTCAGGTCGTTGTTCAGCTGGTGATCGCGCCCGGGCAGCAGGTGCAGCTGTGCGTGCGGGATGGCGCGGGCGTACAGGTCGGCATGCGACGGTGGGGCAGTCTCGTCCCGGAGCCCATGAAACACATGCACCGGCACGCCTTGTGGCAGCCTCGCGCCGAGGTCGTGCGGTAGCTCGAACTCGTCGCCGGGCCAGCCGCCCGCACCGACGAACGGGGCGGCGACCAGCACGATCGCCCTGAGCTCCTGCTCCGGTGGCCGCTCGGCGAGTGCGTTGACGAGGATCGTCGCGCCCACCGAATGGCCGACGGCGACCGCGCCGCCGTCCAGGGCGGCCATCTCACGCCGGATGGCCGCGCTCCACCTGGCGTAGCTCGGGTCGTCCTCGTCCGGCATGTGCGGGTAGCGGACCTCGTACCCGTTCCCGAGTTCCCGCCTCAGGCTGTCGCACAGCTTGTCGTCCCATTCATCGTGCACGCCCGCGCCGCCGCCCTGGATGAACAGGATCTGCCGGGTCCCCGCCATGACGATTCACCTTCGCCCTCGTGATGATCCAGTTCGATGCCGGCTGCCCGCCCGCGCGAGGCCCCGGCGACCCACCTTGACCGTTCCAGCCGTGCGAAGCGCCACACGTGACGTCACGCCGCTCGGTCGGCGTCCGGCCGATGAGTGCGTGCGGTGGCCAGCTGGCTGCGCGTTCCCATGGACGCTCACCAGACGGACTGTCGTCGAGGGTAGACCGTGCGCTCGGGAAAAATGCCGTCTCGTGTGGGTCTCGTCGGTCAGGTCGCCCGGAGCTCCGAAAGGTGTGTCGGGCCCGGCAGGCACATCGATTGCCCGGCCCACCCCGCTCGGGCAAGAATCTCCGTGGCGATCTCAGCGGGGGTGCGGTCGTTCGCAACCGTGAAATCCTCAACGGGCATCCTGCGTCCGTCGATCGGGTGCACGTGCTGTGCGGGTAGGACCGGTGGAGGATTGGTGGGCAATCGCACCAGGCGACCTGAGGGACCTCTGAAGAGGTTGCTCGACCTCCGATGAGTTCCAGCACGGTCCCGAGTCTTCATGCACATGCACCCTCCGCGCGCGAATCTGGAGGCACCTTGAAGCTCTTGCTGACGTCAGGCGGCGTCACGAACCCGAGCATCCAATCGGCGCTCGTGCAGCTCCTCGGCAAGCCGATCGCCGAATGCCACGCCCTGTGCGTCCCGACGGCACAGTGGGGTCACCCGATGTGCGGTCCGAAATCGGTGCGGGGCTTCGTGGCCGCCGAGCCCGTGTTTCGACACCTGTCCGGCCTGGGCTGGGCGTCGCTCGGTGTCCTCGAGCTCACCGCACTGCCCAGCATCGGCGCGGAGCGATGGGTCCCCTGGGTCCGGGAGGTCGACGTTCTCCTGGTCGACGGCGGCGACGCGACGTACCTGTGCCACTGGATGCGGGAGTCCGGGCTGGCCGATCTGCTGCCATCGCTGCCCGACACGGTCTGGGTGGGAGTGAGTGCCGGAAGCATGGTGATGACGCCGCGGATCGGAACGTACTTCGTGGAGTGGCCGTCCGCGCCGGACGACCGCACCCTGGGAGTCGTCGACTTCTCGATCTTCCCGCACCTGGACGCTTTCCCAACAAACACCCTGGCCGACGCAGAGCGGTGGGCCGCCGAAGTCGGTGTCCCGGCCTACGCCATCGACGAACAGACGGCCATCAAGGTCGTCGACGGCTCGGTCGAGGTGGTCTCCGAAGGGCAATGGAAGAGGTTCGGGTCATAGGCGCCGGCATCGGTGACGTCGCGTCGGTGGACGCGGCCCGTCGACGTGCCGCACTTCCAAGAACGCCGGCCCATGTCGCAGGTCGCGTGCGCTCTCGGATTGCCGCGATCCGCGCGCCTGTCGCAGTTGACAGACGTGTGTTGCCCATCAGCCGACGGAGTTCAACCGCCGAGGCCCGCTGTGACCCGACAACTGGTGTGCGACGTAGCTCTGCCAGGGGATGTGCGACAGGATTCAGTCGTCTGGACGGCACCAAACGGCGATCAACGCCCCGTCATGCCGATGCGCGTGCCCGAGCGCGTTCGTAGGCCAGAGTCAGTTCGGCGAGAACTCCGTCGGCAGGTTGCGGACGGCCTTGGAGGTGTATGCCGCGGAGTTCGTCCATGAACCTCTGCCACATTTCAGGACCGCCGTCGGCGAGTAGTTGGGCGCGGATCGATAGCTCGGGTGAGGTGGGGAGCCATCGGGAGCCCCAGGCGCCGAGATGCGCCATGAGCGGAACGAGTTCGATCGCTGCCTCGGTGAGGCGGTAGTCGATCTTCTGTCGGTGGGTCGGGTCCTCGTGCCGACTGAGCAGGCCCGCGTCCACGAGCTTGGACAGGCGGCTGGCGAGGATGTTCGAGGCGATGCCTTCGATCGAGTTCGTGAGGAGCTCGCGGAAGTGCCTGTGGCCGCCGAACATGACATCCCGTAGCACGACCAAGCTCCATCGGTCGCCCAGGAGCTCGACGGTCAGATTGATCGGGCACCCGGACCTTCCGTCGGGTACGGGCAGGCGACCAACCCCTACTGATTGCGGCACGCAACCAGTGTAGTACCGTATCACCGGTTGCAAGCTGCAACCGGAACTTCTCCGTGGCTACCAAGGAGGATTCGTGCCGCAGCTGCTAAGGGTGCAGAGCTTCTGCATATCGCGTGACGGGTTCGGTACCGGTGAGGGGCAGAGCCTGGAGCGGCCCTTCGGCCATGCCGACCCCACCCCCCTGTTCTCCTGGCGTGCCGCTACCGCCAGCTTCGTCTACCGCACCGAACCCGGCGGCACTCGCGGCCTGGACGACTACATGACCCGCGACTACGACCACAACATCGGCGCGGAGATCATGGGACGAAACAAGTTCGGCCCCCAGCGCGGGCCCTGGGAGAACCACGACTGGCAGGGATGGTGGGGCGACAACCCACCGTTCCACACGCCGGTCTTCGTGCTCACCCACTACGAACGACCGTCGTTCACCCTGTCCGACACCACATTCCATTTCCTCAATGCGAGCCCGGCCGAGGCGCTGGAACACGCCAAGCAGGCCGCCGGTGGTCGGGACGTGCGCCTCGGTGGTGGAGTCGCCACCATCCGCGAGTTCATCGAGGCCGACCTGGTCGACACGATGCACATCGCCGTCGCGCCCGTCGACCTCGGCCGAGGTGAGCGGCTGTGGGACAGCCACACCGACCTTCTCGACCGCTTCCACCTTGAGTCAGTGCCGAGCCCCAGCGGAATCACTCACCTCCTGTTCTGGAGACGATGACCGCCGACCCCCGATCGCAGAGACATGGCGGTTGAGCGGCCCAACGCATCATCAACCCACGGCAGGGTGAGCAAGGGGGTAAGCCACACGGCGGGCAAGGATTCTCATCGTGACGGTGCAGGTCACGGCAGGTGGAACCCTGGCGCGCCGGTGCCGCGGCACCCGCCGCGTCGGCTGCGAAAATCGCTGTCCGGTCGTCGGAGCACACTGGTAGAAAGCCGCAGTGCACAAGACTTTGACGTTCTCTGATCAGCTGCGGCTCATTGACGAACGATCGACCGCCTTCGGCGCCGCGGTCGCCGCGGCGCCCAGCCTCGACATGCAGGTTCCGACCCATCCCGGGCGGACGCTGTTCGATCTCGTGCAACACGTGGGCATGGGCCGCCGCAAAGCAGCCGCCATCGTCGCCGCAGGGCCTGCAGACGCGCCCCCGGAGAAGTCGGCTTGGGATGACGACATGGGTGCGCCTCGGGAACGCGAGGCACTGCTGGCCTGGTGGACCGAGTCCATCGAGCAACTGACGAGCGTGCTGCGTGAGGCCGGCCCGGACCGCGGTTGTTGGACGTGGTGGGATGACTCGCCGTCACCGCAAACCTCCGGTGCCTGGGCGCGGCGACAGGTCCCCGAGATCGCGGTGCACACCTACGACGTTCAGCTCACCGTGGGTGCCCCGCAGCCGCTACCAGAAGAGGTCGCCCTCGACGGTTTCGACGACTGCCAGTTCACCCTCTGTGCAACGACGGTCGCCTGGCCACACCAACCCGCTGTCGTCGAATACCACGCCACCGAGGGCCGCTCCTGGCGCCTCCGGCTCTCCCGCGACGGGGCTCGGGTCGCCCGCCTCGGCGAGCCCGCTGCCGGCGGGGCCCCGGACACGGCCGACGCCTCCGCCCGGGGCACGGCCAGTGACCTGGTCCTGATGTTCTACGGCCGCATACCGCTGGATTCCCTGAAGCTCGAAGGCGACCGTCGCATCTTCGATCAGCTCATCGCCTGGGACCCGTCCGTGTAACAACGATCCCTTTGCGGACGGTGCCGGACGGCTTGGACACGGTCTTGGGAACCTACGGAGCTGTGAGTGTCACGTCTGGCGGTTCTGGGCGGACTGCCGCCAGGATCGGTGCCGGCGTTGTCGGGTGTCTCGTTACGGATTTGGCCGCGGAGTGCGTGCTCTTCTTCTGACGTGTCCTCGGCAGCGCTGGCACCGGCCTGGCCCACCGGGTTGCGCAGGTCCTGAGTGTCGGGGTCCAGCGATAGCCTGCCACCCATGGGGAGCGCAGAACTGGATGAGTTGATCGTCGCGGACGCCGACGCGCTGCGGGCGTGGTTGTCGGCCAACCACGCCACGTCGCCCGGGGTCTGGCTCGCCCTGACCAGGAAGGGCGGCACAGTCACGACGCTGACCTGGCAGCAGGCGGTCGACGAGGCCCTGTGTTTCGGCTGGATCGACGGGCAGGCCCGTAAGCGGGATCAGGAAACCTCCTGGATCCGGTTCACCCCTCGCAGACCCCGCAGCTCCTGGTCACAACGCAACGTCGCCCACGTGGCCCGGCTGGAGGCGCAGGGGCGGATGCTGCCCCCGGGCCGCGCCGCGGTGGAGGCCGCGAAGGCGGACGGGCGCTGGGTGGCCGCCTACGCCCCGCCGTCGGAAGCCGAGGTGCCGGCCGACCTGCTGGCCGCCATCGCCGCCGAACCCGCCGCCCAGGCGATGTTCGACGTACTCACCAAAACCAACCGGTTCTCCCTCATCCACCGCGTCAATGCCGTCAAACGGGCGGAGACCCGCGAGCGGAAGATCGCCGAATTCGTCGCCATGCTGGCCCGTCACGAGACCATCCACCCGCAGAAGGCCAAGCCTGCCGACCTGCCCTAATCGGCATTTTCATGATCGTGGGCAGGCTCTTCCCGCCGGCGTGCGCCTACCAGGCCGCTACCGTCGGACGCTGCGGATCTGAGCGCGTTCGAGCGGGTGTAGGAGTGGCGATCGTCGAGGTGGTCAGTCGGTGCGGACGCTGGCCAGGACCTGCATGGCGTGGCGTTCCCGGTCTGCGAGTTCGGTGAGGACTGCCGAGGCGCGGGTCAGATGGGCTGGGTCGCCGGTTTCTCCGGCGGCGGTGATCTGGTGGGCGACGTCAGTCCACAGGGGGGCGATCTCGGCGTACAGCCGGTGACCGAGGCGGAGGTTGTCGTCGTCGACGATCGTGGCGCATTCGGCGAGGAAGTCGCGGTACATGGTGCGGAACAGCGCGCCGCCGGTCCCGCCGCGTTCCATCAGCGCCGCGGCCAGCGGGAGATCGCGGGACGGGTCGCTGGAGCGGTCGAGCCACCGCAGTACCTGTCGGGCCGCCTTGCCGATGCCGCGGTGGCCGAGGTTGGCGATGGGTGGGTTGAGGAAGGCGTCTGCGTTGCTGCGGACTGCCGCCCGAATGGCGTCGCCCAGCTCGGGCCGGCCAGCGCGGCCGGTGATGGTGTAGGAGAGGTTGCGGGCGGTCATCGGTCCGCGTTCGTTGCGGGCCCGCTCCAGGTTCGTCAGCGTGGTCGTCACGGCGCCGCCCTGCTGGGCCGTGTCGATCAGATAGGCCTGGGTGTCGTCGTAGCCGTACATCGCGACGAAATGGCCCCCGAAATGGACCCGCGTGGTGAAGTAGTCGAGGTGGTAGCAGTCCAGCTGTAGGCCGACCGGGCGTCCGGCGTCGAGAGCGGCGGCGACGTTCTGCCAGGCCCGGCGGGGCGAGGCGGTCTCCTGGATGTGCAGCGTCAGGCCCAGCCGGTCGGCCACGGTCCGCGTGACCATGGACGGCTTGGTACGGCCGCCCAGGAACGGAAAGTCCATGCTCTTGGCATCCCAGTAGACGAAGCCCAGACCTTCGCCGAGACCGAACAGCATGGGCTCGGACAGCTCGAGGCCCTGGTGGTGCAGCAGGGCCGCGAGCGTGGTGGTCTCGCAGTGCCGACCGGCGGGGAACGCCACGTCCTCGATGATCACTTGGTCTCCTTGTCTGCTGGCCGGGACAGGTCGGACGGGGGTCGGACCGGCCAGGCGATCTCCGTGCGGAGCTTGGTCGGGGGTGCGCCGGGCGTGGGCGGGACGAGGTAGCGCTCCTCGGCCGGGCCCGCCAGCACCCGCGCCTGCTCGGTGATCCACCGCCCCAGCGATCGGTAGGCGGCCTCGATGTCGTCGTAGCCGCCCTCGTGAACGGTCGCGGCGAGCAGACAGCCCGGCAGCTGCCCGGGTGTGATCGCCGCAGTCGGCCGGGGCGGGCGCGCCACCGGGGCGAACAACTCCACCTCCAGCTCGGCCGCGTCGAGGTCGTCGATGAGGTAGCGGGCCCCGGCCGGCCCCGTCGGGGCGATGCCCTGCTCGGCGAGGCCGGCGAGCAGCCGCGCGAACCCGGGCCCCAGCGCCTCGGCCAGCTCGCTCAGCGGGGCACGCACCAGCGTGCGGGCGGTGGGCTGAGCGTCGCGCCACCGCTCGTACACGTGCAGCCAGCCCGGCTCGGCCAGCACGGTGCCCAACCGAGCGGCGATCTCGTCGAGCCGGGCCGCCCGCGCGGCCACGCGTTCCCGGTGCCGCTCGATGACGTCGCCTGCCTGCTCCGGGGTATCGGCCGACAGGATCTCGGCGATCTCGGGCAACGGCACCTCCAACTCTCGCAGCCGTCGGACCAGCCCCGCACGGGCGAACTGGTCGACGCTGTACCGCCGGTAGCCGGTCATCGGATCGACCCATGCTGGGACGAGCAGACCCAGCTGGTCATAGTTACGCAGCACTCGAACGGACAACCGGGTCGCCCGCGCGAACACCCCGATCGACATCAATCCCGTCACCGGCGCCTCCAACAGCCTCGACCCTCCCTCTGGGAGAGGGTCAACTCCCGGTCCGGTCCTCTGCCGCGCGGAGCAGGAACACATTCATCACCGAACGCCCCTGCCAGCCACGAAGGGGCGCGACAGTCCGTCCAGGACCCCGCCACTGCAGGTCCAGGCCACGAGAACAACCTGTCGACTTCGAACACGCACCATTGGAGTTCAGGAGCGGTCCTCGCCCCAAGCCGGCGACCACTGCACCATGATCAGCCCCGTGATGTAGTAACCGTCTTCATCGACGCGGGTGGCAACCTCGAGTTCGACGGAGGTCGGAGTGGTGCGAAGCCGGTGGACCTCCCAGTGGCGGTATCGCAGGTCGCGTAGCCAGATCTGCTCGACCTCCTGCGCGATACGGACCGGAGATGTCGCTGGCTCGGCGAGACAGGCAGCCGTGATCTGCGGTGCCCGGTCGGGGGCTGTCGTCACGGTCACCTCCCGGATCGAAGGGCACTGGGCGAGGTAGTGGTCGAAGTCGATCGCCATACCGGAGAGGTTGTCCGGGTCGGCGGGGGTTGCCACAGCTGCGACCGCGCGGACTGCCTCGGCGAAGGCGGTCAGGTCGGCGTCGTCCACCGGCGGTTCGACAGCCTGCATGTCCTCCCACCAGAACTGGCCCCTGCGCCGGCGCCATCAGTACAGGACGGTCCGATCGTCCGGCCATGCCGCCAGGGCGCCACCGGCAGGCTCGAAACGATCCCGCTGAAGGTCGATCGTCCGCCAGTGCGGTTCTCGGCTGTAGTCGGCCGGGTCGGCTCGGTCCTCGTCGAGGCTGTGCTCGTCGCAGGCGCCGTACCTGCCGAAGTTGCGTTGCGCGTCGATCAACGAGGGTTTGTTCGCACCTCGCGCCCGGTACGGCCAACGCAACTGGTAAACATCGTCCTCCCACCGGCACACCTGACAGATTTCGTGTGAGCCCGGCGGCTCCCCCAACGTTCGGTAGCCGCAACAGACACACGGGTACGGGAGGTCCATGCGATCAGTGTGCCCGACACCGGTGAGGTGCCAGCTGCTTCGATCGCCTCGGCGACGGCTCACCCCTCAACACGCGCGGTCCTCATGAGGCACCTCCGGCCCGCTGTCCGCTCAGGCACCTTCCGCCGATCGGGTCGCGGTGGTGCGCGCTCATGCCGCGAGCCGCGCGTTACGCAGCGTGACTCAACGCCGGTGGGCCGCCGCTCGGCCATACCGACGAGCATGCCTCATCGGCACTCAGCTCGCTCTGCTGCGCTACGCCTGCTCTGCCCGGGGCGAGTGCAGCCACTTCCCGAACGAGCAGGCCGCGTTGAAGTGTCTGTACCTGGTGACCCGGTCCCTGGACCCCACCGGAGCAGGCCGAACCCGATGGACGATGCGCTGGAAACCCGCGTTGAACGCCTTCGCCATCACCTTCAGCGACCGCTTCCCGGCCGCTGAAACCTACTAACCAAGATCGCCGGAAACACCGTTACCGAGACAGCCCCGCCTGGCCCGAATGTCACACTGCCGCGGTGGAGGGCTTTCGGTGTGCGAGCTGCGAGAACACGCTGAGCGTCCCAGTCCGGTTGGTGGAGCTGCCGGCGGAGCCGCACTGGTCGCTCCTGGATTGCCATCACGTGAACCCGCCGCTCCTCGAGCCCGGCACCTATGCGATCGACGAGGCCGCGCATGGTCGCGATCAGGTCGTCGGCACCTTCGTGCTCTCACCCGGCGACGTACGCGGAACACGCTTCGTCCACAACCTTGTTCGCACGGGCTGCTGGTCAGTGGTGGGGTGGAACCCGTGTGTGGCTTGCGAAGACTGCGGCGCCCTGGTCGCCTCCCGGACGGATGAGTGCAGGGTGGCTCAGGAGACGCGCTTCTACCCAGCGATGGTCGTCCGGGAGCCGTTTGACGGTGAGCCTGATCGCGCCACGGTTCCTTTTGCGCTGATCGCCGACTGGGATAGCCCCGCGCCCGACACCAGACAACACGGCTGGGTGCCCAAGCCGACCCGCCCTCGTCCCGAACTCGCTGCGACCCGCTGGCGCGGCCGCGGTGTGAAAGAGCATCTCTTTCGGGACGATCCGCCAGCCTGACCAACTGGCCCAGAACGGACCTCGATGGTCTCCGTCAGGCGCGCGGCTCCTCGTCCGGTAACGGCGCCCGACTGGGCGGTGCCGGCAGCCGACCCGGGAGGGTGCCGGTGATCCCGGCCGCCTGTTCGTGCGCCCGGTTCAGGATCGCCTCCGCCTCCCGCCGGGCGGCGGTCACGATCCCCTCGGACTCGCGCCGCGCCTCGGCGCGGTGATGGTCGGCCTGTTCCTCGGCCAGGTGGAGAATCTGTTCCACCCGGGTGCCCAGGCCGCTGAGGGTTGGCCGCTGCCGGTCCCGTCGTCGTCGTACCGCAACGACCGCCGTTCCTGCGGTCGTCCCGTCGCCTGCCGCCCCAGGCTCCCCGTCGCGGTCGACCAGGTCGTCCCCCACGAGATCGGATTCCGTCGTACCGATCAGGGAGAGCGCGACGCCGAGCGCGGCGACAGCGACGCCGGGCCAGACGGCCGCCGGCCCGAGGGACGCACCGACCGCCGCGCCGACACCGAGCCCGAAGAGTGCGGATGCGGTCTTGGCCGGCTTGCGCATCGGTCCTCCTGGCGTGGGCGGGCATGGGCCTCCGCTCCAGCATGAAGAACGCGTCAAGCCGGCCGATCCTCCGACGCGGTGCGCTTGTCGACGCTCCCGACCGCTTTCATCACAGCTCCCGGCCGAAAACCGCCGCGATTCGTCGCTGCCAGGCCGGCATGACCCGGGGAGGGCGGGCGGGTCGGTGGTTCAGCGACGGGCGAGCCGCGGCGCCACTCCGGCGCAGGGCGCGGCCGTGGGCCACCGTGCCCTGGTGTCCGGCCGACCGTTCGACATGCGCAGGAACCCCCGGAATGCGATGCGTCACCCCGTGCAGCAGGCCGCGCAACGAGCGTTCGGTTGTCATCGCCCTCTCCTCTCTATCACTGATAGAGAAACTCTATCACTGATAGAGTGCCGCTGGGAGGTACCGAATTGGCGCTAGACCGACAGCGGATCGTCGCCGAGGCCGTCGCCCTGCTGGATGCCGAGGGTCTCGACGGCGTGACGACCCGCAAGCTCGCCGCGCGGCTGGGTGTGCAATCGCCGACGCTTTACTGGCATCTGCCCAACAAGGCGGCCCTGGTCACCGCGATTGCCGACGCGATCCTCGACCAGGAGTTCGGCCACCTGTCACCGCCCGAGCCGGATCAACACTGGCAGGACTGGTTGAGTAGCCTCGCCCGGCAGTTGCGCCGGGCGCTGCTCGCCCATCCGGACGGTGCCCGGGTCATCTCCGCCGCTCAGCTGTCCCGCACCATGGCGGCGATCTCCGAACTGGCAATGAGCACCCTGGTGGCGCGCGGCATCCCGTTGCGACAGGCCCGCGTGATCGTCCTGACCGTCGAGCGCTTCACGGTCGGCCACGTCCTCGAGGAACAAGCCCCCCGCCCGGACGCGGAAGCGCTGAAGAACTTCGACATGGCCACATTCGCCGAACAGCACCCGACCGCGGTGGCCGCGATCGCCGACTACTTCGAGCCCGGCCGCACCGTGGACGACCTGTTCCGCGACTGTCTGGAGGTGGTCATCGCGGGCGCCGCGGTGACAGCCGGGGCCACCTCCTGACCGATCATCCGCTCCGTGGCAACGGATCCGGTACCAGTGGGCTCATCGAGATGCTGGCCTACCGTTCACGAGACGACGCGCCCTTTTCGGAGCCCTTGGAGTTCAGGAAGAGTTCGAGGGCCTCGACGACGAGGCGGTGGTCGTCGAGTTGGGGCAGTCCGGAGACGGTGACGGTGCCGACCGGTCCGGTGCCCCTGAGGATGATCGGGAAGCAGCCGCCGTGCGCGGCGTACAGGGCCGGTTCGAGGTGGGATTTTTCCTCGAAAGTGGTGCCGCGGTCGCGGTAGGTCTGGCCCACGAGGTAGGAGCTGTGTCCGAACCGGCGGACCACGCGGATCTTACGTTCGATCCAGTCGTCGTTGTCGGCGGAGGTGCCGTGCAGTGCGTAGTGGAAAAGTTGGTGGTCGCCGAGGCGGATGTCGACGGTGACAGCGTGGCCGCGCTCTCTGGCCAGCCCGACCAGGCGAGTTCCCAAGGCCCAGGCGTCGTCATGGTCAAAGCGGTCGAACTGGAGGCGTTCTTCCTGCTCCCGAAGCTCCGGCGTCACGGCGTACCGTTCCCTTCCTCGATCGTCAGAACGATCTAAGCAGAGGAAGAGCCGGCGAGCGGAACGTTCATCGTGCCGTACGTCCACCAGCAGATCGGGGCCATGCCGGCATGCGCTTCTGCCGCTGACCGCGCCCCCGTCCGCGTCCGCTCGTGCCGATGAGCGTGCGTCGGGTCGGAACCGCTCGGACGACGTCCGCGCCTGCCTTCCGCGGCAGGACAAGGGCGTAAAGTCGGGCCATGATCGAATCGCAACGCGAAGCCGTGCCGCGCAACGACGGTGGCGAGCTCGACACCGCCCTCGCCTTTTTGTCCTTCGCTCGATCATGCGTACTGAAGAAGGTCGCCGGCTTGAACGAGGAGCAGCTGCGGCGCCGCCTGGTCGCCTCCGACACCACACTGCTGGGCCTGGTCCAGCACCTGACCGACGCCGAACGGTACTGGTTCGGCTACACGTTCGCCGGCGACCCGCGCTACGCCGACGTGGACTTCGACATGGCGGTCGAGCCAGGCCGGTCCCCAGATCAGATCATTGCCCGCTACCGGACTGCGATCGCCGAAAGCGACGCCCACATCATCGCAGCCGCTGGCCCCGACGTCCTCACCACGCAGCCCGTCGGTGACGCGCCTCGTACGCTTCGCTGGGTGCTCGCCCACATGACAAGTGAGACCGTCCGGCATGCCGGTCACGCCGACATCCTGCGGGAGCTTATCGACGGTGCCACCGGCCGGTGAGAGGTCGCGACTCGGGGTTGCGCGGCGTCCGGTGCTACGCAACCTCGTCGGGCGCTCGGAGGCCACCGGCCCGAAGGTTCGGCCAAGTGACGGTGAGGAACGCACGGATCTGCCGCGATCCGCGCTACCCAGCGTCACGCCGAGCTGGCCCGGTGGCCTTCCGGACGTGCCGATGAGCGGATGTCTCGCCCCTTGAGGAGGACGCCGCGGTCGGTGAGGTGCAGGCCTGGGCGAGCGATCATGGAAGACCCAGGATCGCCGAACGAACGCGGCTTTCGTCGATGACGGGGCGGCGAGCAGGAGGGTGGAGCCGTTAGGCTGGGCGGCTGCCATACGGAAGGCCCAGTGTGACAACTGATCGAGTCGATCTTCCCGAGCTCTGGAGACTCACCTGGAGGGACGTCGATCCCGCCGCGCGGCCCGCGTTCGACTCGGCCGGTGTCGCGGAGCTGGTGCGGGTGCTGCCGCCGGCCGCCGAGGTCCCGCCCGCCGGCACCGACTGGCGGCTCATCGACTTCTGGTACGACCGGATGACCGAGGCGCTGGTCGCGCACCTGGGGGACTGGGTGGTGGGCTGGTGGTACACCGTCGCGATGGAGGACTACCAGGACCGCGGCGTCATTCCCGTCTGGCGGGCGGAACGCCCTCCGGTGACGACACCGGACGAGACGCTGACCCGCCTCGCCGACGCCGTGGTGGCCTGGCACGAACTACTGGTTGAACTCGCCACCGATGCCTACGACCGCTTCGCCGAGGGGGCCCCGGCGGCGGACGGTACGGGCGAACCGCCGGCCTGGCGGGCTGTTCAGGGCAATGGCCGGATCACCATCTACACGACGCACCAGGACCGCCGTCTGCCCCATCCGAGTCGGTTGGGCTGGGCGGACACCGATCCCGCGGATCGGACCTTCGCTCCGGACACAGTTCCGGGGGTGGTGGACGATCTGCTCGCGGCGTTCGAACTCCCGTCACACGAGGCCGACTGGCGTCTCATGGACCTGTGGCTGGAGAACGTGTCGGCCGGGCTCGTCGACCGGTACGGGCCGTGGGCGGTGGGCTGGCGCTGGTCGGTCGGCGAGGGCGACCTTGATGGTGGCCCGGTCGGTTCCTGGTGCTGCTTCTCGCACTCGGTCACCACGCCGGAGGCGACAGCGACCACGATCTCCGCGGCCCTGACGGAGTGGCGCGACTGGCTGGACGATCTGGCGGAGCGGTTCGACCGGTTCCTACCCCTCCCCGCCGACGACCTGGACGGATGGGAACGCGCGGTTGCTCACCTGGTGACTGCGGTCGGTGATCGCACGCAGTACGAGTCTGGCTGGTACCACTGCTGCATGACAGTGCTCGGCTGGTTTCTCGACGCCGCCGGCATCGAGTCCACCCGCCGGAAGGAACTGCTCGAACACGCGGTCGCCGGCCGCTTCAACAGTTGGGTGGAGCCGCCGAGAACGGTCGTGGAGTCGGTGGCCGAGGACCTGGCCCGGCGGGTGGCCGTTGACCACGCCTGATCATTTGGCGGTGTGGCAGCGGGTGCGGGACACCGTCGGCTGGCGGGATGTCGTCCCGCACCCGAAGACGCCGGTGCCGGCGATCCGTGACGGCTTCGTCGGGTTCGCCTGCCGACCCGCCGGGCGTAGCCCGCAACGGCTGAGCCGGCTGCTGACCGCGTACGACGACGTGCGGCTCGAAGCCGCCGCCGGCGCCGACCTCACCCCGGACCTACCAGCCCGCTGGAACCGCATCATCCGTGGTGTCCCGGTCGCGGCGTTCCGCCGGGCACCGGCGTACGCGAAGAACGGCCGGGAACGGTACGGGCTGCACGCCGACACCGAGCACCGGTTCGCCTCATGTCTGGCGGAGACCGCCGACCGGGACACACCGGTGCCGGCCCGGGCCGCCCGGGCCTACCTCGACGTCGCCTTCTTCCACCCGTACGACGACGGCAACGCTCGTCTGGCCGGGCTGGTGCTCCAGTTCGTGCTGCTGCGCGAGCGCGTCGAACTCGACGAGGTCGCGCCGATCCTCACGACGGTCCGCCGGGCCGACGACGCCGAGGGAGCAGCGGACCTGGCTCGACTGGTCCACGGCATCGCCACGGCCACCCATCGCCGCTGGCTGCGGGCGAACAGCAAGCCGAAGATCGCCGATGCCAGCGGAACTCGGTCAAGGTCAGGGCGGGGCGCGCTTCTGCCGGTGAGCACGCGCGACCCCAACCAACTAGAGGTGGTTGCAGTACGGGGAGCAACGACGGCCAAGGGTGTGGCCCAGGTCCCGCAGAAGGCTGCCCAGGCGCTCGACCTCCTCGGCGGTGGGCGGAGTGATGGCTGCGCCGGCCGCGATGTGCTCTCCGGCCTCGTACAGCGCGACGTACAGATCTTCGGCGGTTGCGCGGTCGAGCCGCAGAACGATGTCATCCCCCATGCGCAGACCCTAATTGCACGTCTCGCGGCACCGGTTGGCCAAGGTCGGATGCGCGGATCTGCCGCAGGCGCGCGCGGCAGATAGACCGGTCGGCCAGGTGCTTCCACTCCTGGCCCTGCCGCGATGCCTACCTCCGACAGGAGCGCATCCCGCCACGATGATCCGCTTCCGCTCCCGGTAGCGTGCCGGGCGTGTCGAAGTCCGGATCACTCGCAATCGCGCGGGTCATGGCGCACTGCGGCGGCGCACCCGGCGAGGCGGTGGCGTACCTCGCCCAGGCGATCGCGCAGGCCCCGGACGATCCGGAGCCGTACGAACTGCTCGCCGAGCTGCGTCAGGAGTCACCGGAGGAGGTGACGCGCACCGTCGCGGCGCCGAGCAGCCTCTGGCAGTTCGTGGCCGGCGCGTACCTGTGCTTCCTCGACGGTGACATGGATCAGGCCGCGCAGAGGCTGGGCTCGGTGACCGGTTACCGCCCCGACGTGGCCTGGGCGTCCGCGCCCTGGTTCGGCGACGAGCGATTCCTCGCGGCAGTGACGGCCGCTGGGCTCGCCGACGCAACCCTGAACATCACCGACTACGGTCCCGAGCTGGACGACGATGCGGCGAGGGACCGCATGGGGCCGTGGTTCCGAGCCATCGACGTGGTGTGCGACCGGGAGCCGGTGGCGGAGGCGATGGCCCGTATGGCGATCCTGCTGCGGGTCTGCGGGCGTACGGATGCGTCATTCGCCCTGTGCGACCGTGCGGACTCCGTCAGTCGGGTCATGTTCACCGAGGTCGTCCGCGCCGGGACCTGGCGCCGTCTCGGTGACCGGCGGCGCACAGCCGCGGCGTTCCGGCGGGCGCTGGAGCTGGACCCGACGAACTGGTCGCTCTATGTCGATCTTGCCGATCTGGCGGCGGAGGACGGTGACTTCGCCCGGGCCGCCGACCTGGTACGCCAGGGCGTTCAGCATGAGCCGGAGGACGTCACACTGAGGGCGGCAGGCGCCGCGTACCGGGCGCGCGCCGAGGGCTCGCTCACGGACCTGGACCTGTTGCTGGAGTTGGCGCCGAAGGTACCCCATGCGGGATACCGGAGCGCGCTGATCGATCACGCCATGGGCGCCCTGGATTTCCCGGCTGATCGGGTAGCGGCAGCCCGCCGGTTCCAGGTCCGCGACTGACCCGGGTCGCCGACCTGCCCGGCGGCGCGTCGACCGCCGACGGCCGGTGCCGCAGTGGCCATGCTCAGGTGCGCACTTCCGCCACGGATGGTGTGGTGAGCCCGAAGGGTCGTACCCCCGTCCTACGGTGGGTCCATGGACTGGAAGATTGAACTCATCCCCGTTCCGGTGACCGATGTGGACCGGGCCAAGGCGTTCTACGAGAAGGTGGGCTTCAACGCCGACCACGATCACAAGGTGCACGAGGGCCTGCGGTTCGTCCAGCTGACACCACCCGGCTCGGCCTGCTCCATCGTGATCGGCGACGGCATCACCGAAAAGACTCCCGGCACGCAGGAAATCCAGGTCGTGGTCGCCGACGCCGAGGCGGCGCGCCGGCAGCTCCTCGACGCCGGCGTCGATGCCAGTGAGGTCGAGGTGCAGCCATGGGGCAACTTCGTCTACTTCGGCGATCCCGACGGCAACAGGTGGTCGCTGCAGGCGATCGAGTCACGCCCCAACGGCTGATCGACGGCCCAGGACAACCCCTGGCAATGCACTGAGGTCTTCTCGGCAACGTGACGGTTGCGTGTGTGACGGGGTGCGGGTGCCGCTCGTGGCTAGGTCTGCGGCGCCAGGGTACGTAGGACGTCGAACTCGTTGCCCTCCGGGTCAGCCATGACCACCCAGTTTCGGTCCGAGCCCTGGCCCACATCCGTCTTGGTGGCGCCGAGGCCAAGTAATCTGGTCACCTCGTCCTCGGTGCTGCCGTCGATTGGGCTGACGTCGAGGTGAAGCCGGTTCTTCACCGTCTTGCCCTCAGGTACCTGGACGAACAGCAGGGTGGGCGGCATCTGACGGGCTCGAACATCCTCGACGGTTGGTACCCACGAGCCGATCTCGACCTTGCCCTCGCTCCGGTCGATCACCGTAAAGTCCAGGACCTCGCACCAGAAGGCCGCGAGTCTCTCCGGATCGTGGCAGTCAACGATCAACTCGGTGAACCTACTCGTCATGACTCTCCCAGATAGTGCGGACGGGGCTCAGAGTATTGGCCGTGCCGCCCGTCCGACAGGTCCGCGAAGATCACATTGCGGAGCCCAGGGGCTTCACGTCGGGTCAGCCTCGACCCGATCGGGCGAATGTGGATGTACGCTCCCACGCCGGCTGGGTCGTGATCCTTTTCGCCGGAATGGGTGTCAGGCTCTCGGGACGCTCAACGATGGCGAGGTGTCCGCCGGCGCCGATGGCGACGGGGACGGCTTCTGTCGGCGGGTCAGGCCGACCCCGACGAGTACGACCACCATCCCGGCGGCGACCCGGAGGCTGAAAGGCTCGTCGAGCACGATGGCCCCCAGTGCCACCGAGACCACCGGCAGCAGATAGCCGACCGTCGCGGCGTTGGTGGCGCCCTCGGCGGCGATGATCCGGTACGTGAGGTGGAACGTGATCCCGGTAGCGACAACGCCCAGGACCACGACGGCGATCGCGGTCTTCGGGCCGATCTCGATCGAGGTCAGGCCACCGGCCGGCAGGGTCAGCGAGGTCAGGCCGGTAGCCGCCACGAGCTGCGCCGCGGACAGCGAGATGGTGGGGACGCCCCTGCCAACCAGGTTGCGGCCCATGTACGCGAAGCCGACGGCATAGCTCGCCGCTGCGGCGACGATGGCGAGGGCGCCCCAGCCCACCGGCCCGGTCGTCTGCCATGGTGCGAAGATCAGCACGACCCCGGCGAACCCGAGCAGGAGTCCGCCCAGCCGGACCGGCCGGAGTCCGCGCTCGGAGCCGATGACGATACCGATGAGCAGGGACCACAGCGGGGTCGTCGCGTTCAGCACGCCGGCCACCCCGGAGTCGACGGTCTGCTGGCCGATGCTGAACAGGGCGAACGGCAGGGCGTTGCAGAAGAACGCGGCCACGACGAGGTGACCCCAGATCGCCCGATCCCGAGGCAGCCGTCGACCCGAGCCGAGGCATACGACCAGCAGGGTGGCCGTTCCGAGGACGCACCGACTGAGGGTGACCTGCACCGGCGTCAGGGCCTCCAGGGCCAGCTCGATCCACAGGAAGGTCGATCCCCACAGCAGGGCGAGCACGCCCACCCGTGCCCACGCCCATGTCCTGCCCGCCACACCGTTCACGTTGATCTCCTTGATCTCTCTTCATGAACGGTGCCGAACCCAACCTGGAAGGACAAGCAAAAGGTTCTGCAGTTCCGTTAAGCTTCGCTACATGCTTGACGTGCGGCGGATGCAGGTGCTGCGGGCGGTGGTCACCAGCGGATCGGTGACCGCGGCCGCGGCGCACCTGGGCTACACCCCGTCCGCCGTCAGCCAGCAGGTGGCGGCACTGGAGAGGGAGGCCGGGATCGCGCTGCTCGAACGCGTCGGCCGGGGCGTGCAGCCCACCGCGGCGGGACGACTGCTCACCGAGCACGCGGCCATCATCGGCCAACACGTCGCCGAGGCCGAGACCGCACTGGCCGACCTGCGCGCGGGACGTACCGGCCGGTTGACGGTCCGCTATTTCGCCTCGGTCGGCCCGACCCTGCTGGCGCCCGCCCTCGCCCGACTCCGGCGCGAGCACCCCGACGTGACGATCGACCCCAAGCTGACGGATCCGAACGATCCACTGCCGGACGTGGAGCAAGGCCACGCCGACCTGGCCATCGTGGTCCGCCGGACCAGCGACGAGAGCCGACCGGGCATCCGCGTGATGCCCCTGCACGACGACGCGTACCAGGCGGTGCTGCCCAACAACCATCCGCTCGCCGGGCGACGGGTGATCGACCTGGGCGACCTCGCCGGCGAACCCTGGGTCGGCAGCGAACCGCCGGGCCCCTGCCTGGAGCCCATCACCGACGCCTGCGCCGCGGCCGGCTTCAGCCCGGACTTCGTGGCCAAGTCGGAGGACTACGCCACGGCTCAGGGATTCGTCGCGGCCGGCCTCGGCATCAGCCTGATCCCTCGACTCGGACTCAGCACCCGCCACCCGGGCGTGACCATCCGCCCGGTCCGCCGCCCCGAGCCGGTGCGGACGATCTACGCTGCGGTCCGGGAGATCTCGCTCGATCAGCCCGCGCTGCGGGCGCTGATCGACGCCCTCATGGACGCCGCGAAGGCGTGAGCAGGGGCTGCCTCGGTCGCCTCTGTCCCGGTCCCTGGAATCGATGGGGTCGTCCCGCCGAGCAAGGCGGTCGCTATCGCGGTCGCGGCCGGTCCGCCTCCTGTTCCGCGAGCCAGTCGTCGAAGGTCGTGGGCGCGATGCGGGCGTCCGGTCCCGGCAGCAACACGTTGCCCGCCATGTCCGGACCGAGGATCGCCTCCCAGGTGGGAACGAGCTTCATCTCGCGCCCGAGCGCCTGGTGGGTCCGGCGAGCCATGTCCACGAGATCGTGACGATCGGGCCCGGCCACGTCGCGGTGGCGTCCCTGTGACGGCCCGGCGGCCACCTCCACGAGCACCTCCGCGACGTCAGCCGGGGCGATGGGCTGGATGAGCAGCGGCGCGATAAAGGCGGTGCCGTCACTCTCGGTCCACGTGGCCACCGTCGCGCCGAAGTCGAAGAACTGGGTGACGGGAACGATGGTCCACGGCACCTCGCTGGCCGAGACCAGGCGCTCCTGCTCCCGCTTGCCCGAGTAGTGCGCGGTTCCGGCGATGCGATGCACCTCGACGATGGAGAGCAGGACGTGATGCCGTACCCCCGCATCCTGCTCGGCCCTCAGGAGGTTCCGGGTGGCGGCGCCGAAGTAGGCCACGGTGGCCTCGCGGTCGGCCGCCGGCGCGCTGATCGCGTCGACGACGGCGTCCACCCCGGTCAACGCCGCGTCCAGCCCGGTGCCGGCCACCAGGTCGACACCCTGCGACCGGCTGATCGGGACGGGATCGTGGCCGTGGCGGCGCAGGGCGGCCACGGTCAGGGACCCGATGTTGCCGGATGCGCCGGCGACGGCCACACGCATGTCTGGCTCCTGTCTCCGAACCGCGCGGGAGTCACCCGCCGCGCATGTGACGAGCGCTGCCTGGACGGTGACCGGGCTTGAACGGCGAGCGCCCCGAAGGATGGCTCTACTTGTCCGCGAATCGGCACACCGTGCCGACGCCTCACTCAGAGCTTCAGACTATGCGAGGTGACGTGCCGCGGGCCCGCAAACGACCTGTGCGAGGCGCCGCTCACCGACGGCCTGACCTCGTGCGGCGGCCCGGACAGGATGCAGCCGCGTGTCGTCCGCTTCCTTCGGGCGGCCTCACGTGTAGCAGTTCGGCCCGCCCGGGTGTCGGCGCCGCCCTACGGCCTACTAGCCGGTGGACGGGGGTCGATCGTGGCTCCGGCACGGTCCAGTGCGCGCCGACGACCCGGCACTCGGCCTGAATGTTCGTGCATGAGGGCGGCGACGAGCAGAGCCACACCTACCATGGCGACGATGTCGCCGATGCTGATCACCAGGTTCAGCCAAGGCACGGGCAGGACGTCGCCGAGCGCCGCCATCCGGGTCGTCCCGCTGCTGACGGTGTGGTGCGGATCCAGGCTGGTGTCAGTCGGAGCGCCCCCGATCTCGCCCAGAGCGGCTGGTGCCACCGGCATGTGCCCGTTGGGCACGATGGTGGCCGCGTTCAATGCCGCCCCGGCGAGGATCGCGGCGACGCCGGCGCGGGCCGGCAGGGACAGGCGGGCCAGATTGAGCAGCAGCGCGGCGCCGACCATGCTGAACACCAGAGCGGTCAGCCATCGTTGTGCGGACGGGGAGAGCAGGCGGCCGCTCGGCGGCACGTGGCCCAGCAGCTGTCCGGCGGCGGCAGCGTACAGCAGCCAGACGCCCCGCAGCGGCTGGCGGGCGAGGTGCCGCAACCGGCCGCCGGTGAGGTACCCGGCGGCCAGACCGACGAGAACGGGGCCGAAGAGGAAAACGGACATTTAGCCGCCGTGGTTGTACGGTGCGCCGACGGCGTAGAGCAGGGTGGCGAGCGCGACGAGCAACAGGGCGATGCGGGCTCTCATGCTCGACCGACCTCAGCCGCCGTGCTGATGCGGTGCGCCGACGGCGTAGAGCAGGGTGGCGAGTGCGACGAGCAACAGGGCGATGCGGCCTCTCATGCTCGACCGACCTCAGCCGCCGTGCTCGTGCGGTGCGCCGACGGCGTAGAGCAGGGTGGCGAGTGCGGCCAACGTAAGGACGATTCTCAGCTTCATGAGTCAACGCTAGGGGTCGATAGACATCAACTGATTCGGCGACGCCGACAGCGATCGGGACCCGTTCGGCTGCAGCTGGTGCCGCATCAGCCTACGTTCGCTGGTCGTTGCGCGCTTCTCGCACCAGGCAACCCCAGGGTGAAGAACAGGAAGCGTTGGAAGGACCCCGAGTTCAGGTATCGCCTGAGCAACGACGCCATGAGGGCCATCGCCAATCTGGGAGCCCAGCCCCTTACGCCATCGCCTGAGCGGTAAGACGCTCAGCGACGTCACCCGTACTCGGAGGGCTTTCGCCGACCAGCTGCCCGTCACCGATCAACGCGATGGCCGGGTACACCTAGAGCGCGAGCATTGCCGCCGCGACCTCACCGGCGGCCGCGTCGGGGATCGCCGTCGCGGCCCGTTCGAGCACGAGCAGCCGCGCACCAGGGATCTCGCGCGCGAGCGCTTCGCCGTTGCCGAGCGGGAAGAACGGATCGCGGCGACCGTGCACCACCAGCGTCGGGACCGCGAGCTCGGACAGACGCTCGCGCCAGCGGGGCTTGCAGTCGAGCTTGGCGAACACCGTGCCCAGATGATTGGCCATCTGCACCGCGGGTTCTGTGCTCGGCGTGCGGTCCCATCTGCGCTCGGCGGTCGCGCGCGCGGCGACGGGGTCGTCGCCGAGAATCTCCGCGCTTCCGGCGGCGAACTCGGCCACCGCTGCGCGGTCGGACCAGTCGGGCATCGATCGTGAGAACAGCCGGCCCATCGTCGCCGCGTCATGGTCGGGCAGGTCGTCGTCGACCGGGCCCGGAGCGACGGGCCGCGTTCCGACGAGGGTGAGCGCCGAGAACGCGCCCGGGTGGTCGAGCGCGGCGACCTGGGCGACCATCCCGCCGACGCCGATGCCCGCCAGGTGCGCCGGCCGGTCGTCGAGTTCGCGGGCGAGCGCCGCGGCGTCGGCGGCAAGATCGCGCAGCGTGTACGCCGGAGCCTCGGGGTCGACGGTGGTCGACGCGCCGGAATCGCGCAGGTCGTACCGCACGACGTGGCGCCCGCCGTGCGCGAGCGCCTCGCAGAGTGCGTCGGGCCAGGAGAGCATGGTCGTGCCGCCCGCGAGCAGGACGAGCGGTGCCGCCGCGTCGCCGAAGTGCTCGACTCCGAGCGTGACGCCATTGGCCTCGACCGTCGTCATCACGCCTCCGCCGTCGGGATGAAGCCGTCGGACGTGCGGAACGAGTGGACCGTCGGAGACATCAGGAACCTCCAGGGGGCGTCGTGGGCCGGTGGCGCGGGGACGGCGGCACAAGCGACGCGTCCCCGCCGGTGGTCTGCGTCGGTCGAACGAATGCGACTGCTAAGAGATGGACGACTGGCGGGGCGGAAGCTCATCGGGACCTGTCCGCAAGGCAACGATGACCGAGCGGCCATAGAACGCGAGGATCTCGCTGAGCGCGGGGTTGCGCGCAGCGTCCCAGCGTTTACCCGCGACCCCGCCACCATCGGCCGCCGGCGTCAGGAACGTCGCCTCGGCCAGAAGAGCGAGGTCTGGCCGCGCTGCCGAGTCAAGCTGCGACACCTACCGCGCGTGCGATCATGTCGGCCAGGTCGGCGGCGAACCGCTCGTCCGGCAGCTGCCGCTCGATCACCAGACGGAACACCAGTGGCGCGGCGACCAGCGTCGCTGCGGCCTGCACATCGACATCGGCGCGGACGTCACCGCGCGCGACCCCGCGCTCGAGGATCTTCCTCGTCTCACCCATGATCCGCGAGACGTATCCGCGATACGCACCGTTGACGTCGCCGCCCTCCTCCACCGCGGTGATCATGCCCGCCATCAGCCGGGACGTGCCCGGTATCCGGTAGGCCTCCACACGGGCGTCGAGCACCGCACGCAGTTCGACACGGAAGTCGCCCATGTCAGGCACGGTCAGTACGCCGATTCGGTTCTCCGCCGCCGCGATGACCAGGTCGTGCTTGGAAGGCCACCGGCGATAGATGGCCGGCTTGCTGACGCCCGCGCGAGCGGCCACCGCATCCATCGTCACCGCGGCCATACCCTGCTCGGTCACCAACTCCAGAACCGCCGACAGAACCGCCCCGGTCACCCGCTCCTCCCGCGGACGGCCCGGCCCACGCTCCACCCGACTCACCATGCTCGAAGCCTACGTGCGGCTCCAGTTACATTCACGGAGCGGTGCAACAGGGTCCGAGAGTGGAAACGACGGATTGGCTCTGGGCCTGCTGTCCGTGCTGCAGGCGCCGGGCGGCGGCCGCGGCCCGCGCTCGCTGCACTTCCTCGTCACCTGGGTTCGACACCCGGTGCTGTTCGCCCGTTCGCTGAGCAAGCGCCGCTGGTCGGGGCGGACCACCATCGGCCTGGTCATGCAGTCCCTGGACAACTCCCTCACCGTCTCAGCGAAGAAGGTGCGCCGAGGCAAGGCCAAGCTGACCTCCCGCCAGGGACACGGGGCCCCCACCCCCGACCTGGATCCCCGCCGCCGAGCAGGCGGCCCGCCTGCTCGCCCGCGTACGGCAGAGCCGTCGACGACGCTGATCCCAGGGTGCCCGTAGAGGCGGTGGTAGGGGGTCGATCACGCCGGTGTTGGGGCTGTCGCCGATGAGGCAGCCGCCGATGAAGTGCGCCGTCAGAGGGATGTCGAAGATCTCACCCACCGAACTGCCCCGGGAAGCCGTTGATCTCGGGGTCAACCCCGCCCTGACCATTACCGCCCAGGCCGAGAGGGCCATGTCGCTCTGGCCAAACAAGGGCGAGGCCGACCTGCGCCCCGCCCAGGGCGAGCCGTACCGGTCCACCGTCGCCTGGGTTCGAGAACCGGGGCAAGAAGGCGCTGGCCGACGCCTACAACAACCACGAGTGCGCGCGCAACGCCGCGCTCAGCGAGATCCGTGGGGCGGGTACAACGTCTACCCTCGCAAGATCGAGGAGTTGCTGTACGAGCACCCGGCGGTGCGGGAGGTGGCCGTCATTGGCATCCCCCACCCCGAAGCTGAGCGAGCAGGTCTGCGCCGCGGTCGCGCTGAAGGACGGTGCTACCCCCGAAGAGCTTCTACGAGCACGTCAAGACGCGGGCGGCGCTGTACAAGTACCCGCGGCACGTGTGGATCGTCGACGAGCTGCCCAAGACGGCCGCCGGCAAGATCCTCAAACGCGAGGCGACGGCGCCGGCCGACCTGGTCGGGTAAGGCGCCGTCAGGCTCAGCGCGGCCCCGCAGCGTAGCAGGTAGCCCTTCGCCTCGAAGGATAATCGCCCGCCCTTCTTCCCCGCTGGCGCGAGCCAACCGGGCTCGCGCCACCGGCGAGGCCGAATTGCCGTCAGCCACCACGGCCCGGTTCTGGCTGCGGGCGTGGTCCATGCTCATCCGTTGGTCTCCGACCCGATCGTCACCCGGTGAACCGCTTCACCTGAGCGAGGTACGCCCCCGCCCGACCACGGATCTTGCCGGTCGGCGGCACTTGCGTCGGACCGTTCGTGCAAGGGCGTCCGTGCGGGCGCGGCCCGGCCAAGAATGAGGGGCAGGAAGGGGGGGTATGAACCTGCTGAGCGTCCTACCGCTTGCCCTGGTGATGATCGCCGGCCCGCAGATCATCAGTGCCATTTTCCTGGCCTCCAGCCGGGACGCGAGGCGCAGCTCGCTGGCCTTCCTGGTCGGGGCTGGTCTCGCCGTAATCGTCGCGCTGACTGTGTGGTACGTCGTCTTCCACACGGTGCGTGGCGCTGGAGACGGGCAGCACAAGAATGACGGCACGCGGCGCTTGATCGACTGGGTGGTGCTGCTGGTGCTGCTGGCGTTGATGGCGATGATCTTCTCTCGCCGCAAGCGAACCCAGCCGCCCAAGTGGATGAGCAAGTTGCAGGAGGCCAAGCCGCGCTTCGCCTTCGGGCTGGGCGTCCTTCTCTTCGTCGCCATGCCCAGTGACGAGGCCACCATGCTGGCAGTCGCCGGATCCCTGGCCGGCCACGACAAGCCGTGGTGGCACCTGCTGCCGTTCCTGTGTCTGACGCTGCTGCTACTGGCATTGCCACTGCTCGCCCTGCTCGCGTTCGGTCAGCGGGCGGCAGCAGCGCTGCCCAAGATCCGCAACTGGGCCAACGACCACTCGTGGTGGGTCAGCGAGGCAGTGATCCTGATCTTCGTGGCTATCGTCGTGTCCGACCTGCTCAAGTAAGACCCCCGCCCGCGCGTCGCCCTCCGGCTGGAGGTTGCCAGTCGGCGCCCAGACCGTTGACGCGGAGCCAGGAGCCCTACGCCACCATCTGCTGACGGCCGCCGTGGCTAGACGGCGGCCGTCAGGCCCGCCTGCTTGGTTGCCTCTGCTTCTGGCAGTCCGGAGGCTTGTAGCAGCTCGCTGACGGCGGCGCGCAGTTGTGCGACGACGACGCTTCCGGAGAACTCGACACCCTCGGCGCAGGCCTCGTTGACCTCTTTGATCGCCTGCAATGCCCGGGCGCGCGCAGGACCTGGCTCCCGGCCGGTGACGACGTCCCGGTACAGCAGCCTCAGCGCCTCGCCGGCGTGCCCGATCGACGCTGGAAGACCGGCCGGCACCGGCTCGCCGGCGCGGAGGGTCGCCACCGCCCAGTGCACCAGTTCGCGGGTGCAGGTGTAGGCCCTGTCGAGGTGCTCGGCGGCGTGCTCCCACCGGCGTACGACGCCGAGCCGGCGCCTGCGCCACGGTGAGAGGGCCGCGACCTGCCGCGCAGCGGCCACCAACTCAGCCGTCTTCTGTCTCTTCTCCCATGCCGTGGAGAAGCGCTCCTGAGCGCATTCGGCCTGTTGAGGGTCACGATGGGCCAGTGCGTCGGCGACAGCCGTCAGTTCACGGGCGAAGGCATCCAGCGTCGGACCGACGCTGCGATGTACGACCCGCAGCGGGTTGAGTGGCAGGATCAGGAACGCGACGGCGATGGCGGCGACACCACCGACCACTGCACTTGCCGTTCGCGGCACCGCCAGATCCGGTCCTTGCGCCACCGACCCCAACAGCAGAGCTGTGCCTCCTGCCTGCGCCAGGACCGCGCCGGTGCCCCGAAAAGCGACGGCCACCGCGATGGCCAACGCGACGACCACGCCCGTTTGTGCCGGCCCTACCCCGAAGCCCCGCGTGATCACATGCGCGACCACCGCCCCCACGGTCACCCCGGCAATGAACTCCAGTGCTCGCCTGATTCGATTGCCGATGGCTCCCGCGATCGTGCCGACCGCGACGGCGGGCGCGAACAACGGCTGCGCATTGTGCAGTACGTCGCGCGTGATGAACCACGACAGCTCGGCCGCCACACCCGCCTGCGCCGCGACGATGAGGTACGTGCGAAGCCGCTCGTACACATCTCGGCGCCCTCGCCGCACACCCCCGCTCAACGCACCCCGAAGCCGGCCGAGCACCTCTCACCCCCGTGTATCCATCGGCTCCCCAACGACATCGTCGTACGCCAACAGTGATCGAATGCTCGAGATCCCCAAGCTGCCGATTAGATCTTCAATGCCCTAAAGCCCGCTCTGGAGATCGCTACCGTGCCGCTATCGGCAACGGCAGCCGACCGCAGCATCGGCAGCCGGTGGATTGCCCAGGTCCACACCGAGCAGGTCGCCGCCGAGGCCCCCCTGACGTCTCGGCGGACACCGACACCTCACCGCTGAGGCTCGTCTTGTGGGTAGGTCGGAATGCGGCACGCCAAGCGCACCAGCCTGCTGTGGACATTCGCTTTGCGACGCCGGCCAAGACCCCGGGCGGTGCGGGCCGCCCAAAACCGCACGGGGACGATTTCGCCTGCACTGATCCCACGGCCTGGCCCGAACCCAGCCGCGACGCGCACACCATCGCTGGCTTGTCCGGTCCGACTGCATCACGTGCCGTGTGGACGCGGTGGTGATATGAGGACAGGCAGGGTGGCCGGCGTTCGGATTCACCCCACCCGTCCTTCGTCACTGCCCGCTTGGCGCCGTTTGGCGGCCCGTCATTGCCGGGCCATGGCGACGCGCCAGCGTTCCTCGATCGGGATGAGGTGCTCGGCGTTGGCCGCTTCGGCGTCGACGTCGATCTGGACCCAACGGATGGTGCCGCTGAAGTCGTTGCCGCGGGCCGGGTACTCCGGGGTGACCGTGGAGCCGGACTCCCGGCCGACGTGGGTGGCCTCGTGCGCGGAGAACATCACCGGCTGGGTGGCCGACACGGTGCCGCGGCCCACTTCGACGCCGTCGAGGTGGAGGGTGACACTGCCGCCCTTGGCCAGGCCGGGGCCGGCGTAGGCGAACTCCACCCGGACCTGGTGCTCTCCGGCCGGGATCTCGGCATCGGAGTCGATGTAGAAGTGGCGCAGGCCGACGAGGTTGTAGCAGTAGCGCAGCCGCCCCTCGCGGGCGTACATGCTCCAGCCGCCGGCCATGCCGCCCTGGGCGATGATGACGCCCTCCGCGCCGGCGTCGGGCACCACGACCTGGGCCGTGACGGCGTGGCTCTTGTTCTTGATGTTGATGACGGAGTTCTCGTTCAGGTGGCCCATCCCGGGGAACAGCACCTGCGTGTTGCCTCGGATAAGCTGCGGCCGCCCGGCCAGGTCGGGGTTGAACCGCTCGGCGCCCCGGTCGTCCAGCGGCAGCACCCCGTGTTTGGTCGCCTCGATCAGCCACAGCCGCTGCAGTCGGTGCAGCATGTCGGGCTGCTCAGCAGCCAGGTCGCTGGACTGGGTCCAGTCGTCGGGGCCGTACAGTTCCCACACGTCGTCGTCGAAGGCGGCCAGTTGCGCGCCGAGCAGCAGCCACGGCGTGCGGTGCCGGGTGACCGCGGTCCAGCCCCGGTGGTAGATGCCCCGGTTGCCGCCGATCTCGAAGTACTGCGTCTGGTGGCGCTCCGACGCGGCCCCGTCCCTGAACGTGTAACCCATGCTGACGCCCTCGATCGGGGCCTGCGTGACGCCGTGCACGGTGGTCGGTTCGGGCAGCCCGGCCGCTTCGAGGATGGTCGGGGCGACGTCGATGACGTGCGCGAACTGCTCGCGCAGCTCGCCGGCGGCGGTGATGCGGGCGGGCCAGTGCACGATGGTGCCGTTGCGGGTGCCGCCCCAGTGCGAGGCCACCTGCTTGGTCCACTGGTACGGCGTGGACAGCGCGTGCGCCCAGCCGACCGCGAAGTGGTTGTACGAGCTGGGAGTGCCGAGCTCGTCCATCCGCGCGCGCAGGAACTCCGGGGTCTCCAGCGCGCCCATGCCGTTGTAGTTGATCGATCCGTTGAAGGTGCCATGCATGGCTCCTTCGGCGGAGGCCCCGTTGTCGCCGATGATGTAGTAGATCAGCGTGTTGTCGAGCAGTTCCAGGTCGTCCAGGGCCTGTACGAGCCGGCCGATCTGGTCGTCGGTGTGCGCCAGGAATCCGGCGTAGACCTCCATCTGCCGGGCGAGCACCGGCTTGAGGTCGTCAGGCATGTCGTCCCAGTGCGGGATCTCCGGGTTGAACGCGGTCAGCACCGCGTCGGGCGGGATCACGCCGAGCTCCTTCTGTCGTTCGAAGATCTCCTCGCGCAGCGCGTCCCAGCCGACGTCGAAGCGCCCGGCGTACCGGTCGCACCACTGCTTGGGCGCGTGGTGCGGGGAGTGCGTGGCGCCGGGCGCGAAGTACATGAAGAACGGGCGGTCCGGCTGCAGCGCGTGCTGGCGGCGGATCCAGTCCACGCCCCGGTCGGCCAGGTCCTCGGTGAGGTGGTAGCCCTCCTCCGGGGTGCGGGTCGGCTCGACCGGGGTGGTGCCGTGGTAGAGGGTCGGGTAGTACTGGTTGGCCTCGGCTCCGATGAAACCGTAGAAGTACTCGAAACCGCTGCCGGTGGGCCAGCGGTCGAACGGGCCGGCCGGGCTCGTCTCCCACACCGGGACCTCGTGGCATTTGCCCAGCTGAGCGGTGGCATAGCCGTTGAGCCGCAGCGTCTCGGCCAGCGGCGCTTTGCTGTTGGGCCGGATGGTGCTGTAGCCCGGCGCGGAGGTGGCCAGCTCGGTGATCGCGCCCATGCCGACCGAGTGGTGGTTGCGGCCGGTCAGCAGCGCCTGCCGCGTGGGCGAGCACAGCGCCGTGGTGTGGAACCGGTTGTAGCGCAGCCCGCCGTCGGCCAGCCGCTGCGCCACCGGGGTGTCCACCGGGCCGCCGAACACGCTGGAGGCGCCGAAACCGACGTCGTCGAGCAGGATCACCAGCACGTTCGGCGCGCCCGTCGGCGGCCGCACCGGCGTGATCGGCGCGAACGAGGTGTCCGGGTCCCGCGCGTCGTAGGTGATCAGCCCCGGCTTGGGCCGGTCGGGCATGGGCAGCGTGGTGCGGGGCAGGTCGTCATACGCAGGCACGGGGTTCTCCGTTTCGATGTGGTGGGGTGATGCGGACGCCGTCGGGTCGGCGGCAGGTCACCACGCCGGCCGCACGACGCAGCGGAAGCCCAGGTGGCAGGTGGAGGTGTCAACCGGCTGGGCCAGCCGTGCGGAGGGGCGATAACGGCGGCAGTAGTTCGGCGCGCACAGGTGCGAGCCGCCCTTCATCGTCTTGCGGGGGATGCGCAGGTGCGCCTGGCCGGGTTCGAAGCTGTCGGACTCGGTGCCGCCGGCCGGGTTGAGCCGGGGAGCGGGAGTGCCGCAGCAGGTGGGCCCCCTCGGTGCGAGACGGTCGTGCTCGGCGTACCAGTCGGACGTCCACTCCCACACGTTGCCGATCATGTCGTGCAGGCCGTAAGCGTTGGCGGGGAAGGCGCCGACCGGTGAGGTCCCGTCATAGCCGTCCAGCCGCAGGTTCTCATGCGGAAACCGGCCCTGCCACGTGTTGGCCATGTGGTTGCCGCCGGGGTTGAACTCGTCGCCCCACGCGTACTCGCTGCCGGACAGGCCGCCGCGTGCGGCGTACTCCCACTCGGCCTCGGTGGGTAGCTGCTTGCCGGCCCACTGCGCGTATGCGAGGGCGTCGGCATAGGCCACGTGGGTTACCGGGTGGTCGCGGCGTTCGCGCAGCGACGTGCCGGGACCACCCGGATGGCGCCAGTTCGCGCCGGGCACGTACGACCACCACTGGTAGGGGTCACCCAGGTCCACCGGATACGGCGGCGGCGTGAACACCGCAGAGGCCGGTGCGAGCAGCGCCGGGTCGGCGCCGGGGTACCCGGCAGGGTCGGCGGGCCGTTCCGCCGTCGTCACGTATCCGGTGGCCTCGACGAAGGCTTCGAACTGGGCGTTGGTGACCGGGGCAGGGTCGATCCAGAACCCGTCGACGTCGACCGGGTGGGCCGGGGCCTCCTCCGGGTAGTGGCGGTCTGATCCCATCGTGAACCGGCCGCCGGGGATCCACGCCATGCCCGCGGCCTGCCGCCCCGGGGTGGGCCGCGCGGTCGGCGGGCTGCCGTCGGTGTTGCTCACGCTCGTCCCCTGATGGTGCTCGGTGTCAGGTCGGTGGGCGGGTGGCGGGGTGGACCGTTCGTCTGGCTTGCGGCGTGGATCGCGGTCGACGTATCCGGCCCGACTGAGGAGGGCCGGATACGTCGACGGCGAGGGGCGGCAACCGGCCGGTCACATCGCCGTCAGGGCGTCACGATCGCGAACCGCGGATCGGGCGCGTCGAGGTAGCCCTGCATGCGCTTGAGACCGTCGAGATCGCCGTCGTGCGTGATGCCGCCGAGGCCCTTGCCGGCCAGCATGCCCAGCAGTTGCGCCTTGGTCAGGGTGAGGCTGAGATCGGGGTTGCCGGCGGGTGGGTTCTGCTGCTGGACGAGCACCCCGTTGCGCAGCGTGGTGCGGTGCGACTGGCCCAGGTCGGTGAACGTCCAGTCGATGATGATCGTGTCGTGCCATGCCTTGGGCGCGTCGACCCGGATCGCCAGGGTGTCGAAGATCTGCTCGATCGACAGCACCGCGGCCATGCCGCCGCCGAGGTCGACCGGGGTGACGTCGGGCCCGTGGCGGAGCTCCTGCGCGCCGGTGAGGTAGAAGTTGCGCCAGATGCCGCTCTCCGCGCCGTGACCCAGCTTCTCGTACACCTGCGCGAGCAGTTCCTTCGCGTCGCCACGAGCGGGGTCGGCGAAGACCGCGTGCTGCAGCAGTTGCGCGGCGAACCGCAGGTCCCCGGCGTCGGCGTAGTCGCGCGCCTTGGTCAGGACGGCGTCGACCCCGCCGATGCAGTCGACGTAGCGCTTGGCGGTCTCGACCGGCGGGTGCTGCCACAGGTTGGCCGGGTTGCCGTCGAACCAGCCGAGGTAGCGCTGGTAGACGGCCTTGACGTTGTGCGACACCGTCCCGTAGTAGCCTCGTCCGTGCCACGCCGCGTCCAGCGCCGGCGGAAGCTGGATCATCTCGGCGATCTCGGCTGCGTTGTGACCCTGGTTGGCCAGCCGCAGCGTCTGGTCGTGCAGGTAGGCGTACAGGTCACGCTGCTCGGTCAGGTATCGCGTCATGTTGTCCTGGCCCCAGGTCGGCCAATGGTGCGAGGCGAACACCACGTCGGCCGCAGCGTCGAACATGGTGATCGCCTCGGTGAGGTACCGCGACCAGATTCGCGCGTCGCGGACCAGCGCACCGCGGAGGGTGAGCACGTTGTGCATGGTGTGCGTGGCGTTCTCAGCCAGGCACAGGGCGCGGTGGTCGGGGAACAGGAAGTTCATCTCCGACGGCGCTTCGGTGCCCGGCGTCAGCTGGAACACGATCCGCACGCCGTCGATGGTCTCTTCCTGCCCGGTGTGCGTGATGTCAATCGTGGGCGGAAACAGCGACACGGTTCCGGAGGACGCGGCGTTGCCCAGCCCGAACCCGATCTGTCCCGCCGGGCCGGCCGGCAGCGTCGTACCGTACATGAAGCTCGCCCGGCGGGTCATCGCCGTGCCCGCGTACACGTTCTCCGCGACGGCGTGCTCCATGAACCCGACGGGCGCGAGGATCGGGACGTCGCCGCCGGTGACACCGGCGGCGCCGCCGAAGTGATCGGCGTGGGAGTGGGAGTAGACCAGGCCGGTGACGGGGCGGTCGCCGCGGTGGGCGCGGTACAGGCCGAGCGCCGCCGCGGCGGTCTCGACGCTGAGCAGCGGGTCGACGACGATGATTCCGGTGTCGCCCTCGACGATGGTCATGTTCGAGAGGTCCAGGCCGCGTACCTGGTAGATGCCCTCGGTGACCCGGTAGAGGCCCTGGCGGGCGCACAGCTGGCTCTGCCGCCACAGGCTCGGGTTCGCGGTGTCCGGGCATTCGCCGTCGAGGAAGGCCCACGCGTCGGCGTCCCACACGACCCGCCCGTCGGCAGCGGTGACGACACCTGGCGTCAGCGCGGCGACGAAGCCCCGGTCGGCGTTGGCGAAGTCGGTCCGATCGCCGAGGTCGAGTGGGTCGTCCATTGCGGAACCTCCGTACGTCTGAGAAGTGCTTGAGACCTGGGCTGTCGGCTGTGGGCGGATCACAGGGCCGAGCTGTCGGGCGATGACGGCGAGGCGGCGGCCGCGCCGAGGGCGGCCGGGGCGCCGGCGGGAACAGCGGGTCGGAGCGGGGCGACCGGGGCGAGCCGCACGTAGGCGGCGCCCAGCGCGGGTCTGGGGTCGGGCTCGCCGCGGTTGGGCCAGAACGCCATGGCGCGTTCGGCTTGGGCGGTGATGGTCAGCGACGGGTTGACGCCGAGGTTGGCCGACACGGTCGAGCCGTCGGCGACGTGGACGCCCGGGTGGCCGTAGAGCCGGTGGTAGGGGTCGACGACACCGGTCTCGGGAGAGTCGCCGATCGGGCAGCCGCCGATGAAGTGGGCCGTCAGGGGGATGTTGGCGATCTCGCCGATGGTGCCTCCGGCGATGCCGTCGATCTTCTCTGCGACCCGGCGGGCGGCTTCGTTGGCGGCGGGGATCCAGGACGGGTTCGGCTCGCCGTGACCGGGGCCGGAGGTGAGCTTGTACCGGCCCGACATGGTCCGGCGCCCGCGGACGGTGATCGAGTTGTCCAGCGCCTGCATCACCAGCAGGATGATCGTGCGCTCGGACCAGTTCTTCGGCGAGAACCAGGTCCAGTGCCGCGGCTGGGTGAGCATCGTCCTGGCCCAGGTGACCCAGCGGGGGCGGCCCTGGTCGCCGTCGGTGAGCGCGGTCTGCAGCAGCGCCATCAGGTTGCTGCCCTTGCCGTAGCGCACCGGTTCGATGTGGGTGTGCTCGTCGACGTGGATCGACGAGGTGATCGCGACACCCTGGGTGTAGGCGATGTTCTTGGCCCGCGCCTTGACCCCCAGCACAGACTCGGAGTTGGTCCGGGACATCTGCCCGAGCCTGCCGGAGATGCGCGGCAGCGACCCGGTGTCGCGCAGGCGGTGCAGCAGCTTCTGGGTGTTGTAGGTGCCGGCCGAGAACACCACCTGCTCGGCGGTGAAGGTGCGCCGGTGGCGCCTGCGGCGCGCCGACTTGCCCGTCGCCACCGTGTGCACGGCGTATCCCCCGGCCGGCAGCGGCTTGACGTCGACGACCGTGGTCATCGGGTGGATCTCGCAGCCGTTCTGCTCCGCCAGGTACAGGTAGTTCTTGTCCAGGGTGTTCTTGGCGTTGTACCGGCAGCCCGTCATACAGGAGCCGCACTCGATGCAGGTGTTGCGCCTGGGTCCGGCACCGCCGAAGAACGGGTCGTCGACCTCGGTGCCGCGCTTCTGGCCGTCCTTGCCGAAGAGCACTCCCACGGGCGTCAGGGTGAACGTGGCGCCGACTCCCATGTCGTCGGCCACCGACTTGAGGACCTTGTCGGCCTCGGTGACAGTGGGGTTCATGGTGACGCCGAGCATGCGCCGGGCTTGGTCGTAGTGCGCCTCGAGTTCGTCGCGCCAGTCGGTGATGTGGGCCCACTGCGGGTCGTCGAAGAACGGCGCGAGCGGCTTGTAGAGCGTGTTGGCGTAGTTCAGCGATCCGCCGCCGACGCCGGCGCCGCCGAGGATCACGACGTCGCGCAGCAGGTGGATGCGCTGGATGCCGAAAAGCCCCAGGGCAGGGGCCCACACGAACTTGCGCGCGTCCCAGGACGTCTTGGGCAGTTCCTCGCTGGTGTAGCGCCGGCCCGCCTCGAGCACGCCGACGCGGTAGCCCTTCTCGGTCAGGCGCAGGGCAGAGACGGATCCGCCGAAGCCGGAGCCGATGACGAGGACGTCGTAATCGTGGGTACTCATGACATGCACACCTTCCGCAGCAGCGTCAGATCCGTGGTCAGCGCCGCACCAAATGCGTTAACGGCAGTATCGTTATTAAGGATCGGCAGGGCAAGAGCCTGCCGGCCGGAAAGTGAACCCATCAGCGCTGACCGGCGAAGCCGCGGCGGATGGCCGAGGGCTCGCCGCCCGCCCCGCATGGCGCCGGGATGGGCCGGTTACCCCCGCAGCGCGGAGGCGAAGATCCCGGGCAGCGCCGACCAGCGGGGCCGAGCGGCGAACGCGGTGAGCCGTCGGCCGGTCGTCGCGGCGGTGCGGTTGCTCAGGAACCACGGCGGTTTCGGGGTCAGGCTGAACTCGCCGGTCATGACCGAGCGCGGCAGCGGCCGGAACGGCCCGTACACCACGGTCCGTTCGGGTCGGTGCAGCAGCAACGAGTTGTGCACCACGCCGCGGCCGCTGGCGATGTCGTCGAGCGGGTGCCCGGGGAACGCTCCCCAGGTGGCGCGGGCGGTCAGGTAGCCCACGCCGGTCCAGGCGTTGACGCCGATGGTGCCGTAGCGTAGCCGGGCGATGGCCTCACGCAGGCGCGGGCCGAGCTGCCGGCGCGTACGGGGGTCGATCACCAGGTTGGCACCGAGCGTGCCGTGCAGACGCTCGTTGGCGGCGTCGACCGCGGCGTCGAGGAACTCCATGCCCGTTCCGGGCAGCTCGGCCACGCCGAGGACCGGACCGAAGTACTCGGTGCCGAACGCGGGCTCGGCGTCATCGTCCAGGTCGAGGTCCCACAGCACGGTGCGTTCGGCGGTGCCGCCGACGGCCTCGAAGCGAGGATGCGACCGCCGGGCGCCGGACACCCGCACGTCGCAGCCCGGATACCAGGCCGGGCGGACGGGCGCGTTCGCGAACGCGTCGCGCAGCGCGGTGAGGAACTCCCGCTTCTGCGGCCAGTCCCGGCTCACGATGACGATCTGCGCCGCGACGCAGTTGAAGCCGCTGTTGTGCAGGCGCTGCGTGGCGACGTGCTCGGCCTGGAACCGGATGTCAGCCTTCGACCAGCGACCGGGCACCACGATCGTCGGAGACACCCCGCCGAGTTCGCTGGTGACGGGCTTGTCCAGCCGCGGCGTACCGGTGGCCTTCGCCGCCCGCGCCGCCTCGCCGGTTCCCCACACGATCGCATCGTGGGTGGCCTCGCTGCCGGTGAGGTGTACCGCGTCGACACCCGCGTGGGTCACCAGGTGGTCGCCGACGGACGCGTCCCCGGCGACGATGCGCAGATAGCCCCGGTCGATGAACGGCGCGGACACCGCCGCCAGCACCGGCAGCAGCGCGTCGGCGACCGGGTTGAGCTTGAGCAGGACCACCCGGTTGTACGCGTACAGCTGGTACAGCACATCCAGCGGTGCGATCGAGAAGATGTTGCCCGCGCCCATGACCACGGCGACGCCTGCGGTGCGCTCAGGAGCGAGCAGGCCCAGCCCGGCGCGCTCCCGGGTCTCCTGCTCGGTGACGCCGGGCTCCATCCAGACCTCGGCCCGGAAACCGCTGAGCAGCAACCGGTCGAAGGTGTTGTACGGCAGCACGCCGATGCTCACCCGGCCGCCCGGCGCGGCGCCGACCCTGTACCCCGCTAGCAGGTCACGTCCCTGCTCCAGGCGCGCCAGGGTGTCGGCCAGCGCGTCGATGTAGCCGAGCACGGCCCACGGGCCGCTGGTCCACTCCTCACCGAGCAGCGGCGATCCGGCGGGCAGCTGCTTGATACCCCCGGCCACCCGCACCCATTGCTCGGCGTGGGCGGCCACGGCCGCCTGCAACTGGCGCAGCAGGGCGCGGCGGGAACTGAGGGGCTCGCGGGCCCAGGCGTGCTCGCCGTCGCGAAGCTCGGCGATCATCTGGTCCAGCTGCGCGGTCGTGGCGGTGCTGATTGTCATCGGTGTCCTTGTCGGCGCTGGGTCGGCGGAAGGTCGCCGAGGATCGTGAACGCGAACGTGGCCGCGAGTACGCCCCGGAGGGGTTCAGGGATCCGGCCGCCGCCTGCCGCTGCTCCCAACGGCAGGCGATGGTGTCCGGGCGCCGGCGGCGCCGGCGCGGTGTCAGGCGACCAGGCCGGCGGGCACCGTGACCTCACGCTTGAGGACCTTGCCGGTCGGCGACTTCGGCAGCTCGGCGACGATCCACACGTGCCGCGGGTACTTGTACGCCGCGGCCTGCGTCTTGACGTGCTCGCGCAGGTCCTCCGCGGTGGCCTCGGCGCCGGCCTTGAGCGCGACCACGGCACAGATCTCCTCGCCCAGCTCGGCGTGCGGGACGCCGATGACGGCGGCCTCGCGCACGGCGGGGTGCTCGTACAGCAGCTCCTCGATTTCGCGCGGATACACGTTGTACCCACCGCGGATGATCATGTCCTTCTTGCGGTCGACGATGAAGAAGAAGCCGTCCTCATCGACGCGGCCCAGGTCGCCGGAGCGGAACCAGCCGTCGGCGTCGATCGCCTCCGCGGTCGCGTCCGGATGGCCCCAGTACCCCTTCATGATGTTGTGACCGCGGATCACGATCTCACCGACGCCGTTCTCGACGTCGCGCAGCGCCATCTCGACCCCGGCGACGGGGGTGCCGATCGACCCGGCCTTGCGCTGCCGGTCGGCGTGGTTGAACGACGCGATGGGCGAGGTCTCCGACAGGCCGTAGCCCTCGAGAATGATGCAGCCGAACGCGGCCTCGAAGGCGCGCATGACCTCCACGGGCAGCGCCGCGCCACCGGACACGCACAGGCGCAGGCTGTCCACGTCGAACTCGGCCCGCTGCGGGTGGGCCATCAGCGCGACGTACATCGTCGGCACGCCTTCGAAGACCGTGACGCGGTGGCGGTGGATCGTGTCGAGCGCGGCCTGGGGGTCGAAGCGCGGCACGAGCGCAAGGCACGCCCCGGCGGCGACCGCCGCGTTGAGCCCGCACGTCTGCCCGAACGAGTGGAACAGCGGCAGCGCGCCGAGCACGACATCGGCGCAGGTCAGCGCCAGCAGATCGACGCCCACCTCGGCGTTGCGGGTCAGGTTGGCGTGGCTCAGCTCCGCGCCCTTGGGCGTACCGGTCGTGCCCGAGGTGTAGAGGATGACAGCGGTGTCGCCCGCCTCGCGCGCGACGATGCCACCCTGCGGCGTGGTGGCGCTCAGCCGGGCTTCGAACTCGCCCGGCACCACCAGCAGGCATTCGGTGCCGGCGGCGGCGGCGCCGGCCGCGGCGTCCTCACCGTACCCGTGCCAGGCCAGTACGACCTTGGCCTGCGAGTCGCTCAGGTAGAACGCGACCTCGCGGGACTTGAGCAGCACGTTCATCGGCACGACCACCGCACCGGCGCGCAGGATGCCGTAGTAGGCGGCGGCGAACTGCGGCACGTTGGGCAGCATGACACCAACCCGGTCGCCGGGCCGCACGCCACGGTCGCGCAGCAGCCCAGCCACCCGGGCGCTGGCCGCCTCGAGCTGTGCGAACGACAGCACCGTGTCGCCGAGCCGGATGGCGGGTGCGGCGCCGTCGCGGGCGGCCGAGTCCGCCAGGTTCTGGGCAAGGTTGGTCATGATCGGTTTCTCCATCGGGATGCGGTTCACGTGGATCGGTTCTTCGGCTTCCGGCATCAGCCGCGGCAGGCCGGCCGCGCCGGTCTCTGGGGATGTCGGCGTAACGGGCCCTCGTGCCCGCGTGGACCCGGCCGCCGCTTACGTCATAGAGGCGGGCGGCCGGGTGGCGCGGCGGGTCACTGCGCCAGGCGCCGCTGGTCCCGGGCGGGGTCGACGAGCGTGACCGCGGCGGTTCCGCCCAGCAGGAGCACGGCTGCGGAGATCAGGACCGCGTGCTGGTATCCGGCCGCGCCCTGGGTGTCGACCAGGCGGCCAACCAGGATGGGGGCGATCAGGCCCGCAGTGGTCACGACACCTTGCATGATGCCGAGGGCGCCCCCGCGTCGCTCGGCCGGTGCGATCTCCGCGACGGTGGTGACCGCGATGGTCGCCATCACTCCGCAGATCCCGAACCCTGCGATCAGCAGCAGCACGGTGAGCGGGCCGCCCTGGCCGGCGGTCAGGGCAAGGCAGCCGGCCGCGCTGAGGAGCAGGGTGATGCCACCGACCCGGGCTCGCGCCCAGCGACTGCTGACTCCGCGTCGCAGCAGCCATCCGGTCAGCCCGGCCTGGCCGAGCAGGGCCACGGCGTTGGCGGCCCAGAGCAGCGCCACCAGGTTGGCCGAGGCGGTCCTGGAGTAGCCCAGCCCGTCGTGCAGGTACGAGGGCAGCCAGGCGACGGTCAGCGCGACCATCCAGTAGGTGGCGAAGAAGGCGGCGGTGACGCCGATCCAGGAGCGGGTACCCAGGATGCGCCGATAGCCGACGTTACTCGGGGCCGGCTCGGAGGCGGCCTTGGCCGCCGTGTCGGCGGCGGTGTCCGGGCCGGTCGCGACGGCGTACTGGCCCTCCTTGCCGACGACGGCCCACACCAGCGCCCACAGCACACCGGCGACGGCCACCACCCCGAACGCGGACCGCCAGCCGTGCTCCGTGATCATCCAGGTCAGCCCGGGCGCGGCGACCACCACGCCGAACGTGGTGCCGGCGGTGATCAGCGCGCTGGGCAGATTGCGCCTGCTGTTCGGGAACCACGACAGAGCGGTCTGCTGGGCGATCGGGAAAGCGGGGCCTTCCGCCGCGCCCAGCATGATGCGGGAGGTGAACAGCATGGCCACGCCCGCGCCCAGCGCCAGCGGCGCCTGAGACACCGACCAGAACAGGACCATGCCCAGCAGCAGCCACCGCGGGCGCACCCGGTCGGCCAGCAACCCGCCGACCGCGCCGAAGATGGAGAACAGCAGGAAGAAGGCGCTGTTCGCCGTGCCGAACTGGGTCGCGGACAGCCCCAGATCCTCCCGGATCGGGTCCGCGGCCAGACCCACGATCGACTTGTCCGCAAAGTTGATCATCATGAAGGCGACCAGCAACGCGGTGACGATCCACGAGCGGCGGCGGTTGTCCGGTGCCTTCGCGGAGAGGCTAACGGCCGTTGCGGGTGCGACTTCGGTGTCGGCCACGGTTGCTCCACTGGTGGCTGCGATGGGTGGGGGGCGGTGTGCGGGTGGTTCAGCAGGGCGGGACGCCAGGGATGGTGGCATCTACGTGACCTCGGACACGCTAAATCCGTGACCGACAGTATCGTTATAGGCGTACCTGTGCGCAAGAGCCCGAGGCGGAAATTCGCCGCCGCCGCAGGTCAGCGGACACCAGCTCAAGAGGCGTCGGGCATGCCGCGCCAACAGATGCGGGAGGCCTCTCCGCGCTACCGGATCAGGCGGGCGACCCCGCAGCGCGAGCGATCATGTCGGCCAGGCCCGCAGCGAAACGCCCGTCGGGCACCTGCTGCTCGATCATCAGCCGAAAGATCAAGGGCGCCGCCACCAGCGTGGCCGCCGCCTGCACATCGATGTCCGCACGCACGTCACCGCGCACGATACCCCGCTCGAGGATCTTTCTCGTCTCGCCCATGAGACGGGTGACATACCGCTGATAGGCGCCGCGCACCGTGCCGCCTCGTCCACCGCCGCAATCAGCCCCGCCAGCAACCTGGCCGTCCCCGGAATCCGGTAGACGTCCAGCCGCGCGTCCAGCACCGCCGGCAACTCGGCGCGGAGATTGCCCAGATCAGGCACGGCGAGCACACCGATCCGCGTTTCCGCCGCCGCGAGCACCAGATCGTGCCTGCCCGGCCAGCGCCGGTAGATGGCGGGCTTGCTCACCCCGGCACGTGCGGCCACCGCGTCCATCGTGACCGCGGTCAGCCCCTGGCCGGTCATCAACTCCAGGACCGCGGACAGCACCGCGCCTGTGACGTCTCCTGTCGCGGGCGCCCCGGCCCTCGCTCCGCCCGTGCGCCCGCCATGCCCGAAGGCTACGGGCCGGCCGACGCCCTCGGCGCGTCGTGGTCCTAGCTGCCTGCGGGCACCTGGTCCGTGACGTCGGCGTAGCCGACCTTGCCCGGTGCCGCGGTCGGCGCGTAGATCATGCGGATCACGCCGGTCGGGAAGGCCTCCGTCGCCGTCACCCGGAAGTGGTACGGCGTGTCGCCGTCGTCGAACAGCCTGCGGCCCTTGCGTGCGGCCACCGGATGCACCAGGAGGCGCAGCTCGTCGACCAGCCCGGCGGCGAGCAGTTGCTGCACCACGGAGATCGACCCCGGGATGAGGACGCCTCTGCTGCCGGCATCGGCCTTGAGCGCGGTGACCGCGTCCACAAGATCGCCCTCGATCAGCTCCGAGTTGCGCCAGGAGAATTCCAGCTGCTGGCGCGAGACGACCACCTTGCGCATGTCTCCGAGCTGCTTCGCGAAGACCGCGTCCTCGCCGCCGGCGGCCTCGCGGTCGGGCCAGGCCCCGGCGAAGCTGTCGTAGGTCTCCCGGCCGATGAGCATCACGTCGGCGGTGTCGTAGTCCTCGCCGACGGCGCGGCCCATGTTCTCGTCGAAGTACGGGAAGTGCCAGTCCGGGTCGATCTCGGCCACGCCGTCGGCCGAGATGAACAGGGTGGAGATGACCTTTGCCATCGCATGGTCCCTTCGATCGGTGGTGTCGACAGGTGGACCGCCGCAGCATCTCAGAATCATCGGCGGGCCAGGGGCCAACCCGCCGACCGGTGGGGGCGGACGCCCGGACTACCGGCGGCAGAAGGGGTCGGGCGGCCTGATTCTGTTGCGGCCACAGAGCTCGACGGGGCTTCGATCGGTGCGACCACCGTGTCGGTTTCACCCCGTCGTGCGACCGGGCACCTATAAGCCGCCGCCGAGCTGGTCAGCGGCGCTTCGCGCATCCCGGTTGATGTCGTCGAGAGGGGCGTCGTCTGTCGACGGCTTGCGCCTGCGATGACGCTCCGCGGCTCGGCCCAGCTGCCGAATCGCCCGCCGTCCCGCATCGGCGGTCCGGCGTTGCTGGATGCGAACGGTCGCGGTGATGGCGATGGCAGCACCGGTGGACGCCGCCAGCAGTGCGACCAACAGCGTCCCCATGCCGCCACGCAAACCGTCAATGGCAAGCCAACGGCCGCTGGAGGTGACCCGTCGGCAAACCGTCATCCGCACCGGGACGCCGGCGCACTGTTGGACGAGTAGACCGCCCGCGACATCACCTGGCCGGCTTGACGGGGTCGCCCGCCGAGCCACCGCCGATAGATCATTAACCCATGCTCGTCGCGTCCGTCGTCACCATGCTGGCGCTTCTCGCGTGGTTGACCGTCGCCCGGCTGCCGTGGTTCACCGGCGTCGTGCTGGTGGCGCTCACCCTGGTCGCGGTCGCCTCGATCACCCTCGCCGCCGTTGTGCCCCGGGCGGCGGTGGAGGCGCGCCTGCTGCTGTTCCTCGGGGTCGCCGTGACGCTGCTCGTCGCGGGGGAGATGCAGCGCCGGAAGCTCGCCGACAGCGGCGACGACGACCGGGCGGGCCGGCGCTGGCCGTACCGGATCGCGGTCGGTCTTTCCTTGTTCGTCGCCCTGGCCTGCATCCCCGCCGCGGCCTGGGACTTTAACGACGACGGGTTCGTACCGTCGGTGCAGGACCTCGGCCCGCTGCCCGACGGCCTCGCCATTCGGGGCGCAGGCGGCGACTCGGAGTGCGGCACCGGTCGTTGCGCCGTTTCCTACGCACTCGTCGGCCGGCCAGGCGAGTCGGCCGACCGAGTGGCCCGACGGATGTGGGGCCACCTGGCGAGCAGGGGCTGGCCGGCGCCGGACGGTGGACACAGCTGCCGCCCGGCCGGCTGGCTTCTCGACACCCGGGAGACCTGCGTGTCGATCAGCACAGCCGACGGCGCAGCAGGGCTCACTTTGGAGGGCGGCCGCCCGTACCCGCGATATGCAGGTGCCAGCAGCCAGCCCCATTAAGCCAACATCGCCAGCCCTTGCGGACGCTTCGAGTGTCTCGGCGGTGATCTCCGACGGTGTGAGGGGCGCGTCGATAGAGGTGAGCCTACCTAGCGAGCCGTAGTGGTTGAGCACGACTGTGGCAGCTGGTCGATAGGACTGCAGGCCCGCAGTGGCGCGATCGGGGCTGTCGTCGTGGCGCTGGAATAGTTCACTTCCGCAGCGGTCGCAGAGATCGGGGTGTGCGGGGGCGGCGAACGCGGGGTGCCAGGTTCTGCCGCAGTCGCGGCAAGTGCGGCGGCCGGACCCAGGGAGGGCTGGACGGTCTACGACTGCCCGACGAGAAGGTCCCCTCCATCACTTCTACCCAGCCCAGCACCCGGCGGTCAGGGCTTCATGTAGTGCTGGCGGGGGAACAAGCGCGCGAGGCGCGGCAGACGTTGTTCGATCTGAGCGAGGCTGTCGCTGTCCCAGGGTCGATCGGTTGGTTCCGGGTCGGAGTAGGTGCGGTGGCCCCGGGCGTTCAGCGCTTCCTCGAGGCTGTCTTCACCCCCGGTGATGCGGTCACAGGCGCGGGGTGCCACGTAGGCGAGTTCTTCCCAGTGAGGCCATTCCGAGTCGGCCCAGTCCCGGGGGTTGCGGCCGGCGAGCGCACGAACGGCGGGCAGGTCGGCGAGGTTGTCGGGGTTTTGGGTGGCGTGATGCCACCAGCGCTGCCCTTGGCCGATGAGCCATGGTTGGAAGTACCAGAACGCGTCGCCGCTACAGAGGCCGTCCATGATCTGGTTGGCTGCGCCCCACATGGCGTGGGTATCGATCGGGCGACGTGCAGCCTCTAGGTGGAGCTGGAAGTCCGCGATGTGCTCAACAGAGACGCGGCTGAGCCGGAATGCCAACCAGTCGAGCCTCTGGGCCGGGTCGGTTGTCTCCTCGGCTGATCGCTCCAGGAACTTCCAGAACTCCGCCATGTGCACGTCGAGCACGGTAACGGTCTGGCCGTCGCGCATCCAGCGCTGGTCGCCCTATGGCCCAGGGCTGGCTGTACAGCCGTCGGTACAGCCAAGCCCGCCGACGGATACGGCCCCCGGGGGCGACGGCAGGCAACACGGCGAGCAGGTCGCCGGCAGCGACCGACGTTGGTCGACACTAGTCTCGATCTTTGCAGGTCGGGGGCCGAGACTTCGTGAAAGAGGTATCTGTGGCTCGAATGCTGATCGTTGACTCCTTCACGGTTCCCCGTGTCGGAGTTGTGGTGACCGGACGGCCGGAGTTGGCGGACATCCGCGAGGGTGATGTCTTGTGGCTCAACCAGGGCGAGCTGCGGCACCACGTCTTCGTGCGAGCCGTCCATCACCTCTGCACCAGGTTCATCGACTCGCATGTTGCTCTGGCCGGCGTGAACACGTCTTTGGTCCTTGACCGGGTTCCGGAGGGAACGGAGCTTCCCGGGCTCTGGCTGTTCTCCGAGTAGAACCGCGACGACAGCAAACGTTGACAGCGGCACTGTGTCGGTTCCGGCGGTGTGGCATGGTGCGCGGGTGATCGACAGTCGTGGGGCGTTGGAGGCCGTGGTCCGGCATGCCGTGGACCTGGAGGACGATTACGAGGACGTGGCACCTGTCGTTACGGCGCTGGCGGCGTGCGGGGATACCAGCTTGGTGCCGCAGCTGCAGGAGGCGCTGGACCGGTTTCTTGATGAGGAGAATTTCTACGGCCGCGACCTGATCGCCGCCGTCCTGGCCGGCATTCAGGGGATGGCGGCACTGCCGGTGCTGCTGCGCGCCTCGGCGCGTGACCTGGGCGATGACCAGGACAGCTTGCAGGCTGAGATCATCGAGCTGATGCACGCGGATCGGGCGGCCAGCCGGCGCGTGGTGCGTGAGTTCGCCGCCGGCGATACGCCGGAGCTTCGCCGCGTGGGGCTGTGGGCGCTTGGGTTCGTGGTCGAGGCGCAAGATGTGGAGCTGCTTGCTGCGGCCGCGGCCGACCCGGATCCGAGGGTCAGGTCCCTGGCGATCGGCTCGATCCCTGACCCTGCCGGCGACGATTGGGCCTTTGCCGTGCTCGCCGCGGCGTTGGGTGACCTGGATGAGCAGGTGCGGGTGTCGGCGGTGAGCCGGCTCGGCTACACCGGCCGGGCTGACGCGGTGGCGCCGCTGGTTGCTCTCGCCGCTGACCGGTCCCCACGAGTACGGTCCATGGTCGCATACGCACTCGGGCGACTCCGCAATGATGAGGCGACGCCGGCTCTGCGGCGGCTGCTCCACGACCCGGACCGGCATGTCCACGAGCGCGCCGTGGAAGCCCTTGGCTCGGTGGGCGGGCCGGCCGCGGTGGACGCGCTGCTGGCGATGGCTGCCGGGCAGGACCTGCAGATGCGGGTCCAGGCCGCCAAGGCGCTGCCGAAGGCGGTCGACTCGGATTCCCGCGTGGCGCCGCAGCTCGCGATGCTGGCGCGAGACGGGGAGGCCAGTGGCGCATGACGCCACCGCACGGACCCTTACCCTCGGGGTGAACGGGGTGGCCGAGGCCATGGTGGGCAACGTGACCGCCGTCGACGACCCGTCCGGGGAGTTCCGGCTGGGCCGCGGCGACACCGCCTGGTGGCAGGGCAACCTGGCCGACGTCCGGGCCTACGACCGGGTACTGGTCGGGCAGGACTTCACCGGCTGACGGATTCCGACGATCGGTGATCGTGGTAGGAACAGGGCCGTGACAAGGAGCGTCGATGATGATCTGTTGGATCGCGCTGGCGAGTTGAAGCGACAGCTCGTGGCGTTCTTCCAGCAGGAACGGTATGGCCGGGCATTCAGCGACGTTCTTGCCGGTCAGCAGGATGATCGGGTTTTGCCCGATGAGCACGGGTTGATGAGGGATGCCGCATGCTCATGCGAGGTACCTCCTGCCTGCTCATTAGGAAAGTGAGGGCTTCTCCGGGCTCGATCCACCTGGGGAACTCTGCCCAGTCACTGAGTTCCCACCGGCTATCCGCATCCCCGGTCTTCTGTTCTACGTCGATGCTTGATCGTTGGGCCCGGACCCGTCCCAGGTTGACCACCCGAACCTGCACCGTCAGTCCAGGAAGATCGTCGCGGTCTTGGCCTTGGGAAGCTCGCCTTCCAGATGCTCCACCCGCGCACGGAGCCGGGCCAGTTCCTTGTCCTGGAGGCCCCGCAGGCCCTGACACCCAGGGCCAGGGCGGCGGCGCGCCCTGGCCCCGCTGCTGACGTCACTGACGAGGCCGACGACGTGTCATGGTGGCTCTGGCTATCTGACGGGCTCGCCGGGAGTCACCCGCGTCGCCGGAGTCGTTGCGCAAGCTTCCGCAGCCGCTGCTGGTTGTCGGGCTTGTTGAGCTGCTCACGCGCTTGGCGGGTGAGCCGTTGTCCTTGCGGGTTGTGCAGGAATGTGCGGATGCGGTCGACCATGGTTGCCATGCTGGTTTCCTTCCTATCGTGGATCTTCGTGCCGGCGGCGGGGCGTTCGCCGGAGTCGGGTGAGGGCGGGGATGGGTGCGCGGCAAACCGGCGCCCGACGTTGACACGGGTGGCTGCTTCCCTCATTGCTGTCATCACTGTTCCGATCCACGCGCCCAGGATCGGGGCCGGGTCCGCCTCGCGGTCGGAATCATGGCAGCCAGGCTGCCCCGTCGGTCTTCCACACGTCCCGGGCAGGCTGTTCGCGCGGCTGATCCAGGCGGCGCTCTCCTGGGTGGAGGGCGCCTGGCTGGTGGGGCCTGCTGCCGCCGGCGGCGGCGCTGTGGTGGCCGGGTCTGCCGGTGCGTTTCGGGTGCGATTGACGGACATGACATCCCCTTGGGGTAGGGCCGGTGTGGCTGGCACCTCAGGAGTGGGATGTCGTCGATTCCGGGATATCTCGATCGTACGCTTGTTCGGCCTGGCGCGCTTGGTGCTCTTGGGGGTCGTTGCGTTCCCCCATTGGCGGCCGCGTTGAACGTGGCTGCGCTGCAACCAACCCGGTTCCATGCGCAGACGGGAGTCCGCAGCGGCGCTCAGTGAACGTTGGCCGATCGCATGTCCACGATGACCGGCACGCCGCTCGCCGAACCTCCGCTGCCCGCGGCGCAGGCGGGCAGCGCCGCCATCTCCGCCTGCGCTTGGCTTGTGGGGTTCAGGTCCGTGACACCCATCACCCACGCCTTGCGGCGGGAGTGCCCGACGTCGAAGAACTCGGCCACGATCGTGCCTCGGTCGGCGATCAGGTCGAAGGCCACCTCGCGTTGCCAACGGTACGACGAGGCCCGATCTTGAAAGTCCTCCGTCGACATCCGCCCGTAGAACGCGAACCTCAGTCCACCACCGACGGTGGTTGCGCCGAGGCGAGTCGCTGTCGCACGCTTCTGTTTGCGATCAGGCCAGCCGCACCAAATAAGGCGGCATAACCTGTTAAACACATGCAGTTGAGAATCAATCTCAAGATTTATTCGAATATGCACCAAATCGGCTGGCGTGCTGACAGTCGGAGGGTCATGGTTGGCCTATGACACAGACTGTCCGGAGGAGCGACAAGGACCTGCAGACCAACGTAACCGACGAACTGTTGTTTGATTCCAGCATCGACGCCGCGCATCTCGTGGTACTGGCGAACGGCGGCGTGGTGACACTTTCCGGCGACGTGGGCAGCCTGCCCGAGCGGTATACGGCGAGACGGGCGGCCATGCGAGTAGCCGGCGTCCAGGCCGTCACCGACGAGATCGTGGTCCGCGACCCGGGCGTGTCCGGGGCCAAGGACAGCGACATCGCCGAGGCGGCGAACCAGATGCTCAACTGGGCGGTCGACGTACCCTCCGACACGGTCAAGGCAGGGGTCCGCGATCACGTGGTCACCCTGTCCGGCACCGTCAACTGGCAGCACCAGCGGGAGGCCGCGGCACGCGCGGTCATGTACCTCAAGGGCGTCACCGCGGTCGCCAACACCATCAGGCTGATCGCGGCCACTCCAGCGTCCGACGATCTGAGAGCCGCGATCGACGGGGCGATCCTGCGCAACGCCCAGCTCGACTCCCACCAGATCAAGGCTGATGTCAACGGCGCGGAGGTGACGCTGCGCGGGTCCGTGCGATCGTGGGCCGAACGCCGTCAGGCCGAGAACGTGTCGTGGTCAGGTTCCGGCGTGACCAGCGTCAAGAATCATCTCACCGTCACCGCCTGATTCCAGATCCACCCGCCGTCCCTGACGGCACGACAGCTCAATCCCTTGACGGGGCCGGCCAGTGCGGCACGCAGCCGCACTGGCCGGCTCCGGTCTGTGACAGCCCCGAATGTCGTCGCTGGCCGGCAAGCCGACGCCGGGCGTCTATGGCTTGTCGGCGATGAGCACCTCGGTGGTCAGGAACAATGCGGCGATCGACGCGGCGTTCTGCAGCGCGGAACGGGTCACCTTGGCCGGTTCGACGATACCCGCTTTGATCATGTCGACGTACTCGCCGGTGGCAGCATCGAGGCCGTGGCCGGCGGGAAGTGAGTTGACCTTCTCTGCCACCACGCCGCCCTCAAGGCCGGCGTTGCTGGCGATCTGCTTGAGCGGCGCGGTCAACGCGACCCGCACGATGATCGCGCCGGTGGCCTCGTCACCGGCAAGGTCGAGCTTGTCGAACGCCGTGACCGCGGCGTTGGCCAAGGCCACGCCGCCGCCGGGGAGCAGGCCCTCTTCGATGGCGGCCTTGGCGTTGCGGACGGCGTCCTCGATGCGGTGCTTGCGCTCCTTGAGCTCCACCTCGGTGGCCGCGCCGACCTTGATCACCGCGATGCCGCCGGCCAGCTTGGCCAGCCGCTCCTGCAGCTTCTCCCGGTCGTAGTCGGAGTCACTGTTGTCGATCTCGGCGCGGAGCTGGGCGACCCGGCCGGCGATCTGCTCCCCGTCACCGGCACCGTCGACGATGGTGGTCTCGTCCAAGGTGGCGACCACCTTGCGGGCCCGGCCGAGCATGTCGAGGGTGACGTTTTCCAGCGTGAGACCTACGGTGTCGCTGACGACCTGACCATTGGTGAGGACGGCAAGGTCGGCCAGCATGGCCTTGCGGCGGTCACCGAAGCCGGGTGCCTTGACGGCCAGCGACGTGAAGGTGCCACGGACCTTGTTGACGATCAGGGTTGCGAGAGCCTCGGCCTCGACGTCCTCGGCGACGATGGCCAGCGGCTTGCCCGCCTGCATGACCTTCTCCAGGATCGGGAGCAGGTCGGTCAGGTTCGAGATCTTGTTCTCGACGATGAGGAGGTACGGGTCGTCGAGAACGGCTTCCATCCGTTCCGTGTCGGTGACGAAGTAGGGCGAGATGTAGCCCTTGTCGAAGCGCATGCCCTCGGTGAGCTCCAGCTCCAGGCCGAAGGTGTTGCTCTCCTCGACGGTGATGACGCCTTCCTTGCCGACCTTGTCCATCGCCTCGGCGATGAGTTCACCGACGCTTGCGTCGGCGGCGGAGATGGACGCGGTGGCCGCGATCTGCGCTCTGGTCTCGACGTCCTGGGCCTGGTTACGTAACGCCTCGGTCACCGCGGCCACGGCCTGCTCGATGCCGCGCTTGAGCGCGATCGGGTTCGCGCCCGCGGCGACGTTGCGCAGCCCCTCCCGTACCAGGGCCTGGGCCAGGACGGTCGCCGTCGTGGTGCCGTCGCCGGCCACGTCGTCGGTTTTCTTGGCGACTTCCTTGACCAGCTCGGCACCGAGCTTCTCGTACGGGTCGTCGAGCTCGATCTTCTTGGCGATGCTGACACCGTCGTTGGTGATGGTCGGCGCGCCCCAGCTGCTGGCCAGCACGACGTTGCGGCCCTTGGGGCCCAGCGTCACCTTCACCGTGTCGGCGAGGATGTTCATGCCACGTTCGAGGCCGCGACGGGCGTCTTCACCGAATGCGATCAACTTGGCCATCTGCGTCGTCCTCTACTCGTCGTGCTGACATGCAGCACTGATCGGACCGACCTGCGATGACGTACGCGCACGCCCCACCAGAGGGCTCATCCCAATCGGCTAGCACTCGCACAGGGCGAGTGCTAACTATGGTTTAGCACTCACCACCTGAGAGTGCAAGGAACACGAAGATCAACCTCCGTGGTCGCACCCCAACACCCGGTCGACCACTGCGAGACGATGCGGGGCGTCGCCGTCTCGGCCGCCATCGACGAGACATACCCCGATCTGCCCTGACTTGGGCGCCCAGACAGGGGTGATCCCGAACGCCAACCGGGTAGATCTGCCGGCCGGGGGAGCAGATTGGGAGCAGCAGGTTGCACTGAACGGCCCGCAACTGCACTCAACAGCGTTGAACTGCTCTGAACGGCACTGGTCCCGACCTGCGGTTCCACGTTTTGGCTGGTCAGAGGCGGTGCAGCGTTCCGGTTTCACACGAAGTGCTCAGCGGTTTTGCGCAGCAGTCGACAGCACTCTATGTCGCCTGGTAGGGGAGTGTGCGCAGGTGGCGGCGGTAAGGAACCACTGGATGGGCTCGCCTTGCAGGTGGGAGCAGATTGGGTGCAAGTTGGCGAAGTGGTCACCGCGCCCGAAGTGCACGCCGACCCGGATGGGGACGAGGGCTTTGACCTGCGGTGATGCGGTCGAGCGGTGCGGCGAGACCTCCCAGAGAAGACCGAAGTGGTCAGGGTTCGCTGCTCCCGCCTGGCTGGTGCCGGCTGTCGACCTGAGGCCTGTCGACGCTGATCACGAGGACCATGCCGCATCGATGTACGGCTTTGGTTGCCGTTGTGGTGGCGTCGGTATGGATCCCGTGAGCTGAGATCCGAATCCCACCGGCAAACCTTTGACCAGGGCTTCCTGAACGGTGACCACTTCGGCGGATCCGAAGGCGTCTGCCATGCTGGCTCCGAGTGTCAGGCGGGCGACGGCCTCCGCTCACTGCTGATGGGCGGTCGGTGCGCCGAGGAGATTATGCCGGTCGGTCCACAGACATTGTCTGGATGGAGCTGCGTCCTGAACTCTGCCCGCCGGTGGCCCCGGAGCAACGCATCGCCGACCTATCTACCGCCAAAGCGACCATCGCAAAGCTGCTGGAGCGCGGCGAGTCGGCCGACTCGGCAATCGCCGCGTTCAACGCCGGCACCGGCCACGCCTACACCGCCTACGACTTCCGCATCTATGGAAGTCTCGTAACGTCGGGGACTTTGCGATCGAGGCACCCGACCCGCTTCGCTGAAGGTCGAGAACGTCACCCCCGACGAGCTGATTGAGATCGTCCGCCGGATACAGCGCGCCGACGACGGCACCGACTACTACGTTCGCCTGCTGCACAGCCACGTCCTGCACCCACGAGTCAGCAGTCTGATCTTCTTTCCACCATCGGAGCTGGCCGATGCGTCCCCGGCGGACATCGTCGACGCCACCTTGAGCTATCGACCCATCGCGTTGTGACAACGCCACTTGCCGTCTCGATGGCTTGTCCTCGGCGAGCCGGCGTGCACTCGTGCCGCCGACCCATGGCCGCCGTCTTGGCCATCGGTCTCGCTGAGGGACAAGACGCTCGTGCTGCACCTTGGAAAGCGCGGCGAAGCGGCGAAGTAGAGCGCTAGGTGCCGGGGGCGCTACGGCCGCCCCGCCGGGGATCGGGAAGCACGTGGGGAGCAGCCAGGTAAGTGGCTGCAGCGTCTTGCGCGGGGCGGGAGTGGTCAGCATGCGGTGTGACGAAAGACCGGGACCGCCCCTGAGCGGTTCGCCGTCGGGGTCGTCACGGGCCGCCCGCGCCCTCTCAGCGCCTGGCCTCCGCTGGATGTCGCACGACGGACGGGGAGCTTGGCGTTGCCTCCGGGTGGCATATGCTGCGCCGGCACGACGGGGAGGGTGACATGCGACGGTGGCGGGTACGGGTGGCGGTGGCCGCCCTGGCCGGGACGGCGACGGCGATGGCGGGGTGCGGAGCGCCGGCCGGGTTGGACGGCGACCTGACCGACGACTGGCGGCCCGCCGCGGCGGCCGTGCAGTTCACCCCGAGGGTGGGCGACTGCCACGTGATTCCCGGCCCGTCGAGTTACCTGACCAGCTACCAGCCGGTCGACTGCACGCGGCAGCACCTGCTGGAGACCTTTTACCTGGGCACGTTCACCGGCGCGGTAGCCGAACGGGAAACCCCGCCGCCGGTGGGCTCGGCGGTGCTGCGACCGGCGTTTGCCGAATGCGACGCGAAGGCGACCACGTTTGTCGCTGGCGACTGGCGGGGCGCCCGCTTGACGGTGCAGGTCGCGCCCCCGTCCCCGGGCGGGTGGCAGGGTGGCAGTCGCTGGTTCCGGTGCGACGTCTTCGAGCTGGACACGGCCGACGGCGGCTCCGCGCAACGGCATCCGGACGACCACCCCGTGCAGCACACCGGCAGCCTGCGGGACGCGCTGAAGGGCCCGTCACCGCTGGCCTTCGGGTGCCTGAACGAGGACCGGTACGGCGCCTTCGAGCAGACCGCCTGCGCCCGGCCGCACACGTTCGAGTACGTCGGCTCGTGGATGGCGCCCGACACCCCGTACGCGGACGCGGGCCGCGACGAGGACGGCGTGCACGCGAAGTGCCGGGCCCTCGTGGCCCAGTACGCGAAGGTCCCGGTCGACGGCGTGCTGCGCTACCGGACGGGCACCTCGTACCTGGTGCCGGCCGCGGAGGCATGGGCGCGCGGTGACCGGGGGATCCGCTGCTTCTACTGGTCGGGGGGTCCGAAGGTGACCCACTCGATCAAGGGAGGTGGCACGAAGGCGCTGCCAGTCCGCTGAACGCGGTGCGCCGGCGGAGGCAGGCGGGGAGAATCGGGTGAGCCGGGCCGGTCCGGCCGTCGACCATCGACGGGTGCCCCACCATCGCGCTCGGTCGCAGCGGCCTGGCGTTCGGCGTGGGGGTGCTTCGCGCTCGAATCCTCAGCACCGGCACCGGCACCTGAGCCTGCACGGATCCCGTGCCGCAGATGCTTCTTTAGCTGGGGCCATAGCAGCCTCGCACGGGCAGGCGTCCGGGGCGACCAACTCCCCGTCACGCCTGCCGCATGCCGCCCGGACGTGCCGATGACCGTGCATCCGATTATCGACAGGAAAGGAAGTCGCTCGAGCGCGGATCGCTTGATGTTTCAGCCGAGCACGATGGGCGGGGCGAGGTCGACCACTGCGCCGATTCTCGCGACGATGCCGGATCCGGTACGGGTCGCACTCGCGAAGATCGATGATGGCCTGTTGAGTGTGTCACCCTGGTGGACTTCGATGTCGCCGTTGCCGGAGGTGTCGAGGAGGTGGGCGGCGAGGCAGCCGACACTGTTGGCGTTCGCGATGTCCTCGTTGACTCCGATCGCGGGGGCGAACATGCGGGCTGCCGCCGTTCTCGCGGTCGGCGAGAGTGCGTAGGTGAAGCAGCCGAGATACCCGAGTCGCCGGCACTCGGTTGCGAGCCGATCGAAGTCGGGCTGCATGGACTGCAGCGTCCCGTGATCCTGGACGGGGACGAGCAGTCGTGGCGTGCCCGGCGAAGCGACTCGTACGCCGGCGGCGATGTCCGCTCGTTGCAGGCCGAGGGCCGCGATGATGCCACCACCGGTGGCGTCGCCGTCGTCAGCCAGGGCGATGGCGCCTTGGTCGAACCAGACTTCAACGCCTCCGCGACGGCGGATGGCGGTCGTGGCGAAGGTGCGGCCTGCGGTGCGCTGGCGCCCGTGGTGCTCGGTGGCGCCGCTGCGGTGCAGCAGGACGGCTTGGGCGGCGATGGTGCCGTGGCCGCAGTTCGTGAGTTCTCCGGCGCTGGTGAAGAAGCGCACCGTGGGCGTGCCCGCTGTGCCGGTGTCGATGAACGCGGTGTGGGAGGTGCCGGTCCTGCGGGTGATGGCGTGCCGGTCGCCGTCGGTGAGGGTGGCGTCGTCGATCACGACCGCGGTGGGGCTGCCGCCCTGCCCGTCGCGGGTGCAGGCGTTCACCACGGCCACCGGTGGGCCGGCCATCAGGTGGGTGTGACGTCGGCGAAGCGGGGAGCACCAGGCTCGAGGTCGACGCGAGCGGCGCGGGCGGCGAAGCAGATCGCGTGGTACCACCCGCACAGCAGGAGCACGTCGAGCAGTTGCCGCTCGTCGAACGACTCCTGCGCGGATCGCCACAGTGCGTCGTTGATGTCGTACGAGTCGTGCAGGGCGTCCACCATCCGGATGAGCGTGGCTTCGCGGCCGGCCGTCCAGCAGGGATCGTCAGGGGAGCCGCAGGTGAGCGAGGTGACCTCGGCTGGCGTGAGCGCAGCACGGTCAGCGAAGACCATCACGTGGACGCCCCACTCGTATTCGCAGCGACAGCGTGCGCAGGTGCGCAGGATGACGATCTCCCGTTCGCGGAGTGTCAGGGTCAGGTCGCGGCCGAGTTCGTACCTGCCCCAGTTGCTCAGCGCGACGGTCATCGGCAAGTTCTTGGCGAACGTCCGGAACAGGCCGATCGGAGGCATGCCGGCGGGCATCATCGTGGCGAGTTGTGCCGCCACAGCTGGCGTGAATGGCGGTTCGAGCGCTGGGATACGGGCCATAACCCCTCCAGGCGATTCGGATTCAGAAGCACCGTAGCGATTTGGTTTCCGAAGCGCCAGGGGCGGTGCTTCAGGGGTTCAGTGTTCGCCGTTCTCGCCCAGGGCCGAGGCCCACGCGTCGGACCAGCGGGCGAGCGGGCGCAATGCCTGGTAGACGCCGTGGCCCAGGTCGGTGAGCGTGTAGGCAGTGTCCGGCTGCTGGGCGACGAGGTGGGCGTCGAGGAGTTCGGTCAGCCGTTGCCGCAGAACGCTGGAGGACATGTTGTCGCAGCGCTGCTGCAACGCGCGGAACCCGACCGGCCCGTGCTGCAGCTCCCAGATGATGCGCAGGTTCCAGCGGCGGCCGAACAGGTCGAGGGCGGCCATGAGGGGTCGCCCGGTGCTCGATCCGCGTACCGGCCGGCCCGGCCTGGGTGCCGTCATCGCCTGTGCCCCCTCTTGATGCTTCTGTCTTCGATACAGTAGCGTCCACTGCGTTGATTCGATTTCCGAAGCGACGGGGATGGCTTCGTGAGACGTTTACCGCTACCCGGGACAACCAGGGATCTGGCCGAGCAGGCTGCGACCACGGTCGGCCTGCTGCCCAGCCCTGGCGGCGTGATGGCCCTTCCACCCCTGCCGGAAGAGGACCACTTCTGCAAGTCGTGTGGTCTGCGATACGGCGACCTGACCCCGTCTGCGGCCCTCGGGCTGATCCGCAGCCATCCCGCGCAGTACCGCCGCCGGCTGCAACACCTGTCCGTCGACGTCCTGCGTCGGCGGCCCGCCTCCGGGGTGTGGTCGGCGCTGGAGTACGCCTGCCATGTCCGCGACGTCTACGATGTCTACGACACCCGGGTTCGCAGCGCGCTGACCGAGCACGAGCCCACGCTCGAGCCGATGCGCAACGACGAGCGCGCTGCACAGCGCGCCTACAACCAGCAACCGCCGGCCGCCGTACTGCTGGACCTCGAACGGAACGCCGACCGGTTCGCCGCCCTCACGAGTGAGATCAGCGAACCGCAGTGGAGCCGGACAGCTGTCCGGCTCCCCGGGGAACGCCGCACCGTCCTGTGGATGGTTCGGCAGGCCGCGCACGAAGGGCTCCATCACCTCCACGACATCGGTTCGGGCACGAACGACAAGGCGGTGTTGTTCGACGCCGACGGCGTGCTCGTCGACTCCTACCCCGCGTACCACCGGATCTGGAGCCGATGGGCCGACCACCGCAACCTCGACCCGGACCTGGTCTGGTCGCACACCCACGGCCGCCGGCCCGTCGACACCATCCAGGCCGTAGCGCCACACCTCGACGCCGCCGCCGAATACTCGCTGATCCGGGAATTCATGGCGAACGAAGGCGACGGCTTTCCCGTGTACCCGGACGCCGCCGCAGTGTTGCGCCTGTTGCAGGACCGGCGGTGGGGCGTCGTGACCTCAGGCCGAACGCCCACCGTCCTGCAACGCCTGCGCGCAGGCGGGCTACCCGACCCTCCGGTCCTGGTCGACAGCAGCCAGGTCCGCCGCGGCAAACCGGATCCGGAGGGCTACCTACGCGCGGCTCAGCTCCTCGACGTGCCGGCGCCCGACTGCCTGGTCATCGAGGACGCTCCCGCCGGCGTCGAAGCAGCCCGAACCGCCGGCATGACAGTGGTCGCGGTACGCACCACCCACCTTGACGACGAACTCGCCGGCGCACACCACCGCGTCGACACCCTCAGTGACACCGTCCCACTCATCACCGGCTGGCTGGAAGGACACACCCATGCACCAGGGACCCGAACGACTCGCTGATTCTGGCGGCCTCCCGTGCTCCGACTCGAACGGCTCGACTCACAAGCTGCTGGTCCTGTATCCCGAACCCGCCGATCCCGACCACTTCCGCGACTACTACGTCACCAACCACCTCCCGCTGGTCGCCCGCATGCCCGGCCTGCTGGCGTGGCGCTACAGCTTCGACGTGGCAGCGACGCAGGGAGAGACGCCGTACTTCGCGGTCTTCGAAGCCGAGTTCGCCGACGCCGCGGCAATGACCGCGGCGAGGGCGTCGCCACAGGGCCGGCAAGTGACCGCCGATGTCGCCAACTACGCCACCGGCGGTGTGGTCGTCATCCACTATCCGGTGCAGCACGGCACCGCCTGAACCTGGGACTTTGGCGCCCGGTATCCACGGAGCGCACCGGTGGCCTCAGCACCAACGCGCCAGCCCCGGCGGGCCGACACCGCGGCCGTCGACGATCGGCCGAACGTCCTGGGCCGTCCGTGCCGACCCGACACAGCACACGGCCCGCTGCCGGCGAGCGCGCTCGACCGAGCGATCCGTGATCAGCAGCGACGGCCCCCACCGCACGCTTTCCGAAGGCGTGCAACGTCCAGACTGAACAAGGTCAAGGCGCGACTCACCATGATTGCTGGACGAGTCACCTGACGGACCTACCCGAGCAGCGCCGCCGCCGCGGCCAGGGTGGCCAGCGACAGCGTCGTGGTCACCACCACCGCCCGGTTGGCCACCGCCTCGCCGACGCCGTACTCCTGGCCGAAGATGAACGTGTTCTGCGCTGTCGGCAGGCCCGCGCACACCACCACGGCGAGCAACTGCGGCGCGGACAGGTGCAAGGCCAGCCCGGCCGCGTACGCGATGACCGGCTGTGCGACGAGCTTCAGCGCGGTGATCACGGCCAGCTCGGCCGGCTCGGGCGGCTCTGCCCGCGCCGGCGCCGTGCGGTGCAGCGACGCGCCGAGCGCGACCAGGGCGGCCGGAACCGCGGCACCCGCCAGCAGGGTGAGCGACGCGCCGGCCGCCGACGGCAGATGCAGGCCGGCAGCCGAGCACGCGACACCGAGCAGCGACGCCAGGATCACAGGGTTGCGTACCGGCAGGGAGGCGATACGGCGGACCCGCACCCGCCCGGCCGGGTCGCTGTGCCGGTCCAGGGCGACCAGGATCACGGGCGTCACCACCAGCACCTGCAGCAGCACCACCTCCGCCAGGAACGACACGCTGCCGAGAACCTGCGTTGCGATCGGGATGCCGAGGTTCGCCGAGTTCACGTACCCGGCGGCCATGCCCCAGATCGGCCGTTCGCCGGGCTTGCGACCGAACAGCCGGCTCGCGCCGACCCACCCGAACCCGACGACCGCGGCAGTGCTCACGGCAAAGGCGAGCAGCGAGCGGCCGGCGAACCCGGAAAGCGGCATTCGGGACAGGGCCAGGAACAGGGCGGACGGCATCGCAAGGTGGAACACGAAGCGGCCGAGCACCGACGCCACCGCCTCGCCCAGCAGGCCCCAACGACAGGCCGCGTAGCCGACCGCGGTAAGGATCCAGATCGGTACGAACGCCGACACCAAGCTCATGCGGGCGTGACCGGCGGGCGGGCGTCGCGCCGGCTCAGGGACTGGCGGGCGTACGGGTCGAGAAACCCGGCGACGTTCTCCACCTGGGCGCGGATGTCATCGACCTGCCGCAGGGTGAGCCCGGTTCCGTGACACTCCACGGCGCATTGGCTGGTCTTCAGATACACCGACGCGTCCACGGTGCGTACCAAGCCGCCGGGCAGCCGGGGGTTGTCCACGTGTACGTCGGTCGCGAAGCCACGCGTTCAGCCTCGCACCCCGTCCGGACCGAGCAAACATCCCGCTCATCCGCAGCTTCACGGGGTCATCCCCGACGTGCACATCTGCCGCCGACCGGGCGTGGCTCTCGGTAGTTGATCGGCTGTCGCCGATACGCCCGGACGCGCCCGATGAGAGTCCATCGTTGCTGAGAGTGCATCGTTGGGAATCAGGCTGTGGGTGTCGACGCTGGCCGCTTTACACGAGGCGGATGTGTGCCGCCGAGGTGTCTGGTTCCGCGGCGAACCGCGCAGCGAACTCGTCTTGTAACGAGAACAGTTCGTCCATGGGGGCCGGCCGCCGGGTGGTGCCAGCGAGGTCCTGGTGCGCTTCGCGCGACCACAGAAACGGGTAGACCGTCATGCCGTGCGACAAGGGCAATTTACGTGTCTCCTCTTGCCAGCCCGGCCAGCGCAGGGACTCGTAGAACTGGCCGGTACCGCCCTCGGCGATCCACGACAGCCAGGCACCGTGACCAGCGCCGAGGGACTCCCACTCCAACGTGTCCGGCCCGAAGTAGCACACGTCGCCGGGCTCCCCGGGTCGGCCGATGGTCGCCGGATCGGGGCCGTTGACCTCGAACCGTCCGCCGAGCACGTCGTAGCCGACCACCAGCGCCGCAGGCGCCTGCTCATCGCCCGGCAGCCCGTTGACCTCCGCCAGCGAGGGCAGACCGCGCTCACCACCGCCGCCGAGCACACGCAGCCAGCCACCGTCGATTAGCAGACCACCGGTGTGCAAAGCCAACGCGCCCAGCCGCGACCGCGTGGAGACCTGCAGGCGGTACAGGCTGTCCCGCCCGGCGGCTGCAGAGACCGGCAAGATGTTGATGTGCGGATTCGACAGCAGTTCCGTTTCGAGCGCTGGCCACGCAGGATCGGATGTAGCCGTCAGCTCCTCTACGGTGCGCATCCGATCATCATGCCTCGGCCGCTGCACGCCGGCGAAGTGTGTCCCGCTGACCCGCTGGCCCCGGTTGAGCAGAGCCGGACTGCCACCAGGTGGAGTTGGTTCGTGGGGTCGTGCGGGGGACGCCCTCATCTGCCGCCGTCCGTGCGCAGGTAGACGACGAGCCGTCACGCTCGGTGTTCGGCGTCCCGTGGTGCCCGGCATCCTGAACTGCCGAGAAGCGGATGGTCGGTGTGAGAGCACGTTGCCCCGCTCGACGGCCTAGCAGTCTTGGGCTTGGATGCGGCCGGTGGTCCGCTACAGTCCGCCCGTGCCGACCGAGGACTTGCTGCTCACCCATCCGGACCCTCCGACACCCAGACACTTGCACCTCGCGGTCGATGGCGCCCGTCTGCTACGCCGCTCATGGCGAGGCAGCGCTAAAGGTCGGCACAGTGCCCGCGACTTCCCCAACCTGCAGGCCGCTCGCGATGCCCTCGCACGTGAGGCCGCCACTCGAATGCGCGAAGGCTACGTCTTCGTCCGTGACTCGGCCGGCACCCCACCTGGGGAGCTCGTCCTACGCTGCGCCCCGCCGAACCGCGACGGCCCACAGACCTTCGACCTGCATCCACACGGCCACACCCTCGCAGTTGCCTCGCTGCACCGTGACGCCTACGGCGCTGACCTGCACCTCGTCGACGTCACAACCGGCCGGCGCCGACTCCTGCACACCGAGACAGCCGGCACCGGCCGCGGGGGGCAGACGTTCATCCACACCGTGCTGTTCGATGCCGACGGCACCGGCTTGGTGTACACGCTCAACGGCGAGACGCGTCACCTCGACCTCAGCACCGGCACCACCCGCGTTCTCGCACGCTATGAGCAGTTCAGCACGGCTCGGTTCAACCCTTTCTGCGCCCGGCCGGTCCAGGACGGCACCCGGCAGCGGCTGCTTCTGTTCGACACCGATGACCGGGTCCGTGTCCGTGCCACCAGCACCGGCGATGACGTGCTGGTGCTGCACACCGCCGACCAACCCGAGTGCCGCGCTGGGGCCTTGTCGCCCTCCGGGCGGCTGCTTGCCCTCGCCTACGGCGTGCACGACTCCACGGTGCAGCTGTGGCACGTCGACACCGGCCGGCTACTGCAAAACACCCGATTCCCGTTCCCGTTCACCAGCACGACCGGCCGCACCGGGATCGGCCACTTGGGATTCGACCCCACCGAACGGTTCCTTCTCGCCACCGGCGGCTTCGCAGAGGGACCGTTCGCCCTGCCCGTCAACGGCGACACCCTCGCCTGGGCCGTGCCCGACCCGTACCGCACCGACCGCTACGGCACCTGCTTCAGCTGGCAGTACTCCCCACACGGAGATCTCCTCGCCATCGGCGGCCGTCTCGGCGCCAGCCTGCACCTGCCTAACGGCGAGCCCTCACCGATGGCGCTGGCACCGTCGCACACCGGCCGCACCCACCGCGTAACCTTCTCCGCCGACGGCACCTTGCTCGCTTGCGGTGGCGACACCGGTCAACTGTCCGTGCACCACGTGCCCAGCCCGCCCTGACCTATCGGCGCATCTCGAGGCAACCCGCGTCCTCGCTCGGCCTCGATTCAGCGAGACCCTGGGAATGCAAGGCTCAGGACCAGGTGCACGGATCTGCCGCTCTGGGCGGACCGGCGTGCATCGCTGCTGGTGACGCACGGTGATGTATGACTACCTCTCCTGCTCTCGCTTCCAGCGTCGTACCGACCAATCAGCTCATTCTGCGTGCCGCGGTGCCGCCTTTCTGGGCCGCTACCGTGGGAACTCGCGTCCATACTGAGTCCGACCTGCGAGTCTTCTTCCGCTGGTGCACCAACCAGGCCCTTGATCCGCTCGCCGTGGCGCGGATGGACGTCGAGCGGTACGTGCGCTGGCTTCGCTCAGGGCTCTGCCGATGTGCGTGCGGGGGGCTTGAGGGGTCGCAACGGCGATGAGTTTCGCTACGGTGTCCAGTCTGTACTCCCGTGCACCCCTTTCCCGACTCTCGGGGAGAGCGTTTCAGCACCTCTACGTACAGGAGGCAAGCGTGAAGCTTCTTCTCACGTCCGCAGGCGTCCAGAACCCGAGCATCCGCGATGCGCTGGTCGACCTGCTGGGCAAGCCGATCGCCGAATCCAGTGCCCTCTGCATCCCTACGGCGGTCCACCCCATGGGCGGGCCGGCCTCGGCCTGGCGCTTCATCACCGGTCAGACGCCGCTACCCATGTGCGGCCTGGGCTGGAAGTCGCTGGGCGTCCTCGAGCTGACAGCGCTGCCCAGCATCGGCGAGGAGCGGTGGGTCCCCTGGGTCCGGGAGGCTGACGTCATGCTCGTGGCCGGCGGCGATGCGACGTACCTGTGCCACTGGATGCGGCAGTCCGGGCTGGCGGACCTCCTGCCGTCGCTGCGGGACACCGTCTGGGTGGGGTTGAGTGCTGGGAGCATGGTGCTGACCCCCCGGATCGGTGCGGACTTCGTCGAGTGGCAGTTCGCGCCCGACGACCGCACACTGGGGGTCGTCGACTTCTCGATCTTCCCGCACCTGGGTCTCGAGCCGGACAACACCATGGCTGGTGCCGAGAAATGGGCGGCCGAGATCGCGGGTCCGGCGTACGCGATCGACGACGAGACGGCCATCAAGGTGACCGACGGCACCGTCGAGGTCGTCTCCGAGGGGCACTGGAAGCGGTTCCCCGCGTAGCCGCGGGCCAACAGTGATCGGCGTGGCGAAGCACCCGCTCATGCCGCTGATTGCGCGCGGATCTGCCGATGACAGCGGGTCGCAGCCTTCGTATGTTGGCGCCATGGCGACTTTTTGGACCTTGGGATGCGATGCCGGCGATCCGCAGCGGATCGCTGCGTTCTGGGCGCTGGCCCTCGGCTATGTCAAGGAATCTGGCTTCGACGAGCCCGATAGCGCGTCCATCATCGACCCGGACGGCCGGGGCCCCGCCATCAGTTTCCTGAAGGTGCCCGAGGGCAAGGCCAGCAAGAACCGCATGCATATTGATGTTCGGGTGGCCGGTCCAGGCCCCTGGGACATGGTCGAGCGCGCCCGACTGATCCGGCAGAAAGTCCCCGAGTTGGTCGCCGCCGGCGCGACGGTGGTCCGAGAGGAGGGGTACGGCGACGTGCTCGGTCACGTCGTCATGCAGGATCCCGAGGGCAACGAGTTCTGCGTCGCATGATGCCACGCTCACGGCCCGCGTTTCGGTATCCGGATCTGCCGCGGTCCGGGCGCTAACGGTGGGTGGCTTGCAGGACTTGCGGACACGCGTGTCCGGTGCGTCGGTGAGTGCGGGGTGGCGCGGTGCGTCCTCAGCGGTTCCAGTGCGGACGCCCTGCGCGAAGGAACGCCGTGGCCATCGTGCGCCGCATTGGCGTGCCGGCCGCGGCCAGGGCGGTCATGTACGTGTCGAGACACTCGCGTTCGTCGTCGTTCAGGGCGGCGGCGATTGCTTCGCCGTAGGTGGGGACCAAGGGGTTGGGTGCCACGCGCTTGAGTGTTTCCCAGTCCCCGATCGGGTCGGCGGGTACGTCGACCTGGGCGTGGTAGTCCAGTTCCACCGCCTCGAAGCCGGCGGTCACCGCCCAGTCGACGAGGTCACGCTCGTCGAAGTCCATCATCGGTCGCGTGGTTTCCTCGGTGGTGCCCCGGTAGACGTCGGCGACCTTGGCGATCAGGTCGTTTAGGGGCGAGTCGCCCATGCCGAACAGATCATCGGGCCGTAGCTGTTCCACGAAGCGGTTGATGGGCTCGAACAGGGAAATCCGTCCGCCCGGCCGCAGGACCCGGAAGAACTCCGCGAAGGCGGCGGCCTTGCGATCGGAGTAGATGAGCACCGACCGAGTAGTCACGACGTCGACAGAGGCGTCAGCAATTCCGGCGAGATCATCGGCCGACGCGACCACAAAGCTGCACCGCCCGTCGCCACTGGCAGTGCGCCGGCACTCGTCGAGCACATCCAGTGAGACATCGCAGAAAATGACACGGCCGTCCGGGCCGAGTCGATCCAGCGCGCCGAACCCGATCAGTCCCGTCCCGCAGCCCACGTCGAGGACCACGTCGTCGGCCGCCAGGCCAGCTCCCTCAAGGACGCCGTCACGGAACGCCGCCAGCTCCGGGGCATAGCGGGCACGCAAGGCCGCGCTGTTGCCGTCCCGGCGGGTCAAGAGCCACTGGGCCCACTTGTCCGTCGCCACCGGGTCATCGTAAGCCCGACGCATACACGGACATCCGTGTACAGGCCTTGACCACGGCGCTCGGATGAGCCGCACCGGGCAGGCTGGCGTTCATGCCTGGTGGTTTCGCACGGTGATATATGGCTACCTATACTGCTTCCGCCTCCAGTACCACGCCGGCCGATCAGCTCGTTCTGCGCGCCGCGGTGTACTACCCATGGTCGGCGGATGGACCGGCACTCCGCCACTTGGCGCCTCAAACACCTCGCCGCTGCCGCAGGGATCCGGATGCCGAGGATGCATCCCCACATGCTTCGGCACACGTTCGTGACCACCATGCTCGACGCCGGCGTCAGCCTCCGCGACATGCAGATCGCCGCCCGCCACGCCGACCCGAGAACCACCATGCGCTACGACAGCGCCCGAAAGAACCTCGACGCCACCCCAACTACATCCTCGCCGCGTACATGGCCTCCGGGACATAGCCAGCGCTCACGGCTCTGCCGATGAGCGTGTGTGGCGGATTCCGCCGCCACACAGACCGGTTATCGGATTTCGATGATGACCTTTCCGAACGGGCTGGCCGACTCGTAGTGCCGGAACGCCGCGCCGGCTTCCTCGAACGGGAACGCTCGGTCGGTGACAGGCCGAAGCTGGTGCGCGGTGATGATCTCGTTCAGCTTGGTGAACTGGGCGTGACTTCCGACTGCCAACGCCCGGACCGTCGCGGCGACACCGAACAGCAGGCGAGGATCGAGTGGTGGCCAGTCTCCGGAGAGGGACCCTACGAACGCCACGTGGCCGTTGATGGCAAGCGACTTCAGTGACTGCTCCAGTGTTCCGGCAGTGTCGACGACCCGGTCGACCCCTCGCCCGCCGGTGATGTCGCGGACCGCGGTGTGCCAGTCGGGAACGGTGCGATAGTTGACGACCTCGTCAGCGCCTAGGTCACGAAGCCGCTGCTCCTTCTCGGCCTGGCCGGTCGTGGCGATCACTTTCGCGCCGAGAAGCTTGGCCAGTTGTACCGCGAACAGTGATACGCCGCCCGAGCCGGTGGTCAGCACCGTGTGCCCGGGCTGGATCCCAGGACCGTCCCCGGTCAGCGCGTTCCACGCGGTGACCGCAGCGCACGGCAGCGTTGCGGCTTCGGCGTAGGAGAGGTGTTCGGGGATCGGGAGGAGGGCTTGCTCCGGCAGGACGGCGAGTTCGGTAAGCATGCCGTCGAGGGAGCCTCCCAGTTGTGGCAGGGATGACGGTTCCAGGGGACCGTCCCGCCACTGCGGGAACAGCGCGGCGGTGACCCGGTCACCGGGTCGCACCCGCTGGACACCTGGCCCCACGGCGATGACCTGCCCGGCACCGTCGGAGACGGGGATGACATCCGGTTTGACCGGCAGCACGTAGCGCCCCCGCAGCACCAGCAGGTCGCGGAAGCTCAGCGAGACGGCCTGGACCGCGACTGCGACCTCGCCGATGCCTGGCGTGCGCGGTTCGTGGGTACGCAGCGACAGGCCATCGATGCCGTCGCCGCTGTTGACATGGTAGCTGCGCACGGACGGGGGCAGCGTCGCAGTCATCGCGGTCATCCCTCGATGAACTGGTAGTCGCTGACGATGCGCCCGTCCGCTCCGAGCACGAGGATCTCCAGCCCGACACCGGCCACGTCGCCACCGTCGCGAGGCACCATCTCCCAGCGAAACTTGACCACGTCGTGGAGCCGCTCCGCATCCCCGCGGGAGCGGAACACGAAGATGCCCGGGGCGATGAACTCTTCGTACGCGCGCCTCACCCGCACCTCCAGTTCGTCATGCCCGCGCGCCTCCAGGACGAGATGATCGAACCCCAGGCCCTCGGCGGCCTGTCGCATTTCGTGAGGCGGCTGCAGGACATGGACCCCGTCGGTGGACCAGAGCTCGCGAACGGCGGCGCGGCGACGTTCCGGGTCGGGCTCGCTCCACACCGCGACGTAGCGGTCGGTGAGATTCCTCAGGTCGATGTCAGTCATAGTGATCTTTCGGGTCGTGATGATCGTTACGACCACGACTGTTCTGCCCCGAACGCGCCGCGACAATTCCCCGGAGGGAATCGCCAGCAGGCGCGGCACCCGGTACACAGGAAGAATGATCACCGAATCCGCGAGCGGCGGACTCGCGGGTGCGTTGCGCACATGGCGCACCCGACGACGCGTCAGCCAACTCGAACTGGCCGTGCGGGCCGGCACCACGCAACGGCACGTCAGCTTCATCGAGAGCGGACGCTCAACACCTGGCCGGGCGATGATCATACGGCTGGCCGAATCGCTGGAGGTGCCGATCCGCGAACGCAACGAACTGCTCCTCGCCGCCGGATTCGCGCCCGCGTACCCACAGCGCGAACTGGACGACCCTCAACTGGCACCGGTCCGAACCGCCCTCGAACGCGTCCTGCACGGGCACCTGCCGTACCCGGCCGTGATCGTCGACCGGCACGCCGACCTCATCTCCGCCAACGCCGGCTTCCACATGATCACCCGCGGAGTGGACCCACACCTGCTCACCCCACCCGTGAGCGTCCCCCGAGTCCTGCTGCACCCCCGCGGTCTCGCACCCCGCATCGTCAACCTCGACGAATGGGCCTGGCACATCATCGACAGCGTCCAAGCCGAAAGCGTCCGCAACCCGAGCGACCGGCTCCAGCGCCTCGCCGAGGAACTCGTCAACCTGGCACCCCCGCGGCCACGGCAACTCTCGCCACATCACCTCGGGTTCGCGGTGCCGCTGCACCTGCGCACGAGCGACCCAGACAACCGGGAACTGCGGCTCATCACCACACTCACCCACTTCGGCACCGCCACCGACGTAACCATCGCCGAACTGCGACTGGAAGCATTCCTCCCGGCCGACGAAACCACCAGTGCCGCACTGGCCGAACTCGTTACGTGGTGAACACCATCCGCTCATACCGCGCCGAGGGCGCTGGCATCGAGGTCGGCAGCCCTTCTATATGCCGTTGCCTGTCGATGTCGTCTGCCGGTTACGTCGTATGGTTCCGACCAGGCGGAGCCACGGACGATGAGCTCGACGGGCATGCTGGCCCGGAGGAATCGTCGCCGTCCATGCGATGCCGCAGGTGCCGGGGTGAGCTGGTGTCGTTACCGTCGCCTGATGCGCCCGCTCAGTCGTCGACTTCCTGTGCCGCGGTGGCGATCGGCTCGAGCCCCGCGATCAGCTCGTCGATCTCGTCGGGGGTGAGCACGTCGTACGCCGGCGCCGCCAGCTCGTCGGTGAGGGCCTCGATCCGCTCCTTGGTCTCCCGGCCGGCGTCGGTGAACCCGCCGGCGGCGTCCACGAGGCCGCGGCGGCGCAGCCCGTCGACGACACCGGCGAGCTGTGCCTTGGGCAGGTGGTGGGTCCGGCCGAACTTCTCCGCCCGCATGCCGAGGGAGAGGGCGAGCAGGACGTGGGCCTCGGTGCCGCCGATGCCGTGGGCGAGGAGGGCGGCGTTGTGGCCGTCCCCGCGGTGCTCCCGCAGCAGCGTCGCCGCGTGCCAGAGCCTGGCCACCGGCTCCGCGGGCACGTCGAGCGCCCGGAGCCCGGCGTACAGCGCGCGGCCCTCGGTCGGCGCGCTGACCGCTGCCCGGGTGGCCAGATCGGCGACCCGCACCAGATCGGGGGAGTCGGCGAGCGGACCGATCCTCTGTCGCAGCGCTGCGGCGCTGCCCCGCTCGCGCACCGCGATCGCCTCCTGCGGGGTGGTCTTCCCCCAGACCCACGGGATGTGGCGCGCCACCTCGCCGTCGGCGAAGTTGTAGAAGACCGCGTGCACCACCTCGGCCGGCGCCAGGCCCAGCGGCGCGGCCCGGCCCGCGAAGTACCCGTCCCAGTAGTTGCGCATACCCAACGCCAGGAACGCCTCGTTCGGCACCTCGGAGAAGGTGACGGTGGCGATCGGCTCGACGAGCTCGAACATGCGGTGGACCTTGGTCTGCGGGTGCGTCATCGGTGGCAGCTCCTGTGGTCGTGACGGCGCCTTCGTGGACCGCCTCTCACCGTAGCTACGAACAAAGCGGCCCGGATACGACAACTCCGGTCGACATCACCCCAGCCAAGATCGGGCTAAGGCCATGCCGCTGGTAAGACGCGGCATTCCTGAGCGCTCGGCCTGGTTCACCTGCTCGGTCTGGCCGCTGTGGCCTGGGTTGTCCTGGTGGTCATGGGAATACAGCGTCGGCAGTGGTCCTGGTGGTTCCTGCCGGCGCCGGCGGTCGTCGAGGATTGGCGCGTACCGCATCCGTGCGGCCGACACGTCAACCGGGCGTGAGCTCCGCAGGGGCGGGACCGCCGGCTGCTGGTCCTGTCGGGCTCCAGTTGATGCGTTACGGATCAGTGTCGGTTCGCCGTCCGACTGTGCACTCGTCGGGCCGGGCGGGCGAGTCGGCAGACCAGGTGGCCCGACGGCGGTGGGAGCACCCTGTGAGCAAGGGCTGGCCAGTGGCGCAGCTGCCGCCGCCCCGTCGGCTGGCTACTTGACACCCGGGAGACCTGCGTTCCGATCAGCACGGCATGAGAGCGCGACATGGCTCACGCCGGAGGCGGCCGCTGTACCCGCGATCTGCGCGTGCCCGCAGCCCGCAGGTCAGCCAGCTGCGTTGAGCCACCGTCGCCAGCTCGTGCGGGTGGTCCGTTGCTCGGGGTGCGCGGCCACGTGCAGAACGAACTGCGCTCGGAGCCGGACCGAGGGGTCGTCGGCCGAGGTCAGCATCTCCACCGCGTGGAAGAACAACGGGTCGTCGATATGGCGGACCAGACAGGCGTACGCCCAGTCCTTGCACCGGTACGGTCGCCTCAACGCCGCGAGGATCAGCGCAGCGATCTGAGGCTGGATGTCGTCAGGGAGACCGCCGCGATCGAGCCGGCGAAGAACTCCCTCCTTGGTGCCCCAGCGGGACCACATCCACGACTCCGGCGCGTCCCACTGGTCGGGATACTCCGCCTCCCACTGCAGGTACAGCACGGCGAACGGCGCCCACAGCCCGCGTGCCGTATCGTCACCGTCCGCGGCATCGCGGAAGGCGTGGAAGGGCCCGTAGATCGTCTGCTCCTGATGCCACCGGAAATCGGCGCGCGCCTGATCCAATGCCGCGCCTAGGCGAGTCTGGCTGGACCTCGACCGGTAATGCGCGGCCCACAGGGCATTCGAGCGGTGCAGCGCTTCGCTCGCCGCGGCGAGGATTGCCTGATGGCGGGCCAGCGCACGGTGACGGATGACCGGATCAGTCGCCACCAGGTCGAACAGCCAGGAGTAGTCGCCGCGCGGCTCCGCAAACACCACAGCAGCCTGCCACTTCGGGTCGAGCGGACTGCGGTCAGGTCTGTGTCACGTACGGAGCCGACAGCCTCGCGGAGTCCGACAGCGTCTACGGCACCGACCAGGGCAACCTCGCCACCGTGACCTCCCCAGCTGTCGCCGACGGCTCCGAAACGTTCTCCCGACCGCGCGCCAGGTTGGAACCGTGGTGGTCACCATCTGGCGCAGGAACGGGTAGCTGACCTACCTGCCCACATGCTGTCATCGGCGCCGGCGTCGGCCTGGTGCCGACCGGGCGGCCCGTGGCTCTCTCGGAGAGTCGGCTCGGACGATCCGATGCGCAATGCCGCTCACTATGCCGTTCTCTGGAGCCGTTCCCGTGCGCTGTCCACTGGTGCAGTGGGCGCAGTCGTGCCTCCTCGGCCCCGGTACGACGAGGTAGGCGACCGTCACTCGAAAGACGAGGACAAGTAGCTCATCCTGCTCGACGGGTCATCCCGTCTTGGATTCGACAGGTGCGGCATGTCCGGTGATCGTGGTCGGCGCGAGTCGGCGGTGTCGTGGTAGCACCATGCCGGCGGCGGTGGCTGCGAAGGCGAGCGCGGCGGAGACGCTCATTGCCGGGACGTAGCCGTTGCTGAATGCGCGAGCCGTGGCGTAGCCGCCGGCCGTGGCGAAGACGGCGCCGGTGAGGGCGACCCCGAACGCGCCGCCGAGCTGGCGGAGGGTGCTGAAGGTGCCCGAGGCCCGGCCGATGTCCTGCGGCGCGACGCGGCTGACGACCGATTTGGTGACGGCGGGAAGGGCCAGCGAGAACCCGAGGCCGCCGACGGTCATCGCGACGGCGGTCGTGGCGTACCCGATGCCGGGCTCGGAGATCAGCGCGATCCATCCCATGCCGACGCCGAGCAGGAGCGTGCCGGCGATGACGAGCGTCCGTTCGCCGATTCGATCGGTGAGCGCGCCCGCCCGTGGCGCGATGAGGAACGGCGCGATGCCCCACGGCAGCAGCCGCAGGCCGGCTTGCAGTGCACCGTGGCCGAGTGCGACCTGCTGGAATTGGGCGGTGAAGAAGATCGCGCTGGTCAGCGACGCGTTTGTGAAGAAGACCGCGGCGTTGCCGGCGGAGAAGGCCGGCGAGCGGAACAACCGCATCGGCAGCATGGGGGTAGGGGTTCTCAGCTCCCTGATGATGAACAGGCCGCCGAGCACGATCCCGCCGGCCAGCGTCGCCAGGGTCTCGGCGCTGCTCCATCCGGCCGCGTTGCCGCGCACCAGAGCCCAGGTGACGCCGAGCGCCGAGCCGGCGGCCAGGGCCAGGCCCGGAAGGTCGAGCGCACCGCCGGGCCCGCGGGTCTCGACAATCCGGCCGAGCACCAGCGGAATCGCGATCAGCGTGATCGGAACGTTCAGCCAGAAGATCCACTGCCAGGCGAGGTCCTGGGTGACGACGCCACCCAGGACTGGGCCGGTGATCGCGGCGAGCCCGGTGACGCTGCCGTAGATGCCCGTCGCCCAGCCGCGTCGCTCGGGCGGGAACGCGCCGTTGAGCACTCCCAGCGCGACCGGCATGATCATCGCGGCGCCGGCGCCCTGCACGACTCGCGCCGCGATCAGCGGGCCCGCCTGGGTGGACAGCGCGCAGGCGGCCGAGGCCGTGGCGAACAGGCCCAGCCCGATCGCGAACAGGCGCCGCCGCCCGTAGCGGTCGCCCAGCGCCGACCCGGTCATCAGCAGGACCGCGAAGCTGAGCGTGTAGGCGTTGACGGTCCACTCGAGATCCTCGAGCGACGCGCCGAGGTCCCGCTGAATGGCGGGCAGCGCGGTCGCCACCACCAGCATGTCCAGCACCACGATGAACGATGCGAGGGAGCTGAGGGCCAGAACCCACCGCTGCGCCGGGGTGGTGCGTGCCGGCGTTCGTGTTTTGTCCACGTTCTTCTCCATGAGTTGTCTGTCCGGTGCTCGGGTTCCGCCTCGCCCTGAGAGGCAGGTCAGGCGGAACGGTCAGGCGGCGAATCCGCCGTCGACGGTGATCGCGGTGCCGGTGATGTACCGGCCGCCGTCGCTGGCCAGGTGGGACACCGTCGCGGCGATGTCCGCGGCGGTGCCGTAGCGGCCGAGCGCGGTGACACCGCTGAGCAGGCCCGCCGCTGGGCCATCGGCCGGGTTCATGTCGGTGTCGATCAGGCCGCCGTGCACCACGGTGGCGGTGATCCCACGCGGGCCCAGGTCACGCGCCAGGCCCCGGGTCAGACCGGTCAGCGCGGCCTTGCACATCGCATACACGGTCATGCCATCCGCCGGGACCCGCTCGGTCAGAGCGCTGCCGATGGTGATGATCCGACCGCCTTCGGTCATGTGCCGCGCGGCGGCCTGCGAGGCGAGGAAGACCGCGCGCACGTCGACGGCGAGGATCCGGTCGAGCTCGGTCAGCGTGATCTGGTCCAGTGGGCCGCCGGTGAAGATGCCGGCGTTGTTGACCAGGATGTCGATGCCGCCGAGGACCCGCACGGTCTGCTCGACGGCACCGACGGCCTCGTCCGGGTCGCCGTTGTCGGCGCGGATGACCAGTGCGCGCCCGCCTTCGGCCTCGATCTTGTCAGCGACGACCTGGGCCTTCATGGCGGCGCTGGTGTAGGTGAGCGCCACCGTCGCGCCGTCGTGCGCGAGTCGCTGGGCGATGGCCGCGCCGATCCCGCGGCTGCCGCCGGTGACCAGTGCGACCCGCCCGGACAGTTGGGTCATCGTGTTCCTCCTCGTCGGTTGTCTGGCGGTGTTTGCGGTCAGGCGGCGGGGCAGTCGTGGTAGGCCTCGATGAGCCATCGGCCGGTGCGGTCGGACAGGACCCACGTCGCGATCGACCAGTGATCGGCGGGCGGCTCGTTCTCGCCGGCGCGGACGGTGACGCTGCGGCTGATCACGATCGCGGTGGCGTTGTCGAGGAACCGCACGTCCTGGACGCGATGGATGCGCCGAGTGCCAACGAGTTGGTCGGCGAACGCTGCTGCCATCGCGGTGCGGATCACCGCCTTGCTCAGGAGGGCGAGCCCGGGCAGTACCGCGGTCGCGTCGTCGGCGTAGTGGGCGACGAATGCGGCCACGTCGTTGTCCGCCCACGCGGCCGAGACGGCGTCGATCAGCGCTCGTACCGCATGCTCGTCGGTGTCCTGGGTCGTCGTGGAAGTCATTGGTCGTCCTCTCATCGATGTGTCTGTGCCTCGACTGACCTGGGGCCAGGGGGCCCGCGTCGCGGTTCGGGGGCCACCGCCACTTGGAGGGCGCGACGCCAGCGGCGACGGCCTCTGCGGCCTTTTGAAGCCTGAGATGAAGCGGATCGGGCACGAGTAGTGGCCGTACGAGCGCCGGGCGGCAGCTCGCCGGTCAGGAATGAAGACTCAGCGGATGGATCGGAGTGGTCGGCCACCTACAGCGACGTGGGCTTGGCCACACCGAAGCTCCGGGCCGATCACTTTCAGGCGGACCGTAGGTCTGCATCAAGACAGGTCAGGCCGCAGACGGGTGGAGTGACGACATGGCGCAAGCAGCGCAGGATCTGGTCCGGGAGCCTTACGCGGGGAGGGACGACGAGGAGTTCTCCCGGCTCACCGAGCCGTTTCGCCGCGAACTTCTGGCGCACTGCTACCGCATGCTGGGCTCGATGCACGACGCCCAGGACATCGTCCAGGAGACCTACCTGCGGGCCTGGCGCGGCTTTGCCGGTTTCGAGGGCCGATCGTCGCTGCGGGTCTGGCTGTATCGCATCGCCACCAGCGCCTGCCTCACCACCCTGAACCACCGCAGTCGACGGGTCCTGCCCTCCGGGCTGGGTCCGTCCGGCGACCCGGACCAGCCGCTGACGGTCGCCGGCCCAGACGTCGCTTGGGTCCACCCGCTGCCGGACGCGGCACTGCCCGCCGTGGACCCTGCCACGATCGTCACCACACGTAGCAGCGTCCGACTCGCCCTGGTGGCAGCTCTGCAACACCTTCCGGCCAGACAGCGGGCGGTGCTGATCCTGCGCGACGTGCTCGCCTGGCACGCCTCCGAGGTCGCCGATCTGCTCGACACCACCACCGACGCGGTCAACAGCGCGCTCGCCCGGGCCCGCGCGCACCTGGCTCGCACCGGCCTCACCGAGGATATGTTCGCCGAACCGGCCGATCCGGCCGACCGGATGCTGCTCGACCGGTACGCACAGGCCTTCCAGAACGCGGACACCGCGGCACTGCTACAGGTGCTGCGCGAGGACGTCACGATGGAGATGCCGCCACACCTGACCTGGTTCGCCGGACGCGACACGGTCACCCGCTTCCTCACCACCACCGTGTTCGACCGCGCCGGGGCGGTCCGCACGATCCCGGCGACGGCCAACGGCCAGCCGGCGCTCGCCACCTACACCCGCGGCGCCGACGGGCTCTACCACCCGCACGGCCTGCAGGTGCTCACCCTCACCCGAACAGGCGTCTCCCGGATCGTTTCCTTCCACGACCCGAGCCTCTTCGAGCCCTGCAGTCTCCCGACACGCATCGACGGGTCCGGCCGGCCCGTCGGAGGACGGTAGGCGCGGCACGACCACGCCAGGCCGCCGGTGCAGGCTGAGGAGCGTGGATTCGCGTCGCCCGTGTGGCGCTTCCGCTCGGGGATTCGCCGGACACTGTCGGCCCTGGGGCACGTAGTCGCCATGACAACGCCTGCCAGTCGGCACCACAGCCCTGCCGCCGCGCTTGACCACGTCGGTCAAGGAGTACTGGACCAGCCCGGCCCGGCCGCTCTACGAGGCCGCCTACGCTCACACCCAGCTCGGCACCGGACTCGTCCGCGCCGCGAGCGGCACCAGCCGCACCACCCTCGCCGAATCCGCGCTCCTCACCGCCCGGCTGGCGTTCTTCGACCTCAACCAACCCGCCATCGCCCAGCGCTGCTACGACGTCGCCCTCGCCGTCACCCGGGAAGCCGGAGACCACGCCCTAGCCGCCGCCGTCCTCGGCCACATGGCCTTCATCCCCGCCTTCCGCAACGACCCTTCCGCCGCCCGCCCACTGGTCGACGCTGCCCAGCACAGCTGGCAAGGCGTTAGCCCGGCCGTCCGCTGCTGGCTGCACTGCGTCGCCTCGGAGGGCGAAGCCCGCACCGGCGCCGGCGCAGTCAGTCGCCACCAGATCAACCTCGTCGTAACCGCGATTGAGGCCAACCCCACCCCGCCGGAATGGCTCGACTTCTACGACGCCGGTGGTTTGCACTCCTTCGCCGGCTACGCAGCCCTCGCGGCCGACGACCACACCGAGGCCACCGGACAACTCATCGAGGCCCTCGCCCGCCTGATCGTCAACGTGGCCAAGCAGCGCAGCGTCATCCTCGCCGACGTCGTCGCCGCACACAGTGGCGACGGAGACCACGCCGCCCACTGCCTCAACCAGGCGATGGACGCCCTCCACAACGACTGGTACGGCACCGGCCTGGAACGAGTAAGTGCTCTCCGGCCCGTACTCGCCGACAGCCGGCAGGTCAGACAGCTCGACGAACGGATCACCGCCCCGCCGCCAGCCGAGCGGGCCTACCCGGCAGCTAAGCCGCCGACTCGTTGTGCTTGCGCACCAGCTCCGGCAGCTCCGCCAGCGAGTCGAGCCGGAACAGGCATCGCTCGCTAACCGCCTTGTCATCGAGGATGTGCCCCAGGGGCCGCGCCGCACCAGCGCGGTCGCGATCCCGGCTTCCTGCGCGGGCCGGATGTCGTTGTCCAGCCGGTCCGTGACGTACAGCACCTGATCGGCGGGGCACCCCGCCTCCGCGACAACGCGCTCAACGCCGCCGACAGCTTCTCCACGCTCCAGCCGTCCGATGTGCCGATCACGTCCACCGGCAGGTCCAAGGCGCGCAGGATCGTCTCAGCTCGTGCCGTCTGGTTACCGGCCAGGCCGACCTGCACGCCCAACTCACGCAAGGCGGCCAGGCACGGCCGAGCATCTGGGTAGAGGTTCTGTTCGGAGAAGTGCTCGGGCCGACCGACCGCTGCGCGGCGCTCCCGCTCCCCGGCCAGGTCGAACCCGGGCCGGAAGACCTGGAACGTCTCCCGGTAGTCCAGGCCACGAGCGATCACCGCCCCGAAGACCGCCGAGAAGGTGTGCCGGGGCACTCCCAGCCAGTCCGCCCGGGTCCCATACTCCCGGGACTCGTCGACGATCGTCTCGCCCACGTCGAAGAACACACTCACGATCACCCTGCGATTGTGCCCTCCTTGCCTTGAAGCGGCGTGGTCGTGGCGACCGTGAGACCGAGCGCCGCGAGCAGCACCAGTGCCGCGAGACTGGGCAGCAGGATCGTTGCGGGAGCGGCAAGCGCCACCACCAGCGTCCCGAGCAGCCGCCGGCGGCAGAGGGCGCCACGAGCGCGCCACCAGATCAGCTGGTCACCGGCAAGGAAGAGCAACACGCCTCCGTACAGTGCGGCGTGACCCAGGGGCTCCAGCGGCGCGGCCGGCCGGTCCGCCACCTGCTCGAGCGTCATGGTCAGGCCCAAGGCGACCAAGATCAGCCCGGCGACGGGCAGCAGATGCAGATAGGTGTAGGCGTCTCGGGCCAGCGCGGCCCGGCGCCGAGCGTTCGACAGCTGAGGCAGGCGCTGGTGCAGCAGGCGGTCTGTGCCGGCGTAGGTCCACCACAGGGCGGCGAGCAGGGTGACGATGAACGTGATGGCGAGCAGGGCGGCCAGGGAGATCGGCGTGTCCGCCAGAGCAACGCCCGTGGAGATGAACCCCTCACCGAATGCGATCAGAACAATGAGGTGATACCGCTCCGTCCAGTGCTCGAGCAAGCGTATCCGCCAGTTGCGGGGACCGATCAGGTAGCCGCCCGCGAGGTCCACCACCAACGCGACTGCCCAGCACGCCGCGCTGACGGGCGAGATGGCCTCCCCGATCTCGGGAAAGGTCAGTGTCGCCCCCACGAGCAGTGACAACGCCGCCGCGGCGGGTACGGCGGCCCGGAACACCTGGGCTCGCAGCACTGGATTCGCCCTCGTGAACCACCAGAACGAGGCGATGTGCAGCACCCGAGTCGCCACGTAGCAGGTCACGACGATCAGCGGGCCGGGTAGCCCGCCGGGAACGCGACTGAACGCCTGTGGGGTGGCGATGCCGAGTATGAGCGTCAGCGCTGCTGCCGTCAGCGTGGTCACCCGCACCGATGTGGTGACGCGGGTCGTCGCGCTGCCCAGCCAGGCGTAGAAGCACCAGGACCACCACAGCAGGACCAGGACGCCGAGGCCCTGAATGACCCCTGCCGGCGATGGCTGGCGGGTCACCAGGACCGTGATCTGGATGAACGCGTACACGACCATCAGGTCGAGGAAGAGCTCGTTGGGCCGAACCGCGACCACTCGCCCCACCGTGGCGGAAATATCGCCGTGCAACCGGCGATGCCGGCCGTGGAAGACGGTGCGGTCGGCCACCACGACAGCGCCCGCACCGGCGGCGAGAATCGCCAGAGATCCCAGGGTCGGCATATTCAGGGCCACGGGTGTCACGGCGACGAGCAGCACGATGCCGAGCACTACACTGCGACCGACCAGGTTGATGGCGCGTTTCTCGAATGCCAGCAGCCCGAGCAGGTAGAGCACCGCTCCGCCGTAGAGGACGAGCACGCTGCCCGTGTCCCAGCGATCGGCGGTGCTCACCTCCGTGGAGCTCAGGGCGTGCTTGAGGCCGAGCGCAAGCAGAATGAGGCCACCCACCATCGGCAGGTGCAGCAGCGCGTAGGCGTCGCGGCCCAACAGCGCCTTGGCGTCATTCGGGAGGCGCTGCAGTGACTGTTCCGCGGCGAATCTGGCGATGTCAAAGTAGGACCACCACAGCACCGCCACCACGACGAAGCCCAGAGCCGATCCGACGATCACCGACCAGGTGATGGGCGGATCGCCAACCAGTCCGCGACTGGTGCCGATCGAGATGATCGTCTCACCCAGGGCGATGAGCACGATCAGGCTGTGGCGCTGGGCCCAGTGGCCCACCGACATGAGTTGCCAGTCACTCGTGCCGAGCGCCATCAGACCGAGGAAGTCGGCACCAGTGGCCACGGCGAACAGCACCAGCTGTACGAGGTGTGCCGGCGCCCACGTGGGCAGCAGCAAGGGAAGTGATGCGGAAGCCAGCAGCAACGGCGCGCTGGCGAACAGCGGCGTCCACGCCCGCCGAACAAAAGGGCGCCGGCCATCGGAATTCCACACAGCGACGCTCGCGACCAGCAGTGGCCCGAGGCGAACCAGCACGAACGCGATGGCGAAGACGAGCGGGCCCGGCAGACCATGCGGTCGGTCCGCGAACGCCTCGGGAATCGTGACGCCGACCACGAAGATGCAGGCTGCCGCCCCGAAGACGATCAGCGGCATGATGCCGCGGTCGAGGCGAACCAGGTTCCCGAGCCAGGCGTACGACACCCAGCACCGCCACAGCAGCGCAACCACCAGCAATCCCCGGACCAGGCCGACCGGGTGGAAGTTTGCCGACATCAGGTCGGTGACGTTGATGAAGGCGTAGACGAAGACCAGGTCGAGGAAGAGCTCCAGGCGCGTCACACCTCCGGGCGCGAACCGAATCCGCCTGGATATCGCGGCACGCAGCCGCTCGACCCCCGACGCGCTCGTGGCCACCCAATCACTGTGCCAACGAACCGGTGTCCGGGGGTTGGGATCAGCGAAGCTCGTAGCGGAGAGGTGCTCGCGTTCGATGCCGAGCTGCCGCGCAGACCTGCGCTCGCGCCCATGAGCCGGGACGTCACCGCGGGGTGGCAGCACGAGGGCGACAGCCAGCTGTATCAGGGTCACACCTGCCTCTGCCACGAGGTCGGCGTGTCGACGCGTGGCTCTGCGGTGCGCGGTGTCGGCGTCGGCGTCGGTTCAGCCTGAGCTGGCGTGTTGCGCGCTCACTCTCTTCGCCGACGCAGGCGGCGCTCAGGCGGAGGTCGCCCTGAAGGTCATCACCGGTTTAGGGCCGGGTCGACTCGGTCCTCCTCGTCGGCCGTCACCATCGCCGTGGGCGGGCATCCGGATCCCGCCGGCCAGCGGGTACCGCGGGCCGCGGGGTCGGGGGGAGCGGGGTGGGAGCAGGCGGGGCACGCATGCCGTCCATGCCTTGCAGGTGGGGCAGATTGGGGCCGGCGGATGTGCTGTCCGGGTGTCGGCGATTTGTCAGCCCCGTGCGGCGGCTGTGCCGTGCGGGGCGATGAAAACCTTGTCCGCCGTGCCGGTCCGCTGCGCTTCAAGGGCCGCCGGTAGCTGGTCCAGGCCGTAGAAGGCCGGACGCAGGCGGTCCAGGCCCAGGGTTGGCAGCATCTGCACGGCGCGGTGGTGCGTGTATGGGTTGATCACCGACCAGCGTCAGTTCGCGCGCGAAGATGTCGTTGGGGCGTACCCGGGCCTCGTCGTCGGGTCGGGCCACTCCGAAGACGAGGATCCGGCCGCCGCGCGACGAGACGGTGATCGCCGATTCCAGGATCCGGCCGGAGCCGACCGCGTCGATCACGCGCGGGAAGCCGAGCCCGTCGGTCAGCGCGGCGGCCTCGTCCAGCGACGCCGGGTCGAGGGCGACGTCCGCGCCCATCCGCAGGGCGGCCTCCCGCCGGTCGGCGCGCGGATCCAGCACCACGACCGGTGCGAGCCCGCGCGCCTTGGCGAGGGCGACCATCATCGCCCCGGCCGGTCCGGCGCCGAAGATGAGGATCGGCAGGCCCGAGCGCGGGTTCAGCTGGTCCATCCCGTGCAGGCAGCAGGCGAGCGGCTCGGTCAGCGCCCCGATCCACGGTGGCGTTGCGTCCGGCAGCCGGTACGCGATCCGCGCCGGCACCACCATCCGCTCGGTCATACCGCCGTCGAGCTTCACGCCGTACCCCCGCTTGCTGTCGCAGAGGTGTTCCTGGCCGAGGCGGCAGTACGTACACCGGGTGCAGTAGTCGTGTGGTTCGACGGTGACCAGGTCGCCGACCGTGAGCCCGTCGAGCTGCTCACCCGATCGCTCGCCGCCGAGCTGGGCCCGCACGGCATCACCGCCAACACGATCGCTCCCGGCATGATCGCCACTCCGATCGACGGCGAGTTCCCCCTGGACCGCCAGGCGTTCGAGGCCGCCTGGCAGGAGCGGATCCCTTTGCGCGGTGGCTATGGCACACCGGCCGACTGCGTGGGCGCGCTCCTGTTGCTGGCCTCCGACGCCGGCCGCTACATCAACGGCACCCATCTCGTCGTCGACGGAGGAGTGCTCGCCGACCAGATGCCCCGGCTGCGGTTCATGCCGCCGTACCGCAGCACACTCTGACCCTCCCGCCACGCCGCGTCGCAGGTGCCCGAGACCCCCGGGCACCGGCGGTGCGGCTCATCGGATCGGCGCCATTCATGGCGGTGGAGGAAGTCAACGCAGCGCGGTCAGGACCCCGCAGCACCGCCGCGCGGTCGTAGCCGGGACGAGGAGGGCGTCGCCGGCCGAACGAAAAGGCCATGGGCGCTCGGACGCCTTCTGCCATTCAGGCTCGCCGCTGGGTCGGATGCTTCAGCGGCGACGCCGAGCGGATCCGGGCCGGATGGACCTCTCACGCGCCTCGAACCGTTCCTGAGCGTCAAGAACCGCGTCGGCGTACCGGGTGGCCCAGGCACCCATCGCCTCCATCGGCTCCAGCAGCGCGCCGCCCGCTTCCGTGAGTGCGTAGTCCACGCGGGGTGGCACTTGCCGGTACGGCCGGCGCTCCACCAGGCCGTTGTACTCCAGCCGGCGCAACGCGTCGTTGAGTACCTTGGGGCTGATCCCGCCGATCCGGGTAAGGAGCACCGCCGGACGCATCGGACCGTACGCGGCGATCGTGAAGACCACGACGCTGTCCCAGCGGTTGGCGAGCACCTCGAATGCCACGCGGGCCCGGCAGTCGGAGGTGTAGTCGTCGAGCTGGTCAACGGGATCACCCATGCGCCCATCCTGCACGACCTCTTGCATACCGTTCGGTGTGCATGGACCTGCCTATCGTCCTGAACGGCGGTTGCGTACCGAGCCGCCGCAAAGCGAGAGACGGAGCAGACGTGAAGATTGGCATACTCGGCACGGGCGGTATGGCGGCGGCGCTCGGCGGCGCGTGGACTGCGGCCGGGCACGAGGTGGTGATCGGCGGTCGGAATCAGGTGCGGGCGGAGCAGACCGCCGGGCGAATCGGCGCCGCCGGGTATGGCAGCCTCGCGGACGCGGCGGGCCACGGCGACGTCATCCTCGTCGCGGTCCCGGCGGCGGAGGCACCGCAACTGGTGGGCGGCCTCGCCGGGTGCCTCGCCGGTCGGACGGTCATCGACTGCACCAACCCTGTCGTACCGACCAGCGACGGGCTGATGCTCAACACCGGTGGCACCACGTCTGTGGCGCGGCAACTGGCCGCCGCCGCGCCCGATGCGCACGTGGTGAAGGCGTTCAACCTCTGCCACGCGAGCATCTGGACCCTGCGTCCGCCAACCTTCGAGGACGTACCACTGGCCGTACCCTACTGCGCCGACCACGCCGAGGCAGCCACCGCGTCGGAGACCCTCATCAGCTCGATCGGTTGCACGCCGGCGCCGTGCGGCGGGCTGGCGCGGGCGGCGTACCTGGAGGCGACAGCGGCGCTGGCGATCGGGCTGTGGTGGGCGGGCCAGCAGCCGCGCCGCGCGTTCCCCTCCCTGGCAGAGACGCATGGCTGAGTTTGTCGAGTACGGCGGATTCGGGACGTAGGCCCGTGCTCAGCCGGGTTCGGGTATCCGCGAGCGACCACCACACCGGGCGCCGCGCCGAACATCCGCCCATGCCGCTGTCCGCGCGAGCCGATCAGCTGCAGCCAGTTTCGCGGCCCGAGATGATCACGATTTACGGCTGGAGTATTCGAGCACGCGCGGGCCTAACCGGCCTTTCCGCGCGGCCTTCATTCCCGCCCTGAAGGGCGGAGCACTGGCCCGCAGCTAGGTAGCGGCGCACCATCACCTGGTACGCGCCCGCCGGGCAGGTCGTGGAACTCCGCCACCATGTCGTTGACCTGCGCGCCCAACCGGTGCAGGACCGCTGGCGCTGCTGGCAAGACGGCGTCGCCTATGACCCCACCCGCCACCGAGCACTTCCTGCCGTCCTCGCCTCCGCCGCCTGACACAGGGCTACTCGCTGATCGCGCATCGCGGAGGCACGACTTCAGCCGGTGTGAGTGCAGGTCGATCCCGAGCGCCGGGCACTAGATTCACCTCATGTACTCGACCCAGGTGTCCCACCTCGTCAAGGCGCCGCGCTCGACTGTCTTTCGGGCACTGCTCGACCCGGCTGCGGTCGCCAAGTGGCGGGTGCCCACCGGCATGAGCGGCCACGTGCACGAGTTCGACGCGCGCGAGGGCGGCTCGTTGCGCGTGTCGCTCACCTACGAGGCACCGGACAATACCGGCAAGTCGACGGCACACACCGACAGCTACCACGGCCACTTCGTCAAGATCGTGTCCGACGAGCAGGTGGTCGAGGTGGTCGAGTTCGAGACCGACGATCCCGCACTGCGCGGCGCGATGACCATGACCACGACGCTCACCGACGTGGACGGCGGCACCGAGGTCGTCGTCGTGCATGACGGCATTCCCGACGCGATCCCGGCCGAGGACAACGAGACGGGTACGCGCATGGCCCTGGCGAACCTCGCCAGACTCGTCGAACTGGACTAGCACGGCCCTGTCATAGCCGCTGGTCGGGCGTTGGCTGCTCGGCAGGTGGGGCGCATCCGACCATGCCGAGAACAGTGCGTGTGATCCTGGCGAGGTCGAGGCTTGGTCGCGCGCGCCAACAGCCTGGTACTGGAACGGCGGTCGGGCGGTCAGCCGGCGTAGCGGGGCTCGCTGATCCGGCGGCGGAATTCGGCGTGAGCGGTTTGGAAGACGTCGTTGAGCCGATCGAGCTCGCCCTGGGTCGGTTCTCGCCGCAGCCCGACTTCAATTTTGAAGTCGCCGTCGACAATCGCCACGTCGAGGCGGTCGAGCAGGTCCGCGGGGAGCCTGGTGACAACGAACTCGCGGAACGCGTCGGCGATCGTGCCGGCCATGTCGCCGCACCCGCAGGTGCGCCCATCCAGGACCGCACCGAGGTGGCTGCGGCCGACGATCGCGTCCGGGTGTACGGGGTCCATGACGGTCAGGCCCTCCTCCAGAACCGTGCGGGCCTCCGACAGCCGTGCCTCATGCTGGAGGAACAGACCGAGGGCGATGCAGGCCCGCCCGACGGTGTCATGGTCGGCGCCGCGGCGCGCCTGGTTCACCGCCTCCGTCAGCCGTTGCTCCGCCAGGCCCGCCTGGCCGGCCTCCTTCAGCGCGAGACCCCAGTTGCGCAGCACCTGACTCCGCAGCTCCGGACGACCGATGCGCTCCGCCCTCGCGTGCGCCGACGCGTACGTGCGCAGCCCCGCCTCGGCATCGCCGGCCTCGTCCTGAGCCATCGCCAAGCCGAGCGCTGCCATCAGCGCCTCCTCCTGCCGGCCCTGGCGGTCGTAGGAAGCGAGCACGCGCTCGATCGCATCAACCCGCCCCGCCTGGTCATCGAGATCACGGCCGAGGTTCGCCAACGCGGACAAGGCGTTGAGCGTCGCCTGGTGGTCAATGCCGAGCCGCTCCTCCAAGGCGGCGACCAGGGCGGTGAGCAGCGGCTTGGATGCCCGGCCGTCGTGGTCCAGCATCTGGATGACGACTCGCCCGACCTCCTCGACGACCTCGTCCGGCAGTTGCTGCAGGCCCACGAAAAGCGGCTCGCGGGTGCCACCGGCGTGCACAATCGCTGCTCGCAGCGCCAACGCAGAGGCCACCCGCTCGTGCCCGTTGCGCCACAGGTTGGCCACCGCCTCCTCGACGACCTGCCGGGCACCTGCCACGTCGCCACGCTGCCGCAGCAGGTCCGCCAGCGGTTCGAGGCCGAACGCGTACCCGGCGTGCTCGCGACCGTAGAAGGCGAGCCGCTCCTGAACCCCCTGGCGCAACTCGGCCTCGGCCTCGTCGAGTCGTCCGGCCATGCGCAGCGCCAAGCCCAGATTGAGTCGGTAGGTCAACTGGTCCTTGCGGGATTCGTGATCGTGTGGCGTCGCGGAGACGGCGCGGCGGTAGCACTCGACCGCGCGGTCGAGTTGGTCGGCGTTGAGCAGCACGTTGCCGAGGTCGCACTGGGCCGATGCCCATTGCGGGCTGCCGTGACCGTGTCTGTCGGCGGCTGCCTGCAGTTCGCGCGTCATCAGGTTCTCGGCGTCGCCCATACGGCCCTCCCGCAACAGCGCGAAGGCCACCTCGACCGGAGTGGGGGATGTCGTCACGAGCCGCAAGTTTAGGGGCCGCCTGCTGAGCTTCGCGCGCCCTGGGAACACCTCGATCGAGGCCGCCGGGCGCGATCAACCAACCATGACTGGACACCCCAGCGGACGCCGACCGCTCGCTACGGACCGTATCCGGGTGCCCGTGCCGAAATGCCTGCCGCGTTGATGAGCGAGCGGTGGATCAGCCGTGACGCCACCCCGGAATTTGCGCAGACGTCCTGCCATGCTCCGGGGCTTGACCTTGACGCAGCGTCAACCCCGCATGCTGGCGCCATGTCCATGAATCTCCAGATGACAACCGAGCAGGCCCGCGGGCCTGTGATCCAGGTCCAGGGCCTGGAGAAGTCATACAAAGAGCTGCACGTCCTGCGCGGTGTGGACTTCGACGTGGCGCGGGGCAGCATCTTCGCCCTGCTCGGCTCGAACGGGGCGGGCAAGACCACGGTCGTGCGGATCCTGTCCACGCTGCTCAAGCCGGACGCGGGGGCGGCCCGCGTCAACGGCTTCGACGTCGTCAGGCAGGCGGCGAGAGTGCGGGAGTCGATCAGCCTGACGGGGCAGTTCGCGGCCGTCGACGAGATCCTCAGCGGGCGGGAGAACCTGGTGCTGGTCGCCCGGTTGCGGCACCTGCGGGACCCGGGCCGGATCGCGGACGACCTGCTGGCCCGCTTCGCGCTGACCGATGCGGCCACCCGGAAGGTGTCGACGTACTCGGGTGGCATGCGCCGCCGCCTCGACATCGCGATGAGCCTCATCGGGAACCCACCAGTTATCTTCCTCGATGAGCCGACGACCGGGCTCGACCCCCAGGCACGTCTCGAGGTGTGGCAGGCCGTCCGGGAACTCGCCCGGCAGGGCACGACGGTGCTGCTCACCACGCAGTACCTCGACGAGGCCGAACAGCTCGCCGACCGGATCGCCGTCCTGCACCAGGGGCGCATCATCGCCAACGGCACCCTGCTCGAGCTCAAGCAGCTGCTCCCGCCCGCCAAGGTCGAGTACGTCGAGAAGCAGCCGACCCTCGAGGAGGTCTTCCTCGCCATCGTCGGCGACGACAGCACCGCAGGAGCCCCCACCTCGACCGCACGAGCCACCAAGGAAACCCGATGAACAGGCACTTCTTCGGCGACACCCTCGTCCTTCTGGGGCGGTCCCTGCGCCACATCGGCCGCAGCCCGGACACCATCATCACGACCGCGATCATGCCGATCGCCTTCATGCTGCTGTTCGTCTACGTGTTCGGCGGCGCGATACAGACCGGGTCGGACAAGTACGTGAACTACCTGCTGCCCGGCATCCTGCTCATCACGATCGCCTCGGGCATCTCCTACACCGCGTACCGGCTGTTCCTGGACATGAAGAGCGGCATCTTCGAGCGGTTCCAGTCCATGCCGGTCGCACGCTCGTCCGTGCTGTGGGCGCACGTGCTGACCTCTCTGGTCGCCAACCTCATCTCGGTCGTGGTGGTGGTGCTGGTCGCCCTCCTCATGGGCTTCCGCTCGGGGGCAGGCGCGCTGGCCTGGCTCGCGGTCGCCGGCATCGTGCTGCTGTTCACGCTGGCTCTGACCTGGCTCGCCGTGATCCCGGGCCTGACCGCGAAGTCCGTGGACGGCGCGAGCGCGTTCTCGTACCCGCTCATTTTCCTGCCGTTCGTCAGCTCGGCCTTCGTACCCACGCAGAGCATGCCCGGCCCGGTGCGCGCCTTCGCCGAGAACCAGCCGGTGACGTCCATCGTCAACACGATCCGCGACCTGTTCGCCCAGCAGCACGTCGGCGGCGACATCTGGATCGCCCTTGCCTGGTGTGCCGGCCTCCTCGTCGTCGCCTACGGCGTCGCCATGACCATCTACCGCCGGAAGATCAGTTGACGACGGGTCCTGGTCATGCAGGCTGAGGTCATGCTGACGATCGGCCAGCTGGCCTCCTACGCCGGGGTGACCATCCGCGCGGTGCGGCACTACCACCAGATCGGGCTGCTTCGGGAGCCGGAGCGCGACGCCTCCGGCTACCGGAGCTACGACGCGGCCGCGGTCGTGCGACTCATCCGGATCCGCACCCTCGCCGAGGCGGGCGTCCCGCTGGCCCGGGTCAGCGAACTCCTCGACGCCGACCCGGAGACGTTCGCCGCCGCGACCACCGAGATCGACCGACGGTTGCGGACGCAGATCCGCGCGCTGCAGGAGCACCGGCGGCGCATCGCCCGGCTCGGGGGCGGCGACTCCCTGGCCGTGCCCGCGGAGGTGCTCGACTACCTCGACCGTCTCCGTGCCATCGGAGCGGCGGGGGCCCTCGTCGAGGCGGAACGCGACGCGTGGATCCTCATGGCGGCGCGGTGGCCGGAGGCGATACCCGCGCTCATGGTCGAGAAGGTGGCCCAGCTGGCCAACCCGAAGGTCGTCCGGCTCTACCAGCTCATCGGTCGGATCGCCGACGACTGGGAGGACGAGGAGCTGCTACGCGAGACGGCCGACCTGATGAGCGAGCTGTTCGAGCAGGCGGCGGCCGACGGGGAGCTGGACCAGCAGGACGAGTTCACGCCCGACGCGGCGTTCGTGCACCTGATGGACTCGTTCGCCGACGCTGCCCACCCCGCCGTCGCGCGGCTACGGGAGCTCGTTGCCGAGCGTGGCTGGATCGGGTGGACCCGGGTCGAGAGGCGCCGGCCGTGAGGTGTCACGCCGTGCCCGTATCCGCATCTGGTCACATAGATGGTTGGGGATTCGGCTGCCGCCCTCGGCGCCGCGCGGCGCCGAGGGCGGCAGCCATCGCTCACCGGGCCGTCACCACCGAAAGATCGCGCGGTAGCGGGTATGACGCCGATGGCGACCCTGCGGCCGGGCCGCTGCCCGTAAGGTGTCATCAGGCGAGGACGTGCGGGGGTCCGGAGGACGTCGATGGTGACCGAAGGCGGCGCCGACGCGGCGGCTCCGACCCCACGGGACCCCGGCCGCCCGGCGTTCCTGGAGCTCTTCTTCGACCTGGCGTACGTCTTTGTGATGATCTCCCTGGTCAGGGTGCTCGCCGCCGACGTGAGCTGGACCGGCGTCGGCCAGACGCTGGTCCTGCTGCTCGCGTTCACCCTGGTCTGGGCGGTGACCACGTGGGCCGCCGACACCCTGGACCTGACACGGCCCGCGGTCCAGGTGCAGTTCATCGGGGTGGCGGCCGCCAGCCTGCTGCTGGCGGCCGCGGCACCTGAGGCGTACGACGGGCGCGGCCTGCTCTTCGCGATCACCTACCTGGCGATCCACCTCGGTTCGAGCACCTACTACCTCCTGCTCGTGCCGAGTGCGGCCGAGCCGCGTCGCAGCGGCCGGATCGTGTTCTGGTACAGCATCGCCGCCGTCGGCTGGATCGGCGGCGCGCTGGCCACCGGCCACACCCGCCTCCTGCTCTGGGCGGCGACGGTCGCCATGGAGTATGTCGCCGCCTCGCTCGGCTGGCCGCTGCCGAAGCTCGGGCGGTCGCAGCCGCAGGAGTGGCGGCTGGTCGGCGAGCGGGTGGCCGAGCGGTACCGGCAGTTCGTCATCATCGCGCTCGGCGCCTCCATCTTCGTCATCGGGACGACCTTCAGCCTGAGCGACTACACCAGGGACCGGGCGTGGGCGCTGCTGGTCGTGTTCACGACCGTGGTGCTGGCCTGGCGGATCTACATCTACCGGGCCGGCGAGCTGCTGACCGAGGCCATCGCGCGATCGACGAACCCGTCACTGCTCACGCAGTCCGCCGCCGTCACTCACCTGATCATGGTGGCGGGCATCGGCGGCATGGCGGTCACGAGTCACCTCGTCGTGATGCGTCCCTTCGGGGAGACGCCGCCCTCGTGGGCTGCGGTCATCCTCGGCGGACCGGCGCTGTTCCTGGCCGGTCGCGGGGTGCTGGACTACACGGTCTTCGGTCGGATCTCCCGGTCCCGGCTGGCCGGGCTGGTCCTGCTGGCCGGCGCTGCGCCGGCCGCGGGCCTGCTGCCGCCGGTCGTGGTGGCGCTGCTCGCCATGAGCATCCTGGCCCTGGTCGCTGCGGCGAACCTGGTGAGCACCCACCTGCACGCCCGCGCGCCGATGCCACCGGCGCTCGGGTGACCGTCACCCGGTCGGCACGGTGACCCGAACCGGCCGCGCGTGTGCGGGCAACGTCTCCCAGGCCAGGATGAGCAGCAGCACCAGATTCGCCACGACCAGGATTGCCAGCGGCGGAAGCAGCGCCATCACGGGGCCGATGACGCACAGCAGCACGATCCCCAAAGCCCGGGACCAGAGGATCCGACCGGTGAGCACGGCGTCGAACAGGCAACTCCCGAGCAGGAACAGCGCCGGCCCGCCGAGGATGGCGGCGATCCAGGCGGCCGGTGCCGCACCGAACGGCCGGTCGATGACCAGCGAGACGCTTGTCGACACCACCAGCACCCCGGCCACCATCACCAGGTGGCTGTACGAGGTGGAGGTGCCGGGCTGGACCCGCTCCACCACCATGACAGCGGGCGGCGCCAGCAGCTGCCGCACCCGGTGGAAATAGAGCTGAAAGAGCACGACAGCGCTGGCGAACCCGACGATACTCGTGGCCACCCGGCCGGCCTGGAAGCCGCTGCCGGCCAGCCCGATGCCGCAGGCGAGGATCAGCTCGCCGAGGGAGATGATGAAGATCTCTCGATGCCGCTCGGACAGGTGCGTGCCGGTGAAGATCTGACTGGCCAGTTCGGTGCGACCAAGTTTCGGCGTCGGCCAGCCCAACCGGGCCGACCCGAGGTCAACCGCCACCGCGACCGACCACAGCAGCAGCCGGGCCGTTCCGTGCACGAACACCCCGGCCACCCACGGCAGCGCCGTGACGCCGAACCAGAAGAACACCCGGATGCTCCGGGCCTGGATCGGGCGATTCACCCGGGTACCGGGGATGAGGACGGCGTCCCGGACGAGATGGATGCCGAAGTACGCCGCGACGAGCAGCCAGCCGTAATCGGCGAAGGCGTACGGCACCGCGATCGCCATCAACAAGGTGCCGAACATGACCGCCAGGACGGTGGCCTGAATGACCGGCAGGCGCGGGTTGAACAGATCGGTGAGCCACGCGGTCAGTACCCAGACCCACCAGGCGGCCATCAACAGGACGGCGGTCTCGGCGGCGCCCCGGACGGTGAGGTCCTCGGCCAGCCCCGCCGAGAGCCTGGAGAGCATGAAGATGTAGACCAGGTCGAAGAAGAGCTCCAGGAACGTCGGATAGTCAGGCTCGCCGCGCCGGCGAAGGATCCGGGGGAGCGGGCTTGGCCTCACGCGCGTCTGCCTCCTTCGGCACGCCCCTCGGGGGCGGAGGACGCTTCTTTCGCCAACCTACAAAAGCGGAGGTCGCCGGAGAGTGGAAACGGAGGAGCAGGGCGAAAGCCATACACCCGTCATTCGCCCGACAGCCCCGACCGTCGGCGATGCAGTCCCACGGATGGCGGCCACGAGATCGCGGGGGCGATCAGGCCAGCCCGGTCCGCCCGGTAGGGTCCGCGCACGCCCTCCCGCCCGGCCCGGTCTGCAGCGCGCGAGTGACCTCGTAGCCGCATTGGTGCAGCCTCGCCACCACCTCGCCCGCTCGTCCCGTTCCACCGGGATGTCGAGGAGGTCGCCGCAGGGCGCCGTGGTGATTCGCCCGATGGGGATGAGGCCGCATCACCCCCCGTCCTAGCAGGCTGTCGAAGTACCAGTTCGCTCAACGAAGCGATGTGACGCATTCCAGCCGTTCGACGGGGGATCTGGCCGGAGGGAGAATCAGGTGGAATACGAGGATTTCGTCAACGCGGTGGCCACGCGGGCCAAGGTGTCGACCGATCAGGCGGCCACACTGACCGGGGTGACGTTGGAGACGTTGGCGGATCGGATCAGCGCCGGCCAGGCTGAGGACCTCGCCTATCAGCTTCCGGATCGACTTGCCGGTCACCTGAGCAGACCGCTCGGAGGGGAAATGGCCACCTCGTTCGGGCTCGACGAGTTTGTGCGGCGGGTGGGGGATCGTCCGGGGGTCGACCGTGCGCTCGCCGGTGCCGGGGTCCGCGCGGTGCTCACCACCCTGCGTGAGGCCGTAACCCAAGACGAGTTCGAGAACGCCGTGGCCCAGCTTCCCCAGGAGTTCTCGCAGGTGATCGAACCGGTGGGGGCCGGTGGCGGGCGGCGCCGCGGCTCGTAGCACGCAGAGTTGAGGCAGGAGCAGTCGCCGGTGGCCGGCGCTCTTGCCAGCCGATGACGGGATGCGCACGCAGCTATCCCGGCATCTCGACGGCGGTCACGTCGGCCGCTTCGTCTCCGAAGAACACCCGGACCGCCGTCAGCACCTCCTGTGTGTCGTTCGCCATGGCCGTACGCGCCTGGGCGAGCAGCGCCTCGGGTTCGGCCTGCCGCTGCCGCCGAGCCACGGATGATGAGCTCGACGGGCATGCTGACCCCGGAGAGATCTTCGCCGTCCATGCGTTGCCGCAGGGTGCCCGGTGAGCTGGGGTCGTGGCCGACGTCTGATGCGCCCGCTCAGTCGTCGACTTCCTGTGCCGTGGCCGCGATCGGCTTGAGCCCCGCGATCAGCTCGTCGATCTCGTCGGGGGTGAGTACGTCGTACGCCGGCGCCGCCAGCTCGTCGGTGAGGGCCTCGATCCGCTCTTTGGTTTCCCGGCCGGCGTCGGTGAACCCGCCGGCGGCGTCCACGAGGCCGCGGCGGCGCAGCCCGTCGACGACACCGGCGAGCTGTGCCTTGGGCAGGTGGTGGGTCCGGCCGAACTCCTCCGCCCGCATGCCGAGGGAGAGGGCGAGCAGGACGTGGGCCTCGGTGCCGCCGATGCCGTGGGCGAGGAGGGCGGCGTTGTGGCCGTCCCCGCGGTGCTCTCGCAGTAGCGTCGCCGCGTGCCAGAGCCTGGCCACCGGCTCTGCGGGCACGTCGAGCGCCCGCAGCCCTGCGTACAGCGCGCGGCCCTCGGTCGGCGCGCTGACCGCTGCCCGGGTGGCCAGGTCGGCGACCCGCACCAGGTCGGGGGAGTCGGCGAGCGGACCGATCCTCTGTCGCAGCGCGGCGGCGCTGCCCCGCTCGCGCACGGCGATCGCCTCCTGCGGGGTGGTCTTTCCCCAGACCCAGGGGATGTGGCGGGCCACCTCGCCGTCGGCGAAGTTGTAGAAGACCGCGTGCACCACCTCGGCCGGTGCCAGGCCCAGCGGTGCGGCCCGGCCCGCGAAGTATCCGTCCCAGTAGTTGCGCATTCCCAAGGCCAGGAACGCCTCGTTCGGCACCTCGGAGAAGGTGACGGTGGCGATCGGCTCGACGAGCTCGAACACGCGGTGGATCTTGGCCAGTGGGTGCTGCATAGGTTGACATCTCCTTTGGTCGTGACCGCGCCCTTGTGGGCGGCCTCTCACACAGCTACGAACAACGCGGCCCGGATGCGACAACTCCGGCCGACATTAATCCAGCCAAGATCAGCCTCACTCTCATGTAGCCGCACACCGTGCGGTATGCGTGATGCGGGCGTCGCGTGCGTCCCACTCGCGGGCGCCCGTTGCGATCGGAAGCTCTCCGCGGTTGCCAGTGCCCGTTCCCCATATCGCCATGATTGGGAGCGCCTTTACCGAAACGCCTGTAACGGTCAGATCTTCACCCTGCCCGAACCCTGCCCCCGCCCCCTGAGCCGACCCTGAGGCGTCCCGGAACTCGCCCTGGGAGCCATGGCGATTCCGGCTCAGCAGGGAAAACATGCAGGTCATGACCCGTACGGCACAACCTCTCCAACCTGCTGAGATGCGTCGCGCGCTGGAGCTGCAGAACGTCAGCCGGTACCGCCACCCCCTCGCGTTCTACGTCCTCGCCACCGCCATCCCGTGGGTGCTGTGGTTCACCGCTGCCTGGCTGTCGAACCAGCCCGATCCCAGCCAGACGACCCTCGCCGTCATGACCGGCCTCGGCCTGGCCGGTCTCGCCGCCCCGGTCGTCGTGGCGATCTGGTTCATCCGCAAGGACGGGCTCACCCGCGACGTCCTCGCTCGCCTGGTCGCGCCGCGCGGCACTCGCGCCTGGGTCTGGCTAGCGGCTGTCGCCCTGCTCCCGGGCGCCCTGCTCGTCGCCACCGCGATCTCCATCCCGTTCGGCTACGACGTCTCGCAGTTCGAGCTCCGCAACGGCTTCACGTTCGCGACGGGCCTGCTGCCTGCGTGGATCACGCTCGTGCTGGCCCCCGTCCTGGAGGAGGTCGCCTGGAAGACCTACGGCACGGATGCGCTCGCGTCCCGGATGAAGGTCCTGTGGGCGTCGCTGGTGTTCGGTGTCGTCTGGGTGCTGTGGCACGTGCCGCTCGGCTTCATCAAGGGCTACTACCAGGCGGAGGTCGTCGAGGAGGGCTTGATCCACAGCCTCAACTACGCCTTCTCGCTGATCCCGTTCATCATCCTGATGAACTGGCTCTACTACCGCGGCGGCCGCAGCGTCCTCGTCGCGATCGTTTTCCACCTCGCCGCCAACTTCGGCAACGAGGTCTTCCTCACGCACCCGGACACCAAGTTGATCCAGACGGCCCTGCTGCTGGTGGTGTCCGTCGTCGTGGTCTGGCGCGATCGGGAGCTGTTCCTGACGCCCCCCAGACTCCGCGCGTAATCCCGCCCGCCAGGTCCCGGTCGCCCTCGGGATCGTTGCGGTTGACTTCGACGTTTCGACGAAGGCTGAGATGCGCGCGGAGGCTCGGCGTCAGGCGGTAGCGGCTGCTCGACGGAAGGCCGAGTTGTACGCCGAGGCGGCCGGGGTTCGGCTCGGTGCTGTCGTGCACATCGATGACGTCGATCCAGAAAACGTGGGCCACGAACGTTACCGTGGCCATGGTTCGGGCGGTGAGGCTTCCGCTCAGGATCTCGCACCCGGACATGTGGTGGTTTCCGCGGCGGTGATCCTCGGTCTCTCGATCACCCACGACTGATACCGCGTCCTGAGCCTGCGGACGCGACCACAGCTCACCCGCTTGGCACTGCCTTCGACAGTGCGACGGCGCACGTCGCTGTGCCCCTGCTTGGCAGCTCGATTGGGGCCAGGTCAGGCGACCAGATCTGCCGCCGCCATGCGCTATGCACGGTGGGCAGCGGACGCGTGGTTCGATCTTCGGTCGTGCCGAGGAGCGCGTACCCGATCTTGAGCTCTCGATGCGCTGTCAACAGCGACGGTACCGAGGGAGTCGATCGGACGCGCTGAGCGAGACCGCTGCTGGTTCTTGTCAGGGTGATAGGCCGGCCTGGATCGCCAGGATGGCGGCTCGTACGCGGTCGCGGCTGCCGGTCTTGGCCAGCACGTTGGTGACGTGAGTTTTGACGGTGCTCATGGAGAGGTAGAGGCGTTCTGCGATCTCGGTGTTGTTGAGTCCGGCACCGATCAGGGCGAGCACGTCGGTCTCCCGAGCGGTCGGCTGGTAGGCCGCCAGTTCCACGCGGGTGGCCGGTCCGGTCGCGCGTACCCGGTCGAGGACGGCGCCGGTGACCTCGGCGGAGAGGATTGCCTCCCCGGCCGCGACGGTGCGCACCGCGGCGATCAAATCGCGGGCGCTGCCCCGCTTGAGCAGGAATCCGCGCGCGCCGGAGGCGATGGCGTCCAGGACATAGGCGTCGTCGTCGAAGGTGGTTACGACGATCACGGCCGGGGCGTGCGGGATCGCGGCCAGCTCGCGGGTGGCTTGGAGGCCGTCGAGTACCGGCATGCGGATGTCGACCAGGGCGACGTCGATGCGGGAGTCGTGACGCACGGCGTCGAGGAGCTGCCGACCGTCGGAGGCCTCAGCGGCGACGTGGATGTCGGGTTGGGAACGCAGGATCAGGCTGAAGCCGTCGCGGACCAACTGCTGGTCGTCGGCGATCGCAACACGGATCACGGTTTCGCCGCCGGCAGGTTGGCCTGAACGATGGTGCCGCCGCCAGGTCGCCGGCTCAGCTCCCAGCTCCCACCGCGAGCTCGCACGCGCTCCTCGATGCCGAGTAGGCCCGAGCCGCGCGTGGGTGCAGGGGGCGGCCCGATGCCGTCGTCGCTGACCCGCAGACGGGCGCGGTCGCCGATGCGGATCAGTTCGACGCAGGCAGCCGTGGCCTTCGCGTGGCGGGCGATATTGGTGAGGGCCTCTTGGGCGATGCGGTAGACGGTCAACACGCCGATCTCGTCCAGCCCTGGCTCAGGGTCCAGACGTACCTGCACCGTCACGCCCTGCTGGCGCAGCGGCTGCGCGAGTAGCTCGTCGATGTCGGACAGGCGCGGCGGCGCGCTCACCGCGATCGCCGCTTCCGGGTCACGCAGGTGCACGACGAGCGTGTCGAGCTCGCTCAGTGCGATGCGTCCGCTGTCCGCGATCGCCCGCAGCGCCGCCCCCGGGTCGTCACTGAACTGGCCCGCCTCGGCTTGAACCACCATCGCGGTGACGTGGTGGCCGACCACGTCATGCAGCTCGCGGGCCAGGTTCGTGCGCTGCTCGAGCCAGGCTGCCTGGCCGCGCAGCTCTCCTGCCTCCCGGGTGAGGGCGTAGCCGCGTGACCACGACCGGAGCAGGATCGCCAGGAGGTAGCCGGCCGTCACGAAGACGATGGGCTGCTCGTACAGCCCACGCTGGTCGAGCAGCGCGACAGCGAGGGCGCCGGCGGCGCCGGTCAAGCCGGCCACCCACCCCAGCCACGGGCGTCGGGCCGGGTCTTCGCAGGTCGAGAAGAACACGAGGCCGGCGGCCGCGAGGCCCAACTGCACCGACTCCCCGGTGCTCACCATCGCCACGAACCCGGCACAGACCGCGAAGACCAGGGCCCGGTAGCGGGGCCGCAGCGCCACGGCCCCGAGGCCAATGGGCAGCACCAGCCGCGCCCAGCCCGCCGGCACGGACAGGCCCCCCTCGACGGTCGTGACCACGACGGCGACGATCAAGCCCGCCGCGCCGTAAGCAAGGCGGCGCACTCGCTCGGGGTCGCGCAACCCTTCCCGGTTCCTGGTCCTCACCTGCACAGTCTCGGCGACCAGCCCGGAAGCCGGCCAGGTACCTCGGTACCAGATCGGCCGGCACTCCGGTGCCGCTCCCGCGACCAGATCGGCACCGCGGCACGTTCCGCCCGGAACGCTCACCGCACGACGCTACGGAGGTGACTCATGTTGACCTGCGCACCGCTATCAGCACCGGCCCTCTCCGTACGGTTCCCAACTACATCACCGCCATCCGCACGGTCGCCTCTGTCACCGTCGGTGTCGCCGCCCTCGTCGCCGGCTCCGTCGTACTGCTGGCAGTGGCGTACGGCATCTACTGGCTCGGCGACGTGCTTGACGGCTGGGCCGCCCGCAGGCTCGGACAGGAGACCCGGGCGGGGGCCGTCCTCGATATCGTGAGCGACCGTGCGTGCACCGCCGTGCTCGGCGCGGGTCTGGTCTCACTCCTGCCCGACGTCGCGGTCGTGGCCCTGGTGTTCCTGCTCTCGTTCCTGGTGCTGGACACCATGCTGTCGCTGGCGTTCCTGTGCTGGCCCGTGATCAGCCCCAACTACTTCTACCTGATCGACCGGCGGGTATGGGCGTGGAACTGGTCGCCCATGGCGAAGGCCGCCAACACCGCCGGGGTCATCGGCGCCATCACGTTCGGGCAGTACCGGCTCGCGCTCGCCGTCGCCGTCGCCGTCATTGCGGTCAAGCTGTGGTCAACCGCGGCGATGGTTCGGCTGCTCGAACGGGACGGCCGGGCATGAGCAGCCTCGCCGAGGCGGTGCTGGCGCTCGGGTACGGTCTCGCCTCGGCCCTCGTCCCGATCGTCAACGCCGAGGCCTACGCCGTAGTCGCCGGACACCGTGGCGGCCACGCTCTGGTCGCCGTCCTCGCTCTGGCGCTCGGGCAGACCGCCGGCAAACTGCTCCTGTTCGAAGCCGCGCGTCGCGGGACGGGGAGGCTGGCCCACAAACTCGCGCATCGGAGCCGATCAGGTTGCGCGGCGGCCGCGGGCGCCCGTTGGGCCGGGCGGACCCAGCGCTGGCTCTCCCGTCGGCGCAGCGCCCTACCGACGGTGCTCGTCTCCGCCACAGTCGGGGTTCCACCGCTGGCCGCAGTCAGCCTCGCCGCCGGCACCGCGGGCCTTCGACACTGGGAGTTCGCCGTCGCGTGCCTACTCGGGCGAGTGTTCCGTTTCGCCCTCCTCGTCCTGCCAGCGACGTTGGCCTAACCCTCGCCTGTCGTCGAGCATTCCGAAAGGAACGTCGCCGAGGTGCTGATACCGATCTGTCATGGACACACCCGCGCCGCCAGCACCCGCCAGCGCTCGGGTGGCATCGTCACCGTCGGCGGCATCCCGGAAGCCGTGGAGAGGCCCGTAGATCGCCTGCTCCTGATGCCACCGGAAATCGGCGCGCCTTGTTCAATGCGGCGCCCAGACGAGTCTGGCTGGGCGGCCGGTCGTCGCACCGCAGGAGTGAGCGGCTGGCACTCTTTTCCTACGGCCGATCCGGGCGGAGAATGATCGGCGGGCGGCGCGGACAGCGCTAGGCGCCCGGTCGCGGGGAGCATGGTGGACGGTCGGTTGCTGGTCGGCAGGATCGGGCGCGTGGTGCACGCACTGCGCGGCGGTGATCGCCCAGGGGAGGTCCGCGTCGTGGTGGACGGCATCGCGCACTATTACCTCGCGTACGCCTCGACGCCGGTTCCGGCCGGCGCCGAGGTACTGATCATCAACAACCGTGGCGCGCGCCAGATCGACGTCGAGCCATGGCCCACCGTCGCCGGGGGCGAGGTCTCCCGGTAGGACAGAAGGGTCCTCCAATGTTCGGATACCGGGTGCCCGCCCCGAACGAGGCTCTGCTCATCAGCGGACGCAAGCAGCGGGGAGCCGAGGCGCTCCCATTTAAGATCGTCACAGGTCACGGCGTCTTCGTGGTGCCGGTCTTCTCCAAGGCCACCCGGCTCACGCTGGCCATGCAGGAGGCCGAGGTCGTCGAGGACTGCTACACGAAGCAGGGCATCACCCTGACCGTGCAGGCCGTCATCGCGTTCAAGGTCGCTGACGACCACGAGTCCATCGCCGCCGCCGCCCGGCGTTTCCAGGGCGACCAGAGCCAGATGCCAACCCTGGTCGGGCGGATCTTCAGCGGTCACCTGCGCAGCATCATCGGCAGCATGACCGTCGAGTCGATCATCCGCGAGCAGCAGACCCTCGCGGACGCTATCGTGGATGCCAGCAAGACCGAGATGGCCCGGATCGGCCTGGCCGTCGACTCGCTCCAGATCAGCAGCATCGACGACAAGGGCGTCGGCTACATCCGCGCGCTCGCCGCCCCGCACCAGGCCAAGGTCGACCAGGACGCGAAGGTGGCGCAGGCCGCCGCCGACCAGGCCAGCGCTATGGCGCAGCAGGAGAGCGTACGACACCAGGCCGAGTACGCCCGGCAGACCGCGATCGCCCGGGCCCAGTACCAGGCCGAGATTGACCAGGCCCAGCAGACGGCGGCCCAGGCCGGCCCGCTGGCGGCGGCCCGCGCCCAGCAGGAGGTGCTCGTCGAGCGCGCCCGGGTCGCCGAACGCAACGCCGAGCTGCGGCAGGCCGAATTGATCGCCGAGGTGATCCGGCCCGCCCAGGCCGAGGCCGAGCGGATCCGCGCCCTGGCCCAGGCGCAGGCCGACGCCACCAAGCTATCCGCCGAGGCGGCCGCCGCGCAGGACCGGATAGCCCTCGACCAGCGGATCATCGAGCAGCTGCCCGACCTGCTGCGCGCGGCCGCGGTCGGCCTGCAGGGCGCCAACATCACCGTGCTGAACGGCGCCGAGGGGCTCAGCAGCGTGGTCGCGTCGCTGGCCGGTCAAGGCATGGCGCTGCTGGACGCGGTCCGCACCGGGGTCGTGCCGGCCCCCGGACCGACCGTGGAGCGGGCCGTGGTGAACGGGACGCCGGTCACCACCAACTGATCGCCGGTACGCGTGGACCGGCCGGACACGTGTCGGCCGGTCGCAGCGGCTTCGCCACAGGATTGCCGCGCACACCGCAGCCTCGACGCCCTGGGGCAACCAGTCAGCAGCCCCGCTGCGACCGGGAACGCCACTACTGCCGCGGGGTCGTCTGCGCCTCCGTCGGCCACACCGACGGTGTCGAGCGTGCTGGCGACTGGTCGAAGCCGGCCGAGGACCCGAAGGTCCGTACGGGTCTCGGCCTGCGAGGGGTCAAGGGCGTCGGCGTATGAAAGGCGTGAAAGAAACGGCGGTACGCGTTAAATCGGCGTAGCAGCGGCCGTCGATCCGGCCTGCCGGCCCGATCATGGGCGACGGAACGTCGTGGTCGACCGGGCGATGGTCCGGTAGCCGTGCGGCAACGCCTGGGTCTCTCCCGGCCAGCAGGTACGTGCAGGGCCCACTCTCCCGGCGACGGGAGGAACTGGGGAGGCACCGTGAGCGTCGACGTGCGGGACCGGGTACGAGAACGGAAGAAACGCCCGCTCAGCGGCTGGCTGCTGGCCGACACCTCCGCGCGGCCCGCCCGGACCGAAGGTCCCCACGCTCGACCGCCGGAGCACCACCACCACAGCTGGTGGAAGGTCATGTGTCTCACCGGCGTGGACTACTTCTCCACCCTCGGCTACCAACCCGGCATCGCGGCGCTGGCCGCCGGCGTGCTGTCTCCGATCGCGACCCTGGTACTGGTCCTGGTCACCCTGCTCGGAGCGCTGCCGGTCTACCTGCGGGTCGCGCACGACAGCCCGCACGGCGAGGGTTCCATCGCGATGCTGGTGAAGCTGCTGGCCTACTGGCAGGGCAAGCTGTTCGTGCTGGTGCTGCTCGGCTTCGCCGCGACCGACTTCATCATCACGATCACCCTGTCGGCAGCCGACGCCACCGCGCACATCGACGAGAACCCGTTCTGGCCGGACAGCCTGCGCGGCCACCCGGTGATCATCACGCTGCTGTTGGTGGCGCTGCTCGGCGGGGTATTTCTCAAGGGGTTCACCGAGGCGATCGGCATCGCCGTCGGGTTGGTCGGCGTCTACCTGGCGCTCAACGCGGTCGTGGTCGGCGACGCGCTCTGGCGGGTGCTCACCCATCCCGCCATGATCGGTGACTGGACCATCGCACTGACCGCCCAGCACGGCGACCCGCTGCTCATGGTCGGCATCGCGCTGCTCGTCTTTCCCAAGCTCGCGCTCGGCCTGTCCGGTTTCGAGACCGGCGTCGCGGTGATGCCGCACGTCACGGGCGACCCGGAGGACACCGAGGAGAAGCCAACCGGGCGGATCCGGGGCACGCGGCGGCTGCTCACCACCGCCGCTGTGATCATGAGCATCTTCCTGATCGCCAGCAGCATCGTCACCACCATCCTTATCCCGGCCGACGAGTTCAAGCCGGGCGGGCCAGCGAACGGGCGGGCCCTGGCGTACCTGGCGCACCAGCACCTCGGCGAGGTGTTCGGCACCATCTACGACCTGTCGACCATCGCGATCCTCTGGTTCGCCGGCGCCTCGGCGATGGCCGGCCTGCTCAACCTGGTCCCGCGCTACCTGCCCCGCTACGGCATGGCCCCCACCTGGGCCCGCGCGGTGCGACCGCTGGTACTGGTGCTCACCGCCGTGGCGTTCCTGATCACGGTGATCTTCGACGCCAGCGTCGACGCCCAAGGCGGCGCCTACGCCACCGGCGTGCTCGTGCTGATCACCTCCGCCGCGACCGCAGTGACGCTCTCCGCCCGGCACCGACGCCAGCACGGCCGCACCGTCGCGTTCGGGATCATCACGGTGATCTTCGTCTACACCACGATCGCGAACATCGTCGAGCGGCCCGACGGCGTCAAGATCGCGGCCGCCTTCATCGCCGGTATCATCGCGGTGTCGCTGCTATCCCGGCTGTTCCGGGCCTTCGACCTCCGGGTCGACACGGTAGAACTGGACGCCACTGCCCGGCAGTTCATCACTGACTGCGCCCGGCGGCGAATTCGGCTCATCGCCCACGAGTCGAGCACGGGGAACCCGGCCGAGTACCGCGACAAACTCGCGCAGATCGTCAAGGACAACGATTTCCCCGCCGGCAGCGACGTCATCTTCGTCGAGGTCACCGTCACCGACCCGTCGGACTTCGAAACCGAGTTGCACGTCAGCGGGACGATCGTGCACGGCAGATACCGGCTGCTCCGGCTGGCCAGCTCGTCCGTGCCCAACGCCCTCGCCGCGCTCCTGCTGCACATCCGCGACCTCACCCACCACCGCCCGCACATCTACTTCGAGTGGACTGAGGGAGACCCCGCCGGCAACTTCCTGCGCTACCTGATCTTCGGTCAGGGTGAGATCGCTCCCGTCACGCGGGAGATCCTGCGCCGGCAGGAACCCGACCCGACTCGGCGGCCCCACGTCCACACCGGCTGACCCCGCGCGGACGCCTCCGACAGACCGGGCCGCAAGACCCTGCACCTGGGCCACGCATGGGGCGAGCATCAAGGGGCACGAGGACCAGGAGAAAGCTCATGGCTAACAGCGACACCCGTCCCGCCCGACGGCACCGGCACGCCAACCGGCCGCCGGCCGTGGTCAACCGGCTGATCCTGGCGGTCCTGCGTTCCCGGCGCCTGCACGGCCTGCTCGACGGGCAACTGTGCGAGGTGCGCTACCGCGCCGCCGACGGGCGGCCGGTCAGCCTGCCGGTGCTCTATGCCGCAGCGGAGGAGCAGTACGTCGTGCTCGTCGGCGACGCCTCGGACAAGCGGTGGTGGCGACACTTCCGCCGGCCAGCCGAGGTGCAGCTGTGCCGGGGCGGACGGTGCCGCGCCGGCCTCGGCCGGGTGGTCTCGCCGGACGATCCGGCATTCGGCCCGGCCGCGCAGGCGTACGCCCGGCGGCACGGCGTGCTGGTCGGCCTGGACGACCGGCTCCTGGTGGTGGACCTGCCCGCGGCGGCGTCCGCCTGACCGCCCACGCGGACGCCGCAACGCGGTCACGGTCGGAAGCGGTAACCCGGTAGCTGGGTGGTGCTCACCGACCTCGGTTACCTCGCCGCCTGGCCCGGCCTCCGCTGAGCGGTCAGACCTTGCGGTAGCGGGCCTCGGTCAGCGCGAACAGGCCGTACGCCGCGAAGCCGACCGCGATCACGAGCAGCAGGCCGGTGCCGTACGCCTCGCCGGCCAGCGTCCGCAGCGCCGCGTCGAGTCCGCGTGCCTTGTCCGGGTCGTACCGCCATGCCGCGATGACGAACAGCGCGCCGGCGCTCCCGTACGCCAGGCCCTTGGCCACGAAACCGGTCGCGCCGAGCCGGCGCACGAGCCGCCGCGTCCCGGCCGCCATCTCGCCGACCCGCAGGTGCTTCTCGAAACGCCCGGTGAACCCGACGAACGCCAGCCATCCGCCGATCCCGGCCAGAATCAGCCCCGCCGTGATGACCGTGACCCGCCCGCCGCTCGAGGCGAGGAGACCCTCGGCGGTGTCCTGCTGGGTGTCGGCGCTCGACGACTTCTTGCCGCGCAGCACCTTGATCCCGCTGAAGGCAAGGTAGAGGTAGAACGCGGCCCGGCCGGCCGACGCCATCCGCTCGCTCAGCAAGCGCCCCCGGAACATCTCCAGCACCTGCCAGACTGCCATGGCCACCAGCCCGACGACGATCGCCAGGATGAGCGCCAGCCCGAACGGCTCGTCGGCGATCTCCTGCATGGCGCCCGATTGGTCGCGGTCGGCGGTCGGCCCACCCGAGGCGACCCGCGCGATCACCCAGGCGAAGAGCAGGTGCAGGATTCCGTAGCCGATGAAGCCGGCCCGGGTGAGGTGCTCCAGGCCAGGGTTGTCGGCTGCGCGGGAGACGGCGCCGCGAGCCCGCGAGGACAGCGATGACATGCGCCGACAATCACCATTCGCGGCTCCGGCGAAACCTGCTCGCCGTCGCGGTACGGCCGGTCTCGAGCTCGCCACCACGCTCGCCGTCCGGGGAAGTACCGCTGCACCCCCAGCCTGAACAGGGGACGAATCGAATATCGCTCCGCTCGGCGGCTGTCGTGTTGCGGGTCGTGGTTCAGGTCAGCCGCAGCGGCCTCATCCCGATGCCTCCGCCCGGGGAACCCGGCCTACGGCAGACACGTCCTAGGGGCATGACAGGCAGCAGCGTCCCCCTACAGCATCGAACGACCGGCGTTCCCCGGGTGATGGGGCTGGCCCTGGTCGCCAGCCTGTCGCTGATCAGCGGGTGTACGGCGGAGGTGGTTCCCACGCCACGACGGGACGGGGGAGTGCCGGCCGGCGGGTTCCGGCTCGTCGCGTTCGACTCCTGCGGGCAGGCGATGCGGCAGCTCAAGACAGCAGCCAAGGCGTACGTCGGGCCCTGGGGGTTCGGGCCGGGCGGGGACTTCCGTACCTTCGGCCGGGCGGAACAGGCCGGAGCGCCCGCAGCGGCCAAGCAGGCGGACGCGGCGCCCGAGGCCAACGCGGCCGGAGCCGGAACCCCCGGCCACTCGGGCACGAACACACACGAGGCCGGGGTCGACGAACCGGACCTGGTCAAGACCGACGGCAAGCGGATCGTCAGCGTCACACGGGGCAAGCTGTACGTGATCGACCCGGCCACCCGGCGGCTGACCGGGGAGTTGGAGCTGGCGCCCGGTGCCGACGGCTGGACCGACGGCAGTCTCCTCCTCCACGGCGACCGGGCGCTCGTGCTGCTCCGCGAGGGGTGGGCCGCGATCGCGAAACCGGCCGTCCCCGAGGGGCGGCCCGCCGCAGCCGGTCCGACCCGCGGCGACATCGTCGGTCCACGCCTGGTCATGGTCGACCTCGCCGGGGCGCCGAAAATCATCGGGGAGTACCGGATCGACGGCAGTCTGGTGGACGCCCGCCAGGTCGGCACGACGGTCCGGGTCGTGGTCCGATCCGCGCCCCGGCTGACCTTCCCGCACCCGGAACGGGCCACCGACGCGCAGCGCACCGCTGCCAACCGCGAGATCATCGACAGGTCCACGGTCGACGACTGGCTGCCCCGGTACGAGGTCACCTCCGGGGAAAGAACCAGCACCGGACGGGTCGGCTGCGAACGGGTGAGCCGGCCGGCCAGCTACTCCGGTACCTCGCTGGTGACCGTGCTCAGCTTCGACCTCGCGGCGGCCATGCTCGGCGCCGGCGACCCAGTCACCGTGATGGCCGACGGCGACACGGTCTACAGCACCGGAGACCGGCTGTACGTCGCCAACGACCAGCGCTGGCGAGTGCTGCCCATGCTCACCGCCCGCAACGTCGCACCCGATCCCAAGGACGAGACCACGGAGATCTACCAGTTCGACACCGGGGGAGCGGGCGCACCGCGGTACGTCGCTGCCGCCACCGTTCCGGGCTGGCTGGTCAACCAGTACGCCATGTCGGAGTGGGACGGGCATCTGCGGGTCGCCACCACTCGTGGCCGTACCTGGGGCACCAAGCCCGACTCGACGTCCAGCGTGTACGTCCTGCGCGCCGACGGCTCGACACTGACCCAGGTCGGCACGGTCACCGGACTGGGCACGGGGGAACGGATCCACGCCGTACGGTTCGTCGGCGGCAGCGGGTACGTCGTCACGTTCCGGCAGACCGACCCGCTCTACACCGTCGACCTGCGGGATCCGACCGCGCCCAAGGTGAGCGGGGAACTGAAGATCAACGGGTATTCGGCGTATCTGCACCCGGTCGGCGAAGGACGGCTGCTCGGCGTCGGGCAGGAGGCGACCGACCAGGGCCGGGTCCAGGGCACCCAGCTCTCGCTCTTCGACGTCGCCGATCCGGCCGCGCCGAGCCGGATCGCGCAGTACCACGTCCGGCAGGGGCACTCCGAAGCGGAGTTCGACCCGCACGCCTTCCTCTACTGGCCGGCCGAACGCCTGGTCGTGGTCCCCCTGACAGTCCACGACTCGGGCGCCGTGGGCAAGCCGGGCCTGCCGAGCAGTGTGGCGCTGGCGTTGCGGGTCGGCGACGGCGGATTCACCGAGGCCGGCACCGTCGACCACGCATTCGGCGGCGGACGTCCCGGGGACGTGGTGATGATCCGGCGGTCACTGGTGGTCGACGGCGTGCTCTGGACCGTGTCCGACGCCGGCCTCAAGGCGACCAGCCTCACCAACATGAAGACCCTCGGCTGGCTGCGTACGGCGTGACCCCGCGTCCCGGCGAAGAAACGTGCGGATCACTCGATGTAAGTGAGGTATTCGCTCCCCATTGAATCCGATGTCGCGGCGGTGCCGACAAGCTCCACGCATGCGCATTCCACGAGTGTTCGTCTCGCTCGTCGCCCTCGCTGCGGTGACAGTGGCCCTGGCCTCGCCGGCCACAGCTGCCATGCCCGGCGATCCGCTCCAGCCGCAGGCTCCCGATCGACCCCTGCGTGTCATGACCTTCAACATCCATCACGCTGCCGGCACCGACGATGTCCTCGACCTGTCCCGGATCGCCCAGGTGATTCGGGACAGCCGGCTCGACGTGGTCGGCCTCCAGGAGGTCGACCGGCACTACGGTGCGCGCAGCAACTTCGTCGATCAGGCCTCCTGGCTCGCCCGCGAGTTGAACATGCACGTCGTCTACGGCGCCAACCTCGACCTCGATCCGCTCTCCCCAGGCCAGCCGCGCCGCCAGTACGGCACCGCGATCCTGTCCAACTTCCCGATCCTGGACTGGGACAACACGTACCTGCCACGGTTCGCCAACCACGAACAACGCGGACTGCTGCGGGCCCGGATCAACGTGCGAGGCGCGCCGGTGCAGGTCTACAACACCCACCTGCAACACAACGACGCCGCCGAGCGGGTCGCCCAGGCGCAGGCGATAACGCAGCTCATCGGCACCCCCGAGGAGTCCGTCGTCCTGGTGGGGGACCTCAACGCCACGCCGGCCGCGCCCGAGATCCGCACCCTCGTCGAGAACCTTGTCGATGCGTGGGAGGCAGCCGGTGCCGGCGAGGGTCACACGCACCCCGCCGAGGACCCCACCCACCGCATCGACTACATCCTGCAGTCCGGCGACGTCGTCGCTCGTACCATCGCCGTCGTCACCTCTCCGGTGGCAGCCACCGCGTCCGACGACCTGCCGGTGGTCGCCGACCTCGCTCTGCCCGGGCAAAAGGTCGGCATCGGCGGCTGAGCGCCCGGGGGCCGCCGCTGGACCACGGAGCCGTCGCACATCTCGTGGCCTTTGCGGTAACGCAGTACCAGCCATCGATGCGAAGCCGGGCTTCAGGGCCGGGGTCTGCGGCGCCTCGACGGCGACAACCGTCGCCGGGGCTTTCCCGCCGGTCGCCTGAGTTGCTGGCAACGGCCTTGGTCACCGTTGACGCCTGAGGGGTAAACGGATTCGGAAGCGGTCACGCCTGTGCGGAGGGACGTGGTGCGGCCGTCGGATTCTGCTAACAGAGCGGACGCCTTACGCGTGCCGACATGGTCGTCTTACCAGGTCGCCGGACCTACTTCCGCGCTCCGAAGCCCGAGGCGCGGATGCGCCGCGTCAGCTCATGTGCTGGTCGTCAGACGTCACGAACGTCTGCAGATGGTCAACCGCCGCAGAGAGCGCGTCCTGCAGGGGGCCGATGTCCCGGGCGACCTGAGCGAGGAGCATGCCGCCTTGATACGCCGCAAGGAACATGTCGGCGAGCCGCGCGGGGTGGGCGGACGCGTCGATGCGGCCGAGTTGCCGCATGCGATCAAGCCCCATGCGGAAGATCTCGCGCCACTGGGCGAACACCTCCGCGAGCCGGTCGTGCACTCCGAGATCGGTCTTGACGATCTCGCCCGCGAGCGAGCCGAGGCTGCAGCCGGCCTCGAACGGACGTCCCGAGAGGACGTAGAAGTCTGTCCAGTCCTGGAACGCCTCGACGGTGTCGAAGCCGGCAAACCGTTCGCTGCGATGGAAGCCGAGGACGCTGTCGGCCTGCCAGTCGATGACTGCCAGGACGAGGCTTTCCTTGGTGGGGAAGTAGTGACTCAGCTGCGATCCACTCACACCTGCAGCGCGGCGGACGAGCTCGTTGTTGGTTGCGTGAACCCCTTTGGCGTAGATCAACGCCGCCGCGTGCTCCAGTATCCGCTCGCGCGTGGCGTGGCCCCTGGGAGTCAGCTTCCGGGCCGCCTCCGCCCCCTTGTCCGCCTGCATGTAATCGACGTTACACAAACTGGGCTTGGAAACCCACTCTTGGGTGTTCACCCCGAAAACTTTGGACCAGACAGTCCAGAGGCTTTATGCGATGGCCATGTGCGCCAGTATCCGCTCGCGCGCGTTGCCTGGCCCTGGGAGTGAGCTTCCGACCTGCCTACCCTTGTTGTTCACCTGCATGTAATCGACGTCATACGAACTGGGCTTGGAAACCCACTTCCGGCGGTGTTCACTCAAGCGAACGGACGAAAAAGTCCAGTAAGGTCACCCGGAGGTTCATCACCATGTCCCGCCTGACCGCTCCCGCGCGCGCCGACATCGACGCGAAGACGCAGGGCGCCCTCGACGCCATCGCGAAGCAGTTCGGCTTCGCCCCCAGCATGTTCACCACGCTCGCCGCGAACCCGACCGTGCTCGAGATCGTGATGGGCCTGCAGGGCAGCATCGCGAAGCTCCTGGACGCGAAGACGCGCCACACGATCGCCCTCGCGGTCTCTCAGTCGAACGGCTGCCACTACTGCCAGGCACTCCACCGTTTCATCTCGTCGAACCTCGGCGGTATGTCGGCGGAGGAGATCGAGCTCGCCCGCATGGGCACGTCCAGCGACCCGAAGCGCGCCGCCGTCGCGAAGTTCGCGCAGCACGTGATCGAGACGCGTGGCCAGGTCAGCGACGACGACCTCGCAGCGATCCGCGAGGTCGGATATCTCGACCCGGAGATCCAGGCGATCGTCACCATCGTGGTCGTCACCCTGCTCACGAACTACCTCAACAACGTCAGCGACGCCGTCGTCGACGTCCCCGGCGCCGACCAGTCGGCCTGACCTTCCTCTCCACCCGCCGTTCAAACGAAGGAAAGCACGATGTTGAATCTCGACAAGCTGATCACGAAGCACCTCACCCGCTACTTCGACCCGAGCAAGAGGATCCCGGAGGAGACGTTCCAGCAGCTGCTGCGTTACCTGCGCACCTCGCCGACGACGATCAACATCCAGCCGAACCGTTTCCACGTGCTGGAGACGCAGGATGGCAAGGACAAGCTCGCGGACGCACTGATCGGCCGCTTCGCGGACAACGCGGAGAAGGTGCGCAACGCGTCGCACGCCATCGTCTTCACGACGCGCAAGGACATCCCCGACACGCACCTGCAGGAGATCTTCGAGAAGGAGCGCGCCGACGGGCGCTTCGCCGACCCGGAGATCCAGAAGGGATGGGAGGCGGGCGCCTCCAACTTCGTGGAGATCCAGACAAAGAACTATGGCGGGAACGTGCTCCACTGGCTTGAGAAGAACACCTACCTCGTCGTCGGCGCCACGATGATGGCCGCCGCATCCCTCGGGGTGGACGCGACGCCGATGGAGGGCTTCGACCGCAAGACCGTGGACGCGGCCTTCGACCTGACTGACACCGACTACACGACCACGCTGCTTCTGGTGCTCGGCTACCCCGACGAGGCTCGGATCTCCCGCCAGCCGGTCTCGCGGTTCGACGCAGAGAAGATCTTCACGCACATGTGACGGACGGGGCGGACATCGGACCGCGGTGCCGGCCCCGTTCACTTCGACTCGGTTGCCCGGCGTCCGCACCTCCTCAACGGAGGCTGGGCAGTCGACCCCCTGAGGACTTCGAGGAGGTCAAGATGCAGATTGATAAGGCAGCGCAGGATCGAGCCGCGGCCCGCGCCGCCGAGCTTCCCGGCTCCGAGCACACACACCAGTTCACCGGCGACTGGGAGGTATGGAAAGTCGGCGGCAAGGTGTTCATGCTGCAGACGTCCATGCCCGGCGAGCCCGTCGTGATCCTGAAAGCTGATCCAACCGACGCGGAGGCGCTCCGCGCAGCTCACGCGAGCATCTCGCCCGGCTACCACATGAACAAGAAGCACTGGATCACAGTGCGGGCGGGTGCGGACGTCGAGCCCGCGCTGGTCGACAATCTCGTGACCGAGTCGTACCTCCTCGTCGTTGCCGGCCTGCCGAAGCAGAGCCGTCCCGTCAATCCCGCTTCGTTCCGCGTCCCGCCCTCCGCCGACTGATCACGCTGACGCCGACCGCGCCCAGAGCGCCGGGCGGTCAGCCTGGTGGACCTCGTCGCTGTCATGTCCGTCACGACAGCTTAACTGGACCTGTCGGTCCAGTTTTCGTGGCGTTGACTCAATCGTCATCGTGGACCGGCTGACAAGGAGGCGCACCATGGCTCGACTCGACAACGGCCAGACCTTCCCGACTCTCGAGGTGCCCCGTACCGGCGGGGGCACCCTCCGGCTACCCGATGAGTGCGCCGGGCATTACGGCGTCGTACTGATCTACCGGGGCTCCTGGTGCCCCTACTGCACCGCTCAGCTCGCGGCGTTCCAGCGCGCCACCGACACTCTCACTGCACTTGACGTCCGGGTCGCCGCACTCTCCGTCGACGACGAACCCACCACCAAGGCGCTGGTCGACAAGCACCACCTCGCGTTCCCCGTCGGCCACAGCGCGGACGCCGAGCAGGTCGCCGCCCTGACCGGCGCGTACCTCAACGACGACCGCCGTCACCTGCAGTCGACCGGCTTCGTCCTCGGCCCGGACGGCTCCGTACTCAACGCCGTCTACTCCAGCGGTGCCATCGGCCGCCTCGTACCGGAGGACGTAGCCGGTCTGGTGCGCTTCCTGCGCTCCCGCGCCTGACCTCATGGCCCCGCCGCAACCGGCCATGCTGGCGTGCTTGCACAGACGCCCCATCAGATGCCGTCACGGCGTAGCTGCCGGTGCACCCGGTCCACGCCGCAGGTACACCTCGACGCCTGCCGAATCTCGTGATCGTTGGACAGCAGGCCGAGGCGGCGCTGTGACCCCGACCGGGAGCTGGCTGGCCCTGGGGCTAGCCGAGGACCGTGACGTACAGCAGGTACACGTTCAACACGATGATCACTGCGGCGATGCCACCTGCCGCCGCCGTGGTGGCCCGGCTGTTGACGAACGAGCCCATGATGTCCGCGCGCCGGGTGAGCAACAGCAACGGGACCAGAGCGAAGGGGATGCCGAACGACAGGACCACCTGCGAGACGACCAGGCTGTCCGTGGCCGGCAGGCCCAACCCCAGCACCAGCAGTGCCGGGAGCATTGTCAGCCCGCGCCGGACGAACAGCGGGATGCGCCGGCGGATGAAGCCCTGCATGACGACCTGCCCGGCGTAGGTACCCACGCTCGACGAGGACAGTCCGGAGGCGAGCAGGGCCACGGCGAACGCGAGGGCCGCGCCGCCACCGACGAGGTGGCCGAGCCCGGCGTGGGCGGCCTCGATCGAGTCGACGTCGGCATGGCCGGTGCGGTTGAACAGCGAGGCCGCGATCACCAGCATGGACAGGTTGATCACACCGGCCGCGCCGAGCCCGACAACCACGTCGATCCGCTGGAAGCGCAGCAGCTCGTGGCGCTCGGCGTCATCCCGGCAGGCCACCCGGGCCTTCGTCAAGGCGGAGTGCAGGTACACCACGTGCGGCATCACGGTCGCGCCGATGATGCCCGCCACGAGCAGCAGGCTGTCGTTACCCGCGAGCCCGGGAACCATCCCGTCGGCGACACCGACCGGGTCGGCGCCGACCACGGCCAGGTCATAGAGGAAACCGAGAACCACGATGCAGAGCAGCCCGACGATGGCTAGCTCGAAGCGCCGGTAGCCGCGCTGCTCCAGGCCGAGGATCCCGAAGGCGACGACCGCGGTGATCAGCCCGGCCGGGAACAGCGGTACGCCGAACAGCAGATTCAGCCCGACCGCCGCGCCGACGAACTCGGCCAGGTCGGTCGCCATCGCGATCACCTCTGCCTGGACCCACAGGCCCCGGGAGACCGGGCGCGGCAGGTGCTCGCGGCACAGCTCCGGCAGGTCACGCCCGGTCGCCACGCCAGCCTTGGCCGACAGGTACTGCACCAGCATGGCCATGAGGTTGGCCACCACGATCACCCAGGCCAGCGTGTACCCGAACCTCGCGCCGGCGGTGAAGTTGGTGGCGAAGTTGCCGGGGTCGATGTACGCAACCGCTGCCACGAACGCCGGACCGAGCAGCGCCAGCACCCCGCGCAGCCGCCCGCGGGAGCGCAGCAGCTGCAGCTCGCTCAGCTCGGTGACGGGTGCGGCGGGCTCGGTGACGGGTGCGGCGGGATCGGTGACGGCCGGTGATCGGCCGTCACCGATTACGGGGCCCATGCCTCACCCGGACCGACGGCCCGAGCCCGAGCGGCTGCGGCGTACGGGAGTCCGGCGACGGCTGTCGCAGCCCCTCGTCCAGCGGCCCGAACTGGGTCATCGGCGACCGAGTGCCATCCCACGGTGTCTGCTCTCGAACGACCGGCGTGTTCGTGGTCGGCAGCAGGCCGGCCACCGAGGCGCCGTTCTGCAGCGCCGCGCGTGCCACGGGTGGTGGGTCGACGACACCCATCTCGATCACTGTGCCAAAGCTGCCCTGCGGCGCGTCGAACCCGTCGGTGGATCGCGTGGAGTTCGAGGTGCATCATGTGCTTTCTATCCTGGTCGTTGCCCGGCGGTGACGGCGGCGATCCGGTGCCGCTGAGGTGGGGTCTGGCGCTGGCCGTGTGCTGGGCGCACGGGCCCGGTACGAGCCTGGGAACACGTGCCGCAGTGCGCGCCGGGACTGCGGCGATGGCCAGGTGACTAGCTGGCGGCCCCGCCGCTCATCGTGATGTCGCCGTTGAGGCCGGAGGGATAGAAGCCGCCGGAGTTCGCCGGGCTCGCGTTGAGGTACACGATATTCAGGACCGACTGGGCCGAGCGGCCGTAGGTGATGCCGTTGGCGTCGTTAGGAATAAGGTTCGCCTCGGCGCTGGTGCCGATACCCTGGTCGTCGTCGACCGGTCCGTCGAGACTGTTGCGGGCGTCGGAGAGTTTCTGCACGCCCGCGAAGACGGCATCGTCGATCATGCCTTCGTTGTAGAGCGCGTGGCGGACGATCCCGGCGTGGTACGCCTCCGTGGCGAGCATACCCGCGGCAGCGTCCAGGTACGTCTTGTTGGACAGCAGCGGTGCCGCTCCTTTGAACGCGGAGACGCCGACGTCCTCGAACAGGAACGCGGCGAACAGGAAGTTGAGATCGTTGGCGTACGGGTCGAATATTTCGCCCGACTTGATGAGCCCGGCCGCGGTGGCCGCTGCGGTGAAGCTCGTGTCAAGAGAGATCGCCGGACGGGAAACGGCGTGCTCCCCGAGGGCGGACCGCAGGAAGGCCACATGCTGCTGCTCGTCCGACGCGATCTCCCGTGCGAACTTGCGCACTACCGAGTTGCTGAAGTTGACCATGCCCCCACCGGTCACCTCACCCCGGGTGCCGGTACCGGTGGTCATCTCGTCAGGCAGTCCCTGCCCCGTGGTGGCGCGAAGGTAGAACTCTGCTTCGAGGTATTCGAGGTTGAGGGCGAAGTTCAGGATCGTCGCGTCACTCGGCCCCGAGCCGTCCGGCGATTGCGCGGCAGGATTCGTCGGGTCCGTCATCGACGAGAGCTTCCGTCGATCGTCATCCGACTCCGCGCTGCGCGACACCGCCTCTTTGATGAACTTCTTAACCATGAAAGTCGACCCCTGTTCCGATCCACGACACGCCGGATATTCCATCAATGCCGCCCGTGTGCCATGCGCTACTGCCATCGGCGCTGACGCTAATGCGTGGCTGTCTCGCCCAAGCTCCTTCGCCGAAACTTCATCCGCGGGAGGTGCACGGCGGGGATACCCGCACCACGGCGCGCGCCAACCAAGCGGCCAAGCCACCGGAAGTTCCGTCACCGCCCGGCTGACCGCCGCCCAAGCACGAGCGGGTGTGGCTTCAAAGGTCGGTAGCCAGCCACCAGCCCGGGACACCAGATCGCTGATCGACGTGAACAGCTGCTGACCGCAGCGGCGACAGCAACGGACCGAGACGAAGACGGCCAGGGCGGGCGGCTCACGGACGGTTGGCCGAGGCCGCCGACGACCACCGACTCACGCGGACGGGGCGCGCAGTTCTTGTAAGCGAGATGTCGCCGGTTCGATCCTGTGGGGGCTCCAATTCCATCGGGCGTTTTGGGGCGGTAGCCGCCGCGAGACGGCCCGATGACAGCAACGCTGACGACAATGCGGTTCATGACAGCCGCCCGCCGAGCTTGACGAGCGCCCTGACGCATCGCACCAAAATTGGCGTGAGAACAGACCTTGAGCGTGACCTTCACGTCCGCGTGCCGGGCGATGGCCTGGACGACGTGCGGCGGGACGCCCAGCTCCATCAGCAGCGACGCGACCGTGTGCCGCAGGTCGTGCAGGCGGACACCGGGCAGACCGGCGGTCTCCCGAAGCCGAGCAAACGAGCGGCTGAGTTTGGTCGGCTCCAACGGGGTGCCCCGCTCGGAGGGGAAGACCAGGCCGTGGTCCACCCAGACCTCGGCGAGCGCAGCCCGGACGAGCTTGGCGACGTTGCCGGACATCAGTCCCGTGCGCATGGGTGTGTTGGAGTGCGTCGCGTAGCACCGCATGCACGAACTGAATCTGTCGCGCGCTGGGGGAGCTCTGGCAGCAGCGGCCAACCGAGCAGCGCCGGGCAGCAGGACGCTTCCTGTCCCAGCCAACCCGTGGCGGTTCGAGACCTGGCGCAACGCCGGCGGCTGGCGGGTGTGGGCAGCCGGCCCTCCCCGCCGGGATGTGCAAGTCCGGCAGGACGCCTGCCGTTGAGCCGCCGCTGAACGATCGCATGGGCCATCGACACTGATTATGGTCGATCCCGAAGGCCAGCATGGTGTTTGTGGCAACAAAGGTTGCCGCGCCCCTGACGGCCATGGCGATGCTCCCGGCCGCTGGCGCATCGTCTTGTCGGCACCGGGAGGCGCGGCAGCGTGGTACGACTGCTTCAACGCTGCCACGAAGCCGACAGAACGGGCGAGCCGATGACGACGAGCAGGGCGGGCGTGCTGCTGCGCGAGCCTGAGGATTCGCAGATGGCAACGTTCCTGGAACTGTTCTACGACCTGGCGTTTGTCTTCGCGCTCACCCAACTCTCGCACGCGCTGATCCAGGATCTCACCTGGAGTGGCGCCTTCCAGACGCTGTTGCTGCTGCTGACATTGTGGCGGGTCTGGTTCAACACGGCGTGGATAACCGACAGGTTCGACCCTCAACAACTGGCGATACAGCTGCTAGTCATCGCGACTTTGGTGGGCACCCTGGTGATCGCAATCGCGCTGCCCGACGCGTTCGGCAGGCAAGGCATGGTCTTCGCAGGGGTATTCGTCGCAATATTCATCGGCACCAACATCTTTCTTGTGATCGCCCTGCGGGGCCACGCACCGCGGCGCACCTCCGGGCGGATACTGTTCTGGTACAGCGTGGCCGCGGTGCCGTGGATCGCCGGGGCGCTTTCGCATGGGACGGCGCGTGTGGCGCTGTGGACACTCGCGGTGGCCCTGGACTACGCCGCATACGCGCTTTACTACCCCACGCCGGGGATCGGTCGCACGCCCCCGTCGGATCTGCCGACCATGGGCGAACACCTGTCCGAGCGCTACCGGCAGTTCTACATCATCGCGCTCGGCGAGTTGATCCTGGTCACCGGACTGGCGCTTCGCGGCACCGCCTTCACGCCCGACCGGGCCGCTGCGTTCCTCGTGACGATCTCCACCACCGTGCTGCTGTGGCGGATCTACATCTACCGTGCCGGGGAACTGGCGGCCGCGGCCATCAAAACGGCCCCCGAGCCGGCCCGCCTTGCCGGATCGACGTCATACGCCCACCTGGTCATGGTGGTCGGCATCGTCGTCACCGCCGTCGGCGACGAACTCGTCATCACCCACCCGTTCGGACATACGCAACCGGCCTGGATCGCCGTCATCCTCGGCGGACCCGCACTCTTCCTAGCCGGGCGTGCCGGCTTCGAGTACGCGGTCTTCGCCCGCGTATCGCGGGATCGGCCGATCGGCCTGGTCGTGCTGGCCGCCCTGACACCGGCGATGCTCCTCCTGCCGCCGCTGCTGGTCGCCCTCGCCGCCACCGCAGTCCTCGCCGGAGTCGCCATTTCCGACGCCACTCGCGCTCGATCACATCCAGCCGAAGCACCGTCGCCACCAGGCGCACCACCGTGAAGGCCCGAAGGCAGCTACCGCCCGGTCCGATCCACACAGAATCCCGGCCGGCCGCCGGCTTGTCCGCCGGCATGTCCGGCTCCACGTGATGCGTGACGGCTTCCCGCACGATCGGTCGCCGTTGTTACGCAGAGCTACTTCACCGGGCGGACGGTCCGCCGGAGGCACGCGATGAGGGAGCTCAACGCACGGGATCCGCTCGCCGTCGATGCCGCCCTCGCGCCGAAGCTCGCCGAACTCAGAAGCGCCGTCACCAGTCACCGCAGCATCCGACCCGTACGGCGGCGGCCGGGACGACATCTTCGACCGCAGGGCGCTGTCGCCGGTCGTGTCCGGGGCCGACCGCACCTCCGCTCCACGCCACTCGCCGGACTGCCCATAGTTGTCGTTCGTCGTCGCATCCCCTCGCTGGTTGCCGTGTGACGCCGGCTCAGCCGATCTGCTTGTTGTCCTTCAGCGCACCCCACCCGTGCCAGCGAGCCGGTCAGGACGATCTACGCCGCAGTCCGGAAAACCTCACTCGATCAGCCCGCACTGCGCGCGCTGATCGACGCCCTCATGGACGCCGCGGAGGCGTTTAAACATAGGCGTCCCCCTGTCGGCTACGACCGGGCAAGACCGCGCAAGTGATCATCGCCGGCCGCGCACGCCCTCCCGCCAGGCCCGGTCTGCAGCGCGGGTTGACCTCGTAGCCGCGTTGGCGCGGCCTCGCCAACACCTCTCCCGCTCGTCCCGTCTTGACTGGAATGTCGAGGACGTCGCCGCATGGCGCCGTGGTGATTCGCCCGATGAGGATGAGGCCGGATCACCCCCCGTCCTAGCAGGCTGTCGAAGTACCAGTTCGCTCAACGAAGCGATGTGACGCATTTCAGCCGTTCGACAGGGGCCTGGCCGGAGGGAGAATCAGGTGGAATACGAGGATTTCGTCAACGCAGTGGCGACACGGGCCAAGGTGTCGACCGATCAGGCGGCCACACTGACCGGGGTGACGTTGGAGACGTTGGCGGATCGGATCAGCGCCGGCCAGGCTGAGGACCTCGCCTATCAGCTTCCGGATCGACTTGCCGGTCACCTGAGCAGACCGCTCGGAGGGGAAATGGCCACCTCGTTCCGACTCGACGAGTTCGTGCGGCGGGTGGGGGATCGTCCGGGGGTCGACCGTGCGCTCGCTGGTGCCGGGGTCCGCGCGGTGCTCACCACCCCTCCGTGAGGCCGTTACCCGAGACGAGTTCGAGAACGCCGTGGCCCAGCTCCCCCAGGAGTTCTCGCAGGTGATCGAACCGGTGGGGGGGCCGGTGGCGGGCGGCGCCGCGGCTCGTAGCACGCAGAGTTGAAGACAGGAGCAGTGTGCCGGCGCCTTCCTCAGTTGCGTCCCTAGACGATGGTGCCGTTGGCGATGGTGTGGGCGGGGCGGGCGTCGGTAGACAGTCCAGCGCCGGTACCGAACAGGTTGCGGTGAGCATGGCTGGGCCAGCGGGCTGCGAACCGCAGTCGGGTGCCAGCGCCTGCGTTTGCCGAGCCGCGGTGCACGCGGCGACAGCGGCCGGTGGTGGCAGCGCCGGTTCGGTAGGAGCCGGGCAACGGCGCTGGGTCGTCGGTCAGGTGACCGCTACGCGTGGCGCGGTAGGGCACCTCGCGCAAAGAGTATGCGTTGCCGGATCGGCGACTTCCGGTCGGTGCCGTCGGCCGGTGGGTCGATCCCGCCGACGACGACCTCGACCATGCCGTCGAGGAGTTCCTCCTTGTTGGCCATGCGTTCGTAGAGCGTCATCGGTACGAGGCCCAACTCTTGGGCGAGGTTGTGCGTGCTCACGGAGTCGACCTCGGTGTGGTCGGCGAGCGCGACCTTGCCGACGCTCTTGCCAGCCGATGACGGGGATGCGCACCCGGCTATCCCGGTACCTCGACGGCGGTCACGTCGGCCGCTTCGTCTCCGAAGAACACCCCGGACCGCCGTCACCACCTCCTGCGTGTCGTTCGCCATGGCCGCACGCGCCTGGGCGAGCAGCGCCTCGGGTTCGGCCTGCCGCTGCGGATCGAGGTGGGCCAGCGACTGGTCGATGTCCGGCACCTGCCGTTCGCCTCTTAGTGCGCGGGTGGGTGGTCGGAGGTCCATGAGGTGGCAGAGGAGGCGCATCGGCCGGTGCCCGTAGAGCCGGGTGCCGCTGGGCAGTGCGGGCAGGCCGTAGGTGAGCAGTCGCGTCACGGCGCCGTGGAGCAGCGGGGTCGCCCAGTGGGCGTTGTCGTACAGGCTGTTCGAGGTGGCCTGCGGCAGGCCGAGGCCGGCCATCACCTGGTTGACCTGGTCTGCCTCGGCGTCGGCGACGACGAACACGTGGGGTGAGATTCGGCCTCGGTGGAAGACCTCCGGCGACACACGGCCCATGCTCTACTGGCTCATCCGACCCGACTTCGCTACCCGGCGATTCGACCGAGCCATGTTCACCTGGCGGTGCTGCTGACCGCGGTCTGCGGCAGATCAGTGCGGGGGGCGATACTTCCGCCGCTCACACCAGAATCGTCAGGATTCTCGCTCCGGGCTGCGCGGTGTCAACCGAGCTCGATTTCCACGAGCGGGCTTCCGGCAATCCAGCTCTCCAAGCTTCCGGCCCAGTCCAAGGCCGGGACGATCTCACCGAACACGAGTGCCCGTTCGTCCGGGTCGGTCACGGGGCGCCCCCGGACCTGAAGATCCATGTCGGCCAGATGCAGCGTGAACTCAGGATACGCGAGCACATTGGCGTACCAGTCACGCGATCCCGGGCTCCCCGTGAGCCAGTAGCGGCCACAGGCTCGATAGCGCCATATCTCGATTCTTCTCGACTGACCGCTCCGTCGCCCGGTCGTGGTGATCTCCACAGTTCGCTGCTGCTCCAGCGCCTGCCGCGTCTCGCCCCTAACTGTCATGCACCCATGGTCCGAGCTTGAGTGAGCTTCAGGTCAAGGCCGTAGGCGGTTGGGCGCGCTCTGCGGCAGATGCGGATGCGCGGCGCCCGCTCGCGCTGGACGTGGCGGGTTGTGCTGCTCGTGCTCGGCACCACCCCGCGCACCGTCGACAGCGACCTCATCAAAGGTCTGGTACGCAAAATGGGCCGGCACGGTCCTGCACCTCGACGTCGAGACTCTGCGCCAGGAGGTGGCCGTCTCTCACGACCGAATGTCGCTGCGGCGTGCCGGGCCCGGCCCTCTCACCTGGGCCGTTCCGAAGGCGGAGATTCCGGTATAACGAGGATGCTGTTCCGCTGGCCCGTCGTCCCCTCGGAGTGCCCATGACGATGCAGTTGCGTGACCGTCTCGACGAAACTCTCCAAGCAGGCCAGGTCGGCGGTCTGCATGCTGTGGTGGCGGTTCGCGGTGGTCACACCCTGCTGGAGCACTACGGGGCCGGCGAGGATTTCGCCTGGGGCGACTCGCTGGGCGTCGTCGAGTTCGGGCCCGAGACGCTGCATGACATCCGGTCCGTCACCAAGAGCGTGACCGTGCTGTTGTACGGCATTGCGCTCGGCGAGGGGCTGGTCCCGCCGCCGGCAGAGCCGCTCCTGCCGCTGTTCCCGCAGTACGCCGACCTGGGGGTCGACCCGCAGCCTGCCCGGCTCACCGTCGAGCACGCGCTGACAATGTCGTTGGGCGTGGAATGGCGCGAGGATCTTCCGTACAACAGCCCGGCCAACGCCGAGATCGCGATGGAGCTGGCGCCGGACCGGTACCGGTACATCTTGGAGCGTCCGATTCTTGAGCCGCCGGGCACCCGATGGACCTATTGCGGCGGTGCCACGGCTCTGCTCGGCCGACTGATTGCCGACGGCACCGGGCAGTCGCTGCCGCAGTACGCGCAGGCCGTGCTGTTCGCGCCGCTGGGCATCGGCAGCTCCGAGTGGATGACCGGCGCGGACGGAGTGGCCTCCGCCGCGTCCGGGCTGCGACTCGCCCCCCGCGACCTGGCCAGGCTCGGCGAGCTGGTGCTGGCTGAGGGGGCCTGGGACGGTCATCGGATCGTCCCCACCGACTGGATCCGTACGATGCTCCAGCCACGTCTGCGGACCACCTGGGGGGCGCAGTACGGCTATCAGTGGTACATCGACTCAATCGAGGGCCATCGGCTGGTGGCCGGCATGGGCAACGGCGGCCAGCGCCTGTTCGTCCTGACCGACCTGGACCTCACCGTGGCCGTCACCGCCGGCAACTACGACGACCCCGACCAGTGGCGAACCCCGCTTACGGTGCTGGAACGGGTCATCCTTCCCGCAATGGCTTGACGGCACGGCGCCCTCCGGTCTGGGCATCGGCAGGGCGCCTCATCTGGTCCGGATGCCACCTCGCGCATGCGGTAGCCGTGCCTCATGCTGGAGGAGCAGGCCGAGGGCAATGCAGGCTCGCCCGACCGTGTCACGGTCGGTGCCGCGGCGTGCCTCGCCGTTGGGTCGCACCGCCTGACCGGCCGGGATCAGGGTCGGTCACGGTCGCGAGCGATCCCTAACGACACGATCTGGGCGCCGGTCTACGACTACCCGCTGATGACCGAGCCGCTGATGCCCCCCGCCCGGGGTGTTACGAGGCGCGCGGCAACGCGAGCCAGTCCTGCCAACTGATGTCACGGCCCAGGTAACGGGGCTGCTGGAAGGGCCAGTCGGCCACGATCCAGCGCGGTACCAGCGCGTCGAACGCGCGCTCCAGCTCGCCGCCGACGAGGTCGTCCACCACCCACCAGGAGACCTCGCCGTCGGAGCCGATGCGCTCGGGCGGGTCGATGTAGACGCAGCCGAGGATCTTGGTTTCCTGCTCGTCCAGCAGCGCGTAGTTGAACGACTGGTGCGCGGCGATCTCCTTCTCGTGCCGCAGCAGGTCGATGCGGTTCTGTTCGTAGGTCATCGTCTCTGGCGGCCAAGCCCAGGCCGGACCGAAGATTTCCCACAAGCGCTCTCGGGAGCCCATCACGGCGGGGTAGTCGAGGGGGCTGTCCGCCTCCCGGATCGGCCGTAGATGAAGCGTGGTGTCGGGCACGGGCACGTAAACGGGGTGGACGAAGTCGTCAGGCAGCCAAGTCATTGGGCCGAGGCTACAACCGGTGGGTCCGGGGTGATCCAAAAGGCCGGGAAGCCGACGGCGACCATGCGGCTTCGCCTAGATGGGCCTCAGTTCCTCCGGGCGCTTGGTCCTTGACGTCGGCATAGCCGGCCTTCGTGACCGACGTGGATCACGCCGGTGAGCATCGAACATTTAGGCGCTCACCCCGCAAAGCATTCGGGCTGTTCATGCTGGCCGATCCCGGATAGGGTCCCCGCCATCGTCTCAGGCAGGAGGTTTCCGGTGGTCAGGAAGCGTGCGCTTCGCATTGTCGTCGGTCTCGCCGCACTCTCACTCGCCGTCACGGGCTGCGGACGTTCGACCAGCGGTCAGACGCCGCAGGCCGGTGCCTCCGCCTCGGTCGCCACCGACGCCAAGGCGGTCGACCTGGTCCCGGCGGCTCTCAAGGAGAAGGGTGTTCTGCGGGTCGCTACCGCCGAGGGCTACCCGCCGATGGAGATGTACAAGGAGGGGACCCAGGAGCTGATCGGTGTCGATCCGGAGTTGGCGGCGGCGATCGCCGGGCGGCTCGGCCTGAAGCTGGAGATGACCAACGCCAGCTTCCCCGGCCTGATCCCGGGCCTGCAGGCCGACCGTTGGGACCTGGCGATGTCCTCGATGAGCGACACCGAGGAGCGTCGTAAGGCCGTCGACTTCGTCGACTACTTCCAGGCCGGCGGCGCCATCATGGTGGCCAAGGGCAACCCGGCCGGGGTGAAGGACCTGGCGGACCTGTGCGGCCGCGCCGTGGTGCTGGCCAAGGGCAGCTCCAACCTCGCCATCGGCGAGAAGCAGAACACCTCGTGTGCCAAGAAGATGGCCATCTCGCAGAGCGAGGACGCCCCGACCGGCCTGCTGCAGATCGACGCCGGGCGGGCGGTGGCGACCATCGTCGACTACCCGGTGGCCAAGATGCTGGCCCAGCAGGCGGGCAAGTATGAGGTGCTGGAGGCCCAGTACGAGGCCGGCCCGTGGGGCATCGCGATCGACAAGAAGGACAGCCAGCTGCGTGACGCCGTCCAGCGGGCTTTGCAGGAGCTGATCGACTCGGGTGAGTACGTCAAGCTGCTGGAGAAGTGGGGCGTGCAGGGCAGCGGTGTGCAGGCTGCGACGGTCAACGACCAGAAGTGAGCACGCCGGTGGATACGACCGCCGCGGGCCCGGCCGCGGCCGGGCCCGCGACGCCGGAGGTGAACCGGATCAGTCACCCGCTGCGGCCGGGCCGCTGGCTGGCGGCCGCGGTGACCGCCCTGGTCCTGGCCTGGCTGGCCTGGAGCATCGCGATCAACCCGAACCTGCACTGGGACATCGTCGTCAAGTACCAGTTCGACCGGGTCATCCTCGAAGGGCTCTGGGTCACCGTCCAGCTCACCGTCGCGTCCATGGCGATCGGTGTGGTGCTCGGCGTCGTCGTGGCGCTGATGCAGGTCTCCGACAGCCGCGTCCTGCGCGCCGGTGCCATGGCCTACGTGTGGTTCTTCCGCGGCACGCCGCTGCTGGTGCAGCTCATCTTCTGGTTCAACATCGCGCTGATCTTCCCCGAGATTGGGCTGGGCGTGCCGTTCGGCGGCCCGAAGCTGATGACCTGGGAGACGAACACCCTGGTCACCGGATTCGTCGCGGCGCTGCTCGGGCTCAGCATCAACGAGGGCGCCTACATGAGTGAGATCGTGCGGGCCGGCCTGCGCGCGGTCGATCCGGGCCAGCAGGAGGCCGCGGCGGCGTTGGGCATGTCCCGCACGAAGATCATGCGGCGGGTGGTGCTGCCCCAGGCGATGCGGATCATCGTCCCGCCGACCGGCAACCAGTTCATCTCCATGCTCAAGACCACCTCGCTGGTCTCGGTGATCGCCGGCGCCGACCTGCTCACCGTCGCCCAGCGGCTCTACCTGACCAACTTCGAGGTGATCGCCCTGCTGATTGTGGCGTCCCTGTGGTATCTGGTCCTGACCACCGTCGCCAGCATCGGCCAGTACTACCTGGAACGCCGGTTCAGCCGCGGCTTCGGCGCCACCGCGCCGGGGACACTGCGCGGGCGGATCGCCCGCAACCTGCGCTTCACCGGGAGCGCCCGATGACCCCGCCGATGGTGCAGTGCCGGTCCCTGCGCAAGAGCTTCGGCCGGCTGGAGGTGCTGCGCGGCATCGACCTGACCATCGACCGCGGCCGGGTCGTCTGCGTGGTCGGCCCGTCCGGCTCCGGCAAGTCCACCCTGCTGCGCTGCCTCAACCACCTCGAGGAACCGCAGGCGGGCCGCGTCTACGTCGACGGCGAACTGATCGGGTACTCCGAGAGCGGCGGCCGGCTGCGGCCACTGCCGGATGCCCGGCTGCGCCGCCAGCGCGAGTCGATCGGCATGGTCTTCCAGCGCTTCCACCTGTTCCCGCACCGCACCGCCCTGGAGAACGTGATGGAGGGCCTGGTGGCGGTGAAGGGCGTCCCCACCGCCGACGCGCGGCGGCGCGCCGCCGACCTGCTCGACCGGGTCGGGCTGGCCGACCGCGCCCACCACTACCCGGCGCAGCTGTCCGGCGGTCAGCAGCAGCGGGTGGCCATCGCCCGCTCGCTTGCCATGTCGCCGAAGCTCATGCTCTTCGACGAGCCGACCTCGGCGCTCGACCCGGAACTGGTCGGGGAGGTGCTGGAGGTGATGAAGGACCTCGCGGCGAGCGGCATGACCATGATCGTGGTGACCCACGAGATGGGCTTCGCCCGCGAGGTCGGCGACCACTTCGTCTTCATGGACGAAGGCCTCATCGTCGAGCAGGGCCCACCCCGCGAGGTGCTCGCCGCGCCGCGGCATGACCGTACCCGCGCCTTCCTGTCCAAGGTGCTCTGATGGCCCGGCTGGACCTGCTGGTCGCCGATGGAGACGTGGTCGACGGGACCGGCTCGCCGTCCCGCCCCGCCGACGTGGGCGTCCGCGACGGGCGGCTCGTGCTGCTGCCACCGGGCAGCCGTACGTCCGCCGCCGAGGTCATCGACGCGACCGGCCTGGCCGTCACACCCGGCTTCATCGACGTGCACACCCACTCCGACCTGCTCGCCGGAAACGACGAACAGCGGGAGGTGCTGCGCCGGGCGCCGCTGCTCCAAGGCGTCACCACGGAGATCTGCGGCAACTGCGGCATCAGCCCCTTCCCGGTCCCGCCCGATCGCACCGAACCGGTGCGGGAGCTGATCGCCGCGACGTTCGGGCCACCCGCGTCGGCGTACGGGTCGTTCGCCGAGTTCGCCGACGCCCAGGGCGTGGCCCGGCGCAACCACCTCGCCGCCCTTGTCGGCCATGGCACGCTGCGCGCCGCGGTGGTCGGCTTCGCCCAGCGGCGGGCCACCCCCGCGGAGATCCAGGCGATGTGCGACCTGCTCGACGAGGCGCTCGCCGCGGGCGCCGTCGGGCTGTCCACCGGCCTGATCTACTCCCCGGGCGTCAACGCCGGCACCGACGAGGTCATCGCGCTGGCCCGGGTCGCGGCCGCACACGGCAAGCCGTACGTGACCCACCTGCGTGACGAGATGTCCCAGGTCGAATCCGCACTCGAGGAGGCCATCGAGATCGCCACCGCGGCCGGGTCGGCGCTGCAGGTCTCCCACCACAAGACCGCCGGGCGGCGCGCCTGGGGCGCCACCGTCCGCACCCTCGCCCGACTCGAACAGGCGCGCGCCGACGGGCTGGACGTCACCTGCGACGTCTACCCGTACACCGCCGGCAGCACGGCCCTGCACGCGATGTTGCCGCCGTGGCTGATCGCCGACGGGGTACCGGCGATGCTCACCGCCGCCGCCGACCCGGGGGTCCGCGACCGGATCCGCCACGACCTGGTCGCCGGCGTGCCCGGCTGGGAGAACACCGTCGGCAACGGCGGCTGGGACCTGATCCGCGTGGCGTCCGCCCCGAACAACGCCGACGCGCAGGGGCAGACCATCGCCGACCTGGCCGCCGCCCGCGGTGTCGACCCCGTCGACTACGCCTGCGACCTGCTCGCCGCCGAACACGGCGACGTCACCATCCTCAGCCACTCGATGCACGAGGACGACGTACGCCGGGTGCTGGCCAGCCCGCTGACCATGCTGTGCTCCGACGGCGTACCGAAGGGGGGTCGGCCCCACCCGCGGTGGGCGGGCAGCTTCGCCCGGGTGCTCGGGCACTACGTTCGTGAGGTGGGATTGCTGGACCTGGCGGGGGCGGTGCACAAGATGACCGGGATGCCCGCGGCCCGCTTCGGCCTCCGGGGCCGCGGGCTGCTCGCCGACGGGTACGCCGCCGACCTGGTGGTCCTCGACCCGCAGACAGTCGCCGACGGCGCCACGTACGACGATCCGCTGGCGCCCCCGCACGGCGTGCGGTGCGTGCTGGTCGGTGGCCGGGTCGTCGTGGACGGCGGTGCGGTCACCGAGGCGCGGCCGGGCCGGGTGCTGGCCGTACCGGATCGGCGGCGCGCCGTGCCGGGGCCGCGATGAGCCCGGCGGTGCGGGTCGGTGCGATGGTGCGGCGGCTGGACGACGGCCGCACCGACGTGAGCGACCCCGACCTGGTCCTGCCGCTGGCCAGCGTCGGCAAGGTGCTGCTCCTCGGCGAGGTCGCCCGGCGCCTCGGCGAGCGGACCCTTGAGGCGGACCAGCCGGTCGAACTGCTCGACACCGACCGGGAGGTCGGCGGCACCGGCCTGCTCGGCCAACTGTCGCCCCGTTGGTGGACGGTCGCCGACCTCGCCACCGCGGTCGCCACGGTCAGCGACAACGCCGCCACCAACGCCCTGCTGCGGCTGGTGACCCTGGACGCCGTGCGGGATCTCGCCCGCGGCGCCGGCCTGCGGGACACCACCGTCCACGACCGGATCCGCGCCGAACGCGGCCCCGGCGTACCGGAAACCTTCGCCACCGGCACCGCCGGAGAACTCTGCGCCTTCCTCGCCGACGTGGCGCAGGGGACCTGGCACAGCCCGCAGGCCTGCGAGCTGCTGCGCGGCTGGCTCGCCGGGAACACCGACCGCACGATGGTCGCCGACTCGATCGGCCACGACCCGTGGTCGGGAGACGGCGTCCGGGTGGAGAACAAGACCGGCACCGACACCGGGGTACGCGCCGACACCGGCATCGTGTCCGGCCGGCACACCCTCGTCTACGCCGTGATCGCCGCGTTCGCCCCGGGAGAGGAGCGGGCCGCCGTCGCCGAGCTGCGCCGCTGGGGTGCGACAGTCGACCGGCTCGCCGGACCCCACCGCTCCGACAACTCCTGACTGAGCGCCGCCGCCGCGTCGCGCAGCCGCTCGACGAACCTGCCGACCACCGGGTTGGGATTGCCGGAACGCATCGCCACGCCGATCTCCCGGTACAGCCTGGCGTGGGCGAGCTGCCGCACCGCCACCCCGCCGGGGTTGCGCAGGCCGAGCGACGGCACCAGCGCCACCCCGACACCGGCCCGCACCAGGCCCAGCACCACTTCGTAATGGTCACTGCGGCAGCGGATCCGCGGCGCGAAGCCGTCCGCTCGCGCCGCCAGCTCCAGCACCGACACCTCGCCCTGCACGCCGAGCGTGGTGATCCACGGTTCGGCGGCAAGATCGGCGAGCCGCAGGCGCCGCCGGCGGGCGAGCGGATGATCCGGAGGAAGCACCACCAGCTGCGGGTCCACCATCAGCGGCTCGACCTTCGCGTACGGCGATTCCTGCGCCGGGCTCAGCGGATGGTCGAACACCACCACCAGGTCCAGCTCACCCTGATGCAGGCGGGGGAGCAGCTCGTGCGGCTGCCCCAGGATCAGCGCCAGCTCGACCTGCGGATGGTCCCGGGTGAAGCTCGACAGCGCGCGCGGCAGCAGCTCGGTGCCGGCGGTGGCGAAGAACCCGATCCGCAGCAGTCCCTGGCGGCCCTCGCCGTGTGCGGACAGCTCGTCGCGGGCGGCCGACATCAGATCGGAGATCTGCTGCGCGTAGTCCGCCAGGCGCTGGCCCGCGACCGTGAGCCGCAGGCTGCGCGGCCCCCGGTCCACCAGCGCCACCCCGGCCTCCTGCTCCAGCGCGGCGAGCTGGTGCGAGACCGCGGACGGGCTCAGCGCAAGGCGCTCCGCGGCGGCGACGATGGTGCCGTGGCGGGCGATCTCCAGGATGACCTGCAGGCGTGCGGTGTTGAACATCGGCGGGTTGCCTCCCAGGGTCAGGACCCGGCGCCGCGTTCCCAGGAAGCGGATGCCACACGGTAGCGCCTCTTGACGGTGTACGCCGTACACCCTAGCCCCAACGTGCGGGGTGTGCGCCGTACACCTCATGTGGTGGTGACGTGGGCGGCTGGCCAGTGGATGAAGGGAGCTGCCATGGCACGTTCGGCGAAGCGAGAGTGGTTGGTGCCCGCCGGCCTGATCATGCTCAGCGCCGTTCCCGTGATCGCCGGCGCCGTTCGCACCGCCGAACTCACCGGCGATGCGACGGTCGCCCCGGACAACGCCCGGTTCTTCGCCTCGCCCGTACCCGTGCTGGTGCACATCGTCGGCGCCAGCCTGTACTGCCTTCTGGCGGCCAATAACTGCTGGCTCGTCGGTGTTCAGGAGTGCCCAACAGTCAGCTATGGTGATGGTGTGAATTTGAAGGAATGGGCGGCGGCCACTGGCATCTCGTACGCGACCGCGCGGCGGCGGTACGAGTCTGGAACGCTGCCCGTTCCCGCCTACCGGCTCGGCCGGCTGATCATGGTCGGTGAACCAGTGACCGGCGCGGCCCCGGACGCCGGGCAGGTCGTGGTGTACGCCCGGGTGTCCTCGGCCGATCAGAAGCCGGATCTGGACCGGCAGGTCGCCCGGGTGACGGTGTGGGCCACGGGTCAGCGACTTGCCGTCGATCGGGTGGTGACCGAGGTCGGCTCAGCGCTCAACGGGCACGGCAAGAAGTTGCTCTCCCTGTTGCGTGACCCGGCCGTTTCGACGATCGTGGTCGAGCACCGGGACCGGTTCGCCCGGTTCGGAGCCGAGTACGTCGAGGCTGCGCTGTGCGCGCAGGGCCGCCGGCTGTTGGTCGTAGACCCGGCGGAGGTCGACGACGACCTGGTGCGTGATGTGACGGAGATCCTGACGTCGCTGTGCGCCCGCCTATACGGCCGTCGCGCCGCTGCGAAGCGTGTCCGCCGGGCGGTCGAGGCGGCCACCGAGGACCCGACGTGAGGACGTTCCAGGCGTACCGATTCGCCCTTGACCTCAACCCGGGCCAGGAACGCGCCGTGAAGGCGCACGTCGGGGCTGCGCGAGTCGCGCACAATTGGGCGCTGGCCCGGGTCAAGGCGGTCATGGACCAGCGCGCGGCGGAGCGTTCCTATGGCGTGCCCGATGAGCTGCTGACGCCGTCGCTGCCGTGGTCGCTGGCCGGGCTGCGCAAGGCGTGGAACGCCGCGAAGGCCGAGGCGGCGCCGTGGTGGGGCGAGGTGTCCAAAGAGGCGTTCAACACGGGCCTGGACGCTCTGGCCCGCGGCTTGAAGAGCTGGGCTGACTGCCGCAACGGCGGGCGGGCCGGCAGGCCGGTCGGTTTCCCCCGCTTTAAGTCGCGCCGCCGTGCCACACCTTCGGTGCGGTTCACCACCGGCGCGATCCGCGTCGAGCCCGACCGCAGGCACGTGGTGCTGCCGAGGCTGGGCCGGTTGAAGCTGCACGAATCCGCCCGTAAGCTCGCCCGCCGTGTCGACAACGGCACCGCGCGGATCATGTCCGCCACCGTGCGCCGCGACGGCGGACGGTGGCATGTCTCGTTCACCGTTGAGGTGCAGCGGGCCGAACGGCAACCGGCCCGGCCCGGCTCGGTGGTGGGTGTGGATGTCGGGATCAAGCACCTTGCGGTGTTGTCCACCGGCGAGCTGGTCGACAACCCGCGCCACCTCGTCGCCGGGCAGGCCCGACTGCGGGCGCTCGGTCGGGCCTGCGCGCGAAAGTCCGGGCCCGACCGGCGCACCGGCTGCCGGCCCTCGAACCGCTGGCAGCGTGCCTCGAACCGACTTGGGCGTGCCCACGCTCGAGTCGCGAACCTGCGCCGCGACGGGCTGCACAAGCTCACCACCAGGCTGGCACACGAACACGGCAGCATCGTTGTCGAAGACCTGAACGTCGCGGGCATGCTCCGCAACCGGCGGCTGGCCCGGCACATCGCTGATGCCGGCTTCGCCGAGATCCGCCGTCAGCTGACATACAAGACCGGGTGGAACGGCGGCCGGTTGCTCGTGGCCGACCGCTGGTACCCGTCCTCGAAAACCTGCTCGGGTTGCGGCGCGGTGAAAGCCAAGCTCGCCCTGCACGAGCGTGAGTACAAATGTGAGGCGTGCGGGCTGGTCATCGACCGTGACCACAACGCCGCACGCAACCTGGCCGCCCTGGCCGCTGAGTGCAACACCGCCGAGAGTGGCTCGGTGGCAGCACGTGGAGCCGACCAGAAGACCCGCGCACGCGGGCAGGTGGCTGTGAAGCGTGAACCCGGCACGGCATCCGCCGGCAAGACCGGGACCGCCCCACCGCAAGGCGAGGCGACCGATCGTGTGCCCACTAGAGCGCACTGAAAGGTAACGGCGTTCCAATTCGCTCCCAGCTTCCGCCGCCGCCGACCCGGCTGGCACCGCCTCGCCGGACGGGTGCTGATCCCGTGGGGGCTTGCCGCTGCCCTGTCTGGCGTGTGGATGGCGCTGTTCTATCCCCGTCCGCCGATCGACCACGTGCTGGTGACCCCGATGCGGCTCGTCTTCGGCACGGCCATGTTCTGCTGCATCGTCCTCGGCGTCGCCGCCATCCGGGGTCGGGACATCGCCGGTCACCGTGCCTGGATGGCCCGCGGCTACGCGATTGGTCTCGGTGCGGGCACCCAGGTCCTGACCCACCTGCCCTGGATGCTGCTGGCCGGCCAGCCGAACGGGATCGGCCGGGCGCTGCTGATGCTCGCCGGCTGGGTGATCAACCTGGCCGTCGTCGAATGGGCGCTGCGCAGGCGGCCGACCAGGCCGACCCGGAGCATCCCGCGCCGCGCCGGCGCTCCCGCCGGCGTTCTAGCCAGCCAGTGACGGAGGTACGCCAAGGAGGTCGCGGCGACCCAGGCCTACGGGGCGGTTCGTCGAGGGCGCTGCGGGATGGGTTGACCGGCGGCGCACGGGCTGGTCCGCCACACACCACATCGAAGGGCTCGTCGATACCGCGCAGATGCCGCGCAGACTGTGCGGTTTCGGCATCCGAGGCATAGACGCTCCGCAGGTCGGCGGAGCGCCGCTCGTCCGGTGCCACTCGCCGACGCCACATGATCTGGTGGCAGGCCGCCTCCGCGAGTCGGGCGAAGCTCAGCCTGCGACGCGACGTCGCCGCGGTGACCGGCGTCCGCAAAAGAGCCTGAAAGTTCGTCACGCTCGAGTCGGTCGAGGGACAACGAGTTGTTCACCGATAGGCCACTATGGAGGATGGGTCGCGGCTGTAGCTTCTTCGCTGGCAGCAACTCCCATGGACGGTCAGTCAGTTGGTCGGGATCGCCAACGAGGGGGCAGTCATGACAAGTCAGGTTCGCACTCGACGGAAGGTCGTGTGCGCGGTCGTCGCCGGCGTCCTCGCCGCCGGGTCGCCGGTCGCGATCGTCAGCCCGTCGGCTTCCGCGGCCGACACGAGCACGTCCGCCAACGCCGTCATCGTCTGGGACCGCAACGCGCAATCCGCGATCTGGGATGTGGCGGGCCAGCAGCCGCAGGTCCAGGCGCGCAGCTTCGCGATGGTGCACGGGGCCGTGTATGACGCGGTCAACGCCATCGCCGGACGGCAATACCAGCCGTACCTGATCGCGCCGGCCACCAACGGCCGGGAGTCGGTCGACGCGGCGGTCGGGACCGCGGCCTTCCAGGTGCTCAGTTCCCTGTTCCCGAACCAGCAGGCGCGGCTGCAGACGCAGTACGACGAGTGGCTGGCGACGATTCGCAACGGCGCCGCGAAGCGCGGGGGCATCTCCGTGGGCAGCCAGACGGCCGCCGCGATGATCGCCGCCCGGCAGAACGACGGGGCGTTCGGCAATCCGGCCTGGCCGGTTGGTACCGAGCCCGGCCAGTGGCGGCCCACCCCGCCGACCAACGCCAACGACGGGGCATGGGTGGGGACGCTCAAGCCGTTCCTCATCCCCAGCGCGTCGATGTTCCGCTCATCCGGCCCGCCCGCTCTCACCAGCGAGCAGTACGCCCGGGACTTCAACGAGGTCAAGGCGATCGGCGCGGTCAACAGTCCGATCCGGACCGCGGACCAGACTCAGGCGGCGATCTGGTGGCACGATCGGCACCTGGGCGAGTGGGAGATCAAGCGCCAGCTCGCCATGACGCAACGGCTGAACACGCTGCAGACGGCGCGGATGTTCGCGATGGTCGACCTCGCGGAAGCCGATGCCACGACCGCCTGTTACAACGAGAAGGCCGCCTGGATGTTCTGGCGGCCGGTCACCGCCATCCAACTGGCCGACACCGACGGCAACCCGGCCACCGAGGCCGACCCCAACTGGATGCCGCTTCTCGTCACGCCGCCGCACCCCGACTTCACATCCGGGCACACGTGCTTCACGGCGGCGAGCATGCTGGCGCTGAAGCACTTCTTCGGCCGGGACGACATCCCGTTCAGCGCCTACAGCGAAGCCTCGGGCACCACTCGGTACTTCAGCAGCTTCTCTGCGGCCATCGCCGAGGTCATCGAGGCCCGCATCTGGGGCGGCATCCACACCCGCACGGCCGACGTCGAGGGCGCGAAGATCGGCGCCAAGGTCACCGCATACATGATTGAGCGCTACTTCCGCCCGCGACGGTGACGCGCCGGGCCCCACGCCTGAAGGCTGTACAGGCAGCCATACAGCCAAGACCATCGGCTGACGCCGACGCCACCCGACAACGGATTCCTGCCTTGACCTGGCCCACCAGGTCCTTGTCGGTCATGATGTTCGTCCTTCCAAGATGGTGCCGGACGGCTTAGACATGGGCGACGGGGAAAGACGACGCCACCTGGATCGCGTACTCCGGCGGTCGCGGTCCAGGTGGCGGTCTGCGGGCGTCGGTTACTCGGTGAGCAGCTCGACTGGGATGTTGCCGCGGGTGGCGTTGGAGTACGGGCATACCTGGTGGGTCGCCTCGATGAGCTCGCGACCGACTTCCCGAGGCAGGCTCTCCGGCAGCTTCGTCCGGAGGGCAACTTCGAGCTGGAAGCCGCCCTGGCCGTTGGGGACGAGGCCGACCTCGGCGGTGACGGACATGCCCGAGACGTCGATCTTTTTCTTCCGCGCCACCATCTGCATGGAGGTGGCGAAACAGGCCGCATAGCCCGCCGCAAAGAGTTGCTCGGGGTTGGTGCCGTCACCGGTGCCGCCCAACTCCTTCTGGAGGGCCAGCTCAACGTTCAACTTGCCGTCCGAACTGAAGGCGCGGCCGTCGCGGCCGGTCGCGGTCGCGGTCGCGGTGTACTGGCTCATGTCCTGCCCTTCTGGTAGACCGATCAGTCATCTGTTTGACGCACTCAGCGTAAGGAGGTCAGGAGCCGCTCCCCATGGCTCACCGTCTCCGCTTCATATCTGATCGTCTTGCCCGATGGCACCCCGCGATACGATCTGGCGGTGGACGTGCTCAGCGATGCAATCGGTGTCATGCGTACAGGGCGCCCGCATTCCACTGAGATCCGTAAGCAAGCTCCGTGGGGAGTGCGGGCCGAGCCGTTCTCCGGGGCCGGCTTCCATGTGGTGCTGGAAGGGACGTGCTGGCTGATCCCGCCGAAGGGCGACGCGATCGCCCTGAGCGTGGGCGATGTGGTGTGCCTGCCGCACGGTTGCGGGCACGCTCTGGCTGACAGCCAGTCGACGCCCCTGACGGGCGCACCCTCGGCCTCTCTGCCGGAGATAGCGCCGAGCGCCGACGACGGCGGGAAGGCCACGACGATCCTGCTTTGCGGCGCGTACACGCTCGACCAGACCCGGCCACATCCACTGTTCGAGGAACTGCCCGAGGTCATCCATCTGCCGGCACGTCTCGGCCACCGCACGCCGCTATATGCTGCCGTCAACCTGCTCGGCGACGAGATCGCCAACCCCGACCAAGGAACTGAAGCGGTCGTGTCGGCCCTGCTGGACATCATGCTGCTCTACATCCTGCGGGCCTGGCTCGACGAGCAGAGCGACGACGGCCCCGCCACCGGGTGGGCCGCGACGCTAAACGACCCGGCGATCACCGCAGCGCTGCGCCACATCCACCAGGAACCCGCCGGGCAGTGGACGGTCGAATCGCTGGGCGCGAAGGCCGGACTGTCGCGGGCGGCCTTTTCCCGCCGGTTCACCTCGCTGGTCGGCAAACCACCGCTGGGCTACCTGACCTGGTGGCGGATGACTCTGGCGGCGCAACTGCTGCGCGACACCGACAAACCGGTACAGGCCGTCGGGCAGTGCACCGGCTACACCTCCGAATTCGCGTTCGCCAAAGCGTTCAAACGAGAGTACGGCTTGGCCCCCGGTCGGTACCGCCAGCAGTCGCGGAGGAGTCCGGTCAGCACGCCGTGATGACACGGCCTCCTGTTGGACGCCATCCTCATCTGGCGCGACTCGCGCGTTACGCAGCGTCACGCAGAGCGGGCCTGGTTGCCGTCCGGACATGCCGAGAGGCGTGCGTCGGATCGACGGCTGCAGCGGGCTTCGCAGGCACATCTCTGTAGTGGCCTACTCGCCGAGCCAGGACAGGTCCGGAGCGGGCAACTCATCCAAGCGTCCCTCGCGGATCTGCCACATCTCCGCTCCCTCGCGCTGGTCTGCCGTGACAAGGAACAAGCCCCGCGGCAGGTCGTTATCGTCGTCAACCGGCGGCATCACCGCTAGCTGTTCGACCTGGTCACGTAGCCACCGCAAGTCGCTTTGCCGGATATCACCGCCGTAGAACAGGTACAGGCTCCAGTTGAACGGTGCCGACGGGAATGCCCAACCGCCCGAGTACAGCTTGTGGCGGTTCCGTTCGATTATCTGCTCAGCGGCGGGGCGCTGTTTGAAGTCGATCTCGATCCAACCCCGGACCGACGCGTACATCCCCATGGTCTGCACTATAGGAACGACGCCGTATCCGCATCTGCCGCTCCGGGCGTGCTGGCGTTCATCGTCGCTGGTGACGCACGGTGATGTATGGCTGCCTTTCCTGCTCCCGCTTCCGGTGTCGTACCTACCGATCAGCTCGTTCTATGCGCCGCGGCGTCTGCCTTCCTGGGCCGCTACCGTGGCCGGACTCGCGTTCATACCGAGTCTGACCTGCGAGTCTTCCTACGCTGGTGCACCGACCAGGACCTCGACCCGCTGGCTGCGGCACGGGTGGACGTCGAGCGGTATGTGCGCTGGCTGCAGGACGTACGCCGGTACCAGCCCTCGACGGTCTCGCGGCGCCTGTCCGTCGTGGTCGGGTTCTATCGGGTCTGCGTCATCGACGCGATCCTGGACCACTCGCCGGCCGACTACGTCCGCCGGCCGACGGTGCCGGCCGAGTCGCCGACCCTCGGGCTGGGTCACCTGCAGTTCGAGGCACTGATCACCACCGCCCGGCTGTCGACCAACCCGAACGACTTCGCCCTGGTCGTCCTTCTGGGCCTGCTCGGTCTGCGGATCTTCGAAGCCTGCGGGGCCAGCATCGCCGACCTGGGCGAGGAGCACGGCCACCGGGTACTGCGCGTGGGCGGCAAGGGTGGCAAGGTCGTGCTCGTTCCGCTCCCACCCGCGGTGGCCCGATCCATCGACAGGGCCGTCGACGACCGCACCAGCGGGCCGATCCTGCGCAACACCCTCGGCGGGCGGATGGACCGGCACGCCGCCACCCGCCGGCTCAGCACCTGGCCCAAGCCGCAGGGATCCGGATGCCGAGGATGCATCCGCACATGCTGCGCCACACGTTCGTGACAACCATGCTCGACGCCGGCGTCAGCCTGCGCGACGTGCAGATCGCCGCCCGCCACGCCGACCCGCGAACCACCATGCGCTACGACCGAGCCCGCAAGAACCTCGACCGGCACCCCAACTACATCCTGGCCGCATACATGGCCTCCGGGACATAGCCAGCCGCTCACGGCTTTACCGAGAGCAGTGCGTCTACAGTCGGTACCTGGTCGATGATCGGAGTGCCGGTTCGCATGACAGAACGACTGGCGGCAGTCGCCGAACTCTGGGAGGCGCACACGCAGGCCCCGTTTCCTGGCCGACTGAGAAGTCTTGACGCGGCCGGCGTCAGCACGGTGCTGCTCGATTCCAATGTGGCCGGTTGCGTCAGTAACTGGCTGCATCGAGGCGGAAACATCGATGACGGGCGGTGGGACATCCTTGCGGCATGCGAGCAGGAACTCCTCCGTGTCATCCCGGAGTTGGACGACGATGAGGCCGCGTACTACCAGCGACTGTTGGACATGACGGTATTGGTCCTCAAAGCGCCGGACGACTCATCGCCCAGCTGAGCGGTGTTCACTCGCTCGCCGCGATCCGATCGCTACGAGGTGTGACGGCTCTACCGCCGGCGGCTCGGCCATGCCGCAGACAGCGAACGCGCGGAACTGCCGATGAGCGCGCACTGGATCATGGGCGTTGAAGTATCCCGGCTTTCCGACGTCCGCGGGCCGTCAGCCGTTGAACGTGCTCCAGGCGGTGGTCCAATCGCGAGTGGCGCGCAGGCTTGCCCGTTGACGGGCGCCGACGAACACGTGGGTGCCGCCGTGCAACCCGGCGGTGAGAGCGACGAGCCCGGGCGCGACGTAGAGATGCGTCGGGTCGGCGGGCACGGCCAGCGGCTGCAGCGGCACAGCGATGAGGTGTCGAGTGAAGCGTTCGAGCTGCTGGTTGTCGAGGACGGCGCGCCCGGTGACGCGGCGCCGGTGTCAGCGGCCCCGCAGCTTGTCCCACACTGTCCGTCTGGGCTGTGGTTGCGCCGAGGGCAGCACGTCTTCGGCAAGCATCCGCCGGGCCGCGTCGCGCGTGGCGGCGGACAGGTCCGGAGTCACGCACACAAGCTGCGCCAGCGACGTCGCGATGAGCACGGGCCGGGTCTGTTGCGCCGTAAACGCTTTCTCGAAGCGCTCGGCCACCAGCGCGGCGACACCGGCCCGTTGCGACGGGTCCGTCCACGCCGAGGCCACCAGCGCGTAGACGGCCGCCTCGGTGGTCCAGTCCTCGACGCCGAAGACGATGTCGGCCAGCAGCCCCGTTTCACCCCGGTGCAGCAGGCCAAGGCAGCACCACGCCTGTACGGTCCGCTCCCACACGGACATCCGTGTGCGCACCGGCGACTGCGGCGGGTGGACGAGCAAAGACAACAATTCTTTGACGGGTACCTCGCGCAGCCGCGCCGCCGCATGCAGGGTGACCGCAGGCGGGCCCCAGGACCGTTGCGCGGCCAGCTCCGTCACCACCCCTGCGGCGTCCGGGTCGGGCGGGGGCAGGGCCGCGGTCTCCCGGGTAACGTCGTAATGCCACAGCACGGCGCCGCCTGGACGCAAGGGTTGGCGCGGATCGGGTTCGCCTGGGCGGGCCATCGCGATCACGATGCCCGGGCAGCGTCGCCGTACCAGGGCGATCGCGCTCGGCGGCTCCATCGCGGAGATCCCGATCTCCGTCGCCATCTGCTGGGGATTGAGTCCGGCGACGGCGTTGATGCTCGACGCCTTGCCGGCAGGCACAAAGCCTAGCCACGCAATGTCGCGGGCCTCCTCAAAATAACCGGCATTGACGCGCTCCATCAGCTGGCCGAGGTCACGTGCGCCATGATCAGCAGGCATGCGGGTCAGCCTAGACCGCCACCGCCGGCGACGCTGCCCGAGCGGTCCGGCCCGCGTCTCGCGACTGTGAAACATGTTCACCGATTTGGCCGTGCTCGCGGTAACGATGTCGCTACGGTGCTGATGAGGGCCGCGCCGAAAGGGCTCGTGACAGTCAAGCCGTTCCAGGGCAAGATCAGTCTCGATGTCCGCGACTCGCTACCGGACTGGACAGCGCTGCGCCTATCTGGTTTCCACCCCGCCGTCACCATCCTCGGCCACCCTCATTTGCCGCAGACCGGGCGTCACTGTACGTGACGCACAGCGCAGGGATGCTACCTGAGGATGCTCTCTCCCTACGCCGGCTCACTGTATAAACGGACCGTGGTTGAACTGGCCGCCGCCTCAGCTATGGCCCAGCGGGAGAGCCTGGCGGGACGCGTGCGTGATGAGCTGGCCTCAGCCGGCCTGCCGATCGTGGCCGCCGACATGAGTCCGCATCTACGACAGTCCGGCGCGGAGGTGAGGGTCGACAAACTTGCGGACTGCCATGCCCCGGTACGCGTCGAGTGGCGCACCGACCGCACGCTACAAGAAATGTTCCAGCGAGTAGCCATGGCGGAAGAGGTCGATGCCCCCGTCTTCCGCCATTACCAAGTGGTTGTCGAGGCCATGCTCCGGACCATGACCGAGATCCTGACCGCGGCGGGCTTCACCGTGCGTGACAGCATCAATGACTTCGCACCGTTGACCCTCGAAATCCTCGACGGCCCGCGCGGCGCTTCTCCATGGTCTCCGCCCTAGCAGATCACGCTCGGCACCAGCGTGGGCGCGACCCACTCGCAAGGTCAGGTGTACTGATCTGCCGCGGTCCGCAGGCTACGCAGCGTCACGCCGAGCTGGCCCACTGGCTTCCGGACGAGCCAGAGTGAGTGTGCTGGCTTGCGGGCCCAGCGAGCCGCAGGTGCGGGATACGATCTCGCGGATTCACCGGGATTTGAGGAGCCGCACGTCGTGGATGCCGTTGAGTTCTGTCCGGGCGATCATGTGTTGGTTTCCTGCGAACCGCATCGTGCCGAGGTGGTGGGGGCTGACCGGTGCTATGTCTACGTGCGCTGGCCATGGCGCCGGCCGGATCCCGAGTCGGCGTTCTGCTGGGATGGGACGCGTGCGTTCGCCCGCGACCCGGAGCACCGTGACTTCGACCAGCTCTGGCGGCTTGACCCGCCGCCCACCGAGCTGCAAGAGGGTGATTTCTGCCAGGTCTTGATCCCGCCTACCGAGGTCGTCGTCACGTGGGCCGTGCACTTCGATCCGCCGAAGGATACGGGCTGGCTTCCCCGTCCTACCGGGGCGCTGAACGTTGTTCCGGTCTTCGGAGAGTGGCATCCAGATGGAGAAGACGGAGAAGAGTCCGGGGAGGGTTTGTACCTCAACGACGCTGAGCCGCTGGAAATCGAGCGCCTGGGCCAGCTGCCATGAGAGTTCGCGCCTAACCAGCCGGCGCGCACGGATCTGCCGCTGGTCGCGGGTCGCGGCGCGGAAGAGCGGGTCTATGGTGGCCGGACGCTTGACCTGAGCAGGCTAGACCTGGAGGCGATCGCCACCGCGCTCGAGGACCAGACCGACTACGAGCACCGATGGCTGATCAACCCGCAGACCGGCGAGATCGTGTTCTGGACAACGGACGGCGGCATCGACGGACACACGCCCGTCGACCTTGACGATCTCGACCTGGTGGGCATCGACCCGCTGCCGTCCTACGTCTGGTCCCAGGACATGGCCGACTTCGCCGACCGGATCAGTGACGCGGCGGCCGGCCGCAGACTCGCGCGAGCGATCCAGGGAAAGGGGGCCTTCCGCCGGTTCAAGAACGAGTTGCACGACGAGTATCCGCACCTGCTGCCGACATGGCACGCCTTCCGCGACGTGCGCGCAAAGCGGCGGGTGGTTGAATGGCTGGTCGACAACTCGCTGGTCGACGACGAAACGGGCGAGCGTTTCGTGGCCGAGCACCCAGATCCCGACCTTCCCTGAGCTGGCGCGTGCGACTTCCCAGACGACGAACGCACGCATCTGGCTCCCCTCTGTGTCAAGACACCGCCGGGAGGAGAGCTCTATCCTGGGCCTCGGCGGGTCCGGGAAGTGACTTCTCCGAAGAGCCGGCTGGGGGATGGAAGTCGGTCACGCTGGAGCCAGTTGCCGTTCCCCGGTGTCCTCCCGGGCCCGCCGCCGTGGCCACCGCGTCGCTGATCATGCACCGGTAGACGATGTCGGACAGGCGTCGTTTCAGGGCGCGCATCGCCTCCATCGATGTCTTGCCCGAGGTCTTCTTCCGGTCGAAGTAGGCGCGGCCTTCGGTGGGGTTACGCAACTGGACGGTGGCCATGATGTGCAGCACCCGGTTGATCTGCCGGTTCCCGGCACGGGAGAGCCGGTGCCGCACCTGGTCGCCAGAAGAGGCGTCGATGGGGGCAGTGCCGTTCCAGAAGGCGAAGTGGGCCCGGTTCGGGAACCGGGTGATGTCACCGACCTCGACCAGCAGCCGGGCGGCGCCGGAGGGTCCGATGCCGTGCAGGTCCATCAGCGTGGTGCCGGTGGAGGCGACCAGTTCGGTCAGTTCCTTGTCGGCTTGCTTGGAGCGTTGGTAGACCCGTTCGAGGTCGCTGATCAGCTCCGCGGCGACCCGCCGGCGGGCCTCGCCGACCGCGTCGCGGGGTCTGACCGTGGCCAGCAGTGCCTTGGCCTGGGCGGCGGACAGGTTCTTCTTCGCCCCGCCGGGAATCAGTTCCAACAGCAGCTGGTGCAGCTGGGAAACCATCCGGGTGTGGTCCTCGCCGAGCGAGCGGCGCCGGTCGACCATAATTCGCAGCAGGGCCAGCTGCTCATCGTTGACCACCGGGCGCAGCCCGACCATGCGGGTGCCGACAAGCGCGATGGAGTGGGCGTCGGTGGCGTCGGTCTTGCGGCCCTGCCCGGTAGCGAACACCCGCGCCCGGGCGGACAACTTCGGTGGCACGTCGACGACCTGCTCGCCGTCGGCCAGCAGCCGGTTGGCGATATGCCGGCCGATGCCCTGGCAGCCCTCGATCGCCCAGACCCGGTTCGCCCACTGCCTGGCGTACTTCCTCATCGCCGCGTAGCCGTCTCGCCCGGTGTCGAACCGGCCACCGCCGACGACGGTCGCATCGCCGGCCATGACCTCGATCGTGGCAGAGCGCTTGTGCGGGTCCATACCGACGACCACACGATCCGACGTGCCACTCAACGCGTCCTCCGATGCTCGATCCACCTGAGTTGTCGAGCCGGCAGGGCAACGCTACTTCGAGCCGAGCAAACCCCTCTTGAGCCTCTCCCCGCCCCGGGCGACGCCCGGGACTGCGCAGGCCAAATGAGAGCCACACAACCAATGTGGGCAGCCGATGTGAGAGCGACAGCCCGGGCGCCTCGACCGAAGCCTGGCCGGGCCACGGTCATAGGTCAATGAAACAAGTAGCCGATGAGCGGATGCCACACAGTTACAGGTGCCCCGTGTCGTTGAAGCTGACCAAGGTAGGTGGCCGGTCGGAATCCCACTGCACGATGGTGATCGCGCAGTTGGCCTGGTTGAGGCCGATCCACCGCCACTCCGGGGCGTCCAGCATGTGGCGGACGAACCACCCGATGACGAAGTTGTGCGTGATCAGCAGTTCGTGCCGGTCGGTGTCGCCGGCGAGACCGAAGTGTGTGACGGCAGCTTGCAGGGCCGTAGCGTCTTCGTCGCGTTCGTCGTCGGGTACGCCGTCGAGCCAGGCATGCCACCGGTCCGGGTATCGGCCGCGTTGCGCGGCGGAGGGCACCGGGGTTCGGTCTGCTACAAAGTCGCAGTCGTGTCGCGGCACCTGTGGGAGATGGCCGGCGATGATGTCGGCGGTCTGGGCTGCCCGGGCCAACGGGCTGTGGTGGATCGCCGAGAAAGGCACTGTACGCAGCCGCCGGCCCAGCTGGTCCGCCTGCTCGCGACCGAGTTGCGAAAGGCCTCCGTCCGAAGCCGCTGGATCCTGTTCGCCGTGGCGGATGAGGTACAGCTGTGTACGAGCCATCGTGGGCCACCCTCCGGGTCCTTGTGCGACGAAGGGCACGATAGATCACGGAGGCACGGACGATGGGCCCGAGAACACGGCCAGGTGCACTCTTCTGCTGCCACCCGTGCGGGGCACCCATCCTGAACCATCATCCCTAGTGCATACCCCAGGGGGCTTCAGTCCAGACCCTCGCATCGGACGCCGACGCTTGCGATCTCCCCGCTGCGAACGAGTTCTCGGATCGCTGTGGTCATGGCTGGCACGCCCGGTTCCGGCACGATCAGCTGGTCAACGGCCCAGAAGTAACTGCCGTTCGCGACTTCACCGGTCTCCTTCCATCTCGTAAGCAGGCGGCGGACTTCCTCGACGGTGAAGATGGTCAACGCCCAACTGGAGCCGTCAGGAAGATCGACGAAGGCATCTACATTGGCTACGGACTCCTCGGTGTCCGTGCTGGGATTGAGAAGGAACCGTGCCACGAAGGTTGGTTCCGCGATAGTCGTGTACGGGTCGATGGTGCCCATGAGCGCCCATCATGCCGCACGTGCACGAGCAGATCGTGGTCCTGCCCGACATCCGCTTCTGCCGCCGACCGCGCGCCCACCCAGCCGCTACCACCCGACTCTGCCGATGTGCGTGCACTCACGACATGAACTGCCGCTCCCACCACGGCCACGCTTCCGGCAGATCTGGAGCCGAGGACGTCCGTCACGTCAGCGGCCTCCTGGGCGGACGGGCGACCATACTGCTTCCAGGCCATGGTCGCTGGCGTAGTGCACGTACGGCCGCAACTCGGGAGCGTGCTCCAGGTCGCGACGCAGCGCGCGCAGATGAGCTGACCTCGCCGCCAGGAACGGTTGGGCGGCGAGCAGTCCCCGAAAGTCCCCGAACCGCCAACCCACACCCAGCAGCTCCCTGACTCGTACCAGCAGCTGAACGGCATCGACCGGAACGTTGTCTACATAGACGTCGGCTGTTTGCGGCAGCTCCGGCTCCGGGTCGGGTGGCAGGGCGAAGCCGGAATGCAGCCACACCTCGAACACGGGAGCAACAACATCGAGGTCGACTTCGCCCAGACCACCCAGGTCGGCCCGGAACACCGGGCCGCCGCCACCGTCGCACCTGAGGAACAATCCGCGATCGCCTTCTTGGCCGATCATGAGATAGCCCGCGAGCCAATCGCCGATCCCGTAGGTCGTGTGGCGCTCCAGCAGGGATTCCAGGCAGAACATGACCACCCCGTCGGCGACGACGTCATCAGTAATCGACGCCAACCACCGCTGATAGACGGCATCCGTCCGGGAAAGAAGCTGCTCGACCATCTCCACCGCCGGCTCCTACCCGTCGTCAGCCAGCGTGGGCACGCCTGCTCCGGCTGGCCCAACCCGACACCCCGGAAGCCAACACCGTAGCCCGGCCACCGCTGCATCCCGTCGTCGCGATCTTCGCTTCCGGATTTGCCGCGATCCGCGCGTTCGAAGCCGCCTTCGCGGAGCGATCGACAAGGTGGCGATGCCGCCCTCGGCCGCCGGCGCGGTGCCTCAGGTCTACCCTCCCGGTATGACGGGCCCTGTGGCACCGAAAGCGGGCATGACGATCAGCATCCGGACACGACGCGATGTCGTCGTCGTGGACCCGGATCGGTTCTTGGCCGCGGCACGGCAGGCGCTACGCGACTGCAACCCGGGTCTGACCGACGCTGAGGTAGCCGAGGCGGTGGCCGACGTCTACGACGCGGTACGTGCACTGCTGGATCGGGACGGAGCGCTCGCCGCCGACGCCGTGGACACCGAATCCGTCGGTATCGGTGGACCTTTGCCTGGCGTGCGGGTCAGCGACCGCCCGGATGGGCTGTCGGCCGCCGGTTGGCTGCAACAAGTGGTGCTCGATGATCCGCAGCCGCTGCAGGACTACGGCTGCTTCCTTCCCGCGGATCCCTTTGCGGTGCCCCATGCCCTGGACGGTTCGCTGATGCCAGGGGTCGACGATGACTGAACGAGCACAGCGGCATGTGCGCTCTATGCCGCGACCGGGGCGCGTCGGCGCGCCGAGCGGCCGTCACTGTCCGTGCTGCTGCTCGGGCACCTTGCCAGTGGTGATGTCCGGGATGGCGTTGAGACCGGCGGCGATCTGGTCCGGCAGCGGGTAGACAAACTCGACAGGCAGTTGAGCTACTGCCGTCTGTTCGTCGCCGCCGCGCAGGAGGTTCCTGACCTGGTGCACCATGGGGGTGATGTCGGTGATGGCGACGACCCAGTCGTCGACGTACCGGTCGACAGCCTCGCGGGACAATCCAACCTGCAGTGACCGGTACGGTAACGCCGTCAGGTGCAGTGACCGTTCCGGATCCCACTGCACTCGGACCGGACTGGTCTTTAGCTGCCGTGACCAGGTCGCCTTGTCGCCGTGCAGCTCTCGGTCGTAGTGGCTAAGGCAGGCTTGCGCGAGCGCCGACTCAAAGCCCTCCCGCGTGATGTCGATGGACAGCACGCGCTCTTGCCCTGGTTTGGTGGCCCAGCCGCAGCGGTACATCATCCACAGGAACGACGGTTTGATCCACGTCATCCGGTCCCGCTTGAAGGGGGCCACGAAGCTGCCGGTTGTCACCGCCGGCAGCGCAATCTGCGGGGGATACGCCTGGTACACGGTGATGGTGTCGGCCGAGTAGCGGGCGCGGATCTGACGGGCGGGAACGGACACATCCCGATCCTCACCGATCGGGGCTCGACCGCTCCACCGAGATTCCGAATCCACGCGAGCCGAAATGAGCCTGCGGCGCCATCCGCATCTGCCGCGGGGCGGGCGCGGCCGTCGGCGCCCAACCTTGGCGCCGCCTATCAGGTGAACCGCTCAGCGCTGCCACAGGAATGCAGCCGTTGCGCATGCTCGGCAGTAGAAGGCGTAGCCGCAACCGCCGCCGCCGAAGTTGATCGAGGTGCGGTGATCGTGGCCTTCCTCGAGCTGCACGACGAAAGCCATCGGTTCCGCGCAGCTGCTGCACGTGGGCGTCTCGTCGTTCTGCAGCCAGGCGGGCTGGCCACCAAGCTGGCCCAGGACCTCCCGCACAGGCCGGCCGCTTCGCTGGTGCCAGCGCTCGGGAGCATCGAGGTAGTCCTCAGCGGCGATGTCCTCAAATTCGACCGCGCAGGCTTCGTCGAGCAGCGTGATGCCATCCCCGGGCGGGGTGCGGGTATGTGCGGCGTCGGCTAGGAAAATGAATGCTCGATTGCCGCCGGCGCTGGGATCCCACTCGTCGCACAAGCCGGGATCGTTCTGGCACATGAAGACCGAGAGCAGGCCGACGCTGCCTGGCTCGACGTCCGCCAGGTTGACCTGCGCCAGGAATTGCATAGGTCCCGCGCATTCCCGGCATCGAGGCCATTCGAATCCGGGCGGTACGTGCGGGACTCCGCCCGTCCGAGTCCCGAAGGCGTCGTCCGCTGCCGGACCGGCGTAGGTCATCAGCTTCACCACACGAGCAGGGTACGGGCGGACTCAGGTTAGGCAGGAGGGCAGGGCAGCGCATTCGATACAAGATCAGCTGCGCTCATTTGCCGCGACTCGCGAACTACGCAACGTCACGCCGAGCCTCCCCGGTTGCCGTCCGGACGTGCCGATGAGCGTGCACGGCAGGAGGGCTTCCCCCCCCCCGTGCCCCGGGTCCGCGGCACCAGGCATTCTGGGAACTGTGAGCGACGGCTACATTCGCCTGATCCCGACCGACCGAGACTGGCAGCCCGCGCCGGTGGCCGCCGCATCCGCCTCGGCTTATGTGGCGAGCCTGTTCTCAGCTCCGGGCGACGCTGTCGAGCGGGTCGAGGACAAGTTCTACGATCGGGTGACCCTGATCGACGCCGGCGAGTACACCACCCGGATCACCTGCTCGCGCTGCGACGGGGAGGTCACCTTGGACTGGCTGGGCGACCTGGTCAGGCAAAACGGCAGCTTGAGCTTTGATCACCTGAACGTGACGGTTCCCTGCTGCGGCGCCGTCATCGAACTGGACAGCCTGCGCTACGAGGAACCGATCGGCTTCGCGCGGTTCGAAATCAGTGCCATGAACCCAACTCGGGCGAAGTACGAACTCGAGGCCAACGAGCTCGCCCGAGTGGCTGATCTTCTCGGCCACCCGGTCGCGCAGATCCTCGCGCACTACTGATCAGCGCGGAGCAGCGACGATCTCATCTCTATGACTGTTTGCACGGATCTGCCGCCGAGCGAGCGCACGGTGCGGAAAAGCATCCGTCACCGTGCATGGGGCAGCAGCCACGACGAGCGGCTTTGCCGAGTTGAGTGCGTTACGCGGATGAGCCAGTCGGGGTGGCAGCGCCAGGGGAGCTGAGGGCGGTCAAGGCCCCGGGCGGGGCGCCCGGCGCGGTCGCTGCTCTGCGGTGCTCTTGTACGTGACTTCTTTTCGCCACTCGGTGACTTCAGGGTCACCGCTGGAACCGGAGATCGGCTTCTCACGCGCCGTGCGGATAGGGCCGTGCATATCCGTGGCCGGCACCGCGCCGATCGCGGACGACGGTGCCACAGCCGGTCCGGGAGATGTGTACGCGAAAGCCGTGCGTTGCCTGGACATCGCTGAGCAAGCGCTACGCGAGGCCGGTGCATCGCTGGCAGACGTCATCAGAACCAGGGTCATGCTTGACCAGGGTCATGCTTGACCAGGGTCATGCTTGTTGACATCGCCCGTTGGCGAGAGGCGGCGCGCGCACATGGCGAACGGTTCTCTCAGGTACGACCGGCGTGCACCTTCATCGAAGTATCACGTTTCATTGATCAAGAGTGGTTGGTGGAGTTCGAGGTCGACGCCGTCGTGGCAACAACCGACCGGCAGATGTCACCGGGCATTATGGGAGGCGTTCACGCGACGGTCCCTCCTGGTCGTTGCGCTGACGAGCCACGTCGAGCAGGTGGCTGAGGACTGTGCGGGTCCGGCCGGTCGCGGTGGCAAGCGCGCCGAGCGGATCGCGGTGCCCGCGACCTGCCAGGTCCTCGTACACCGCGAGCAGGTCGGCCTCGAACCCGTCGGCGGTGGCGCCGCGGGCCTGGGCAAGCTCGGCGAGCCGGGCCTCGATGTAGCGGCCCACCATCACCTGGTACGCGCCGACGCTGGGCATGTCGTGGAACTCCGCCACCATGTCGTCGACCTGTCGGCCCGTGCGGTGCAGGACCGCCGACGTGATGCCGTGCCGGCGTACCTCGGGGGCTGCCTCGTCGGAGATGCGGATGACGACCTCGTCCGGTCCGTTGATCTCGTCCGATCCGGTGTCGCTGTGCCAGCGGGCCGTGACGACAAAGCCGTCGTCCCGCCGGGACAGTCCGAGGGACGGGTCGGGCACGGCGTGGAGGGGATGCTTTCGGGACATGCGTTCCTGTCTTTCCGGCGGCCTTGTGGGCGCCTGTGTCCGGGCCGCGGTGGCGGCTGCGTGTCACACCCTGTTGTCCCGCCCGGTTCAGGGCGTCGGGGTGGCGGCGCTCAGGACGCTGCCGAAGAAGACCATGACGGTGAAGAGGATCATCGGGCCGACGAACACGTAGCCCAGGACGAGGCCGGCGACCGCCATGCTGTGCCCCGACCGCATGCCGTCGCGGGTCTCGCGCAGGGCCAGGTGGCCGAGGATGACGGCCAGGACGCAGGGCAGGCCGAACAGGCACCAGCCGCCGAGCACGCCGAGGATGCCGAGCACCAGCGACGCCGTCGCCATGCCCGAGGTCAGGATGGGCTGGACGGTGAGCCGCTGCCCGCCCGGCGGGTAGCCGCCGCCGGGGTAGGGCATGGCCGGGACCGGTGCGTAGGCGCGGGTGGGCGCGGACACCGGGGGATAGGGCCCGAGGACGGCGGGCAGCGGCGGCTGCGGGCGGGTGGGGTCGAGGCCGGGCTGCGGGTAGGTCATCGGTGCGGTTCCGTTCTTCCGTCGAGGTGGGTGAGCAGGGCGCTCACCTCGGTGTGCAGGCGACGCAGCTCAGCGGCCGTCGGCGCGAGCTCGTAGCAGTGGTGGTGGGCGGCGGCGGATAGGGCCGCCCAGGTGAAGGCGACCCGCTGGGCGACGGCGGGCCCGGGCCCGAACCGGCCGCGCAGCATCAGCTGCTTCGCCCGGCCCTGCCGGCAGGCGGCCACCACCGGGCGGGTGCGCCGCCAGTAGGCGTCGATGCCGCCTTCGAGCGCGAGGCGGATCAGGCAGGCGCACGCCCGCGGCCACCAGCCGGCGGTCACCGCGGCCGTGCCGAGCGGGCCGGCGCCGCGCAGCATCTGGTCGGCCGCCGCCAGGCAGCGCCGGGGCGTCGGCGCGGTCACGACTTCACCTCGGCGCCATTGCGAGGCGCGGACACGGCAGCGATGTGGGCTCGCAGCGCCTCCGCGAGGTGGCGAGCGTCAGCGACCAGTTCGGGCAGGTCGAACAGGTACGACCCGTGCACGCCCTCCTTGCACGCCTTGTACGCGCCCACCGCCCGCGACCCGTGCCGGCGGCTGAGGTACCCGAGCACGTCGCCGCCCCGGTTGGCGTCGTCGAATAGCGCCAGCGCGACGGTGGTGGTGAGCCTGCGGGACGCGGCCACGACGGCCCGTTCGATTTCGTCGTGCGGCACGCCGCGGGCCACCCGACGCCGCCAGACGATCCGGTGGCAGGCCGCCTCGATGGCCGAGCGGCACAGCTCGGCCACCACCGGCCCGCGCACCTCGGACGCGATCTCCTCGGTGCGGGCCAGCGCGTACGCGTCGTCGAGGTAGCGGGTCACCGGGTCGGAGCCGGGCCGCAGGATCACCACCGACTGCTCCGCGCGGGTCACCTCGACGATGCGGGACCGTCCGAGGTCGAGGCGGGCGAGGGCGTCGGGCAGCCGGGTGTCGTGGGTGAAGACGACAACCTGCCGCTGCTCGGCCAGTTCGGCGAGCACCCGGGCCAGCCCGTCGACCTTGGCCGGGTCCATGCTCTGCACGGGGTCGTCGATGACGATGAACCGGAACGGGCTCTCCGGGGCGCAGCCGCGCGGCAGGAACGTGGCCAGCCCGAGGGCGTGCATCTCGCCCTGGCTCATCACGCCGAGGGCGGTGCCGTTGTCCGCGCCGTCCACGCTGACCGGGATCACCACCCGCCTGCGGGTGTTCATGCCCGCCAGGGTCATCGCGCCCAGCTCGACGTTGCTCTCCTGCCGCAGCTGCGCCCAGATCCGCTGCGAGTGCTCCGCGAACGGCGCCACCCGCTGGTTGCGCAGCTGCGCCCCGGTCGCCTTCAGCCACGCCCGCGCCGCCTTCAACCGGGCCAGGGCGCCTTCCCGCTCCGGCAGCGTCGCCGCCGACGCGACCCAGGCCCGCAGGTCAGCGGCCGCAGCCTGCCAGCCGGTGTCGCGCTGGCGGAGCAGACCCTTCGCGTACGCCTGCGCGGCCTGCGCCGCCGCGAGCACCGCCGGGTACCGGGCGGTCAGGTGGTCGGCCAGTTCCTCCGGCCCGCCCGGTGCCAGCCGCAACGCCGTCACCGCCGCATGCAGCGCCTCGACCGGCACCCCGTCGGCGGCGCCGGTGGGCACGTCCAGGTCGTCGATCAGGTAGTGGGCTCGCTGCAGCAGCGCCGTCAGCCGGGAAGCCGCGGCCTGCGCGGCGAGAGTACGGTCGCGCAGCTCCGCCAAGGAGGCGGCCGCGCGGGTCCGCCAGTCGCCGTCGAGGCGACCCGTCGCGCAGACCGGGCACTGCCCGTCACCCTGGTCGTCGTGATGCTCGACGGCCAGCCGGAGCAGCTCGGCGCTGCGCAGCGACGCCCGCGACCGGCCGCCGTCGTGCCGGCGCGCCTCCGCGGCGGCCTCCCGCAACTGCCCGGCCAGCCGGGTCACCTCGCCGGCGTCGGGCAGCTGCATCGCCACCAGCCGCCGGCACAGCATCACCGCCTCGTCGTCGGTCGGCTCGTCCGGCTCGTCGAGGATCGCGGTCAGCGCCGCCAGGTCGGCCGCGCCCCGGGCGCGCAGCAGCGCGGCGGCCCGCCGGGCCCGGTCGTCGTCGATCCCCGCGAGAGTGTCGGTCAGGGAGGCGCGCTGTCCGCGTACCTCCCTGATGGCGGTGTCGACGGGGCGCGCGGCGACCATCAGGCGGCGGTCGGCGTCGGTGATCGCCTCCAGGCCGAGGATCGCGGAGATGGCGTCGAAGAGCTGGCTCTGCGTGCCGGCGGTGAGCCGGCCCAGCTCGGCGGCGGTGAGGAACGGCCGGTACAGCTCCAGCGGCCGGGACAACTCCAGCTCGGCCAGGTCCTGGTGGCTGCCGCGTGCGCTGGTGACCGCCACCTCGGCGTCGCCCAGCTCCGCCTCCGACGGCCAGGAACGGATCACCCGGGTGGGCGTGGCCACCCCGTCGACCCGCAGCTCGACGGCGATCCGGCACGGGTCGCCGGCGTGCAGGTTGCGCCACCCGGTGCGCCACACGCTGTTGCGGTCCGCCCAGCGCGCGCTGTCCCCGGTCAGGGCAAGTTCCACCGCCTCGGCGAAGCTGGACTTGCCGGAGCCGTTGCGACCCACCACGACGGTCAGCCCGGGGCCGGGCTCGATGGCGAGGGTGCGCTCCGGGCCGACGCCGCGGAACCCGGCGACGGTGACCGACGAGAGCCAGATCCGCTCCCGCGGCTCGTCCGCGCCGGTGCGCTGCGGCTCCAGTGCGGTCGGCGTGCCGGCGAGCGCCGCGGCCAGGTCGGCCTCGCCGCTCAGCGCGGCGAGGACCACCTCGGCGGTGTCATCGGGTACGCGGTCGGCGGCGAGCCGGTCGAAGATCAGCTCGACCAGGGGTTCGGTGTGGTTCATCAGGCGACCTCCGGCGAGTGCCGATGCGGGCGTGGGAAGGCATGTGGTGCCGGGCGGTGTCGGCTCGGGCCGGTCGGCCGGCGGTGATGGCGCGGGGACGTTGTGTAGTTGCTCTTGTTATGTGCATCGGTGGTCAGGCCGGCAGTGCAACGTGCACCTTGCGCGGGTGGTGTCAGCGGGCCGGGCGCCACTCGCCGCAGTTCTCCGAGTGGAAGGCGTAGTCGGAGGAGCGGATGGTGACCTGCACGCGGCGGGCGCTGTTGGTGAAGTAGTTGTCGATCGTGTTGCCCGAGCGGTCCTGCCGCTCCCAGTAGCAGCCGTCGACGTCCGTGGTGACGTACGTGCCCGGTTTGATCTCCTTGCCGACGCGGTAGGTGCCGTCCTCGAACAGCCGCCCCTGCGCCGCCAGCTCCGCGTCCGCCTTGCCCTGCCGTACCGCGGCCCGCCACTTCTTCGCGTAAGGGTGGCCGGGGCACAGCGTCAGGGCCGCGTTGATTTCCGGGATCTGCTCGCTGCTCGCGGCGAAGCCCGCCTCGGCGTACGCGTCGTCGGCGTCCACCTCGGCGCACATCTCGTAGAGCACCGCGATATTGCTGTCGTCGTAGCCGGACGTCTTGTACGCCGCCTCCTCGACCGGGCTGACCGGACGAATCTCCTGGCCGGCGTCGCAGGACACGGGCTTCGCGGCCCAGGCTTCGCTGAAGTCGGGACGGCCGTCCTTGCCGGTGAGGATGGTGAACGGCCGGCTCTGGTCGAAGCCGTCGGTGAGGTAGCAGGTGAGGACGAAGGGTTCCTGCTGAGGGATGTTCTTCGGATCAGTCGGGTAGGTGTCGCTGCTGTCCGGGATGCCGTCGCCGTCCTGGTCGGCCGGTGGCGTCGGGCTCGGAGTCGGGGAGGCCGCCGAGGTCGACGGGGTGGCCGACGGCGTCGACCGGGCGGCGGGCGTCGTGCCGTCGTCGCCGCACGCGCTGAGACCGGCGGTCGCGAGCGTGGCGGCGAGCAGCAGACCGGCGGGGCGCCGCCGCAGCAGGCCGGGACCGACCCAGCGGGTTCGGTCGGAGTCGGGGCGGGGGAAGGTCATAACGGTCTCCAGGCGCGTGCGATCTGCGGATCGACAGGGCGTCGATTCGCTGCTGGGTGGTGTGAAGTCGCGGGGGAGCTCAGCGGGTGAGGCTGGCGTGCCAGTCCTTGAGGAACGCCTCCACCAGGGCGTGCGCCCGCGGGCGCACGTCGAAGGTCTCGGTGAGCCGGCGCCGGGCCATGTGGGACAGGCCGTCGGCGGCCTCGTTGAGGGCGTGCCCGCTGTGCCCCTTGACGTGGCCGAAGGACAGGTCCGGCCGGCGGCTCACCTGCTCGGCGAGCCGAACCAGGGTCGGCTGGTCGGACCACCGGCGCGGCCGCAGGCTGTAGCCGGCCGGCATCGCGGTCACCTCGCCGGCCTGCCAGCGGCGCAGCCAGCGCAGCGCGACGACGCTGTCTACCAGCACCGTCATCCCCGCCGGCGCCGCCTCGTAGGCCGAGAGCAGGAAGTCGACCGCGCGCAGCTCGTTGATCAGCACCCGGGAGGCCCCGGTCGGGTCGAGCCGGCCGGTACCCCGGCCGCGCAGGCCGTAGTGACCGTCGCTGACCACGTACGCGATCCCGCCGGCGCGCCCCTTCCAGCTGGCGTCGGTCGCGGCGACGACCGGCGCGGGCGCCGCCGCCCACCGCCCGACCCGGCCGCGGCCGCGTTCCTGGTCCGGCTGCGGCCGGCAGGCCGTGCCGTGCACGGCGGCGAGCCGCTCGGCGGTGTCCAGCAGCTGCTCGGCCGAGCCGATCTCGTCGTAGTGGACGGCGGTGAGCGCGAGCGTCACCGCGTCGCCGATCCGCAGGCAGTCCTCGCAGTCGGTGGGGCGGACGTAGCTCCGGAGCGGAAGGGCGCGGGCGTGCAGCGCGGCGGGGAGCAGGTGCAGGGCGCGGAGGAACTCATCGGGGCGCACGACGCCTCCTGTCGTGTCGTTGGGGGTCAGAGCACCTTGATCGAGTCGATCTGGAGCAGCGGCACGGTCGTCGAGCCGCCGATCTGGGTGTCGTAGCTGTAGGAGCCGAAGACCAGGACGTTGGCGCGGAAGATGTCGTCCTCGACGAGGTTCTCCAGGTCCGAGCCGGTGCCGGAGAGCATGGTGTTGGTCTCGTAGTCGAACTCGTCGGACATCCGCCGGTGGGCGACGTCGGCGCGGAACGTGTCGGTTCCGGTCGCCGCGTCGAACTGGGTCACCCGGCCGTACACGACGTAGTGCTCGCCGATGTGCCCGTCGGGATTCTTGGCGATGAGCTTCCACTGCCGGGCGGTCAGCGTCTTGTAGGACGGCGGCTTCGGCTTCGGCGGCGCAGCGGTCTTCGTCGGCGAGGGAGCGGCGCTGGTGGGAGCCGCCGTCGTGGGCGCAGCGGAGGTGGGTGCGGCAGTGGTCGGTGCGGCGGTGCTCGGATTCGCGGACGTCGCGGCGCCGGCCTGTTTCACCTGGTCGCCAGACGTGGCGATCACGGCACCACCGATGCCGAGGGCGATGACGAGGGCGATGCCGCCGACGGCCCAGGCGCGAGCGTTGGAGCGCATGGGGGGAGTGGTCGGGCTGGACGCTTCGGTAAGCGTGGCGTCCTGAGGGCGAGCGGTGGGCGGGACCGCGGCGGCACCGGCGAGGGGCGGGTCCGGCCGCGGCGATACCCCGGCCGCGTTGGCGGACTCGTCGGGCGGCGTAGAGCTGGTCGGGTCGGTCATGACGGTCTCCTCTGTGAACACGGGGACTGGGCCGGGGCGGGCGGGCTGCCCGCCCCGGGTTGGCGGTGGATCAGGTGAGGGAGACGGTCACGCCGCCGGAGAACGGCGAGTCGTGCAGCTCGAGCTTGGCGATCTTGATGTTCTTCGGGATGTCGAAGACGACCACGCCGGTGACCTGGTTGCCGGGGTTGATGTCGTTGAGGAACGTCTCGGCGTTCTTGTTGGCGTAGATGGCGGCCCCGCCGTCGGCGGAGTACTCGGTGCCGTTGGCGGCGTACGCCTTCTGGCTGCTGCCGTCGAACATCTGCGACTCCTTGCCGATGTTCTTGACGTTGACCGTGACCAGGCAGAACTGGCCCTGCGCCTTGGCGCCGAGCATGTCGGTGCCGATCTTGGCGACGCCGCACTTGGACGACTTGACCGTGAACTCGAACTTGCCGTCCCGGGCCGGCTGGCCGATCTTCGCGACCTTGGCGGGCTTGTCGTCGCCCTTGGCGCCGCCGGCGTCGGCCTTGCTGCTGATGGAGTCGCCCTTGCTGCTGGTGGCGTCGTCGGTGGAGCCGGCGCCGCAGCCCAAGGCGACGAGACCGGTGGCGAGCAGAGCGAGAGTGGTGGCCTTGCGCATCGTTTTCCTCCTGCTGTGAACGTGGCGGCGTCAATGAGAGCATCATCTGTGAACCCTGTCAACACGCATCATGCTTGACAGGTGTGACACACTCTGAACGTGCAGGAGACACCGACCATCACCGCAGCGGAGATCGCCCGGCTCGCCGGTGTCGGTCGGGCCGCAGTCAGCAACTGGCGCAAACGGCACGCCGACTTCCCCGCCCCGGTAGGCGGCACCGCGGCCAGCCCCGAGTTCGACCTGGGGCAGGTCGAGCAGTGGCTCCACGCCCAGGGGAAACTTCCCGAACTGGCCAGCGCCGACCGGCTGTGGCGGCACCTCGCCGCAGCCAGCCAGTCACCCGCCGCCGGCCTGGCCGCCGTCGGCGCCCTGCTCCTCGCCCGGCAACGCGGTCAACGCCCCGGCCGATCAGCGGATCCGCAGCTCAAGCCGCTACTACCGGATATCGACGCGCTCGCCGGCGAACTCGGACCGCAGGGTGCCTTCGACGCCCTTTGGCAACGGTTCTCCGCCCCCGGACCCGGCCGCCCGTTCGCCACCCCGGACGACCTGGCCGACCTGATGGCCGGGCTCGCCGGGGTCGGCGGCGGCTCCGTCCTCGACCCGGCCGCCGGCTCCGGCGCCACGCTCAAGGCCGCCGTCCGCGCCGGCTGCACCTCGGCGTACGGGCAGGAGATCGACGAGGACCTCGCCCGGCTCGCCGGACTTTGGCTGGCCCTGCGCGACGTGGCAGGGGAGGTCTGCACCGGTGACTCGCTGCGCGCCGACGCCTTCGCCGGTCGCACCTTCGACGCGGTCGTCTGCCATCCACCGTTCGGGACCAGCAACTGGGGCGACGAGGAACTCGGCCACGACCCCCGCTGGATCGTCGGCACTACCCCACGTACCGAACCGGAGCTGGCCTGGGCCCAGCACGCCCTCGCCCACCTGCGCGCCGGCGGCCACGCCGTCTTGCTGATGCCGCCTACCGTCGCCAGCCGACGCGCCGGCCGGCGCATCCGCGCCGAGCTGCTGCGCCGCGGCGCGCTGCGGGCCGTCATCGCGCTGCCGCCCGGAGTGGCCGCGCCGCACGGCGTACCCCTGCACCTGTGGGTGCTGCGGCGGCCCGCGCCCGACGCGCCGCCGCCCGCTCGGACGCTGCTGGTGGACGCCGCTGTCGGCGACGCTGCCGTGACCTATCCGCGGATCCTCGCCGTCTGGCGGTCCTTCGCTGCTGCGCCGGACGCAGAGGTCGAGGAGGCCGGCTTGGCCCGGGCGGTCCCGGTAATCGAGCTGCTCGACGAGGAGGTCGACCTCACCCCCGCGCGTCGGCAACCCGCCGTCGGGGGCGAGGCCACCGGAGAGCATCTGGTACGCACCAGAGAGCGCCTCGCTGCCATTGTTGGCGACCTTCCGGCGCTGATGCCGCAGGTCACGCCCACGCCCGAAGGGCCGGACGGGGACTTCCTGTCGGTGGGGGAGCTGGCCCGGGCTGGGGCACTGCAACTGATCGGCCCCATCCGAGCGGCGTCATCCGAGGGCGGCGCGCCGTCAAGGGGCGGGCCGCCGGTACTGACCGTGCAGGACGTGCTGAACGGCGAAGGCCCGTCCGGTCGGGACGACGGCCAGCTCGGGCAGGAGATCCGGCTCGCTCCCGGCGACGTGGTGGTGCCGACAATCGCCCGGCAGCTCACCGCCCGGGTGGTGACGACCGAGGGCGCGCTGCTGGGGCGGAACCTCTACCTGCTGCGGCCCAACCCGGCGGCACTCGACTCGTGGTTCCTTGCCGGGCAGCTTCGGACGTCGGCAAACGAGAGGCAGGCGTCGAGCCTGTCAGGGACGCTGCGCATCGACATCCGGCGCGCGCAAGTGCGGCGGCTGCCGCCCGCTGAGCAGCGAGTGCACGGGCAGGCATTTCAGCGGCTCGACACCTTCGAGTCGGCAATCCGACTGGCGGCATCGCTCGGCGCGGAGCTGGTGCAACTCACCGCCGATGGGCTGGCCCGGGGCGCGATCCGACCCGACGAGGAGTAACTCGCGTGGCCCGCAGCCTGCAACACGGCACGCATGTCGTCGGATATCCGACGCCGGCGCAGCGCCTCGGTGACGTACGCGGAAACCTGGCGGGCGCCCCCGCAGGCGCTCGGTTAATCGCCTCGGCCGGGTGGGGGCTACAACGATGCAGACCAGCAGGCATACTGCCTGCCTTAAGGAAAACCAAAGGAACCCGGTGAGAAGGCTCGGATGGCGCGGGCGGGCGCTGACATCGACCGTGTCGCAGGGACGCTGACGTACGCATTGCGGCGGCTAGTGGGGGATGTAGGAGTGGCCGTGGATATGGAACTGGTGGCGAACAGGTTCCGCCTGCTGAACGCGCTCGGCAGGGGAAATATGGGAGAGGTCCACCGCGCGGAGGACCTGCAGGCAAAGGAAGGCTCGCCGGACCGGCTCGCCGCGGTCAAGCTGATCCTCCGGAGCCGGTCGGGCGCGGTCATCGACTCGACCGCCGACAGCAAGGCCGTCCAGAGATTCGAGCGCGAGGCACGCATCATGCGCCGTCTCACCCACCCGAACCTGCCCCGATCGATCGCGGGCGGCGTCGATTCCTCCGGCCTTCCGTACATCGCCATGGAGTTCCTCGACGGCGAGACGCTGCGCGACCTGATCTCCGAGCAGCCGCAGCTGCCGATCTCGTGGGTCGCCGCGATCGGCGCTCAGATCGCCGATGCCCTCACCGCGGCGCACACCGCCGGCGTCATTCACCGCGACCTCAAGCCGTCCAACGTGATGCTGTTGCGCCGTGGACTCGTCAAGGTCCTGGACTTCGGCATGGGCCGGATCATCGACGCCGACGAAGCGGAGAGGCTCACCAGCACCGGCGTCACGGTGGGTACCGCCCGCTACATGGCTCCCGAGCAATTCCGGGCATCGTCGGTCACCCAGGCCGCCGACCTGTATGCCCTGGGCTGCGTCCTGTTCGAGTTGCTGACCGGTGTGCCGCCCTTCCACAGCGGGTCCGCCCACGAGGTGGGACAGAAGCACCTGGAGGAGCCGCCGCCGCCGGTACGTGTGCTGCGCTCCGACGTTCCGCGGAGCCTCGAGCGACTCATCGAACGGCTGCTCGCCAAGGACCCCACCGAGCGGCCCGAAGATGCGGTGGCCGTCCGTGAGGCGCTGTTGCCGCTGGTACAGGGAGAGGACAAGGTCCCCGGCTGGGACGACTTCAACCCGGTCGGCCATTTCCGGACCGCATACACCATCGGCACCCCGGCCGCCCCGCAGGCGGAGACGCCTTCAGCCCCTCTCACCCGCGCGACGCCCGGCATGGACGTCTTCGAGGTGCACCAGCAGCTCATCAGCGACTACCGCGCCTTCACCGAGGGCGGCACCACCATTCGTAATGACCGGATCGCAGACTTCGTTGAGGATGACCTCGATGCGAAGTCGCAGTGGCCCGACCCGTGGCTGTCGCTCAACCCGTTCTTCGCCTCCGGCGGCAGCATGCTGGAGCTCGTCAACGAGGGAGTCCTGCATCCGGAGTGCGCGCGCATCTTCCAGGCAAACAAGACGGAGGGCGGGACGGCCTGCGACGGGCGACCGCTGACGCTGCACCGGCACCAGCGGGAGGCGATCGAGAAGGCGCAGTCGGGTGAGTCCTACGTCCTCACCACCGGCACAGGGTCCGGCAAGTCGCTGTCCTACATCGTTCCCATCGTCGACAAGGTGCTCAAGACCCGAGCGCAGGAGGGCGCAAAGGCGTCGAAGCGCGTTCGCGCGATCATCGTCTACCCGATGAACGCGCTGGCCAACAGCCAGCTCAAGGAACTCGACAAGTACCTCTGCGACGGGTACGGGACGGGCCGCGAGCCGGTGACGTACGCCCGGTACACCGGGCAGGAGAGCGACGAGCGGCGCAAGGAGATCCGCGACAACCCGCCGGACATCCTGCTCACCAACTACGTGATGCTCGAGCTGATGCTCACCCGGCCCGACGACCGCCGTTCGCTGATCAAGATGGCCCGGGGGCTGGAGTTCCTCGTCTTCGACGAACTGCACACCTACCGTGGCCGCCAAGGTGCCGACGTGGCCCTGCTGATCCGTCGGGTGCGCGAAGCCTGCCAGGCCGATGAGCTGCAGTGCATCGGCACCTCCGCCACCATGTCGACCGAGGGCACCCTCGACAATCAGCGGGCGGCGGTGGCTCGGGTGGCGACCACCCTCTTCGGTACCCCGGTGAGCAGCCAGAACGTGATCGGGGAGACGCTGATCCGGGCGACGGCAGAGACGCCCGACACGGTGCCGGTAGAGAGGCTCAAGGCCCCTGGGGCACCCCGGGCCTACGCCGACCTGGTGAACGACCCCCTGGCCCGGTGGATTGAGACCCGCTTCGGGCTCGCCACCGACCCGGTCACCGGCCACCTCGTCCGGCAGAAGCCCGCCAAGATCGAGGACGCCGCGCTGGACCTGGCTCGGCAGAGCGGCCTGACCGTCGCTGACTGCATGCGCGCCATCCGGGACACGCTCAGCGCCGGGTCCGAAGCTCGGGACCCGGTCACCGAGCGTCCGCTGTTCGCATTCCGGCTGCACCAGTTCCTCTCCAAGGGCGACACCGTGTACGTCACCCTCGGGGACGAGCTCACCCGGCACCTCACGCGGGATTACCAACTGGTCCTGCCAGGCTCGGACGGGAAGATCCTCCTGCCGCTGGCCTTCTGCCGCGAGTGCGGCCAGGAGTACCTGACGGTCTGGCGGTCCGAGAAGGACGGCAAGGTCGTGTACGCGCCGCGTCGGGACACCGCCGCTACCGGTGGCCGCGGCGACGACGGCTACCTCTACATCGACTCGGACCGCCCGTGGCCGGCACACGAGGAGGAGGCCATCGGGGCCCGCCGGATCCCCGAATCGTGGCTGGAGGTGGACGCCGGCGGGCGCGAAGTGGTCCGCAGCTCGTATCGGCAACGGTTGCCCCAGGCGATCACGGTCAACCCGCAGGGCTGGGAGGGCCACGGTGACCTGAGGGCGGCGTTCATCCCGTCCCCGTTCCTCTTCTGCCTGCACTGCGGGGTGAGCTACGAGCAGACCCGGGGGAAGGACTTCGCCAAGCTCGCGACGCTCGACCAGGAGGGCCGCTCCTCGGCGACCTCGCTGGTGTCGGCGTCGATCGTCCGATCGCTCATGCAGGCACCGGCGGAAGCGCTGAGCAAGAAGGCCCGCAAGCTGCTCACCTTCGTAGACAACCGCCAGGACGCCTCGCTGCAGGCCGGTCACTTCAACGACTTCGTCCAGGTCACCCAGCTTCGTGGCGCCCTCTACCGGGCAGTGGTCGAAGCGGGCGACAGGGGCATCACCCACGAAGATCTCGCCACGCAGGTCACCGCCGCGCTCGGCTTGAGCCTCGGCGACTACGCGCGGGAAGCCGACCTTCCACCGGCGCTGGCCAGTCTGGCGGCGAAGACCCTCCGGGACGTCGTCGCGTTCCGGCTGTATCTCGATCTGGAACGCGGCTGGCGCATCACCATGCCGAACCTGGAGCAGACCGGGCTCCTGAAGATCGACTACCAGGATCTGACCTGGCTCGCGGAGAAGCAGGAGCGCTGGTCCAGCACGCACGAGAAGCTTCGCGAGGCAGAGCCCGACGAGCGGGTCAAGATCATGCGGGTGCTGCTGGACGAGATGCGCCGGGGCCTGGCGATCGACGTGCAGTACTTCCGCGACGACTTCGACTCGCTCCAGCGGGCCAGCGAGGAACGGCTCATCGACCCCTGGGTGCTCTCCGCCAGCGACAAGCCCAAGGTCGGAGCCGCCTACCCCCAGCCTTCCGGACGGGGCCTGGACCGGTCCAACCTCTTCCTGTCGGGGCGGGGAAAGATCGGTAAATACCTGCGCAGGGTCCACTTCCCGGAGCTGAAATGGGACGAGGCGCAGGAAGTGATCGCGGACCTGCTGGAGGTGCTTAAGCGAGGCGGCCAGGTCACCGAGGTCACCCAGGCGCCGGAACGCGCGGGCCGGTTCCGGCGTTCGGCCAGCACGCCTATCACCGGCTACCAGGTCTCTGCAGCAGCGCTCATCTGGCGGGCCGGGTCGGGTCAGACCGGTAGCCACGACCCGCTGACGCGGACGTACGCCAGCGGCGACGGACCCCGGGTCAACACGTTCTTCCGGGAGCTGTACCGGACCGCGGCTGGCACTCTCGCCGGCCTGACGGCCCGGGAACACACGGCGCAGGTCGACCCCGTCGAGCGGGAGCGGCGGGAGGAGGCCTTCCGCAAGGCTGAGCTGAAGCTGCTCTACTGTTCGCCGACCATGGAACTCGGCGTTGACATCTCCGAACTGAACGCCGTCATGATGCGCAACGTCCCGCCGACCCCGGCGAACTACGCCCAGCGCAGTGGCCGCGCGGGACGGTCGGGGCAGCCGGCGCTCGTCACCACGTACTGCGCGACTGGCAACAGCCACGACCAGTACTATTTCCGACGCTCGGAGCGGATGGTCGCCGGTGCGGTGGCGCCGCCGCGGCTGGACCTGGCCAACGAGGACCTTGTGCGCTCGCACGTGCACGCCGTGTGGCTGGCTGAGGCGGGCCTGAAGCTGGGCCGAGCCATTCCGGAAACCGTCGACATCAGCTACCTGGAGGACAGCCGCCGCCCCAACCCGGCGTTGGCCCTGCACGATCACATCACCGCGGCCCTGCAGGACACGTACGCGCAGGAGCGGGCGGTAGCCGCGGCACGCACGGTGTTCGCCGGCCTGCTGACTGACTTCGAAAAGTCGACGTGGTGGGACGACAACTGGATCGACGACACGATCCGAACCACGCCGGAGCGGTTCAACCGCGCGTTCGACCGCTGGCGGGACCTGTTCCGCGCGGCGCTCGTTGACCAGGCAGAGCAGAACCGCCGCGTCCTCGACCACACCCTCTCCGAACGCGACCGGCGGATCGCCGTCGGCCGCCGGAAGGAAGCCGAGACGCAGCTCAACCTGCTCAAGAACGAGACGGTCGAGAGCAGGTCGGTGCTGTCGGACTTCAACCCGTACCGTTACCTGGCCAGCGAGGGTTTCCTGCCGGGCTACTCCTTCCCACGCCTGCCCCTGGCCGCATACGTGCCGACCACCGGCCGTCGGTCGGGTGACGGTGACTACCTGCAGCGTCCCCGCTTCCTCGCCATCCGGGAGTTCGGCCCGGGCGCGCTCATCTACCACGAGGGCGCCCGCTACCAGGTCACCCGGATCCAGCTGCCACCCGACGCGGCCGGCGAGGTCGTGACCAGCGAGGCCCGCCGGTGCACCAGCTGCGGCTACCACCACGACATCCGCGGCGGTGCCGTGCGCTGCGAGATGTGCAACGAACCGCTGGGCGACACCACCTACGGCCTGCTGCACCTGCACACCGTCTACACCAAGCGCCGGGAACGAATTTCCTCGGACGAGGAGGAGCGCCGCCGGGCGGGCTTCCGGCTGGTGACGTCGTACCGCTTCCAGGACCACGGTGCCCGGCCAGGCCGGCAGGACGCCATCGTCTCCGACGGAGAGGATCGGCTCGCCACCCTCTCCTACGGCGACTCGGCGACCGTCCGCATCACCAACACTGGTCGGGTCCGCGCCAAGCAGGACGAGCCCGACGGCTTTTGGCTTGACCCCGCCGACGGGCGCTGGATGAACGAACGCGACGCTGGCGAGGCGTCCGGCGACTCCAGCGAGATGCCGGTGGTCGACGCCGATGGCAACGAGAAGCGACGCAAGAAGCGGGTCATCCCGTACGTCGAGGACCGCCGGAACATCCTCGTCCTCAAGCTCGACGAGCCGCTGGAGCACGACGTCGCGCTCACCCTGATGTACGCGCTCGAACGCGGCATCGAGGCGGCCTTCGAACTGGAGGACTCGGAGCTCACCACCGAGCTGCTCCCGCCGGACGACGGTCCCCGGGACCGGATGCTGTTCACCGAGGCGGCGGAGGGCGGTGCCGGTGTGCTCCGGCTCATGCAATCGGACCCAGCGGCGCTGGCCCGCGCCGCCGCAACGGCGTTGGACATCTGCCACTTCGATTCAGATGGCAGCGACCGGGGCGGACCGCACAAGGACCGCCCGTGCGCCTGGGGCTGCTACGAGTGCCTGCTGACCTACGGCAACCAGCTCAACCACCAGTCGATCAACCGGCACCTGGTCCGCGACCTGCTGCTGCGGTTCGCCCATGGGGCGGCACGAACCACCGGAGAGGGCGAGTCCCGGACGGAACAGCTGGCCCGGCTCACCGCGCAGTCGGACACCAAGCTGGAGGGGAAGCTGGTCGCCTGGTTGAAGGAGCATGGTCTGCGGCTTCCGGACGACGCGCAGGTCTTCGTCACCGAGGCGCTGGCCCGTCCCGACTACGTCTACCGCCTGCCCGGGGCGAACGTCGCCGTGTTCGTCGACGGACCGGTCCACGAGCACGATTCGGTCGCCGAACGGGACCGCGAGGCGGAGGAGCGCCTGTTCGACATGGGCTGGGACGTCGTGCGGTTCCCGCACAACGCCGACTGGTCCGCAATCGTCACCAAGAACAAGCGCTACTTCGGCACCCTCTCCAGCGCCTGACCGTCCGACCGCCACTCACTAAGACGACGCGAGGAATCTCTTCATGACCACCTTCAGCGCCGGAACGTTGGTCTCCGCCCGGGGCCGCGACTGGGTCGTGCTGCCCGAGAGCGCCCCGGACATGCTGGTCCTGCGACCGTTGGGCGGCGCCGACGACGACATCGCCGCCGTCTTCCCCGCCTTCGAGCAGGTCAACAGCGCGGAGTTCGCCCCGCCCACGCCCTCCGACCTCGGTGACGCGTACGCGGCGAGCCTGCTCCGCTCCGCGCTGCGCATCGGGTTCCGCTCCGGCGCCGGCCCCTTCCGCTCGCTCGCCGGGATCGCCGTCGAGCCGCGCGCCTACCAGCTCGTGCCGCTGCTGATGGCACTGCGGCAGAAGACCGTTCGCATGCTGATCTCCGACGACGTCGGTATCGGCAAGACTGTGGAGGCGGGCCTGATCGCCAGCGAGCTGCTGGCCCAGGGGAGCGCCACCAAGCTGGCTGTGCTCTGCTCGCCGGCCCTGGCAGAGCAGTGGCAGGCGGAGCTGCGCACCAAGTTCGGCATCGACGCTGAGCTGGTGCTGGCCTCCACGGTGTCCAGGCTGGAGCGCGGGCTGGACCTGGGCCAGTCGCTGTTCGACCGGCACCCCCACGTGATCGTCTCCACGGACTTCATCAAGTCCACCCGCCACCGCGACGATTTCGTCCGCCACTGCCCGGACCTGGTCATCGTCGACGAGGCTCACACCTGCGTCGCCGCCGACGACAACACCTCGGCCCAGAACCAGCTCCGGTTCGAGCTGCTGCAGCGCGTCGCCGCCGACACCGAGCGGCACCTGCTGCTGGTGACGGCCACCCCGCACAGCGGCAAGGAGAGCGCCTTCCGCAACCTGCTCGGCCTGGTCCGGCCGGAACTCGCCGCCGTCGACCTCGGCTCGGAGACCGGCCGGCGGATGCTCGCCCAGCACTTCGTGCACCGCAAGCGCGCCGACGTGCGGCAGTACCTCACCAAGGAAGACGGCCTGGCCGACGACAGCCTCGCCGAGGAGACGGCCTTCCCCTCCGACCGGCATTTCAAGGACGAGACCTACAAGCTCTCCCCGGCTTATCGGGCCCTGCTCGATGATGCCATCGGGTACGCCAGCGAGCGGGTGACCGCTGCGGACAGCCGGGGCCGGCGGGAGGCCCGGATCGCCTGGTGGTCCGCCATCGCGCTGCTGCGCTCCCTGGTGTCCTCGCCACGGGCCGCCGCGCAGACCCTGCGCACCCGCTCGGCGACCGCGACCGCAGTCACCGCCGAGGAGGCCGACCGGCTCGGCGCCCCGCTGACAAGCGACTTCTCCGACACCGACGCCCTGGAAGGGCTGGATGTCGCCCCCGGCGCGGAGGCCGGCGGCGTGGAGGTCGACGCGGGCCGGCGGCTCGCCGAACTCGCCGACCGGGCGGCCGAGCTGGAAGGTCCGGCCGAGGACAAGAAGCTGGCCGCGTTGGTCAAGCACCTCAGGGACCTGCTCAAGGAGGGCTACCACCCGATCGTCTTCTGCCGCTACATCCCCACCGCCGAGTACGTCGCGGAGCACCTGGAGGGCGCGCTCGGCAAGAAGACCGTGGTGCGTGCCGTCACCGGCACCCTCTCCCCGCAGCAGCGCCTGCAGCGCATCGAGGAGCTCGCCGAGGCGGCCGGCGACGACCCCGCCGCCCGCCGCGTCCTGATCGCCACCGACTGCCTTTCCGAAGGCGTCAACCTCCAGCACCACTTCGACGCCGTCGTCCACTACGACCTCGCCTGGAATCCCACCCGCCACGACCAGCGGGAGGGCCGGGTCGACCGGTACGGCCAGAAGCGCGACGTCGTCCGGGTCATCACCCTCTGGGGCAGCGACAACGGCATCGACGGCAAGGTCCTCGACGTCCTCATCAAGAAGCACCGGCAGATCCGCAAGGACCTTGGCATCTCCGTCTCCGTCCCCGACGCCGCCTCCCAGGGCGTGACCGACGCGATCGTCGAGTGGCTGCTACTGCGCGGCCAGGAGCAGGAGCAGGGCAGCCTCTTCGACGTCGAGGAGTACCGGGCGATCGACAAGAAGGCCGCCGCCCTGGCCACCGAGTGGCAGTCCGCCGCCGAAAAGGAGAAGACGTCCCGGTCCCGGTTCGCCCAGCAGACCATCCGACCGGACGAGGTGGCCAAGGAGGTCGCCGCGATCCGCGACACCCTCGGCCGCGCCGCCGAGATCCGCGATTTCGTACGCCAGGCGCTCCGCGCGCTCGACGGTGTGCTGCGCAACGAGCCGGGTCGGTCCGGGGACTTCACCGCAGACGTGAGCGGCACGCCGGCCGGGCTCCGTGACGCGCTCGCTCCCGTGCTCGGCGGCGACGCCGTCGAGGCGGGCCGCCCGGTCCCGTTCCGGGCCACCGCGGCCGTCGCGCGCGGCGAGGCGGCCCTGGTCCGCACCGACCCGGCCGTGGTGGCGCTCGCCGGGTACGTCCTCAACGCTGCCCTGGACAACCAGGTCAGCGGCCCGCGCCCGGCCCGCCGCTGCGGCGTCATCCGAACCGGGGCCGTCGCCGGCCGCACCACGCTGCTGCTGGTCCGCTACCGCTTCCACCTCACCCTGCCGTCCCGGACCGGAACCCGGCAGCTCGTCGCAGAGGACGCCCGGCTGCTCGCCTTCGCTGGCGCACCCACCAACGCCACCTGGCTGCCCACTCAGGACGCGCTGAAGCTGCTCGATGCCACCGCCGACGAGAACACCGACCCGGACTTCGGCGAGCGCACGATGAGCCGGATCCTCGACGGGTTGCCCGAGGTGACCGACCACCTCGAGGCGTACGGCGAGGAACTGGCCTCCGACCTGCTCGCCTCACACCGCCGGGTGCGCAGCGCCGCCGGTGAGATCGTCCGCGGCCTCACCGTCACCGTGCAGAAGCCCGCCGACGTCCTCGGCGCCTACGTCTACCTGCCCGCTTCCACCACCGCCGCCGGAGGCAACGCCTGATGTCCGCCACCGCCCGCAACCAGGTCTTCTCCGCCGTCCACACGATCGGCGGGCTGATCCCCGCCGATATGCTGGTCCGGATTTCGGAGGGCAAGGACGTCAGCGGCGCCAAGCCCGCCGACTACCGGGTGATCGGCTCCCGGTCGGTCCGTGACGACGCCGAGCGGCACTGGGACTACCTCAAGTCGGTCTGGAAGGAACTGCGCGACCGGCTCCCCGTCGCCCCGGAGGCCGATACCCCCGCCGACCCGACCGGCCAGGCGGTCACCCAGTGGCTGGAGCCGCTCTTCACGGAGCTGGGTTTCGGCCGGCTGACCGCACTCGGGGCCAGCGGCATCACCTCCGACGACGGTGCCAAAACGTTCGCCATCAGCCACCGCTGGAATCACGTGCCGATTCACCTGGCCCCGTGGAACGCCGCACTCGACAAGCGGCCGGTTGGCGGGGGAAGCGTCCCGCCGCAGTCGCTGGTGCAGGAGCTGCTGAACCGGTCCGAGGCACACCTCTGGGGCGTTCTCACCAACGGCCGGCAGCTGCGGCTGCTGCGTGACTCCAGCGCGCTCGCCACCGCCGCGTACGTCGAGTTCGACCTGGAGGCGATCTTCGACGGCGAGCTGTTCAGCGAGTTCGTGCTGCTGTATCGGTTGCTGCACGTCTCCCGCTTTGAGGTCGCCGAGGGCGCGGCGCCGTCGATGTGCTGGCTGGAGAAGTGGCGTACCGAGGCGATCACCGCCGGCACCCGCGCCCTTGATCAGCTCCGCAAGGGTGTGCAGGACGCGATCACCGCCCTCGGCACCGGCTTCCTGCGCCATCCCGACAATGCCGCGCTGCGGGAGAACGTCGACCCGCAGGCCCTGCACAACGCCCTGCTGCGCCTGGTCTACCGGCTGCTCTTCCTCTTCGTCGCCGAGGACCGCGACGCGCTGCACCACCCCGACGCCGACGAGCAGGCCCGCGAACGGTACGCCGCGTACTTCTCGTCCGCCCGGCTACGGGCGCAGGCGCGCCGCCGCCGAGGCACTACGCACAGCGACCTCTACCAGGCGCTGCGGATCGTCCTCGACGCGCTCGGCAACGAGAACGGCCGCCCAGAGCTTGGCCTGCCCGGCCTCGGCGGCCTCTTCGACGACGACGAGATTGCGGACAAGCCGCTGAAGGAACTGTCGCTGTCCAACGACCATCTGCTCACGGCCGTGCGGCACCTGTCGCTGGTCCGGGACGCCGGCTCGCGCCGGTGGCGGTCGGTCGACTACCGCAATCTGGACGCGGAGGAGCTGGGCTCGATCTACGAGTCCCTGCTGGAGCTGGTACCGAAGCACAGCGCAGTGGACCGCACGTTCGAGCTGGTCGAACTCGCCGGCAATACTCGCAAGACCACCGGCTCCTACTACACCCCGTCCTCGCTGATCGACTGCCTGCTCGACTCAGCGCTCGACCCAGTGATCGAGGACGCGGTCAAGCGCGGCGAGCAGGCCGCCACCGCAGCCGGACAGCCCGAACCGAGCGATGCAATCGTCTCCGAACTGCTGTCGCTCACCGTCTGCGACCCGGCCTGCGGCTCCGGCCACTTCCTCGTCGCCGCGGCCCGCCGGATCGCCAAGCGGGTCGCCGCAGTCCGCGAACGCAACCCCGAGCCGACCGTTGACGCCGTCCGCCACGCCCTGCACGAGGTCGTCGCGCGCTGCATCTACGGCGTGGACCTCAACCCGATGGCCGTCGAGCTGGCCAAGGTGTCGCTGTGGATGGAGGCCCTGGAGCCGGGCAAGCCGCTGAGCTTCCTCGACGCGCACGTCAAGTGCGGCAACGCACTGATCGGCGCTACGCCCGCGCTGCTTAAGCGCGGCATCCCCGACGAGGCATTCAAGCCCATCGAGGGTGACGACAAGAAGTACGCCAAGGCCCTGGAGAAGCAGAACGCCAAGCAGCGGGAGGGGCAGGGCAGCCTCTTCGACTTGGACGAAGGGGCGAAGGTCGCCAACACCGTCTTCGCCCAGGACCTGCGCCGGATCGCGGCGGCCCCCGCCAACAACCTTGGCGACGTTCGCAGGCAGGCGTCCGCCTATCGGACCTGGAAGACCTCCGCCGATTACGCCCGTGCCCTACACGTCGCCGACGCCTGGTGTGCCGGGTTCATGTGGAAGAAGACGCCGGACGCCCCGCCCGCCGTGACGCACGGGGTCTTCCGCGCGCTGGAAGACCCCGATGCCTCAGCCGCGCCGCAGGCCACCCACGACGAGATCGTGCGGCTACGCGAGCAGTACGGGTTCTTCCACTGGCACCTGGAGTTTCCCGAGGCCTTCGAGGTGCCAGAGCACGACGCGGGCATCGACACGGCAACGGGCTGGGCCGGCGGATTCGATTGCCTCCTGGGCAACCCTCCCTGGGAACGCATCAAGCTTCAGGAGCAGGAGTTCTTCGCCCAGCGAGACGAGGCGATCGCGACGGCGGCGAACGCCGCCGCCCGGAAGAGGCTGATTGCCGCGCTCAAAGACGACGAGGACCGCCGCTCGCTGTACGAGGAGTTTGAGGCGGCCAAGCGGAAGGCGGAAGGCGAGAGCCACTTCCTGCGCATCGGTGGCCGCTACCCGCTCACCGGCCGCGGAGACATCAACACCTACGCGGTCTTCTCGGAAACCGGCCGGATGCTGACCGGGCTGCGGGGTCGAATGGGCGTGATCGTACCGACTGGCATCGCGACGGACGCCACCACGCAATTCTTCTTCAAGGACCTCGCGGCCAACGGCTCGATCGCAGCGCTCTACGACTTCGAGAACGCAGCACCGCTATTCCCCGGCGTGCATCGCTCATTCAAGCTCAGCATCCTCTCCCTCGCCGGGCGCGCACTACGCGAACCGGCTGCCAAGTTCGCCTTCTTCCTCCACGATCCGGCCGAACTAGGCAATGCCGGGAAGTCGTTCACCCTCACCTCCGACGAGATTAACCTCCTCAACCCCAACACCGGCACCTGCCCCGTCTTCCGCTCCCGTCGAGATGCCGAGATCACCCTTGGCGTCTATCGCCGCATGCCAGTCCTCGTCAAAGAGGGCGACCCAAAGGGTAACCCGTGGGGTGTGTCGTTCATGACGATGTTCCACATGTCCAACGACTCGCACCTCTTTCATACCCGCGAGGAACTTGAATCCGACGGATGGGGCCTTTCTGGCAATACTTTCAAGAAGGACGCCGCCAGGATGTTGCCGCTTTACCAGGGTATGATGGCAAACTTTTACGACCATCGGGCCGCTGACGTAGTCAGCAGTGCAAGTGCTGGAAAGCGGCAGAATCAGCCCGCCTATCTCGACGAGGCGTCTCACGCCTCCGCCGATCGCCTTGCCCTGCCCCGGTATTGGGTGGCCGAGCAAAAGGTGCCTGGCGCCGGAGAAGGCTGGATCCTTGCTTTCTCGGACATTACGAGTCCCACCAATGAGCGAACTGTCGTCGCCTACCCGCTACCGCCTGTGGCAGTAGGGAACAAGGCCCCGATCATTCAAACGGCCAGAGGGGAGAAGGAGAAGGCACTACTTCTTGCCGTCATCTCGAGCTTCATGCTGGATTGGGTGGCGCGCACAAAGATTGGTGGGACAACTCTCAATTACTTCTACCTCAAGCAATTTCCCGTGATCTCACCCTCGCAGCTAATTGACTGGTCCCCGTTCATTATCCCGCGCGTGCTCGAACTGACATATACGGCATATGACATGATGTCTTTCGGGCGCAACCTGGGCGACACGGCCCCTCCCTTCCGCTGGATCCCCGAGAGGCGAGCGGTGATCCGGGCTGAATTGGATGCCCTTCTCTTTCACCTTTATGGAATTTCTCGGGATGACGTGGATTACATAATGGAGACGTTCCCCATCGTTAAGCGTAGGGACGAGGGGAAGTACGGCACGTACCGGACCAAGGGGCTGATCCTCGCCGAGTACGACAGGATGGCAGCGGCTGGCGTCAGCCCGACCACCCCCCTGGTTGATGGAGACAGCTACCGCTCGACCCTGAGCCCGCCGCCTGGGCATGGTCCCCGTCACCCGGCGGCACCTGCCGCCCCGCGGTAGCGGCTGGGAGCCCAGCCCACCGAGGATCAAGCCAGGTTCGAGTTGGACTACACTGTGGGTGGGGCGCCTGGGATGACAGCTCCTGGGCGCCCCCACTCTGCGGGCTCTTCCCGGCTCTAGTATTTTTCTGCCCGGGTATCGGGTGTATCGGGTTGCCCCAGCCGCGAAGGCGGCACACGGGAACGGGCGGTCTCCGGCGGCGAGTGCGGCGACCTCGGTGTCTGAGGTAGCCGGGTAGGGCTATCCGCCGCTCATGCTGTGCCCGTAGATGCTTCGTGGTGCTCGAGTTTACCAATTGCTGTTGTATCGACAGCTACGAATCATGCTTCGAAGTGTCGGCGACGTGGACGCTGACACTTTGTCGACCCTCCAGGGCGCCCGCCTCAATCAGTAGGTCATCGCTTTCCTGGCGATCACGCCCGAGGTTCCGCGCTCGGCAAGTTCGGTGTCATCGGTGGCTTGTCGCCAGGCTTCAAGACCCCGAAAGCGATCTTGGCCTGGACCTCTCGTCGGATCCTCCGCTACAGCGGCTCGTAGCGGGCCATACGGGAGTCCATCAGGGCCAGCGGTCGATCTTGCGCTTATGTGCCTACTCTTCTGTGTCCTGGAGACTCGGTCGGTGGTCTCTGATCCACCGCTCCACGTCCTCGGCTTGCCAGATTCGCCCGACCGACAGGATGGCCACCGGGTCAGGGAAGGACTTTGAGTTGGTGATCTGATAGGCGCGCGTACGGGAGACGCCGAGCATCTCCTGTACCTCCTGGCTCGCCACCAGCCGGACCTTCCCCATGCGTCGACCCTAGGAGCATGCGAACTGAACGGTTGCTCTCTGCTCGACCGCACTTTGCATCCGTGCAGAAGCGTGTAGGCTGCGCATCTGTTCACCCAGAGGGCGAAGCCACCACGGGAGGGGAGGCGCATGGGTCGGCGGTGGAAGTGGTTCTTGCGGCCGGGTCGCGTCGCAGTTGACTTGATCGGGCAGGTCGTGCCGGACGGCAACGTGCGGGGGCGCGACTGCCTGCAGGGCGCACCTGACGTCGTACCCGATGGGCGGGTGACCTCGCGGTGCGACGGCGCGGTCGTCTACGAGCGGCCCGAGCGGTGGCGGCCGGTTCCGGCGCGGAACCGGCGCGCGGACCGCAACGACCCGCGGTCGTCCGGCGAGCGGACCGCCGGGCAGCGTCGGGGGAGCGGCCCGGTCGAGAGTCGGGGAGCGGATGGCTGAGGACATGGGGTCGACGGTGCCTCGCCGGCAGCTCGGGCGGGCGCTGCGGGAGTTGCGGACCCAGGCGCGCATGACGCTGGACGGCGCGGCGGAGGCGTTGCAGTGCAGCCGCCAGAAGACGTGGCGGATCGAGACGGGCCTTTGCGCGGTGCGCGGCCTCGACGTGCGGGCCATGTGCGAGCTGTACGGCGCAACGCCCGAGCTGACCGCCGCGCTGACCGGCCTGGCCCGCGAGACGAAGGCGAAGGGCTGGTGGCACACGTACGGCGACACCATCCCCGACTGGTTCGAGCTGTACGTCGGCCTGGAGGCCGCCGCCGGCCGGCTACGGGAGCACGACGACGCCCTGATTCCCGGACTCCTGCAAACCCCTGGCTACGCGGCTGGCGTCTACCAGCACCGGTCCGGCATGACCTGCGACGAGTGGGAGCGCCTGGTCGAGGTACGGCTGCGGCGGCAGGCGCTCCTGCGGCGACGGCTGCCTCCGCCGCCCCGGCTCGACGTCATGCTCTCCGAGGCGGTGCTGCTACGCGTCGTCGGCGGCCCTGCGGCGATGGCGGAACAGCTCCGGCACCTGGCGGAGGTCGGCCGGCTGCCCCAGGTCTCCATCCGGGTCGTGCCGCTGGCCGCCGGGCTGCACTTCGGTGCGGTCGCCGGATCCTTCGTGATCCTCGACTTTCCGCTCGGCAGTCGCGTCGAACCCGAGCCATCGGTCGTCTACAGCGAGTCGTTGACCGGTGCGCTGTACCTCGATCGGAAGGAGGAGTTGGCAGCCTACGAGCGGATCTGGGCGAGCCTCGACTCGCTGGCCCTGGATGAGGGGCAGTCCCGACAGTTGATTGTCAAGATTTCCGAGGAGGTCCACCATGGCTGACCTGGCCGGCGCTCGCTGGCGCAAGAGCACCCGCAGCGGCGACAACGGCGGCAACTGCGTCGAGGTCGCCGACAATCTGCCTGACGTCGTCGCCGTACGCGACAGCAAGGACCGCAGCGGCCCGGTCCTCATCTTCACCCCCGACTCCTGGACGGCCTTCCTGCGCGCGGCCCCGTCGTCGTGCTGAGGCCGCAATGCGATCACCGCGCTCCGCTGATACATCTCCGGGATGGTGGCCCGCTTGTCCGACACATTCAGGAACAGCGGCACAGCCCCAGCGACGTCACGACCATGCCGCAGGCGGGGCAGGCGTCCGGACGAGTCCTCGGGGCGCGCAGCAGCGGGGCGGGGGCCGATGGAGCGACCTTAGGCCGGGGTGCTGCGAGCGCGGCGCGAACCTCGTCCTTGGTCGCGTTGGGCCAGCCAGACCGTCGTAGTTGCTGAGTCACCTTGCGGATGCCCAGGTTCGGGTGCCTGTCCTGTGCAGCCCAGGCGGCTTCGGCGAGAGTTGGCTTTCGCGGACTCTTCTTTACTGGCTTCGGGGGGCTTGCCTTAACAGGAAACCTATGCCGCTGCGGCTGCCGTTCGCCTGAGCCGAGTAGCGCCAGCCGGACCTGATCCGCGGTGACATCGGGCCATCCAAAGAGGCGCAGGTGTCGCGCAAGCGTGCTGTCCTTGGCATTCGGCATCGTGCTGCGGAGCTTTCGCGCTGCGGTGGCAAGGTCCGCCCTCGGTCTTGCCGTGACCTGACGGAGTTGGGTCTGGCAGGAGTCGCACTGACAGGACGTCCCGGCACGGTGAGGCACCTTGCCGGCCGAGCCGGCTGGCCGCGCTCCGCCAGGACGGTCAGCGGGGGAATACGGGGGTGATGAGACGCCCAGGTCATCGAGCCAGGAGTCGGGGGCGCGATCTGGGATGTCGTCGTTTTCCCAGTCGCGGCCCGGGTCCGCTGACCCTCGCATCTCCGCATCGGCGTACCAGTCACCGATCGTCCCTCTGCTGATGACGTCACTCTCCGATGTGTCGTGGTCGGATAAGGCCGGTAGGGGAAAGGCGGCGAGTGCCGGATCTTGATCGTCGTCATCCCGAGGTGGCGCCGCAACGGTTGATCAGGGCGCTGTACCTCGACCGGAAGGAGGACTTGGCCTCGTAGTGCCGAGCACCTCGTGGACGGCGGATAGTTCTCTGTCGGGAAGCCGACAAGCGAGCAGACGGTTTGGCGGCGTTTTGGGCCTTTCGTAGGTTGCTCCGTCCGTTGTTGATCTGGTTGTCTTGCCAGCTCAGGGCGCCAAAGTAGACGGGGGACCGGGTGTGGTTGCGGCACGCGAGACGACGCTGCAGGAGTTGCTGGAGGGTGCGAAGCAGTACCAGGTGCCGCTCTACCAGCGCACATACTCGTGGACCACGTTGCAGTTGCAGCGCCTCTGGGACGACATTCTGAAGCTGGCCGACGACCGGACCTATGACGGAAGCGCGACGCACTTCATCGGGTCCCTGGTGCTCGCCCCGAGCCCCACCAACGGGCCGACGGGTGTGGCCGAGTATCTGGTGGTGGACGGCCAGCAGCGCCTCACCACCCTGACCATCCTGCTCTGCGCCATTCGCGACTACCGCGCGCAGCACGAGGGCCCGGTGCACCGGGACCGGCTCGACCAGCAGTACCTGGTCAACCCGTGGAAGCCGGAGCCGCAGCGGTTGAAGCTCGTTCCTACCCAGGCCGACCGGGACGCCTACCTGGCCTGCCTGGACTCGACGCCCCAGGCCGGGGGCGCAGACCCGGTGGGCTCGGCGTACCGCTTCTTCGTCGCGCAGTTGGCCGCCGCCGACGACCCGGACGACCCGCTCGACATCGAACGCATTGAGAACGCCGTCATCTCGGGCTTGGCCCTGGTGTCGGTCACCGCCCAGCCCGGCGACAACGTGTACCGGATCTTCGAGTCGCTCAACAACACCGGACTCCGGCTCACCCAGGCCGACCTGCTGCGCAACTACCTGTTCATGCGTCTGCCCACCCTCGGTGAGGCCGTCTATCAGGCTCTGTGGCTGCCGCTTCAGAAGCGTCTCACGTCGGAGCAGCTGGAACTGCTCTTCTGGCTCGACCTGGTTCACCGCGACCAGCGGGTCAAGCAGACCGACGTGTACGCGGCCCAGCAGGCCCGCCTGAACCGGCTGCGCTCCGAGGAGGAGATAGAGGCGGAGGTGCAGCGGTTCAGCCGACTCGGCGCCCTGCTCCGGGTCATCCTCCACCCCGGCGAGGAGCAGGACATGGGCGTACGGCGGCGGCTGGAGCGACTGAGCGCCTGGGGTACGACCACGGTTTACCCCCTCCTGCTGCATCTGCTCGACCGCCGGCAGCAGGGCACGGCGACCTCGGAGCAGGTCGCCTCGGCGATGCTGTACGTGGAGAGCTTTTTCGTCCGACGCCTGCTGACTGGCCGTCCCACCAACAACCTCAATCGAATCCTGCTCGCCGTCGTCACTGAGATGGACAACAACCTGCCGGCGGATGACGCGGTGCGGACCTACCTGTCGACGGGGCGGAAGTACTACTCCAACGACGCCAGCGTGCGGGCCGCAATCCGGTCGATCCCGTACTACCTCAACGGCCGCGCGTCCCAACGCAAGCTGATCCTCCAGTGGCTGGAGGAGTCGTACGAGAGCAATGAGCCCGTGACACTGGACAAGGCGACCATCGAGCACGTGCTGCCGCAGACCCTCACCCCCGAGTGGCGGCAGATGCTCGCTGCCGACCTCGGCCCGGACGAAAACTTTGACGAAGCGTACGAGGCTCTGGTTCACACCCTGGGGAACCTGACCCTCACCGGCTACAACTCGGAGCTGGGCAACAAGTCCTTCGCCGAGAAGCGAGTCGAGTTCGCAAGGAGCGGGATCAGGCTGAGCCAGAAGATCCTCACGCAGGATCGGTGGGGGCGCCCAGAGATCCACGCCCGCGCCGACGCTCTCGCCGACCGCATCATCTCCATTTGGCCTGGACCGACGGAGCAGGCGGCCGACCAGCCGGATGCGCTGTGGGAGGTCATGACCAAGGCACTCGCCGAGCTGCCGGCCGGCTCGTGGACCACGTACGGCGACCTCGCCGCGCTGATCGGTAGCCACCCGGTGCCAGTCGGGGCTCGCCTCGCGACCCACCTGGCTCCGAACGCCCACCGCGTGTTGCAGGTCGAGGGCACCGTCTCGCCGAACTTCCGTTGGCTCGACCCGAACCGCACGGACGACCCACGGGACATCCTGCGCGCCGAGGGCGTGGAGTTCGACCAGTACGGCCGCGCCGATCAGGCGCAGCGCATCGGCACCGAGGAGCTGGCGCAGCTCGCCGGCCTCACGCCGGAGGACCTACCCGAGCGGCTGCCTGGGCCGCGCTCCGGCGACGACCGCACCTACAGCGAGCGGTTCATCGAACAGGTGACCGCTCTGCAGGGTTCGGCCGTCGCCACCGCCACGCTCGTCGTACTGGAAGCCTGGATCTCGATGGGCGGCACCCTGCTCTACGGCACCGGCGGGGAGACCTCTTGCTTTCTCATGGCGCGCGGCAAGGAGCACGAGCTGGGCAATATCTGGCCGGCGACGATCTATCCGAGCGGCAAGTTCGAGGTGGTGTTCCAGCACCTCACCGTGCGCCCGCCGTTTGACGACGTCACGCTGCGGGAGGAGCTACGGCAGCGCTTTAACCAGCTGCCCGGCGTCGATATCGCCGCCGCCAAGATCGCCCTACGTCCAGGTTTCCCCCTGGATGTCCTCGCGGACGCCGACGCTCGCGAGGCGCTGCTCGACCATCTCCACTGGTTCTACCAGGTGGCGCAGATGGCTCCTTCAGACAACCTGGCGACGGCCTAGCCGCGACGCAAGGTGCTTGGCAGATCGCCGGCGAGGTCGGCACAGGCTTGGGGTAGACGGGGAGAGGTAGATGCAGCCGCGACCCTTGTGGGTGGAACTGTGGCAGTTGCTGGCGGCGACGCCAGGGCAGAACAAGCGGCAACTGCTCGCTGGGCTGCAGCACATGGGTCTGCACGGACTGACCACGACGGACGTTAACCGGACATTGTACGCCAACACAGCGACTTTCGCTCGTGACGGCGCCACACCGCCCCGTTGGCGACTCACTGCAGCCGCATCATGGAATGGCGGAGCAGTTCCTGCCGCAGTGCCGCCAGCGCTGCCGCGGTGTTATGTCGGCAAGGAGCCGAGGGCCTGGCAGATTGAGGCGTTCGCCGCATGGCGAGCTCACAACCGGCAAGGCGTGGTAGAGGCGGTAACCGGGACAGGCAAGACAACTGTAGGCGTGTTGGCAGCCGCGGCCGCAGTGGATGCCGGCCATAGGGTGCTGGTGCTCGTGCCCGGTCGTGAGCTGCTCGACCAGTGGTATGACGTGTTGCGACGTGACATTCACGGTACTGTTGTAGGTCGACACGGGGACGGCCATGAGGACACCCTCGAAGACCACTCCATCGTGGTCGCCATTGTGAACTCCGCTGCCAAATATCAGATGCTGCCGCTCGGCATGCCGGGCCTGCTGATTGCAGACGAGGTGCATCACTATGGGACACCCTTCTTCGCGCGTGCTCTGCAGTCGCGCTTCGGTGCCCGGCTGGGGCTGACCGCGACCTACGAGCGCCCTGACAATGGCTTGATCGACCACCTGGAACCCTTCTTCGGCGGCGTGGTGGCGGACTGCAGCTACGATCGCGGGCTGGCCGACGAGATCTTGGCGCCCTTCCGTGTCGCCTTCGTGGGCGTCGACTTCACTCCAGAGGAACAGAAGGCTTATGACGAGTACGACGATCGCGTGAGAAGTCTCCGGCGCCGCCTGATCGTCGACCACGGCTGTCCGGCGGAACCGTTCGGTGAGTTCATGGCGACGGTCAACCACCTCAGCGCCGGCGGTGAAGGGGACTCGCGTGCGGCCTGGGACGCCCGCAAGTACCTCAACGCCTTCAACAAGCGGCGCGAGGTTCTGGCCGAGTGCCGGAACAAGCAGGAAGCGCTTGCCTTTGTGGCGCCGGTCTTGGCCACGGCGGACCGGGGACTTGTGTTCGGCCAAACCATGCGGAGCGCGGAGGACGCGGCCGCGGTGCTGCGGGCGAGCGGTGTGCAGGCGATGGAGATCACCAGTGGCATGAACGCCCTGGAACGCAAACAGCGGCTGGCGGCGTTTAAGGACGGACAGGCAAAGGTGTTGGCCGCGCCTCGACTCTTGGACGAAGGGATCGACGTCCCACAGGCGGACGTCGGTGTCATCGTCGCGGGAAGCCGAAGCAGGCTTCAGATGATTCAGCGCATGGGCCGCGTCATCCGCCCTAAAGCCGATCGACGCCCAGCGACATTCATCATCCTGCACGTAAGAGGCACGGCGGAAGATCCCGACACCGGCGCACACGAAGGGTTTCTCGAGCAGATCATCGATGTAGCCCAGGAGATCGAACGGTTTGACCACTTGACGTCTGGAACGGCTCTGCTCGCCTGGCACCTCTCGGGCAGGCGGCCGAATTGACGCGACAGCCACCTGGCGCTGACCGTCGTCAGGTTGAACCCTCGTCTGGTACGGACCAGCACGAGGAACTATTGGCGCAGCCCTTTCGAGACAGATCCAGGTAGATTGAGAGACGGCGACGCACTAAAGGCTGTCTCGTAACGCGGTCAAGGTGTTGCCCGGTACCGGGTTGGTGGGTCACCAGGTGAGGGTGATGTTGTGCAGGTTGGCGATGCCGGAGGCGGCGTCGGTCAATGTGTGGGCGGCGCGGCGGTAGTCGCGCAGGATCTTCCAGTTCTTCATTCGGGCCAGGGTGTGTTCGACCCGGGCGCGAACGGTGCGGTGCTCGTGATTAAGGTCTTCCTTCCAGGCCGGCAAGTCGCTGCCGTCGGCGGGCTTGCGGTACGGGATGATCACCTCGGGGTTGCCGCGGTAGGCGCCGTCGGCCATGACTGGCCTACCTGCGAGTTGCTGGTCGATCCCGCTGGTGCGGTAGACGACCGTGTCGTTGCGGTTGCCCGGTTGCGGGTCGCCGACGGCGATGACCAGGCGTGTGGTGGCGTCGATGGCGATCTGCAGGTTCGTCGAGTACCGGTAGTTCTTGCTCCGCGCGGCCAGGCGGTGGTCCCGGGTCGGGATCAGTGAGCCGTCGACGATCGCGATCTGGTCGACCGGCCGCCGCCGCACCGGGGCGAGGGCGAGGAGTGGTCCGAGGGTGTCGATGACCCGGTGAGCGGCGGAGTGCGACACCCCGAACAGCGGGCCGATCTGCCGCATAGTCAGGTTGGTCCGCCAGTACGCGGCGACCAGCAGCACCCGGTCCGGCAGGTCCAGGGCCCACTGCCGGCCCGGCCGGCCATCGGCGATCGAGTCCCCGCCGCGTTCGGCAACCAGGCGGACCAGCCGGCGGAACTGGGCGGGCTGCAGCCCGGTGAACGGGAAGATCCACTCCTGGCGGGCTGCGGAGATCACCTGCACGCAGGCATCAGCAATGACCGTCCTCAGCGGACACCCATCGGGGTTACGAGACGTCCCTTAGCTTGATCTTTAACCCGTACGGCGCGGGCGGGGAGTGGTGGAGGCCTTCGGTTTCGTTCTCGCCCGTGGGCTGATGTGCACGTCGTGGCGTTGGGCGGACTGTTTGTTGCGTCGGCCTGGTGGTCGACCGGGACCTGGGCGGGAAGGTTTCGGTGCGCTGGCCAGGCATGCGGTCTTGGCGCGGAGGTGCCGGAACCCTCGCCGGACGCGGGCGGGTGAGAGGCGTTCGGGTGGTGTCGGTTTCTCCCAGGGACGGCGTAGGTCAGCTGTCAGGCCACGGGCCAGGCGTAGCTGCGCGTAGACGGCCAGAATGAGCCAGGTCCATCGGTCGGCGGCTTGTGGGGTGCGGATCTTCGGGCAGGTCCAGCCGAGGGTCTGTTTGAGCAGGCGGAACGTGTGCTCGATGTCGAAGCGGCGCAGAAACGCCTGCCAGAGCCGGTCGACGTCGACGGGCGTCGCAGCCGTTTCGGACCACCACAGCCATACCGGTTTCGGGATCGCGCCGCTGGGCAGGTGATTCACCTCGAGCCGGATCACGGTGCCGTCGATGAGCGGCAGGTCGCCCGTTTGGTCGATCCAGGCGTTGCGGTGCGTCAGGCGGGGGTGCAGCCGGTTCCAGCTGCGGACGACGGCAACACCGTAGAGACGGGTGTCGGTCACCGTGGTCACGTCGGGCGTGCCCCAGCTGGCGGGGTCACCGAAGATGAACTCACCGCCGTGGCGGGGTGGTCGACCGTTCGTGCCCGGCTGGCGGGGCGGGGCAGCGCGGCGCAGCACTCGATCGGAGCGCATCCGGCCCAGCACCTGCACCGGCAGGTCGCGCAGCAGGTATGCCAGTCGGGGCGTGTCGTAGCCGGCGTCGGCGACGATGAGGATCTCGGGATCGCCGGTGCACCACTGTCCCGCGGTGATCAGTCGCTGCACGAGTTGGCGCAGCTGCCCGGCGGTGACGGTGGCGGCATCATCGCCCGGCGTGAGCCGCTGAGCATCCAGCGGAGCAGTCCAAGAACTGCGACCGGGTTCCAACGCCGTGACGAACGAGTATGGCCAGCCAGGGATCATCACGTGCTGGTCCTTGCCGCGGCCGTAGGTGTGGCACAGGATCCGCTCCGCCGAGGTGTGCGCGTCCGGCCGCAGCCAGCAGGTGATGTCCACCGCCAAGACCAAGCGGCCGTCGGTAGCGCGAGGCAGCGGAAGCGCCGCCAAGCTCGTGCGCAGCCGCTCGACATCCACCCGGCCCCGGGCCAGCGCCGCGTACAGCGACCCAAGGCCACGGCGATGCTCGCCCACCAGCGACAGCTCCACCAGCGAATGCACGGGCCCGTCGCCGCACAACACCGCGTCAGCCAACTCGAACATCGCGTCCGTCCGCGCGGTCAGACAGGAGTGGAACTCCCGCCGGAACGCCGCCAGCTCCCCGAACGCAGCAGCAGAACCAGCATCATGCACACTGATCACCAAGACAGCCCCTGGCATTGATCCTCTTCCCTCGACAAGAAGATCGACCAGGGGCTGTCGGCATGATCAGCCGGGGTACCCACGGACCCGCCCCAGGTTAAAGATCAAGTTAGAGCCAGCCATCACTACCCATATCAGAGTTCTCGTACTCATCGCTCGCGGTGCGGTAGCCTTCGCTTGCCTTCAGGGCGGCCTGGAGGTCGATCGCATGCTTGCCGACGAAACGAAGCCTCCCCGAGACGCCCGCAAGGACTACATCAACCGTAATGCTGCCCCGACTCCCGACATCCTGAGTAAGCAGGTCGTCGCGCAGATCTTCCACCGATGTTCCCCGTGCATGGCGGTACTTCGCTGCACAGGTCGGGCACATCGCAAGCCGGTTCTCTCGGAGGTCGCGCTCCGTGTCCGTAACGAACTGAACGGCCTCAAAATAGTACTCGCCGGAGAGCTTGAACGGCATGGCGGAAGAGCAGGCCTGGCACACCATGACACCGTCGCCGTTAGTGTAGTGCTGCCTCAGGTATCCGCGGGATGCGCTCAAATGACCCGGCTCTGCCACATAGACCGAACGCACCCGATTTTCGTACCGGCGCACCGGCGCGTCCGCAGAGGACTGACGGGCGCGCCGTGCGCGACCTTCCGGGGAGACGGTCACGCCATCCGGAAGGCGAACCGCTGCTTCCAGATCTTCCATGAATGCGCTGAATTTTTCCGGATTCTGCTTGCGTAGCTCCGCGAGCCGCCGCACCTCCGCCGGGGACTCGAAGCCCAACGTCCTCGCGGCGTCTTCGTCCTCCCGCTGGCGCTGGAGGTTAGCGGCTGCCTTCCTCCCGAACCCGGCGCGTTCCAGAAGTGGCGCCTTTGGTGGCATGCTCAGGCCCTCGGCGAGGTCGTCCGCCGTTACGTCGTCGGGATACCGCAAGTTGCCGTCGCGATCCAGAATCCATGGCGTCGATTGCAGAGCCTGCAGGAGCTGCGACTCGATGATGTGACTCCGAGTCGATGCGTTTGAGCGGTATGCCGCGTCGGCATAGTCTCCGTCGGCAGACGAAACCAGGTGCCAGAGGCTGCGTACCAGCACCTCGTCCTCGGTTGCGACAACGGCGTCAAAGTGGGGGATCACCCAATCACGACTGACCATGTATTGCGTCTCTTTGCCGTCCCAGCGCCATTGCTTGTCGAATCTCTGATTTCCCCATACGGGAACCCTCTTGATTACCAAGCCGACTGTCGCCTCCAGCGTTTTGGCGAGGGTGGCGATGTCGAAGGATTCCCCGGCGTATTCCGGCGCGAGCCGAAGTAGCGGGTTGCCCTGGTACGCGGGGTGGTGGTAGAGAGCGCCTAGGCCGGTCGTGACGAATGGATCATCCAAATAGATCTCACGGGCCGCAGCCCAGCGCCGGGTCCCGTCGGGCTGAACGGCAACGAAGATCGGCCTGTCGGCGTACGCGCCCGGCGTGACAGCGTTACGCTGAATGAGCAGGTTCAAGGCGACGAGATCGGCGAGGTGACCGTCGGTGATCACAGGCGGATGCTGGCTGTAGAGTCCAAGACGGGCATCCAGCTGGGCGGCCGCATCCCACGGTCTGACCCCGGCACTGTCATAGAATTCTCTCAGCGCCTTGCGCGCGCGGTCGTCACCGGCGTCCCACTCGTCGTCGAATACCGCGAGCGCGTCGATCACCAACCAGTCGCCGCAAAGCCCCCGGGCTGTCGGCATGTAGGCAGAGTGGCCCGCAACGTGGGTGGTCCCGCCACCATACTGGACACGGATGAACGGCACCGACTTCCACGCGTGGTGCAGAAGGAAGGGCGAGTTCCGCTGCGCTAGGCCGCCCAGTGCTGAATAGAGTCCCCGCAGCCAGTCGTCTGGCTTCGCCGCGAGCCACTCATCCCACCTCTTTCTGGCACCTGCGTCGGCGGTGGTCTGCGCCAACAGCCCCGCCAGGTGCATCACGGTGAAATCCGTAGCGCTCAGGGCGTTGAGGAATGCCCCCGCCCGCCCCTCTGCAGAGCGGATCCAGCCGAGGCGGGGATCGGTGTCATACGCGGAAAACCGCTGAAGGAAGTTTGCATCGCCGATGGCGAGAGCGGCACGGAGGCTGCTTTCCCCCCGAAACAGTTGGACTGATGGCGCGTGGCCACCCCCGGCCAGCGGTGTCAATTCGTCGTTTTCGAACGCCTCGGCGATCCGGTCCCGCACCACGTCATATCGGTCGGGGAGGACGTCACTCTTATTGGGTAGCGCCTTGAGTAGACCGTCGGTGATGAGGCCGGCGTCCCGCATGGCAGGCAGAGCCTCAACGATCAGTTCACTGATTCCATCGATGAGCGCGTCGTTGCCGGGATCGTCCCGGACGCTGTCTCGGGCCACCGTTGACGCGAATGGTGCGTGGATGTGGAACCGTAGCCCCGATGTCTCCTTCACGGCCGGGAAGTAGATGAATACCTGGCCGTCAGCGGGCTTCACCGAGAAGCCTGTGAGTCCCTTGGGCTGGACACCCGACGCCTCGAGTTCGAAGGCAGCGGCAGCAGGGAACGACCGCCCGTCAACGTCGACATCCCCGGAGATCCGGTACCAGTACGAGGCGGACCCCTCGTCGTCAGTGCTCTCGATCTTGATAATGTGCTCGTCCAGCGCGACGCGCTCGATCAGCAACTCGTCGCCGTCGGGCAGCGAACACGCGATGAGCTGGATGTTGTTGAGGAACAGTAGGGTCGTCGGCAACAGGTCACAAAGTGCATTCGCGACCTCATCCACTGCTCGTGCAGTGGGCTTGTCGGCCCGGTTGAAAGGGAACCAGAAAGTCGTCCGCTCGGACCGGGCGGCAGCGGCGACTTGCGTGGGCACGAACAGGTCCTGGATGACGAAGGCGTGCTCCCCGGAGTGGATGACCGGGGTCTCGGTGTAAGCAAAGACCGCCTTGAACCCGACGCCGAACTTACCGATCGTCGTGGCGTCGTCCTTCTTTGTCGACTGACCGATCCCGGTGATGGACTCGATGTCACGCAGGTCGAACAGCCGCTTTCCGTCGTGCTCGACCTGTAGTCCCTCGCTGCGCAAGTCGAATATCACCTCGCGCGCGCCGGCGTCCTCGGCGTTCTGCAGCAGCTCGTAGATGAAATGCGCGTTGTCGGGATACAGCTCCGAGAGCAGATTGCGCAATCCCTCCTCGAACCCGTTCGCCCGTGCCGAGTCGACGTAACTGCGTCGGCGTGCGGACAGCTCCTCAAAGGTCATCACGGCTTGACTACCTCCAGGAGCACGGTCGCGAGCTGGCGGGTCACGAGGTCGGGTGTCCGCTCGTATTGCGAGATCAGCCGCTCGAACTTCTCCTGCACCCGAGCGTGCTCGCTCTGGCGCATCCTCAGGATGTTGGGGTCGCTCACCCGGCTGGCGGTCTCATCGATGACCTGTAGCTGCCGGTCCCGTTGCGCGCGAAGGGAGGCCACTCGCTGGGCGGCTGCGGCACGTGCCCTCGTCTCGTGCGTTTCGCGAGCCGACGCCCACTCGCTGTGGTGCCGGTGGTCGAGGGCGTCGGTGTCGGCGGGTGTGATGATCTGTTCGGGGTCACCGTCGGTGGCGTTCGCGAGGAGCTCCCCAGCAGCGGCCTCCACCTGTGGGTCCGTGCTGATGTAGCGCAGGGTGAGGCTGTCGCGGGAGTCCAGCCGTGTCCACGCGTGGATGGCGATGGGATAGCGGCCGGGCGGGACGGCGGCCGAGCGGACCCGCAGTGACGCGACGGGCACGCCTGTCAGTGCCGCGTGTTCAGCTGCCGCCACCACGAGCGGATGCGTCGGTGCCAGCAGTTCGACGTCGTCATCGTCCGTCGCGAGATCGGGATCAGTGGTGAGCCGTAGCACGGGTTCCTTACGGCGCAGGATCCGTCCAAGGCGTGCGTCGCCGCCAACGGCACGAAGGTCGGCCGCCACGCGGGTAGCCGCCTCATCGTCCAGCCGTACGGTCGCGACCTTGCCTGGCTTCAGGCCCGTAATGCGGCGGCCGCCGAGGACGGTTCCTAGGTAGAAGCGGACAAGTTCGCCGAGCTTGCCGTCGTCGAGCCACTCGCTGCTAGCTTCCGCAATGCGCTGCTCGAGGGACTCGGTCGTGAGGCCGAGCAGTGCCGCTTGCTGTTCCTCAAGTCGTTCGAGTTCCTCGATGCGCCCGATCTGGTTGTCGGCGAGCTGCCGCAGGCGCTGTTTCCGGTCGGCCTGGGAGAGGGTTAGATCGTCGGCAATGCGTCGGAGCTGCGTGGTGATGTCGCCGAGGATCTGCTCGCTGCCGCCCAGGGCGTGGTGGAAGACGCCAATCCGCAGGAGGCAGCGTTGGTAGATTTCAGCCTCGATCGTTCCCTCGGTGAGGATGTTGACGATTGCGACAGACTCGCTGCGCTGTCCGCGCCGATCGATACGGCCGATGCGCTGCTCGATGCGCATCGGGTTCCATGGGATGTCGTAGTTCACCAGGGTGTTGCAGAACTGGTAGTCCAAGCCCTCGGTGCCGACCTCTGAGCAGAGCATCAGGTCGATCGCGTCGGGGTTCTCCTTAGGCAGTTTGAAGCGCCGGCGTAGCGCGTGGCGCTCCTCGTCGGCGACCGCGCCGTGGACGACGGCGACGCGCACTCCCCACGTGCTGGCCTGGCGCTGCAGGTAGGCGAGAGTGTGCCGGAAGGTGCTGAAGACCAGGATCTTGTTGTTGGTCTCGTTCTGCTTGTCAGCGACGACTTGGCGTAGGTAGTCGGCCTTCGGGTCAGCCTGACCTTCGAGTCCGGCGGCCATCTGGCCGATCTGCCGGATCTGGTCACGGAGGGCGCCCGTGACGCCGGGTGCGATTTGAGGGATGTCCTCGCCGATTTCGAAGAGTTCGACAGTGTCGAGCCGGCTCGTGAGGATCTGCTCAACCAGGGGGGCGAGCCCGCTGATGGAGCTTGCCGCCTGGCGATGCAGCATCGAGAGCAGGAACTCAACCGGCACGCCGGGAGCCTGCAGCTGCACAATGCGTCGGCCCAGCGCGAGCACCGCGTTGTAGACGGCCTGCTGTTGCGGCGTGAATGCGATCACCGGTGAGCTGGGCTTGCGGGTCGTGAAGGTGCCGATGTCGCGGCGGCGGGTGCGGCTCACGATCGTCGAAAAAGTGTTGAGATCCTCCAACGCGCGCACGACTCGGATACGGGTCCGGGCGTCATCAGGAGATTCGGCGAGCAGGTCCGTGACCTGACCGACCCGTGGGTCCACCGCCATGACTTGGCGTCCCCAGGCGGTGGCCAGTGCGCGGCCCAGCGCCTGGTGTACCTGCTGCTGCCACCGCTCCTGACCGGCCCTGGCGGCCTCCACCGCCTCGTAGATGAAGTGGTTCGGTTCCAACATCTGGGCGAAGTCCTGCTCACCGGGCACGAGGTCATCCCGCAGAAGGTGTACGAGCGTGTACAGATCCTGGCTGTGCACCTGCAGCGGGGTCGCGGAGAGCATCACGACCGCTTCCGCGGACGCTGTCAGGCGCGCCGCGTTCTTGTAGGCGAAGGTTGAGCGGTTACGGATGTGGTGCGCCTCGTCCACGATGACCAAATCGAAATGCGGTCCCGGCGCAAGATCAACCAGGCCGACCCGGCGGGCCTCACCGGAGTCAGCGCCGACGAGCAGGCGCTCATCGAGTAGCGAATAGGGCAGGATCGCCTTCGAGAACCGCTGTGGCCACTCACCCTCGCGTAACGTCTCCTCCAGACAGAACCGAAGATCGGCACCGTTTAAGTGGACGAAGTCCTCATCGAACCGCTTGAGCTCGTTGCGCCACTTCTCATCGACGATGAGCGGCTTCGGACAGATGACCAGGACCGAACGAGCCCGGTGCCTAGCCTGCAGCTCCTTGATGATCAGGCAGGCCTCGATGGTCTTGCCCACGCCCACGTCGTCGGCCACGAGGATCCGCGGCCGCTCCGCCTGGACGATCTTCAGTACAGGGCGAAACTGATACGGCTCGTAGTCGATCCGTCCGGCGTTTCGTGCATGAAGATAGGCCGTGTTCTTGTCCCGGAGCAGCTCGGACGTCAGACCGGCACGAAGCGCCGGGGCGGCGATGGTAGTGGGTTGCGAGCGATTCGGAGCCAGCTCGATCTGCGAGGCGAAGTAGCCGTGGACGTAATTATCGTGGAAAACGTCGAAGCGTAGCGCGTCGCCGACGAGACGCGAGCCCGTAACCACGCCGAGAATCTCGGGTCGAGCGACGAGCCGAACGGTCGTGCCCGGCGCAAAGTCGATGTGCCCCATGCCGGACCCGTACCTCCCCGTAGCCTGGCGGGCATTCTATGGCGTCCGACCGAGGTCGGGGTATCGCCCTGCGACCCGAACTGCACGCGACGAACAGGGCCTTGACAAGAAGGGGTGCGCCGTCGACCCGGGCCACCAGCAACCCGCTTGACCGCGCTTACCTGCTCCGCTCAGAAACTACGGAATCGTGTCGATAAAAGGCGAAGACGGCAAATGCTACTCACCGCATGGCTGTGAGCGACGCCCTGCCCGCGCTCGCCTCGCGGAGGCGCCATTGCCCAACAGTCACGCGGCGCAGGCGGCCGGTAGGGTCGCACCCACCGCCCTCGACCCATCATGCAGGAGGCCGCGCAGTGCCGCAGCTCGCCTTCGCCAACAGTTTCTGGCAGAGCTACGACGTCTTGGAGAAGCCGGTGAGGGCCGGCGTCCGGAAGGCGATGGAGAAGTTCCAGCAGCTCAGCATCGCCGAGCTGCACGCTGACAAAGGCCTGCACCTGGAGTCGGTGAACAATGCGCGGGACCCGCGGATGCGGACGATCCGGATCACTGACTTCTGGCGTGGGGTGGTGCTGGCGCCCGACGACGGCAGCGACACTTTTCTGTTGCTCAACGTCGTGCCGCATGACCACGCGTACACCTGGGCGGCGAAGCGGCTCTACACGGTGAACACCGCGACGCGGGCGCTGGAGGTCCGCAACGTCGTCGCCATCGAACAGCTCACGCCGGCACTGGAGAAGGCCGCGGCGCAAGCGCCGACGTTGCTGTTCGCCGGCCACTCGGACACGGTGCTACGACACCTCGGCCTCGACGACCAGGTGCTGCGAGCGGTTCGGACGATCATCGACAAGCCGCAGCTCGAAGCGTTCGGCACGCTGCTGCCAGAGGACCAGTTCGAGGTTCTGCAGTACCTCGCCGAGGGCTTCTCGCCCGACGAGGTCTACCGGGACGTCGTGGCGGAACGCCGCCCGGCGGATGCCACGCCGGAGCCGAGCGAGAACCTCGCGGTGGCGATCGCCAACACCAAGAGCCGCATCACCCTGGTGACCCGGCCCGATGAGCTCGCCGAGATCCTGGACAAGCCGTTCGCCGCCTGGCGAGTGTTCCTCCATCCGTCCCAGCGGCGCGTCGCGTACAGAGTTTCGTATAAGGGGCCGGCGCAGGTGACGGGCGGACCCGGAACGGGCAAGACGGTAGTCGCCCTGCACCGGGTCAAGCACCTGCTGTCCCGCTCCGCCGATAGCCGGGTGCTCCTCACCACGTACACCAATGCCCTCGCCGCGACCCTGCGCGAGAACCTTGGGCTGCTCCTCGGCGACGACCAGCAGTTGGCGCGGGTAGAGGTGACAACGGTGAATGCCTTCGCCAACCGCACCGTGCGCGTCCTCGCCGGTCGCGTGCCGGCCCCTATCGGGGACGTGGACGAGCGGCAGGTGTGGCGGCGGGTGTGCCGGCGACTGAAGCTGCCCTGGACCGAGCAGTTCCTCGCCCAGGAGTTCCGGCACGTCGTACTCGCTCAGGACGTGCGGAGCCGGGACGAGTACCGCGCGGCCAGCCGACGGGGGAGAGGATCGGCGCTGGGCGCCCGGCAACGCGATCAGGTGTGGGACGCCGTCGAGATGTTCTCGGCCGAGCTGACGGCGGCGGGCACGATGACGCACCTGCAGGTGTGTGGGAGGGCCGCGCAACTGCTTGAAGACGCTGATCTAACCGTCCACGGATACGACCACGTGGTGGTCGACGAGGCGCAGGACCTGCACCCTGCGCAGTGGCGGGTGCTGCGCGCCGCAGTAGCAGCCGGCCCCGACGACCTGTTCATCACCGGCGACCCGCACCAGAGGATCTACGACTCCCGGGTGTCGCTTGGCGCCCTCGGTATCTCCGTCGCCGGCCGCAGCAGCCGGTTGCGCATCAACTACCGCAGCACCGAGGAAATCCTTTCCTGGTCCACCGGCGTACTCGTCGGGTCGCGCGTCGAGGACCTGGGCGGTGAGGGCGAGGACAGCCTCACCGGCTACCGGTCGCTGCTGCACGGCAAGCGGCCGCACGGGCAGGGATATCCGACGTCCCAGGCCGAGGTCACCGCGCTCGTCAAGCGGGTGGGGGAGTGGCTGGAGCAGGGCGTTCAACCGAGCGAGATCGCTGTCTGCGCGCGGTTCAACACCCTGCTCACCAGTGTGTACGACGAGCTGACAGGGGCTGGGATTCCGGCGGTGCGGGTGCGGGATCAGCCGGGCGCGGACGTCGACGGGGTGCGGCTCGCCACCATGCACGCGATGAAGGGTCTGGAGTTTCGGTGCGTCGCGGTGGTGGGGGCCACGGCCAAGGCGGTTCCCTTTGCCAAGGAGGTCACGCCGAGCGAGGTCGATCAGCTGCAGCACGAGAGCGACATGCTGAGGGAACGTTGCCTGCTCTTCGTCGCCAGCACTCGCGCCCGCGAGGCCCTTTACGTGTCGTGGAGCGGAACACCCAGCCCGTTCCTGTCTTTTGTCGCCGGCAGCTAGCCGAGTTCATACCGGAGGAGAAGCATGAGGGAGCCCCTGACACTCGCCGAGATTCTGGCCGTGCTGGATGATCCTCGGTCAGTCCCCGACCTTCAGCGCTACTTCCTGGGGGTCGGCGATGCGGCGTTCACCGGTGGGCACTTCGAGCGACTCGGCGGTGGTGGTGATCGCCCGGAGAATTCAGACACGGTCACCGCCGAGGACCTCATCGCGGTGGAACTGCTCAGCGTGCAAGTGCCGCCGCGCCGGGCGCTCGACCTGCTGCAGGGGCAACTCGGCCGCGAGGTTGCCACGGAACTGGAGCAGATTCCGGTCGACGTCGAGCTGGGCGCTGACGACGCGCTTCCACTCATCGTGACGGGCGGCCACGCGGACAACGCGTGGCGAATGCTGCGCGCCGCGGACGGCATCGGCTGGGTCACCGCCGGCAAGTTGCTCGCCCGCAAACGCCCGAAGCTGGTGCCGGTGTACGACGAGGTGGTGTCCTGTGCCTTCGGCACCGGGACCGGCTTCTGGGATTGGCTGCACGGCAAGCTCCGCGAGGAGGGTGGCGTTCTGGCGCAGCGCCTTGACGCCTTGCACGCGAAGGTCAACCTGCCGGCGGAGGTCACCCGACTTCGGGTCCTCGACGTTGTGTTCTGGATGCGGCACCGAGACGCCCATAGCGGTAAGGGATGCGCGGGCCTGCAACTTCCCTGACCCCAGATGATCACAGTGGGAGTGATGAGATGCGGGAGATTACGGTTCGACTCGACGGTGTGAGCAACAAGAAGTATGCGGACATCGTGAACGCGATCTGGATGCAGATGGAGGCGATTGGCTGCGACTTCACCGTCACGCCGGACGCTCAGGCTGTGCCAGCCCACCTCGACAAGCGCTGGGACAGCTACAGCCAGGTGTCATGGGAAAAAGGTGGTCGACGCGGCACTCCGCAATCGATCGCGGCCGGTGCGGACCGGACCGGCATCCGGAATCGTGCCGACTCGGGTGAATGACGCGTCAAGTGAAAGGCCCCAGTCACTCTACGGAACGCGCCTGCGTCAACTGCGGGGAAACCGTTCACGGCCGGGCGAACTCGCGCTATCGCGGCCCGGACATCGCGTGGTTCGTCCACTGTCACCCGTGCGCGGCGCTGGTAGCCGGCCAGATGGAACCGCTGGGCCTTCTGCCCGCGGATGGCGGCGCTGACATCTTCCGGTGCCGAAACTGCGGTACCCACCGGATCTGCCATACCAGCTGGCGGACCCGGTGCCACATCTGCCTGGACGATCGCTCGTCCGGCCTGGCTCTTGCGGCCGGGGAGCGACTGCTGTCCCGGCTTTCCCACGAAGCGGCCCTCGCGGACCAGGTTCGCCGGTTCGCCGGCGTTACTGCGACGGACGCCATCCCCGTTCGCGCCGCCGCCGAATTTCAGGCCGCGGTCGCCCTAGGTGAGGAGCTCGACCGGCGTCGCCGTGACGGCTGGACCGACCTGGCCGGCGACGTCCACGGACTACCGTGGTACAGCGAACGCCAAGGAACGCCGTCCCACGGCACCTGGGGCGTCCACGCCCGCTGCGGGTCGTGGCAGCCGCTCCGCAGCCGGTCTTGCCCGGTGTGTCCGCCCGAGCCCGGTGACCGGTCGTTCGCCGCGTTGCAGGACACGTCTTACTTGCTCTACCTGGTGCGTCATCGTGGGTTGCTGAAGTTTGGGGTCGGCGGTGCGCGGCGGGTGCGGGAGCACCTGCTGGCGGGCGCTGAGCTGGTCGAGGTGGTTGAGGGCCGCCACGCCGACGTCATCGCCGCGGAGGCGATCCTCAAGCGGCAGAAGCGAGAGGCGGCAGTGCCGCTGCGAAAATGGCGCACGTGGCGGATGCCGGTCTCGTTCGGGGCGGGCACAGAGGTGGTTCGGGTTGGCGTCCAGATCCGGCTTGCCGACGTCATGCCTGAGGGCCGGAACGTCACCGACCGCTTCGCCAGGTAGACACCGAATGGCGGAAGGGCACTCACTACGCGGAAGGCTATGTGCTCATAGAGTCTGCTCATGGCAACGTGGACGTGCCGCGACGAGGTTCTGCAGGCAGCGACGGAGCTTGCAGCCCGAAGCTCTGACGGTACTGTCACACCTGACGAGGTGGTGCGGCTCCTCGTCAGCAGAGGCACTGCCTACGCGGAGAGCACCCGTACTCACGTGGTCTCCCGCATGTGTGCGAATGCTCCGGCGCATCACGCAACACGCTTCGCCGACTTCGTCCGGGACGAGCGAGGTCGGTATCGGCTTGCGGGCCCGGGAGGACAGGCCTGATCTTGCTGACCTCGCTGGCTGCCTTTACCGCCATCCCGGCGACCGGGTTCGCCTGCGTCCTGGGCTCGGCTAGCAGGTCGCCCTGACGTCCAGCGTCATGCCCTGCGGTGCGGAACTGTGGCAGCAGCCGGCAAGGTGTCGGCCTGCCCTGGTCCAAGCGAGGTCCGTCGCCGTCTCGACACTCCTTGGTTCCATTTCGCAACATGGGGCAATGCATTCTTGGAACGTTTATGAGTTTCAGTAAAGAAAGTCCGGGTCTGCTCTAGAAAATGCGCTCCCGGGCGTTGCGTGTCCACTTCGCACTGTCACAGGATGGCTACCGACGCGGCTGTCGGGCGATCTCCCCGACCGGCCGCCGCGCACACTCGATCGGCAATCCGTTGAGCAGCCCTGGCGCCGTACCGCTGATTAGAGCTGCGGTGTCAGGGCGGGGTGGGCCCGCCAGCGCGGGACGGGCAGGTGGGCCCACCCTTTCCACGACCAGGAGGGGCAGGCTGATGAGCGTCCGCGACGTACCATCTGGGCAGGGGAGCGGAGCGACACCCTACCGCTCGTCCGCGTACCCCTCCTTGCTGCCGTGGCAGGTGCGCGAGCGCCGCTTCCCGCCGGCCCGGCTCGGGCGCCGCGGCCTGGACCCGGACGCCGTTTACGCCTACCTCGACCGGGCCGCCGGCGACATGATGGCGCTCTACGCCGAGATCACGGAGCACCGCCAGGAGACCCTGCGCATCAAGGACGCGCTGCTCCGCTGGCAGTCGGAGCAGGCCCGCATTGCGAACGGCGAGCGCCGGTGACCGAGCGCTGGGTCATCCACCTGCCGGTGACCGCCGCCGACCTGCCCGCCGCGCAACGCCTGGCCCGGGTCGTCGCCCGCTGGACCGCGATGCTGCCGCAGACCGACCCGGGGGAGACTACCGTGTCGGCCGAGGACGACCAGAACGTACGCCGTCGGGTCTTCTGCGACCTGCTGCTGCCCAGCGGCCGGCGCTGCCTGCTCCGCGCCGACCACGACGGCCCCTGCTCCCGCCGCCTCCGCCGCTGATGTGGAAGGCCCGGCCGCAACCATTTTTCAGGGTGCCGGGCGGCCCGTCGATCTCGGAGGCGGCTAGGAGATGTGTGCGGGTTTGAGCGGATTGCTTCTGGGTAGGCTGGGGCGCTACTGATCGTCGCCGTCATGGGCTCGCAGGGTGTAATGGCTGTTCGCGCTTCTGAATTGGCCTCACCAAGCGCCGCCGGTGAGCACAAGCCACGGAGACGCCGGCCAGGCACCGGTAGCGAACCGGTCCTCGGAACCGATGCCGGCGTCTCCGTCGTTCGTCAGGCGGTCACCGAGCCGAGGCGGAGGCCGTCGAGCAGGTTGACGAGGTCATCGTCGCGGGTCACCTCGTAGCCACGCTCGCGCAGCTCCGCGACCAGTTCCGCCTCGCCGTCGAGCGGAACCTGCAGGTACTCACCGTTGTGAACCGTGAGCACGACTTCGCCGTACCGGTCCTGCAGGTCCTGCGGCAGCGCGTCGAGCGCCCGCGCCGTGACCATCTCGGGCCAGTACCCTTCCACGATCGCACCCACCTCGGTGATGTCGAAGGGCTCGTCGTCGGGGTAGTCGTCCTCTTCGTAGCACTCGGGGCCGGCCGGGTTTGACAGATGCGTCATCTGCACCTGCCGGGCCTCGCCCCAGGTACGCGCGGCGGCGAGCGCCCTGATCTCCGGGGCCTCCCCGGCGGCGGTGTCGGCGTCAACGAAGGCGAGGCAGTCGTGATTGGTGGCGTGGCCGTAGACCAGGCGCCGGGTGTTCGGGTGGTGCGTCGTCATGGCGCACATCCTGCACGACGGGTACGACAACCAAGATCGGCATACGGGCCGGGGGCGGATCCACCGGTCGGGTGACCGCTAGGCTGACGAGTCCTGGCCTTGCCACCTGGAGAAATGCCATGTCCGACAGCGTCTTCGCGCAGTTCACCGCCGACGACGACCAGCTCGCCGTCGCGCTGCTCGTGCAGCCGGCGATCAACGCCGCCCTGGTGCACAACCGGGTGCCGCTGGTCCGCCATCTCACGCTGGTCAACCGCGGCGCCGAGCCGCTGGCGGACGTGACCCTGACGCTGGAGCTACTCGGCCCCGACGGTGCGCTCACCGAGCCGTGGACGCGTACGCTCACCGCGCCGTTGCGGTCGGGCGCGAGCACCGGCTGGGACGACTTCCGTGACGTCACGCCCGACCGGGCGCTGCTGTATCGCACCGACGAGGCGTTCCCGGTCGACTACCGCCTCACCGTCGAGGCGGATGACAAGGCCGTGGCGCTGGTCGCCCCGTCACGAGTGCTGGCGCACAACGAGTGGTTCAATAGCCCCGCCCTCTACGACAGCCTGGCGGCCTTCGTGCAGCCGAACACCCGGGCGGTCGAGGCCGTGCTGCGGTCGGCGGCGCAGCTTCTGCTCGCGCGTACCGGCTCCGGCTCGCTGCAGGGCTACCAGGACGGAGCGGAGCGGGCGGCGCTGATCGCCGGCGCCGTGTACGAGGCGCTGCGCCAGCTCGAGATCACCTACCAGACCCTGCCGGCGTCGTTCGAGAACAGCGGCCAGAAGGTGCGGACGACGGCCGCGGTGCTGGACGGGCGCCTCGGCAACTGCCTCGACCTCTCCGTCACCTACGCCGCGTGCCTGGAGGCGGCCGGGCTGCACCCGCTCATCTTCATCAGCGAGGGACACGCCTTCGGCGGCTTCCTCCTCGAAGAGGAGCGGCTCGGCGCTGCGGCGGTCACCGAGACCAACCTGCTGATCTCGATGGTCGACTCGGGCCGGGCGGTGCCGGTCGAACTGACCCGCATCGGGCCCGGCGCCCAGTCGGCGACCTTCACCGAGTCGGTACGCGTCGGGCTCGGCCACTTCCGCGGCGAGGGCCACCGCCTGCAGGGCGTCGTCGATGTCCACCTCGCCCACCGCTCCGGGATCCGGCCGCTGCCGTCGGCCGACGAGCTGGTCGCGCCCGCGCCCGTCGACGCCGAGATGACCCCCGACGCCGGCGCGTCGCTCGATCTCCCGCCCGGTGTCGCCGCCGCGAAGCTGCGCCAGCTCGCCGACGAGGGCGACGAGGTGCCGCAGCTCTCCGACGGCTCGCCGGCGCGTATCCAGCAGTGGCGGAAGTGCCTGCTCGACCTGAGCCTGCGCAACCCACTGCTCAACCTGCCCAAGCGTGGCCGCGGCCTGGACCTGCACGTGCCGGCCGGCGCCCTGGCACTGCTGGACGACCTCATCCACGACGGCCGCCAGGTGCAGGTCATCCCGCAGGACGACATCAGTCACGTGCACGAGTTGGCCGGCGCGCGCCGGGCGCAGGACCTCGACGCCGAGATCCTCACCCGGGAGCTGCGCACCGACCGGCGGGTCTACGGCGCCGTCACCGAGGCCCGCTACAAAACCGCCATGCGGGCGCTGCAGCGCGAGGCCCGCACGATGGAGCAGGAGACCGGCAGCAACTACCTCTACCTGACCATCGGCACCCTGGTGCACACCAAGACCACCGGGGGAGAGGCGTATGCGCCGCTGTTCCTCCTGCCGGTGCGCATCGAGGGCGGCAGCGGCCGCCGTCCGTACGCGATGGTCATCGACGGCACCGAGGTGGCCAGCCCCAACTACTGCCTCATCGAGTGGCTGCGCGTCAAGCACGGCGTGCGGATCCCGGCGCTGGAGCAGCCGGTCCTCGACGAGCACGGCATCGACATCGCGAAAACCCTGGCTGCGATCAACACCGGGCTGGTCGACAACCGGCTGAACTACCGCATCGACGAGACCGCCAGCCTGCGGCTGCTGCAGTTCTCCACCTTCCAGATGTGGCGGGACCTCGGCGACCACTGGCCCCGGTTCATGGAGAACCCCGTCGTCCGGCACCTGGTGGAATCCTCCGGCGCCACCTTCGACGACCCGGCCCGCCCGGACCACGACGCCGACGTCGCCGTGGACGAGGGGGAGCTGCACCTGCCGATCCCCGCCGACGGTTCCCAGATGCAGGCCATCGTCATGGCCGAGCGCGGCCAGTCCTTCGTCCTCGAAGGGCCGCCCGGCACCGGCAAGTCGCAGACCATCACCAGCATGATCGCCCGCGCGGTCGCCGCCGGCCGGTCGGTGCTGTTCGTCGCCGAGAAGCAGGCCGCCCTCGAGGTGGTGAAGCGCCGGCTCAAGCAGATCGGCCTCGGACCGTTCGCGCTGGACCTGCACGGGCGCAAGCAGTCCCTCAACGCCATCCGACAGCAACTGCGCGACGCCCTCAACCAGTACGACCTGGGCAGCGACGGCGACTGGACGGCCGTCGAAACGGCCTACCGGACGAGGCTCGCCCCGCTGGCGGAGTATCCAGCGCAGGTCCACACCGCCAACCCGATCGGGATGTCGCTCTGGTCGGCCTACGAGCAGGTCCTCGCGTACGGGGACGGCCCGGCCGCCCCGGTTCCGGTCAGCTACCTGCACGCACCCGCCGAGGTACGCGCCCGGGTGGAGACGACGCTGCGGGAGTTCCCTGCCGCCGCCCGCTCGGCGCGGGTCCGGACCGGGCATCCTTGGGCGCTCAGCGGCTGCCGGACCCTCGACGGGCTGCACGGCGCGGCCGTCACCGAGATCGCCGCCGACCTCGAACGCCTCCGCGCCGACCTCGCCGCCCACCCCCACCTGGTTGGGCTGCTACGAACGCTGCCTACCCCGGAAACCGTCACCGAGCTGCAAGCCGGCGCGTGGCTCGCCGTACGGGGGATGCTCCCAGACCGGGAGACGACCCTGCGCGCCGGCGACCGCCATTGGGACGAGGCCGCGGCCCGGCTCCAGGGGGAGCTGGCCGCCTTCCACCAGGGCTTCGCCGGTGAGCTGGCCACCTTCCGCCCGGACGTGTTCGCCCGCCCCGAGCTGACCGCGTGGCACGCCGAGGCGCAGGAGGCGGCGAAGAAGCTGCTCGGCAAGCGCAAGCGCCGGCAGGCCGTCGTCGACAAAATGGCCGTGCACCTGGTCGCCGGCGCGACGCTCGACGTCGAGCGGGTCGAGGTGACCACCGGACGCCTGGTCGCCGCCCAGGCCCAGGCCGCCGCGCTGCACCAGCACGCGGTCGCGCTCGGCGGCCTACCGATCCCGGCGTGGCAGCCCACGAACCCGGACGCGCAGCAGCGGCTGGCCGAGGCGATCGAGGCGACCCGGGCCGGCCGCACGCTCCTGGCCCGGCACCCGCAGGTCTGGGAGCTGTTCCAGCGCGGCGTCACGGACGTCGACGCCGTCCTCCTGGACCGGGTCGCCTCCCGATGGCGTGCCTGGCGCGGGGTGCTGCGCTCCGCAGAGCCGGAGCTGGCCCTGTGGTCGGCCGGCTCGCACTGGGTCGACGCCTGGCAGCGGGACGGCGCGACCTGGCTGCACGACCTGCGCAGCGAGGAACTCTTTCCGCTGCGCCGCTGGGCCACCGTCCTTACCCACGCCGACGTGCTCGCCTCCGCCGGCCTCACCGACTACCGGGACCAGTTGCTGCGCGCCGAGGTGAACGGACAGTTCGCCGAGGAGGCGTATCGGCGCGGCGTCGCCGCCGCCTCACTCGGCGAGCGGGTACGGGCCGGCGGGCTGCAGTACTTCGACCCGGAACTGCACGACGACGAAATCGCCCAGTTCGAGACGGCCGCCGGGGAGCTGCGGTCGGCGCTGCCCGAGCGCCTGCCCTCGGTGCTGGTCCGCCGCCGCCCGTTCAGCCCTTCCGACCGGCGGGGCCGCTTCGCCGACTTCGCCGCGGAACTGCGCCGCAAGCGCGGCGGCCGATCCTTCCGGGAGCTATTCGAGCAGTATCCCGACGCCGTGCTGGCGTTGACCCCGTGCGTGCTGGTCAGCCCCGCCTCGGCGGCGAACTTCCTGGCCCCGGGAAGCCAGCGCTTCGACCTGGTCATCTTCGACGAGGCGTCGCAGATCCGGGTCGCCGAGGCGATCGGCGCGATGGGGCGGGGCAGCGCCGTGGTGGTCGTCGGCGACTCCCGGCAGATGCCGCCGACCACCTTCATGCAGGCCAGCCACACCGTCGACGAGGTCGACGAGGGCGACGGCCCGGTGCTGGAGGACCTGGAGAGCATCCTCAGCGAAGCCGTCGAGTCCGGGCTGCCACAGCGGTGGCTGTCCTGGCACTACCGCAGCCACGACGAGTCGCTGATCGCCTTCTCCAACCGCTACTACTACGACAACAAACTCTCCAGCCTCCCGTCGCCTGGCATGAGCAGCTCCGCCGGCATCGCCTGGCAGCGGGTCGACGGCCGGTACGACCGCGGCGGCTCACGGACCAACGACGTCGAGGCGCGCGCCGTCCTCGCCGACATCACCCGGCGCCTGCACGATCCGGCCACCGCCGGGCAGTCGATCGGTGTGGTCACCTTCAACATTCAGCAGCGGGACCTCATCCTCAACCTGCTGGAGGACAGCACCGACCCGATCATCCGCGAGCAGCTCTCCGGTGCGGTCGCCGAGCCGATCTTCGTCAAGAACCTGGAGAACGTGCAGGGCGACGAGCGTGACGTCGTCCTGTTCTCCCTGGCCTTCTCCACCAACCCGGAGACCGGCCAGCTTCCGCTGAACTTCGGTCCGCTCAGCCAGGCCGGCGGTGAGCGGCGGCTCAACGTGGCGATCACCCGGGCTCGCCAGCAGGTGGTGCTCTTCTCGTCCTTCGACCCGTCCGACATCGACCTGTCCCGCACCTCGGCGGTCGGCACGCAGCACCTGCGCGCGTACTGCGAGATGGCCGCCGCCGGCGCCGACCGGCTGGGCGACCTGGCAATCGACCGGGCCGAGCGTCGCAGCCGCATCCGCGACGAGGTGGCCGCCGCGCTGCGCGACCGCGGCCACGAGGTCCGCACCTCGCACGGCCTGTCCGACTTCACCGTGGACCTTGCCGTACGCCGGCCGGGCTCGGCCCGCTGGCAGGTGGCCGTCATGCTTGACGGGCCCGACTGGAGCGCCCGACCGACGGTGGCCGACCGGGACCTGGCGCCCGCCCTGCTCCGGACCATCATGGGCTGGCCGGAGGTGGTGCGGTTCTGGCTGCCCGCGTGGATCCACGACCGCTCCACGCTGCTCGACCGCGTCGACGACGCCGTCGCGAAGGCCGACGCTCCAGAGCTGCCCGCGCCGGCGGAGGCGGTCGCGCCCTACGGCACGGTCGAGCTGCCGTCGCCCCGCACCGCCGAGGACGTCGAGCAGGTCCACCTCGTCGAGCTGTCGGGTACACACCTGGCGGAGGACACCGAGCCCGCCACGGAAGTGTCGCCGGCACCTGTCACGGGCCTCGCCGCCGCATCCGCGCCGGCCCCCGTCACGGACCTCGCCACCGCCTCCGCGCCGGCCCCCGTCGCGAGCGCGCCGCAGGCGACGACCGGCGCCATCGAAGTCAGCCCCTTCATCCCGTACGCCCCGACGCCGCTCGGCGACCAGAGCGACCTCGACCTGCTCGCCACCGACCAGCGGGTACGCGGGCTCGTCCGGGAGGCGCTGCGGGAGATCATCGCGGCCGAGGGACCCGTCGAACAGCACCGGCTGGCCCGCCTGGCCCTGGCCCGGTTTGGCTTCCTGCGGACCCGGGAGGACCGGCGCCTCGCCGTGCTCGCGCTCGTCGACGCCCGCCGGCTGTACGACCATCCCACCGTAGGGCGGTACGCCTGGCCCGAGGGGACGGACCCGCAGACGTACCGCGCGTACCGGGTCACCCAGGTGAGCAACGACCGGGCGTTCGAGGAGGTGCCGCCCGAGGAGGTCGCCAACGCGTTCGTGCACGTTCTGCAAAGCGTGCCGAGCATGGACGAGGAGCGCCTGCTGCGCGCGGGGCTGGAGCGCCTCGGCTACCGGCGGCGCACCGACAAGATCGACAAGTTGCTCCGGTACGGCTTGCACGTCGCGGTGACCAGCGGCCGAATCCGGTTCGACCAAGAGGGACGCCTCACCTTGGGTCGACATGAGTCATCGGCGTGACCATGCCTGGGCGAAGCCCTGGCCGGCTACGCCGGCCGACTTTCGCTTGTCTCATGGTGCACCGCGCTCGTCCAGCCGAAGACCGATCAGCATGCCAGCACATAGGTGATGGTCGCGATCATGCCCGGCGCTCGATCGCCTCTGAGCGGCAGGGAATGCACCTGCCAGCAGGTTGGCCAATGTGCCCCGGACGCGAGCAGCGGCGGCCACCGTCGGTCATCGGCGGCGCCGCGCCGCCACGCTCGGCGCAACCCGGAGCGCGGGTTTGCTTCCTCTGCGGAGCAAATCGGTCGGAAACTGGTGCCTGCCTGCCTCTCGTTGATTGGTCTTCAAGGCTTCGGGTGACACCCTGGCTGTCACCCCTGCTGGCCGAATCTGTCGCCCTGCCCTGCTGATTTGTCACCCCAGAGGAGGTTCCCGTCCTTCGATCTGCGATGACGAGGCGGTAGACGCGGGTGGCGATCCCGGCGACCTTGGACACGGCCAGGCGGCCGAGTTGGACCAGCTTGGTGAGGCACCGCTGCACCGTCCGCTCGGAGCAGCCGGCGTAGTTCGCGATGGTGGCGACGGAAGGCCAAGCCTTACCTTCGTGGTTGGCGTGTGCAGCGATGGCGATAGCCACGGCCCGCTCGTTCTTCCCTAGGTCTTTCGTCGCGAGAAGAGCGCCCTTAACGGCAAGACTCATTGGCCTCGGACCTCCTACGTCCGTCGGGGCCACGGGCAGGTGTTCTGCACCGATGACGCCGAGCTTCATCTGGCACCCCGCGCCGTACCAGCGAGGGGTCTAGTGATCCACGCTCAGCTATCGCTGAAGGTCAAGTCGCAGAGGAGAGGTGGGCGTCCCAACCGGCTACCGACTGCGTCCGAATCAAACTCGGCGAGGAGTAACACGCCCGAATCCCGAACGTGCTGAGCGTTGGAGGTCGGCCAGGCGGCGGCCAGGGAACGGCTACCCACGGACGTTCCGGGCCGTAGGACCCGCTCAGCTCGCGCAGTGAGGGCGGCTGGGCAGGCGACGATAGGCTTGTGCGAGGCTGAGCGGACTCGCCGTGCAGATGACACAGCGCGCCGTCCCGTTGCGGTTAGGGCAAGGGCTGGTGTTCGTCCCGTACGCGGTTGATCAACTGGTTGGCCTGCCGGCGGCCGTTGAGGGTGAGAAGCCGGATGTGAGGTCCGTGTTCCCGGACAAGGTTCTGTACCCGGGGTCGCATACTGCGTCGGTATCCGAAGATGTAGCGGACGAAGTTCCAGGTGATCCGGTCGTAGACGCCATCCTGGTGGTGCTGCCCGCCTCGGTAGCGCCAGCGCCGCTGCGTGATGCCCCACAAGCAGGTGGCGGCGGGTAGGTCGAGGAAGATGACAGTGTCCGCGGCAGCCAGCCGGATGGGCAGGGTCCTGGCATAGTTGCCCTCGATGATCCACCGTTCCCCGGCGACGAGTTTCTCCTGCTGGGCGGCGAAATCGTCCTGCGGCAACGGCCGCCACTGCTCGTCGTAGTAGACGGCGTCGAGGTGGGTCAGCGGTGCGTCGAGGATCTGGGCCAGCTGCCGGGCGATGGTGGATTTACCGCTCCCACCGCAGCCGATGATGGCGATCCTGTCCATGGCACTCCAGGGTAGGGGCCGGTGACGTACCGCCGAGACGACATGGTGAGTCATGACGCCACCGGTTTCGGGTGACGCAGGAGGCGATCGAGCACGTCAAGCTGGGTGGAGAGCCGGAACGGGTCGAGGTGCCGTAGGCATTCGGCGATCATCCGGGTGTGCTCGCCGATGCCGGCGATCTCGGCCGGCCAGCCGACGCGGTGCCGGACGTCGGTGGCGTTCCGGACGATCAGGGATGGCGGGACGAACGCGGCACCGCCTCGGACATCGGCGGGGAGGAGCGGCGCGCAGCCGGCGAGCACGGCCTCGAAATCACGTCTATCTACGTTGTGTCGTCACACGACCTCACCAACCGTCCTGGGCAGTACAGCTAGTTCTTGGCGGCGCGGCTGATCAATCGGTCCGTGGGATGGAAAGTGGGCCGGTTCGACGGACACGGGATGTCGTACCTATGCGGTTACATGGGATTCCCCTTCCATCTGCGATGTGGAGTGCAGAACGCCCGATGAACGTGACTCGCGTCAAGCGACGCCTGTTTGGTCGGTGGGATGTCCCGGGCGAGGATCCGCCGATTGGGGCCGAGTACGACTTCGGCGGCTTGGCCGCGAACGTGGTCTTCGATGACGTGCACCAGTTGCGGGTCCTGGACCGGACGGCGACTGCGCGTCAGCGCTTGGACGCCGTGTATGGGTGGTTTCGCAAGGTGCAGGTGAACGGTCGCCGTTTGGCGAGGGCCTACGGCGACGAGGATGCCCTGACGATGATTGACGAGGTGTGTGAGGAGGTCGCGGAGCGGCTTCTGTTTGCGATGTCCGAGATTCGCGAGGGCATGGTCGAGCGCGGTTACGACGACTGACAAGGGCTGCGGCAGGGGACAGGGATCGGTTGACCGATGGGAGGTCCGTGCTGTTGAAGAAGCCGAGCACCACTAGGCCGACGGATGCCCTCGCGCCTCCCGCCGACGTGCGCCGGATCGACACGGAGCCCGACGCTCGCGATCTCGCTCACCGTGTGCTGACTCCTGGCCGACGCCGGTGGCCGGTTGTGGTGCTGACGATTCCGGCTGGGCAGCAGGAGCCGTTCGGGGATCCGCACGAGGTCAAGGACGCGGTCGGGGACCTGGCTGAGGTCGTGCTGATGCCCACGAGCGATGTCTCCTGGGCGTTCTCACGGGAGATGCCGCAGGGAACGCAGGTGTACGGCGGCGCGGGACGCGTGTACCCGCTCGATCACCGCTGGGTTGCCGACCCGGCCCGTAGCAGGTTGCGGTTCGCCTATTCACTGCAGGACCGGCGGCGTATCACGGACCAGTTGATACACGATGCGTTGGAGGCGGCGCTGGCTGCCGGCCTCCTTGAGCCACAGACGAACCCGCGTCTTCAGCAGCGGTCTGGAGCGGTTCAGGGTGTAATCGGGTCACGGGCGCTGGTTAGGTTGGACGACTCGTCGGTGGCAACGGTGTGGGAGGAGCTGACCGTACCCGGCGTCGCGTTGGAGCGGCTGCTCGTTCGGGGGCAGCGCGTTACGGGCGTCTACGATCCTGTGTCGCGGAGACTGGATCTGCGCGAGGCACTGCTGTTCACCGACCCATCGACCGCGTCGGCTGCGGTCGCGGAGACCTACCGGATTGGTGACGTGGTCCTGGCGGACGTGGCTGCGGTAAGCGATGACGCCGTGAGCCTGCGGCTGCTGCCCGATGTTGTGGTGGACGTCGGAAGGGATGCGGTCACCTCCAACGCGAACGACACCTTGCGCGGCCTGTTCACCCCGGGGGAGATCGTCGCCTGCCGAATCGCCGACGACGACCCTCTGCGCTTGCGCCTGGATGACGTCGACGACGAGGAAACGCCGAAGCCCGCGCCGAGCCTGCTTCCCGGTGGCCCTCCATGGCTGTGCCTGCCCGAGCCTGAACTACAGCCGCCCGCCACCCCTGCCGCCCGCCCGACGAGCCCGGCCCCCAGCCCATCCCCGGTACCGGACCCGCCCCCGCGCAGGCCGACACCTCTGGACATGGGCCCCCGTGGTCGGGTCCCGGTGCCGAGACCCGTGGCGTCGCCGCCGATGGATGGCGCGCCGGGCAGTGCGGACGGGCCACCGGTCATCCAGCTGCGTAACGAGTTGGCGGCAGAGCGGGCGACCCGGGAGGCTCTGGCCGGCGACCTTGCCGGCCTACGAGGCCGGGCCGCGGACCTGGAGAACGAGCTGGCTCACGCTAACCATGTCATCGAGCAGTTGCAGACCCGCTACCGGAGCGCGGACCTCGCTCGCCAGCGGGCGGTCAAGCAGCTGAGGAGCGCACAAGGCCGCAACGAGAATGCACTGGGCATAGACGCTCCGGCGTTCCTCGACGCCGAGGACCAGTTCCGGTTCGAGGTGTACTCCGAGTGGGTGCGGCGGATTCCCCCTGCCGAGAAAGCCAGCAAGCCACTCGCTGACTATCTGCTCGGTCCAGGTTTCCTCGAGTCCGTCGAACAGTTGGCGGGCATCAGCCGGGCCAAGATCGTAGCCGTGGTGGTCGAGGTGCTCACCGCCCAGGTGCAGCATCTGGCGGGCCGCGGTGTGCACCAGCTACGAGCCGGCGGCGCCGGCGGTCCGTATGTGCGTCGCGCTGACGGCGCAACCTGCTGGCGGGTGGCGCTGCAACAGGATGCGCCGGCGGCACGTCGTCTGCACTACTGGCGCACCCCCGACGGGTACGAGTTGTCCAGGGTGGCTGTCCATGACGACTACCGCCCATGAACGTACCTTCCCCCACGCCCACGGTGGCGACGGCCAGCTGCGCAGTCGGCCACCTGGAACTGACAAGGAGTGCCGTGAACGAGGATGCTGTTTACGCCGCCGCCCGCAGGGTGATCCAGGCTGGCCTGGCCGGGAACGGATCGGCCTTCACCCCCGGCCGAGCCGTCTGGACAGCAGAAGCTGCCGACCAGCTGTATGCCAGGTTTGTTCAGCAGCCGGACACGGGCAGGGGAAGCTTCGTCAGAAAGCTACAGGGGCAGCTTGCCGCAGCACCGCCCACGGCGGTGCAGCTCATGGGCGAACTGATCTACCTGCATCTGCTCCTACCACGCGACATCGGCGGCACGGCGAAACGCGCAGTGATCAACGGAGCGCTGTCCTTGCTGCCCGAGCCGGTCAAGATCCCCGCGGACCTCGACACGGTTCTCGATCATGGCGTGGTGCGAGCCGGCGCCGCCTACATGACGCAACGGGACCGGCAGATCGCGTGGCTCGTGCGGTTCGTGCAGGCGTGGAAGCGCCTGTCCGTCGACGACCAACAGACGGCACTGCGCGACCCGTGGGCCTTCAAGGACGTCCTGGACAGGCTCCCGATCAACAGCGCCTACAGCCAACGCAACATCCTGCTGAACCTCGCGTTTCCCGACACCTTCCCGCCGGTCGCCTCCCGGCGGCACAAGAAGCTGATCGTTGACGCGTTCACTGATGAGCTACCCCATCAGACCGGCGACATCGATCGCGACCTGGCGGAGCTTCGGACGGCGCTGTCGGAAAGGGCCGGCACGCGGGTTCACTTCTATCAGCCGCCCTGGGTCGACCGGTGGCGGCAGCAGACCGGGCCCGTCGGCGAGGGTAAGGGACCGCGCGGCTGGCTGGTGCGAGGCGCGAAGGTGCACGGACACAACCTGATCGGCCATTGGCTCACCGAAGGGTTCTGCTCCATCGCCTACCCAGGGCTGCCGGAACTGAAGCCCGGCCTGTCGAAGGCGGAGCTGGACCAGCAGCTACGGGATTCGTTGCCGGACTTCTCACCGTCCCAGCGTGGTCTCCACGTGGGGGTGCTCGACCGGTTCCTCAACCGGATGAGCGAGGGCGACATCGTCGTCACCGTCGACGGGCCCAAGGTGTATGTCGGCACCATCACCGGCCCCGCCACCTGGGTGAACATGCCTGACGACCTGTCGAACCGGCGGCGGAAGGTTGCCTGGGCAAATCCCGACGCACCATTCACTCGGAACGAGCTGTCGGCCGAGGCGCGGAACAAGTTGTCCGGTCAGCTGACGGTGTCGGACCTCGGAACCTACGTCGCCGAGTTCGCGGCCCTCGCCGAACTGGATGACCAGCCGGGGGAGGAGGACGTCGACGATAAGCTCGAGGTGGCCGAGGTGGAGTTGCCCGAGCCGACCGCCGAGTTGGCCGACGAGCTGCTCATCGACCGTGAGTGGCTCAGCGAGACAGTTGACCTGTTGCGGGAGAAGAAGCAGATCGTGCTGTACGGGCCGCCCGGCACGGGTAAGACCTACCTCGCGCAGGCGCTGGCCCAGTTCCTCACCGGGCAGGCCGACAATGCTTACCGGCTGGTCCAGTTCCACCCGTCGTACTCGTACGAGGACTTCTTCGAAGGCTTCCGTCCCAGGGCCGCCGCCGACGGCGGGGTCGGCTTCGCACTCGAGCCCGGGCCCTTCAAGCAACTGGTGTCCGACGCGAAGGACGACCCGTCCCAGGCTTACATTTTGATCATCGACGAGATCAACCGGGCGAACCTCGCCAAGGTGTTCGGGGAGCTGTACTTCCTGCTCGAATACCGCAACCGCAGCATCCAACTGCAGTACTCACCCACCGACGACTTCGAGCTCCCACCGAACGTCTACCTCATCGGCACTATGAACACCGCCGATCGATCCATCGCACTCGTCGACGCCGCCATGCGCCGCCGGTTCTACTTCCAGCCGCTGTTTCCCGGCGAGACACCCCTTGACGGACTGCTCCGCGAGTGGCTGAAGAAGCACAACCTCCCCGCCGACCGCGCGGACCTGCTCGACGAACTCAACCGCGTCATCGGCGACCGTGACGCCGCCGTCGGCCCGTCCTACCTGATGACAACCCAGGCCGCCACCGAGAAGGGGCTGGCAAGGATCTGGAAGAACGCCATCATGCCCCTGCTCGAGGAACGCCACCTCGGCGACGGAGTTGACATCAACCTCCGCTACGGCCTTGACGCACTCCGTAAACGCCTCAAGCAGGCCGCCGCCCCTACCGCGGTGCCGGCACCCCGTGAGTACGCCGGAGACCCGGCCCAGTGAGGCTGATCAGCCTACGCGAGCACCAGACGCACGAATGTGAGCCGACGACAGCGGCCGTCGCCCGGGCGATGGGAGCCACGAAGCTCGTCGACACCTCACTCACCCTCGACGGGCGGCTGTTGCTGCGATCCGGCTCCATGGTCGGCGCGGCCCGCATCGTTGCCGGCGACGACCACGTGGAGCTGCACGTACGGCCGAAGGTCGGAATCGCTCGGCTACTGTGGCTGCTCGGCTACGCCCGCGACCCCCGCGGCTGGCGCACCGAACCCGTCGGCCTGACCCCCGAACACGACCTCGTCCCCGCCATGGCAGTCGCCTTCGCCACCGCTACGTCTCAGGCACTCGCACCAGGCCTGTTGCAGGGATACCGAACCGTCGAGGAAGCCTTGCCGCTGGTGCGCGGCCGGCTCCGAGAGGCAGACCAACTGCGCGCACGGCCGGGACTGGCCCTACCCGTCGAGGTGCGCTACGACGACTACAACCCGGACATACCAGAAAATCAGATCCTGCTGTCGGCCGTACGCCGCCTACACCGCCTACCCGGCGTCCCACCGGCCACCCGCAACGCCCTGCACCGCACTGCGGCCGCACTCGCCGACGTCACCCCCCTCACGGCAGGCGCCCCCATACCCGAAACCCCGCCCAACCGCTTCAACAACCGGTACCAACCCGCCCTGCGGCTCGCCCGGCTGATCCTGACCGGCGAAAGCATCGAACACGCCCACGGCTCAACCCTCGCCGCCGGCTTCGTCTTCGACCTCAACACCGTCTTCGAAGACTGGTTGACCACAGCTCTACGACACGCCGTCGAGACACGCTACGGCGGAACCATCACCGGCCAGCACCAGATGCACCTCGACCACGACCACCTGCTACCCCTGGTACGGCCAGACATCACCTGGTGGCAGGGGCGCCAGTGCCTCGCCGTCATTGACGCCAAATACAAGTCAGCCGGCAAGACCCCACCCCGCGACGACATCTACCAGATGCTCGCCTACTGCACCACGCTCAACTTGACCCGGGGTCATCTCGTCTACGCATCGGCAGGAGCAAAACGGGTGACCTACCAACTCAGGGGAAGCGGGGTGCGCATCGTCGTGCACCGGGTCGACTTGTCGGCACCTGTCACGCACCTGCACGAGCAGATCGAGAGGGTCGCCGAAGCGATCACGAGCGTCGGCCTCGCAAGGGGCGTCTCAACAACCCCAACGGCAGGCCCGGATGCGGCAGCCAAGGATGGCGGATACCCATCATGATCCAGCTGGTAGCAGACGGAACCTGGCACGGACTCGAGGACTACCTGCACGCGGATGTCCGCAAGCGGGCCGCGATCTCCTACATCGGACCAGCCGCCGCAGAGCTTCTCGATCTGGTGGGCGACGACATGATCATCATCGACGGGTCGGACGCGGCCTTGCAAGCCGGGCAGGTTGACCCGAGAACGATGAGCCGATGGCACAAAGCCGGTGTCGACGTCCGCACGTTACCGAACCTGCACGCGAAGATGATCCACCTCGAGGGCAGCGAGACGTACGTCGTCATCGGCTCAGCCAACGCCTCCGCCCGCTCCCGCAACCTGCTTCGGGAAGCCGCAGTCCTCACCGACGACGAAGGGCTGTGTACACAGGTGGCCGAACAGTTGGATGTCTGGTGGGCCGAAAGCGACCCAATCGATCAGACGTGGCTGAAACGGGCTCGCGAGATCTACCGTCCCCCAGCCCACGTACCGGCCCAACGCCGGGCCGCGCCGCAGCCCCGCCGCTTGTGGATCGGGATCGGCATCAACGACCCGGTCCCGGTCCCACCGAAGGCCGCCGCCGCCCGCGAGAACCTCGAACAGCGCTACGGGCGCGGGGTGGTCGACTCATGGCTCATGAATCCCGGAGACGAGCGCGCGGTGCGACCGGGAGACGAGGTTGTACTGGTTCAGGCAGGCCCTCTCCGTCAACAACCGCGCAGGAACTCGGCTGTCAGCCCGCCAGCCATCGTGGCGCGTGTCGTCCTGGACGAAACTCGCCCAACCGCCTTGCTGGTCTGGCCGCAGGGCGCCGAGGACGGCCTCGAGCCGCGAACCTACGAGCAACTGCTGGATGCGGTCGACCGGGTCGGCGGGGAGATCGACTGGGACAACCCATTCCCGGCGCGTTTGCCTGCGGCGGAGGCAATCCGAACGCTGTGGGGACAGCGGGCGGCACGATCTGCACGGCATTGAGGGGCGTTGCGGCCGTTGTGTCGTTCGCCCTCAGGCCCACGCAGCAGGGAACGGCGCGCCGACCGCCTGCAGGGCTGTTAGCCGAGCTGACCGTCCTGCTCCCGTCGAGTATCGAGGGCTATCGCGGCAGTACCGTGCGCGCCATGATCCGGAAAGCCATGATCGTAATGCCCCTTTGCCTGCTCTCCCTCACTGCTTGTAGCAGCAACGCCGATAAGCCGGAAGCCGCTGCGTCCTCGGCATCGCCAGCTCTTGCCGCCACCACGGCGTCGGAGGCGGCGGTCAGCCCGACCGCTCAGGCCGCCAGCGAGGAGGCGGAACTTCGCCAGGCGGTGGTGGCGTACTCGGATGCCTTCCTCGACGCGAAGCCTACGGCCGGCTACGACCTGTTCTCGGCCAGGTGCAAGGAACGCGTGACCCTCAGCGAGTTCACCGGGATGCTGACGGCCGCCAAGCAGATGTACGGCAAGGCGATGCCAATCAAGAGCTTCGAGGCGCAGATCTCAGGTGATCTGGCTCGAGTGACCTACACCTATGACGTGCCTGCCCTGAACCAGAACAAGGAGCCGTGGGTGCGGGAAAGCGGCAAGTGGAAGCAGGACGACTGCTGAGCCTTGCCTCAGGTTCGGCGCGCTCAGCCGCGCCAGCTTGAGCGATCGTTGGCGAGGTTCCGGTGGCGGTCCATCGGCGAGGGTGAAGTGAAGCTCGACCTCCACCACCGGAACCTCAAACACTGAGGGCCTTCGTGGCGCCGCCTCGGTCGAGTCGGCGACGAGGCTCCACTCGTCGACCATGTAGGTCAGGTGGCGACCGGTTGTTGAAGGCCAGGTACTTGCCGCGGCTGACTGCTACCAGGCCTTTCCGCGGATCGGGGGCACGTCGAGGTCGCGCTCGTCGCCGCGGTGCTCGGCGAGGAGCTGCCGACGGATCGAACGCCAAGCGACGCGCTCCTGCCGGTGGGCGAGTTTACGGTGCGACTGGAAGGTGCAGAGCTGACAGCCGCAAAGGTTCGGGGCCTGAGCCGAGGGCTGCCGGTAGCAGCGAGTGCGGTTCCAGGCGGGCGAGGCGAGGAACTTGTCGAGGTCGCAGGGGCCGGAGCCGTGTCGGTGGATGTCGGTAAACCAGTAACGCAAGTGCGGATCCAGCTGCTGAACTCGCTCGGGTCGGTGAACGTCGGTACGGGCCATGTGACGACCGCCTTCCGGCCGCCCGCGCTCCGTGCGCGGGACTTAACGCCTGGGTGGCATGTCGATCACCTCCAAAGGGTTAGGCGGACGCCTGGTATGCGAGTGGTGGGGGGCGTGCCCGGCTCCCAGCTCAGCCGGGGAACACCCGTTACAACCTTTTGGGTTGCGCCGTACATGTTAGGCCCGGGCTCCGACGAGATTTGACCACCAAGCCGCGGCCGGCGTCCTCGTCTACCAAGCAAGCTGCGAGCTGGCGATAGCCGGGGAGCAGAGGGATACCGGACCTGTACGCCGGTAGCGGTGGGCCGGCTGCGCGGCACGGGCGTGCACGACTCGTGGCTGGTGGGACATCTCGTCGATTTGCTGCTCCCGCTGACCTTGCCGCAGGCGCCGCGGTTCGTTCCCCTGTTCGATCCGAAGGCGGATTGGTGCCCATAGGTCTCCTGGTTCAGTGCGTTGATGTAGGCCCGAGCGGCGTACAGAACGTCGTACCCGGCTGACATAGTGACCAGCGGCCTTGTGACGGCGGCGACGGCTACGAGAATGGGGGAGTTGCGGGGTGGGGGAGTGGATGACAGCGACTGTGCCGCTGGATGCGATCCAGAGCGACCGGGCTGCCGGTGTTCTCCTCGCTGCGGCGTGCGGTGACGCGCTGGGCGTGCCGTACGAGTTCGGAGCGCCGCTTCCGGCGACCGAGCAGCCGGAGATGCGCGGTGGGGGACTCGGCCCGTACGCGCCGGGTGAGTACAGCGATGACACCCAGATGGCGATGTGCATCGCGGAGGTGTCCGCCACCGGGGCGGACCTGCGCCGCAGCGACTCCCTCGACCGCATCGCCGGCAGCTTTCTCCGCTGGAAACGGGAGGGCGCCAGCGACATCGGGGCCCAGACCCGCAAGGTCCTGGACGCGGTCTCGCACGTGAACGGACCGGGCATCGCCGCGGCGATGCGAGACGCAGCCGCCGATCTGCACCGGCGGACTGGCCGCAGCGCCGGTAACGGGTCGCTGATGCGCACCGCGCCGGTTGCGCTGGCCTATCTCGGCGATCCGCAGGCACTCGCGGAAGCCGCCCGCGCAGTCAGTGAGCTGACCCATTACGACCCCCTGGCTGCGGACGCGTGTGTGCTGTGGTGCGCCGGGATCCGCCGGGCGGTGCTCGACGGGACCTTCGACGGGGTACGCGAGGGTCTGGACCTGCTGCCCGCGCAACGCCGTGACCGATGGTCGGGCTGGTTGGCCGAGGCGGAGTCCAAGCCGCCGGAGCAGTTCCGACCCAACGGGTTCGTAGTCCCCGCGTTGCAGGCCGCCTGGTCGGCGATCACACACACCGACGTTCCGGACCACAACCCACGTCAGGGCAGTTTCCCCTGCCAGCATCTCGAACACGCCCTCACCGCGGCGGTCCGTGTCGGCGACGACACCGACACCGTCGCGGCGATAGCCGGCGCCCTGCTTGGCACCCGATGGGGCTCCTCCGCGGTGCCCCTGGCCTGGCAGCGCGTCGTTCACGGCTGGCCGAGGCGGCGTGCGGCGGACCTGATCCGCCTGAGCGTGCTGACCGCCCAACGCGGCCAGGCGGGCCAGGGCGGTTGGCCGGGCTGCGCCCGCGCGCCACGGCAAGCAGTTGCACCGTTGATGCAGGCGCACCCGCACGACCCCGGGGTGATCCTCGGCAACCTCCACACCGACGCAGCCGCGGCGCGCGCCACCGCGGTGATCTCCCTGTGTCGCGTTGGCTGCGACGATTTCGACGACGTGCCCGTTGCCAACAGGGTCGGGGCGTGGCTGGTCGACCAGCCCGGCGCCAACGCACACCCGCACTTCGTGGTCGATCAGGCCGCACGCATGCTGCTCGAGTTGCGCAAGGATGGCCATGTCGTGCTGCTGCACTGCGCCGCCGGTCAGAGTCGCACGCCGGCGGTCGCCGCCCGCTACACGACATTGACCACCGGCATACCGGCGCGCGCCGCGCTGGCCGAGCTGCGCGGCCTGCTCGACACGCACGGCTGGACACTCAACCCGGAACTGCGGCAGGTCGTCGAAGAGCTGTGACGCGCTACGCCATGAGGTTCCCCCGGTTCGCCGGAGGGTTGGCTACCTGGCGCCGGTGGGCTCAGGCTGAACGGTAGCCGTTCGTCCTGTCGGGCCTGGTGGGTGTGGAAGGCGATTTCGTACTCGTCTGGAGATCGCCAGCCGAGGTCTTTCTGGATGCGGCGGGTGTTGTGCCACCCGTCGACGTAGCTGAAGATCGCGTTCTCCGCCTCGTCGCGAGTGCGCCACGAGTTGCGGTAGACCAGTTCGATCTTCAGCGTGGACCAGAAGTTCTCCCAGGACCGTTGTCGAACGAGTCGCCGACGGAGCCCATCGAGGGCAGGATCCCGTTGTCGGCCAGGCGTTGGGCGAAGCGGAAGGACGTGTACTTCGATCCGCGGTCTGAGTGGTGGATCAGTTGGCCGTCGCGGACATCGCGGGACCAGATGCCGTATTCGAGGGCGCCGAGGATCAGGTTGGTGTCGCAGCGGTCTGAGCAGCGCCAGCCCACGATGCGGTTAGAGAATACATCCCGCACCGCGGCGAGCCAGAACACGCCTTCGCCGCAGGGGATGCGGGTGGCGTCGGCGACCCAGACCGCTGGCAGACCCTGGAGAGGCAGCCAAGAGGCAGCAAGAAGGCCAGTACCAACCGTCAAAAGACCGTAGCGGCTGGCACGGAGGCCCCGCTCTGCGACGCAAGACGTCACCGGATGAGATCCAGCGATGCTTCCTGCCCGCGTTCACACCGAAGCGCTCACCGCAGCTCGAACTCGAACCGCTCGTCGTAGCCCGACTCCTGATCCTCCGCTTGGACGGCGCGCACGAGATTGCAGATCCTTTGAACATCGTTGGCCGTGAATATGCCTAGGTTGGGAGTTCGTTACCGGAGCCATGGGTAACCAGCTTTCGCGCTATCGCCCCTTAAATTGGGAGCAGATTGGGAGCACGGCGGCCAGTCCCTGGCGTCCGACCTCCCCATGGCCCCTCCGGCCGAGGTATTGGGTACGCGGCTATATACGCAGGACTCCCGCATGAACATGGTCCCGCCGGACAGGGGGACCGGATAAGCGACGCCTGGCTGACGTTCCGCACCGGCGGGGCCGGCTGATCACGCCCTGGTGGGCGCCGACCGGGGTCGCCGGGCCGCTGCCAGCGGCTCGCCGACCCCGACGTCCACGTCATCGGCGTTTCTTTACCCGGGCTGACACCATGGCCTCATGCCCGAGGACGCACACCTTCAGCTGATCCAGACGGTGATCGCCCGCCTGTCGTCCCAGTCGACCGCGGTTAAGGCATGGTGCGTGACGGTCACCGCCGCGCTGCTGAGCTTCGCCGCCACCGCCACGACGCCGGGCCTGGCGCTGATCGCCGTCTACGTGGTCATCGCCTTCGCGGTGCTCGACGCGTACTACCTGAGTCTGGAACGGGCGTATCGTCGCCTGTATCAGCACGCGGTCGACGAGGACGTCGACACGTGGTCCCTGACCACCGGTTCGCCCAGGCCACGTGAGGTCCTGGCCGCACTGCGCAGCCCGGCCGTGTCCCTGCTCTACGGCTCGAACCTGGTCGTCGTGCTCGGCGCCGGCGGATATCTGCTGACCAGACACTGAAACGGCGGCACAACAAGCAAACGGTGGCCAGGGTTTCCCACCCCTGGTTCCGTTGAACCCACGGAAACGCGGTGACGACTGTGGCGCACAAAACCCCTCCGATGCGAGCCTTTGGTGTCGAACTACGGCGCCGCCGGGAAGAGCAGGGAATCTCACTGACGAAGCTGGCCACGCTGGTCAACTACAGCAAGAGCCACCTGTCGAAGGTGGAATGCGGCAGAAAGCTCCCGAGCGTCGAGCTTGCCCGACAGTGCGACCGGCAGTTGAACGCTGACGGCGCACTCGCGAAGCTGGCCCCGGCCCGCGAGTCACCCGAGCCTCGTCCCGACGCCGATCACGAGGGTGAGGTCTGGACGATGCACCTGCGCACTGATGGCTCGGGCGGTTTTCACGCCCTCGGTGAAAACGCATCCGCCCTCTTCGGCGGGGCCAACATGCTCTCCTGGCCTCCCTCCGGACAGCTGGCCGGGTCACCCGTTCCGGTCTGCCCGGAGGGTGGCGCCACCTACGAACGTCTGTTGGTCGAGTTGCGGCACCTCGGTCAGGCGAGCCGCCCCTCCGCGGTGCTGCCCATCGCCGCGACGGTGACCAGTGCCCTGCGCACCCAGACGGACGCGGCCTCCCCGGCGGATCGGTCGCGCCTGCTCCTGCTCGCGGCCCGCTTCGCCGAGTACACCGGCTGGATGGCGCAGGACCTCGGCAACGACGACGCGTGCGGTTGGTGGACGAGGTACGCCGTCGCGCTTGCGGAGGCCGCAGGCGACATCGAGATGAGCAGCTACGCGTCCGTACGGGCCGCCGAGATCTCGCTCTACCGGGACGACCCGCTCGGTGTCCTGACGGCGGCGTGTACCGCGCTGGAGAAGGGCGGGAGCCCGCGAACCCGAGCTTTCGCGATGCAGCGGATCGCTCAGGCGCACGCGTTGCTGGGCGACGAGCCAGCCTGCATGCGCGCGCTGCAGGAGGCCGCGGACCTGCGGGACCGCGACGGACAGAGCCCCCGGGGCGCCGCCCTGGGCAGCGCCACGATGCGCGATCCGCTCGCCTTCACCACGGGCTGGTGCCTGTTCGACCTGGGCCGGCTCAAGCAGTCCGTCGAGGTGCTGGGTGCGGAGTTTGCCACCGTCCCCGACCACGCGCACCGGGTACGCGCGCGGTATGGGGCGCGCCTCGCGTTGGCGCTGGCCAGCCAAAAGGCGCTGGACCACGCCTGCGAGGTCGCCGAGCCCACCATCGCCGCCGCCCGTTTGGTCGACTCGGCCACGGTACGGGTGGACCTCCGCAGGCTCGCCCGTACGCTGCGTCGCTGGCATCAGGAGCCCATGGTGCGGCGCATGATGCCCGAACTGGCGTCGGCTCTCCATACCAGCTGACCGCCGTCTTTCGGTTTCGCCTGGTGACCGACCGGTACGGTCACCATTGCTGTACGGCCGGTGAGGCCGGTCCATGGGTGTTCTCAGTGGACTCCTCGTGTCCCGTTGTCCAGCCGAAGAGGCCAAGGGCAACCATTGCAGGCCCGTGAACGGGACTGCAACGCTGTAGACGGCCTTTCGGCGGACGAAAGTCGCTTCGTCGGGCCGCTTCATCGCTTTGCCCGTGCGTCCCCTCGCGCCTTCGAAAGGGCGATTCAGATGGCTGGGGTATTCATCAACTACCGCACCGGAGACGGCCACCAGTTGGCCGCGGCACTCAATCGCGAACTGCGTAGAAAATTCGGGGATGACCGGGTCTTCCTCGACTCGACGTCACTTCCTCCAGGTCGTCCTTTCCCCCCGGAACTCGAACGGCGACTGATCGAGAGCAACGTCCTGCTGGTGCTAATAGGCCCGAACTGGTTGACGGTCCGGAACGAGGCGGGCGAGCGCCGCATCGACGAACCGACGGACTACGTGGCGTACGAAATCCGGCGCTCGCTGGAGCGGCAGATCCTGGTGCTGCCGGTCCTGCTCGACGACACTCCACGACCCGACGCCAGGCAGCTGCCGTCCGACATCGCGGTGCTGGTTTCCCATCAGGAATGCAACCTCCGTTCCCGCCACCTGGACCGGGACCTGGCGGAACTGGTCCGGATCCTGAGCGGGCACGTGCCCGGGGCGTCGGGTGCAGACGCTGCCCGGCCGGAGCCGCCGCGACGGAAGGACCCGGTCGCCACGAAGATCAAGGTGGGTCGCGGGATCGTGCAGGGGGACCACTCGTCCGCGACGTACAACGAAGGTCGCGAGCCATGACGGATGACGAGGTCCCGGAGACCGTCGAGCCGGGTGACGCGGAGCCTGCGGGCACCGTCGAGGACGACGAGCCCGGGACGCCGGCGCTGGCCGACCGTGCCGACCAGGTTCCACCCCGGGTGCCACCCGCCGCCGACCCGGCGACGCCGGACGAGCCTTCGCCATCCCCCGCCGACCAGGCGGTCGGCAAGGTCAAGAGCCAGCCCTTCACGAACGGGAAGGGCGGGACGGCGCCGAGCGCCGTCGGCGCGGTGGACGACGACGACCGGGCCGACCGGGTACCCGAGCAGCAGCAGTCCCGGACCGCCGGCCGGGAGACGCTGGCCAGCGCCTCGGTGAAGCGGGGCATCGTCTCCACAGGCGACCACTCGTCGAGCGTCTACTACGAGACCCACAACGTCAGCTACGCCGGTCGTCAGGTGACCGTCCAGGTGTCGTACTTCGGGGCGGAGTACGTGGAACGGGAGTCCGGCGTCTATCTCGAGGTCGACCGGTTCGTCGACATGCGGGCGACGCTGCTCGAACGGCACCTGCTGGTGCTCTCCGGGGAGCCTGGCAGTGGACGGCGCGGTACCGCGCTCACGCTGTTGACCCGGGTGTTCTGCGACCCGAGGAGCATCGGCACCCTCGAAGTCGACGACGACAGCATCTTCGCCGTCATCTACGACACCGTCTCGTTCGAGCGTGGCCAGGGGTTCATCGTCGAGCGCGGGAGCCGGCCGCTGCTGGCGAACACCCTCGAGGCGCTCCGCGACCGCGCTGAGAAGCGGGGCGCGTATCTCGTCGTCATCGACGGCCCCGGAGCCGCCTCCGGCGAGGCCGTCTACGAGAACAGGCGACCCGACTCCGCGATGGTGCTCGACCGGCATCTCCGGTGGCGGCTCGACGAGCATCGCGCGATCAGGGAGGACCCCTGCACCCTCGCCGACGCCGAGCGGTATCGGAACCGGGTCGAGGAGCACTGGGCGGTGCGGCGACGGCTCAACATCGCCCCCTCCGTCCTCTACATCGCCCAACTGGCGCAGCACCTCGTGCAGCACATCCACCGGAAGGAGCCGCTCGATCAGCTGATCTCCGAGTGGGACGACCACCCCCGCAAGCTAGCGAAGGAGATCCTCGAGATCGGGGTGGAGCGGTCCGAGAACCCGCAGCTGGTGCCGCACCAGCAGGCGTTCCGCATCGCCTACGCGGTATTCCACGGTCACCCGCTGTCGGCGGTCTTCCAGGCCGGGGAACTGCTCAGTCAGAAGATCATGCCACTGTTCGAGGTGCGAGACTCGAAGCCGGCCAGACTGATCATCGACGGCAACATCGAGAAGCTGATCCACCCGACGATGGTCGGCCAACAACCCCCCGCCGCGGGCCGCATGAATCCCCGCCGCGCCCGCCTCGCCGACGTGGGGCTGATCCACACCCTCCTCGAGGTCGCCTGGCACGACTACGACACCCTCCGCGGCCCGTTGCAGGCCTGGCTCACCGTGCTTGCCGGCAGCCCGTTGGTCGAGGTGCAGGTCCGCGCCGCGCAGATCACCGGGGTGCTGGCGTCGTTCGACTTCAACGAGGTGTACCGGAACCTCATCGGCGTCTGGGCCCGGTGGCAGGCGACGTACCGCAACTCGGCGGCGATAGCGATGGACATGGCCTACAGCGACAAGGGCCTGGAGAAGCGGGTGTTGAACCGGATCCGTGACTGGTCGAACAGCCCCGATCCGCTGCTGCAGGACAGCGCCGCCCGGGCGTACGGCATGGGCATTGGCGAGGACGACGTGCCCCGGGCGATCCAGGAGCTCGCCCGTCTCGGCCGCCGACCGGAGCTGGCGGCGAGCAAGTCCGTCACCGTCGCCATGGGGACGCTCTTCCTCAGCGGCGCGGCCGAGGAGGTGATGGACGCCCTCGGCGCTTGGATCACCGCGGAGAGCCCGCACCTCGCCCATCACGCCGTACGCCTCCTGGTCGAGCTGGCGCGGCTGTACGGCAGCGGCGGCCCGGAGGGATGGCCTGCGCTGCCGAAACTCGCGGCGGAGAGCGCCGCGCGCCAGGACGCCCTGGTGAACCTGTGGCGCCGCGCGTTGACCGGTTCGATGACCTCGCGGCGGGCGTGGGAGTCGATGCGACGGTGGCTCACCGCCGCCGATTCCGATCCGGACCTGAGCGCCTTCGTGGAGTCCATGGCGCTACGCGTGTTCGACGGGACGCTGGCCGAACGCGCCCGGTTCAACCTGACCATCTGGAGCCGGCGTCAGCCGGGGGCCGACCTCATCCCCAAGCTGCTCAGCCACCTCGACCGAGCCCGATCCACGCCGATCCCGAGCTGAGAGACGAGAGAGCCGATGTCTGAATCCAAGGGGCTGTTCCGCCGGGTGTGGGACGCCATTCGCAACCGTCCGAGGCTTGCGGCGCCGGCCGTACCCGACGCCCCCGTCCAGCCAACCGGGCCGTACGAGCCGCCGCCGGAGCCGGTGCCGCTGGTCGTACCGGGGGCGGGAGACGTGTTCGACCTGCACGTCATCGTCCACCTGCGCTGGCAGAGCCCGCCCGACAAGCGGTTGAGCTACGAGCGGGCCGAGGAGTTGTCCCGGGTCTACCACGACACTGCGATGAACTCCGTGCTCAAGCGGGTCTGGCAGCTTGCCCGCAGTCTCGATCCGCTCTATCCCGCGCAGGCCGAGACGGAGATGAACAACGATCCGCAGCTTCGCCGGGGCTGGTGCTTCGGCGACGAGAACGGCACGGTGCAGTGCGTTCCGACGGTGCGGGTCTTTCTCGATCCGAAACTGCGGGAGCACAAGAACCCCTTCGAGATCCAGCGGCTGAGCATCGAGGAGGAGCACAACCTCGGCATGGCCCGGGACGAGCTGGTCCGGACCCGCACCGAGAGCTGGCTGCGGGGATTCCAGGAGCTGGAGACGTTCGCCGATCTGGGCAAGGACGAGCGACAGTTCCTGCTCCCCTACGCGGCGAGCCTCTCCGACGAGCGGCTGGCAAAGGTCACCACCGTGCTCGCCCGGGACCGGCACCAGCGGTACACCGACCTCGTCGGGCTGCTCAAGGTGGCCAGCAACGACCACGAGCGACTCGGTCTCTTCGAGTTCGCCAACGCGTACGACAAGGCGCTGCAGACGTTCTGTCGGCAGATGGGGGTCGGCGCGAGCCAGTGGATGCTGGCCGATTTCGGGGAGCCCGAGGCGGTCGACTCCCCGTCCACGGGAGCGTCCCAGTGACCGCGCGGCTGATGTCCGCGGCGCGCCGGCTGGCTCGGCTCGGGGCGGTGGCCACCCTGGTCGGCGCGTCGCTGGTGACGGTCTCGTCCTGCCGGATGCTCCCCAGGGAGCCCGGTGCCTGTGGCTGGATGAAGGAACCCTCCGATGTCAATGGCCGCACCGTGCTGCTCGTGGACGGCTCGAACTCGGTACGCACCGCCGGCTCGCCGAGCAGGCGGCCGGACTACCGCACGGCCACGGAGCGTCCCGTGCGCGACGCCGTGCAGCGGCGGGACTCCGTCTCCGTCGCCGCGTTCAGCGGTACCACCGGTGACCTGACTTGGACGGTGCGGAACCTGTCGACCGACTGGCGCAAGGACGACGACAACCCCGACAACCAGCATGACCGACGGCGGGACGCTGAGGGGTGTCTCGCCGAGCAGGTCCGCAAGGCGCAGGTGGAGGCGCCGCAGGCCCCCGGGACCGACATCCTGCGGGCGATCGACCATGCCGCCCAGTGGTTGAAGGAGTCCGGCGGACCGAAGCACCTGGTCATTGCCACCGACGGCCTGATCACCATCGGCTGCGCGAGCCTCGTCCAGTCGAGTTTCGGCTCGCAACGGGAGATCGACGCGATCGCTGGCGAGTGCGGCAAGGGCGAGCTCCGAGCGGACGAGCTCCGGGACATCGACGTGCATCTGGTCGGCGTCGGCCATCCCGCCGCCGAGCAACCAGTCCCCACCACCGCTGGGGTCCAGTGGCTGGCCGATCTGTGGCGCAAGCTCTGCCAGACCGCCGGCGGCAGCTGCACCGTGAGCACGTCCTCCGCCATCGGAGCCAAGTCCGACGGGGACGCCGCGGCCAGACCGGATGCGTCGGTGACCGATCCGCCGGTGCGGTTCGGGGTGAAGGAAACGGTCTTCAGCCTCTCTGCGGCCGCGCTTTTCGACACCGGCCGGGCCGAGCTGCGGGCGGAGGGTGAGCGACTACTGCTGGGGATCGCGGTCTCCATCCGCACCGGCACCTACCACCGCGTCGACGTCAGGGGGTACGCCGACCCGCGTGGGAACGCCGACGAGAACAAGGCCCTGTCGGGCCAGCGGGCGGACGCCGTCGCCGAGTTCCTGTCGCGCAACGGGGTGACCCGGGTGACGCCGCACGGGCTCGGGGAGACGACGACCTGCCCGTACCAGTCACCCGCGTCGGCGAACGCCACCGAGGAGGAAAGGCTGCAGTGCTTCCGTCGCGTGGACATCGTCGCCTCCTGAACACCGAGCAGAGGAATCCCTGATGACCGAGGTCAATGCCACCGTCAACGGTGCGACTAACGGACGTAGGTGGGCCGGCCCCGTTCCCTGTCAACGCGGTGCGCCGGAGCTGATCGGCCTCTCCGCACCGGGAAAGGTGCAGGAGAGCGTCGAGGACCTGGAGGCCGCCGCGCTGCTGCGAGCATTCGGCGCGGGTAACGCCGTACTGAGCGAGTCGCAGCCGACAGTGGACGCCGCCCGAGACGACATGATTGACAAGTGGCGCGTGGCGCGGACCGCGATCGACGCCGTCACCCGCCGTCGGCTCGCCGGCAGCGTGGCGGAAGCCGTCGCCGCCCACGCCCGGGTGGCGCATCGACATGCCGAGGACGGACCGGAGGAGCGCACCGACCGAACCATGTGGAAGTACATGGTCTGGATCACCCTGGCCGTGGCCGCCCTCTTCGACGCCTCCTTCATAGGCAACGTCATGCAGCGCGTCATGGGCGTGGGCCCGGATTCGTGGCAGTACCAGTTCGCCTACCTGCCCGGGCTCGGCATCGCGCTCTGCCTGCTGGCGTCCGGAAACCTGCTGGCGGTGCACCTCTTCCGCCGGCGCGACCGCCTCAGCCGCCGCCGCACCCTAGGACCGCTCAACCCGGCGGTGGCTCTCAAGCGCGTCTTCTGGCATTGGCGGCCGGCCGAGGTCACCCGCGAGGAGAGCGACCTGCCCTGGTCGCGGCTGTTCGTCCCGGTCCTGTTCGTAGTGCTGACGCTCGGCATGCTCGCCGCACTCGCGTACGTTCGCGCGTACTCCGGCAAGGGGTTCGCCACGCTCGCCGGCTTCCAGGTGGTGTTCGTGGCGCTACTGCTGCTGCTGAGCATCGCGGCGATCGCGGTGAAGGTGCAGGCGCACAACCCGTACGCCGACCACGCCAAGCGGGTGAAGCGCGAGCGCGGCAAGGCGGAGCGCGGCACGGAGAAGGTGATCGGCGAAGCACGGCGACAGGTGGCCGAGCACGCCCAGTCCTGGCAGCAGTTGCAGTCGACGATCAGCGCCGCGGAGAGCACAGCACGGGAGACCGTCGAGGCGGCCTGCGCCGACATCCTCGAGACCCGCGGCCGCCAGGGCGTACGGGGGCCGATCCAACTCCCCCTGGTTCAGCTGCGGTGGCCGGACCGGCCCGAGACCACGGACGAGGAGGGTGAGACCCAGTTGCCCGGCCTCAACCTCCAACTGCTCCAAGGGGCGCGGAACGTGGCGAACGAGTTCAAGCCCGGCACGTTGACCGAGCTCCTGGAGACGGAGATCGCCGCGTTGCAGGGGCAGCTCCAACCGGCCCACAGAACTCGTTGAGGTCGAGCAGGTGGTGGCCGAGCACTGATGCTGTTCGGACGTTGAGCACGAGCACCATGAACACGTTCGGGGCTCGACTCAGGGCCCGGCCAGGATCCGGAACATTTGCGGAACGATCAAGCGTATCGTCGAGCAGCCGTCGGGCCTAGGTCCTGGTAGGACGGGGATCGCTGCAGCAGGCGCTAAACCCTTCCTCAGCGTTTGTGGGGCGAAGCTCTTGCAAACCGAACGCCGGCGAGCGTGGCTTCGGATCAGCGGGCCGCACCGGTCGTGAGAAACAGCCTCTGCTGGCGGATCGGAAGGACGCTAGGCTCGGCCGCGTGATCGCCTGGTCAGTTGACCTGACGTATCTGCCGGTGTTGCGGTTGGCGGCGGCGCCTCCGCTGGACGGAACCCTTCGACGCAGTGACTTTCACGGTCTGAAGGAAGGGCTGGAGGAACGGCACGAGGTAGCACGGCTAGCGTCGGCGGGTGCCAGGTGAACCCGATACTCCGGCTGGCGGTGGCGATCTTCGTGGGCGTATTGGTGGTGTTGGTCCGCCCATCTAGTCCGGCTGCATGGGCGTTTGGGGTGGCGGCGTTCATCGTCGTCATGGGCGCGCAACCTAGGGACCGCCGTTGACATCGGGCCGACAGCCGGCTCTCGACCTGCGTGCCCGGTGCTGGTGGTGGCGGCCTATTGGCGCACGAACCTGACCATGCGACAGATCGGGCCGCTGTCAGGGGTCGCGCCCTCCGCGGCCCACCGGGTCATCGCACCCTCGGCCCGATCGTTGCCCTCGCCCCCCGGTGCGCCGGCGCCTGGTCGGCAGATCGCGATCCTCGACGGCAACCTCATCCCGACCCGGGACCACCGCCTCGCCGCGCCGAGCAAGAACTACCGGTGCTTGACGAACCTGCAGGGTGCCATCGACGCCAGCCCTCACCTGGTCATCTCCGTTGGCGACCCCAGCCGTGCAACCGCAACGACACCATCGTCCATCGCACCTCCGGCGTCCATCAAATGCAGGCAGGATGAACCGTCATGGCCGACGACGGCTACCGCGGCAACCCCAGGTGATCATCCTGTACCGCAAGAATCTCGACGGCAACAAGATGAGACGGACACGCGGCGGATCGAAGCCTCGCCGGTCGTTCGGCTTGCCCGGCCCCGCCTCCAACCGTTCGAACTCGTCCGACAGCATTTCCCGTCGACCCTTCTCGCGACTCTCACTCTCCACGGGCCTACTGGCCAGTCGGCACTCGCTCGACGCGAGTCTCCCAGCGCTTCGCAAGCGTGGCCCGTTCGGCCTGAAGGGCTTGCATGCGTGTGACGGTCTCGGCGCGTGACCGCCGCGTGCAGTTCGCCGAGCATCGCGGCGATCTGATCGTCCACCGCCGCGAGGTCCTTCGATGCCGGACGCGATGACGCACTCTCTCAGATCATCGGAAGTGCCTGAAACCGTCCAGGAACTCCCGCGTGATGGCAGGTTGGTGCGGTAACCCGTGAGCCTTGATACTTGCCGGATGGCCGAGTTGACCCGATGGACGATTCACGGTGAGCGGGTTGTGGACGACACCCGGCGGGCACGCCTAAGCATTGCCTCGGTGGAACTGCCCGACGGCGTCCGGTTCGAGCAGTACGTGATCCGCGCGCCCCGCTCAGCCATGGTCGCCGTCCTCGACAACCGACAGCACTTGCTACTGATGCGGCGGCACCGCTTCGTCTTCGACCGGTGGGTGTGGGAGCTGCCCGGCGGCTACATCGATGATCAGGAAGAACCGGCGGTGTGCGCAGTACGGGAGGTGGAGGAGGAAACCGGCTGGCGTCCGAGCGGCGTGGAGCCGTTGCTGACCTTCCAGCCTTGGGTGGGTACCGCGGACGCGGAGAACATCTTGTTCCTGTCCCGCAGCGCGGAGCACATCGGCGCGCCGACAGACGTCAACGAGGCCGAGGAAATCAGGTGGATTCCGCTCAGCGAAGCGCGTGAGCTCGTCAACCGGGGTGAGATCGTTGGGGCGGGCACGGTCATCGCGGTGCTGGAGCTGGTGGCGCGCCACGCGCGCGGCGAACTGTAGAGGTCACCGCTGGGCGCCGAGCGCGGCGTCGACACGGCTCACGAACTGCCGTACCGCGGGCACCTGCCGGTGGGGCGTGAGCTGAGCTTGCAGATCGCGCACGTAGCCGACGGCTCGCGATGAGCGGAGTTGCGTGGTGACCATTAGGGCTTCCGTTCCGATCGTGCAGGCGCGCTCTAGCTCCCCGCGTTGAACCTGCACGGAGGCGAGTAGCGCCAGGTTGAAGGCTTTGCCCCGGACGTAGCGTTCGTCCATCTTGAGTGACCGGCTGGCGAAGCGCTCAGCGGGCAACGCTTTGCGCAGGGCGAGGAAGCAGTGGGCGAACTTCGCGGACAGGTAAGCCTCGTCAAAATAACCCAGCCAGTGAGGGTTGCTGCTGCGGTCGGCCCTATCGAGGGCCTGTTCGGCCTGGTGCAAGGCCCTAGGCAGTGTCTTCAAAGGAGCTTGGTGTCGGATGATGTAGCGCGTGGGTCGTCGCTACGAGTTGTCTGACGTCGAGTGGGAAGCCCTGTCCAGGTATCTGCCGTCGGCGGTGACGGGTGGTCGGCCGCGGGTCGATGACCGGCGGGTGCTCAACGGGATCGTGTGGAAGATCCGGGCCGGGGCGGCGTGGCGCGACGTGCCCGCCCGTTACGGGTCCTGGCAGTCGATCTACACCCGTTTCCGCAGGTGGGCCCTGGACGGCACGTTCGAGCGGATGCTCGCCGGGGTGCAGGCCGACGCGGACGCCGCCGGTGACATCGACTGGCTGGTGTCGGTCGACTCGACCATCGTGCGGGCCCACCAGCACGCTGCAGGCGCTAAAGGGGGCGCCGAGAAACGGACGAACCACAAGATCACGCCCTCGGTCGATCTCGAGGTGGACTGACCACCAAGATTCACCTCGCCTGCGACGGCTTTGGGCGGACCCTGGCCTTCGTGCTCTCCGGCGGCAACGTCAACGACTGCACCCGCTTCACCCAGGTCCTCACCGGCATCCGTGTCGAGCGTTCAGGTCCCGGCCGGCCTCGCGTCCGCCCGAACCACGTCATCGCCGACAAGGGCTACAGCTCCAAGGCCATCCGCACCGACCTACGCCGACGAGGCATCCCACATACGATCCCCGAACGCGCTGATCAGCAGGCCAACCGCCGCCGGCGAGGCAGCCGCGGCGGCCGGCCGCCAGCGTTCGACAAGCAGCTCTACAAGCGGCGCAACGTCGTCGAACGGTGCTTCAACCGGCTCAAGCAGTGCCGCAGCCTGGCGACCCGATACGACAAGACAGCAACGTCATACCGGGCCACCGTCACCATCGCCGCGCTACTCCAATGGTTGTGAACCTTTGAAGACACGGCCTAGCGCAGGCCTTCTCCTCGCCAGCGGTGGCATGGGCGTGCGCTTCCATCACGTACGCCTCGGCGGTCAGGACGGCCAGCCCGGCGCGTTGGGCAATCTGTCGCGCGGCGCGGGCAAGGTCGATGCCGTCGGCGGAATGGCCGAGGTAGGTGGACTGGTGGCTCATCGCGGCCAGGATTTCGGCGCCCAGGCCGGCGTCGTCGGCGGCGCGGGCGAGGTCCAGTGCCAGGGTCAGCTGACGCTGAGCGATGCCGTGCTCTGCCCGGTCGTACGCCTGCCATCCCACGAGTTGCACCAGTTCGGCCGTAGCGCTGAGCAGGCTGCGGCCCGTGACCGCGTCGTATCGGCCATCGGCCAGCAGCGGGACCACCTCCTGATGGAGATAGCGGGACACGGCGTCGCGGGCATGGCCACCGCCGAACTGGTTGTCGAGTCGTCGGTAGGTCGTCGACATCTCACGAATGGGGTCGATATCGGCTTGACCGACGGCGCGACGGCCGGACGTGTTGACCGGCGGCCGTAAGGGTGCGGTAAACCAGCGCAGTGCGGGGAGGGTGTAACCCGCCGAGGCGAAAGCCGTCTGGCGGATTATGTCTCTGCGATTCACGTCGCTTTCCCGGATCTCTACTGCGGCGCGCAGGTCGTCGCGCCAACATCGGTCGACCGGCGTGTCACCTTGCCGTGGCGCGGCTGTGTGCGCCATGCCTTGATGACATGGCTGGCGAGCCGGTGCCAGGCCCAGCGCCATCCGGGCCTCGGCAGGCATATCGAGTCCGTCTGCTACGCGCTCCAGCACCTCGATCGAAGTGATCTTCCGGCCCGCCATGACCCGACTTACGTAACCCTGCTCCAAGCCGACGGCGGCACCGATCCGAGTCTGACTCGCGCCAGTCAGCCGACTGAGCCTGCGGAACACCTCGCCGATGTCTCGCCTGCTTAGCGACTCCCAGACGGCCTTGTCGAACCAGACGGTCTCGGGGATTCGAAGCGGACCGAGCGGCACGGCCGGCTCCCCTCTCAGCAGTTCGCTACCGAAGGTGTCTGCTCGGCAGCCTAAGGCGGTGACCGGCTGGCAGTCGAGAAGCGTCATGTCACCGTGACATGACCTGCGGACATGGTGGCGGACCTGTCCGGGCGGGACGGTGCTGGCATGACGTTCAAATGTGGAAAACGAGCCGGCCAGCCGAATCGACGGACGCTGGGCAGGCCGACTAGATGAGCCGGAACCCGCCCGCGACGGCGCGCCCGGTGCCCTACGCCGCGTACCTGGTCGCAGTCGCGATGACCTTGGCGCGGAGGCATCGGCCGGTGTGGTCCTGGCGACGGTGGCGAAGGGTTTGTCGCTGCGGTGCCGAGTTGCCGTGCAGAGCGCGGCACCGCATCCCGATCGGTAGGGAGCACTGGCCAGTGGAGGAGCGGTGACGGGCCTGGAACGGCGCAACCTGGGCGTGCATCTGCGTGGCCTGCACCGCTCGTGCACCGGCTGCCAGGCGTGGCGGGCGCGGTTTGAACCGTGCCCGTACTGGCGGGTGGAATGGGCGGCCAGCCGGCAGTCGCGGTTTCTGAGAGCAGCGGTGTTCGGAGGCCGCGCGTGACCACGCATGGCCCGGTGCTGCCGTTGTGGAGTTGCGGTGGCTGCGGCGGGCCCTGGCCGTGCGATACCCGGCGGCAGGAGTTGCGCGCGGAGTTCGCCGGAGCCAGGGTGTCGCTCGCGCTCTACATGGGTGCGCAACTGGCGCGGGCGGCGGAGGACCTGCACTGGGTACCGGCTGGCCTTCTGCATCGCCGCTTTCTCGGCTGGGTGCGGTGAGCATCCTGCGGCCCGGGGACGAGAAGTTTCACTACAGTGACGGCTCGCACCGGTGGATCGCACCGGACCCGGACTACGACCAGGAGGTCTGGGACGAGCAGGTCCGCCAGCACAAGGAGGGGCACCTTCGAAACGATCGCCCGAAGGTCCGTATTCGGCGCCTTGTCTGATGCCAGCAGTACAGCGGCAAAGCACCAGGCAACCGTGGCAGCCGTCCCACAATCGTCACTATGTGGCCCGCCGCGCCTTGCCGGCGCCGGTGCCCGGCGGGGGAGTGCCGCGGTCCTGCTCTCGCCACTGGCCGGCGGTGTCGGCGCGCAGCAGGCGATCAACCATCTCCAGGGCATGTGGCTCCGAGTCGAACTCCCAGCGCAGTACCTTTCCGGTCTCCGTGTCCCCGGCCCGGGCCATCACCGTCCAGCGCGTCTCGCGGACGAGCCACACGTCGCGCCGGGTCAGGCGCCCCCAGACGCCGTTCCACCAGCCGTACCACTTCCTGCACCCCGTGATCGTACATACGTTCGATCTAATGGGCGGCTCGGATGGCGAGTGTGTCTCGCGCGCCCGTAGCGAAGGGTTACTCGCAGCGGTCCTCCGCGCCCCGGCCGTAGGGCTCGCAGCAGTCCGGGCGGTGTCGATACACCCGAAGATCGCGCCTGCTCCGTCGGGCGAACTCCGGCGTGATCTCGTACAAGCAGGCATGCCACACGACGGTCTCCCCGCCGCCGGACACCACTTGGCCGTCACCCGGCCCGCCGCGCAGCAGCACTTCCACCTCTCCGACCGTAGGTGATCGGCCGCGGGCCGGGCCCGAGCTCGACCGATCACCCTCGCCGCCTTGGACGGGTCGAGGAGGAGCGGGTCCCCGCAGCGTGACGTTCACGCTGCGGGGACTGGGTGTCGGTGGCCTGCTGCCGGGGCTGCTTCACCTGCGCGTGGCCGTGGCCAGCAGCCTCAGGGGTGACCTCGCCGACCTGTTGAGGTTCGCCGGCGCCGCCACGGTTCGCCAGTGGACGGCTTGGCGTTGTGGAGGACTTCGGTGGCTGTGGAAGACGCCCTGATCATGGCCGGGTGTGCTAGCACCCCCGCGACCAGCGGTTTGTGTCGGCGGCTTCCAGACTTGGCGCCGCTTGGCTCCAACATCCTGGTGCGCCCGGCGGCCGTGGCGGCTACCCGTAATGGGCCGACCAGTCTGGCCGAGGTGCCCGGTCACGGCGTGAGGGATCCTCCTTTGCTGGAGATCCAGCACCCGACCCGGCTGTGCAACGCGTCGGTCACTCGTTGTCGCGTATCTCCGCCCCTGCGGGCCCTCGTCTCTTCGAGCATGACGTGAAGGGGGCGGAGGATGAGTGGCACTAACGGCCGGCGTGGTGAGGACTGGAGGTGACGCCAGCCCGCCCATGGGGGAGTGCCGGGGAGGGGCCGGTGCTGCGTCGGCCCGTCGCGCCGATGCTCGCGGCGCCGGTGCACGTGGTGCCTGAGGGACCGGGCCTGGTGCACGCGCCGAAGTGGGACGGGTGGCGGGCGGTCGCCTTCCGCGAGGCGGATGGGGTGTACCTGCAGTCGCGGGCCGGCCGGAACCTGACCACCTACTTCCCGAACCCGCGCGATTCGGGCGGCCATTCCACCGGGCGTCGTGCTCGACGGGGAACTGATCGTCTGGGAACGCGGCCGGATCAACTTCGCCCAGCTGCAGCGGCGCGTCACCGCCGGCCGAGCCCTCCGACGCCTGGCACGCGAGTGCGCCGCCCACTACGTCCTGCTCGCCGATGCCGACGGCTGGGTGATCCTGGACCTGGCGCTGTCGGAGCGTCGGGCCCGGCTGGAGGGGCTGCTCGCCGGCGCGCCGGCGCAGCTCACCCTGACTCCCGAGACGGCCGACATGCGGCAGGTGTCGGACTGGCTGTTGCACTGGACCGTCGCGGCGGGCATCGAAGGCGTGGTCAGCAAGCGGCTGGCCGGCCGGTACGAGCCCGGCCGCCGCGGCTGGTCAAAGTTCCGCACCCGCATCGTCACGGAGGCCATCGTCGGCGGCGTCACCGGCAACCTCCGCAGCCCGGAAGCCTTGCTGCTCGGCCGGCTTGACCGGAGGGGACGACTGCGCTACACCGGCCGCTCCCACCCTCTCACCACGGGGCAGGCCGCGGAGTTGGCGGCGCTGCTCACACCACCGCGCCTGCCACGGCCCGGCATGATCGCCCACCCGTGGCCGCAGCCGCTGCCCGCATCCTGGTCCGGCCAGCTGGACCGGCCTGAGCCTTTGCCGTATGTGCAGGTCGACCCAGTCGTGGTGGCCGAGATCGAGGCCAACGTTGCGTTCGAGCACCAACGGTGGCCACCGGGTCCGCTACGCGCGGGCCCGGCCGGACACGTCGGTCTACGACGTGCCGCTACTGCTCGGTGGGGGCGATGACCCGTTTGGGATACCGGCCGGCTGACAGGCGCGAACCGGCGGAGGTAGTACCGAGTGCCGTGCAGGTGGCTATGGACGTCGAATCTGCGTCGCCTGGGAGGCGCGCATCGCCCCAGCAACGCGCTACAGGCCGGTGAAGCGAGCGACGACCGGGGCGTGATCGGGCACGATGACCGCCTCCCGGCTGCGGGTGGAGGTACCGATGGAGGTGATGTCGTCAACGAGCGAGTCGATACTTCCCAGGCGCAGTTGCAGGTCGCGGGTGGCCAGGATGTGGTCGATGAGCTCCCCGCGGCCTTGGTAGATGCGGGAGTAGGCGCGGGCTGGGGGCAGGCGTCGTCCGAGGTTGTACAGCCGGACCGCGTCGCCCTTGTCCGGGCGGTGAACGTCCCCATCCGCGGGGCCCTCCAGCAGCACAGTAGTAACGGCGTCCGGTCCGTCGTTGAGGTCGCCGCACAGGATCGTCGGCATGCCCGGCTGCCCATCGACGGCGGCCGCGGCAAGGACGTCATTGAGGTGCACGCGCAGCGCGACGGCCTCGGCGGTGCGGCGTAGCAGCGCGTAGCCTGCACCGCGGGCGCGTTCGTCTTCGGTGCGGGGGTAGCGCCGCCCGCCGGGGTAGGTGAGCAGCTTGCTCTTGAGGTGGGCGGTCAGCAGCCGTAACCCGGGGCCGCCGCAGTCGATGTCCACCCGGACCGCCCCGCGCCCCAGGTGCGTAAGGGTCCCGCCGTCAACGTCGGGGACCGCCGGCAGCCCCGCCTGCGGCAGCGCGACGATCTGCGCTTCGTCGGTGAGGGCGTGGCGGGCGAGGACAGCCACGCGGCTGCCTCGGCCGTCCGGGTGGGACGACACGACGGTTTGCCAGGGCTCGCCGAGGGCCGCCCGGAGGTCATCCGCAGCTTGCGGAGTACCGATCTCCTGAAGCGCGACGACGTCGGCGCCGGTGCCGGAGATCAGCGCGGCAAGATAGGTGAGCTTCGCGGCGTAGGTTTCCGCTGCTGAGGTGTCGGCACCGTCAGGCCGGAACAAGTTCTCCACGTTCCAGGTTATGACGATAAGGTCGTTGGCCACCGTTGCTCCCCTGAATCCAGGCATGTTGCCAGCCTGAGAATCGCACCCTACGAGGCCGTTTCGCCGCGGTTTACCACTACGTCCCGATGTCGACAGCCGCCAGCCGAGTCGAAGCGGCAGCAGCATGGTCACCATGCTTCAGTGGACTGATACGAATGTCTGCCGCTTTGTCTCGTTAGCGCATTCCGCCGCTAGCCATCGACGGTGGCAGGTGCATACCCCGGCCGCCTGTACCCGCCACCCTCGTAGGAGGGTGCCGGTCCTCGGCAGCTCGCTGTCCGGTAGGCGTCAGAACGCTAGTTCAGAAAGCCCGCCGCTCCCGATGCTGACCACATGGAGCCCGCAGTTGAATGCGCGAGCCACGGTTGGAGCATCGTCACGTCGGCCTCCACCAACTCACAGTTCGCCGGAGCTCTTGCCGGTTTCGTCTTCACCGGCATCGTCGTGCTGTTCGCCATGCGTGGGGCCCGCTACACCCACACACTGGCAGTGCTGGCACCGACCTTCATCATGCTGGGCTTCGACAGCTATATCTTCAGCCATGTCACAGGCAGTGCCGGCGACGACCTCTGTGCACGCGTGTGGACAGACGGGATGTTCGCCAGCGGCATGCTCGGGGTCGGTGCCGCAGGCGTGGTGACGGGTGCCTGCTGGCTGCTCGCCGCGCACTTGGACAATCCCGAGCAGTCACTGAGCGGGAAGGCGAGCCAGGCATCTCCAGCAGCAGGAGGCGGCAGCATCCACCTGCCGTGGCTCGCGGCCATCATCATGTATGGCGTCACGGTTGCCATTGTTCTTCTCCTGGCGATGACGGCCGACCACTACCTGCGTATCGTGACGCGTGACGACGAAAGCGTGTGGCTGTTGGCGATCTGGTCCGTGCCGGCTCTGGTCCTGCTGGCCATGATTGTCCTTGGGCTCATTAGGCGCTGGCGGGGACAACCGGCTGAGTGGCAGGAGGGTAGGGGCAAGAGCTTCTGGCAGCGTTCCCTGCGCTTCGCGGTGTACGGGATGCTCCTCTACGCGGTTGTAACACCAATTGTTGCTGGGCTCCTTGCAAGCGCTTCGGATGACTGGTGGGGGCGCCCCGGTCCATGGACGGTGGTGCCGACTATCGGTATCGAGCTCGTCGTGGCCTCGGCACTGCTGGTTGCTCTCGTTCTCGCGGCACCACCCATGCCCGTATCGCGCCCTTCTCTAGGACATGAGAGACCTGGCGTTCCAGTCCAGCAATCTGGGGCTCAGGCATCCGGTCCGCCGTACCCACCTGGCCAACCTGCCCCGTTAGCAGCAATTCCTCTGCCTGAACAGGGCGGTGCGGACATCGCCACTCCAGAAGCGGAGGGCAGCCAGCGGTAGTCAAAGTCCAAGGCGGCAGTCGGCCCTCGTGCCGGCACCGAGCATGGTCGGATTCGGTTGGCAGTTGCGTTGACTCGTCTGCTGGGGCGGAATGACGGTGAAGAGATGCGGCGTCTCGGCAACTGCCTGCGGGCCTGGGGGCCTGAAGTCGGCTGGCTACGGTGCGCCCACGTACTGCGGAGAACTCCGGCAACAGCAGACATGTTCGGGAGACCAGGTGTGCATTGGCGTTCGTGGGTCCGTCCGGTGGACGATCATCGCGATGTTCGCGGTCACGGTATTAGCGGCTGCGGCGTGTTCTAGGTCCTCGTCGGCGGGTGACACGGAGGCGACCGGTACAACGTCGCTGGTGTTGAGTAACGATGGCATCGGGTTGGCGACGTTTGGTGACTCGATCGAGTCGGTCGCCGGCCAGGCTCGCGCCAGGTGGGGTCCGCCCGAGACGACAGAGGCAGGGTGCGACAGCCTAGCGGTGTCGAAGTTTCTGCGCTGGGACGGGGTGATGCTGGTCTTCAGCGCAGACGGGTTGACCGGCTATTTGATTGGGCCGAGGCCGGCCGACCCGATCACTCCCGTGGCGAAAGATGTGCAGAGGGCGACGACCGTCGAGGGCCTGCGGTTGGGTGACAGTGTTGAGAAGGCACGTCAGGCCTACGGGGCGCGGTTCAAGTTGGAAGAGACCAGCCTCGGGCCGGAGTTTTACATTGCGAACGAACCTGATGGCGCTCCTGTGCTGTTGGGCTTCACCACAGGGCTGACCGACGCCGACACGGTCGAGCGGATCGGAGCCGGGGACATCTGCGCGGCAAGGTGAGCCCGCTACGCGCCGCGAACCGACGGGTGGTCATGTTCGATCTCCGACCCGGCCGGTGGGTTAGTGCGCCTCCTCGACCTGATGAGGTGGGCGGCCGTGAGCACGATCTCGATCAGCACGCCGCCGGCGAACCCGAGGCCCGCGCCGAGGGCGAGCAGGAGGGGATCCCGGCCGCGTTGCAGTTCGACGTCGACCATGTCGATGGAGACCGCCGGTACGGGGAGGACGCTGCGGTGGCTTCCGAAGACTTCGGTGACGGTCACCGCGTACCGGCTGGTGGTGCCCTCCGTTTCGCCGGGACGGCTCACGCCTCCAGTCGCGAGGCGTTCGACAATGTAGGAGCCGGAGTTGACCAGCACGAGGCCCGCGGCCGTTTCGGCCGAGCCGTCCGCACCATCGATGTCAATCCTTTTGGTCCGTAGGAACTGATACTGACCCGAACGGGTCAGGCTGCCGTTCCTGAGCGTCAGCGTGATCGACGACGGCGGCGAGCCCATCTGCGGGACGAGTTCCAGGTAGCCGTCCCCGCTGGTGACCGCGCGCCAGCCGCTCGCCTCGATCGACTCCCCGTTAACGGCCTGCGCCTTCGCCTGCAGAAGCTCCGCCCTGTCCCCGTCGTGCGAGCTGAGGGTCACCCCGCGTTCGCCGTCCCATCCGGAGACCGCAAACTGAATGGTCGTGAACAGATCCTTGATCTCGAACCGCATCGAATCGATCCTGGCCGGCACGCTCAGCTCGTAGGCAGCGCTCTCGGCGTTGTCCCGAAGCGGCGGGGCGTGGTACCTGATCCGGCCGTATCCGAACCAGCTCGCAGAACCGGCCAGAACGAGCAAGACCACCAGGGCCACCATCTGCCATGTCGCGATGGCCCGATCCTGGTTGTCGACGTCACGCAGCTTGCGGACCGCAGCCGGGCCCGGCAGCCGATCAACCAGCTGCCCGGACGACCCGGGTACTCCAGGGTGGGAGGCCGCCCCGCCCATACCATCGCCGACGTTCTCGCTGGCGCCCGCCGGGGCGGCGTGCGGCAAGACGCTCTCGACCATCCCGTACCCGCGGCGGCTGACGACATAGCCGACGAGCGCTCCAGCAGCCAGACCCAGCCCGAAACCGCGAGAAGCTTTGCTCCGTACCACTCGCGCTGCCTCCCGATACCCGCGGCACCTCTCAAGCGAACAGCCCACATTGCGGCGGGACGATCCGCGCCGACGCAGGGCAGTGCGGCCCGAGCAGACCCGGAGGTCGATGCGGCGAGCGGTCGCCCTCCGGAGAGTGCCTACAGTATCGGCCATCGGGCTCGCACCCGCGCATTTGCCGCTGTGACTGCTGCGGCTTGCCCAGCGAGTCCCAGTGTGCGATATGCCAGTCGGTCTTCAATGTCGGGAACGGGCCCCTGGTCCGCAGAGGCGCGGGAGCCGCGCGCCGTGGCCGGGCGGGTCACTGGATGCCTGAATTAAGTTCACAGTCCCGTTGTGTACCCGGCGACCGCGGTGGGCAGCCAGCGGCGTAGGTATGCGAGCACGGCGGCGATGGGTCACTGCCCGCAGCACGGTTGCTAGCTTGTCGCGCACCTCGGCGACGGGTCCCGACGAGGGTCTACATAACGTGAGCCACGGTACAGGGGTCCGATCGGCCCGGAGGTCTGTGCTGCTGGCGTTGCCTGCAAGCCATACGGGTAGTCACCCACCGGCATGGCTACCTTGTCTGCATGTCGATCCCGCTTGATCTTTGGGGCCAGCGCGGTTGGGCCAGCGTCGACGTGGCTGGCGAGTCGCCACTACCGACGTGCGATTCGTGGACTGTTTGGCAAGAATTTTAAGGCGAGCGGCACCGAGGTCGTACTGACGGCCCACCTGATACCCGAGCCGCGCAACAAGCACGATCGCAACGCAGTCGGCGTCTGGGTGGGCAGTGCCCAGGTTGGCTACCTTACCGCGCGAGGATGCGGTCCGGTACGCGCCAGTTCTCTCGGCACTCACGGCCCAAGGCTGGCTACCGCAGGTCGCTGCGACGGTATGGGGCTCGGAGTGGTCCGACTATGACGGTAAACCGGGCGCCTTCCAAGGGTCCGTCCGGTTGGACCTCGCCGAACCACACATGCTTGTCCCAGCCAACATGCCGCCGAGTGGCGATTGCCGGATGTTGCCGACCGGCAACGCGATCCAGGTGACGGGCGAGGAGAGGTACCTGGGTAGCCTGGCGCCCTTCCTGCGGCCCGAGGGCGAATGCTGGGTGCACGTCACCCTTCACGAGATCGTCGAGCAGTTGGCACGTAGTAGCCGGACGGTAGTGGAGGTTCGTATCGACGGTGCTTGCGTCGGGCAGCTCACTCCGAAGATGAGCAGTGAGCTTTTGCCGGCGATGCGGCACCTCGAGCAGCAAGGCGCCACTGCGGCGGCCCGGGCCGTCGTAAAGGGCAACAGAATCAAGACCGAGGTAGTCCTCTACGTCGCGCGAGCACATGAACTCCCGGAGAGCTGGCTCGGCGACACCGCTTCGTCTCGACCCACCGCCGCCCCGTTGGTTCCCGTGACCGATCCGGTTGATCAGTCGGCTCCGGTCATCCCGGCAGCGCCGCGAGCGCACGGCCCGATCCCTCCACCGCCGAGCGGTATCAAGTTCGAGGTTCCCCCTGGTTGGCCATCACCGCCCGAAGGCTGGATCCCGCCAGCCGGCTGGCAGCCGGACCCGAGCTGGCCAGTCGCGCCGGATGGGTGGCAATGGTGGGTCCCGGTCTGGAAGTGAAAGGCGGGCGGATGGTGGCGTCGCTTTGCAGGCTCCGAGCGAGCGCCGATGTATAGCAGCGAAGTCCAGCAACGCCAGCCGCCGAGCCGAGCTGCACCAGCTCAACGATCTTGGCACCGTTCCCCGCCGCCACGTACGGCACCGCTCACTCACCGCGCTCCGGCGGGCACTGGCCCCGACCGGGACCTTGGTGCTCTCCGGCGGCGTCTACAGCGGCGGTAGCCTCATCGGACCGATCTGGCTACTCGCGCGCGGGCGGCTGCTGGGACGCTTCGTTCCACACCGCATCGTCACTCTCAGCACGGCACCCAGCCGGCAACACCTTGACACGCTCCGCACCCACGCCGAGACCGACCGCCTCACCCCGGTAATCGACCGGACCTATCCGCTCCACGACGTGCCCGAATCCATCCGGTACCTCGAAACCGAACACCCGCGGGCCAAAGTGGTCATCACCATCTGATGCAGAGGCTGGGACCGCAGGATGTCGGCCAGTAACGGCGGTCAGCCGTTGGCGAGCACGGCTCGCATCTGAGGTAATGCCTGACCCCTGGTCATCTGCCTCTCCGGGGCCGAAGGTGATGGGTGTCCTCGTCACCAACAAGGCCATGAAGCTGGCAATTGCTGGAAGGTGCTGGAATATTGTATGGTGTTCCCGTGACCTCCTCTGCCGAAGCCCTCGAACGCCGCATCGACGAGCTGCGCGCCGCTGTCCGCAAGGCGGTGACCGGCGGGGAACGCGAGCGCGCCAAGGTGCTGCGCGGTGAGCTGCGCAAGGCCGAGCGGCAATGGGAGGAGGTGCTCGACGAGCTCGCCGAGCAGCCCGTCGCGGTCCGCCGGCAGACCGGCCCGCTGCTGCCGCTGCGTGAGCAGGTCCACCAGGCGCTGACCCTGCTGGGTGCGCCCGCCGCACCGAAGCTGGTCATCGCCGTGCACGAGGCGTTCCACATGGGGGAGATGATCCCGGCCCGGCTCACCAGCCTGCGTCGCGACGAGGAACGGTCCTTTCGCTCGGCGCCGCATTCCCGGCCGTACTATCTCTGCGCTGCCCTGACCGCCGACCTGCTCGCGCCGGCCCGCGGCCTGCTCGCCGTTTCCACCTGGCCGATGGTCACCCGAGTGATCGGGCCGCTGAGCCCGCGCGTTGATTTCCTCACCTCGGCCATCCGCCTGGCCGAACATCTGGACCGGATCCCCGATCCCGGTCCGCAAGCCCGGCGGCTGCTGTGGCGGTTCGCCGCTAACATCCCCGGCGCCGCCGCCAGCGCCGACGCGATGACCGCTGCGGCCGTCGCCGAGGCGGCCGAGGCCGAGCTCGAGATCCACCGGGACGCCGACCGGTCGCACCGCGAAGCGGCCGCGAAGCGGGCCCGCGAGCAGCTCGACGACGTCGAGCAGCTCTTCGGCAGCCGGCTGCGGAGCATCTCCGCGGCCGGCTCTTAACCCCTGATAGCACTTCGTCTTCCGCGAAGGACGACTCGATGGACAACGACACCCAGGACCGGCTGCGCCGTATCCGCGGCGCCGGCGCCGCGAAACGGCACAATGCCCGTACGGTCGCCGCGCTGACCGGTAACCCCGGCTGCGTACGCCGCGCCGTGCTCGACGCCGCCGGCGTCGACAAGGACGCCTTGGCGCGCCACGTCGGATTCCCGGCGAAGTTCGGCCAGTCCCAGTTCGCGATCACCCGCGGCAACGCCTTCGAGGCTCAAGTTAAGGCGAACGGATACGCCGAACTGCTCCGCCTGCTGCGCGAGACCTTGGGCCTCGAGATCCAAGAAGTCGGAAGCATCGACTTGGAGGACGTCGGTGGCAACACCGGGCAGGAGGTTCGGCATGCCCGGTCGCGACGGAAGCTCACCAGCGCCGCGGCCGACCCGAATGCTGCCGCCACCTTCTACGACCACCCACTCCTGCGCCTTGATGTCGGCGGGAACGAGGTCTACCTCGAGCCGGATCTGGTCGCCTTCCACCACGACGGTGTTTTTCACGTGGTCGAGATCAAGTCGTTCGCGGTGATCGACGATCAGGCCGATGCCCGGAAGGTCGCCGCTGCGGCCACGCAGTCCGCCGTCTACGTGCTTGCCCTTCGGCGGCTGCTCGGCGACGACAAGGTCGCCGACGAGGTTGTGTTGGTTTGCCCGAAGGACTTCTCGAACCAGCCGGTGGCCACCAAGGTCGACGTCCGAAAGCAGCTCATCGTGCTGAACCATCAGTTGTCCCGGCTCACCCGCATCGAGCGCCTACTCGCGGCGTTGCCGCCGACGCTGACGCTCGACCTCGCGCCGGACGACGACGGCAGACCGAGCCGCCCGGCCGCCGACGTGATATTCGCACTCGGCGAGATCGAGGCGCGTTATGCACCCGACTGCCTCGCCAAATGCGAGATGGCCTTCTTCTGCCGGCACGAGGCTACTGGCTGCACCGCGGCTCTGGGACTTAGCGTGCGCGAGGAGCTCGGCGGTGTGGAGACAATCGTCGAGGCGCTCGGCCTGGCCGACGGCACCCTGGTGGCGAGCGACGACCAGGCCGAGGCGGCAACGATGCTCCGCAGGACCGCCAGGATCTTCGGCTCGGTGGCGGCATGAGCGCCATCTCCTCGTACGCCAAAGCGCTGGCCGTGACCGCTGGCAGGGCCGTTCCGATCGCAACACGTCGTCATGTCCATCTGTCCGACCGGCCGTTGGTGTTAGTCCCGCTGGCGCTGGCGGGCGAGGCAAATGCGCCGCTGGCCGCGATGATCGGCACTGACCAGCACAACCCGGCCCTGTTGGTGGTGCCCCAGCCGAGGAACCGCGACCTCCGCTTCGACTTCGCCGCCTCGTTGGCAGACGTCGTGCTGGCCTATGTGCGCTCCTGCACGGCGAGGTTCGAGGTGGTCGGCGCGAACAAGGTGTTCCTCGATGCTCCCCAATTGCTGGTTCCGAACGCGGCCGGCCTCGGCTTCGTCAAGCTGCTCGGCCGATCCACCCGCTTCCGGCGCACCAACGGGCCGTTCCCGGTAGCGCATGGTGTGCCGCTGCTGGGCCGGTGGCTGACCTACCTGGGCGAGCGATCTGAGCATCCCGGCTCCTCGGCCATGCTCGCGATGACTCAGGCCCTGAACCTGCACTGGGCTAGCGGGCAGAGCGCTGTGGAGGACGCGAACCTGGCCGCACTGCTCGGCTGGATCGACCCGCCCGAGGGAGTCTCCGGGCCGGAGGCCGCGCTTGCGGCCGAGGATCCGCTCGTCTGGCCGCCAGCCGGCCCGTCAACCGACCCCGCCTTCGACAACGAGGTGCTGGCGCCCGCCATCCGGGCGTATGAGAGCGCTGCGCCCGACAGCCCAAAACAGCTGCGCGCGGTGGAAACTCTCGAGCGTGAGCTCCGTGGTCAGTTGGAGCCAACCTGGCGGTTGATGTGGCGCGCGATCGGGGTTCTTCGGAAGTTGCCGGCCGCAGCAACGGTCGAGACCCGCTGGACGGCGGATCGCCGGGATTTCAGCCGCTACCACGACTACCTCACGACCGATGGCCGTCCGCAGGCCCGTCGGGACGGTGCGGTGGCCGCGGCTCGGCGACTCCAGTCCCTCGAGCGGGAGCAGACGACCTACGACGCCAGCCGTGCCTTGGACGATCCGCTCGTCCTGGCGAGCTACCGGGTCAACGGCGAGGCGTTCCAGGGGACCGTCGTTTCGGTCGACCGCGATCGGCGCATCCGGAGTGAGAAGGGTCGCCGGATCACCCGGCCGCTGATCGTGGTCAGCACCGGCGATCCTGTACACCTGCCGGTCGGCAAGGCGTTGCGGGCGCCGGAGCGCATGAAACAGAACGCCCGGATCACCGAAATCGCACGATCGGCCGACGGTGTGCTGGTCAGCCTCGAGCTCGACGGAGGCATGGGCCGGGCGGCTGCTCCCGCGCCGGGCAGCGTGCCCGAGGTCGGTGACGAGATCACCTACACCAGCGTCTACCCGGACGCGATCCGCATGCCCGACCTGCCGCCGACGGACCAGACGCCGTGGACCCACGGCGGACCGCCCCGACCGTACGTACCGACAGATGACGACGCCCAGGAGGCATGGGAATGACCATCGACCCAGCAGCCGAAGCCGAACGCGTTATCACCGCGATCCTCGCCGACTTCCGATCCGGCCGGCACCGTGGCGTGGTCGTCGATTCCCCACCCGGGGCGGGAAAGTCGACCCTCGTGGTCCGGACCGCCGTCGCGCTCGCCTCGGACGGCGAGCGGCTGATAGTTGTCGCCCAAACCAATGAGCAGGTCGACGACCTGACCACCAACCTCTCCGCCGCCCTGCCGAGCGGCCTCACGATCGGACGGCTGGCGAGTTCCATGTACGTGCGGCCCGCGCGCCTCGCGGCCCTGGCCAACGTGCTGGTCGACAGAGATCTCGGCAACCTGCTGAGCTGTGAGATCGTCATCGCGACGGCCGCCCGCTGGGCCTACGTGAAGGACCGCTCCTGGCCGTGGGCGATTGTCGACGAGGCCTACCAGATGCGTTCGGACTCCCTGCTCGCCATTGCCCCGCGGTTCGAGCGGGCCCTGTTCGTCGGCGACCCGGGCCAGCTGGATCCATTCTCCGTGGTCGTGAACGACCGTTGGCGCGGGCTCAGCTGGGACCCGATGCAGAGCGCGGTGGCCGGCCTGCTGCGGACAAACCCCGACCTGCCGGTTCATCGGCTGCCCGTCTCGTGGCGGTTGCCCGCGAGTGCCGAAAAGGTCGTGGCCACCGCCTTCTACCCGTACACCGGGTTTCGGACCGGCGCCGAACCGGGAGACCGTGAACTCACCTTTGGCACCCGCGCCTTCGGGCGCTCTCCCCTGGACGCCCTGCTGGCCGAGGCGGCGACCACCGGCTGGGGCTTCTACGAACTGCCCGCGCGACACAGCCTTCGGACAGACGCCGAAGCGGTTTCCACGGTCGCCGACGTAGTTCGGAGATTTCTCGAACGCGGAGCGAGCGCGCGGTCGGGGAGCGACTCTCGGCCGATCACCGCGCAGCGAGTCGCGGTCGGCACTGCGCATCGCGATCAAGCGGCGGCCCTTCGCGAAGCGCTGTCCGACCTGCCGGACGTCACGGTCGACACGGCGAACCGCTTGCAGGGCCGAGAGTACGACCTGACCGTGGTACTGCATCCGTTGTCGGGACGACGCGACGCCACGGCGTTCCATCTCGAGGCCGGACGCCTGTGCGTACTCACCTCCCGCCATCGACAGGCCTGCGTCGTCGTCGGGCGGGCCGGCATCCGGGAACTGCTCGACGCACACCCATCCAGCGAGCCGGTTCATCTACACGAGCCGGTGAAGTTCCCGGACGGATGGGCGGCCAACCAGACCGTCATGAATCACCTGTACGCGCACCGCGTCGCGGCCTGATATCTCTTGAAAGGAGCCGGACATGAGGTTCCTGCATACCTCCGACTGGCACATCGGCAAGACCCTGAAGGGCCACAACCGCCTCGCCGAGCAGAGCGCGGTTCTGGAGGAGATCGTCGGCATTGTCCGGCAGCACGAGGTGGACGCAGTCCTCATCGCGGGCGACATCTACGACTCGGCGGCACCGTCGGCCGAGGCTCAGCAACTTCTCGTCCGGACCTTGCTCGAGATCCGCAATTCCGGGGTGCAGGTGATCGCCATCGCCGGCAACCATGACCACGCTCCGACCTTCGACGCGTACCGACCGCTGATGAATGAGGTCGGCATCCACCTCGTCGGCACCCCCGGGGCCGGCTCGGACGGCGCGATTGAGATAACCGCCCGGTCGACCGGCGAGTCCGCGGTGATCGCGACGTTGCCCTTCGTCTCCCAGCGCACCGTCATCCGGGCAGCCGAGCTCATCGCCAACACGCCCGTGATGAACTCCATCAGCTACGCCCAGCGCGTCGAAGACATGCTGACGGTCTTAGCCCGCGCCTTCCGGCCGGATGCCGTCAACATTCTGATGGCACACCTCACCGTGACCGGAGGCAAGTTCGGCGGCGGCGAGCGCGACTCCCAGTCAATCTTCGAATATCACGTGCCAGCTAGCGCGTTCCCGGCTGAGGCGCAGTACGTGGCGCTTGGGCACCTGCACCGCAGGCAGGCGATCGGCGCACCGCGTCCGGTGCACTACAGCGGCTCGCCGATCTCGATCGACTTCGGAGAGCAAGACAACGACAGTGCCGTGTGCCTCGTGGAGGCCACACCGTCGACGCCGGCGAAGGTCACCGACATCCTGATCAAGAGCGGTCGCCGGTTGATGACGCTCCGGGGCGCACTCGCCGAGATTGAGAGCCGGGCGCGTGGCACCGGCGATGCGTTCCTCCGCGTCCTGCTCAAGGAGCCGGCGCGTGCCGGTCTGCTCGAGGAGGTTCGCGATCTCCTGCCAAACGCCCTCGACATTCGCATCGATCCGGCCTTCGCCGCCCCGAACGCCACCACCCGGCCGGCGAGCAGCGGCATCGAGCGCACCCCGACGGAATTGTTCGCCGAGTACTGCGCCACCAAGAACATCGACGACCCACGGCTGGCGGCACTCTTCGCACGCCTGCACGACGCAATCTCCGAGTCATAAGGGGCAAGCTATGCGGCCAGTGCTGCTGGAGATGACCGGCTTCGGATCGTTCCGTGAGCCGGCGACGGTTGATTTCACCGATGCGGACTTCTTCGCCCTCGTCGGCCCAACGGGCGCCGGCAAATCAACCGTCATCGACGCGATGACCTTCGCACTTTATGGATCGGTGCCGCGCTGGGACGACCGGCGAACCGTCTCGCTGGCGCTGTCACCCGCGGTGAATAGGGGAGTCGTGCGCCTGGTCTTCGACGTGGGTGCCAGCCGGTACGTCGCCGCGCGCGAACTGCGGCGAACCCGGGTGGGCGTCGGCATCCACAGCGGCCGACTCGAGCGGTTGATCGACCGCACCCGGCTCGGGTCCACCGATGACGAGACTGAGTTGATCGCGGCCGACGGCAAGGTGAATGCCGCCGTCGAAGAACTCCTCGGGCTGTCGTTCGACCACTTCTGCTCCTGCGTCGTCCTGCCCCAAGGCGACTTCGCCGAGTTCCTCCACGCCAAGCCAGCCGACCGCCAGAAGATCCTCACGCGCCTGCTCGGAATCGGCATGTACGAAACCATCGGACAGCGCGCCAACGCCGAAGCGGCCGAGGCCAAGCAGCGAGTCGCTTTCCTCGACGAGCAGATCGGCCGCCTCGCCACCGTCACGCCGGAGGCCTTTGGCGATGCTGACCAACGAGTCCAGCACCTCACCGCACTGAAAGACCAGTTCGTCACGATCCTGTCCGAACTTGCGACCGCTACAGCAGCGGTCGACGAAGCGCGGCAAAACACCGACCGGATCCACGAGGAGACGCAACTACTCGGCGGCGTCGCACTCCCGTCCGACCTTGAGATGCGCGCCGAGCGGCTGGCCGAAGCGACAGGCGCCGCAGATCGGGCCACCGAGGCCTTCGCCGTAGCCGAGAAGGCTGACGACATCGCGAGGGCGACCTTCGAGACGGCGGCCGCGGAACGGGGTTTTCTGGAGCACGCGAAGCGCAACCACGCCGAGCGCTCACAACTCGAGCTACAGCTACCCGACGCGGAGAACGATCGCGCGGAGGCGGCTAAGACTCTCGCCGCGGTCACCGCTGAACGCGATCTGGCGATGCAGACGGCGGCCGCTGCTCAAGCGGCGTCAGAGACCGCGAAGGCGGAGGCAAAGTCCGCGCGGGAACGCGTCGAGACGGTCCGGTCCCAGTACGAGAAGCTCAACAGGCTGTCCGTCCCGACCGGAGTAGACGAAATCCAGGAACGCGAGGTCTCCGTCAAGAGTGCGCTAGCGGCCGCCGGCCGACGCCTGGCCGAGGCGGAGGAGGCGGAGTCTGACGCGCGCCGCGATGTTGAGGCGGCACCCACCCGTAGCCTGCTGGACCAGGCCAAACACCACCACGCCGAGTTGACCAAGCTCGCGGCCGCGGAACCGGACCTGATCACCCGGGCCGACCGGGCGCGAGGGGACGTCACCGCGAGGCAGGTCGCACTCGACGAAGCGATCCGGGCCGTTGACCAGGCTCGACTGGCCCGCAACGAAGCCGTCCGCGCCCAAGCCGCGGCGGTACTTCGGCCGCACCTCTTGGCCGGCGAGCCGTGCCCGGTCTGCGAGCATCCGGTGAAGGAGCTGCCGGCACCCCTCGAACATGAGACCGTTGCGGCGACCGAGAAGGCCCTGGCAACCGCCGAACGGCACCGCGACATCGCGGCCCGGCAACACGTTGCGGCCTTGGCGCAGGAGCAGAAAGCCAGCGACGCGCTTGCTGCAGCGCGGGAAAAGACAGCCGAGCTCAGGCGAGCGCTCACCGGCGAATGGGCGGACGAGAGCGCCGTTGACGGCGAGCTGAGTCGTCTGGACGGCCTGAACGCCAGACTCAAGAAGGCCGGCGTAACGCTCCGCGAGTCTCGGGCTGCTCACGAAGCGGCTGGCCAGGCGGCGGCGGCGCTTGCGAAGACGTACGCGGAGGCGCGGACAGCGCTGACCGCCGCTCGGGATCCACTTGTCTCGCTCGGCGCGCCGTCCGTGGACGGGCTCGACCTAGCGGACGCCTGGCGCACCTTGGCGAGCTGGTCCGGTCAGATGGCCGAAGCCGACGCCAAACTCCTGCTACAAGCCGAAGCCGAGGCGCGCAAAGCCAACGCCGAGTCGTCGTCGATGGCGGCGCGTCTGAAGCAAGCGCACGGGGAGGTCGAACGCCTCGATACGGCGAGGGTGGCCGCGGAGCGTTCGGATCGAGAAACCGAACTGACGCTTCGCACGAAGAATGACCGCTTGAGGACTCTGGCGGAAGCCCTGGGCGCGGCGCCGAGCAGTGCCGAGGTTGCGGCCGAGCTGGCTCGGATCGACCAGCTAGAGGCGGAAGCCAAGGTCGCACAAGGGGAACTGAAGGAAGCCCGTGCCGGCCGCGACTCGGCTATTCAAGCGCTCGCCTCCTTGAAAGCTCAGGAGCAGACGGCCTGGAAGGAACTTCGCGCGGCACGGGACGTGCTCGTTCCGCTCGGGGCCCCGCCGGCCCGGGAGGAGAACCTGCGGACCGCCTGGGCCGAGCTCGTCGGCTGGGCCGAGCAGGAAGTCGGCAGGCGAGAGGTGACGTTCGCGACCGCCCGGGCTGCTCTTGCGGCGGCGGAGCACCACCGTGGCGAGAAGGAGCTGGCGCTTGGTCAGGCCCTCGGGCAGGCGGGAATCGCCATCTCTCCTGCCTCCGCAGCGGATACGGTCTCCGCCGCCGTCGCTGCCGAGCTTGAGCGGGCGCGCGCCCACGTCCAGAGCATCGAGGCGCAATTGTCGCAGCTGGCCGACCTGCGCTCCAGCCGGGCGAAGTCGCACGAGGAGCATGCCGTCGCCAGCACGCTGGGCGGCCTACTGCGGTCGAACGAGTTTCCCCGCTGGCTCGTGGCATCGGCTCTTGACGTCTTGGTCCAGGACGCCTCGGCGAGCCTCGCCGAACTGTCCGGTGGCCAGTTCAACCTCGCGCATGAGAACGGCGAGTTCGTGGTGATCGACCACAACAACGCCGACCTGCCTCGGCCAGTGAAAACCCTCTCCGGTGGCGAGACGTTCCAGGCGAGCTTGGCGCTGGCGCTCGCACTCTCGGCGCAGATCACCACGTTGGCCGCGGCCGGCTCGGCCCGGCTGGACTCGATCTTCCTGGACGAGGGGTTCGGAACACTCGACGAGGTGACGCTGGAGACAGTCGCCGGCACGCTGGAGAATCTCGCCAGCCAGGGCAATCGCATGGTCGGAGTAGTCACCCACGTGAGCGTCCTGGCCGACCGTGTCCCCGTGAAGTTCCGAGTGAGCCGCGATCAGTTCGGGTCAGCCATCATGAAGGACAACCTCTGAATCAATCGTCGACCTGCTGATAATCGGTCGCCGCGGCGGTGTGAGCCGCATGCACATTACGGCGCGCCGGCGGCGCCGTGATGAGGATTGGCGAGGCCCGAACCGAGCAGGACTCTCCGGGCACCGCCTCGCACCGGCATCGAGGAAGCGTTTGCACTTCCGACGTTGACCGAGCGTGCCGCATTCTGCCGCGTCTGTCGCGGCTCGACGAACCGAGACACCATCGCCTCCGCGATCCGGCCGGTGAACTCGTCGCTGCGGAAAAGCGGAATGCGGCGATCTCGGGCTGTGCGGCATGCCCGCGTTTCCGAATCCGCGCGTCGGACGATGACGGCGTCCACGTCGGTGTCGAACTCCTCCGTGACGACCACCCCGGCGGCTTCGCAGATGGCGTCGAAGATCTGCTGCGACGCCTCCGAGCGTCGGTGTCGCACGGAGTCGTAAACCCGATAGAGGCCGCTCACGTTGAGTGGTTCGAGGACTGACACCCCGGATGCCTCGTGTAGCAGGCACAACGTTGCGGCCACCTGTGCCCACTCATGCGTGAGGCCATGCCGTCGCATGTGCAGCGCCAGCAGATGCGACCGATTGATCTTGAATCTGCACGAAACCTCTTGTCCATCCGCGCCCCATGGATAGTTGAAGGCGCCGAAGTCCGTGCCGATCGGCAGCGGCAGGTGGGCGTCACCAGAGGCGCCGAACACTACCGGCACGCACACAAGCTTGAACGGGCTTGCCGAATCACGCACCAGCTGACCAAGGCCACCGCAGGAAAGGCTGCTCGGGAGACAGCCGACGTGGCCAGCCTTCGTCATCACCCCGATGATGTCGTCGCTGTACTCGTCCGGGAGTCCCGGATACAACACTCCTACGTACCAGGGGATGCCTTCATCATCGATGCCGTCTGGTGGGGCGCTCGACAACTTCCGTATCCTGGCCTCGTTGTGCCACACGCCCGACAATCGGGTCCGCGAGCTTCGCTCCGCCATCCACCACGGCAGCGTGAACCCACCGTTGGTTAGCTGCCCGTCTTTTATCCCCTTGGCCAGGCTTTGCCAATCCACCGACGGTGGCTGCTGCGCGTCATAGAACGCGTCGGTGTCGACCCAGCGGGCGCCGTCATCGTGACTGTCGTACCAGCTGTTCGCCGGAGCACCCCAGCCACCCCGAGAGTCTGCGGCAGCCGGGCTGTTGTAGCGGTCGTACTGTCGCCGCCTGGTCTCGTTGCCGAGGACATGGTACGCGGCCACCCGCCCACTGAGGGTCCAGGCTGGCCATCCCCATCTCGTTGAACCGGTGAATGACCTGCCGGATCGTGTCCTCTGCGGCCTGCACCAAGCGGGCGATCGCCGGCACCGTGTTCCGGCCGGCCGAGGCGAGCACGACCATCGCCCGCCGTAACCGGATCGGCGGGCCGGTACCTCTACGAGTGATCCTCAGCAGCTGCTGACCCTCCTGGTCACTGAGCCGCCGAACGCGAACGGGTTCTGCCACCAACACAGCCTGAACCACCTACACCGTGCGGTCGGCACCCCCGACGGCGTGTCATCCAGCACCGTGAACGTTCGTGGGCACGGCACTAGCTCCGCCGGATACGACAGGCGCTGCCGGCACCAAATCATTCGGTGCCGGCACGGACCGTACGGCCGCAGGCGGCGCAGCCGCCTGTCTCACGAGGGCAGCGGTGCGCCCGCCGGCGATGGCGATGCCTCCTCGGGGCCCTGATAGTGCAGCACGATCCCAGTACCGACGGGCATGCGCCGGGCGCGCAGCACCCCGTGCCGCTGCGGCACGAGGCGAACCGTCGCCTCGCCCAGCAGGTCGAAACCCGTCGACCAGATGTCGATCTTTCCTGGGTCCGTGTCGGTCACCCGTAGCCACGTTTCGGGATCCGGTGCCGCCGCGTGCCAGACGACGTCGGGGACGACCACGGTCTGCCGGCGCCACCGCCGTGCGCGGCGGGTCCGTGCGGGGTTCGTGAACGCCTCCCACGCCGACCGCGACTCGGGTGTCGGCCACTGCGGGCTCAACGCGTGGGCGGGGTCGAGGTTGTCGATCCAGTGATGCATGCCGGCCACCGTGTCGAAGGTGGCGCCAGTGCTGGTCACCGCCGATATGGCGGCGAGGCGATAGTCGAATCCGGAGCGGATGAGGACCGAGGCCGGCAGGTGAAAGGTGCCCGTCTCGATCGCGGTGACCGCAGTGCCCAGCAGGGCGGTGGCGTCGGCGTTGTCCTGGGCGGTCTCATAGACGCGGGCTGCCTCCATTCCCCAGACCAGCCGGTAGATGACGTCGGCTTCGATGAACTGCGCGATCTGGACCTGGTCGCCCGGCACCTCGCTGAGGGCCAGCCCGTGAACCCAGTGCCGGAGCACCGTGTCGCGGTTGTCGACCGGGTTCTCCGGTGCGAACGCCGGCACTGCGAACACGACGTCGGCGATCTGGGTGATCAGGTCGCCGGCTTGCTCGTGGTCGTCGCCGAGGAGTGCCGTTTCGGCCTGGCCGGCCAACGCGACGATGTGCCCCGAGACCTGCGCGAGTTCGGATCCTGCTTGCGCGCCCAGTCCGGCCAGATACCAGCCTCGGCGCTGCGAGGCCGTCGACGTGCGCCACAGGTGCCGGGTGCGGCTGAAGACGACTTCGCGCAGGACGGCCTGGGCGATGTCGTCATAGCGGCGCAGCTGACGCTCGAACAATGAGTCGCGCAGCGCATCGGTGAGGAACTGCGTCGCCGCGTCCGTGACGAGGTCCTGGTCGCCGTCACCGACGATGCTCAGGATGCCGATGTCGAGCAGCGCGAGGTTCGACCGCCAGCCCGCCGCCGCGGCGGCCTGCTCGTCAGCGATGCCGGCGGACAGCACGGGCAGCGACCAGTCCAGGCCGCCGGTGAGGTAGGCGAGCACCGGTTCGACCGAGGCCAGCCCGAAGGCGGTGAGCAGCTGCCGGACCAGGGCGACACCGACGCCGATGAGCCCGGACTGCAGCGGCCGGCCACCGTCGCCCTGGGTCAGCTCGAGCCATTCCCGGCGCCGCCAGGCACCGGTCTCGAAGATCGGATAGAGGACGAGACCCTCGGTGTCGACGAACGCCCGGCCGGCCCGTCCGATCACGTTGGCGAACTCGGATCCCTTGAGCAGCTCCCCGCTGCGGCGCAGCCCGTGAAAGAGCACGGCCGAGGCGGACAGGTTAAGCCCCTGGGCCAGTGTCGGCGAGGCGATGGTGACCTTCAGACTCCCGCGTTGCAGCAGCCGTTCCACCTCGCGCCGGAACGGCCCCGGCAGTGCTCCGTGGTGGATGGCCACGCCGAGCTCAAGACAGCGCAGGATGGGATGGTCGGCGCCGAACCACTCCGCTCCGACGGTCAGCGCGTCGCTGAGATCGACGCCGTCCGGCCGCACGGACGGGACCAGTCCGCGGCCGTGCAGGTCGATGATCTTCCGGGCGTAGGGCTCGACCGAGTTGCGTTGCGGGCAGAACACAAGGACGGTCTGGCCTTCCTCGACCAGCCGCCACCCGGTGGCGATGACGTGCTCGCGCTGGTCGGCCGGGAACAGCTTGCGGCGTCGCCCGCTGGGTTTCTTGGCCTCGAAGTAGCGGGGAATGAACGACTGTTCCGGTCCGAGCGTGATCGTCAGCCGGGCGTGGTCGTCGCGCCACTCGACCAGCCCGAACCGCTGCCCGGTAGGGCGCCAGCCTTCGCGATGCAGGCCGTCCGGCTCATCGTCGGTGATCCAGGCGACGAAGTCGTCAAGGTCATCGCCGGAGGGAAACACCGCCGAGAGGCACAGGATGCGCCGGGTCGCGGCGTCGGCGCGGCGCAGCAGGCGCTGGATCTGGGCCTCGTAGCGGACCTCCCGCTCGGAGGCGCCGATCATGTGTCCCTCGTCCAGCACGATCAGGCCGACGTCGTCGAGCACGGACGGATCGGAGCGCAGCGCGAAGTCGAGCTTTTCCGGGGTGGCGACGACGACCTCACCGGAGCGCAGGGTGTCTTCGTCCACGTCGCTGGTGCCCATGCTGCCGTACAACGACGAGACCCGGATGCCCAGCGGGGCGAAGGTCCGGGTTAGAACGTGCTCGGTCTGCGCGGACAGGGCACGTAACGGGGTTACGTACACCGTCCGGCGGCCTTGGGCGAGGCACGCCAGGATCGCCAGTTCGGCAATGCGGGTCTTGCCGGCGCTGGTCGGCAGCGCGACGACGAGATCCCGCGAGTCCTGGAAGATCCGGTGGACGACATGCAACTGCGACGGCCACAGGTCAATCTCGGCGCGCTCGCGGGCCAGCAGCGACGCGACGAAGGTCTCCCGAAGCTCGCGCCACCGGCCGGCACGGTCAGCGGCGACTCCGGGCGGCGGGGGCTGCGGAATCGTCGTCTGCAGGCTGGTGTCGAACAGCTCGCCGAGCAGGTGCCGGGTCAGGCGGTACACCCACCACGGCCCGGGCGCGCTGACGTCCGAAGACGCCTGTTCCCCGAGCTGCAGGTCTTGCAGCGCGGCGTCGAGCAGGGCGTGGCTGCCAATCTCGATGGCGAACAGGGCGGCCGAGACCGCGGAGAGGTAGTTCTCGCTGAGCAGCAGCATGACGGGCCCGACCTGATCAGGTGCGTTGTCCAGGTCGTTCAGGACATCCGGGTCGTCCGGGTCGACGTCGGGTGCGGTGAAGGCGGACAGCATGGCCTCGTCGGAGACCTCAGGTGACGACCGCAGCCGCCGGGTCCGCTGGTCGATAGCGGACAAGTCGCGCATGAGCAAGTCAGCGAGGGTGTGCTCCATCGGCGTGAGCCGGCCCGACGCGCGGCTCGCGTGAATCAGCGAATACGCGCGGGCGGCGTAGCCGGCGAGGTGGCTGGCCGCCCCGGCGACGAGGTTATGGAACACCAGATCGGGTCCGGGGGCCGCGTTGCGGGTGGCAGCCTCGATGGCGTACGAGCTCTGGATGAACCCTTCCCGGGTGAGGGTCGGCTGGCCCGTCGTGTCGTCCTCGGCCGCCTCCAGCAAGCCGAGGCTGGTCGACAGCAGGGCGTATCCGTAGTTGAGCAGGTCGGCGTCGAGGAAGGCGCTGAACGTAGGTGCGCCCGCAGGCAGGACCCCTTCGCGGCGGATCATCGATTGGGCCTGCCCGCGGGCCAGGAGCCGGCCGCGGAAGCCGGCGTCAGTGGCCATCGTCAACAGCTGTGCCAGGCGCTGCGCCTCACGCGCCATCGGTGACCACCAGCTCGTAGGCGTCGGTGATGAACTTCTTGTGGCCGTGGACCCGCAGCGTGATGGTCAGCTGCGCGACGGCGCCGGTGTACGCCTGCAGGTCAGCGGTCACGTGCTTGCCGGGGTCGTTGCTAGTGAACAGGAACATCAGGTGGCTGACCCGGTTGGCACGGACCTCGTCGAGCAGCTGCAGCATCAGCACGGCTTCGCCGACCTCGGCATCGGCTGTCGACAGCAGCCGCTCGGCGAACTGGGTGAGCGAGTGTGCCGAGGGCATCTCCTTTTCCCGCGCCAGACCCTTGCGGGCCTCCGTGACGGTGGCTTTGGCGAGGGTGACGCGGCTCTTGGCCTCCGCCTTGATGATCACCGCCTTGCCCGCGGCGTCGAGCTTCGCGCCCAGCACGTCGTCGCCGCGCATCGCCCACTGCTGATGGTCGCGTTGGATGAGCCGGCTCGGTCCGACCACCCATCCGTGCTCTTCGTGCAGGTACGCCGTCGCAAGGATCTCACCCATGTCCCCGGACCGTGCAGACGGCTTGGTCGGCAGCTTGTTGCTGAGGAACTTGGCCACCCCGTCCTTGCCGAGCCGGCGGGCGATGAGTGCGAGGGACCCGGAGTCGGCGTACGCGCCGGGCAGCGCGGCGGCAAGGGTAGCGATGCCAGTGGCGTCGTCGAATGACTCGATGACGCCAGCGTGGTGGCTGCCGATGGACACGGGTGCACCGAGGGTGCACCAGTTCCGGAAGTCAACGGTGTCCAACCGCGCACGTGTCCTTCCCTGGGCAAGATTTTCGGTGGAGGAACTGTACCGAGTCAGGAACCAGGCTGGGTCCCTGTCGACGGTGCTTCCCACCGATGACCCCGGCCGTGGGTACCTCCCCCCGCACCGATTCGGTCGAGACAGGCGGAGGGCCATCGCGGGATGACTCCATCGGCTCTGTCGGTCGAAAACGTGCCGACGGCGCGGATTGCCCTGCGCAGCGGATTAGCGGGCGGCCGTCACGGTCGGGAGCCGGACCCGCGCGAGCGGGACTGACGGGTGGGGACCGGCACGTGGCTCGGCCGAGACACAATGACGACGTCGGTGATGTTGGGCCGTTCCAGTAGGGCACGGCGGGTGGTGCCGTACTCCTGGACGGAGCCGGACTCGTCGTAGATGAACACGGCCAGCTTGCGGTAGGGGCCGTTGCCGGTCAGGTAGGCGACGTAGTCAATGAAGATCTGCTGCTCGAACTCCTTGAAGTCGCCGGCCTTGCGGGCGTACTTGACCTCGATCAGCAGGCCGAGCGACGGGATGCCGAAGTCGGCCCGGTACGTGCTGTGCCCGATCTTGCGGAGGGTCTCCTCGTCGACGAGGTCGGGGAAGACCCGGCCGCAGCATCATCCAGAGGATGTCCTGGACCTCGCGTTCGGAGGTGATCGGCCATCGGATGGGCCGCTCGCCGGTGGTGTCGTAGCGCCAGTGGCGCATCGCGTCCTCGAACCGGCTCAGCAGCACGCCGACGTGGTTGAGGCTGAGCAGCTGATCGTCGATGCTACTGGTGACGATGCGAGTGGCGGCCGCGATCAACAGCGCCGACCGCCACGCGGCGACCGGGCGCGGCCCGCCGAGCAGGATTGCGTTGATCAGACGGGAATGCAGCAGGCGCAGCTGGTCGGGGTCCCCGGCCGCGGGGCGGGGCGGCAGGGTCAGGACCCAGTGCAGGGCGGCCAGCTCGACCGGGTCGTCGATGCCGTCCAGGGCCGGCCGGGCCGCCGGGCCCAGGTCGAGCAGATGGCGAGCGTACTCCTGGAACAGCTGGAGCAGCAGGGTCGGCGGGCGTAGCCGGGCGTCCTGCAGCACTGTTCTCAGCCAGGTGCGGACCTGGGGTGCCTCGGCCGCCACGGCGGTGGCCGCCAGGGCCAGGCCGACGAGCTGGCCGGAGTCGTTGATGAAGGTCACCCCATCGCTCTGGAAGGGGCTGCGGCGCATCACTGCGGCCATGCCGTCGATCAGCAGTTCCTGGGCCGCCGGGCTCTGCTCGCCCGGGAACGCGGTCAGTCCGTAGCCGAGCACGGCCAGACCCGCGGCCTGGATGAACCGGTGCGTGTTATCGCGTAGCCACGCCGGCGTCAGCGGATCGACGTTCCAGCCGAACCCGAAGTGACGCCCGCCCAGCAGGTGATGGGCGAGCAGTCCGTCGAGGTTGCCGGGCAGGTTGGCCCGCAGCAGCGGCTCCTGTAGGGCCCGGAGCTGATCGCCGAGCAGGGGGCCCACCGGCACAGGCGCGCCGGGGTCCGGGGCGGTCACAGGAACCACCGGCTGCCGCGCAGGCGGGTGACGATCGCGTCAGCGTTCCAGTTCTTCACGTGCCGCAACTGGCCGAGCAGCTCGGCGATCAGATCGGAGTACTGGATGGTCACCGGCAGCCGCGAGGGGTACATCGTGCGCCACGACATGCTGGTGAACCGGTAGGCCTGCCGGGCGAGGTACTCGATGTCGGTGAACGTCGACTCGGCGTGCAGCTTGAGCAGCAGCGGCTTGGGGATCGCGTGGGTGGCGCTCTTGAGATCGTAGGGGCCGCCGACGGCCAGCAGCATCTCGCGCCGTCCGATCGCGACGGCGTGCCCGCGCTCCGGGACGAACCGGCCCTTAACCGCGCCGCCATGGGTGGCGATGCCGGTGCTCGCCCGGTCGAACATCACCAGCTCGTGGTCGTTGCTGACGTGGACGAACGCGAACTCGACCGACGCGTAGTCGCGGGTGAGCCGTTCCACCAACTGCTTGACCGCGATCGCCTCGACGTCCTTGAGCGGCTTGAACACGTGGAAGATCAGGCGCAGGCCGTCGCCGCGCTGCCAGGCGTTGCGGTTCTTGATGTCCTCGATGCACTCGGTGAGCGAGCGCAGCAGCTCCCGGGGGTAGTCGGCGTAGTCGGCCTCCCGGGAGGCGTCCGACAGCAGGTAGGTGCCGTCGGCGGAGAACACAGTGGTGATACCCACGACCCGTTCCGGCTCGGTGAGCCGGCTGGCCTTGACGTGGGCGCTGCCGATTCCGATGACCAGCTCCTGCGCCAGGGCGCGGGGCGCGGCGATCACGAACGGGATCCCGCCCAGCTTGGCGTAGCAGGCCAGCGCGATGCTGTTGAGCGGGACGGCGCTTCGGCAGCCGCACCGTCTCGATCTTGACCTCCTGGACCGGCACGCCGTGCCCCATGAACGTGGACTTCGCCACCAGGTACGGACTGTCGTCGCCGGCCAGGTGGGTCTGCGCCTCGCTGGTGATCACGATGGCCAGGTCGACGGTGCCGGCCTGCAGCGCCGCGCGGCAGGCGTGCCGGTAGGCGCCGGCGTCCAGCGGGCCGCCGTCGAACGGGTGCACCGAGACGTCGCAGCTGGCCAGGTGGTACTTGCGGATGAACCCCTGGCTGAACGGGGTCTGCCCGGGTACGCCGTGCAGCAGCTGGTTGATGAAGTTCTCGACGACGCCCTCGTGCTCGCGCGGTGTGATCACCGCGATCCGGGGTCGTTTGTTCGCGAAGAACTCGACGTCGAACGGCCCATTCGTGGTCAGGCCACGCTCGAGCTTGTAGTCGGTCTTGTCGCCGGCCTGGTCGAACCGGAACGTCGGCGACTGATACCGCACACTGTGTACCGAGCGCCCGTTGCTCGAACCGACCGGCTGCTCGATGGTGGCGGCCAGCCCGTTGGCCAGCAGCAGCGGCCCGTGCTTACCGAGCCGGGTGGCGATGTCGATCGTCTTCTCGTAGCGGCCGAAGGCGCCCAGCAACTCGAAGGCCGCCTGGTCGAGTTCCCGCTGGATGCGGGCGCCGTCGGTGCCGGCCAGCGTGCGCAGGACATCCTGGAAGGTCTCCAGCCTGCTCTCCAGCCAGGCCTGGCCCGCGTCCACGGTGTCCGCACCGGGGGCGTCGCGCAGGATCAGGTCGCTGCCGTGCACCCGCTCGACCGCCCCGGCCGCGCGCCGGTACGCCCACGGATCCATGTCCGGCTCCGTGACCACCGTGCCGGGATCGGCGAGCACGTACTGACCGAGCACACCGACCCCCAGCTCGAGCAGCTCCGCGACGGTCAGGTCGATCTCGCGGCGGGTCTTGACGCCGACGATCACACCCGGCCGGTCGGACGGGCCCATCGTCCGGGCATCCAAGATGAACTGGGGGTAGACGTGCAACCGGCCGAGCGCCTGCGGCCGGTGCTCACCCACGAGCGGCTCGAGCAAATCCTTACCGGCGAACCGGGACACGAACGTGACCGGCTGCCGTTTGCGCAGCTGGTACCCCCAGCCGCGGACCGCACGCAGCAGCGCCTGCTCCGCCAGCCGCATCGTCAGCGGCTTGTGCTCCCGCAGGTGATACGTCGACGGGGTGCCGTACGGGTCAGCGCCGTCAACGATCGGGATGCACTTGATCGAGTCCCGGATCCTGGTGACGACGTGACTGTCGGCGAGCTTGGCGCGCAGTTCGGACAACTGCTCGGGTGAGGTATAGGGCACCTCGCCGCCGTCGAACGTGGCCGCGGTGAAAGTGACGGGTAGGAAGTTGAATGCCTGCTGGGGCGGGCAGGGCCGCGGATTCAAGAGCAACACCTCGTCGAAGGACTGGGCCGTGGGGTGTGCCGTCGACCGCCGCGCCGACGACTGCCCATCGTCGCATCGAGGTACGACAAGAACGCCGCGGTGCCGGCGGCAGGACCCGGCCGCCCAGCGTCTCGGGCGACGATTCGAGTTGGCGGTGCCCTGGGCGCCGCCGGCTCGGATCAGATCAGCACGCTGCTGCGCGCCCAGTGTGTGACCTCCGCGGACGACTCGGCCGGTGGCCCGCCCGCGGCACCGAGCTGCCAGCTGGCCCACAACGCAAACCGGCCGGCGACCTCACTGTCCGCCGAGGAAACCATCAGACCGTCACCGCCCGGGGCGTCGAAGACCACGGAGCCGGAGAAGTGACCGGAGAACGCACCGTCGAAGGTGATCGTCAGCTCGTCGTTCGCACGGCTGAAGTCGACCTCGTCGATGGTCAGGTCGAGGTCGTCGCACTGCGGTTCTTCCGCGTTCACCGGACCGTTCGGCAGATTCACGCCCTCGATGGAACCACGGGCCTGCTCGGCGACCGCGCCAACCAAAGTGTGCACCCCGCTGCGCAGGGCGTCGACCAGTGGGCACCCGATGATCTCGGCCAGCACCGTCATGGCAGTGCGGCCCCGCTGGTTGAGGGTCAGCGCGACCGGGACCGCGAGGTACTCCAGGTCGACGTGCAGGCGGTCAGCGGTGAAGAAGTCGACGCTGGCTGGGTCGGTGAGGGCCAGTTTCTGCACGATCGCTGGCGCATGGCGCAGGAAGGCGGTCCGGGCCGGGCTGTCGTGCAGGCTGTCGGCGTTGACGCGGCGCAGGTAGCTGCCAATCCGGTTGCCGGCGGCGAAGCCGCGTACTGCGGCGTCCACCCGGGGCTCGAGCTTGCGGGCCTTGCCCAGGTGCATGCCGAGGATTAGCGTGATCGTCGGGGCGTGGTGGTTGCTCTTCTTACGGTTGCAGTCGCCGCAGATCGGGGCGAGGTTCGCCGGCCGGTCGAGGTCGAACTTGGGCGGCAGTCCGTAGCCGTGCAGCACGGTGGCGCGGTTGGCGGGGGTCAGGTTCCGCGCGATGAGGTGGTCGATCTGGGCGTCGGTGAAATCTTTGGGCGTTCCGCAGGCGTAGCACCGGTAATCCCACAGCCGGTGCAGCACGTCGCGCAGCACCGTGTTGTCGGCGTTCGGCTGATACCGCACCGGGGCGGTGCCCACGGTCACCGGGGGCTGCCGGACAGGTAATGCGCCAAGGCGAGCAGCAGCGCGACGGTGCCGGTAAGGATGGCGGTGGGCACGTTGGTGCCGCCGGCGACGGCGAGCAGCCCGGCCACCGCGCCGACCGCCGCGGCGGCGAGGACGAAGACGGCCAGCCACAGCCGCCGGGACGACGTGGTGGGTGCCGTCGAGGTCATGCGTCGGGGCCTTTCACTGCGGCGCCGCGTTGCGCCGGGTCGGACAGGACGGTGAGTAGCTGGGTGTAACGGGCCTCGACGCTGTCGGCGCGGGCGTCGGCCGCCGCGGCCGCGATCCGGGCTTCGCCGAGCCGGGTGTTGAGGTCGGTGTTCTCCGTACAAAGGGCCGCGATTACCGTCTCCAGACTGCGTTCGCGGGCGGCGGCTTCCTGCTGATACGCGGTCAGATCGGCCAGCCTACCCCGCAGCTGCTCGACCGTCGTGGTCTCGCCGAACGGGCGAGTCCCGGCGCGTCGTCGAGTCCAGACCTTCGAGGCCGGCACTAATCAGGGTTCCGGGCCATAGTGGTTCCCGCCGCAGCGGCGAGTACAGCGGTAGACAGCGCCACGGTCGCACGGGCTCCTGCGTCTACCGGAGCACCAGGCATGGTTGAGTGCGGATCAGGCTAGATCCCGCAGCCAGGTCCGGTCGGTGTCGAGGACGGTGCCGGTGAGTGCCTCCTGCGGGATTCGCATTCCGGCGGTCAGCAACGCCTCGGCAGGCGCAGCGGCCTCCGTGCCGAGCCATGCGACCAAGGGCCCAACCGCCTTGGCATCCACCGACGGCTGCCCGCTCTGCGGTACCCCATGAGACAGCAAGAGGTGATACAACCCGTGTGCCGGCCGTACCGCAGGCAGGCGCTCCTCGGCAGCGGTCCGGGCCGCCGATGCGGGGATACGCAGGCCGTCAGCGTCCAGGTCACCGAAGTAGGCGATATCGCGGACCGTCGTCAACTCGGCGATGCTGAGCACGGAGGCTTCGAACGCGCCGCCGGCACCCCAGGCGATTTGGCCGACCGCGTGCCCTGCGGTACTGCTGAGGACGCGGCGCAGCGTGTCGAACGTGTCCGCGTTCTCGACGACCAGCAGGACGTGTCCATCGCTGATGGTCCGCACCGGTAGCGGCGGGTGCGCGCGGAACGTTCGCAGCAGGTCGAGGCTGAGCCGGCCGGCACCAAAAAGCGTCGTGCCCAGAACCGCGTCCAGGGTCTTCTCGTAACCGAACAGTTCCAGCGAACGTTCCCGAGTGGGAACGATATCGGTGCCTCGTCCTCTGTCACGCAGCCAGCCGTTCACGGCCTGCAGCAGGCCGACCTGCCCGACCGTCAGTCTGGCGCTGGCCGCCCATGCCAACTCCGGGCGCCACGGCACCTGCCGTGCCAGTTGCGACGCGGAAACCGAGGCGGCCGGGGGTGGCAACGTCAACCGGACCGGTAATGGCGGGGCCGCGGTCCGGTCGGTCGCCTTCGACGGCGTGAGCACCCCCGCTGCGGTCAGAGCAGCGACTGCTGCTGCCAGGTCCGTGCGCCGTGACACCCGGGTTGCCGATGCCGGGTCGGCGCGGGCGTACAGCGTCCACAGCTCGTCCAGGGTGACGGTCCGCCGGCCCCACGCCTCCAACTCGGCAGCGAGCCGGGTAGCGCGCGGGGTCAGCGGGCCGCCAATTACGGTCCCGGTCATGCCGGCCTGCGGTAAACGCGGGTGGCGGTGATCGTGCCTGGAGCGATCTCACCCGGGGCGGCGTCGGCGTCGGTGAACGGGTCCGGTAGCTGACGCCGGACGACTTCGGCCACGCGGATGTGTTTCAGGCCGGCACGCAAGTCCGCATCGTTACGCATCCTGACCCACAGCGGGAAGGCGGCCAGGGCCCGGTCGTCGGATAGGCCGGTGGTGTACACGAGCTGAACGCCAAGGGTCGCAGCGACGCCCTGCTGCAGTTCGAGCAGGTACTCGGCGCTGGCTTTGCCGATTGGGTTGTCGAGGAACAATACGCCGGAGTGTTTGGTGCGCATCTGGCCGCGTTCGTTGGCCCGCAGCGCCGCCATAGTGCAGTACAGCACGATGGCGGCGGTGAGTTCCTGCCCACCGGAGAACACCTCGTTCATGTTCTCGATCGGTACCCGTTCGTCACGCAGGACCGCGTCGGGTTTGAGCAGGTCGACGGTGAAACCCTTCGGGACCGCTGCTTCGATGCTGCGTAGTAGCAGCACCATTCCGTCACGTTTCGGTGCAGTTCCGCTGCTGGCCCGGGCGGTCGCTGCCGCCGACATGTCGTCGACGACTTCACCGACGTGGGCGTGCAGCAGCGCCGGGTCGGGTTCACTGAACCGGATTCGGAGGAACTCCTTGCCCTCCCACTCGCCGAGGCCGGCGGGTAGTTTCGACAGTCGCGACGCGGTGCGCAGCGTCTTGAGCGCGCCGACGACGAGGGCGGACAGTCGGTCGACGATCATCTTGCGATGCTGGCCTGCGGAGTCGAGGTCGGTGGTTAGCGTCGCCAAGCGCTGCTCGAGCTGCGTGGTGAACTCTGCCGCACGAGCGGCGAGCTGGTCACGGTCGAGGCCGACGATCGCCCGGCGCGACATGTTGCTCATCTTCTCGAACTTCGCCTGATTCGCGTGCCGGACAGCGTGATCGACGAGGCGGTTCACTTCACGGCCGGTGCTGCTCTCCACGATCACCGCGGCGCTCAGCGTCTGTTGGACCCGGCTGGTCGCCGCCCGAGCTCCGTCGGAGTCGCCGTCATACGCCTCGATCGGGTCGTCCGGGTCGGCGGGCGGGTCGGCCAGCAGGACCGCGAGCGGGCCGTGGATCTCCCGAAACGCCCGGGCGGCTTCCTTCGCCACCTCGACCTTGCGGTTCAGGTCCTCGACGTCGCTGACAGCAGTCTCGTACTCGTGCTGGGCGTCGCGGTGCTCGGCAATAGCCGTCGTGGTGAGCCGCCGGCCGTGCTCGACATTGGTCGGCCGCCGGGACTCGGGCAGCTGAATCCAGGCGGCACCACCGGCCGGGGTGGCAGCTTTCAGGTCACTGGCAAGCCCGCCGACCTTCGTGTCGGCGGCGCTGACGGCGTCGGCGAACCGCTCACGTTCCCGGCGGGTTCGCGCGATCGCGGTCTGCCGGCCCGCTTCGTCGGCACCTTCCGGTGTCGCCAGCAGCTGCTCGGCGCGGTCGACGTCGGCCGGCTCGTGGCGGCCGACTTCCTCCCGCAGCCGGGCGGCTTCGAGGTCGGCGGTGGTGGCTGCTGCGCGCATGTCCTGGCCGACTTCGACGGCGGCGTACGCTGCGGCGGCGGCCAGGTACGCCGAACGCAGGTCGGACACTGAGGTTAGCGGGACGGCGGCGGCATGCTCTCCGGTGGAGGTGACCACGTCGCGCATGTCGGCGCGGTGCCGCTCGACACGCGCGGCCGCGTCCTGCGCGCTACGGGCCGCCTCGGTGGCCTCCCGTAGCTTCTGCTCCCGGTCGGCGGTCATTTCCCGCACGGTCCGGTCCGCCTCGCTGATCTGCTGCGCCAGTTCCGGCAGCTTGGCCCGCAGCTGTTCGGCAGCCCCGGTCGTCTGCTCCAACCGGGCCAGGGCACCGGACCGGTCCGCGGCCGCCCGCTCGGCGGTGCGCAGCTTGTCGACCTGCCCGGCGATCCGGTCGTGGGCCGCTTCGGCGGCGTCGGCGGCCGTGCGCGCTTCACGTTCGGCTTCGACAGCGTCGCCGAGTTCGGTTTCGCGCTGGCCGAGCGACTCGCGGAGCTCGGCGAGCCGGCCCGGCGGGTAGTCGCGTCGCCACCGGACCAGGTCGATGTGCACGTCACGCAGGTGGGCAAGGTCGTCGCCGCTGGCGCTGATCTCGCTGCCGCGGGTGATCATCGCGGTGCGCAGCTGCTCGCGCCGCTGCTCGGCGGCTTCCGGATCGAACAGCGCCGGGTTCGGTTCGATGACGAACTGCCCGTCGGCGGCGGGTTCCGCCCCGCTGGTGGTCAGCATCAGCAGGCCGGTACCGACCGCTACCGCAGCAGCCGGCAGCAGCTGGGCGTCCTGCAGCGCCTGCCGGGCCATGTCCAGTGCAGCGGGGTTGACGATAATGACACCGTCGGCGAGGTGCGGGTGATCGGCGATGACCGCGTCACGTTCGTCGGCGGGTACGTTCTCGGCCAGGTACCGCCATCCGGCGTGCGCGCCGATCCCGGCGTGGTGCAGCACCGTCAGGGTCGTCTCGACCGCGTCGCGGGGCGGCAGGAATCCGCCGTCGCCGAGCGCTTCGAGCAGCCGCTGGTCGTCGCGCTGCTCCGCGCGCAGGTCGTCGAGGATCTGCTCTTTGATCTTCGCGTCGCCGTGGAGACGGTCGATCACCGCGTCGGCGGCGCTGTCGAGCATGTCGACGTCGACCTCGTCGGCCGACAGGGCCGTGCGGACGAGGTCGTCACTGATCAGCGGTGCCGCCCGGTCCAGGATCGTCTGCACCGCCCGGGCGGCGTCACCGTGAGCGGTGCGGGCCGTGTTGAGGGCGGTGCCAGCTTCTTTCAACAGGCGGCTGGTTTCCCGGACTGCGGCCTGGGCGTCTTTGGCGTCCTGCTCGGCGGTCCGCAGCTGAGCCGCCGCGGTTGTGGCGGCCTGCTGCGCATCGGCGGCGGCAGTCTTGACATCCTCGCCGACGGCGAGCAGGCCATCAGCGACAGCGGCGTCGATCAGGTGCCGGCTTTCGGTGATCCGGTCGTTGATCTGCGCCTGCTCCGAACGCCACCGTTCGGCGTCGCGCATCGTCTGTGACCGGTCATCGTCGATCTCGGCGGCGCGGGCACGAAGATCACGTTCCGTGTCGTTGAGGTGGCCCTGCTTTTCACGGCCGGCGGAGACCTCAGCGGCGAGCTTGCTCAGCAGCTCACCAGCCGCGGCGTCACGACCTTGCAGCGCGGGACGGGCCTCACGTTCGGCGGTGACGATCTGTTCGGTGAATCGGGCGGCGCTCTGTGCCGCAGTGTTGCGGCGTTCGATCAGCCCGGCGAGCTCCCAGGCCCGCAGGTCCGCATCGGCGCCGTCACGGCCTTCGATCGCGTCGCGTTGTTCCTGCTGCGCGGCGGCATGCTCGAGCGCGAGGGTCTGCCGTCGGGTCTCGTTGACGATGTCACGGGCCCGGTCGCGGTCCTTCTCCCGACCGGAGGCGATCTCGGCCGCCCCGGCGGCGAGTTCACGCAGCCGGCTGGTCGCGGCCGCCTCAGCGGTTTCCCGCGCCCGGATCTGGCGCAGCAGCATCAAACCTTCATCCTCAGCGACCTGCCGAGCGGTGCAGGCGGTCCGGTGTCGGTCCTGCGCGTCGGCGAGCGGCCGCAGCGACGCGACAGCTCCGTCGACGAAGTCACGTTCCAACAGCATCGCGGCGCGGTCACCGACGGTCCGGGCGTACGACTCGAAGTTGTCGGCAACGCTGACCGCGTCCGCCGGGTCGAGGACGACCTTGAGGAGCCAATCGATGAAGTCACGGCTGGACTTGAACTTGAACGCGGTCGCCGCGTCACCTTCGTCAGCGTTCATCCGGCGCTGGATGCGGAACAGGTCCGGCTCGATCCCGATCGAGCGCAGATGACCTTCCCAGCCGCTGATCTCGGCGCCGACCCACGTCAACTGTGTCACCGGAGCGGTCCGGTCGATCTCCTGCAGCGCCTCTTTGAATCCGTCGACGCGCAGCCGCCGGCCATCAGCGCTGAACGGCAGACTGTCGATCTCCACGTCCGCGTGCGGGCGCAGCGACCACCACTGCTCGGAGAGCTTCTCCGCAGCAGAGGCGCTCCGGCGCCGCTGCAACGTCTTACCGGTGATCACTCGGCCGCCGGTGCGCACGTTCATCCACTCCAGGACCACGTGCGCGGCGTCGTCACCGACGACGAACTTTTCCATTACCGACCCGGGTCCGCCGACCGTGTTGCGCCGGCCCGGCAGCACGACCGAGAACAGCAGCTTGAGAAGCACACTCTTACCGCCGCCGTTCTCCAGCAGCAGCAGACTGTAGGGGCTGGGCCGACGCGTCGGCGCCCCGAACAGTGCCCCCTGCCCGCCGACGGTCGCACCGACACCGGACAAGTCCAGGGTGACGTCGGTGTACCGGGCACCTCGCGGCCCGACCCCGAACAGTCGAATGCGGTTGAGCTCGTACATTCTTCTCCTGGTTTTTCTACAGTTCGGTCAGCGACTGGGGCGTCCAGCCGACCGCGATCGTGGCGGAGCCGTCGGTGGCCTGCGTGATCCCAAGGCGCAGCAGCTCGTCGAACATCACCACACCGGCCTCACGGACCTGAGTCCGGTACCGCGGTGTGGTCCGGAACGTGCCGCCGCGTTCGTCGCCGGTGCGGACCAGCAGGCCCTGGTCGGCGAGGAACATCAACGCCTTGTTGATGATGCCGGTCGTGCTTGATGCGAGTTTGCGTCCGTCGCCGGTGCTTCCGGTCCGCGCCCGGCGGGTGTAGACCCGCCATGCAGCTTCCAACCCCGGTTCGCCGGCGGCGGTGTCCGCCGCGTCGTCCTGCGTCGCGGCTTCCGCAAGCCGCGAGGCCGCCTCACGCACGAACGCCTCGACGCCTTCGACGGTGATTCGGCCCAGATACGTTTCGTTGGACAGGTCCGCCGGCCGGGGGAACGCCAGCGTCGCCGCGCCCAGGTGAGCCAGCGCGTGCAGAACCCGTTCCGCGGCCTTGCCTTCGCCGCCGGTCCGGCGGGCGTAGTCGGTCATCTTCACCGCGAAGACGCTGTCTTCGGTCGACGCGACCACGATCCCCGCCCGGTCGCTGATCTCCATCACGACCAGGTCCATGCCGGTCGCGACGGCCTGCACGACGGCGGCGAACACATCGTCGGTGCGGGCACGTTCCACAAGCTCGCGGTATTCGTCATCGCGGGCCGGGACCAGCTTCGGCCGCAGACCGAACGCGACGAGCCGGGCCGCGTCCGCGGTCACCTGCGATGGTGTGGTCATGCAGCAGATCCTTCCGGGAGCTGGTAGCGAACGCGGCGCCAGGCGCGTCGGCCGGTTCGATAGCGGCGCGGGCCACGATCAGATCCGCACCGGCGAACTCCGGGTCGTCAAGCACGCTGCCGTCGTCGACGGCGATGAACACGGACGGCAGTTTGTGCCGCAACGCCGGGTTGATCTCCTGCGCGGCCAGCGCGACGACCCGCACGATGACCAGGCTTGGTAGGTCCGGGTGCAGCGACCGGGCCTCCTCCAGCAGCCCCGACAGTCGGCGCGGCGCGTCGACGTCGAGGTCCAGAAGGCCGTCGAGCAGGTCGTAGCACTCGGCGGGGAAGGCGGGCTCGTCCTCGGTCTCGTCAATTTGCGGCTTGTCGATGATCCCGCCGAGCAGCTCTCGTTCCGGCGGCGGGGTCACCAGCGCGGTGAACAGGTCACTGAGCCGCACCGCCGAGGGAACGTTCACGCCGGTTCCCCGGGCGAAGTACGCGGTCAGTACCTGATCGGCCTGCTCGACTGGCAGACCAAGTACCGGGACGAGTAGCTGTGCATGCAGGTCCAGTGCCGCGGCGGGGCTGTCTGGGGCGAACGTCTGCCGGTCCTGCTGGGCCCGGAATCGGCGGCCAGCGGCCTGCAGCGCGCTTTGCAGCTGCTCGTGGCGGCGCAGGCAATCCCGGACGACTTCCACCAGCCCGGCCGCCTGCAGCTTGCGGGACGCGACGTCGGCGGTGTCCCGGACTTCGATGATGTTGACCAGGATCGCGTTCTCCGCCTTGAACCGGGCGGCGATGTGTTCCACCGCCTCGGCGATGAACGCCGGCATCTCGGTCAGCCAGTCCACCGTGCGCACATCCCGCTCGGTGGCTTCCAAACGCTGACGCAGCTTCTCGCCGTACTGGATCGTGCGGTACCGGGCCGACTGTGCTGCCGCCTGCGCGTCGGAGAGCCGGCCTCGGCGGATCAGGGTCTCCAGGCGGAGGTCGGCCGCGATCTGCGCCGACTCGATGTCCAGCTCGAGCGCACCGACCAAGACGTTGACCGCCTCGTTCGTCGCCCGCAGGAAGATGCTGCCGTCAGCCGCCGGAACCTCTTCGAGGAGCTTGAAGTCGAACTCGAACCGGTTGTAGCTACCGTCACCTGCGGTGATCCCATACACCGCCCGGAAGCCACGGTCGGTCGACCCGACGTTGAGCAGGTTTTCCAACACCCACCGCGCCACCCGCAGGTGCTCGGCGTCGTCACGGTCCGGGGCGTGCCGGGCCGCGAACACGGCCAGGCCGGCGACAATCTTCTCCGGCGGAGCCCCAGTATCAAAGTCCATCGACAGGGTGACCAAGTCGATGGCGTTCAACGCCAGCTCACTCATCTGATAGACGTTGAAGTCCGCCGACTGGACCTGAGACTTGCGACTGTCGAGATCATGAAGCGGCGCCGTACACGCCAGCGCTTTCACGCGCTGAGCGAAACCGACGTCAGTAGCAGGTTGTAGCACGCCGGGCACACTACCGTCACCCTCTGACGGAACCACGCTGCGATCGATTGACCAGGCCTCGTTGACCGCCGATCGCGCCCGGCCCTCGGGAACGACGAGACCCAAGACCTCGTCTTCCTGTTGCCACCGCCATGACACGACCTCCTGTCCCGAGCGGTGAACAGCTTGTTCGTCCGCTTGTTCCTGCTGCCCTGCCTGCCCGTCCGCGTCCCCGTCCGGTTCCGATGCCGGTACTACCTGCCCGGGTTTAGCTTCCGGCGGTCGTCGATGCCACCGAGCTTCTGTTGGGGATGGCTGTCCCGTCCCGCTGCGGCCGGGTTGCCGAGCAGACCATCCTGCGGGCGTTGGGTTGGCAGCCGGGCCACCGCCTCGGCATTCAGGCACACCGAGGGGTGCTCGTGATCGCTCCGGCCGGCGGTGGTCGGTACAGGGTGGGCTGCCGAGGCGCGTTGTTCCTACCGGCTTCTGTTTGACGTATGTGTGGGATTGGGCATGGTGAGCCGGTGCTGCTGGCCGCGCTCGTCGGCCATGGCCTGGTGGTGGCGCACCCGGTCTGCGCGGTCGCTCGTCTGCTCGCTGACCTGCACGTCGAGCTGGCGGGAGGCGAGGATGTCTGCTGATCCCGCCACGGTTGCCGCAGCCCGGCAAGTCCTGGCCCATCTGGGTGTCACCGTGGCCGATCTGGAGTCCGACGCCGGCTTGGTGGTGTCAGTGCCGGCGGTTGCGGAGTATCTGCCGCGGGTGGTCGCGGCGGCGGGTCCGGGCGCGAAACGTACGTACGGCACGTACTGGGAGCGGATGGCCGCCACGTGGAGGTGACCGGTCCCTGGACCGCGTCGCGGCCAGCGACATCGAGGCGATGAAACAGCAGATGATCGCTGCAGCGCGGTCGCGGCGTAACAGCCGTAACGGCCGGCACGCCGGCGAGCACGTGATCGCTGCCGCCCGCGCTTTCTATCCCCGGGCCGTCGCTGACGGGCTGATCGACGCGTCGGCCAGTCCCGCGCACCGTGTCGCCAAACCCGCCGCCTCCCCAGCACACGCCGCACTCTGACCTTGCACGAGTTGGAGGAGATCAACGTGGTGGCGCGGGCAAGCGGCAAAGATGTCGTCCTCGACGCCCTGCTGCCGCGCCTGCATATCGAAAGTGCCTGCCGGCGCGGTGGTGCCCTCGCCCTGCGGCTTGTCGACCTGGACTCCACCAACGGGCTCGTGCGCCTGGCCGAGAAAGGCACCGTGCGGTGGCAGCCGGTCAGCCTCGACCTCGCCGCGCACCTGCACGACCACGCCCGCGTCCGCGGCGCCGTTCTGCCCACCGACCGGCTGCTGCGCTACCGCAACGGCCTACGGATCAGCAGCCGACGGTACGACCACCTGTGGAAACGCATCGGCGAGCGCTTGCCCTGGGTCGCCGCGCAGGGCATCTCCACGCACTGGCTGCGGCACACCACCCTCACCTGGGTGGAACGCCACTTCGGCTACGGTGTGGCCCGCGCCTACGCCGGCCACACCGACAGCCCAGGATCGTCCACCACCACCTACATCAAGGCGACCTCCACGTCGTCGCCGACGCGCTGTCGGCGATGACCGGCCAACCACACTCGTCACGGCGCGCGAGACCTCCCACCGTCCGGCGACAGGGACCTTTGGCAGTAACAAGAGGTCGGGGTTCAAAGGTCTAGTTGTCCGCCATAGCTCAGAGGGCACACCTAACCAGCCGATTTGCGTTCTCGAGGTAGCTGAGTGACCCAACCGCGGATGAAGCGGCCGGCGAGTCGCCCGTTGCGACCTGCTTGTGTCGGATGGTCAGGGCGGCGGGAGCGCCTTGCCGTCCCGCGCCCACATCTGGCTGCCGTCGGGCCAGACGGCGGCCGGCTCGTCCTCGGCGTGCAGCCGGCCCTGTGCGTTGATCCGCAGGACGGTGGGGCGTTCGCTTATGACGGCAACGTCGGTCAGCGGCCACCAGGGCCCGGCTGCCAGGGCCACCTCCCGGCATCCTTCCCAGGCGGCACCTGGCCTGGTGCCGAGGACCTCTTGGTACGTGTCGATGGCGGCCAGCAGAAGCCAGTCGGGGTAGTAGTTCCAGGCTGGCTCGAAGAACCAGTCACGGGGATTCAGGCAGTAGCGAACAACGGCATGTCCTTCGTCGTCCTGGTCGACGATGCTGCTTTCGGAGTCCCAGAACCAGGCCGGCTGCATGGTGTAGCTGGCGGTGAGGTTGCCGTCGATGGTTGCCCAGATCGGGCCATGCACGAGGTCGTACACCCGCCGCACCGTGTGCAGCACCGGTTCGAGGGTTCGACGCTCCGGTACGGTGACGGGATTGCAGCGGTACGGGTGCTCCATAAGGTCGTAGCGGGCTTCGACGCCGTCGTAGCGCTGCTCGCCGTAGTAACCGGTCCACTCCATGAAGTGGTGGAAGTCCCCGAAGGCGTTGAAGCGATCGAGCTCGCTGGTCTGCTCCCAGATCGGCGCCCGCGCCACAGCCAGGGACCGGTTGAGGTTGTCGCGCCGCACCGAGGTGACCAGCGACTTGTGTCCGTCTTCGAGGAGGCGTCGCAGTTGTTCGACAGCAGACGGGGGAGAGGGGCACCAGAGGAAGCGGGACGGCTCGGGCTGCCCGGCCGCCTGGTAGGCGAGTCGCGCGGCGGCTTCGGCGCGCGCATGGTCGGCGGGCTCGCAGGACAAGGCCGCCTGCGCCCACCTGTCGGCTACGGCTTGTGCTTGGGCCGTCATCGGGTAGATCGCTGGCTCCATGGTTTCCTCCAACAGGGACCTGATGGACGCCTGTCTATTGATCGTGCGGTCGTTGGTCAAGTCGTGGTTCGGTCAGGCCCGGTGGCCCCCGCCCGGGTTTCGTCGCCGCAGTGCACCGCACTGCGGTGGTCCGCCACCGCCCGATGCGCGAACCCTGGTCCATGGCGGTGAGTAATTCGCGGGTGACGTGAACGTGATCCTCATGTTTGACTAAGATCTATGCGAGCGGGGCAGGCGCGGCTGGCGATCGACTGCGGAAGCGCCAGCACCAGCGCCGTGGTGGCATGGCCGGACGGCACATGGCAGCCGCTGCTGTTCGACGGGGAACCCGAGCTGCCCAGCGCAGTTCTTCTGTCCACAGACGAGGCGGCGTTGACGGGCCACCAGGCGTGGCAGGCCGCCGCCACTGCCCCTGATCGGTTCATCCCTTCCCCGCGGCAGCCTCCCGACCAGCGGCTGAGCGTCGCCGGCGCGGACGTCGACCCTCTCGACATGGTCGCGGCCACCCTGCGTCGAGTCGCTCAGGAGGCGCAGAAGGTCGCCGGATCCGACATCGAGGATGTGCGGCTGGTCGTGCCAGCAGGGTGGGGTCCACGACGCCGGACGTGGATGCGCCACGCCGCGCACCGGGCAGGCCTGCCGCAACCCACGCTGATCGAGGCGCCGGTGGCAGTCGCCGGGCATCTCCTTGCCGCGGGCGTGCAGCTGCCGGTCGGATCGTTCATCGTGGTCTGTGACGTCGGCGCGGGGGCGGAGGTCAGCGTCCTGCGCCGCGGCCCGGCCGGGTTCGAGGTCCTCGCCACCCTGGCCGACCCGGCCGCCGGCGGCACGGCGATCGACGACGCCCTCGCCGCCCCGCTCGCCGGCACCAGCCCTGCCCAAGGTGACGGTGAACGGTGGGCGCTGCTGGCAAGCGTCCGTACCGGCAAGCACGCCCTGGCCGACCATGTCGCGGTCACGATCCCGCAGCCGCGGGGATCAGCCATCGTGCTGAACGCGGGCCTGCTGGAACAGGCCGCCCACCCGATCCTGCACCGCGCCGCCCAACTGACCACCGAGGCGATCGCGGCCGCGGAGCTCAAGGTCGAAGACCTCGCAGGCGTCTACTGCGTCGGCGGCGTCGCCCGGATGCCGCTGCTGGGAAAGGCGCTCACCGAAACCGCCGGGATAACCCCCGTCGTGCTCGCCGATCCTGGGCTGTCGGCGGCCCGCGGGGCCGCCGACACTGGCGCCGCCGATGCCACTGCCGAGCAGCCGGTGGGGGAGGAGCCGGTACCGCCGGTGCGGCGTGCGGTCGCGATCGCTGTGCCCGGCTTCGCCTCGCTCGGGCTGATCTCCCAGTTCCTGCTCACCCCCGAGTGGAACGGCAGCCTCATGTACAAGTGGGCGCTGCTCAACTGGGGTGAACTCGCCGTGGCCGCCGTCTTCGCCGTCATCGCCAGCCTCGGCGCCGGCACCGTCCTCGCCTCCGCCATCGCCGCCCGCACCAGCCTCACCCCCGGCACACCGTCCAGCCCTGGGTCGCAGACCGGCACCGGAATCCTGGCGTCGGCATCCCTCGGCGTCGCCGTCGCCGGCATGTACGCCGTCCTCGGCAGCCTCTACATCGGCGACCCCGTCGGCGGGTTCCTCCGCTGGACGCTGCTGCCGATCGCCCCGATCATCGCCGCTGCCGCGGTGATGGCCCTCGTCGCCGCCCGACAATGGCGCACCCCACCCGGCGGCTGGTCGAAGTTGCTCGCCTTCCCGACCGGCTCGGTGATCACCGCCGGGCTCGGCATGGCGCTGATCCAGTACTCGCTGACCGCCGACCGCTGGCCGAACATGCTCCTGTGGATCGACCTCGCCGGACGTGTCGGCGGCCTCCTCCTCGGCATCGGTGCGGTCATGGCGGTCGTGTCCCAGCCGATTCTGCGGCTGATCCTCGGCGCGCCACTGGCCGTGATCACCGCCGCCCTCGTCAGCTGGCCCGCCTCGGGGATCCTCGGGGTGATCTACGCGATCGCTGTGGCCGGGTGGTGGCTGCGCCAGCTGTGGACCCGCCTCCTGCGCCAACAAGCCCCACCACCTCATCGCGGCCCGATGAGCCGACGAGCCGCAGCTGGCGACCGCGTAACCGGGTGGGAGCGCGGGGGATGAGGTGGCCACGGCGGGTCGTGTCAGCCGCCTTCGTCTTGACCATGCTGGTTGTACCGCCGTGGCTGTTGACCGCCCTCGCCGGGCCGCCGCTGCCCGCCTGGCCCACCGGGGCGCAGCTGCGGGGCTGGATCGCGGACCCGCTGAACCAACACACCCTCACCGCCGGGCTCACCGCCCTGGCATGGCTCGTGTGGCTGGGCCTGGCCTGCACCGTCGCGGCCACCGCCGCCCGCCGGGCACGCGCCCGCGCCCGATGGCTGCGCCGCCTACCGCTACCCACACCCTGGCAGGCCGCGGCCACAACCGTGGCCGGCGCCGCCGCCCTCAACACCGCCCACATCCCCACCGTGGACACACCGATCCCGCCGGTCTCAGCCTCCACCGGCACCCTCCACCCGCACGGCAGCGCAGCCGACACGCAGGCCGGCGATGGCATCACGTTGCCCGGGGGCTGGCTACCCGACACCACCGCCCAACAGGTCGCCGCCGCGGCAGCCCTGGTGTGGCTACGCCGCCGTCGCGCCTACCAACCCGGGCAACCCTCAACCGACGCCTCGGACCTGACGCCGCTACCGGCCACCATCACCGCCGTCCGCGAAGCCCTCACCGAGGCAGACACCCGGCAGCTGCCCGCCATACCCGCCAGCGCAGCCTTGCCAGCCCTGCCCAGACCTTGCGTCGCCCTCACCGGAGACGGCGCCGCTGACGCCGCCCGCGGCATCCTGCTCACCCGACTCCTCGCCGCACTGCGAGACCCACAAGACACGACCCGGCTGCTCATCACCCACACCGCCCTCACCACCCTCCTGCCCGACCTTCCCACGGACACACAGATCCCAGGCCTGCGCGTTGTCGACACCATCGACCAGGCGGCCGCGCTGCTTGCCTCCCTCATCAACGCACCTCCCGCGCCCGGTGGGGGAGCCGGCCACCCGGACCTGCTGCTGATCACCGACCCGCCGAACGCTCCGACGGCCGCCCAACTCGGGACCTTGCACCAGGCCGGCGCGACCGTCGTGATGCTCGGCGCCGGACCGTCCGGGACCTCCTGGAGCATCGACCGCCACGGCCACATCCGCGACGAGCACACCGGGCGGGCGGGACCCCGGCTCTGCGTCCTCAACCGCACCGCCGCGACGGATCTGCTCGCCGTCATCGCCCACCCCGCCCGTGAACGGCAGCACCCCGTCACCGAACCGGCTCCGCCGCAGCTGCAGCCAGCCGAGACCGGCCACGCCCGGATTCCCCGCCAAGCCGGCAGTGACCGCCGGGCGGCCGCGCCCGACATTCCAGTGGTCACGAACCCCCGTCTTCACGTGCGGGTGCTCGGCCGGCCCGCTCTCCTCGCCGACGGGGAACCCGTCACGATCCGTCGCAGCGCCGCCCTGCAAGTGCTGGTCTTCCTCGCCGTGCATCCCGACGGAGCCACCACCACAGACCTGGTTCAGGCCATCTGGCCCGGGCTGCCCGCCCACACCGTCACCGGTCGCCTCTACACCACCCTCAGCGACCTCCGGGCCGCCATCCGCACCGCCACCGACGCCACCGTCCTCCGACACACCGACGACCGCTACCACCTGGACCCCGATCGAGTCGACGTCGACCTGTGGCGGCTGCACGCCGCCGCCCACCACGCCGCTACCGCCCTCACCGACGCCGCACCCGCCTGGCAAACGGTGATTGACACCTACGCCGGTGACCTCGCCGCTGGTCACACCTGGGCCTGGATCGACCCGCCGCGCGAGGCCACCCGCCGGCTCGTCCTCGACGCCCACGCCAGCGCCGCAGCGGCCCAGATCGATCCCCACCACCGGCTGCGGCTCCTGCAGGACGCCATCCGCGTCGACCCCTACAACCAGACGCTGCACCACCTCGCCGCTGACCAGCTGAACGCGCTGGGCGACGCCGACGCCGCTGCCCGGCTCTTGGACGGCTACCAGAGGCGCCTACAACTCGCTGGCATCGCCGCCAGCGACCAACCCGCGCCCACCTCGCGCTGACCCAGCCGCTCACCCCATCAGCAGCTTGATCTGCCCGTGCAGCCACGTGTCAGGAGCTGTTGCGGGGCGGCGCTGACCTGCGGGTGTGAGGTCGTGTGAGGTCGTGTCAGGTTCTGTCAGCCGTCATCACCGCCCATCACCGCCACGGCCGCCATAGCGTCACGGCACCGTCCAACCCCGCGCACCGGCAGCACCCTCGCCTGCCAGCGCGGGCCACGAGGGGAGGCCAGGTGACGTTCCGAACAGCACGCGCAGCAGCCACCACCACCGTCGTCCTGTCCACAACAGCCGTGCCGGTGATCCTTGCCGCCACCGGCACATGGACCCCGCAGCTACCTTCACCGGCCACCGCTCGGCAGTGGATCGCCCAACCGATGAGCACCGGCTTCGTCATCGTCCTCGCCGAAGCCGCAGCAGTGGCGCTGTGGCTGCTCCTGGCCACCGTCATCCTCACTCACGCCTACGCCGCGCTGGCATGCCGGCTGCGCTTAACGACGACCCTCCGCCTTCCCGGCCCGCTGCAAGGCCTCACCGCGGCGCTGCTCGGCGCCACCGCCGTCACCACCGCCACGGGCGCCACCGCACACGCCAACCCCGCCACCGCCACGACCAGCGGCGGACTGCCGACCGCCGAACCGACCACCACCACGTCCACGTCCCACCACCACGCCAGCCCGGATCCGCGACCAGCCGAGCAGACACCCACCTACACCGTGCGGCGCGGAGACAGCCTCTGCCGCATCGCCGCCCGCACCCTCGGCGACGCCGACCGCTGGCCGGAAATCTTCGCCCTCAACCGCGGCACCCACTTCCCCCACGTCGGCGGCACCCTGCGCGACCCGGACGTCATCTACCCCGGCTGGACCCTCGACCTGCCGGCAGACGCCGACCCACCCCCCACGGCACGCCCGCCTGCTAACACAGCACCACCGAAGGGCGGCAATCCCGACGAGCGTGCGGCGCCGGACTCCGACCCGCGACCGTCACGTCCGGCGCCAGCGCACACCGAACACCCGGCCGCCCCGCAATCCGCCGCCACCACGAACCCCCACGGAAACGCCGCCCAACCCAGCTCAACAGGCAACGCGATCAGCCCAAGGGCAGACACCAGCCGCCCGGCCGAGAAGACTTCCCCAGGCGTGTCGCTTCCTACCGGCAGCTGGGTCGACCTCGGCCTGGCCAGCGCCATCGTCGCCGCCGCCGCACTGGTCTGGGCCCACCGCCGACGCCGCTACGTACCCCGTGCACCTTCCACCCGGCCCCGCCTCGACGACCCCACCCTGATCCCGATGCCGCCGGTGGTCGCCCAGATCCGTCGCGGGCTGCGTCGCGCCACCGCCCGCTACTCACACCTGGGCGATCCGGCACACCGGCGCGCCGACAACCCCTACCCGCACCGGCACACCGCCAGCGAACGGCGCGACCGGACATCGGATCGCGACGACGCGCACCCTGCCGTTGACCAGGCTGAAGATGAAGGCCCGAGGTCGGTCGTGCCGACACTGCACGCCCTGCTGTCGCCGCCGCGGCGTTCGGCCGGACTGGGCCTCACCGGGCCCGGCGCCCACGCCGCCGCCCGCGGACTCCTCACCGCCGCCCTCGCCGCCGGCGGCGCCGAACATCCTGACGCCCGCACCGAGGTGGTCATGCCATCGGCGACCGCAGCGACGCTGCTAGGCACCACCACCGCCAACCTGCCCCGTACGCCGCGGCTGACCGTCACCACCGACCTGGACGAGGCCCTGCGGAACCTCGAAGCGCAGACCATGCACCGCACCCGGCTGCTCCAGCAACACGACGTCGGCACCATCGACGAGCTGCGCGCCGCCAACCCCTACGAAGAACCCGTCCCACCAGTCATGCTGCTGGCCGACCCCAGCGGCGAGCAGGCCCGGATCGCCGCCCTGCTCAACCAGGGCCAACGCCTGAACATCCACGGCGTACTCCTCGGCCACTGGACCGCCGGCGACACCATCACCGTCGACAACGACGGCACCACCGCCTCCGGCGACCGCGACGCCCGGCACACCACCCACCCTGACGAGAATGACCGCCTCACCGTTCTCAACCCGGCCGAGACCCTTGACCTGCTCACGACCCTCGCGGAGTCACACACCGGGCTGCCACAGGTCCCCGTGCCCGCCGAACGCCTATCCGTTGTGTCCGCCGACGCCGCCTACCCGCCGACAGCCGAGACTCCGGCCTCGCCTGCCACCCACACCGAAGGGGCTATCGCCGACTCGACTGCTGACGGCGAAACCCGAGCCGACAAACCCCGCAGCACCGCTTCCGGGCCAGGAGACGGGCACCAGGACAACCCCGCCGTCCAAGCATCCAAGCCCCCTGAGGACTCGCAGGCGCCAGATCAGGCAACCAGCGACAGGGGCAGCGACCCCGAGGACGGCAAGCAAGTGCGGGTCCAGGTGCTGGGCGCACCTACCGTCGTCGGCGCAGACCCGAACCGCACGCCTCGCGCCAAATCCCTCGAACTGCTGGTGTACCTGGCGGTGCACGACGGTGCCGCCTCCAGCGAGGCGATCCTCGACGACCTGCTGCCCGACGCCCCAACCAGCAAAGCCGCCGGCCGGCTCTACACCTACGTCTCCGGACTGCGCGCCGTCCTACGCCACGCTGGCCGATCCGCAGGACACGTCACCCACCCCGACCACCGCTACGTCCTCAACCGAGACCTGCTCGACATCGACCTGTGGCGCATGCGCACAGCCACCCGCGACGCCGCACAGGCCACCGACCCGCACACCCGCGCAGCCGCGCTACGCCGAGCAGTCGACGCCTACACCGGACCCCTCGCCGACGGCTGCGACTACGAATGGATCGAGCCCTACCGGGAGGCAATACGCCAGGAAGCCCTCGACGCGCACCTCGCCCTCACGGACACCCTCACCGGGCAGCCCGCGCAACAACTGAACGTCCTCGACGCCGCCATCACCCACAACCCGCACCACGAAACCCTGTACCAGGCAGCGATGCGAGCCCGCGCCGACCTCGGCGATGTCGAGGGCATCCGGATGCTGCGCCGAACCCTCGCACGCCGGCTCAACGACATCGACGCCGAACCCAGCGACGACACCCTCGCCCTCGCCGACCGGCTCATCGCCGACCTGCGACGCCACAGCAATGCCTCCAGCCACCGCCGTCCGCTCAACACGGAGGGAGGCACCGAATGACCGTGAACACCACGCTCACCTCCAGCAGTGACAACTCACCGGACGCGCTGACTGGTGACGCCACTGACCAACTGCAGCGACTGCGGTGGGCGGTACGGGCAAGCCTCGCCCTCGGCGTCGTCGCGTCAGTGGCCGCGAACGTGCTGCACGCCCGCCCGAACCCGATCAGCCAAATCATTGCCGCGTGGCCCCCTCTGGCCCTGCTGCTCACCGTCGAGCTGATCTCCCGCGCACCCCACCACCGTCGCCTGCTCCGCGCCATCCGCCTCGCCGCGACCGCTGTCATCGCCGCCATCGCCACCTGGGTGAGCTACTGGCACCTCGTCGGCGTCGCCGCACGCTACGGTGAGACCGAACACGGCGCTGCGTACCTACTGCCTATCTCCGTCGACGGGCTCGTCATCGTCGCCAGCGTCAGCCTCGTCGAGATCACCGCCAGGATCCACGCCGCGACGCTGGGGAAAGCCCTGGTCACACCGCCAACAGCGCCACCCCTAGCCGAACAATCACCAGCCACGACCGTCACCCGCTCGACCCGCACTCGGGTGCCTCGCGGCGCCACGCACCACGACCCGGCCCAAGACACGCCGCCGACACGGCCATCTGAAGCGTCGCAGCCAGGATCTACGGACAACAACGGCGCGAGCAGGCCGGCGCTGCCGCACGCGGCCCCGGACACCAACCCAGACGACGTGCCGGCCGACACCGCCCCAGCCGTCGCCTACTGGCGGCGACGCGACCCCACGCTGCACCCGGCCGAAATCGCCGCGCGAATCGGCAGGTCTGAGCGCACCGTCCGCCGCCACTGGCCATCACCCGGCAAGCAACGGCTCCAGCAGACGTCAACGGCACCTCGCTGACCGCCCTCGCTGACACCTGTCCGCGCGCGGGTCACCGCACAGTCCTCCCAGAGTCCAACTCGCACAGCCTCCAGCGGACTGACGGCGATGAGCGGAGGCAAGTACGGGTGCCCAACCGCCAGCGGTCTTTAAAGCGCCCTTACCCGCGATGCGGCGTCGACGGTGCCACGCATGCGCCCATCTGATTGCCCAATAGCCGTGCGAGCCGACCCAGAAAATTGGCATTCCGTTGCTGTTTCAGCATTGCGTTGACGCCGCGAATGTCTTATGACGGGGCCAGTCCAGTGCTTCTTCTGGTCACCGGCCAAGGAGCAGGCTGAGCCTCGAGCCGGATCGCGAGCCGCGTCGCCGCCAGGCCGGAGAACCATCCGCCTCCAGGCCCCTGCACGAGGTCTGGTACGTCGCATGCACCACTCAGGCGCCGGGTGTCCTGTTGGGGTGACGGATCCGGACGGTATGGATGATTTTATTGATGTTGCTCAGCGCCTACCTTCTCCGACATGGGGCAACTGATCGATCGGCCGGAATGGGAAGAAGAGCGTGGCTTCGCTCACCGTCACCTGCTGGACGGCCTGGAATCTCACCTCTCCCCTCAGCGGTACAACCTTCAGTTCGGCGGATGGTTCGACGACGGCCGCAGTGGCAGCCCGGTGGCTCGGGTGTTGCGTCATCCACCCACCGAGCAGCTCATTCTGAAGTTCTGCGCTTCGGGGCGACGTGCCGAGCAGTTGAGTCTGGCGCAGCGTCCTCGAAACGCGTTCGTTAAGCGGCATCTGGCCCAGCTCGAGGGAGAGGTGTTCAGCCTCGGCAGGAGCGATGCCTACGCCACGTTCATGCGCGTCGCCGGCGGGAACCTGGAGGACTATCGGTCGTTGGCGCAGCTGCGCGAAGAGAATCCGGCCAGGAACGACATCAAATATCGCTCGATTGTCAAGGCGGTGATCGGCGAGTGGAACGACGGCGGTCCGAAGCACGTGCGGCGCACTGTTCGATCGATTGTCTGCGGCCTTGTCGGGCGCCGCCGAGGCAACGTCATCCGATGGGCCCGCACCGTGCACGATCTCGGTAGTCGGGTACCGCTCGACTTTCTGACCGGAGCGCGCGGCCGATGGGTGGTCAAGGACTTGCTAGTCGGCAAAGCGCACGGTGACCTGTCCGGTCGAAACATCCTCATCCGGTCGAAACCGAAAGTGCGCAGCAACGACTTCGAGCTCATCGACTACGACCACTACTCCGAGGATGCCCCGCTGGCACGCGACCCGATGCACCTCCTGGTGGCCCTCGCTCTCGATGACTTTGGTCGCCTGCAATCCGATGGCCCGGACCTCATCAGGGCCATCGTCGACCCGTACCAGGCGCGTGTGTCAGGACGGGTGGCCTACTTCCAGGAGATTAGCCGTGCCGTCCACGATGCGTGTGTCGCCAGCTTCCCGACAAGGGCGGGCCTCGGCAACCTCTGGTCGCCGCAGTGCCTGCTGGCGCTCGTCGGCGTCGCGCTGCTTCGCGTCGGTCGCACCATCACCACGGCGGATCCCGAGGGGGCCCGACGCTGGTGCTATAACCTCGCCGCCGCAGCAGCCGAAAGGTACTGCGAGCAGTTCGGCGGCACGACGTCGTCCGGCGTCCCTCCGACGACCGGACGACGCGAGATCATTGACCGGTACTTCGAGCAGGAGTTGCTGACCCACCAGCTGACCTACGGTCCGCATGGAGTGCTGCCGGTCCAAGGACTAAGCGGCGTCGGAAAGAGCAAGCTGGTCGACACAGTCATTACGACGCTGGGCCCGACGGTGAGGTCAGTTCGGCGGCACGCCACGCCGGACTACCGTTTCGACGTTCCCACGCTAATCGAGCTGATCAGCGGCGAGCCAGCGAGCGTCGCCGGTGGGCCGGGCGCAGCACTGGTCCGGCTCGAGGCGGTGCTGAGGAAAGCGCGGGATCCGGTCGTCATCGCGATCGAGTCCGCAGAGCAACTTGTCGACCCGGACACTCGGCGACTGGTAGATCTCGGACTGGACGAGGCGTTCACGCTACTTAACACCGCCGAGGACCACCGAGTGTCAGTGGTCCTTGAAACGCCCGACGAAGGGCTTGCGGCGGTCGGGTCTCACGAGGAACCGGTCCGGCTGCCCGGGCTGGACCTCGACGACTTCTTCGACCTGCTCCATGACATCGACAGAGGTAACCGACTCAGGCTGGACGAGCTGTCCTCCGACGAACGCCACGACTTGTGGCAGTGCACCCACGGCTTCCCGCGGATCGGTGAGCTGGTGTACGTGACCGTGCGTCACACCAGCTTGCCCTTACCGGCGCTAGTCCGAGGGCTGCGGGAGCACCAGGGCGAAGCGAGGACCTATCTGATCCACGCGCTCACCGACGGGATGCACCCGCTCTTGCAGCGCGTGATCCGGGCACTGGCTGCGGTCGGCACGCCGGTTCCGGTTCAGGTGATGCACGACGTGCTTAACGACCTCCAGCCGGACCAGGTACAGCAAGCGCTTTGGAACCTGCGCGACGACCATCTGCTGCGACACGAGTCGGAGCTGTTCTTCCTGCCCGACGCGGACGCGCGGGCCGTTCTAGACCACACGCCGGAGCCGGATCGTCGACGGCTGTCCTACACGGCCGCCAAGGCTCTGAAACGGTACGCCGTGCCGGCACCCCGCACCCTTGCGGACCTGCGTTATCACCTCGCCGTGGTGCGGGCGCTGGTGGCCGCAGGAACGTTTCCCCTGGCGCTACGTGTGATGGAAGACGTCGACATGCTTCTACGGCAGTGGAACTGCACCCCCGTTCTGTTGCTGCAGCGGATCGCGGTACGCGGCCGGCTCGGCAGTCCCGAGCTAGAGAAGATCAACGAAAACGCGCTCGGTGGCATCTACCTCGCCATCGGCGCACTCACGGAGGCGAACGACGCCTACGAGTGCGCGCTGAACCTGGCTGGAGCTGACGCGGAACCGCACGTGCTAGCCCGGCTTAAGACGAATCTGGCCACGGCGAATTGGCAGTCGAACAACGTCGAGAAGGCGCGCGCCGGCCACGCGGAAGCGCTGCTGCAGGCGACCGAGGCGAATGACGCAATCGCGCGGATGGGCGCGATGAACGGTCTGGCCGACTACCACCGCCGCAGGGGTGAGTACGCGGAGGCGATCGGGCGCGCCACCGAGGCCTTCCAGATTTTTCGATCACTTAACTTCCCCGGCTCCCGGGGAGCGGACGTGGAGGGCCGCACACTTGCGGTCGGCCTGGCGGTCCGGTTGTCCCGTTGGCATGCCGAACAGGCGGATCTCGAACAGGCACACGTTTGGCTGGATGAGATCCGCGCGATTACGGAGCACGGCGACCCCTGGCATCGCGCTACCTACCTGGACGCGCTGGCCGACCTGCAGCTCTTCGAAGGACTTCCAACCGGCGCGGTCGACGGTGCGATCGAGACCGCGGGCCGTGCCGTGGACCTCGCCTTCACGGTGCAGGATCGGGCGACGCTGCTACAGGCCCGCACCACACTGTGCGTCGCGCACCTTCGCGCCGGCCGAACGTCCGAAGCGGCGACGTCCATCACGCGTGCGGGCTGGCATCGACCGCGTGGCCGACACCTGGTGGTGCTGGGACTCGAGGCGCTCACCAAACGCATTACCGACGATCCTGGCGCCGCAAGCGACCTCTTCGACGACCTGCGAGAAGAGGCTGCCAACCGCATCGCCAAAGACACCGGCGTCCGTTTCACGTCGGGTAGGCTCGTCGAGATCGGTCGGGCCGACTTCGGCGCCCGGCACTTCCAGGGCTTCGCCCTGTGCGGTCTATTCCTGGCCGGCCGCGCCACCTTGGAATCGGCGCTCACGTCGTTCCGGATGCCGGAACTCGCCAGTCCACCACGCGCACAGGGTCTGGTCGACCGGATGGCGTTCATGCTGGAGCGTCTGGACGAGACTGCGCCCCGGCCCGGGGCCCTGCAACCAGTGATCGCCGCCCTCCGCGACTCCTAGATCCAGCCTTTGTCTCGAGCCAGCATGATTGCGTCGATGCGGTTTCGGGCGCCGATGTCTCTGTAGAGGGCGGTCAGCAGCCGGAACATCGCACGTTCGGAGTACCCGACCCTGTCGGCGAGCTGGGCGACCGTCACGCCCGACGCTAGCTGTCGCAGCCAACCGATGCGATCGGGCGGCACGACCTGCGGGCTCTCCGGCGGGACGCCGGCGGCGAGCCGCGCCGCTACCTCTGCAGGCAGGACTGCGTGACCGTCCATAGTCGCGATGACGGTCCGCTGGAGCGCGTCCCCGGCGATGTTGCGCGGCAGCACCGACCGCGCACCGGCCCGGGCCGCCCGCACCCCCTGCTCGATCGAGTCGGCGTCGATGAGCACCATGATCGGCAGCGTGACCTGGGCGTCGTGCAGCCGGGCCAAGAGCCGCCACTCGGAGTCGCGCGTCAGCGTCAAGAGCACCAGTGCAGATGTGCGCCTGCGCGCCCACCGAACGAGGTCCGACGGCGTCTCCGCCTGGTGACCAGCGGCACTGAGCACCATGGCGACCCCCTCCCGGAACAGTGGCAGGGGATCGATGACTGCGACACGTGCCGTGGCATGATCCCTTCTTCGTATGGGCCTTCAGACCGAGGATCATCCCGTACCGATCTCGCACCGACCGACGATGACACGATCGCGACTCAACCTGTCAGGATCCTGTCGCATAGTTCGTCATGGACCGGCGCCATTCGACGTTCCTACCGTGTGCGGTGGGGGGTCATCATGGTTTACGGCGTAACCGGAAGGCAGATCCACCTGAGCCTGCCGCTGCCCGAGCTGCGGGCACTGGCCCGTTCGATCAACGAACAGCCCTCGCGTGAGATCTGCGACGCGATCGTCGCCGCCGCGGCGGCGATGGTGAGGCGGTCCCAGTCCGGGCCGGTCGACCCGTACTGGCTGCACGCGGAGGTGCAGCAGAATCACCCGAGCGTTTCGATAGGTCAGGTCGCCTGGGTGCTGCTGGCTTGGCTTCAGGTTCCGCGGTGACGTCGACCTCTTGGCTGAATTGACCAAAGGTGGCAGGGTCGGCGCCATGAGGTCCGACGCTCGGCGTCCTCGCGACTTGATGGCCCTCGGGTCTGTGCTCTTTCTGCTCGCCCTGAGCTCTGCGGTCGCCGGCTTCGTCGTCATCCGCAGCTCGCCCACATCGTCCGGGCCATCGTTCGAGATCGGCAAATGGCTGCTGCAACTCGCCACCGTCTTCACCGGCGGCGGGTTCATCACCGCTGTCTTCCGCCAAGTCGAGGTCACCCGGACGAAGCGTGAGGCCTGGACCACAATGCTCCAGGATGTGGTCGTCGCCCAGGATGCTCTGGAAGGCGCGTTCATGCGACTGATCTCGAACACCAACGCCGAGACGTACACGGACATGATTGAGAAGTGCCGTGAGATGCGTGCCATGCTGCGACGGATCATCGCCCTGCCCGAGGCGTACGACCGCCCCGGTGATCTGAGGCGTCATGTTCAGGGGATGCGGAACTACCTGAAACCGTTGATCCAGGAGTACGAGAGTCACTACCTGCGCGTCATGATGCAGGGCAAGCTCGACGAAAAAGTCCTCGAGGCGAGGCTGGAGGAGCTTGCAAAAGACGCCCGGCCGCTCCTGCCGACGGATCTTCTGCAACCGATGTGCGTCGGCAACCTACTCCGCGACGCGCAGGAGTTCCCGGCGTTGGCGGCTTGCCTCAATGACTTCAACGACAGTGAAATCCAGTTTAAAGAGGACAGTGACTTGGATAGCGCATACGAGAGCTTGAAGCTCCACCTGCAGAGAGTCGCTGGCGTTGACAGGCGTAGGTGAGTTGCGCTCCTCATCCCTCCGCCCCAATGGCGGCTACGTCGTGTCTGCTGTCTCTCGGCCGCAGGCCCGGTCTCGATCTCGCCATCTCATGCCGACCAGCGGGCAATTTCTTGGCCGCTACTCGCTGTCGGAGCGATCCTGCAAGCGTTGCCCCGAATCCTGATCTAGGACGATGTACCGCCCCACTCGTGGACCGCCTCTCACCGTAACTACGAACGACGCGACCCGGATCCGACAACTCCGGTCGACATCAACCCAGCCAAGATCCGGCTTACTCTCATGGCCGCAATCCGCTCGCTCTGTCACCGAACCATCGCAGTTGCTCGCGACGCAAGCTGATCATCGGCCGTCCAGGATTGAAACGCGGACAAAGTAAGAAGCGCTCGCGGCAGGCTGGACGCTGTAGGTCACCCGGCGGATCTGGCGGTCGTCTAAGTAGAGTGCTACCTCCTGGAGCGCTCCGAGGTGAGAAAGGTCCATGCTGGTTGGGTGACTCTTGTCTTGGAGAACGTCCCCGATTCCACCGAGATAGTTGGTTGCGTCTCCAGGAGGACCGCCTGCCGGCGCTCGAACAACTACATCAAGCGCGATGTCGGCGCTTGCGATCGCCCAGCCGACTTGCCGTGACGCTGCGGCTGCTGCTTCCAATAGGGCTCGGACACTTCCGTGGTGCTTGTGGCTGGCGGCCAGCATGGATTTGGCTTCGTTCTTGATCGGTGGCCATCCTGGTACGTCGAAGGCGATCTCGAGGGCGCCGTCCGGGTTCATCGGCTCAGTGTCGGCGGATTGACGCGGTATCGGAAGGTCAGGCGCCGATCGCGCGCCAGGAGGCGCCACCGGCAAGGTTCGGAAAGCAGCGCTCGGGACCCCAGAGGAAAGCCCGGTTCAACCGGGCGCTCGGCCGTAGCGTCCTGTAGATCGAGAGCAACGGAAGGACCTCAAGACGCAGGTGGCAGCTGACGGGACCAGGACGGTGCAAGTGAAGCCTGTCGAGGCATACCGAGCCCGAGACTCTGGTCCCGGCCCATTGGAGAGCCCACATGACGCACGGTCGGCACCCACTCAGTCCCGCTCGTCGCGCTCCTCGTCGTCCCCGCGCCGACGGAGCGTTCGCTCAGCGAACCGGCTGGAGAGCTTGCCCGTCGCCCATTTGGCCCGGCCGAGGGTCTGGTCGCCAAGGCGCCTGGCGGCACCAACGCCGTCTGCTCCCGCCTCGAGCGCCTTGTCCCTCGCCTCCTTGGCCGCGTCAGTCCATCGTCTTGCCTCCGATGACTGTCGATCGCCCTCGATTCCGAGGCGCCCGTGGAACTCGACGATGGCGATCGAGACATGGTTGCTCGACTTCACCACAGCCGGGGAGTCCATCGGATTCAGCAGTACCTTGGCGTTGGCCTTTCCCGCGGCCGCCTCCATGCGGGCCAGCAGACGCTCGGTGCACCGGGAGATGAGTTCCAGCCGGTTCTGCCGGGCGGCCCTCAGCCCGAGGCGATGCCCGTCCAACTCTCCCGGCGACGCGTCCAGCACCCGGTCGAGTTCGAGCACGGCGATCGCGTCCTGCAGCTGGAAACAGCGGGCCAGGACAGCGAGCCACTCCTGTCCCTTGGACTCTGCTTCCTTGGCCGCCTTCGCGAGATCGCCGATCGTGGTCTTGTGCTCCAGCTTCTCCGCGAGCGCGTCGAGTTGACGCAACGCGTACGCCTGGGTTTCTGCGATCGTTGTCGGCGCGCCCTGCACCTTCGACCATGTGACTTCGTCGACCCGGCCCCGCTGCTCGCGGATGGGCATGGACTCCTCGATGACGAAGCCCACGCCGATCATGCGGGCCAACACGGCGTCCTTCTGGGCGCGGAGCACATCGTCGACCTTCTCGTCGATCGTGGCGAGATAGTCCGTGATCTCTTTCATGCTCTGTTGCATCGCAACCTGCGCCATGATCCCCGCAGCACCGGCCAGCAGCGCCGGGTTGCCCGCGATCGCCCCAGGCCCCTTCGAGATCTGGAGCCATTTCTTGATCGAGCCCGGCTGCCCCAGCATCGCATGGTGCACGCCCGGAGTTTTGCTCTGCATCAGCCCGTACTTGTGGACAGCCTGCGCGGACTCCTTGGTCAGCTGCACCCAGCGACCCGAGTTTGCGGCAATCTCGGAACCCGCCTGTGCCGCGGCCGCCCCGGCATTGAGGACAGATCCGAGCCGGTGCAGTCCGAGGTCCCTCGACGGCAGTCCTTCGGAGACGAGGAAGCGTTCGACAGCCGTCGGGTGTCCGATGACCGCCAGTCCATCGCCGTCACTGATCAGCTGAATCTCGTCTTCCATTGTTTGCTCCTGACGTACGTGCGGGGGAAACAGCTCTGCACAGTTGAGGGAGTAGCGCGGGCTGGCGTGTCGAAACCGGGTAGGTGTCGAGGCCTTCTGGCCTGTCAGGGCGTGACGACAGCGTCCTCGGCCAAGGTGAAAATGCCGGCGGCTATCGTGATGGCCCTCAGCTTCGTGCCCATGGGAACCTCGAAGTAGACGTTCGCTTTCACCGAGTTGCCAGGGATGATCTCGTCGAGGAAGCCCTTGGCGTCGTCGTTGCCGTAGAGGGCGGCCTCTCCGTCGACGTCATGCTCGCGGCCGGAGGCGTCCAAGGCGGTGATGGTGCCGTCGGCGTGGAACACCTGGCCGGGCGGCGACGGGAACTGTCCGGCAGGGACCTGCGGGAACTGGGCGGTCGGCGGCATCGGCTGCTGGCCGGGCTGGTTCTGGGCAGGGTCATAGGGGGTGGTCATGGGTGCGGAGGTCTCCCAGGCTGCATGGCGCGCTGCCCCGTATCGAGCGCGCTACCCTCGACGCTCTCACAGCGTTTCCACAGATGCCTCCCCCGGAAGTCCTGACCCAGACGCCGGTTGCCTGGGGCAACATCCGCTTGACCGGCCCACCGTCCGACGATGAGCCACCCGCTCCGTACCCCGACCGGTCTAGCCGCGGGCGCACGTGCCACACCCGGAAGAGCCACCGCCGGTGCGCGAAGGCGGCGTCCACTTCGATCGCAGCCAGCACGGTCGGCTCACCCGGCACCTAGCGCAGGGTGGATTGGCGAGGCTGACGGTCTCCCCGCCAGCGAGTGCCTCGGTCGCCACGCGCACCCGGAACTTCTGCGAGCCGCGCTGGCTGGGTTCGTACCGGCCGTCAAGCCGCTTCACTACCACCCCCCGATTCCAGTCGCCGTGTACCGGTCAGCCAATCGCCTACCTCGTCCAGGTCGGTGACCTGCGGTGTGAGGGTCAGCTGCGAGGGCGTCCTCGAGCAGCGCCGCCCGCCGGGCCCGTCGCTCGAACAGCTGTGCGTTGATAACGGCGTGGCCGCCGCAATCGGCCACCTTGCCAAAGTGAGGGTCGCGGGTTCGAATCCCGTCGTCCGCTCGCGGCCGCCTGCCCCGGCCCTGCCGGGTCGGCGGGCACCACGGGCGATTGGCGCAGTGGGAGCGCGCTTCCATGACAGGGAAGAAGTCACCGGTTCAAACCCGGTATTGCCCACCAGGAACATCGGCCCGGACGCCGCCCGCTCCCGCGGGCGGCCGTCGTCACTCGGCGGCCGCGACCCCGGCCAGCGTCGCCAGCTGAGCCCGCGACGTGATGCCCAGCTTGGGGAACGCCTTGTAGAGGTGGTAGCCCACCGTCCGTGGGCTGAGGAAGAGTTGGGCGGCGATGTGCCGGTTGGAGGCGCCGGCGGCCGCCAGCCGCACGACCTCGCGTTCCTGCGCGGTGAGCACGCTGAGCGGGTCGCCGGCCCGGCGCGGCGCAGCCGGGACATCCCCGGTCGCGCGCAGCTCGGTGCGGGCCCGCCGGGCCCACGACTCCGCGCCCAGCCCGTCGAAGGCCTCCAGAGCGGCGCGCAGCTGCGTGCGGGCATCCGCCCGCCTCCGGGCCCGTCGCAGCCACTCGCCGTAGGCGAGTCGCGTCCTCGCCTGCTCGTACGGCTGGTCGTCGCCGTCGTGGGCGCGGACGGCGGCAACGAAGTGCGCCTCGTCCTGGTCGACCAGGGCCCGGCAGCGCAGGGCGACCGCGTCCGAGGCCGGTTGACGGACATGCCGCGCCCAGGTCACGTAGCGCTCCAGCGGCTCGCCGGCCCGCCCGGGCCGGCCACTGCGGACCGCCGCCTCGACGAGATCGGCGGCGGCGAGCGCCCCGAACCCGTTCGGCGGGATCCGTTCCAACTGCTCCAGAGCGGCGTCCGCGTTCCCCAGCCCGAGTTCGAGCCGGCCGAGCGCCCAGCGTCCGAGGGTCGCCGCGAGGACCAGCTTGCGGTCGTCGGCCCGCCGGACGCCCTCCTCGGCCCTCGCGCGGCACCCCGCCACGTCCTCCTGGTGCGCGAGCACCCAAGCGAGGCAGCAGGTGAGGTGGATGACCCGGTGCTCGTGACCCAGGTCTGTCGCCAGCCGCAGCCCCGCCTCGAGGGTCGCCCTCGCCTCCCCGTAACGGCCCTGAAGCCCCTGCGCGAACCCCTGGTCCTGAAGGGCGAACGCCAGCCAGCCGATCATCCCGCTCCTGCGGCAGTCCGCCACGACCCGCCCGGTGAGCTCCTCGCAGAGGGCCGCGCGGCCCGTCGCGAGGGCGGCGCCGGCGGTGAAGGTCAGCCCCGGAACGCCCAGCCCGGCTAGCCCGGACGGGTCCAGCGCATCGCCGGTGAGCGGCAGCCCACCCGCGAGGTCGCCGGCCAGCAGCCGGGCCAGCCCGACCGCCTGGCCGACCAGCGGCGAACCGGTCGCCGGCAGCTCGTCGAGCGCTGTCGCCGCCTGTCCGGCCAGCCGCGCGTCGCCGGCGAACCAGGCGCAGCGGACCGCCTCCACCAGCAGCCAGGTCGCCTGCTCGGGGTCGCGCGCCGCCACCCGGGGGGCGGCGTCGAGGATGATCCGGCCGGCGGCCAGCGGGGTGCCCAGCTCGACCTCACGGTGGGCGCGGACCTGGGTCAACGCCACGATCATCGCCGGGTCGTCCACGTCGGGCGTGGCGCTTGCGGCGAGCGCGGCGGCGCGGTCGGTCAAACCGGCGTCGCTCGCGGCCAGCGCCGCCGCGGCCAGCCGGGCGGATCGGCGTACCGGATCGACGGTGAGCTCGGCGGCCCGCTGGTAGGCAGCCGCCACCGCGGCGTGGCCGCCTCGGGTACGGGCCCGGCCCGCGGCCTCCTCCAGCTGCCGCGCGACGCCCTCATCGGGACCGAGCGCGGCGGCGGCCAAGTGCCAGATGCGCCGGTCGGCGGCGTCGGGCGAGGTCGAGCTGGTCAACGCGTCGGCGAGCGCCCGGTGTACGGCGAGGCGTCGGCTCACCGACGCGCTCTGGTACGCGGCCGCCCGGATGAGGGGATGACGGAAACCGACGGCCGTCCCGTTGATCCCGATCAGCCGGCTGCGCTCGGCGGCTTCCAGACCGTCGAGCGGAGCGCCGGCGGCGACCAGCGTCGCGAGTTCGCCGGAACCTTCCGCCGCCGCGACCAAAAGCGCGGTGCGCGCGGCCTCGGGCAGCGCGGCCATCTGCGCGAGGAAGGCCTCCTGGATCCGCTCCGCCACCGGCATCGCCCCCACCGGCGACAGCCGCCCAGTCCGCTGTTCGGGAGTCAGCGCGGCCGGCAGCTCGATGAGCGCCAGCGGGTTGCCGGCCGACTCCTGGACGAGGCGCTCGCGGACCTGCGGCGGAAGATCGGCGGGGAGCAGGGCGGCGGCCGCCGTGTCGTCGAGCCCGGCGAGACGGTGTTCGGGAAGGCCGGTGACCGGCAGGTCCGAACGGGCGGCGAAGATCATGGCGACGCCCTCGGCCCCGAGCCGGCGCGCCGCGAACACCAGGGCGTCGACGGACGCCGCGTCGCACCATTGCATGTCGTCCACGAGGCAGAGCAGCCCGCCGTCCCCGGCCAGCTCGGACAGGAGGCTGAGGGTGGCCAGGCCCACCAGGAACCGGCTCTCCGGTGGCGCGTCGCGCAGCCCCAAGGCGGCGCCGAGCGCCCTCACCTGCGCGTCGGGCAGCGCGTGGATCCGGTCGAGCCCGGTCCGCAGGAGCAGGTGCAGTGCGGCGAACGGCAACGCCGCCTCGGACTCGATGCCGACACCGCGCACCACCCGCATGCCGGTCGCCCGCAGCGCGGCGTACTCCAGCAGCACCGACTTGCCGATCCCCGCCGGACCCCGCAGAACCAGGGCGCCGCTGCGACCTTCCCGGGCACCGTCCACCAGCCGGTCGATCTCCGCCTGTTCCTCGGCCCGCCCGTGCAACACGACTGGCAACCTACCGTCACGATGACGGATTCGGCACGGCCGCCAGCTCCGTAGCTTCGTGATCAGACGCACGTCAGCACCACGAAGGGAATTCGAGATGGCCACCATCGCCAGCACCGTCCGGACCGCCGACGACGCCAAGCTGCTCCGCTTCGCCCTCAAGCAGGACGCGATCGGCTCAGGCGCCAACGGCGTCGTCTACCTCGCCGCCGCGGCGATCTTCGGCCGGCTGTTCGGCCTTCCCGCCGGTCTTCTCTACCCCGTAGGCGCCTTCCTGGTCGCCTTCGCGGCCGCCCTGCTCTTCCTCGCGTCGAGGCCGACAGTGAGCCGACCCGCCGTGGCAGTCGTGATCGCCGTCAACATCGCCTGGGTCGCCGCGAGCGTCGAGCTGCTCGTCGCCGGCTGGTTCCCGTTGACCACCCTCGGCGTCGCGCTCGTGATCGCGCAGGCGGTGGTGGTCGCCGGATTCGCCGCCCTCCAGATCACCGGCCTGCGCCGGACCGCCCTCTGATCCGTGCGGATCCCCGGGTGCCCCGTCCGGGCGGAGCGGGCACCCGGGGACCCAACTGGCCGGCCTATCCGGTCGGCGCACCGTTCAGTGACCTCATGAGACACCGTCGTCCCGGTCGCGTCGGGCGCTTCTTCGCGCGCCGCTCAAGACGTATCCGGAGCTGCCTCGATTCGCGCAGACCCCCGTGGTGCGGTGACCGACCATAGCCAGAGGCGCAACGGTTGGCGGGCACCAGGGTAGCCGAACAACGTGGAACCGGACCGCTGGCGATTGGGCTCCGCGCCCAGCGCCCTGGGCGGCGAGGCGTGCCGAGCCGTTGACTCTTGAAGAACGATCCCCGAGATGCGACTCTCACTCGCTATGAGCCGCAAAGGGCACGGGCGCCCACGTCAGCCGAGCGACGAAATCGCGGAACGACGCGAACGACGCGATGCACGGATCCGAGCCGAGCGCATTGAGTTCGCGATGGCGGAGATGGAGGACAAGCCGCCGACCGACGACATCGAATTCGGACCCGGTCGTGACACGCGTGCATGGCGCGGAGGATCGCCCGGGCTCGGACGAGGCCGGTGACCTGCCCGATGTGGCGCTGGGGAACTCGGAGCAGCCCTGCTGGTGTCGGCAATGATGTCCGCACTGGTAATGCGGGTTCGACCGCGACGACAGCCTCTGCCTCATCAGCGTGCCCAGGCTGGTCGTGCTGCTTGGACTGGCCCACCCCGGCGTGACCAATGCGCTGGCGATGCTGCGAGGCGGCGATAGCCCTGGGTGGCAGGCGAAGCGGGTCTCGTAGTTCAACGGCGGTCAACTCCTGCCGCGGGTCTGGTCCGGCTCAGTGTGGCGGGTCGACCTCTACAAAGCCGAACAGCCGTTCGATCAGTTGCAGCGCTTGGGTGCGGTAGCGGTCTGCGAAGCCGCGACAGATCGCCGGCTTGGCCTCTGGCTGCCGGTAGTGCGGCAGCGTGTCATGGCAGACGATGAAGGATTCGCGCTGGCGGGCTTCGGTAACGAGGTCGCGCAACCGGCCGGGGCCGAGGTGCATCCGGTTGCCAGGAGCGAAGATGCAGGTGTCGCACTGCCGTGACAACAGCCTTGACTTGCCGAGGACCGGGTCGCCGACGCTGATTTCAGCGTCGCCGTCGCGCTCGACGTCGGGTTCCGGAACGCGTTCCATGATGTTTCCCTTCCCACGATGGCGAGGGCGCCGCCGTAGGGCGGCGCCCGTTGCGGAAGTAGCTGGGGTTGAGGTGTCTAGGCCGGTGCGCGATCGGCCCTAAGGGACGGCATTTCCAGGTGCCGCACGGACTGCTCGCGCGTCAGGGAGATGGTCAGCCCTGGTTGCCTCCTTCGACGGGCTCGGCTCGTGGGTCCGCCGCCACTGGCCAGCGGCGTGGGGTGCGGCTGTCGGGTTCGCCAGTGGCGGCGGCCGGGAGCATTGACGCTCGACTTTTCAGCTCGATCAAGTCGTCACCTCGTCGGCCGCGGCTCTTGCCGTGATGGGTCCTCGCGTGAGGAAGCAGTCCGGTGCCGCCGGGTCGTCGTGGCAGCAGTCATCGACGCAGCGGTCGCAGTGGGCCGGCCGGCCGCTGTGCTGGCAGCGCATCGGCCCGCAGACCTACGTCGAACTCGACGGCTGCCACCGGATCATCCTGGTCGACCCTCCGGGTGCCCGATCATCGCGCAGGGCGGTGCCGCGCTGGCCGAGCTGATCGACAAGCCCCGACCTCACGGCGGTTCGACACCCACCCCGGAGGGGCCCGCTTCCATTCGGAAATTCAAAAGTTGAATCGTATCGATCTAAAGATTAGCGTGTGGCTCATCGATCTTTTGTGCTGTGAGATCGAAGACGCCGGTCCAAGGGAGGAGAGCCGCACCGATCCTCCCGGCCGGGCCCCCACCACTCGCACCAGGAGGAACCATGACCGCACCGAACGGCCGGCGTCGACGCCGGAGAGCCGCGCTCGCGGCCGCAGGTGCCGCTTTGGCGACCCTGCTCGCTGCCGTCCCCGTCACCCCGTCCGCGGCGGCGCCCGTCAAAGCCGACGTCCCGCCCCAGGAACCCGGCGTCACCCTGCGCTCATACGACATGGGCGCACCACTGTCGGCGCTGTGCACCCTCAAACCCGCACAGACTCCGAACGTCGACAAGCTGATGCCGCAGATCAACTGGACCAGCACCGACGAGTTCGGCCTGTCCGACCGGTTTATCAGCCACGCCATCGCCAACCTCACCGTGCCCACCGACGGGGAGTACACGTTCCGCCTCACCAGCGACGACGGGTCGCGGCTGACGATCGACGACAAGCTCGTCGTCGACCACGACGGCCTGCACGGCGAAACCTCCAAGGAAGGGTCGCTCACCCTGACCGCCGGCCTGCACCCATTGTTCGTCGAGTTCTTCGAGAACGGCGGCGGCCAGGTGCTCCGGCTGGAGTGGAGTCCCCCGGGCGCGAGCGGATTCGAACTCGTGCCGACCTCCGCGTTGAGCACCGAGGCCGACGTCGTACGCGTCACCGCCCCGGGATGGAAGTACTGCGAGGGAGCGACCGACTCGGCGGGAGACGGCCTTCCCCTGGATCGGGTGCACCCCGGCTACACGCTCACCGACCTGCGCCCCGAAGGCTTCAAGCCGCAGGTCACCGGCATGGCCTTCCTGCCCGACGGCGACCTGGTGATCTCGACATGGGGCGGCACCGACAACGCGACCGGCGAGGTCTACCTGGTCGAGGGCGTCACCGGCAAGACCGGCCCCGAACAGGTCACCTACCGCAAGTTCGCTCAAGGTCTGCGCGAACCGCAGGGAGTGACGGTGGTCGACGGCACCGTCTACGTCAGCCAGAAGCACGAGCTGACCGCCCTGCGCGACACCGACGGCGACGGCGCCGCCGATGACTACCGGACGGTGGCAACCTGGCCGTGGGGCGGCAACTTCCACGAGTTCGCGTTCGGCCTGCTCTACCGGGACGGGTACTTCTATCTCAACCTGTCAGTCGCCATCAACCTCGGTGGCGCCACCACCGTGCCCCAGCCGGCGAGCAACCGCGGCACGTCGATCAAGGTGAACGCCGCGACCGGCGAGATCACGTACGTCGCCGGCGGCCTGCGCACCCCCAACGGCATCGGCTGGGGACCGCGCGGCGAGGTCCTCGTCACCGACAACCAGGGGGGCTGGCTACCCGCGAACAAGCTGGTCCAGATCAAGCAAGGGGCGTTCTACAACCACTACACCACCCCCGCGGGCCCGTACGACGACAAGGCGGTGACCCGTCCCATCGTCTGGCTGCCACAGAACGAGATCGCCAACTCGCCGTCCACGCCGGTGCTGCTGAAGCAGGGGCCGTACGCGGGGCAGCTGGTCGTCGGTGACGTGACCTACGGCGGCCTGCAGCGGGTCTTCCTGGAAGAGATCGAGGGGCAGTACCAGGGCGCCGTGTTCCGGCACACGCAGGGCCTGGAGTCCGGCATCAACGAGGTGGCCCTCGGCCCCGACGGCGCGCTCTACGTCGGCGGCCTGGGCGCCGGCGGCAACTGGGGCCAGGAGGGCAAGTTCACCTACGGCCTGCAGAAGCTGACGCCCAACGGCACCTCGGTCTTCGAGGTCAAGCAGATGCGCGCGTCGCATGTCGGATTCGAGCTGGAGTACACCGAGCCGCTGTCTGCCGAGACCGCGCAGCAGCTCGCCGACGCGTACCAGGTGGAGCAGTGGCGCTACGGCGCCACGAGCCAGTACGGCGGTCCGAAGCTCGAGCTGGAGACGCTCAAGGTGGCCAAGGCCGAGCTGTCGGCCGACGGCCGCACGGTCGAGCTGCAGATCCCGGGCCTGAAGGAGAACCGCGTGGTGCACGTGCGCTCCCCGCGTCCGTTCTCCTCCGCCGGCGGCAAGGAGCTGTGGAACACTGAGGCCTGGTACACGCTCAACGAGATCCCGGGCCGCGTGGTGCAACCGCAGACATTCTTCGAGGCCGAAGAGGGCCGAACGGTCGCGGTCGGTATGGCCACCGACCACGCCGCCTACTCCGGCGCGGGCTTCGCCGCCGGGTTCACCGAGAACGGCTCGTCGACCCGGATTTCCGTCGACGTCGGCGAGAGCGGCAGCTACGACCTGGCGATGCGCTACAGCAACGGCCCGAACCCCTACTCCGGGCAGAAACAGCTGAGTCTGTACGTCAACGGCGAACGCGTCGAGCAGACGGTCTTCCCCTCAACCGTGACCTGGGAGGAATGGGGGACGGTCACCACCACCGTGCCGCTGAACAAGGGGCGCAACATGGTCGAGTACCGCAAGGAGGCCGCGGACTCCGGACACGTGAATCTCGACGTGCTCGCGGTGCGGCCGCACGGCAAGCGCATCACGCTGTTCAACGGACGCGAGCTCACCGAATGGCAACACACCGACGGACGCGAACCGACCTGGACCGTTGCCGACGGCGCCATGACGGTGCGCAACGGGGACCTGCGCACGTTGCAGGCCTTCGGGGACTTCCGCCTGCACCTCGAGTTCAACCTGCCGCTGTACCCGCCGGACGTGACCGGCCAGGCGCGCGCCAACAGCGGCGTGTTCCTGCAGGACCGCTACGAGATCCAGATACTGGACTCGTTCGGCATCGACCCGCCCCAGAAGAACGACGCCGCGGCCATCTACAACCAGAAGGCCCCCGACGTGAACGCGGCGCTGCCGCCCGAGACCTGGCAGACGTACGACATCGTCTACCGGCAGGCCCGCTACGACGCGGCCGGCAAGAAGCTCGAGAACCCGCGCGTCACGGTGGTCTGGAACGGCGTGAAGGTGCAGGACGACGTCGAGATCCTCGGCCCGACCGGCAGCAGCCGGCCCGAAGGCCCGGCGACGGGTGCCATCCGGCTGCAGGATCACGGCAACCCGGTCCAGTACCGCAGCATCTGGATCGAGCCCCTGGACCTGTAGGTTCGCCAGCGATCAGAACGCGGGCGGTCGGGTACCGGTTCGCCGGCCCGGCCGCCCGCGGCCTCGACGGCCCGACAGCTTGTGCCCTGGCCCAACGGAGGTGGTCGTGGCAATAACGGTTGGCAAGGCGTCCCAATGACCTCTGGAGACTTCACGCCGGCGACCGGCCCGTCGATCACCGCGGCCGCCACGCGCCTCTCTCGATATCCAAGGTCAGCGCCCCGCATCCGCGTCCTCAAGCGGCGCCTCTCCGACGTCGTCTACCAAGCCCTACGCGCCGACCTCGTCACCCGCCAACCAGTCGCCGCTTGACAGAGGAGCAATCCCCACTCCCGGCGGATCGGGCCGGGCCGCGACCTGGCAGGCGCGGTGGGCGTCGAGTGCCGGCGGGCACGGATAGGCCAGGCCGGTACACCGCAGATTGGCGGAGCGGCCCGGCTGGTCGGGCTGTGCATGGTGAGCTGCGGCGACGTCGGTGGCGAGCAGCCACAGCAGGACGTCGGTGACGGCGCGGGGCACGGCGTGGCGGTGCGGCAGCTGCACGCTTGTTGCCTCCTTCGGCGGGATCGGCTCCTCGTTCGCTGTTGCGAGGAGATTGCCTCGGTGCGGCGCGCCGTGGCGCTCACCCCAGCTCGGCCGGTTCGTCGACGGCAGGGTCCAGGTCGCCGGGGTCAGCGTCGTCGCGTTCGCTGCCGTCCCACTCAATCCGCGCTCCCACCTCTGCGGCGTTGAGGGCGGTTTCGGCGGCGGCTTCGGCGGTGTCGAAGGCGTCCTCGCGGCCGGTGGCGGTGACCTCGATGAGGATCGGCAGGGTGAGGCGGACCTGCCAGCGGCGGGGCAGCGCCGGCAGGTCCAGCGCGCTCAGTACCCGGTCGGCGGCGTCGGCGTCGATGTCGTGGGTGCTGGCGGCCTCGCGCAGTGATCGCCACACCTCGCGGCGGAAGCGGGCCAGTGCGTACGGGTCGGCGGTGTGCGGTTGGGCCTGCGGCGGGGTGTGTGGGCTGTGCAGATGAGCGTGGATCTGGGCGGTGGTGTGGGTGAGCCATCCCAGTGGTGCGGGTTGGCCCGGGTGGAACATGTTCCAGGCGTCGAGTAGGACGGATTCCAGGGTCGGTGGTGACGTCGTCGTCTCAGGCGTGGTCATCGGAGGTTCCTCCTCGGGAACGGGAAGGGTCCCGCCGCCCTGGCGGGCGGCGGGACCGTCGGGTGATGTCAGGACTGGCGGCGGATCCGGGTGACCCGGACCTCGTAGGTGTCGGAGCGCACGGTCAGGCGCAGCCACGAATAGCCGGCGGCCGCGGCGGTGCGCAGGGTGGTGATCAGCGGGGTGGGCTGGTCGGTGAGGTGCAGGTGCTCGGCGAAGTCGTCGCCGCCGAGATCCGGGTCGCGGCGGTGGCCGTCGGTGTCGGGGTTCCAACCGTGTGCGTAGACGACGAGGCTGCTGCCGGGCCGGTTCGGATCCTCGAGGCGCGGCAGGCCGCTGGACATCAGGTAGACGCCGTGGTCGTGGACCCACACGAGCGCACCGGGGCAGGCGATGCCGTCTTCGTGCTCGGTGAACGAGGGTGCCTGGTCGGTGGCTGCGACGGCGTGCTCAGCCAGCCGTAGCGTCTGTGTCAGGTCGAAATAGAGATGCAGGGCCATGGGTGGGTGTGCCCCTTTCTGGGCGTGGGTGTGGTCGGCAAGGCACCGGCATGCGAGGTCGGCCCGCGGGCGGTGGCGGTGCTGGGTCCGCGGCGTGCGGATCACGGCCACGCGGTGAACGTCGCCGTGGTGGGCCGTTCAAGGCGTCGCATCGCAGCTGGTACGCCCGCGCTCAGCGGTGCTGGGATTGGGAACCAACACCAGGTCAGCCGGCGTGGCTGAGAAACTCACGGACGCGGTGACGAGCTGTGGTGGCCTTGTCGTGGCGAGCGAGGGCTGTGGTCAGCGCGTGCGCGATGTGCTCGAGCCGTTCCCCGCAGCGACAGTTTCGGGCCGCAGCTGGTGTGGGGGTTGCTGAGTACGCCGGTGGCGCCGGTCAGGGCGATGATCTGCCCACCAGCGGCGGTGATGGTGCGCGCTCCGGCGAGCAGCGCGTTTACCTCGTCGGGCGATGGGCGCAGGCGTCGGGGAGCTGGTCCGGGTTTGGGGGTGTAGCCGCGTGGTCGTGCAGGAGCCCGGATACGGCGTCGAGGAAGGGCGGTATCGAAGCGTTTCTCCTGCGGCTCAGAACGGAGGGTGACCGATGTGCGGCCAGCCATCCAGCACGGACGGGGGGAGCCCGGCGCGTAGCGCTTGGTCGATCACGTGCGCGAGGCTGTAATCGGGGTCGGCGGCGAGAGCACGGTCTACGGCGACGGACGCGAGGGCGCCTTCGCCGCATCGCCAGGCGGTGAAGGCGAGCAGGCTGGCCGGTGCTGCGGCGAGGGGCGGGTGGGCGCGGCGGGTGATGTCGGTCCACATGGGCACCTGCCAGTCGTCGCTGGCCTGCCAGGCGGCGTCGCGGATCACCGGGTCGGACAGCAGGACGGTCAGCCAGGCGAGCTCGTCGTCGTGGAGGACCTGTTCGTCGCGGTAGCGGGCGAATGCGGCGGTCACTGCGTCGACGCCTGCGCGGACGAGGCCGTCGTGTCCGGCCGCGGCGAGCAGCGCGCGGCGGCGGGCGCGGGCCCCGACGGTGGCGCGGGTGACGGCGACGCGGGCGGCCCCGCTGGTGGGGGCGATGCTGGCGACGAGCGCCGCCCGATCGGGCAGGGCTCGGCAGCCGGCGACGATGGCGTGCATCGTGACGTCGCTGCGGTGCGGGTCGTAGGGCGTCCCGTCGGTGGGGCAGCAGGCGGGGTCCTGGCAGAGGTAGGAGAAGTAGCGGCCGTCGGTGACCCGCAGGGCGTCGAGGATGTCGAGGCCTGCGGCGGTGAGGCGTGGGGTCATGGCGTCCATGACCGGGGTGACGGCGGTGGCGGGCCCGTAGCCGATCACGATGACGCGGGTGGCGGCGGCGTGGCGCAGCAGCCGGATCTGCGAGCGGGCCATGCCGCCGATCCAGGCGGCGACGTGGGAGGGTTCGGGGAGGTCGGCGCGGCCTGCGACGGCGACTCGGGTGCCGGCGACGCCGACGGTGACGAGGCTGTCGGTGGGGTGGAACCCGAGCAGGTACGGCACGGCGGTGAGCAGGTCGGCGGGTGAGCCGACCGGTAGCCGGTTGAAGTCGGTCATGGTGTCTCCTGTCGTTAGGTGAGGTGAAGTCGGGCAGGGTCGATCGGCCGCGCCAGGGCGCGCGGATTCGCGCCGGTATCCGGCAACGGCGTCGAGAGGTGCGGGATGGATCGGCGGCCCGCTGGTTGGCCTGGCGAGGCATGGCGGCGTCCGGGGCCTGCGGGCGGTGGGCTGTTCGACGTGGCGCCTGTCTGGGCTGCCCGGAGGTGTCAGGCGCGCTCGAGGGCGGTGACCGTGGCGTCCGCGATGTGTCCGATGGCCTGCACGGGATCGGTCACAGCGAGGGTGGTGGTGTCGGTGAAGGTGTGCCCGGGCAGCTCGGCGGGGCGCAGCCACAGCACGGCGCAGCCGGCCCGGTGCAGGGTGGTGATCAGCCGTTGGGCGGGTTCGATGTCGGGGAGGTCGCCGTCGGAGACGACGGTGAGCATCCGCAACCGCCCGGGCTGACGCAGCTGCAGCAGCTCGTCGGCGAGTTTCACCGCGTCGGTGAACGCCGCGCTGCCGCCGTCGGCCCGCAGCTCGAGGACCTGCTGAGGGTGTTGGCGGGGTGGGACGAGCAGGGTGACGTCGCTACCGAAGGCGATAGTGGCGGTGACCGCCTGATTGGCGCGGGCGGCGTGGGCGAGGATCCACCCGGCCGACGACATCGGCGCCGCCCAGGGGTGCATGGAGAAGGAGGCGTCGACGATGACCCCGAGGTGCAGTGTCGGCTTCGGCGGCGGCACCTGAGCGCGGCGCTGCCACGGGGTCGCCGTCGGCACGGTCCCGGCGGCGATCTGTGCCTTCGCCGTGATGGCGTGGCGGGTGCGCAGCCGTCCGGGCGGCGCGAGACTGGGCCGGGTGTCAGGTTCGGGCTGGTGGGTGCGGGCGCGCCGTAGTCGGGCGGCGAGGGCGCGGGCGGCGGCGCGTTCGCCGTCGGTGGGGTCCCGCAGCGACCAGGTGGCAGGCGCGGAGAACCGGGCGTTGAGCTGCTGCGCCCGATACTGCGCGGGAGTTAGGCCCGTGGTGTGGGCGAGGTAGTCCGCCAGCGCCTGGGCGAGCACACCGGCGAACACGCCCGCGTCCACGGTGGGGGTGTCGGGTTGCCGGTGCGGGTCGATGCCGAGGATCTCGCACCACCGCCACGCCAGGCCGATCATCGCGTCGGCATCGGTGTCGTCGGTGGTGTGGGCTTGCCGCCACACGTCGCGCAGCTGCAGCAGCCGCTTGCGGCCGAGGATGGCGGTGACGGCGGCGCGGACACCCTTGATGTCTTTGGCGGTGATGATGCGGGCGTCGACCCGGGCCAGCAGCAGCCCGGCGAGCTGGCCTGCGTGCCAAACGTCGTCGACGGGGGCGTCGGCGGGACTGACCAGTGCCGTGACGGTGTGGCGCAGCCACCGCCGGTCCGTCCGTCGGCGGACGCGGTGCCGGTTTTCGATCCGGGATTCCTCGAGCAGTTCGGCGACGGCGGCGACGACGGGCGGAGTGCCGGGCGGGGTGCTCCATTGGCTGTGGACGGCGTGGGCGGCTTCGTGAACGAGCAGCCCGTAGGCGGTCGGAACAAGGCGTTTGTGGCCGGCGCGGCGGGGGTTCGCGACGTCGGCGGCGCCGATGTGAGTGGCGTCGACTTCGATACGGCCGGCCGCGGGGTAGAAGCAGGCCGGTGCGCCGCCGCCGGCGCCGGGGGCGACGGTGACGATGAGGTCGGTGCGGCCGGTCAGCACCGGGACGTGCCGGGTCCAGGCGTCGCTCCACTCCTGCCAAGCCGGGTCGCCACCAGTGGGCGCGGTCGGGCCGGGCTGCAGGTGGTGTGGTTGAGGCATCAGAACTCCTTCCAGGGGTTAGCGCTGCTTGCCGAGGGTCAGCGGGGTGATCTCGGTGCCGAAGTGCTGCCGCAGCGCGGCGAGGACCTGCTCCCGGTCCTCCTCAGGTGCGCGGCCGGCGAGATTGGCGGCTGCGGCGGGCAGGCCGAGGGTTTTGCGGACGCGGGCGAAGCCGAGCAGCTCGCGTAGCTGCGGCGCCCAGCTGATCCGCCCGGCGGCCAGGTCACCGTTGAGGGCGACGGCGGCGGCCACGGCGGGGGAGGGGACGCCGAGGTGGCGGGCGAGGGACCAGTCGGTGGTGACCTCGATGTGCACGTCGAACCGGGAGGCGAGCGCGTCGGTGAGGATCGCGCCGTGCACGCCCGGGTTATGGCCGGCGATGACGTAGAAGCCGTCGGCGGCGTCGACGCGTTCGTTGCGGTAGCCGGGGATGGTGATGACCCGCCGTCCGTCCATCGCGGGGTAGAGCACGGCGAGGACTTTCGGCGGGATGAGGGTGGCGTCGTCGACCAGCAACGCCCGCCCCTGCCGCATGGCGGTGACGAGGGGCCCGTAGACGAACTCGAAGCCGCCGTCGGGCAGGGGGATGAAGTTGCCGAGGAAGTCCTCCACGACGGTGTCGCCGGTGCCGGCGACGGTGAGCAGGTCGGGGAAGGCGGCCTCGACGAGGGCGGTCTTGCCGGTGCCGGGCGGGCCGTAGAGCAGCACCGGTATACGCTTTTCGCGTAGCCGGCGCAGTACGTCCACATCGGTCGCCCCCGCGAGCTTGCGCGGGAAGTAGAGGTCCCCGTTGGGGCGTGTGACCGGCTGCCGCCGACCCGCCCCGCGACGTCCTTGGCGGGGTGTACGCGGGGCGGGCGGTGGCATCGTCCCGGCGGCGTCGACACCGGCCTGCGTGATCTGGAAGCGGTGCGGGCCTGTGGTGTGGGTGGCGTATCCGGCCGCCGCCATCTTCTTCAACGCTTCGAACACCGCTCCCGTGGACGGGGCGGCGATCGCCGCGGTGAGTTCCCCGACCTTGAACACCTGATCGGGGTGCGCGGCGAGGTGGGCGGCGACCTGCCGGTAGAGGTAGCCGGGCCGTCGGCCGTCGGCTGTCTGCGGGGTGGGGTCGCTCGGGTGAGGTGGGGTTGCAGGGTCCATGCGGGTTCTCCTGTCATAGGGGCCCGCGCACCCGTCGCCGGGTGCGCGGGCAGCTGGTGCGGTATCCGCGCGGGGGAGACGGGCAGGTACTGGAACAGCCCCCTGGCAGGGGCCGATCAGCAACTCCGTGAGGTGCTCAAAGGGCAACCCAGGAAGGACTGCCGGGGGTGGTGTCGCCGCCACCGGCGGTGGGCGACGACAAGGAACGCACCCAATCCCGGATCGATCAAGTCGATCCGGCGGTGAGGGCCTACCTGCGGCGGAGGGTGACCTCGTGGTGGGGGCGGCGGGCGATGGTCACGGTCAGGCCGAAAACGCTGCCGTCGGACAGCTCCAGCCACACGCCGCGGTCGAGGGTCATGACGCCGGCGTCGCGGTAGACGCGGGCGGAAGTGACGGTCACCGGGGTGTCGTCGTCGTGGGTGAGCTGGGGCAGGTCGGCCTCGTCGCAGAGCTGATCCAGGTCGGCGCTGGTCAGCAGGCTCCGGACGAGGGCTTGGAGTATCTCCTCGTGGGCGTACTCGCCGAACTCGTCGGCAGGGTCATCGAACATGTTGATGCTCCTCGTTGTAGGTCGTGTCGCTTCATGTCGTCCGGCCGGCTGGAAGCCACGGAACGCTTGCGTGGTGGCGAGCGCGTCTCGGTATGCCGCCGCCGCGGGGGCGTCTGCCGCAGATCGAATCGGCTGGCGTAGGGGTGTGGTGAGGTGATGAGGTACCCGGGTGATGAGCGGGAAGGGTCGATGGCGCAAGAGGAAGCAGACGAGCCGGGCGCTGCCGAAGTGGGAGCTGGGCGAGGGTTGGCCGGTCCTGCGGGCTGACCCGCGTGACGCGCTCGTGTCGGCCTCCATCGGGCCTGCCGGTGAGCTGGTAGCGCTGTGGTCGACATCCGAGGACGAGGCGGCGCTGCGGTCGGTCACCACCCAACCCGGCTGGGCGACGTTCCCCGACCCAACGGCGGCCCGACCCGTGACCGCCCGAATGACCAGGCAGGCAGGGGACCTCGTCGACGTCACCGAGTTGCCCGGGTTGACGCTGGCCCACCCCTCAGTCCAGCCCCTGCCCGAGGGACGGGTACTGGTGGTCGGAGCCCGCTGCCGGTGGCGCAAGGACGGCCCGGACCGCAACGCCGTGATCTACGGCAGCGACGGACGCATCGAGGCGCAAGCGACGCTCGGTGACGGCATCGAACACGTCTTCACCACCACCTCCGGAGAGGTATGGGTGGGCTACTTCGACGAAGGCGTCTACGGAAACTACGGCTGGGGCGATGCAAACTCGGCGCCGCCGGTGGGCAGCAGCGGCCTGGTGCGGTTCTCACCACAGCTCGAGCCGACGTGGCGATTCCCGTCCCACGTGGACAACCAGTGGGGCGCCATCAGCGACTGCTACGCGCTCAACGTCAGCGACGAATCGGTCTGGACCTGCTACTACACCGACTATCCCATCGTGCAGATTCGTCATGACTCGGTCGCCGGCTGGCGCAATCACATCTCCGGGGCGAAGGCCCTGGCGGTCAGCGGCAACCGGGTTGGACTGCTCGGCGGGTACGCACCGCAGCAGGACCGCCTCGTTGTGGGTGAGCTGGCGGACCAGGCGATGCGAGTCGTCGGTGAGTACCGGCTGGTGCTGCCCGGCGGAGCCCCGCTCCCACCGCAGGCCACGGTGATAGGTCGCGGCCCGGTGCTGCACCTGATCACCGCCGAGCACTGGTACCGGCTGCCTCTGGACGAGCTCACCCGGGAATGAGCTGGGGAGACCGGGTCAGGTAGCCGCCGTCGCAGGCGGGCCAGGGAGGTCGCCGGCGATCCGGTCGCAGTCGTAGGGGTGTACCGCGATCCAGGTCCAGGCGCGGCCCATCACGGTGTACTGGCCGTCCACGTCTGGCGTGATGCGGTCGACGGCGTCCGGGTCGTCGTGCACCCGGCTCTCGTCGGCCACGATGACGTCGTCGTCAAAGCGCAGGCGGGCCAAGGACTCGTCGACCATCTGCTCCAGGCGCTCGCCGACGATCCCGTCGGCGGCGAGCTGCTGCCGGTAGCGGTCGCGGGCATCGTGCTGGTCGGCGACGATCGCCTCCGCCACCCGCCGGGTGCAGGTGAACACCGCCCACCCGTTCCACGTGTCGACCAGGGTCCCGGCGAACCCGACCGGGATGCGCAGCTGCCCGTGCTCGTTGGGCGTCCACGCCCAGTCGCCGGCGAACACGCCCGGCCCGCCCAGACGCACCCGGTCCGGGTACACATGGCTGAGGTCCCGGTCGTCGCCGTCGGGGTGCAGCACCACGCGGCACTGCCGGGCCGCCTCGGCTTCGGCGGCGGCGTCGTACCCGTCGCACCACGCCCACCGCGCCTGGTCACACCGCTGCGCGGTGAGCCGCTCCCATGCCGGCGCGCCAAACGGGGCGTGCTCGGCGTACCGGCCGGCGTCGTCGGCCAGCGTGTATCGGTCGGCGGCCGGCAGCCCGCCAATGTCCCGACCCGCTTCGATGGCGGTGAGGATCTCCCGCGCGGCCGCGACTACGTCGCCGCTGGCCCGCCCGCCGATGGTGTCCTGCGCCCACCATGCGGCGGCGCCCCGCCCGGCGGCCTGTCCGACCTCGTGCAGGGCTTTGAGCACCCGCTCCCAGCCGGCGTCAGGGAGGCGACGCACGCGGTCACCCGCGCCAAGCAGCATCGCCAGCCGGGAGCCGCTGTCCCACCGCACGTCCAGCACCTGCTGGCGCGGGTCGTAGCGGCGCACCGTGCCCTCGTCGCCCGGCCGCAGCCGGGTGTGCGGGTCGCTGGTGTGCTCGAGCGCGACGCGCTCGCCCGGTTGGTAGCTCACGGTCGCCATGGACGCTGTTGGTGAGTCGTTCATCGATGTCCCTTTCGTTTGTGCTGGTCAGAAGTGGTGGCGCTCCGGGAACGACCGGGACACGCCACGGCGGAACCGCCCGGACTCGCGGGCGGTTGGGGGTTGAAGCAACTCGCAGAGCGCTTGTGTGCGAACCAAACCCGTTCGGCGTTCTGCAGGCATGTGCCTGTCGGTTCGCCCTCGGGCGGCCGGGATAGGGTCGGGCCGTGCGTGCCCGAAATGAGCAGGACCTGAGCTTGGCGTTGGAGCTTGCCGAGCGCGCCGACCGGATCAATACCCGGTTCTTCCACACGGGCGCAGCCGTCACGGTCAAGGCCGATCGCAGCTTGGTGACGGAAGCTGATCTGAAGACGGAACGGGAACTCGCCGCGGTGTTGGCCGAGCGCCGGCCGGGAGACGCGATCGCCGCGGAGGAGCTGCATGGCGAGCAGATCCAAGAGGGTCGTTGCTGGACGATCGATCCGATCGACCACACAAACAACTTCGCTCGGGGTATGCCGCACTACGGAACATTGATCGCGCTGCTGGAAGACGCTCGGCCCGTCGTTGGTGTGGTTTCTGCGCCATCGCTGAAGCGCAGGTGGTGGGCTTCCCGCGGTGGTGGGGCTTTCGCCGACGGCCGACCTGTCCGTGTGTCAGGTGTGGATGCTTTGGCCGATGCTCACCTGAGCTTTGCCCAGTTGGAGGTGTGGAGCGGCCGCCAGCTGCTGGATCCCCTGGTAGGGCTGGTTTCGGAAGCGCGGTGGACTTTCGGATCAGGTGGCTTCCTGGCGCAAATGGCAGTGGCGGAAGGGAAGTTAGATGTCGCCCTCGACCCCACCGGGTATGTCTGGGACTTGGCGCCGAGCCAGATCATCGTGGAAGAGGCCGGCGGCAGGTTCAGCGACATCGACGGCTGTGCGGACCCTGCCCGTGGAACTGCGGTTGTGACCAACGGCCTGTTGCACGACCTCGTGCTTTCGCGCCTGACAGATGGCTGAGAACCGTCGTCATTGCAAGGTGTTGTGACGGTGCCCGTCGGATCGGTGGCCGGATGGTCGCGTCGCGGGTTAGGCCACGTATGGGTGGCTATCGCTTAGCGTGGCCCGTCCGCGTGGTTCTGGAAGTTGGTCGTCAGAGCGCGAGGCGGGTGTCCGGTCCCCGGCTGGGCGAGCGAGCCCACTGGGCGCGACGCGGCGCACCGCGGCCAGCTGCTCGATCCACGCGGCCAAGCGGCTGATCTTGACGACGTCGCCGCTGTGCGGGGCCTGCACGATCAGCCCTTGACCGAGATACATGCCGACGTGGCCGGGACGGGCCGCACTGCCGCGGCTGCCGGGGATGAACAGCAGGTCCCCGGGCCGCATGTCCCGGTAATCGATGACAGGCTGGCCCGCGTCGACCTGCTCGCTCGTGGTCCGCGGCAGGCCAACGCCAGCCGCCCGATACGCCTGCTGCACCAGGGACGAACAGTCGCATTGTCGGGCGGGAACACCGGAGTGAGGTGCGGTGCAGTCCCCGCCGAAGGTGTAGGGGGTGCCGAGCTGGGCCAGGGCCCAGCCGACCGCCGTCACCACCTGCGCCGGGGTGCCCGGCGGCAGCGCGAACCCTGCCGGTAGCGGCACCTGCTCGCTGCCGGGTTGGCCGTCGCCGCCGTCGAACAGGCACAGCGGATTGCTCATGGCCTGCTCCAGATCGGCGGCGACAGGCTCGGCGGGGGTGCCGCCGGTCAGGACGCGGACTAGGGCGATCGCGTCGTCCTCCCAGGGGGCGTAGGCGTTGGGGTAGGCGGATCGCTGCACCGCCTGGGCGGCGTCGGTCAGCGCCATGGCCTGCCAGCCGTCCACGGCCAGCAGCGCGTGATAGAACCTCCCGGCCGCGTAGCGCGGCTCCCGCAGTTGGGAAGGTGTGCCCCAGCCCTGCGACGGGCGCTGCTGGAACAGCCCCACCGAGTCGCGGTCGCCGACGGGCAGGTTGCGCAGGGTCGACTCCTGCATGGCGGTGGCCAGCGCGATGACCCAGCCCCGAGGCGGAACCGTCAGCTGCGCGCCGACGGCGACGATCACGGAGGCGTTGGCCACCTGGTCGCTGCTCCACCCGGCGGCGCCGGCCGCGGGCGGAGACACGGCGATGGTGGACCCGGCGCTGATGGCGCCGTAGCAGGCAGCCGAGGCGGTGCCGCCGTCGGTGAACAGCGCGCCGATCCCGCCCGCGCACAGCACCACCACCGCGACCACCCCACCGGCGAGGGCGGCGAGGGCGCGGGCGTTCACCGCGCCGCTCCCGCCGTCGCTGCCGTGCGTCCAGGCTCTGCCATGCACCGGTTCGCGGCGGCGGGCCCGGGCAGACACCCGGACAGGGGGTAGCAGGCGATGAGGCTGCCGTCGTCGGTGTGCACGGCGACAGTGGCGGTGTCCGGGTCGAGCAGGTAGATCCATGCGACGTCGAGGTGCTGGGCGTGACTCAACGGGAACACGGTGAGCGGTTCCAGCACGTCCACCGTCCCGTCGGCACAGGTGAGGGCCAGGGTCATGCCAACGCCCGGCACCGTGTGCTGGCCGGCGAACCCGGAGTGGGTAGCGGCGGTGATGTCCGGGTCGAGGTACTCCCAGTCGCAGGCAAGGATCGCGGTGATCAACGCGCGAGTGTCGTAGTGGGCATGCCCGGCCCAGATCGCGGCCAGGCTGGGCAGGATGACGCTCGGGTGGCCGTCGCAGAGCACAAATCGGGCGTGCGCGAGGCGCGGGCGGTCGGGTTCGGTGACGCCGACGTAGCAGTGGCTGCTCACGGGACAGGACTCCTTCAGCGAGAGGCGAATGACATGGGGTGCGCCTGCCCGCATTGCGGCGGGCGGGCGCATTCGGGTGGTGGGGGAGGCCCGGACAGGCCTGCCGCGGCTGGCGCGAGCACTGCTCGCGCGTGGCGACGTCCGCCGGTATGGCCATGCCGGGCGCGTGGAATGGGTGAAGCTGGTGGCGCCGTCCGGTCAGGGCTCGTCGTGGTCAGGGCGGGGCGGCCAGGTGGCGGGCCGGGGGCGCCAGCCGAAGATCGGGTCGGTGGTCTCGACGGATCCGCAGCGGGTGCAGCGGGTGTAGGTGTCCTCGCCGTAGCCGGCCATGGACGGCACCTCGTCGGAGACGACCTGGTCGACCGCGCCGCAGACCCGGCACCGGATGGACGCGCCGTCGGGCCCGCACACGGCGAAGATCGGCTCGTCGGGGTCGGTGTCAGGCGGCAGCTGCCCGGTCATGCCGTGCCCCCCGACGTGTTCCAGTGGGGGTGGCGGGCGGTGGCGGCGATCAGCGCGGCGAGTCCGGGCTGGGTGGCAGGGGTGTCGTCCGGGTCGGGGATGTCGTCGACGACCAGCGCCGGGTGGTCCTCACCCAGGTAGTGGGTGAGTTGGTAGACGCGGCCATCGGTGTCGACGGCGTCGATGCGGCGGACCTGACTCGGCTGGCCGTCGTGGGTGAGGATGTCGTCGTAGCAGGCGGCCCAGGCCAGCAGCCGCACGTCGGGCTGCGTCGCGCGGATCAGCCGGACGATGGCGTCGAGGGTGGCCGGGTAGGGTGCCGCCGCCCCCGGCTCGTCGAGGCTGGCGGCGAGGCGGTGCAGCAGTGCGGGCAGCCCGGCCGGGTCGGTGAGCAGGTCGTCGCGGTGCAGCGGGAACTCCACGCTGCGCATCTGGCGTACCGTCGGCCCGTCGGTGATCAGGGGGCGGTCGTGGATGAGCAGCAGCGTCACGGGCCGGCCCCAGTCCAGCGCGTCGGCGTCGGCGTTGACGGCCAGCAGGCATCCGGCGAGGGTGTGGACAGCGGCGAAGGACAACACAGGGATCTCCTTGTCATGGGGGCAGGAAAAGGGGAGGACCCCGCAGCCAGCGGCTGCGGGGTCCTCGGCATCAGGAACGGGCCGACTTGTGGGCGGGGGACTGGTGGGCGGCGCGGCCGGCGCAGACCCGGGGCAGCCGACCGCAGCGGTCCGGCATCGGTGGGCGCGGCGCCCGGTGCCCATTTCTGCCAGCGATGTGCGGGCCGGGCGCCCGGTGGTCAGCGGTAGTGGCGGTCGCGGCTCCGCCGGCCATCTGGGGCGGTGCGGGGATGGTGCTCGCACACTCCGCCACCGGAGCGCTTGGCCTGATACATGGCCGTGTCGGCTTCGGCGAGCAGCTGTCGGGGGCTGGTGTGCCGGTTGCCGCTGTGGGTGTGGCCGACCGAGGCGGCCACCCGGAGGTTGCCGTTGACCACGCGGATCGGGGCGGCGGCGATGACCTGCCAGGCGGCATGGGCCACGGCGGCCGTGTCGTCCCGGTCGCCGGAGACGAGCAGGGCGAACTCGTCGCCGGAGAGCCGGGCCGCGACCTGCACCGGTGCCGGCAGGCCGGCCAGGAGTCGTGCGATCCGCTCGAGCAGATCGTTGCCGGCGTCGTGGCCGAGGGTGTCGTTGACAGTCTTGAACCGGTCCAGGTCGAGCAGGACGACTCCGACTGGGGTGCGGTCGGCGAGCGCGGCACGCAGCCGGGTGAGGAACAGCCGCCGGTTGGGCAGGTCGGTGATGTCATCGTGGGTGGCCTGGTAGCGGGCCGTCTGCAGGGCTTGCTGCTGCCGCCAGAGCAGGGCTCCGGCGAAGGCGAGGCCGGCGAGGATGCCGCCGGTGGCGGTAGCGATCGTGTTCAGGGTGGGAGACACTCGGGACGCTCCTTGTACGTGAAGGAGCACCGGGGGCGGGCGGGAGGCGCCAACTTCGACGCCCGCCCTCGGGCTGCCGGACAGGTGGACTACTCGCCGCCGTTGGCGGGGGCGAGCTGGAAGGTGGCGGGGCGCTCGACGGTCTGCACCGCCTTGCCGGAGGCGACGAGCTTGATGGCCGCGTTGGCGACCGCACCGGCGCTGGCCTTGGCCGCGCCCGTGCCGGCGTTCGCGGCGTCGATGAGCTTGCACAGCTCGCCGGTCCTGTAGGCCCGATCGGGGTGCGCTTCGAGGATGTCCAGGACCGCCCCGCGCAACGACCCGCCCCTACGGCGCGCCGCCGCCGAACGGCCCTCGCCGCGCGGCCCGTCGCCGCTGTCGTGACTGCCTGCCGGCGCCTGGCACGCCGGGTCGGTGGGCTTGTCCGCAACGTTGCCGGCGGTGGACTCCCCGGCGTGCGGTGCGTCCAGCTCGGGCTGCTGCTGGGAGGCAGTGTCGCTGCTGGACGGTCCGGTGGTGTCGGCTGCGGCCGGCGGGTCGGCGTCACCGGGCTGGAGCTGCGCCTCGGCGGCCTCAAGCTGGGCGGCGGGAGGGTCGCTGGTCTCGGGTTCGGCGGCCGGTGCGGGTGCGTCGGTCGGAGCTGGCTGCGGGCTGGCGGCGGTGGCGGCGCGGCCGGCGTCGGTGAGCCGCCACAGGGTGCGGCCGTCGCCGGTGCGGAACCGCTCAGCCTGCCCGGAGCCTTCCCAGGCGCGCAGCTTCGGAGTGGTGGTGGAGTAGCCAAGTCCGGCGTGCTCGGCGACTTCGGCGGCGGTGGCTTGGCCGAGTTCCGCCAGCGCCGCGAGGACCTTGAACGCGCTGTGCGCGGGAGGGCTTTCCGTGTGTGTTTCGGTCATGCCAGTTGTCCTTTCATCGTTCGATTCGGGTCGAGGTCCGCGCGCTGATCCACGCTTGGAAGGCGGCGGTGATCAAGTGCATGGACCGCATCTCGGGATAGGCCAGAGGGCCTGGTTCGGCGCAGCCGGACGTCGTTTGGGGGGATCCGGCGAAAGGCGAGGCGCTGGCGGTGGAAGGTGCCGAGGCCGCCAGCTGGCGGAAGGCGACGATGGTTCTTGCGCGCATGGCGCTCGCAGTCAGCGGGGACTACCGCCGAGCCCGCACCAGCGCAAGCGCGTGTGGGTCGGCCGGCGGCTCGTGGTCGAGATTGCCCACCGGCGTTACTCAGGGCAGCGGCGGCGTGACTGTCGTTGGTATCTTCTGCGGCATGAGTGGGGGCCGGGGCTCTGGAAGCCGCAACAAGCGGCGGCAGGTCAGCGACGAGGAACGGACTGCGGCGGTGAAGGACTACCGGGAGTCCGTCGGCCGGTTGCAGCACACCGCCTACCGGAACCTGCGGCAGACGATCGCCTACGCCACCATCTTCGTCGCGGTCGTCGCCACCTGGATGCTGTTCATCGGGCAGGCCACCCCGGCGAGCTTCCCGTGGTACGCCGTGTCGATCCTCAGCGGCGCGTTCGGCTTGGCCACCTACTTCGTCCGGGAGCCGCGTCCGCGGCTCTACGTGCTCGCCGCCGCCGTCGTCCTGGCCGTGGTGGGCGTGGCCGGCATGTTCCTCACCGACTAGGGCGGCGCAGATGACGCTGTCGGTCGAGCCGGAGGCGTTGGTCGGCTTCGCCCGCCAGGTCGACCGCGCCGCCGCAGACGTGTGGGAGATCCGCGCCTACCTCAACCGCCACGCCGACGTCGCGACCGGAGGCGAGCAGATCAAGATCGCCAAGGAGGCGCACGAGCACGCAGTGCAGGTCATCAACGGCACCCTGAACCGGCTCGCCTGCCTGCTAGAGAACTCCGCCCCCGAACTGCGGGCCGCCGCCGGCTACTACCGCAGCACCGACCTGGCCAACGCCGAGCGCCTCGACCGCACCCTGCCGCCGGCGGCCGACCGCTGCATCACCGCCTTGGAACTGGAGCTGGCGAACAACCCCTGCGCTCCGGCGAACTTCGTCGACGTCCGGGACGTACGCGGCCACCTCGACACTCCGGGCGACCCGGACAAGCCCGCGAACCCGCTGGGCTGGATGGACTACATCAGCCCCGCGAACTGGCTCAACGAGGTCTTCAACCACGTGTTCGGCTTCGACCCCATCGGCAGGATCCAAAGCCAGGTCTCCGGGGACTGGGAAGCCCTGGCCAACATGGCGCCCGTCGTCGACAACATCGGCGGCGCCCTGCACAACCTGGCCTACAACGTCCAGTCCGGCACCACCACCCTGCGGCCCCTCTGGCACGGCGCCGCCGGCGACGGCGCCTTCCGCTACTTCACGACCACGGCCAACGCCACCGCCGACCTCCACACCCCCATGTCCGCCATCAGCAGGGCATACCGGGAGATGGCCGACGCTCTCTGGTCCGCCGGTGAAGCCCTCGGCGGTGTCGTCAAAAGCCTCATCGACGCTGCCATCATCGCCGGCATCGCCGCCGCTGCCGGCACCGTCACCTCCGAAACCGGCGTCGGCGCGCTCGTCGGCTACGGCGTCGCCGCCGCCGAAGTCGCGAACATGTTCCGGCTCTGGGGCGAAGCGACCAAGCTCTGCCAACAGATCTCCGCCGCCGTCCTCGTCTTCCGGGCCGCCCTCACCCGCGAGCTCAGCGACCTCGACACCGTCGCGCTCCCCGCACTTCCGGACGGCGGTCGCTACGACCACCCCCTCGCCGGGGCCACTGCGTGAACGGCGTGGACGACCTGGACGACATCACCGGCGGCGATGAGAAGCGCGGCCAAGCCCTGCGCCAGGTTCTGGACCAACTCGCCTGCAGCAACAACCCGCTGCTGCGCGAGATGGCCACCGCAGTCCAAGAAGGCCAACTCACCCTCCGCCAGGCAGCTGCCAGCAACACCTACGGAACCGAGCTGACTGCGCCCTTCCATACCTTCTGGACCGCATTCCAAGAGATGACCCCCGAGGAGCGCGACGACCTCGCAGCCCGCTCCTGACTACCGGGACGAGGCCTTACTGACATGGAATTCAGTGCGCCGCGTCCGCACTGATCCGGCAATGGCCGTCACGCACGAGCCCTTCGCCCATGTCGGCGCTTGGTAGCGGCGACGCGCTCGCTGCCTTCTTGCTGGCCGGTTGTCTCCCGGCTCCCGAAGAGCCGCTCCGCCTCCCGGAAGTGGCAAGCCGCGAGCTGGTGGAGTGAGCGGCTGGGCAGGCGAGGTGGGTCTTGCGAGCGAGGCACGCGTCTCGATGCGGTGCACAGTCGGTGTGTCGTGACGGTGCAGCTCTCGATTGGCAGGTGGAAGAGGAAACAGCGGCCTGTCGCCGGCCTCGGCTCAGAGGGGGCCCCGGGCCCGGGGCGCTGGCGATGCGGCGGCCGCCTCCCCGCGGCCCGCCGGCCGGCGCGCGGCCACCGCCCCTGGCGGCGGATGACGCGCCAGCCGGGGCGGAGGAAGGCCGGAGGTGATGCGAGATCGGTTGGACTCAGCTGGCCCGGGGGAGCGGCAGCGGTCCGCAGCTCGATAGCCGATGCGGCCGACAGCGGCAGCGTCACATAGTGGGCGGCGGTGGGGTCCCTCCGTGACAGTGAGGTCGGCGGCCTGTCTCGTACTAGAGAGCGACGGCGAGCAACCGTTGATCTGGATCGAGGGAATCGAGGTGGGCCAGGGCCTGCTCCAGGTAGGTGATGCGGTGAGCGAGGGCATCGCTGGCCGGGGCGAGCTTGCGGCCATCGACGGTGAGCATCGCATCGCCGGCGACGGCACTCGCGGCCCGGTAGTGCTGGTAGGCGACCTCACCGGCCTGGTACATCTCCAGCTCCCCGACGGAGGGTTGCCCGGGACCGACGGTGGCGGCGTGCAGACGCATGGCCTGTACGCGGGGCTGGGCGTGGAAATCCGCGACCGCGGACCCGAGGGGGTAGCGGTCGGGGTCGGCGAGGTAGCGAGCTTCGAACGTCGGCCAAGGGGTGGCCGCTCTCGTGCCATGCACCACCCGCTGCCAGACCTGGTGGCGGATGCCGGCGCCCACGGCGGCGGCCTGGCGCATACCGGCCAGGTCGAGCCGTCGCACTGGTCCGCCCGCGCACGGCGCAGGGTGGCCCTTGCGCAGCCCGATCATGAGGTGGTGCTGCCAGAGCCGCAGTCGCGGCGTCGCCCAGAACAGGGCCGTGAGGGTGCCGGTGACGCCGAAGTGTGTGTCGAGGTGGTGGCTCGTGAGCGCCGCGGCGGGCAGCTCCTCGGGCAGACAGATCACCATCGTGGCGATGCTCGGGGCCGGTGTCACGGTCGGCCGCGACGCGGTGGTGGCCGCCCGGGTGGCGGCCGGTCGGGGCCCTGAGGATGGAGCGGCCTTCGCGGCGGTCGGTCGTGCGGGGACTGCGGGCACGCGGCTGCCGTGGCGGGTCAGGGGAGTGCCGTTGACAGGGGACATGGGTGATCCTCCTTCGATGCGCTTGCGCGTGGGCGCGCAGGAGTGACCGGCCCACGGGGCGCGCGGGTCGGCTTCAGGTGGGCGGGAAGACAGTGGTGCGAGTGGCCGGTCGTCCTCGAGGGGTCGCCGCGCGGGTTGTGTGCCGACCGGCCGAAGCGGGTGGGCATCGCACACCGCAGGGGTGCGGCGGGGATCCCTGAGATGGGACCGGACCGGGATGCTGCGAAATGTGGGGTGGTGTTGGCCGAGACGGTAGCGGCCCGATCTGTCAGCGCCCGTTGCCCCCGTCCTGACCGAGAAGCGGTGTTGACCTGCGATGTCAGCCCGCGTGACGGCTGCGCCGCCAGGGTTGGGCGGATGCCTGTCAGATCGGGTGGGTCTGACAGGCGACCGGCGACGGTGACAGATGCACGTCGCCGGCCGGGCGCCAGCGTCGGTGAGAAAGCCCGGGCGCTGGCCCGGGCCGCCGCAGGGCTTGCGAGGCGGTCTGTGACCACCAACGGCAGCGGGCGGCAAAGCTGGCTTGTCGGCTATCAGCGCGATGAGGTGTTCGGGGTCGCCTGCGACACAGCCCGCTCATAGACTCGTGCAGCTGAGCTGGCGCTGAGAAGTATCTGACCGTGGGAGAGACGATCCTGTGACTGACGTCGAGAACATCACCCTGGAGGCGGAACTCCCGAACGAAGAAGCCGAGCGTGAGATCGCGAAGGCGGTGAGCGCCCGGCACGCCATCGCCCGCAAGTACGTCAAGCGGGTGCGGAAGCGCAACCCCGACGCGACTCCCGTCGAGGTCATCACGATGCTTGAGCGGCACCACGTCGCTGCGATCACCATCGCCGGGGGGATCGTCTCTGCCGGCTCGATTGCCGCTGCCGCCGGGATTGCGCTGGTCCCGGGCGGTGGCGCCGCTACGGCTGCCAAGACTGTGAGCGCCCAGGACGCGAAGAAGGCCGGCAAGGTTGCGGCGAAGAAGGCCGGCAAGGTTGCGGCGAAGAAGGCCTGCAAGGAGGCGGCGAAAGCGCTCGCGAAAGGCGTGGCGCTCAACGCCGGGAAGACAGGCGCCCAAAGGGCCGTCGCACTCCTGCCAGCTGGTGATGAGCAACTCCAGTCCGAGATCACCGGGACCTTCGCCCTCGCGATCGCCGACATTCACGGCATGGACCTTGACCGCGACCAGGCCCGCGCGCTCGATGCTGGACAGCGGTTGGGCGCCCCACCGAAGGAGTACGCGATTGCGCATCAGGTGAAAGTCCCGCTAGCACGTCCGTGCCACTCTGGATCCCCGCCGGTCAAACTTGCCGGCCGCTTCGGGCGCCGCCGACCGCCATGGCTGAGCCGCACCGCCACATAGGAGTGAACCGGACAGCGGGCCGTAGCCGGTGAGACTGATGGTCAACTTAGCCACACCAGGCCATCCGGCCGTACGCTCGACAGCACCGGGTTACTGCAACAACACGAGCCAGTTTCGGCGAAGGGCGCGGTACAGGTGAAGGACACTGTAGGCGGAACTCCCACCCCCAGCACGCTGTTGCTCGACTGGATCCGTGACGGTCCAGTGGTCGCCGTTCTAGAGGGCTTCACCGGAGTGGGGAAGTCGACACTGGTTCGAAAGCTCGCCCAATCAACATCGCTCCCGACAGCGCATGTGTACGGGACCACGGAGAGCCTAGGCGTCGAAGATGTACTGTTCGAGCTCGCCGCCGAGTTCGAACACTCCGGAAGCGATCTAATGGCGAAGCGGATCGACGAAAATCTTATCAAAGTATTTGACGCGATGATGCGTACCGAGTGCCTCGCCGTGATCGACGACTTCCACGAACTCGTGGACCCGAAGACCAAGTTGCCGCCGGCCGACTTCTACAACCTTCTCAAACGTCTCGCGACGCGCCATTCCAAAGCTCGACTCCTGCTCGTCACCGACCAACGGCTGCCCTTTGCCAGGACGATCGAGCTGCCGATCATTACCCTGGGTCCACCCGATGAGAGTGATGCCATGCAGCTGTTGGACCAGCTCCTGGTAAGTAGGCGGGTGGAGGGGGAGATCGCGCCCGATCTGCGGTCCGACGTTGTTCAGTGGGTTGGGCGCAACCCGCGGGCTCTGCGTGCGCTAGTCTCCTGCCTAGTCGACGGTGACTCATTGGACGATCTCATCGAACTGCAGCCAGAGGCCTGGGACGTCCGTTATCAGGCGTTCTCGCCATCGCTCGTCGGCAAGCTCGAAGCGGAGTTTCTCGATCGCGTCATAGGGCGCCTCGAATCGCCGAGCCTGCTGTTGCTCGAGTACCTGTCCGTTTACCGGAAGCCATTCGTCAAGGAAGGCATTCAGCCCTTCGCCCCCAAGGTCGGCGACGTGGGCCGCGCCTACGCCGATCTCATCGGCCGATTCCTGCTGGAACACTCGACGGGTTGGGTGACGCTCAACCCTGTAACGCGCGAACTCGCCAGAAAGCGGATGGAGGCCGACCAGGGCAGAGCCAGAGAGGCCCACTCCCTAGCTGCCGCCCACTTCTTGCGTCACTTCAAGGCCAAGGATAAGAGTGATCTGGCAAGTCGCGGGAGCGAGTTCGTCGAAGCCCGCTACCACCTAGTCCTCGCCGGGGAGGAGGAAGCCTTTCAGGACCTGGCAGCGAGGTATGGCAGCTATCTGCTCGCAAACTTCGGCAAGTCACGTCCCATACCATCGGATCCCAAGGTCGCCCGCCAAACCGCGAGTACCATCATCGCCGCGTTGCGAGGCAAGAGGTCGGGCTATCCCGAGGCCCGTCACACCGCCGCCCGGATTCTCGAGTCACTGGGCGGACACGAGGACCTCCTCCTAGCTCTGCGGCACGTGACCGTTGCCAGTAGCCAGTCGCGCGATTTCCAGGTGTGGGTCCTGCGTGTACGGCTGACCGCCCGGCTGGAGACATTCTCGGCCACGGTCGCCGCCTTGCGACAAGCGGACAGCGTCCTGCCGGCCGAGGCCTTGGCGCATGTCTACTTCGCTGGCATCAAGGTCTGGATGGAGCGACAGGCCCCCGTTCGGGATCTTATAGGGCTGCTCAACCACGCATTGCCGTTGTCGCACGCGGCGCCCAGTTCCTGGGTGCTCTATCAACTCGCCTCCGTCCTGCTGGCCGCAGAGGGGCGATACCGCGAGGCAATCGACCTGTTGGTGTCGCACACTTCACGGCTCGAGAGAGCGTCCCCGAACCTGGGCCTGGTGATCGAACAGGCAGCGCTCTTGGCGTTCGCCGGAGGCGACCGCGAAGGACTGCAAAAAATCCGTGACGTCCTGGTCAAGAGGTTCGAACGAAAGAACCTAGAGCACCTGATTGACTGTCTCCTCCACCAGCTCGACCACGACTTTCTCAAAGCCTCAATTATCCAGCCGGTCGCAGGAGGGCTCAGCGCCACTCCTTTGAACTACCAACTTGCGTTCTCGGATCTGTGCCTCGGTCGGCCCGCCGATGCACTGCAGAGATTGAAGGGGTTGCGATCGACTCACCCGGCGCACGTCTGGTTGCGGTCCCTCGCGTACTTTCTACTCGGTGACCACCATGCCGCCCTCCAACAGTTGAGGAAATACTCGTCTCTTGCGCTCCACGAGCCGGACGTCGACGAGGAGCCAAGCCTGGCGGCATGGATTAAAACGTGGGGTCGACGCTCGGTCGCACCGGGCCTTGATGCAGCATTCGTGTTCCCCCGGATTCCGAGCGAACTGACCGGTCTCCAACACGACATCGTGCGCACGATATCGACCGATGCGTCACTCGACAACGAGACACTTGCCCGAATCCGGACCACGGATGATTTTCCAGTTAGCGCCGACGATCACTTGCCAGAAGGGGGTTCGACGCCAGAAACCGCAGAGTCATTCCCCAGTACACCGACAGTACAGACCATTATCCACTTTGATCAGTCAGGAGCCAGAATGGGCGACAACAATTACGTGCAGCAGGCCGGCGCGGTCGGCAGCAACGCGACCGCGCCGAACGCCACCTTCAACCAGATACAGGCAGGCGGTGGGTCAAGTCTCGACCTGACCGCACTGGCTCAGGAGCTCGCGCTTCTTCGGGCAGCCCTTCGGAAACAGCCCGATTCGGAGGAGAACGACATCGCACTCGCAGAGGTGGGGCGCGCTTCGAGGGCGGCCCAAGAGGGGGACCAAGGCAGGGCCTTGGAGCATCTGCGGTCGGCTGGGAAGTGGGCTCTGCAGACCGCCAACAGCATTGGGGTCGCGCTGGCTGCGACGGCAATCAAGACATCCATTGGCATGCCTTGAGCCATGACAGATGAGACCGCCGCTTCGCCGTCAGTTCGAGATCGGGAGGCCCGGACGGCCGCTTACTGTCGCAGGCCGACTTTCTGGTAGCAACCGTGACAGCAACGGGCCCGGACGACGACGTTCAGGCCGAGGCGCTGGTGGACGGCTATCCGAGGTCACAGCCGTACACGAACGACGGCGGACGCATCGCCTAGAACCTGCAAGCGAGGGATCGCCAGCCAGTCGGCGGCTGGCAGCGAGTGGCTGACACTGCCTGGCTGGACCCCTTGGGATAGGAGGCGAACCTCGCCGCGCAAGGAGGACTGCCATGCCTCACATCCTTGACCGCGTCATCCTTGGGGCATGGCGTCAGAGTGGTGGGTCTGGCCGAATCCACTATGTTGCCGCCTAGGCCGGCGGCGGGGAGCGGCGCCTCTACGTGGACGAAGGCAGCGTCCTGTACCTGTACACGGTCCCTGAGGATCACGTTCTCGCCTAGGGCTAACCGGGCCTGTGAGCAGCGGTAGGGCTGAGGAGTGAGTCCCATATCGGTCATGGGATGCAAGCAAAGCCACGCTTAGCATGCTTGATCCCGCCACACCTCCAGACACCGGAGACGACCCGTGGCTGCAGGCGCTGTCGAGCAGTGACCTGCGTCAGCAGGGCTGATTGTGACACCTAGCTAGTCGTCGTCGGGGTGGATGTAGCGGTGAGGGTTCGCGTCCCGCCCTCCGCCGACTGATCACGCTGACGCCGACCGCGCACACAGCGCTGTGGCCCCTAATCCGAGCAGCGCCCACCGGCGCATGGTGCCCCTGCGTGGCCGGGCCGCAACGACGAGGACCTCACCGGCGGCGTCCTCATCGAGCACTCTTCACCGCGACATCAGACCGATTTACACGGCCGTGAACGCCCACGCCGCCGAGGCCGCGTTAGTAGTGCCGGACGAACTGGTCGACCTGGTCGCCCCAGAGGTCGAGACCGAGGGCGAGCGCCTCCAGCGAACGCCGGCGCGGTCGAAGGACCCGGCCCCGCTCGATGTTGCTGGATGCCCCGCACGGTCAGCCCGGTGCGTTCGGCCAACTCCTCCTGGGTAAGGCCGGCGACATGGCGCGACTCGCCCAGCAAGGACCGGGGTGGCTGACCGCTCACGTGACCATGGCCAATCCGCAGGCCGGGGCGGTGCGTCTGCGGAATCGACCGGCGGCGACGATCGCCGCGACCGGGCTCGCCGCCGGGGACCGGACGCCGCCCCGACGGCGAGGTCTCCGCCCCTCAGAAGTAGCCGTACCAGCGGTTCGACTCCGCCGTCTCGGTGTTCACGCCGCTGGCGTTGTAGATGCGCACGCCAGCGTAGATGTCGTCGAGACCGACGTCCTCGTTCAGGGTCGAGCTGTTCATGCACACGCCGACGGAGTAGGAGCCCTGCCCGAGACCCTCGTAGTACGTCCGGTACGGGCCGCCGAGCAGATCGTCGCTCCACTCGTCGTCGCCCCAGACCCGAAATTCGACCATGTACCGGTCGTAGTAGCTGCGTGCCGTGATCCCGCTCACCCGGACCGTGTAGTCCCAGTTGCGGCCGTCGCTCGTCTGGCACCCCAGCAAGAGTTCCAGCTTCGCGGTCACGGCGAGCGCGGGCGCCGCACTCGCGGTGACGGTTCCGGCGGCGACGACCGTCGCTGCGGTCAGGAGGGTCAACGTCCTGCGGATGGCATGCCTGAGCATCTTGGTCCCTCACTTCCTCTGATCGGGCTTGTCCTGCGGGCGGAGACCGCGCCGCGGCGGCCGGCGCGCCGTCGCACGATGGCATCCGGCGCTGACGTGAACCTGACGCGCGCTGACCCGGGCGGCCCGGCGATCGCTAGCATTCGATTGCCCGACCACTGTGGAGCGGAGGTGGCGACCATTCAGGTCCGTCTTCTCGGGCCGGTCGACGTCACCGAGGGGGATCGGGCTCGGCCGGTGCCCGGCCTACGACGCAAGGCCCTACTCGCGGCACTCGCCCTGCACGCCGGTGACGCCGTGCACCCCGACCTGCTCATCGACATCGTCTGGGACGGCACGCCGCCGGCCACCGCGAAGAACTCGCTGCAACGGCACATCTCGTACCTGCGTGGGGTGCTCGGCGGGCGGGCGGCCATCGCGGTACGTCCACATGGCTACGTCCTCGACCTGCCGCGGGAGGCCACCGACCTGCACCTCGCGCAGCGGTTGATCGGCGAAAGCAGGCATCCGGCGGAGCCCGCCGAACGCGCGGTTGCGCTGCGTGCCGCGCTGGCCCTCTGGCGGGGACGGCCGCTGGCGGACCTGGCCGGGCTCCGCTGGCTGGACGAGCAGGCCGAGCGGTTGGCCGGGCTGGAGCTGTCGGCCCGGGAGGCGTTGCTCGACGCCCGGCTGGCGCTGGGTGAACACGCGTCGCTCGTACCGGAACTGGCGCGCCTGGCCGACGAGCATCCCTACCACGAGCAGATCCACCACCGCCTGATGCTCGCGCTGTACCGCGACGGCCGGCAGGTCCACGCGCTGGCGGCCTACCAGCGGTTGCGCACCGCCCTGGCTACGGACCTCGGCGTCGACCCGAGCCCGGCACTGTGCCGGCTGCACGCCGCCATCCTCCGGCAGGACGCCGACCTGGCACCGCCGGCCATGAGCGAGCCGGCCCGGGTGACCGGCGCGCCGGCCGGCCAGCCGGCACCGTCCGGTCCCGTGCCCGCCCAACTGCCCGTGGCCGTGCGCGGATTCGCCGGCCGCCGTCCGGAGCTGGCGCGACTCGACGCCCTGCTGCGTGCCGCGCGGACGTCCCGCGTCGACCAGCCCGGCACCCTGCCCATCGCGGTGGTGTCGGGCACCGCCGGGGTGGGCAAGACCGCCTTCGCTGTGCACTGGGCACACCGGGTGGCCGGCGAGTTTCCCGACGGGCAGCTGTACGTCGACCTTCGTGGGTTCGCCGACCACGGCTGCCCGGTGGATCCGGCCGCGGCGATCCGTGGCTTCCTCGACGCATTCGGGGTGCCGGCGCAGCGGATTCCCGTCGAGCCGACCGCACAGGCCGCGCTGTACCGCAGCATGCTGGCCGGCCGGCGGGTGCTCGTCGTCCTCGACAACGCCCGCGACGCCGCGCAGGTCCGGCCGCTGCTGCCCGCCGCGCCGGGCTGCCTGGTCCTGGTCACCAGCCGCACCGAGCTGACCCCGTTGACGGTGAGCGAGGGCGCGCATCCCTTGACCCTGGACCTGCTGTCGACGCAGGAGTCCCGGGAGCTGCTGGCCGGGCGCCTCGGCGCGGACCGGCTGGCCACCGATCCCGGCGCGGTCGACGACCTCATCGCCCGGTGCGCGCGGTTGCCGCTCGCGCTAGCCGTCGTCGCCGCGCGCGCCGTCACCCGGCCCGACTTTCCGCTCGCCACGCTGACCGCCGAGCTGCGGCGCGCCGCGGAGAAACCGGACGCAGCGCTGGACCCGTTCGACGGCGGGGACCTCGCCACCGACATCCGGGCCATCTTCTCCTGGTCGTACCGCACCCTGACCACCGACGCCGCCCGTTTGCTCCGGCTGCTGAGCCTGCACGCCGGCCCGGACATCGCCGCGCCGGCCGCGGCGAGCCTCGCCGGCCGGTCGGCCGCAGTCGTCAAGCCACTCCTGGCGGAGCTCGCCCGCGCGCACCTGCTGGGCGAGCCGGCCCCCGGGCGCTACGCCTGCCACGACCTGCTCCACCGGTACGCCGCGGAGCTGGCCCACACTCACGATGGCGCCGGCGACCGGCGGCGCGCCCGGCACCGGATGCTCGACCACTACCTGCACACCGCCGACAGCGCCGCCCGCCTCCTGGACCCCCATCGGGACCCGATCACCGACTCGGCACACGAGCCCGGCACGGTCCCGACCGCCCTCGCCGGCTACGCGGAGGCACTCGCCTGGTTCCGCGCGGAGAGGCCGGTGCTCCTGGCCGCCGTCGCCCAGGCGACCCGCACCGGCTCGGACCGCCGGGCCTGGCAGTTGGCCTGGACCCTGCTCGACTTCCTCGACGCCCACGCGTACTGGCACGACCTGGCCGCGGTGCAGGATCTTGCGATGACGGCCGCCCGGCGCCTCGGCGACCGCCGCGGTGAGGCCCACACGCACTGGGGGCTGGCGCGGGCCAGGGCGAAGCTGGGCGACCACGAGGACGCCCGCCGGCACTTCCAGCGCGCGCTGGAGCTGTTCGAACAGACCGGCGACCGCACGGGCCAGGCGCACACCCGGCTCAACCTGGCCTGGGTGCTCGACCGGCAGGGCCGCTACGCCGAAGCGCTGCCGCAGGCGCGGGAGGCGCTCGCGCTCTACCAGGCACTCGGCCACGTGGCCGGGCAGGCCGACGGGCTCAACGCGATCGGCTGGTACCTCACCCACCTCGGGGAGCACCGGCAGGCCCTCGGCCACTGCCGGCGGGCCCTCGACCTGCACCAGCGTACCGGCGACCGGCGCCGTGCCGCCCAAGCCTGGGACAGCCTCGGTCACGTCCACGGCAACCTGGGCGACCACGAGCGGGCGACGGAGTGCTACCGCAACGCGCTCGCCCTGACCCGGCAACTGAGCATCAGGTACGACGAGACCATCGTCCTGACCCATCTCGGCAGCGCCCGCCGCGCCGCCGGTGACCGGGAGGAGGCGCGCGCGGCGTGGCGCCACGCGCTGGCGATCCTGGAACAGCTGAATCATCCGGACGCGGAGGCGGTGCGCGTCCAGCTCGCGCGACTGAGCTGACGTACGCCCGGCGGTCAGCGGCGGCGCGGCGCGACCAGCCCCGACTCGTACGCCCACACGACCAGCTGGGCCCGGTCGCGGCAGGGCAGCGTCATCGTCGCCCGGGGGCGTGGGGTTGGGTTAGTTCGATGTGATGCTCGACTGGGCGATGTGTTGGCCCGGTGTATTCGGTGAGGGTGAACCGGCGGTGGTCGTCGGTGGGTGGACGGTGACGGCGACGGTGCTTTCCTCCTCGAAGCGCAGCGTGAAGACGGGATCTTGGTCGCAGAGGAACGCGAAGCCGTCGCGGTCCTCGTCGGTGTCGCTGGCCAGGCGGCGGTGGGCGTCCCAGCCGGCGTCGCTGGCGGTGATCACGACGGCCACTTCGACGCTCCCGGACGGTGATGGACATCGTGTAGCACAGCACGTTGGAGATGACCATGACGGTCTACGGTCACGTGAGCCTGGACGACAAACGGGCGGCGCTGGATCAGCTGGGCGGCCTGCTCGACCAACAGCCCGAAGAATGACGTTGCTGTCACCGGCTGCTGTCAGGGCCGGTCGCAAGCGACCGGCCCTGTGCGTTTTCCCTGCTCACTATTGCGCGCCCGAAGGGACTCGAACTCCTAGCCTTCTGAGCCGTAGATTCCCAAGGCCACTCCGCAGTCATTCGGCAACGTCCGCCTCGCCCTGGCCCGCGCGCTCCCGGCAGCTGGATCGGTCCGGGCTCGTCCGGCTTCGTTCACCCCGGTGGCTCCCGGCCGTGGGCTCCCAGACCTGTCAGTCTGGAAATTGTCGATGTCTGCCTGGTACCGGATCGGCCGTCTGATCTCGGCGGCCCCCGGTGGCGTCGGCTGGCCCTTGCTGTCCCGCCCGATGGCACGCCAATGCCACGTCCGGGCACACCTCGAACGCCCGGCGGAACGGCACGGTTGACGTGATCGACATCAGGATTTGGACGAGCCAATCGCATTGAGAAGCTGAAGTTCTTCCTCCGTCAGTCGAATTGCGCCCGCTGCCACGTTGTCGACGAGGTGATCCGGGTTGCCCGTACCGGGGATGGCCAGCACATGGGCACCTTTTCGCAGGATCCATGCCAGGCGAATCTGGGCATATGAGATGCCGTGCACACGAGCGACGGCGCGAACCTCGTCGTGCTCGGCCCGGGCGGCTCCCGCCATGCGCCCCTCCCCGGCGATGGCGAAGAAGGGCACGAACGCGATGCCGAACTCCGCGCAGGCGCGGAGCAGCTCGTCCTCGCCGGGTGCGTCGATGCTGTAGCGGTTCTGCACGCACACCACCGGTGCAATCGCCTGGGCTTCCGCAAGATGCTCGGGGCGGGCGCCGGAGATGCCGAGGTGGCGGATGAGTCCCGCGTCGCGCAGCTCGGCCAGGGCCCCGAAGTGCTCGCTGATGCAGTCCTGGCCCATTAGACGCAGGTTGACCACGTCGAGGTGGTCGCGGCCGAGCTGACGCAGGTTCTCCTCCACCTGGCCGCGCAGTTGGTCGGGCCGCGCCGGGGTGGCCCACTCGCCGGCGGCGTCCCGTGCCGGGCCGACCTTGGTCGCGATGACGAGATCGTCCGGGTACGGAGCCAGCGCCGAGTTGATCAGCTCATTGGCCGAGCGCAACCGGGAGAAGTAGAACGCGGCGGTGTCGATGTGGTTCACGCCCAGCTCGACCGCGCGACGCAGCACGCTGATCGCCTGGCCGCGGTCGCTGGGAGTGCCCTGGTGGAGGGCGGCGCTGCCGGTCAGGCGCATGGCGCCGAAGCCGATCCTGTTGACCTTGAGGTCACCGAGCAGCCACGTCCCAGCGGCTGCTGCAGAGACCGAGTGCGACGTCATCTTTTCCATCAACTCCATCTGATTCGGCCTTCGCCCTTCGGCGGTTCAAGGGCGGCGGCCCTGGAGTATGCGCAGGTGACAGCTGTGGCGGGAAGTGGCGGAGCGTTGAAGAAAGGACACAGCGGAATCGGGAATTCCCAGTAGGCAGTCGGAGTTGTCACTACTGACCTTCTCCTCCTGAACCCCCACAGGAGCGGAGACAGATGAGGAGCGCCGCGGCACCCGGTGACGGCGCAGGCAGACCTATCCGCGGTCGTCACGGGCCTGCTGGTCACGACCGTCGCGAGCGTGGCATCGGCATTAGCGTTTTAAGCGGATCTCCTCGTCGGGCAGCCGCCAGACCGTCCAGCCCTTGTGGTGCCCGACGAGGAGATCCGCGGCGGCATCTCTGAGGAGGGTTGGGGTTCGGGGCGGAGCCCGAGGTCTTCAAGGGCTCGGTCCTCCCAAGGGTGGCCGGCCGGCCCGGCCGATGCCGGCCCGAGGTCGCCAGCAGGCCGGGGCCGGGCCGGCGCGGCGCACGTGCGGGCCGCCTTGCTCTATCAGAAGGCCAATTCGGCAACAGTGCGCCAAGGAGCGTGTCCTCCGTCCACTGATGTGCGACATACGTGCGCCAACTGATCTGCGAGACCTCAGCGCCCTGATTGCGGCAGGTCGTGCACCTGACCGTGGGGAGCTGTATGCCGTGGTCAGCTCGTCAGAGGCCGTAGGTGTGCGGCCCGCCGAGCCAGCGGCTCAGATACTCGGATTGGATTTCGCCGGTGAGTAGGCCGACCAGTGCTGCGGAGAATCCGACATGGTAGTGCTCCCAATACGGCCCTCTTTCCTTCAGCACCACAGGCCAGTCTTCAGGGGCCATGGCCGGCCTGACGTGCCAGAAGAGGAAGTCGCCGTTGCCTGTGTACCCCCACGAGATCAGGTTGTCGCCGGGTTCGAACCAGGACGGGACATCTTCACGGTTCGGGGCCCAACGGGACGCGTCGCCGAGTGGCCAGTCTCCGGACCAGTTGTCGGGCCCCGCGAAGTCGAGGCGGACGCACTCGTGCGCATAGGTGTTGTGTTGCACCAGGTCTGCCCAATCGTGGACGGCGTTGGGGGCGCAGACGATGAGGTGATCATCGACCGAGCCGGAACCGTGCGCGTCGACGAACGTCTTGTAATCGTCCGGAAGCGCAACACCCAGCTGCGTCTCGACTGGCGACCAGTCGCATCCGGCCTCGGTTGCCACGGTGGGTGCTGGCAGACCCAGTAGCCGGGACAGGCGCTCAGTGGCGTCGACTGGCCGTTGGAGCCTTTCGTTGGCCAGGCTGTCGTCCTCGATGAGTCGCTCGCCGGAGACAATGTCGCCGGGCCTGAGTTGGTCGCCGCCGGCGCCGGTGACGATGGCGGATGACCCGGTGAGCTCAACCACGACGAGGTCCACGTTCCGCTCCTTGCGGCCGTGCTCCCGGCAGGCACGGTCGAAGCGGTCACCCGGGCGAGCCCAATGCTGCGGGTGATACCCGGGCTCACCCTCCAGCTGCCAGCCTCCCGGCACGGCCTGGACGGACTCAACGGAGAAGCTCAGACGCTCGGTACGCACAGACAGCATCGTGCACGGCTGGCCTAGTACCCGTCATCCGGCCCCACCGTCGTTTCCACCGACATCCGCTCCCCGGCTACATGACAGGACAGGACCTTGCGCCGGCGGCCATCCTGTCGCCCCTAGCTTGCTGGCTCTGTCGCACATCACCTGGCAGAGCTGCGTCGCACATCAGTTGTCGGATCACATTCTGGGGAGACTTTGTCCGACTCCGGTTGATGGTTGACACGGGCCTCGGTTGACGCTTGACATGATCGCTCCGGCGTCGCATCGAGCGCGCGACCCGCGGCAGATCCGGTTGGCCGTGAGAGTGGTCGCCAGGTCTGACATGGGGGACCGGAATGGCGCAACCAGGGTTCGGCCGCACGGGAGTCGAAATGCGGCGCCAGGCCAACTGGTCAGGTGTTCACCAGCCACTGTTGCCCGTCGATGAGTTCGCGAACCGCGTCGAGGTGTCCGGCGTGGCAGGCGGTCTCGGTGATCACATGGAGCAGGACGTCCCGAAGATTGTGCAGGCGCCACTCACTCTCGGGGAAGGGCCACCAGGCCAGGTCGGCATCGGCAGATGAGGCGGCGATGACGGCATCGGCCAGAGACGCCTCATGGCGATAGCAGTCAAGGACATCGCCGGCCGGTAGTCCCGGGGCTACCTGCCATGGGCTGTCTTGGCTGCCGACCATGTCGATGACCTCCGGGTCGCCGGCCACAGCAGCGCGGAAATACAAACGCTCCACCGACAGCGTGAGGTGCTGCAGCATCCCCAGGCAGCTCCACCCAGAGGGCAGCACGGGGCGCCGCAGCGCCTCATCGCTCAGTCCTTCCACGGCACCCAGCACGTGGTTTCGCTGCCTCTGGAGGCACTGCATCAACGCGGTGATCTCGGCGTCGACTGCCACCGTCATTTCTGAACCTCCCTAACACGACACTTTTTCGCAGGGCCGAATGTAACCTTGCTGAAACGCCCGATCTTGGCATGTTCCTGTTGATCTCAACCGAAGTTCACCCGGCGACGAGCATCCCGCCTGGCGCCCATCGTTTACGCCATCGCGAGCAGGGCGATGCCCATACCCGCGCTCATCACGCCGTGGCACAGTGCCGACCAGTCCAGCGGGCACCCCACCGCGTTCGTCGTCGCCGTGGACAGTCCACCGATGTGCATCCCGCGGCCAACCCACCAGAAAGCGGCGAGTGCCAGGTACCCCCCGAGCAGCGCACTGGCCCATCCGGCGCATCCGACCGGCGCATGACCCATCCTGGCCATGTCCATACCACTGTGACCGCCGGCGAAGGCGTCCCCCGGTGCCGATGCACCCATCCACACCATTGTCCCTGTGGCGGTGGCGAAGAAAACCGGGTGGGCGCGACCGCGCGGCGTCCACATCGCCCGCACCGCGAACCACCCCGTCGACATCATGAAAATGGCAATCCAGGCTGCTGCCGGGACCGCCGCGCCCCACGGCCAGATCATCGCGATCATCGATAGACCCATGACCAGGTGCAACATCTCGGAGAGTCGATGCTCCGCCACCGGACAGAGCCACGCAGCGGGTGGGCGAAGGCACCGGAGCAGGTGAAAGGCGGCCGCCCCGCCGAACGCCACTGTCAGCAGCCATCGGAGGGGGGCAATGCCGATCATCGGCCCCACGAACGGTGGCGGGGCCTCCGGCAGACGCCGAACCTCAGTGGCAGCACTGGTGCTCGCTGCCGGTGGGGCCGGTCGTGCCCAGGTCGTCGTCACGGCCGGCGGCGAGGCGCGACCACTGGGAGGTCGGCCGCCCGTCGAGGCGGAACTGGTCGCCGTCGGTCCGGAAGCGCTGCGGCCAGCCTTCCGGCGAGTCTTCCCAGACCTCCTGGCGACCGTAGATGGTCATGTCGAGCAGGCCGTACGACGGCGCCATCGCTTCGACGCCCCGCCCTGTGGTCCAGTAGGTTTCGAACACGCGCTCTCCTTGGCGCAGGTAGCACGCCTTCATTCCGAACGCGCGACCGGCGACGAGGGAGTCGAGCGACTCCTCGGGCACGGAGTACCAGGGAGCCTGCCAGCCCATGAAGTCGCGGTAGCGCGATGTCTCCTCGAACGGACCCTGGCAGAAAACCGCGAACGTGACGTCGCGAGAGTGCAGGTACGACAGTTCGAGCACCTGGCCGGTGAAGAATGTGCAGCCCTCGCACTGGTCGGCGGCCGGCCTGCCCGTGTGCCACATGTGGTACGACGCGAACAGCTGGGTCCTCCCCTGGAAGACGTCGAGCAGGGGCACCTGGCCGTCGGCGCCGACCAGAGGGGCGGTCGGGTCGACCTCGACCATCGGCAGCCGCCTGCGAGCCGCGGCGATGGCGTCGCCCTCACGCGTGTGCGCCTTCTCGCGGAGCCGGAACTCATCAAGCTGCTTCTGCCAGGTCTCGCGGTCGGTGATCGGGGGTGTCGCTGGTGTGGGCATGGACTCCTCCTCGGGTCAGTAGCTATGAGGCTAATAGTGACTGCTAGGATCAAGCAAGTATGATTCTTGGACTCACCAGTGTGACGAACGGGCGGCGCGGTTCCGGACAAGGCGTAGGGAGGTTTTCGGTGCCGACTCAGCGGGGTTATCGGCAGGCCTGCGGTGTCGCACGCGGCCTCGACATCGTGGGGGAGCGGTGGTCGCTGCTCGTGGTGCGCGAACTGCTGCTCGGGCCGAAACGGTTCACCGACCTCCAGCAGGCGCTCCCGACCGCCAGCCCGAACGCACTGTCCGACCGGCTGCGCGAGCTGGCCGACGCCGGCGTCCTACGCCGTCGGCAACTGCCTCCACCAGGCAACGTGCGGGTCTACGAGTTGACCCCGTGGGGTCGCGGCCTCGAACCGATCGTGGTCGCGCTCGGCACCTGGGCGCTGGCCGCCCCACCCACCGCCGAACAGCGCTTCGTGAGCGTGGACAGCGCCATGCTCAGCATCCGCACCTTCTTCGTGCCGACGCCGGAGCAGCATGAGGTCACGCTCCGGATCGAACTACGCGACCACGGTCCGGCCGGGGTGTTCGGCGTCCGCCTCACCTCGGCCGGCGCCGAGGTCACCCACGAACCGCCCGAACAGCCAGACGCCGTCCTGTCCACCACGACGGATGCCCTCCTCGCCGCCTTCGGCAGCGCCGACCTCGCCGGGCACGCAGCGGCCGGCGCCGCCATCATCGGTGATCCCGAGGCCGTACGCCGTCTCGTCGCGGGCGTGCGAGTCCCGGGCGCCACAGGTCAAAGCTCAAACGGCACCCCCGGGCCAAGGGGGGCGGGCGGATAGCCGCCAGAGGCTGCCCGAAAGGTGACCTAACCCTGGACATTCACGAGGTCGTGATCTTGTGACCGTTTCGTGAGGTCTGGATAGACGAAAGTGCCTGCGACGCAAGGGAAAATGGTGATTACGACATCTACCGTGATCTCTTGCGAGGAGGCACTTCCGAAGTGCATCAGGTTACCGGATGGTCGGCAGATCTTCGCGTCAGCACCAACGGTGACGGCGTGTGAGCATGGTCGGAGTGGCCGCGGTGCGGATGCTCGCCGACCGCACCGGTCTGACGCAGGCGATATCGGCAATCCTTGCCCGGCCTGGGTTCCGGCCGATCCATGACCGCGGCCGGGTCCTGGTCGACATGGCGTGTGCGATCGCCGCGGGCGGGGTCGACATCGTCGACATCGAAGCCTTGCGGGCTCAAGCAGAGGTATTCGGACCGGTCGCCTCGGACACCACCGCTCTGCGCGCGCTCTGGCGGCGCTTCCGGCCCAACCCGCACGACGCACCACCGCGTACGCGCTCCTCGCCGGGTTGTCGCATTCCTGGTCGACGTGTACCTCTACTGAGCCCCTCCACCCCCGGCAGCCTCAGACAATGGACCGGCGACAGACCGTCACGACGGAACCTGGGCAAGCCTGAGCACGTATCCGAAGCCGCGTTCCTGCGCGGGCGAATCCACCATGGGCAGGAGCAGCGCTGGTATGCCAGCGGAAACCGATCCGCCGTCGCCAGCGGGATGATCACCGACCATCAGGGTCTGGCCAGGTGCGGCCTGAAGGGCTTCGAGGGCAGCGCCCCAGATCCGAGGGTCCGGTTTGACGAAGCCGACCTCGTAGGACAGTACGAACGCATCGACAATGCCGTCGAGTCCGTGCCGAGCAAAGCATTTGCGGATGTCCCAGCCGACGTTGCTGACGACGCCGATGCGAACACCGCCATCACGCAATGCGGACAAGGTGGCGACGGTGTCGGCGTACGGCTCGATCGCCTCGGCGTGTGTTTCGTGCAAGACCGATGCCAACGCCTGGTCCACCCCAGGAATCTGTTCCAGCGCGGCGAGGATCGCCCGATCCCAGACCCGCGGATCCAGATCCCGGGCGATGTGGGCCGGATCCGTGGCCGTCTCCCGCAACAGTTCCGCGAAGTCGCCGGCAATACGGTGCGCCTCGCCGGCAGCCAATGTCCGGTCGATCGATGCCGCCGCGTTGCCCACCCAGCGCTCCGAATCGCGGGCGAACAGAGTCCAGGCGAAGTCGAACAGTACTGTCGTCACGGGCTTGGCGGTCACCGCATCACCCTAGATCAACACGACGAGTTCTGTGGCCCGCGACGCAGTGACCGTCTTGTGCCAGGGCAAGCCCGCGCGACGGCCAACTGGGTCTTGATCTACCGGCCGGCAGACAACCGATGAAGAACAGCCGCGGGCGTGGCCAGTCCGCGAGGCGTCGCGCCATTAGCCCTAGACATGCACTCGGTCACGGATGCACGCATCCGGACGTGCCGATGAGCGATCCGAAGTCTGCCGTTGTCCGAGGCAACCGGTAGAAGGATCACTCGACACTTTTGCGGCATGCGGATCCTGCACCTGTCGGACACCGGCTCGCGACAGGGTCGGGCAGCGGCAGGTAGCGATGGTTGCCGATCATGGGCTCGGTCGTGATGTGCAGTACCACTGGTCAATGGACGACGCCACCATTGCCTGGTCGCGCGGTGGCCGGGACTTCCTTCACGGCCGGATCACGGTGATCGGCAGCGTGGATCATGTCCAGCAGACGTGGTTGTGGTCCTGGGCCAATGACCCCCTTCCGCCGGCGGTGCTCGGTGACATCACCGACGTTCGCCGCTACGGCGAAGAGCACGCGATCCCCTTGTTGGTGTGGCCGAGCTTCCGTGCCGAGCAGAAGCCGGTGGCGCAGGCCCCGATTGTTGCTGCCGACGTGCTGGCCGCCGTGGGTCTGTGGTTCGAACCCGGCGATGAGGTGGACCTGCATTTCGCTATTCACGATCTGCGCCGGGTCTGAGGGGCGCCCGCAGCAGAAGCGGGCAGCATCGGTGGACACGCCGCATGCACGCGGGGTCGGCTTGCTTTGAGGTCGCGGACGGGCTGGTCGGTGGTGCATCGGACGATCCGGGTGCCGTCGTCGCAGGCGATGGCCAGCTCGGTGTCGGTGACGTGGAGACTGCTGGACAGAACGGATGAGGAACGCCGAGCCGGTCGGCCACGCGGGGCCTATCGTTCTGGCGTGACGGATTCCGGGCTGCCCGCCGGGGAGCTGCGTGACTTGCTCGATTGCATCGCGCGCACCCACGGATGTTCTGTCCTGCCGCCGACAGGTGGTGCTGTCGCAGGCCGAGGGCACCGACTCCCAAACGACCTGCGGGAGCTCTACGAGCTGTGCGGCGGGGCCTGGCTATTCCGCGACGGCCCTTACCAATGGCGAGTTTGCCGACCAGGGGACCTCGTGCCGGCGAGTCCCCGACTGCTGACTGAGCACATCGCGCGAGAAGTCGCGACAGAGGCGCCAGAGGATTTGACCAACGGCTGTTACGTTATCGCCGACGGCGGCGGGGCAGCCACAGACCTGCACGTCGTTGTCGACCTCCACCCGGCCCGGGCGGGACGCTGCTATTTGGTGAGTTGGGATACCTACGGCCTCGTCGGCGAGATGCCTGTCGTCGCCACATCGGTTCCCGAGCTGCTCCGATGGCTTCTCAGCGCAGACGGCGGGAATCCAACTCTCGCAACCAGCCAGGGCGACGCGTACGACCAGGCGTAATCGAGCGGTTGCCATGCGGGCGGCATGGTGGGGCGGACCGATCGGAACCGTGGCCGCTCGCCGTCGAGGTTGGGGCGATATGCCGCGCAGGGGAGCTCGTCGAGGGCGACGGACACCATCGTGCGGGCGTGGACCTTGCCGACCTGGACGCGTTGCCCAGCTGTCCACCACCTTCAGGCGGGGAGTCGCTCGCCCATCAGGCGAGGACCCACAACAACCACCGCACGCCTGGTGAACGTTCGCGGACATCGCACTAGAGAATGAGGGCCATGCCCTTGACCGACTCGGTCCGTCGAATCGCCCTGGTTCTGGGGCGTCTTGCACCGCCGTACGGGCCGCTGGAGCTGCCACCACCGATCTCGCCAGACGAGCCACTCGACGACATCGCCCCCGGCTACGCCGAGTTCCTGCGCCTTGCCGACGGGGCTGCATGTGGAAGCACCGGCGACATCCGGCTGTGGTCGGCAGCTTCCGTGCGGCAGATGCCGTGGGCGGCCGACGACTTGCCGGGCAGTGCTGCACGGTGGTGCGCGGTCGCGGACGTGCTGGAGAATCCCGTTCTGGTGGAGCGTGCCACCGGGGAGGTGTGGTGGTTCTCCGACCTGAACATCGTCTGGTACACCGACGCTGAGCTGGCCAGTTTCGCGAAGCTGGCGGACGACGTTGCCGGGTTCATCGACTACCTCATCCTCGGCCCTGGCTACGTTCAGCACCTGTCGAGTGGGCCAGACGACCCGTGGCAGCAGGCGCTCAACGAGGTCGGCTTCACCTGCCCCGCCGGGCTGCAGGCACTGTCGAGCAGTGACCCGCGCCAGCGGGGCTGACTGCGGCATCTGGTTAGTCGTCGTCGGGGTGGGTGAAGCGGTGGGGGTTCGTGGCGGGGTTGTCGGGGCCGTGGTCGCTGGGCAGCTCGTGCAGCCAGCGGCGCAGCCCGGGCTCGGTGGTCAGCGTCCAGGCGGGTCCGGCGGGGTGCTCGTCGTGGATGCCGGTGGCGACGGGCATGGCGGTAGGCACGCCGGCGAGCGCCCGCAGGATGTTGGCCTCGCGGCGTCGGCTCCGCACGCGCAGCAGGACGGGGTAGCGGGGCCCGAACTGGGTGAGGCGCTCGTAGCCGCGCAGCTTGCGCAGCACGACGGCGAGTGGCTCGGTCCCGTTGTCGTGCTCCAGGAAGAACCCCACCTGCTGGTCCCCGACGCACCACACGCCGTGCCCGTCGGGCCGGATGCCGGCGACGGCGTAGGCGGCGGTGGCGTGCTGCTCGGACCACCACCTGGCCAGCCGCACGTTCGGATGGTTGCGCGCGTGGGCGAGGAGGTCGACGAACAGTTGGTTGGTGCCGAGCAGGTGGGCGAGGCGGCAACTGCCGATGATGCGTTCGGTGCGCTCGATGCTGCTGCGCGGTGGTCGGGCGTCGGGCCGGTCCGGGTCGTTGTAGGCGGTGGGGTGCACGAGCATGCCGAGGGGACCGAGGGCGTAGAGGTACTGCCCGTCGCCGGTGGTGATGTCGACGAAGCGGCTGACGGCCTCGATGCCGTGCAGGGTGGCCAGCCGCAGCCGGGCGGAACGGCGGGAGGTGAACGCCGCCTCGGTGATCTGGTCTGCGGAGAGCACATAGTGCTCAGCGAGCCAGGCGAGGAGCTGACGGTCGCGCAGCGTGAGCCGACGCAGCTGCTCCAGACGGGAGCGGCGGCTGGTGTTGCTGCGCGAGGCGAGAAGCCGGGGGTTGGATGACCGAGGATGGAAGACAGGTCGATCGGTAGACACGAGCGGACATCCCTTCAGGGAGGAAGTGGATCCCCTCCGTGGAGGGGTGTCTGAATTCGAAGCTGGTGGTGACCGTGCCGGTGGGCCGCCGTGTGCTGCACTGACAGGCCCTTGCGCGCTGGTCTGTCAGCGGCGGTCAGCCCTTGGTGGTGAAGGGCGGAGGAAGCGTCTGCGGAAGGGGTGACGGAAACCCCAGCAGGCGCCTGACAGACGCCGAAGGAATCCCGTCAGCCCGGCCACCTGGCCGTATCGGCGACCCATTGGCGGTCAACCGGCCTCAAGGCCTGGCCTTGTCGTTCTCCACGCGGGGCGCGCGGGTTTGCTGGGGTGGCCGTGAGTAGCTGTCGACCAGGGCGTCGATCGCGCCGATGTCCTGCGCCGGAACGGCGCGCGCCGCGGCCTGCCGGATCGCGGTCGCCTCGCCGATCAGCGGCTTGGGTGGGCGGGTCCTCATGGTGAACGCCGGCGTCTGCCGGCCGCCCACGACCAGGCGGGTGGCGGCGGTGTATGCGTCGAGGTGGGTGAGGTCGTGCTCGTCGAGTTCCGGCAGGGTATGCCGAGCCAGGACGCGGGCGTCCTCCGGCGCGCACGAGAAATAGATCTTGTTGCGGGCGTTCGCCGACGCCGCGGCGAGGAGATCCTTCGGGAACTGGGCGAGGTCCTGGTGGGACAGCACCAGCGACAGCCGGTACTTGCGGGCCTCGGCGAGCATCGTGTCCAGGCTGTTGGCGAGGGTGAGGAAGTTCTGCGCCTCGTCGATGATCAGCGTGGCGTCGCGCCGCTTGTCGGGGGCGATCTTCGCCCTGGCGGTGGCCGCCTGCCACACCTGCGCCAGCACCAGAGAGCCGAGCAGCTTGCTGGTGTCCTCCCCGAGCTGACCCTTGGGGATGCGCACGAGCAGCGCCCCGCCGTCGAGGACCTTGCCCATGTCGAAACTCGAGCGCGGGTAGCGCATCGTGCGTTTGACGAAGTCGCGCAGCAGGAAGGCGCGGAGGCGGGCGAGGACGGGTCCGATGACCTGGGAGCGCAGGGCGGGGTTGAGCTCGTCGTACCACTGCCAGAACCCGGACAGGCCGGCCGGGTCGTCGAGGTCAACGGTCATCGCGGAGCGGAACTGGGCGGAGTTGAGCAGGGGCGGGATGTGTTGCAGGGTGACGTTGGCGTGCCGCAGCAGGGTCAGGCACGCCACCCGCATCACGTCGTCCATCCGGGGGCCCCACGCCTTGGCGAAGATGTTCCCGAAGATCGACACCAGGTTGTCCACGACCAGATCCGGGTCGTCGCCGGACAGCGGGTTGATCGTCGGCGGGTTGGGCTGGTCGGGGTCGAACAGCACTACCCGGTCCGCGACCGATGCGGGAAGCCGGTCGAGGATGTCCAGGACCATGTCGCCGTGCGGGTCGATGACCACGGTGCCGCGGCCGGCGGTGATGTCGTCGACGGCCATGTTCACCAGCAACGTCGTCTTCCCGGAGCCGGTGGCCCCCACGACGTGCAGGTGGTAGCGGGCGTCGGGCACGGCCAGGGCCACCCCGTGACCGCCGACCTGCGCGTCGCCGAGCATCTTCGTGCCGCGCCCGCCGCTGGGCACGGCGACCGGTGCCGGCATGGACTTCGCCCGCGCCCGATCCAGCCCGGGCACGGCCAGGTCCCGGGGCAGCGCGGCGAGCGCCGCCAGCTCCGGGGTGCAGGTGAGGAACCCGGCGCCGAGACGCCGCGACGCCAGCACCGCGGCCGGCGACGACATGCGGGTACGAGGGACCAGGCGGTTGCGGCCGGAGTACACAGCGAAGGATGAGGCGATCGCATCGGCGATGCCCAGCAGCCGGGGCCGCTGGTCGGTGCTCCCGCGTCGGCTGTCCTTGCCGACGGCGTAGCGCACAGCGGTCTCCCACAGCGGGTGGGAGGTCTTGTCGAGGATCGCTCGCACATCGCGCTCCACGCCCGGATCGCGCCGCCCGGCCGGAGCTGATCGGGCGGGGCCGGCGGTGCCGCCGGGCAGGAACAGCTCGACGAGCCACCGCAGTGCAGTGGCCGGGTTGGGCCCAGGGACGGTGGTCTTGCCCTCGCGTAACCGGGCGGCGGCCCGCCGGGCGCGCGACACCCGACGGGGCGCGGCAGGGCGGGCCAGGACCTGCACGCACGCGTACTCGTCGGCCTTGAGCTGGGAGCCGGCGGACATCAACGGCCGCAGCGGATCGTTGTCGTGCCCGGTGTGCAACGGCAGCCACTCCGCTGCTGCGGGCAGAAGGTGACCGCCCACCGCCGCCGGCACATCCAACGGCATCGGCGGGGGAGTGGCCTCCTCGACCGCGCAGGCGGCGCCGGGCCAGGCGGCGCGGACGGCGGCTTCCACGGCGCCGCGCGCGACCGTGCCGGGCACCCACACTGAGATCAGCAGCCGCCGGCCGGTCCACGAGTACTGCCACACCACGTGCGGACTGCCATAGAGCAGCCTCCGTCGGCGCGACGGGGTGAGGGTGCCGGCGAGGTTGGCCCACAACGCCGCCGCGCCGTGCGGGTCCACCTCCGGTGGCGGAGCAATGGTGACCAGACGGGCGCCGGCGGCATGCCGGCGGTGCTGCCACAGCCGCAGCAGGTTGCGCCCGGCGACGGCGGCGACCAGCACGATCGCCGCGACGGCGAGCAGCCAGGGTCGCTGCGCTGCCCAGCCGGCGGCGTCGAGCACCCACCGCGCGGCGCCCGTCGGTGGTGGGAGGACATCGGTGCCGGGCGCGGAAGGGCTGGGTGCGGTCGCTGGCAAGGCCAGGTACGTGGCGATGGAGCACTTCACAGCGCGTCTCCTTCGTCGTCGAGGTCGGCCAGCTCGCTCGGGCTCGTGGTGCAGAGTCGATGCTCGGCGGGGGAGGCGACAGCCTCGAAGCTGGTCCGGTTGGTGCCGGAGATCAGCAGCCCGGTGCCGACCCGGGCGGCGAGGAGTAGGCGTTGCTCGCCGGCGGTGAGCCCGAACGCCTCGCCGACGGCGTCGATGGCCTGCGGTGCCTGCTTGAGCAGCACCTGGGTCGCGGCGTTGGCGACGACGGCCTGGCCGAGGTCGGTGCCCAGGACGTCGGCGACGTCCTGGGTGATGACGGTCAGGCCGGCGTGGCGTTTGCGGGCGGCCTTGGACATGCGGAACAGGAACCGGGCCCCCTCGCCGTCGCGCATGAGCAGCCACGCCTCGTCCACGACGACGAGCCGCCGTGCGGCCTGCCGGCTGGGTGCGTCGACCTGCCGCCAGATCGCGTCCAGGGCGAGGAGGGTGCCGACGGTGCGCAGTTCGTCGGGCAGGTGCCGTAGCGACCACACCACGAGGTGGCCGTCGGGGCGGGTGGTGGTGGGCCCGTCGAACAGGTGCGAGAAGGAACCCTCAACCCAGGGGGCGAGGCGGGCGGCGAGCTGGCCGGCGGCGGGGTCGGTCTCGGCGTGCAGGCGGTCGGCGAGGTCACGCAGCAGCGGTGCGGGCCGATGGTGGGTGGCCGGGTCCGCGGTGATGCCCGCGGCCCGGTAGACGGCCAGGATCGCCCGGTCCAGGGCCGCGCGTTCCGCTGGCGGCGGCTGCTGGCCGAGCAGGACGCTGACGAGGGTGTGCAGGAACAGACCGCGTCGGGTGAGCACGTCCGGGCGGGTGTCGCCGGCCGGCAGATCCAAGGGGTTGACCTTCACCCCGGACGCGCCGAGGCGGACCACGGTGCCGCCGACCGTGTCGGCCAGGCGCGGGTACTCGTCTTCGGGGTCGATGACGGCGACCTGCACCTGCTGGTAGAGGCTGCGCAGGATCTCCAGCTTCACGAAGTACGACTTGCCGGCGCCGGAGCGGGCCAGGACGACGCAGTTGTGGTTCTCCTGCGCCCACCGGTCCCACCACACGATGCCCTGCGAGTCCGGGTTCACCCCGTAGAGCACCCCACCCTCGGCGGGCGGGTCGCCGGGCAGCGGCGCCGGCAGGTCGGCGGAGGCGAGGGGGAACGCGGCAGCGAGGGCGGCGGTGTCCATGGTGCGCCGCATCCGCAGCGAGTCCGTGGCCAGGGGAAGGGTGGTGCTCCAGCCCGCCAGATGCCGCCAGGTTGCCGGTTGCACCTCGATCAGGGTGGACGCCGCGGCGGCCTTGACCTGCGAGCACGCCTCGAGGAGTTCGTCTTCGGTGCGGGCGTGCACGGTCAGGTAGAGGCCGACGCGGAACAGTTTCGCCGAGCCACGGGCGAGCCGCTGCGCGAGGTCCGCCGCGTCGTCAGCCGCGGCGTCGACGGCCGGGTCGGGTAGCTTGCCCCGTCCGGCGTCGGCGCGCCGGGAGGACTCGAAGCGGGCCTGCTGGGTGCGCAGCCTCGCCGCGGCGACCGGGGCGGGCAGCGGGTCGATGTGCAGGGCGAGGTCCAGGCGGCCAGGCCAGGACAGCAGCGGCTCGAGCCAGGCCGGGCCGACCTCGGCCGGGTAGCCGGTGACCACGAGGGTGGCGGCGTAGCCGTCGCCGACGCGCAGCATCCGCGGGGACACCTCCACGGAGGCAGGGGCGACCGTCGCGGCCAGCCCCCGCGCCCGGCGGCCCGGCCCGCCCGGGTGGGATCGGTTGCGCTTCTTCATGCCTGTCGGCTCCCTTCAGGTCAGTGGCGCCGGTGGGACGCGGATGCGGTGATGACGGCGTCGGGGGCCGCGAGACCGCCGGGTCGGGGCGGCCGATAGGGGTCAGCCGCGGCGGCGAGCGCCGCGGTGACGGCCGCGCCGTCCAGCGCCCGGGCGGTGACGCCGAGGCCGGCCAACGCGCGGACGGTGTCCTCGGCGCGCCGGCGAGCGGCGCGCTCGCCGGCGGTGCGGGTGACGATGAGGACCTGCCGGCGCAGCGGATCCCGCCGGGCGGCGAGATCGCCGAGGAAGCGGGCATGATCGGCCGCCGCGTCCGCCAGAGCGGGGTGAGGCAGCCGCTCGGCTGCCTCAGCGAGGGTGCGGGCGGCGCCCTGCAGGTCCACCGGTTGGGCGGACACGACGATCTGCGTCGGCGCGGACAGCGAGTTCAGCCACCGGCCGAACGCGTCCACCAGCGCCGCCCGCTCATCAGGGGTGCGCAGGGCGAGGTTGACGCTGGTGGCGGCGACCATCGCCGCGCGCGCTCCGGCCAGGCGAATATCCCCGCCGTCGTCGATCGCGTCGGCGGGCAGCGTCAGCGGCGCCGGCAGTGTCACCTTCGACGCCGGGGCCTGCACCCAGTCGGGCACCTCGGTTGTCGTGTCGGTCGTCGACAACGCCCGCGGCGCTCGAGAGTGCCGCACGGCGGCGAGCAGCCACACGTCCAGCGGCAGGCCGTCCCGCCGCCCCACGGCCATGCCGAACACGAGACCGCCGAGCACGACAGCCGCGCCGACCAGCACCAGCGCCGGAACGAACGTGTGCAGGGTCCGCCACGTCCCGTAGAAGGCGAGGGCGGCGACGGCGAGGATCGCCAGCTGCCGGAACGTCAGCCCGTAGAGCACCTTGTCGGGAGCGTCGACGTCGGCGGGCATCCGCACCCGGCCCGCATCGGCGCGGTCGTCGTGGCGGGTCATCGGCCGACCGCCTTCAGGCCGCGGCCGAGGCCGGGAACGGAGCGGGTGGCCTGCTGCACGACGATGACCCGCACTGCCGCGCCGAGCATGTTCACCCCGCGGCCGCTGTTGCCCGTGGTCACGTAGCGGCGCATCAGGGACGGCACGCGCAGCGTCGTCCAGAGCATGACCATGACCACGAACAGGTTGATCGCGCCGCCCGGGTCCACCGGCAGACCGAGCACGGGCAGCAGATGGTCGGGGTCGGTGAGCATCCACTGGCCGGCGTAGAGGGTGAAGCCCTGCACCACAGGGACGGCGAGGACGCCGGTGTAGGACCGCCACCACATGCGGGCGACCGGTTCGGTCTGCGGCATCGCGTGACAAGCGAGGGCCAGCGGCGCGAACGCGGTCAGGACGATGACGACGGCGAAGCGGACGATCACGCTGAACGCGGTGCCCGCGAGGAGCACGGCGATGATCGCCACGCAGATCACGAACAGCAGCACCGCGGTGGTGTCGCGCCCGGCGAGGATGTGCGTCTTGATGGCGCGCAGCGCGCCGTCGCTGTCGCCGTCGGGTGTGGTGAGCGCGCCGGTCAGGGCGTTGGCCAGGTCGGTGAGCATGCCGCACCAGAGCTGGGAGAAGTGCGCGGCGACGAACCCGACGATCAGCCTCGGAATGAGGTCTTTGGCGGTGTAGCGGGTGGTTTCATTGCCGCCGGCGGTCATGGTGAGCAGCCCGGCGGCGACGAAGGCGAGGACGAAGACGGTGTCGACGACGAGCACCGAGCGGCCGGTCAGGGCCTGCACCTGCGGCAGGGCGGTGACCTTTGGAGTGATCAGCAGCGCGTCGCTGATCACCCCGAACAGCGCGTCCAGGCTCGCGAGGATCGCCGCCGCCAGCCAGTCCAGGATCTGGTCGAATAGCCAGCCCACGGTCAGCCCCCGACGATGCCCTGGACGACCTGCAACAGGACAGGGGCGAGGACAGCAAGGCCGTAGCCGACCAGGGCGTTCTTCAGCGCGCCCTTGGCCCGCTCGACCTGCGCCGGGTCGCCGCCTGCGGTGGCCCAGTAGACGCCGGCCAGGACGAGGAACAAGGTGGCCAGGGCGGCGAGGATGCCGATCAGCCAGGCCCGCAGATTGGCGATGACAACCGGCAGCGAGTTCACCGCCACGATCGCCGGCGCACCAGGATCGGCGTGCGCGGCGGCCGGCGCCGCCACGACCAGCACGATCGCGACGGCCACCGTGACGACGCGGCGGAGGACGTGGACGTTGGTGAGGGCACGAAGACGTACGCGGATGCGGTACATGGGCGGGTTCACCTCCAGCCCACCCCTCGACCTGGCGAGGGGTGGGCGTCGAAAGGACGTCGACAGGGCCGCCGCCGGGCACTGGAAACGGAGCGTCAGCGAGCCACGACAGTCCCTCGGGAGGAGCGCGTCCTCCCTGTCGGATGTAGCGGGAATCGGTGAGGTGTCAGCGCACCAAGACGGCACGGCACCCGAGGCGCCTGGCTCGCGTCAGCCCCACATCTCGGGCCCGGCGGCGGGCGGAACCTCCCAGCGCCTCGTGTAGCGCGGCGGAAGAGTTCCGCACCCTCAAACCGGCGTTTGTCAGCTCTGCCGGACACCCGCGCAGCTGACACCGGTCTGACAGCCACGGCGCTCATCTGAGCACCAGCTGCGCCCAGGCGCGGGCATCATGATGCCCGGCCCGCTCGGTAGAGTGCCCTGCCGTGGTGAGGCATGAACCGCGACGCGCAGATGGGGGCCAGCTCGGCGCGGAGGCGATGCGACGACTCCGGCTCAGGGACGTGTGTGACATCGACGCCGGCCTGACGGATGCGGAGTTCGCCCGCATCGAGACGCAGTTCGGATTCGAGTTCGCCGACGACCATCGGGGCTTCCTGGCGGCCGGGCTTCCGGTGAACACCCGGCCGCAGCCGCGGGAGCCAGGGGTCGTCTACACCCATCCTGAGCCGTGGCCGGACTGGCGCGACGGCGATCCCGCAGCCCTTCGGGAACTGCTCGACTGGCCTGTCCGGGGAGTCCTGTTTGACGTCGAGAGGAACGGCTTCTGGGACGACGGCTGGGGCCCGCGTCCCGACTCGTCTGCCTCGGCGATCTCGACAGCCCGCCGGATGTTGGCCGACGTGCCGAGGATGGTGCCGATCTATGGGCACCGGTTCTTCCCGGCCGGGAGGGGAACCTACGGTCACCCGGTTCTGTCGATGTGGCAGACAGACGTCATCTACTACGGCGTCGACCTGGTCGACTACATCGGTCGCGAGTTCGGCGATCCCGACCGGGGCGAAGGCGCCGACCGCGCGCAGCCACGAGCGACCGTCGAGTTCTGGCGAGATCTGCTCTAACCATCCCGCCCGGTCAGCACCACGCAGCGGTCAACGATGATCGAGACATGGAGTTCGAGGAGTTCGACCAGCATGTCGCGTCGCTACTCGACCGGGCGGCACGCTCCGGCGTGGCAGCCATCGAAGACTTCGCACTGATCGAAGGGCTGACCGCATCGGCGCAGGAGATCGCCGAAGCGGAACGCGCGCTCGGGGCGGCCCTGCCCGCGAAGTACAAGGCGTTCATGCTGCGATACGGGGCCGGGCAGTTCGGTTTCCTCGACCTGCTGCCCATACCGGCGGCAGGGGCCACGCGCCACGACGAAGACGTCGTGGCCGTCAGCCAGGCCGAGTTCCCGGACGGGGCCTTCGTCGCGGTGGCGCCCGTGGGCACAGGCGACTACTGGTGCTTTCCCGTCCTTGAGGGCCGGTGCCGGGACGAGGTGTTGTTCCACTACCACGACGGCGGCGCCCCGACGTGGGAAGCACCGGACTTCCTGGAGTTCGTGGCGGCCAAGGGCATCCGCCCCTGACCACGCGGCGCCCTGCCTCCGGACTCTGCTAAGCGCCAGGCTGCAGGAGAGCCTCGCAGGTCAGGCGGCTGCCCGAGGCGCGCTCTGCGGGGCGCGGCCGGCACGAGTCCGCGTGCGGTGCGCGGACTGCTGCTGCAGACACTCGCGAGCCTTGGCCGAGACGACGCCGCTGAGCAGTCCCATGGCGAGGGCGTCAGCGAGGCGCTGGTCGATGCCGTTCATCCGCTTGCGCACGGCGTCGACGGTGATGCCCAGACGCGCGGCGATCGGTTCGATCGCCCTGCCCCCGAGCCGCAGGTCGATGTAGGGCTCGAGGTCGCAGGCCTCCAGCAGACCGAGCCGGGCGGCCCGCTGAACCAGAAGGTCGGGGTGGCCGTAGGGGGCGAGCGGGGCACGCGGGCCGATGACGTGCTCCACGTCCTGCACCGGCACCGCGGTGCCCGCGTGGCGCAGCATCTCGTGTCCGGCCCGCCAGGCGGCCATGCACAACGCGGCGTACGGGGCCGGCTTGGCCAGGTCGACGCGGTCGCGCAAGGCGGTGAGGAAACCGGTGAGAATCTCCGCGTCCAGGTCGGCGCCGTCGCCGGACCACCCCGCATGCAGTCGCCCGGCATGCCGGCGCAGCGCGGGCATCGCCATCGCCACCGCCGCGATGACCCAGGACGGTCCGTCCAGGCGAGCGCGGCGAACCAGGTCCCGCCACACCGCGTCACGTGCCGCATAGGCGCGCGGATGGCGCAGCAGCCAGGCCCGCAGCGCCGGCAGTGTCATGACACCGGCCGGCAAGCCGGTGCCAGGTCCGAGCCTGTCCAGATCGAGTGTCATGGGGGCGGGGCCGGTGGTCAGTGCCGCGAAGGCGGCTTCGACAGCGTCCAGCGGCGAGTCCGGCCAATTCGAGTCGGACACGGTCATGTCACACACTCCAAGAGGCGATCGTCGACGGCACGCCGAGGTGGTGTCACATCGGCGCGGAAGACATCGATTGCGCCACAGCGCCCTCACAGACCTCCGACAGTGCAGGCCGGCAGCACGACAGCCGCGTGCCGCCGCACTGGCACGCATCGACGCCGACGACGGCCGTCGTCCGCGTCGGATCCTGGCGCCGGCCTGACAAGCCGGCTCTGACCTGGGCGATGACATCGCCAGCGCGGTGGTGACGCACGCCGCGCCGGCGGACCTGACAGCCTCGCCTGCCCCACAACCGGATCTGACGGCGGCCTGACAATCGCACGGTGCCGCCGTGGCCGTCTCTGACAGCCTGCCCGTCGCCGGACAGCGCCGATACAGCGAAACATGGCGCGGCGTCTGACACGGCGGCCTCACCAGGTCTGACAGCGGCACCGCTGGATGACAGACACGGCGGCCGTCGACGAAGCCGCCCTCACCGCGCTGGACCTGACATGCGGCGACCACGACCCGGCGAATGTCTGACAGCAGCGGCCGCCCCGACGGATCCCACCGCTGCCGCCACGGCTGTCCGTCACCTTCGGTCAGGGCGGGCGCGACGCCGTCCGGGCACGTTTGACCGACCCCGGGCGCCACGCTTTACGCCCGGCGGTGCTGTCAGACCTCCGTCAGGCCAAGGGGGTGTCCGCCACAGCTGACACACGCCGATTTGAGGGTGTCAGCGCATCACGGCGCGGCGCGGAGCCCACATCCACATGAGCGAGCACACGCCGCAGCACCCCCACGACCCTGTCCAGCCCGTCGACCCACCCGAGGCCGACCCAACCCCGACCGACGTGGTCGCCGGTGACCCACCGGTGCCGGTCACCGTGTGGCGCACCGCCCGCACCGACGCCGACACCGGCCGCAGCATCGGCGCCCGGCTGGCCTACCGTCTCGTCGCCGCCTACAGCCGCCCCGGCGACCCGGTCGTCGACCTCACCTTCGACCACGCCCTGGCCGCCGTCTGCCACGCAGGCCGCCGCCGGCACCACCCCGGCTGGTTCACCGACGTCTCCAGCCTCATCATCGGCCCCGCCACCGCACCGACCCCGCCCGACCCCGCCGCGCCGCCCACCAACGGCGACCTGCCGGACATGGGCACCTGGTTCGGCGACGACCTCACCGACCCCGACCTGCCCCCGTCCACCGACCTGAGCACCCCGTCCCGCCACGGAACATCACTGCAGGATGCGACCAGCCTCGTCGTCGCCTGCTGGCCCCTCGACCCGGCAGACGCCACCAACCGGATCCGGCTGGCATGGCTGCTGACCGCCTGCGCGCGCCTCCTGCGCCCCGGCGGCTGCCTCATCCTCGTCGTCACCGTCCCCACCACGACCGCCGCCGGGCCGGAGGACTTCACCCCGGTGGCCACCGCCGCCGCGTCCGTGGGCCTGGGCTACCTGCAGCACATCGTCGCCGTCTCCGCCGACACCGAAGGGGACGCCTTCGTCTACCACGTCACCGACGAGGAACTCCTCACCATCGCCCAGCAGGCCAGCCCGCAGCGGTGGACGGTGGCGCACCTGAATGTCCACGCGGACCTGCTCGTGTTCAGTCCCGTACCCGGACCGGCCACCAGACAGACGAACCGGCGGCGGCGCGAGGGCGGTGATCGCCGTGGCTGAACACACCCCCTTCCCACCCGGCCAGGGGCAGCCCGGCGACGCCGAGGACGCCTACCCGGGCCAGCAGGGCGACGACGGCGGCCACCTCGAGAGCAGCGGGCGTCACCGGGCACCGGACCAACCCCAGCGCCTGTCGGTGTGGGCCACCGCGCAGCAGACCGGACCGGTGCAACGCCGCGGCCGCTACGTCCCCGACTCCGTCAAGCACCCCGCCCGGATGCTCCCCGCGATCGCCGCGCACGCCATCGCCGCCTACACCCAGCCCGGCGAGCTCGTCCTCGACCCCATGTGCGGCATCGGCACCACCCTCGTCGAAGCCATCCACGCCGGCCGCGACGCCATCGGCGTCGAGTACGAGCCACGCTGGTCGAACATCGCCGACACCAACATCACCCACGCCCACCAGCAGGGCGCCACCGGCCGCGCCTCCGTGGTCCGCGGCGACGCCACCCGCCTGGCCTCCCTCCTGCCCACAGCCCTCGCCGGGCAGGTCGCCCTCGTGGTCACCTCACCCCCGTACGGGCCCACCGTCCACGGCCTCGTCCGGCCCGGGACCGACGGAGTCGCCAAGTTCGACAACACCTACGGCACCGACCGTGGCAACCTCGCCTACCGCGACCTCACCGGCCTCACCGACGGCTTCGAACAGATCCTGACCGGCTGCGCCGCCCTGCTACGCCCCGGCGGCACGGTCGTGGTCACCGCGCGACCCTGGCGCAAGAACGGCCAGCTCGTCGACCTGCCCTCCGCGGTCATCGCCGCCGGCCTGCGCGCCGGCTTGGTCCCGACCGAGCGGTGCGTCGCCCTCCTTGCCGCGGTCCGCGGCGGGCACCTCGTCGCCCGGCCGTCGTTTTTCCAACTCCAGGCCGTGCGCAGGGCCCGCGCCGGCGGCACCCCGCTACACCTGATCACCCACGAGGATGTGCTGATCTTCCGCCGGCCGCCGAAATCCGCCCGCTCCGGCGAACCGGAGGTCGCTCATGCCGAACTCGAGCCTCCTGACGGCTCGCCCGCGCAGGCGGCTGCTCCCGTTCACGGCATAGCCGAGGAGCCGCCCTCATGAGGGGCGGGCACCGGTATGCCCGCCGCGGCGGCTGCCAGCTCGGAGCGGATGACCTCCAGGAGCCGGCCGATCCAGTTGGTGCCGTGCTGGCCGGCGACCCAGTACGGCGAATCCAGGTCGGTGTAGATCATCCGGGCGTCACCGGTGGACAGCAGCGTCTGCGCCAATTCGGGATGCTGGAGGTACTTCGCGCGCATCAGCGCGGCCATGACCGCCAGACGAACCTCCGGCCAGCCGTCGCGGCGCGGAGCCTGTTCGGCCAGCTTGGTGGCCGCATAGGCCCGCGGCGCCGCGGCGATTTGGTCGTGCAGATCCGGATCACTTGTCGACAGGGCCCAGTAGGCGTGGGACACGGTCGGGTAGCTGCGCCCGTTGGCGGTGATCGCGGCCGGGAAATCGTTCTGCAACACCGCCACCCCTGGCTCGGTCGGCCACCCGTTCGGGTAGTGGGTCCTGTTCAGACTCAGCGTCGGCTGCTCAGGCTGCGCCGGGCCGTCGGCGGGCACCCGAGCATCCCATTCAGCGATCGACCTGTCGCGCTTCCGGAAATAGTCGACCGCTTCGTCCCGCTGCTCCTGCGTGACCGTCGGTCCGATCGGCGACCCGTACATCGGTTCACCGAGACCGCTGATCAGGATGCGCAGCGGAGCGTCCTTGCGGTCCATGTCGCCAAGCGCGTAGACGCGCAGATGCTCCGGGATAGCGAGCTACCGATCCCGGACGGCAAGGCGATTGCGCTCGCTCATGTCAGCCAAGAACGCCTGCACCGCGAGCAGGCACCGGCCGGTCGAGTCGGGGCGGTCGTTGAGCCGGTCGATCTCGTCAGCGACCTCGCCGAGGAGCATCCCCTCGTCGATCCAGGTGTGGGGCTCGGTGAACCGCCAGACCGCCACATGAGGCGCCGACGCCCGGCCACCCTCCTCGATGCTCGTCACCACCCGGCCGCACCGCAGCTCCTCGCGCAACCCCTCAAGATCGGTAAGGCCGCCGACACCGCAGTCAATGGCCCCGTCGGCGTAGATCACGAGGTCGGTCAGAAAGTACGTGTCCATGTTGCGGATGAAGATGTGCCGCCAGGTGCCTTCGACCCGCTGTCCGTCCACGTCGCGGTAGGTCCGCCGGAACCTTGTCATCGGCGAACCGTAGCCCACCAGCCGCCCGCTGGTGATCCACGCACCGCAGCGGCCATGGCGGTGGGGACGGCTCGATGTGCGCGGGAGGTGGCGTGAGTGACCACCACCCCGGGCTCCGGATCGGATCCCTGTGCACCGGATACGGCGGCCTCGACCTGGCCGTCGAACTGGTGCTCGGCGGCCACCTCGCCTGGTACGCCGAAACCGACCGGCACGCCCGCACCGTCTGCGCCCACCACTGGCCGCACGTTCCGAACCTCGGCGACATCCGCACCATCGACTGGGCCCACGTGCCGCCCGTCGACGTCCTCACCGCAGGCTTCCCCTGCCAGGACATCTCCAACGCCGGCAAACGCGCCGGCATCACCGGACCCCACTCCAGCCTCTGGCACCACATCACCACAGCCCTTCGCGTCCTTCGACCACCGCACGTGTTCGTGGAAAACGTGGCCGCGCTGCGCCGACGCGGACTCGACGTCGTCCACGCCGACCTGGCCACGCTCGGGTACGACACGAGCTGGCTGTGCCTACGCGCATCCGACATCGGCGCACCCCACCGACGCGACCGACTGTTCCTGCTCGCCACCAGCCGCAGGGGAGAAGCTACGCACGCTGCCCACCCCGTGCGCTCGTGACGGCAAGGGACCCGGCCACCAGCACGGGCTGCCCGACCTGATCGAGCCGCACGGCACCCGCAACACCCTGCTGCCGACGCCACGCGCCAGCGACACCGGCAGCCCCGGCCGCCGAGCCGGCCACGGCTTCCGCCCACCCCTGTCCCAGGTACTCCTCCCGACGCCCCGCGCGACTGATGGACAGAAGGGCCGCCCCGGCCAACGCGGATCCCACGGGGACCTCACCCTGCCCTCGGCAGCCGTGCGCATCCCACCACCCAGCCTGCCGACACCCCGCGCCTCCGACGCCCGAGGCCCCGGCCCTCACGGCGCCGGAGGACCCGACCTCCGCACGACCGTCGCCCAGCTCACCAACGACAGCCTCGGCGCACCCGACGACGCCACCTGGGGCGTCTACGCCCCGGCCATCGCCCGATGGGAACTCCTGACCGGCCGGCCCGTACCCGCGCCTACCCAACCCGGCCAGCACGGCAAGCCCGTCCTCGCGCCACCGTTCGTGGAATGGCTCATGGGCCTACCCGACCGGTGGGTCACCGAGCCGGTACTCGACCTACCCCGTACCGGCGCGCTGCGCGTCCTCGGCAACGGCGTTGTCCCCGCCCAAGCAGCGGCCGCGCTGCGCCTCCTGCTGTGCCGCCATCACTAACCCACACCACCCATCGCGTGGCTCTTCGCGGGCGGGCGGATCCGCCGGCCGCCCGCGAAGAGCCGCGCCCGCCCTGGTCAGCCACACCCACTGAGAAGCCGACCATGCGCGCCAACCCGCCCCGGACGATGGGCTCGGACGTGCAGGGTGGGCTGCTCAGGCGGCGAGGCGGCGGGCGCCGCGCTGCTGCTCCGTTTCGGATGAACGACGTTACGCCGCTAACCCTCTCAGCCTCGACGAAACCGCGCTGCAACCCGACCTCCAGCACAGCCTCCGCGTGGGGCCGGTGCGATTGAGAGCCGGCAGGACGTGGCCCGCATCAGCGGCACCAAGGCCGCTCGAAATCTCCGACGTCGAGACCAGCGATCCGGCAGGAAGGCCGCGGTGGTGTGCTCGACGAGCGCCAGAGTAGCACCGGGCACCGACACGTCGGTCCGGCGTGATCCCTCGTGCCGGGGCGGAAGGTCTGCCGTGTGCAACCGACGCTGACCTTTACGCCGGGTCGTAGTCCTCTGCTTGAGGCGTTCGTAGGGGATTTGGCCGCCGCGCCGTGCTTGAGCAGCGCCGCGCAGGTAACCCGGAGTGTGTCCGGTACTTGATCTTGGAGGCAGGATCCTTCCGGCCGGCGTCGATGAAACAGCCGCCTTCACGTCGCCCGCCGACGGCCGAAGCCGTGCTTCACTGACCCCGGCACCAAAAGCAGGACAAGTCCCGCCACCGAGAGAAGCACCAGCGGGGTTCCGACTACCACCGCCGAGAAGAAGAGCATGCCCTCTGGCACGTCGGCCGTCATCGCCTCGAACATGAACCAGCCATAGCCGGCGAGCGCCACGAGGTGTGCCGAGACCGCGGCCGCCCAGATCCACGGGCGGGCCGCGCCGATCCGGATCACCGAGATGATGGCGAGCGCGGCCGGGCCGACCGTGGCCGCTCCGAGTAGCAGATCCTGCCACAGCGAACGGAGCCCCGGGTCCGCCTGGAACAGGGCTGGCACCACCAACAGGGTGATGGACGACAGGATCAGGGCCTGGATCCCCAGCAGGATCCGGGCGAGGAGCATCGGCGTGGGCACGCCGGCATTCTCCACCGACGGTGCTTACGCTTGGGCCTCGATCTGCACCGAAGTTCATAACGCCGGCGGCGCGCGCCCGGAGATCTGTCCAGCGCGCTTGCCACCTGGGGAAGCGATGAAGCGCGCCCTTCCCAGAACCGTCTGTCGTCCAACGGCCAAGGGCAGACCGGCCCGGTCGCAGACGACATGGATCTTGCTGCCTGGTTTGCCTCGGTTGGCCGGGTTCGGGCCGGTCAGATCGCCCCCTTGGGGCGCTCCAGGCGCTCTCGACATGCCGTCTCCACTGCGGGAAGCAGCGGGAGGGCGTGCCGCAGAAGCAGTGGTCGCACGACTCTGAACGCCATGCGGCTGTTTACGGATGAATGCCGCTCGACGGGGCGGTCGGCAGCGACCGTCTCGTGAGGTTCAATGGAAGAACTCACGCTCTTGGCCTCAGGCCAGGAGCACTGGTGGACCTTCTCGCTGTGCGACTAGGTGTAGTGATCATGAGCGTTGTTGACACGGCGTGTCGGCTTGAGAGGCTCGACATGACGCTGTCGTCGGCACCTCGCGCTGCTGCCGTCGGTCGGGGAGGCATCCTCAGCTTGAGGCCTCCTGGACGCCGGCTCGTTGGCGCGCAGCGAGGATGTCCGGGACGTGCGTCTCGGCCCACTGTCGTACGGCACGCAGCGGAACCAGCAGGGAACGGCCGAGCTCGGTCAGGGCGTATTCGACGTGCGGCGGGTTGCCGCCCAGGTCGGTACGGGTGAGCAGGCCGTCAGCCTCCATGGCGCGCAGCGTCTCGGTGAGGGCCTTCGGGGTGATCCCGCGAATGTGGGCTTTGAGTTCGGTGAACCGCATCGGTCCGTCCTCCAGTGCGTTGATGGCGAACACCGTCCAACGCGCCCCGATGCGGTGCAGCACAGTGCGGCTCGGGCACGTCGCCGCCATGACGTTGTACGCCTTGCCCATGGAGGTCCTCTCGGTAGCGTTGAAGATACCGGTAGCAAATGTATACCGTCGCGGTCATGAGCGAGAACCTGACAGGCAAGCGAATCCTGGTCGTCGGCGGGGCCCGCGGTATCGGCGCTGAGATCGTCCGGCGCACCGGGCAGGCCGGCGCCGACGTCGTCGTCGCCACACGCTCTGGCCCCGAGGTCCGGATCGACGTTACCGACGAGACCACCATCGCGCGAGCCGCGCAGGCGCTCGGCGCCTTCGACCACGTGATCTCCACCGCGTCGGCTCACCATGACGTGCCGGTGCCCGACCTGGAACACGACAAGATCCAGGCCGCGTTCTCCGCCAAGGTCGTCGGCCCGCTGCTGCTGGCCAAGCACTTCGCCCCACGGATGCCTGCCGACGGATCGTTCCTGTTCTTCTCCGGCATAGTGGGCTGGCAGCCCAAGCCCGGCACCGTCGTCAAAGGTACTGCGAATGCTGCCCTGGCAGCGCTGGTCACTCACCTGGCCGTGGAGCTCGCGCCGCTGCGTATCAACGCTGTCGCGCCTGGTATCACCGACTCGGGCACCTGGGACCGGCTTCCGAACGAGCGGCGCCGTGCCTTGTACGACAGTGCCGCCGCGGCCTCCCTCGCAGGCAGGGTCGGGACGCTCGAGGACGTCACCGACACCGCCCTGTGGCTCCTGAGTGCAGGATGGGTGACGGGCGAGACGGTCCACGTCGACGGCGGCGCCCGACACCGCTGATCATGCAGATCCCAGCCCGTACCCGGCACGCCGCCGAGTGCGGTGTGCTCATCCAGCAGGGCGCGGGCCTGGCCGTATGACAGCCGGATGAGCTCGAACTCCGGGCAAACGTCGCGCCGGCTGACGACCTTCCCCGGCGCTGGCCGGCGATGGGTGACAAACACCGGCCCGCGCGTGCGGCCCTTGATCAGCTGGGCAGCAGGCGGGCGGTGCCGGCGTCCCAGAACACGGTCTCCAGTCAAAGGCCACTTCCCGGATTCGGGAGGTGGCCTTTCTGCTTGCGTACAGCAGCTTTGTACAGAAACGGTCAGCGGGGGAGTGACGACCCACGGGCGCGGGCACGCGGGTTTATACGGCTGCCGGTTCTCGATCAGCCTGGCGGTCGGTCCCTGCTGCTACTTTGCCGGCCGTGAATGACTACCTGTGCGCCGTCGACTGGGAATCGTTGCAAGGTCCGTACGGACCGGCCTCGGACGTGCCAAGGCTGTTGCAAACGCTTAGATCTCACGACCCGGCGGCGCGGGCCGAGGCGGAAGAACAGCTCGAAGACCATCTCCAGCACCAAGGCTTGGTGGAGGAGCCGGCGGCGGCCGCCGCGCCGTACCTGATCGATCTGCTGGCCGACCAGGAGGCATCGGATCGGCTGGTGGCCTACCGCCTCCTGCGGACGATTCTCGATTGTGCCGAGCTGTACGAATCGCCGAGGCCGGCGTCGGACGTTCCGAGTCTCAGCGAACTCGCATCGCAGCGCTCGGACTGGTGGCTATCCGGGTCGCCGGAGTGGCGCAGGCATGGCGGATACCGACGCCCGGTCACTGCTCCCTGGCGCGCCGCGGCGTATGAGGCGGTCCGGGCGGGTGTCCCCACGTACCTGCTGGTCCTGCAGAGTCCCGATCCGCACCTTCGGCTCGGGATGGCGTATCTGCTCGCCGCCTTCCCGCGGGAGTGGGCAACCATGTCACCCGTTCTGGCCCAACGGCTCTCAGTGGAGATGGACCCGGCCGTAGCGGCGGAAATGTGCATCGCGGCGGGACTCGCCGGCCAACCCTCTGACGGCGCCATCGTGGATGCGGTAGGCCGATGGCGCGGCAACTCCGGCCGGCTTGTTCACCGGGCGGCGCTGATCGGACTGGTGCGGTTGGTCCCGGAGCCCGACACGGCGCTGCTGGCCGAACTGGCCGATTGCCTGATGGAACCGGTTGTGGATTGGGGTTCACCGGATGGCGCGATGGCCAACGCCACCGCCTCGGCCCTCGGCCGTCTCACCGCCAACTCGGTGCCACAGCTCGCTGGTCTGCTGCTGGAGCGGATGCGGGTTCCGGACCCGCATCGGCATGACTTCCTGGCGCTGCGGCTCCTGCTCGGCCTGGCCTTTCCCGACGGTCCGCTTCCGGACGGCGCCGCGTTCGATGATCTCTCACCTCTCCAGCAGGAGGTCGTTCGTGTCGTCATACATGTCCGCCTGCTCAGGCAGGGTCCGATGATGCCGAGAGCCATCGGAGAGTGCAATCTCCCCTATACAGAGGAGGCTCTCGCGACCTGGTGTGCCGGGCAGCCTCAAAGCGCGAGCTGACCGTAGCGAGCGGACGCAGCATCACCCGTCGGCGGGTCGCGGTCCGTCGGTGGTTGCGGCAGCGCCATGCCACCGCCGACGACCCGGGACGAGCCGAGCAGACCGCCGCCAGGGCCGCCAGCGTCCGTCCGTGCGTCAAGGCCGTCTTGAGGTGGCGGCCCCGACGGCGGCCCGCTCCCGCAAGGGCGGGTCGACGGCGACGGGATGGCGAGGCCTCACTGGCTGGATCAGTGCCTCACCAGTCGCGCCACTCGTCGGTAAGTTCTGCCCGGTCGATGTTTCGTCGGGAGGTGAGACCATCGACATCAATACCGGCGTCTGTCAGGACATCGTCGACGTACTCACACAGCTCCTCGCGCTCGCCCGTCTCGATCCTGCTTCCGTGTTCCTCATCGATCAGGTTGAGAGCCATGACGACCCGCTCGACCGATGCGAAGACTTCATCATCCGACGGTGACGAGAATGAATGTACGCCTGCTTCATACGCGTCAAGAGCAGTATCGACAGCAGTGATGAATGCCTCTGGCCAGAGGTTCAGGGCGTAGGCGTCATCCTCAGCAAGGGTTCCTGCAGCGATGCGGCCTCTCTGGTGCTGCACCTCGCGGCCCCACTTCGCGGTGGGTCGTGTGATCATGGCGCGCAGCTTAGTGACCGCGTCTGATATCGATTGGAGTCGACCAGCCTGGGTGCCCATCTGAGTGACGATCGGTACGCACGCCGACGGACGTACTCGGACGCGGCGGACTGCCGCAGCAGCTCAGCAGGGGCTCACGGGCAGCTCATCGCCCGCCGATCAATCTTCCACCGAACGCGTCGCGAGGCTTAACCGCGGCGGTTGCCGAGTTCGGCTTTGAGCCGTCAAGGCGGCGGGTCGCGCTCGGCCTGCTGGCGGTGCAAGCGCTGGGCTCGCGGGCAATTCCCGGCCGAACAGGCCGCCCTGAAGTGCCTTTACCTGGTCGTCCGATCACCCGACTTGATCGGACGATGCCGGGCCAAGTGGGCGGCGCGCGGCCGGAGCCCGCGTTCCGGCTCCTCGCGGCCATCTGGATCGTCGGCCTGGCGGTCGGGGTCCTGCAGGGCTAGCTGCGCACCGCCAACACCGGTCACCCCTCGATGGTCACCGGATGGCCCGGCGCCGTCGGGTCAGGAGCAGTAGCACGCCGCCACCCACCAGCAGGGCGAAGCCGGTCCCGGCGGTCAGCCCGGCCCGGGACCCGGTGATCGGCAAGCTGCCGCCACCACCGTTACCGAGGTGGCGGCCGCCACCACCACCGCCACCACCGTCACCGGGGCCGCCACTACCTCCGCTGCTGCTGTTCGCGACCACCACGACCGCGAACCCGTCCTGGTTGTCGCTGTCGTCCACGTCGACCGCCCGTACGGCGACCGCGTTCGCGGGGAGGTCGCTCCGCGCCAGACCGGAAAGGTCCGACCGAGGCTCGCTCAGGCCTTCGACCCGGACGGTCCCGCTCCGCAGCGTGACCGGCGCCTTCGTGGCGGCCGACACCGTCACCAGGTGGTACAGCTCGACGGCGGAGTGGAGCTGGTCGTTCGGGTCGGTGTCCTGGTCGACCGGAATGAGGACCAGCCGGTCGTAGGTGCAGACCGCCGTGCGCCCGGCGGCACCGAGGACGCATTCACTCGGCGGCCTGGTGAACGTCGCGCCCGTGGGCAGGCGCAGCTCGACCTTGACGCCACCGACCGGCTTCCGCCCCTGGTTGGCGATCGTGTAGCGCACCGCGCCCGTCTCGCCCGGATTCAACGTGCCGGTGGATTTGAGGCTGCCGTCGGCAGCGATCTGCACCGACTGCGTCACGTCCGGCGCGACCACCGAAAGGTCGGCTTCGGGGTGGTCCACCACCTCGATCGGGAACCACTTCGTGTTGTCGGCCGGATTCGTGTCGACCGGTTTGACCTCGACCGTCACCTTGATCCGGCCCGCGAAGGGCTCTCCGGTCTGAACGGTGGCGAGGACGGGAAGCTCCACCGCCTCGCCCGGCCCCGGAAGCTGATCCGGCAGCAGGTCGCAGTACCAGCCGGAGACATCCCCGTCGCACTCACCCAGCCCGCCGGTCGGCCAGAGCGTGATCTTGAAACTCGACGGATCCAGCTCCGACGCGTCGACCCGGACGACGACCTGGGTCGGGGTCGCGTCGCCCTGGTTGCTGATCTTCAGGTGAAGCGTCTTCTTTGTGACCCCCAGCGGAATCGTCCCGCCGGCCAGGTCGACGGTGAGGTCCGTACCCGTCGGCGCCGCCGAGGCGGACGCGGCGGGCACGCCGACCCCTCCGAGAAGAAGCAGCACGGTGGCCACCGTTCGGGGCAGCCACGGAAGTCCGAATCTCATGACGGAGCCCTCCGGACGAACGGGCGGTCAATGCGTGGACACTATCCGCGGCCGGCCGGGTTCGGTATCCCCCGCGTGACCCGTTCCGGAGGGCGCGCCTAGGAGGTCGGCTCGGCCAAGCGCTGTGGGAACGCGGCCCGCCCCTCGGCTGATGTCGGAGTCTCCGGTGTACCGGTGCGGGTTGGTCGCGGTGTGGTGCGGGCCGTCGAGATGGTGCTCGGCGGCCGCCTCACCTGGTACGCCGAAACCGACCGACACGCCCGCACCGTCCTCGCCCACCACTGGCCCGAGGTGCCCAACCTCGGCGACATCCGCACCATCGACTGGACCCGCGTCCGGCATGTCGACGTCCTCACGACAGGCTTCCCCTGTCAGGACATCTCCAACGCCGGCAAACGCGCCGGCATCACCGGCCCCCACTCCAGCCTCTGGCGGCACATCACCACAGCCCTTCGCCATCTTCGACCCCCGCTCGTGTTCGTGGAGAACGTCGCCGCCCTGCGCAGGCGCGGACTCGACGTCCTCCACACCGACCTGGCCGCGCTCGGGTACGACACGAGCTGGCTGTGCCTACGCGCATCCGACATCGGCGCCGCCCACCGACGCGACCGGCTGTTCCTGCTCGCCACCACCAGCGGCGGGGGAGAAGGTGCGGACACTTCCCGCGCCCTGCGCCCGTGACGGCAAAGGACCCGGACACACCACAACGGGCTGCCCGACGTCATCGAACCCCACGGCACCCGCCACAAGTTGTTGCCAACCCCACGCACCAGCGACACCGGCACCCCCGGCCGCCACGCAGGCGACGGCTTCCGGCCGCCACTGTCACAAGTGCTCCTACCCACCCCCTGGGCAACGGACGGGCAGAAAGGCCGCCCGGGACAACCGGGCTCCTACGGCGACCTCACCCTTCCGTCCGCAGCCGTGCGATGCGCAGCGCCTGCCCTACCGACGCCCCGGGCCTCCGACGCGCGAGGCCCCGGCCACCACGGCGACGGCGGCCCCGACCTTCGGACCACCGTCGCCCAGCTCGGCGCCAGCAGGCTGGAAACACCCGATGAGGCGGCCTGGGGGATCGACGCACCGGCGGTCGCACGCTGGGAGCTCCTGATCGGCCGGCCCGTTCCCGCGCCCACTCAACCCGGCCAGCACGGCAAGCCCGTGCTCGCACCGCCGTTCGTGGAATGGCTCATGGGCCTACCCGCCCACTGGGTCACCGACCCCACCCTCGATCTTCCCCGCACCGGCGCGTTGCGCGTCCTCGGCAACGGCGTCGTCCCCGCCCAAGCGGCGACCGCCCTACGTCTCCTGCTCTGCCGCCACCACTGAGAGCCACACCACGCGGAACTCTTCGCGGGCGGCCCATTCCGCGGCCCGCGAAGAGCCCGCGTCAGCCCTGGCCTCGTCACCGACCTCGCCGGCCCGGACGTCATCTGGCCGTCACCAGGACCGCGTGGAGCAGCAACTTCAGGCCGACCGTAGGTGATCTAGCGGGATATTGCCGGACACCTGACGGCTACGATGGCGGCATGGCCGAGAACCTCACGTTGGCGTTGACGTTGGAGCAGCGTGGTCCGGCGGGGGCGTTCGTGCTGTCCGACGAGCAGGTAGCCGTCGTGGGGGAGGGGCGCAGGACGTTCCCGGTGCGGGTCAGTGTCAACGGGGTGACGTTGCCGCTGCGGGTGGCTCGGATGGGTGGCGAGAACCTGATCGGGTTGTCCCGCGCGGCGCGGGAGCAGGCTGGGGTGAGCATCGGGTCGGCGTACGAGGTCGGCATCGCCCCCGACGTGGGGACGCGTGCTGTCGAGGTGCCTGAGGACCTGGCCGGCGCTCTGGCCGGCGACGCCGACGCGCAGGTGGCGTTCGAGGCGCTGGCCCCCTCGCATCGGAAGGAGTTCGTCCGCTGGATCACCGAGGCCAAGCGGGAGGCCACCCGGGCGCAGCGGGTCACCAAGACCATCGAGATGTTACGTGCCGGCACGCACCGCTGAGCCCACCGGATCTCGTCGTTCGGAACCCGGAGAAGTGGATCTGCTCGGGCTGGCCGTCGAGGTAGCTGACGACGTGTACGCCCTGCCATCAATCGTGGATTGAGAACGGGTCGACCGTCTTCATCCACTTAACAACCTGATCCGGGGCCGTCGTTCGGGTCGGGCTCCTCGCGGTAGTACGCGCCCCGGTTGTACGCGTCCTGACGCGACTGTTCGAGCGCAGCGGCGACCTCCGGCTGGTAGGTGACGCTGTACGACCATCCCGACGCGCCCACGTTCTCTCCGCTCGACCTCGACCGCCGCTTGGCCCGCACCTCCTGCCCGACGACGGGCGAAAGCGAACGTGCATCCTTTCTCGCCACTGACCACCGTGGTCCGCCCAGCGCCGACGGCCCGGGACGACTGACCGCTAGTCGACTGAGATGTCGGTCACCGCCGGACCGGCCGAGCCGGAAGACAAGGCCTGACCAGGAGTTTCACCCACCGTCGGGTGATCGGCGGACGGGTCGGAGCGGGCGGCGCTCCTGACCGGAACTTCACTGTCAGCTAGTCGTCCGCCAATTTGCTTCCCTTGAGCACACGGCGTGCCGCTGACTGGAGACATCCATTGAAAACGAAACGGAGTCAGCCGTGTCCACCACCAACCAGACCGGGCGTGCGATCGTCCTCGGCGGCAGCATCGGCGGCCTGCTCGTCGCCCGGGTGCTGAGCGAGTCGTACGCGACGGTGACCGTCTTCGACCGGGACGACCTGCCGGCCGACGCCGCCGACCGCAAGGGTGTGCCGCAGAGCGAGCACTCGCACGGCCTGCTCGCCCGGGGTCGCCAGATCCTCGAGGAATTGTTCCCTGGCCTGACCGCCGACCTGACCGCCTACGGTGCCGTCCCCGTCGACATCCAACGGGACTGCCTATGGATCAACGACGGCCACCGGATCCCCCGGGTCGCCTCCGGTCTGGCGGGGCTCTGCGTCAGCCGGCGCGCCTTGGAGGCGTACGTCCGGGATCGGGTCCGTGCGCTGCCCAACGTGGAGATCCGGGACCGGTGCGAGGCCGTGGGGCTGGTCGCCGAAGGCGGCGCGGTGACCGGCGCGCGGGTCCTTCCTCGCGGCGGCCGGGAGGAGCGCCACGTCGGCGACCTCGTCGTGGACGCGACCGGCCGCGGCAACCGCGGTCCCGCCTGGCTTGCCGAGCTCGGCTACCAGCCGCCCGCAGAGGAGCGGGTGGACCCGCGGACGGTGTACGTCTCCCGCGACTACCGTCGCGCCCCGGGCGACACCGACTTCGCCGCCGTCATCAGTAGCCCGTCGCCGGCAGCCCCGTACGGCGGGGTGGCCATCTCCGCAGAAGGCGACCGGTGGATGGTGACGCTCCTCGGCGTCGGCCCGGACCACGCCCCGCCGGTCGACTCCGAGGGTTACCTCGCCTTCGCCGGTCGGCTGCCCGCGCCGGAGCTGCACGCGCTGTTGAGCCGGGCGGAGCCGCTCGGCCCGCCGAAGCGGATGCGGCTGCCCACGAGCCAGCGGCGCCGCTACGAGCGCCTCGCCCGTCTCCCGGAGGGGTTCATCGCGGTCGCCGATGCGGTGTGCAGCTTCAATCCCGCGTACGGGCAGGGCATGACGGTGGCTGCGGCGGAGGCGATCGTGCTGCGTGACTGCCTCCGCCGCGGCCGGCGGGACCTGCCCCGCCGGTTCTTCGCCGCAGCGGCGAAGGTGGTGGACGTGCCCTGGGACATGGCCGTCGGCGCCGACCTGCGTCACCCGGCCGTGGTCGGGCCGCGCAGCGGCCGGACACGCTTCCTCAACGGGTACGTCACCCGGCTGCACGCCGCCGCCGCACGGCACCCCGTCGTCGGGCGGCGCTTCCTGAGCGTCGCCAATCTGATGACGCCGCCGCCCGGGCTCTTCGCGCCGGGGATCGTCGCCCGGGTGCTCTGGTCCGGCCGGCCCACCACGCCGGCGCCGGACCGCCGGCCGCTGGTGCCGCAGGTCGAGAAGTTGGTCGCCCGGTAGGTCGGCCCGCGCGGGTCGGCGGCCGAGGAGGGCCGGCTGGCGGTGATCCAGCAACTCGCCAACAGCTTCGACGTGCGGCGTGGGCGCGACGACCTGGCCGGCCCCGGGATGCCGCGGGCTGGCTTCGGGCGCGTGGCCTGCTCGGCCCCGCAGTTCGCCTTGACGGCCGTAGACCTCGCCCGGCTGCATCGGCTGCGCGAGGTGCTCCGCCGGATGTGCCTGGCCAACAACGGCGCCGAGCTTCACGCCGCCGGCATCGACGCCCTCCATGCTCTGGTACGCGACTCGGACATGGGGCCGGCGTTCACCGTCCACGGCGTCGGTCTGGACGTCTTGTCGTCGGGTGCTATCGGAGCGCTCGGGCAGATCGACGGGATCGTCTACGAGGCGATACGGGACGGGACCTGGGGCAGGGTTGAAGCCTGCCCGGAGGACGCATGCAACTACGCGTTCTACGACACGTCCCGCAACGGCTCTCGCGTGCGGTGCTCGATGGCGAGCTGCGGCAGCAAGGTGAAGATGCGCGCCTATCGTGCCCGCGCGAAAGCGGACCCCTAGTTGAGGAAGTCTCGGCGGACAGGTATCGAAGCGGGGTCCAACCTACGCAGTAGGCGTCGCGGCTGTCACCGCTAGCGCTCAGCACCTCGCCCTCCCTGCAGTCGCTTCAGCCAGCAGTCGCCAAGATCAGATGCACTACTGCTCGCGTCGATGATCAGAACTCCGCCCCGGGGAGGGAATCATCCGGCCACCGGTCGCGGCCGACGCGGCGGTGACGAACGCCGGAAAGCTTTCCGCGCGTGCCATCAACTCCGCGTTCCGGTACTGCTCGGCATACTGCCTCCCCCGCAGGTTGCCGTGGCCATTAGCAGGAAGCCCGCGCTCTGATCTACGAGCCCGACAGGTGGGGAGCCTCCGGCTGGCAGGTGGTGCAGAACTGGGCCGCCGGCCGGATCGCCAGCTGCTCGATCGGGATATCGCAGTGGCACCTCTCGCAGGTTCCGTACCGGCCCTGTTTCAGATAGTGCAGCGCCCGGGCGATGTCGCCCAGGGCCCGTCGCGATGCCGCGGTCAGCGCGGACGCGGCGGCCAGGTCGCCCTCGTCACCGGGTGCCTGGCGGGCCTGCCGGGCCAGCAGCGCGAGCTGGGTGCTGTGCCGCTCGTACTGCTCCTCCAGGACGATCCGCAGCAAACCCAGCTCGTCCTGCCTGCTCACGACGTACACCTCGGAGTCCTTCCAACTTATGAAAAGAGCGGGCGGAGCGCTGTCGCGCTCCGCCCGCTCTTGCCGGTCAGGCGAATGTATCGGGACGACCATGGGGCGACCGGGTCCGGCGATCGCGAGCGACCGCCGGACCGACCAGGGCTCAGCGCAGCGGGTCGAAGGGGTGCAGCTCCGCGGGCTGCCGGCCCGTGGTGATCTGCTCGGCGAGCAGCTTGCCGGTCAGCGGACCGAGGGTGATGCCCCACATGCCGTGGCCGCCGGCGGCGAAGACCCGCGGCGACCGGGTGCGGCCGATCAGCGGCAGCCCGTCTGGGGTGCAGGGGCGCGAACCCACCCACTCGTCGGCGCGGTCGTCCAGGTCGGCGCCGCGCAGCAGCGGTCGGGCGGCCTCGGCGATGGCCAGGATACGGCGGCGGTCCAGGGGCGCCTCGGCGTTGCGGAACTCCATCATCCCCGCGACGCGCAGCCGGTCACCCAGCGGGGTGCACGCGACGCGCTGCGCCGGGAAGTACACCGGACCGGCCGGGACGTGCTCGAGCTGGATGCTGAAGCTGTAGCCACGGCCGGCCTGCACGACGGTCCGGACCCCGAAGCGCTGGGCGAGGTCACCGAGCCAGGTGCCGGTCGCCAGCACCACCGCGTCGTAGCGCTCGTCCGCGCCGGCCGAGGTCACCAGGCGGACCCCGGCTCCCTCGTCGTGAACGGTCACCACCTCCGCCCCGATCTCCAGCGCGGCACCGCGCGCCCGGACGGACTCGGCGAGTGCGTGCACGTACTCACCGGGGTTGATGAACCGCTGGCCGTGGAGCCGGATCGCGGCGCTGATGCCGTCCGACAGCGAAGGCTCGACCTCGCGTGCCTCCGCCCCGGTCAGGACGTCGAATTCGATCTCCTGGCCGGCCGAGTGGATGTGCGCCAGCTCATCGAGCAGGACCGCCCGTTCGGCCTCGGTCCGGTACGCCGCGATGAACGACTTCGCCTCGTGCGTCGTCGCGTCGACCCCGCCGGCCGTCAGCGCGTCGAACGCCTCGAACGCGCGGCGGTTCATCGGGATGTATGCCCGCATTGCGGTCCGCCACTTAGCCGCGGTGCTGTGCCGGGTGAAGCCCGCCAGGAACCGCAGGAGCCGAGCGTCGGCGCGCGGCGGCACGTAGACCGGCGACGACGGGCTCAGGACGGCGCGCAGGCCGTAGCGGAGCACCGCCGGCTCAGGCAGGGGAGTGGTGATGCCGGGGGTGAGCCAGCCCGCGTTGCCCCAGGAGGCGCCGGCCGCCACACCCGTGCGGTCGAGCACGGTGACCTGGATCCCCCGCTCCTGCAGGAACCAGGCGGTGGCCAGCCCGACCATTCCCGCACCGATGACGGCGATGCGCTGAGGGCTGGGCGCGGACCCGGTGGCAGACATCCGTTGTCTCCTTCACGGCAACTGAGATCGGCCCCATCCTGTCTCTACTGCGGCGGAACGTCATTGTTCCGCCGGGCCAATGCTCGTCCGTACGACTGGTCGAAACGAACAATGCCGAGGCACAATTCGGTCATGATCACCGTGGCTGGCATCGTGGACGCCGTCGGCGCCGCGCTGCTCAAGGTCGTCGTCGCCGCCGGAGCGGCGGAGGTCCGCGACGTGACCCTCGCCGAACTCGACGAAGCGCCGACCGGTCAGAGCGGCGACCTCGTCCTCGGCGCGGGCATCGCCACCCCTGATCAGGCCCTTGCCGTGATCGAGCGCTGCGCGGCGACTGCGGCGGCCGGCCTCGTCCTCAAGCCGCCGCTCGCCTCGCACCCCGACGTGACGTCGTCCGCCGCCGATCGCGACCTGACCTTGGTCGAGTTGCAGAGCCACGGGTCGTGGACCCAGCTCGTCTGGCTGCTCCGGGGCGTGATCGACCGGGCCGTCGCGCCAGGCTCGCCGGAGACCGGGGAAACCGGGGTGTACGACGAGCTGTTCGCGCTCGCCGACGCGACCGCCGCCATCGTCGACGCGCCGGTGACGATCGAGGACGCCCAGTACCGGGTGATCGCCTACTCGTCGCGTCAAGATCGCACCGACCCCGCGCGGGTCTCGACCATCGTCGGACGGCGGGTCCCCGGTGATGTGATCGCACATTTCCGTTCCCGCGGCGTCTTCCGCGAACTGGCGAAGGGTAGGCAACTGGTCTTCGTGCCGCAGGGCCCGGACGGGACGCTGCCCCGGCTGGTGATCCCGATCCGCGCCGGAGGTGAGCTGCTCGGCTCGATCTGGGCCGTCGTGGAGGGTCCGGTGCCGGACGAGCGCCTGCGCGATCTCCAAGGCACGGCGTCCGTGCTGGCGCTGCACCTGCTCCGCCTCCGGGTGCAGGCAGACGTCGCCCGCCGAGTGTCCGCCGAGCGCCTGAAGGCCGCCCTGCGTGCCCCCGCCCCGATGAGCCGCGAGGAACTCGGCCTGCCCCAGGGGCCGTGGCGGGTCGTCGCGCTCGGGGCGCACGGGGGGACCGGGGAGATCGTCGACAACCTGGCCCTGTGGGAGTCGATCACCCGTCGGCACGGTTGGCGCCAGCCGCTGATCGCCGATGTCGGAGACGTCCTGCTCGCCGTCGTGGTCGACCGGGGCGAGCTGCCCGGCTCCTGGCTCTGGATGGAGCGGCTGATCCGTGACATCGCCGTGCACGACCCGGGGCTGGGCGCCGGATCCGGCGGCGTCGCCGCCGAGCCGACCGACCTGCCCCGATCACGCGCCGAGGCGGCGGAACTGCTCGCGCTGCGCGGCTCGGCCCGGCAGCACGGTCCCGTGCTGCGGTTCGAGGACGTTTGGGCCGACGTGGTGGTGCACCGCGTGGTCACCGCCGTACCGCAGCCCGACCTGCTGGTCGGCGGACCGCTGCCCGCCCTCGTCGCCCACGACCGCAGGCACGGCACCGACTACGTCGCCACAGTCGCCGCCTGGCTCGAGCAGCAGGGAAACCCGAACAAGGCGGCCCGGCAGTTGCACGTGCACCCCAACACACTCCGGCACCGCATGCGCCGCCTCGCCGAGATCACCCACATCGACCTGGAGTCGTCGCGTACCCGGCTGGCGCTGCAGATCCAGCTCGCGGCGCTGCGACCAGGGTCCTGACGGGTTCCGCGGGCGGCGCCTTGTCGGCTCGGCTCCCACCTGGCGGCGTCGTGGAGGTCCGGTATCCGCGGGTCGCGGCGATCGAGGTGCAAAAGAAGCAGATACGGTGGCGGTCCGGGTCCGGCGCGAGGTGCCGCTGGTCTCGCGGATTGAGATTGGGGAGCATGTTGGGAGCAACCGGGTGCACTGAACGGCAACTGACGGCGCCGAACGGCACTCAACTGCACCCACCACGACTTGCGTGTTCTCGTTTACTCGGCCTGAGCCTGGGCGGCCGACGGGGGCGCGCTGATCACCAAGCGCAGGGCGCGTAGTCCTTCAGGAAGCAGCCGTAAAGGTCTTCGCCCTGTTCGCCGCGGACGATCGGGTCGTAGACCCGGGCCGCGCCGTCGACCAGGTCCAGCGGGGCGTGGAAGCCGGCGTCCGCCAGTCGCATCTTCGTCGGGTGGGGCCGCTCGTCGGTGATCCAGCCGGTATCGACGCTGGTCATGAGGATGCCGTCGGCCAGCATCTCCCGGGCGCTGGTCCGGGTCAGCATGTTCAGCGCGGCCTTGGCCATGTTGGTGTGCGGGTGCCCTGGCCCCTTGTAGCCGCGGGCGAACTGGCCCTCCATCGCCGATACGTTCACCACGTACTTGCGGCGGGCGGTGGCAGCGGCCATCGCCGGTCGCAGCCGGCTGACCAGCACGAACGGCGCGGTCACGTTGCACAGCTGGACTTCGAGCAGCTCGACCGGGTTCACCTCGTGCACCCGCTGCACCCAGCTGTTGACCGGGTCGAGGTCTGGCACCAGACCGCCGGCGTCGATGGCGGTGGCTGCCGCGATCCGTTCCGGCGAGGCGGACCCGCTGGTCAGCGCCAACGCGGTGAGCGCGTGCGGGGTGATTGTGGCCGACTTCGGCGGGGCGTCCAGGCTGCCCGTCGGGTCGCCCCGGCCGGCCGGTTTGGCGAACGTGATCATCTCCGGCAGCGGGCCGTCCGGCAGGGCCGCCGCCTCCGCGGCGACGAGCTGCGAGTACGCCCCGGGCGTGCGGCGGACGGTCTGCGCCGCGTTGTTGATCAGGATGTCGAGTGGTCCCTGGCTGCTGACCGAGTCAGCGAGGGCGATCACCTGGGCGGGGTCGCGCAGGTCGATCCCGACGATTCGCAGGCGGTGCAGCCAGTCCCCGCTCGCCGTCGAGGAGCGTAGCGACGAAGTCGTATGGGCTGGCTGATGGTGCTGGGCCGGTCGCTGACCTGGCCGTCGCCGAGTTCGACGACGCGCCAGGTGCCGTCGTCGCGTCGGGCGAGGTCGACGGTAAGGAAGGGGTCTCGGCTGCAGGATCAAACTCGAACAGCAGACAGCCAGCGAGATCTGCCTCGACGTGATCCGGAGGCAGAAGGAGTTGGTCGCCGGGCGGTGAGGCGAGCTAACCAGGTGGCGCACTAGCCGTTCAGTGGAGACGGGCCCGTAGGTCGGCGATCCGATCCGCCGCGGCGATGAAGCCGGTGGAGTCGAGCTGGCCCCCGGCCTGGGCGTTGACCAGGGCGGTGGTGGCGGCTTCGCCCTGGCTGACGTCACGGGCGGAGCACAGGATGAGGTCCATGCCGGCGGCTGCGGCGGCGACCGCGCGCTGACCGGTGCTGCCGTAGTGAGCCAGCGCACCGGCTTCCAGGGCGTCGGTGATGGTCACCCCGGTAAACCCGATGCGGCCGCGCAACTCTTGCCCGATCACGGTCGGCGACAGGCCCGCTGGGCGGTTCGGGTCCAGCGCCGGGTAGATGGCCCAGGAAACCATGACGAGGTCGACGCCGCTGGCGACGGCGGCTGAGTACGGGAATTCGTCGGTGCCGCGCAACCTGGCCAGCGACTGGGACAGGGTGACCGGCCCGGTGTCGGTGTTCTGGGCCGTTGCCGCCCATCCCAGTCCGGGGAAGTGCTTGGCGGTGGCGGCCACGCCGGTGCGCTGCTGGGCGGCGATGAACGCCCGCCCCAGGGGCGCGACGGTGCCGGGGTTCGCGCTGTAGGAGCGCTGGTACTGGTCGATGAAGTTGCCCGCAGAGGAGTAGACGTCGAGAACCGGGGCGAGGTTGACGTTCATGCCCACTGCGGCAAGGGTGCGGCCGGCACCGGTGCCCGCCGCGGCCGCTGCGGTGACCGGATCGGCGGACTGGCCGATCTGCTTCTTCGACCGCATGGGCGCCCCCGGCAACCGCCGGATCAGGCCACCCTCCTGGTCCACCATGAGCAGCAGCGGTACGTGGACCGGGCTTTGCGCCTGGGCTCGTCGCAACTGGGCGATCACATTGCTGATCTGGGCGGTGTCGGCGATGTTCTCCCCGAAGAAGATCACCCCGGCGGCCTCACCGGCGCGGATGATCCTCAAGAGGCCCGCCGGTGGTGTCAACCCGGGATAGGAGTAGATGATCCGCTGCCCGGCCAGTTGGCGCCTGGTAAGGCCGGCCGACCTGGTCGGCGCGGGCACGGACGGTACCGGCGCCGGCGGCCGCTGGACCCTCGTGGACGGCGGCGCGGTCGATGCGGACGGCGATGCCACCCATCCGCCACCCGACCCACTGGGCGTGAACCAGATTGAGCGTGTCGCACCAGGGGTGGACGGCCGGGGCGCGGGGGCGCGCGAGGACTGGCAGGCGACCATCGCAAGGCCGAGCGTCCCGGCCGCCAGAGCGGTGCGAACCTTCGCCGCTGGGTACACGGCCACCTCCACGTAGCTCGCACCGATACCGGTGCGCCGGACGGGACCCGACGATCAGTCGACGGTGACCGGTCTGCGGTGTTCCCACCTCATCCGCCAGCCACGATCAACGGTGCATACCCTCCGGCGGCGATCGGCAGCGCTGCGCCTGCTGGTATGGGCGCCTCCCTGTGTCACCGGATCCCGCGCGGCGGCTCTATCAGCAGTATGTGCGCGACATTCGTCGGTGACTAGTCGCCCACCCCCGTCCCCTCTGAGCCTTGGACGTTGGAGTTCAGCTCCGGGGTCAGTCGGCACGCCGATCAGCGCGTCCGCGAGCAGTGCGCACACCCGCCGCGAGCCGCGCGATACGCAGCGTGACTCAGCACCGGAGTGCATTCGGGAAGGCGACCACTTCGAGCTGGTCCATCACCCCAACGCCTGGTCCCTCGCATTCTCGGATGCCGTCGCCTGGCCCGAATGTCACACTGCCGCGGTGGAGGGCTTTCGGTGTGCGAGCTGCGGGAACACGCTGAGCGTCCCAGTCCGGTTGGTGGGGCTGCCGGCGGGGCCGCACTGGTCGCTCCTGGATTGCCATCACGTGAACCCGCCGCTCCTCGAGCCCGGCACCTATGCGATCGGCGAGGCCGCGTATGGCCGTGATCAGGTCGTCGGCACCTTCGTGCTCTCACCCGGCGACGTACGCGGGACACGCTTCGTCCACAACCTTGTTCGCACGGGCCGCTGGTCAGTGGTGGGGTGGAACCCGTGTGTGGCTTGCGAAGACTGCGGCGCCGTGGTCGCCATCCGAACGGATGACTGGAGGGTGGCTCAGGAGACGCGCTTCTACCCAGCGATGGTCGTCCGGGAGCCGTGTGACGAAGGGCCTGATCGCGCCACGGTTCCTTTTGCGCTGATCGCCGACTGGGATAGCCCCGCGCCCGACAACAGACAACACGGCTGGGTGCCCAAGCCGCGCCGTCCTCGTCCCGAACTCGTTGCGACCCTCTGGCGCGGCCGAGGTTTGAAAGAGCATCTCTTTCGGGACGATCCACCAGCCTGACCAACCCCCCGAGGGTCCCTCGGGGTCGGCCCCTGAACAGGGCCGACCCCGACGGGCTGCTCAGCGGATGACGTCGTAAATGAGCTTTTGGATTCCGTTGGCGTATGACTCGCTTTCAATGAGCTTGAGGTTCTGCTTGTCCCGATCGGTGTCGCTGAACAGCCGCTTGCCCGCGCCGAGCAGGACTGGGAAGACCAGCAGGTGGTAGCGGTCGATCAGGCGGGCGTCGGCCAGGTTGCGGTTCAGGGTGGCGCTTCCGTTGATGATGATCGGCCCGCCCTCGGTCTTTTGAGCGCGGCGACGTCGGCCAGCACCAGGATGCCGGACAGCGTCGTGTAGGGGCGCGGCTCGTGCACGGCGGACACGATCGGCTGGTTCCCCGCCACCGCCAGCAGCATGCCCACCGGCGCCCACTCATGGCACGACGGTCCGACGGAACCAGTCGTTCAGCCGCCCGGGCAACGGGTGTCCCCGCCGCTGTGTTCCACGCAGTGCCCCGGCGGGCCGGGCGTCGTCACGGGCGGCGCCGGATCGAGGTTCCGGCCGGCGAGCACGGCGAACGGGACGGCGGGCACGGCGATCACGACGGTCAGCACCAGGAAAACGACCGCGGTGCGTACCAGCCGCAATTGGTCGCAACGAGCGCGAGGAGGGCCGGCCCGGCAGTCGCCACCAACGCGGCGACCAACAGCGCCAAGCTACGGCTGGAGGCGTTGCTGGAACGCGATCCCGCCACGGCCGCCACACCACTGTGCGCGCTCGGTGGCGCCCGGCCTGACGCCAGATGCCTCGGTGTCTCCTAACGAGAGCAGCGGGAGATAGTCATCCGGACGCCAGCCGACGATCACCTTGGTGAAGAGCCGCGCGCCGAGCCGGCGGTAGAACCGTTGCGCCGCGGCGTTCTCCGGCTTTACCTCCCACCGGATGGCGAGGCGGTCGACGGCGGCGCAGTGGGCGAGCGCCGTCATCAGCCTTCGCCCCACCCCGCCGTCGCGGGCCTGCGCGCGGACGTACAGGTCGTCCAGGGCGAGGATGTCCGCGCCGGTCCACAGGTGCAACCGGCGCTGCGCCGACACGTAGCCCAGCGGCTCGCCGGCCCGCTCGGCCAGCAGGACGGTGACGTCAGCTCGTGCGAGCAGGCTGCGCCACCCGGCGGTGGTCACGATGACGTGGGCGCTGTCTCCCTCGTGGGCGGCGATCTCCCGGACCAGCGTGTCCACGGTCGTCGCGTCGTTCGGGCCGGCCCGGCGGATGGTGATGGTGTCGTTCATGGTGCTCTCTTTCGAAGGTGGTGGCCGGGCGGCACCGGACGAGGCCGGTGCCGCCCGGGGGAGTCACGGGGTGCCGACGGCGGTGAGGACGTCCAGCCGGGCGGCTCGCCGGGCGGGCAGCAGCCCGGCGAGGAGACCGGCGGCGAGGGCGACGGCCAGCACCAGGAGCAGCCGGCCGGCCGGCACCGCGAGCACTGTCGGAGCGTCCCGGCCCAGCGCTCGGACCGTGGCGGCGGCGAAGCCGCCGCCCAACGCGATCCCGAGGACGCTCGCCAGCGCGGCAACGAGGACAGCCTCGCCCCGGATCATCCAGCGCAGTTGCCGGCGGGTCATTCCGACCGCCCGCAGCAGCCCGATCTCCGCGGTCCGCTCGGTGATCGAGAGGGCCAGGGTGTTGGTGATGCCGAGCAGTGCGATCAGCACGGCCAGCATCAGCAGCACCGTCACCAGGCCGAGCACCTGGTCGATCATCTGGGTTCGGCCGGCCACCGCGGCGGCCTGGTCGCGCAGTTGCGCGGTCGGGGTCTCGGACAGCGCCGCCCTGATGGCCCGCTCGGCGGCCGCCCGGTCGGTCCCCTCGGCGGTGCGGATCAGCACGCTCGCGTCCATCTCCTCGCTGTAGAGCCGGGCGAACGTGTCCAGCGAGATGAGGTAGTCGGTGGACAGCGCCCGAGCATCCCCGTCCCTTAGCAGGCCGACCACCGGAAGGCGGCGGGCGCCGGTGCGGGAGAACGTCATGGGCAACTCGTCCCCGACGGCCAGGCCCCGGTCCCGGGCCACGTGCTCGGCCAGCACGATGCCCCCGCCGTCCAGGGCCGCCAGGTTGCCGGCGGTGAAGTGCAGCGACGTCACCCGGGGCAGCGTCGACGGGTCCACGGCGGTGAGGGCCTGGGTGGCGTCCCCGTCGCGCCAGTGGCCGTAGCGCAGCCGGGACGCGACCGCCACCTCACGCAGCCGGCTCACCCGGTCGTACACGGTGGGGGAGAGGCCACCGAGCATCTCGTTGCGGGCGCTCTCCACGACGTGATCGGCGGTGATCACCTCGGCGTACGACTGGCGGACCGAGCTCTTGACCGACGTGCCGAGGACGGCCATGAAGCTGATCAACGCGAGGCCCAGCGCCAGCGCCAGGGCGGTCGCCGCGGTACGCCGCGGGGTGCGGGCCGCCGACGCGGTGGCCAGGCGGCCGGTCACGCCGGCGGCGGCCAGCGGCCGGCCGACGAGGCGTACCAGGGTCGGGGTGATCGCGGGGCCGAGCAGCGCGAGCCCGCCGACGGCGCCCAGCGCGGCCACGCCGAGCAGCGGGACCGGCGCGTCGGCGGCGAGCACCGCGGCGGTCGCGGCCAGGCCGGCCGCGGCGGCCAGCGCACCCGAGACCACCCGGAGCCGTCCGGTGCGGGCGGCGGCCGCCTCCCGCAGCGCCGCGACCGGCGCCACCGCCGCGGCCCGCCGAGCCGGGCCGACCGCCGAGCCGACCGTGACGAGCACGCCCACGGCGAAGGCCACCAGGACGGTACGGACGTTCAGCACCAGCCCGCCCTCCGGCAGCGGTACGCCGAACGCCCCGGCCAGGTTCCGAATGCCGGTGGCGGCGGCGACGCCGAGGCCGAGCCCCACGGTCGAGGCGGCGAGCCCGATCACCAGCGCCTCACCGAGGACGGAGCGCAGCACCTGCCCGCCGGTCGCCCCGGCGGCCCGCAGCAGGGCGAGTTCCCGGGTGCGCTGGGTGATGACGATGGAGAACGTGTTCGCGATCAGGAACGCGCCGACCAGCAGGGCCGCCGCCGCCAGGGCGAGCAGCACCAGTTGCAGCCAGCTGAGCTGGTCCCGGGCGGCGGCCGCCCCGGCCGCCGCGATGTCACGGCTCGGGGAGACCTCGTAGCCGGGGCCGACGGTGGCGCTGACGCGGTCCCGCAGTTCCTCCGGGGCGACGTCGGGTGCCGCGACCACCGCCACCTCGGAGACGGCGGAGCCGAGCCGGAGGAGGCGCTGCGCCGACGGGAGGGTGACCAGGGCGACCGTGCTGTTCGGCAGGCCGTCGCGGGCGCCGAACCCGACGAGTCCGACCACTCGCAACCGCGCGGTGTCGGTCGCCCGGACCGTCACGGTGTCGCCGAGCCCGATGTGGTGGCCGCGGGCGGTGGCCTCGTCGATCACCACCTCGTCGTCGGCGGCCGGCGGCCGGCCGCTTCGAACGGTGAACGCGCCGACCGGCGCCGGCACCCAGGAGGACAGCACGGAGGCACCGCTCGGCACGACCGCCGCGCCGTCCACCTCCAGCAGGCCCTGGCCCCGGACCTGTGGCCGGGCGGCGGCCACGCCGGGCACCGCGCCGATCCGTTCCGGCAGGCCGGCCGGCAGCGGATCCCGGGCGACCTCCACGCCCATCGCGGAGTCGAAGGCGACCGCGTCGCGCACGGTCAGGTCGACGCCGGCGGTCGCGGTGCGGAACTGGTCGTCCAGCAGCCGGCCGGACGTGTCGGTGAGGATCAGGCCGCCGGTGGCGAAGGTGACGCCGAGGACGACCGCGAGCAGGGTCAGCGCCAGCCGGGTCCGGCGGGCGAGGGTGGTACGCAGGGTCAGGCGCCACATGTCAGTTCCCCCCGGTGGCGGCGGGCGCGCCCAGGCGCGCCATGCGGGACAGGATGGCCGGAACGGTCGGCGCGTCGAGTTCGCCGTCGATCCGACCGTCGGCGAGGAACACCACCCGGTCGGCGTACGCGGCGGCGTGCGGGTCGTGGGTGACCATCACGATGGTCTGCCCGAGTTCGTCCACGGCCTGTCGCAGGAAGCCGAGCAGCGCCTCGGCCGCCTGCGAGTCGAGGTTTCCGGTCGGCTCGTCGGCGAAGACGATCTCCGGGCCGGTGACCAGGGCGCGGGCCACCGCGACCCGCTGTTGCTGGCCGCCGGATAGTTCCCCGGGCCGGTGCCGTAACCGGTCGGCCAGGCCGAGGGTGGCGACCAGGTGGGCCAGGCGCTCGGGGTCGGGCCGGCGGCCGGCCAGGGTGAGCGGCAGGACGATGTTCTCCCGGGCGGTCAGGGTCGGCACCAGGTTGAAGGCCTGGAACACGAAGCCGATCCGGTCGCGGCGCAGCAGGGTGCGCTGCCGCTCGGTCAGCTGGCCGAGGTCCGTCCCGCCGAGCAGGACCTGCCCAGCGTCGACGGTGTCGAGGCCGGCCAGCGCGTGCATGAGCGTCGACTTGCCGGAGCCGGACGGGCCCATGATCGCGGTGAAACGTCCGCCCGGGATGGACACCGTGGCGCCGTCCAGGGCGCGGACGGCGGCGTCGCCACGGCCGTAGGTGCGGACGACGTCCCGGGCCTGCACGGCGACGGTGGTGGCGGGGGCGGGAGCGGTGCTCGTGGTCATCGGGGATCTCCTGGCTGGTGCGTCGGGGGCTTCAGCGGGCGGTTCGGCGGCGCAGCGGGCTGCGGGTCGCGCGAACGGTGGCGGCGTGCCGGTCCCGGCGCAGCCGGCGGACCAGCTCGGCGCGCTCCAGGTGGACCAGCTCGGCGGTGAGCAGATGGTTCATGGCAACTCCTCGGTGCGGTTCGGGTGACACGAGGAGAGTCGCCGGTCGCGCTGTCCGGACGCTGGCTGTCGACGGGCTGGCGGCGGACAGCGAATGGACAGCGGCCCCGCCCAGACTGGCGGCATGGTGGAACGGAACCAGCCCGGGGCGTCAACGCCGGTGACCACCGTGCGGCTGCCGGCCGGCATATGCCGACGGTGCGTCCGCGCGGTCAGCGGGCGGGTGAGTGACCTGCCCGGGGTGGTGTCGCTGGAGTTCGACGTGAACGCCGGCACGCTGCGAGTGGGCGGGGAGGTGGATCCGGCCGCCCTGCGCCGGGCCGGACTGACGGTGTGCCGCGCCGGACCGGACTGCTCCGGTTAGCGGTCCGCCGTCAGGTCCTCGGCGGCCCGCCGGGCCGCGTCCGCCTCCTGCGGCCGCCCCGCGGCCGACGCCGCGTCGGCCGCCAGGCACCAGAGCCGGCGCCGCGCCCACGGGAACTCCCGCTCCTGGAGCAGGTCCAGGGCGCGGCGGCACTCGTCCGCCGCGCCGGCGGCGTCGCCGTCCGCGTACCGGATCCGGGCCCGGCCCCAGGCCGACCAGGCCTGGCAGCGCGGGTTGCCGCTGCGGCGGGCGGTGTCGTCGGCCTCGGCGAGCATCGCCGTCACCCCGTCGACCTCGCCCCGGTCCAGCCGGGTGTGCGCGAGCTGCACGAGGGTGAACGCCGTCGCGTGGGGTGAGGGGTTGCGCCGTGCCTCGGCCGCCGCCTCCTCCAGCGTGGCGATCGCCTCGTCGGGTCGGCCGGCCTCACGCAGCGCGATGCCCAGGTGCGCCAGGATCCCGGCGGGCAGCAGCAGGTCCCCCGCCTTCCGCGTCCACTCCAGGCTGTGGGCCCACTGCTCGGCGGACCGTTCGAAGGCGCCGGTCCGCAGATCCAGCAGCGCTTCGACGTAGTGGACCGTCCCGTGCCACCAGGGGTCGTCGGTGTCGCCCCGCTCGCGGACCGCCTTGGCGACCATCGCCCGGTACCGGTCCGGGTCGCCGTCGTACTGGCCCTCCCACGCGACGACCAGCCGCGAGGTGGCGGTGTTGACCGGGTCGCCCAGGCGCTCGAACGCCAGCACACTGTCCCGGGCCGCGGCCCGGGTCTGGGCGGTGGGGTAGTAGACGCCGAGCAGGCCGATCCGCTGCAGGGCGGCGGCCCGGGCGGCCGGCGTCGGGATGCCGGCGGCGAGCAGCGCGGTCAGGGCGCGGACCCCCTCGTACCGGGGGCCGTAGTTCCAGAACAGGAACAGGGCGTCCGCCAGCCGCAGGCCGGCGTCGACCCCGTCGTGCCGGTCCAGGCAGCGGTCGATCGCGGCGCGGAAGTTGTCGTGCTCCTCGGTCAACCGCGCCCAGGCGTCGGCGTCGGACCGTGCGTGCGGTCCGTACCGCTCGGCCTGCTCAATGAAGTGGGTCAGGTGCCGGTCGCGGGCCGCCTCCGTCTCGCCCGCCTCGGCGAGCCGGGCGGCGGCGTACTCCCGGATGGTGACCAACAGCCGGAACCGCCCGGTCGTCGGCTCCGGCACCACGAGCGACCGGTCGACCAGGCGGAAGAGCAGGTCCAAAACCTCGTCGGCAGCCAGGCCGTCGAACGCGCAGATCTGCTCGGCGGCGGCCAGGTCCCAGCCGCCGCGGAACACCGCCAGCCGGCGCAGCAGCCGCCGCTCGGCCTCGGACAGCAGGTCGTGGCTCCAGTCGAGGGTGGCCCGCAGCGTGCGGTGCCGCGCCTCGCTGGTCCGCGCGCCCGCCGTGAGCAGCGCGAACCGGTCGTGCAGCCGGGCCGCGATCTCGCCCGGCGGCAGCGCCTTCACCCGTGCGGCGGCCAGCTCGATGGCCAGCGGCATGCCGTCGAGCTGCCGGCAGATGTCCGCGACCACCGGCGCCGTCGTCTCGTCGAGGACGAACCCGGGGCGCACCGCCCGCGCGCGATCGACGAACAGGGCCACCGCCGGGCTGTCGCCGAGTCGCGCGAGATCAGCCGGACCGTCGGGTACGCCGAGCGGCGCCACCGCGAGCTGGGTCTCGCCGGGTACGGCCAGCGCCTCGCGGCTGGTGGTCAGCACGGTCACCGCCGGGCAGGCCGCGACGACCTGCTCGACCAGTTCGGCGGCCTCGTCGATGACGTGCTCGCAGTTGTCGACCACGAGCAGGGTACGGTCGGCGCCGAGCCAGGCCACCAGCGCGGCGGTCGCGGCCGCTCCCGGCCCGCCGGCGGGCACGCCGAGCTGACCGGCGACCGCCTCGGGCAGGTCCGTCCCGGTCGGCAGGGCGGCCAGGCGGACCAGGTGCACCCGATCGGCGAGGGTGTCGTCGGCGCGGCGTGCCACCTCCAGGGCGAGGGTGGTCTTGCCGACGCCGCCCGGTCCCGTCAGCGTCACCACCCGCTTCTGGCGGAGCCGGTCGAGCACCCGCTGCACGTCGTCCTGGCGGCCGATGACGGAGGCGAGCCGGCGGGGCAGGTCGCCGCGTTGCGGCGCCCGGGGGACGGGGACCGGCGCCGCCGCCGCCGTCCGGGCGGGCGGCACGGCGGGCGGGGCGGCCGGCTCGGCCACGGGTGGGGCGGCGGGTGCCGGGGCGGGCACCTGCTGGCGCAGGATCGCCTCGGCGAGCGCCTGGAGTTCGGGTGCCGGGTCGATACCCAGCTCGTCTGCGAGGCGGTGCCGCAGCGCGTGGTACGCGGTGATCGCCTCCGCCTGCCGCCCGCCCCGGTAGAGCGCCAGCATCAGCAGCCGGTGCAGCCGCTCGCGCAGCGGGTGGGTGGCGACCAGCCGTTCGAGGTCAGCCACCGCCTCGGCCTGCCGGCCCACCTCCAGCAGCAGTTCCAGCCGGTCCTCCACCGCGCCGAGCCGCAGCTCTTCCAGGCGGGCCGCCTCCGCGAGCGCCCAGTCGGCGTCACCGACGTCGGCCAGGGCCGGTCCCCGCCACAACCGCAGCGCCTCGTCGAAGCGGGCCAGCGCCGCGGCCGGTCCGTCGCCGGTGGTCGCGCTGCGCGCCGTTTCCAGCAGCCGTTCGAAGCGGTACGCGTCCACCGCGTCCACGGCCACCGCGAGCCGGTAGCCGGGGGCGCGGGTGACCAACAGGTCGCCGCCCGCCCCGGCGGCCACCAGGGCGCGGCGCAGCTTGGACACCCGCAGCTGCAACGCGTTCGTGGCGTCGGCCGGAGGCCGCTCGCCCCACAGCGCGTCGGTCAGCGCGTCCGCGGAGACCACCCGGCCCGCGGCGAGGACCAGCCGAGCCAGCAGCGCGCGGACCGCCGGTGCGAGTGGCGTGGCGGGACGGCCGGCCACCTGGAGCTCGACGGCGCCGAGCACCCCGAAGCTCACCGTGGGCTCGCTGTCCCCGCTCATCGCACTCCCGTCCGCCGCGGCGGACGCCGCAGGGCCCGCTCCGGTCGCCGGGCGGCTGCCCGGGCGGGCCCATGGTACGTCCCGACCGCCCTCGAAACGATCATCCGAGCGGCGGTGAGCTGCCGCGATCAGGCCGGGACCACCGGTCGGGCCGGCGCCGGCCGCCGGTCCTCGGCCAGCCGGGCGGCGAGCACCTCGGCGTCCCGGCCGACCCAGCCGAGCACCGCCGAGCCCCGGGCGCGTTGCCAGGGCAGGCCGAGGAAGTACAGGCCCGGCCAGTCCGTCACGCCTTCCCGCTGGACGGGGGCGCCGGACGGGTCCAGCACCGGCACCTGCAACCAGGGGTAGTGCGGGCGGAAGCCGGTGGCCCAGATCACCGCGTCCACCCGCCGCTGTCCGCCGTCGGCGAACCTGAGGTTGTCCCCGTCGGCGTCCACCACCCGACCGACCCGGTCCACCCGGCGCAGCAACCCGGCCACGTCGGTGCCGATGACGGGGTTCTGGGCGGCGATCCGGCGGCCCAGGACGCTCTCCGGGCCCAGCCGCATGGTTCCCAGCCGGGAGAACCACCAGAAGATGTCCCGGCCCAGCCAGCGCTGCGGCAGCACGGGACCGAGGGTCGGTGCGGCGAGCACCACCCGGCGGCCGTCGTCGGCGAGTTCGGCGGCGATCTGCACCCCGGTGTTCCCGCCGCCGACCACCAGCACGTCCTGCCCGGGCACGTGGCCGGGCCGGCGGTACCGGCTGCTGTGCAGCTGGGCGACCCGCGGTGCGAGCTTCCGCGCCACGTCGGGGATCCGGGGCGTGTGGAACGCCCCGGCGGCGACCACCACCCGCCGGGCGCGCACGGTTCCCGTCGAGGTGTCGACCGTGAAGCCGCCCGCCGTGCAGGGGCGGACCGAGGTGACCCGGCAGCCGAGCCGGACCGGCAGGTCGAAGTGCGCGGCGTACCGGGCGAGGTAGTCGGCGACCTCGTCCTTGCCGGGGTGCCCGTCCGGATCGCCGGGGAACGGCAGGCCCGGCAGGGCGGAGAACCGGCGCGGGGTGAACAGGGTCAGCGAGTCCCACCGGTGCCGCCAGGCGTCGCCGACGCGGTCGTGCGCGTCGAGGATCGCGAAGGGCACGCCGGCGCGGCGCAGGTGGTGGCCGAGCGCCAGCCCGGCCTGGCCGCCGCCGACGACCACGGTGTCCAGGTCCATCGGTCCGTCTCCCCTCGTACTGGTCAGGCGACCTGGTGGCCGGCTTCGCCGATGGCGGCCACCACCGCGGCCCGTTCGGCGTCGCCGTCGACCCGGACGGTGCGGCTGGCGAGGTCCACCGCCACGGCGCGGACACCGGCGACCAGGCGGACCTCCTCCCGGATCGCCTCGACGCAGCGGCCACAGCGGATGTTCGGCACGGAGAGCACGAGCTGGCTCACGGTTCACTCCTTCGTCCTGCGGGCCGCCCTCGTGGCGGCCGGCGGATCAAACCGTGCCGGGCAGCGCTGTCCGCGCCCTGTCGCCTACGCCAGGACGGGCGAACGGGTCGCGGACAGCGGGCGGACAGCGGCGGCCGGGAGCGTGGCGTCACCGGCCGGCGAATGCCGCCGGACCAGCGAGGGCGCCTGCGACGCCCGGTACGAGAGGAGCAGTGCGATGACGACACCGACGATCGTCTCCGGCACGCTGGACATCGGCGGGATGACCTGTGCGTCCTGTGTCCGGCGGGTGGAGCGGGCGATGAGCCGGGTCGAGGGCGTCGAGCGGGCTGAGGTCAACCTGGCGGCCGAGACGGCCACCGTGGTCTACGACTCCGCCCGGGCGACCCCGCCGGCGCTGATCGCGGCGGTGGAGCGGGCTGGTTACACGGCCACGGTCCAGGCCGACGAGTCCCGGCCACCGGCCGCCGGGAGCGCGGATGACGCCGAGCTGAGCCGGGCGGGGGACCGGGAGGTCACCCGGCTGAAGCGGATCTGGCAGCTCACCCTGGCCACCGGGCTGTCCATGATGGTGCTGATGTACCTGCCGCTGTCCGTCGACGCGATGGACTGGCTGATGCCGGCGCTGCTGGTCGTCGCGACCGTGGTGCAGTTCGGGGCGGGCCGGCCCTTCTACCGAGCGGCGTGGGCCGCGGCCCGGCACGGCGGCGTCAACATGCACACCCTGGTCGCCCTGGGCACCACGGTCGCATACGCCTACAGCGCCTTCGTCACCCTATGGCCGGCGACCGCCGAACGGCTCGGCCTGCCTCTGCACGTCTACTTCGAGATATCCGTGGTGGTCATCGCACTGGTGCTGACCGGGCGGTGGATGGAGGCCCGGGCGCGCAGGCAGACCGGCGCCGCGATCGGGGCACTGCTCGGGCTGCGCCCGCGGACCGCCCAGGTGCTGCGCGACGGTGTCGAGATCGAGGTGCCCGTCGATTCGGTCGTCGTGGGCGACCTGGTGCGGGTGCGACCCGGCGAGAAGGTGCCGGTGGACGGCACCGTCACCGAGGGCGCCTCCACCGTCGACGAGAGCATGCTGACCGGCGAGAGCATGCCGGTGTCGAAGACCGCCGGGGACCCGGTCATCGGCTCGACCGTCAACCGGACCGGCGCCCTGGTGTTCCGGGCCACCGCGGTCGGCCAGGACACCACCCTCGCCCAGATCGTCCGCCTGGTCCGCGAGGCGCAGGGCGGCAAGGCGCCGATGCAGCGGCTGGTCGACACCGTCTCCGCCTGGTTCGTCCCGGCGGTGCTCGGGCTGGCGTTGCTCACCTTCGCCGTCTGGGCGATCGCCGGCCCCGCCGACGGGCGGCTGACCCTCGGCATCGGCGCCGCCATCGCGGTGCTCATCATCGCCTGCCCCTGCGCGCTCGGCCTGGCCACCCCGACCGCGATCATGGTCGGCACCGGCAAGGCCGCCGAGCTGGGTATCCTCATCTCCGGGGGAGAGGCGCTGGAGCAGGCCCGGCGGATCACCACGGTGGTCCTGGACAAGACCGGCACCCTGACCCGCGGCCGTCCCGACGTCACCGCGGTGCACACCGTCGACGGTGTCGACGCCGACCAGCTCCTGGCCTACGCCGCAGCGGCCGAGACCGGCTCGGAGCACCCGCTCGGTGAGGCGATCGTCCGGCACGCCCGCGCCCGCGACCTGACCGTGCCGGCGGCGGACACCTTCACGGCGGTGCCCGGGCACGGCGTCGAGGCGCGGGTCGAGGGCCACGACCTGCTCATCGGCAATGCCGCCCTGATGCGTCGCCACGGCATCGACGTGGCCGCCCTGTCGAGCCAGGTCACTGCCGTCGCCGCCGCCGGCGGCACCCCCGTCCACGTCGCCCTCGACGGCCGGCTCGCCGGCGTCGCCGGGATCGCCGACACCCTGCGGCCCGAGTCCGTCGAGGCGGTGGCGCAGTTGCAGGCCCTGGGCCTGGAGGTGTGGATGCTGACCGGCGACAACCGGGTCACCGCCGAGGTGGTCGCCCGCGAGGTCGGCATCGACCACGTGATCGCCGACGTACGGCCCGAGGAGAAGGCCGCCCGGGTCGCCGCCCTGCAGGAACGGGGCGCGGTCGTGGCGATGGTCGGCGACGGCATTAACGACGCTCCGGCGCTGGCCCGCGCCGACCTGGGCATCGCCATCGGCACCGGCACCGACGTGGCGATCGCCGCCTCCGACATCACCCTGGTCGGCGGGGACCTGCGCGGCATCGTCTCGGCGATCGCGCTGTCCCGGCGTACGGCCACCACGATCAAGCAGGGCCTCGGCTGGGCGTTCGGCTACAACGCCCTGCTCATCCCGGTGGCCGCCGGCGTGCTCCACCCGACCTGGGGCATCCTGCTCGACCCGTCGCTCGCCGCCGCCGCGATGGCCATGAGTTCGGTCAGCGTGGTCACCAACGCGCTGCGGCTGCGCCGCTTCCGCCGCCCGGAGACGGCGGCCGCGCTGCGGCCCCGCCTGGGTGCCCGGCTCGGCGAGTGGGCGTACCTGACCGGAGTCGCCGCGCTCGCGCTCGCCGTGGGCGCCGGCTTCACCGCGCTCAGCCGCACCGACGCCGCCGCGCGGGGAATGAACGGGGTGCTGGCCTGGACGCAGGACACCGGCATGCCGATGCGGCCGGCGATGAGCACCATGATGACCGCCGAGACCGAGCCGGTGCACGCCGAGGACGCCGGCGTCCGGGTCGACGTCCGGCTGCCCGCCGACGTCGCGCCCGGCCGGCCCGCCGCGGTCCGGGTCCGGATCACCGACGCGGAGAGCGGCCATCCGGTCCGGGACGTGGGACGCAGCCACGAGGCCTGGATGCACCTGATCGCCGTGCGCGACGACCTGGCCAGCTTCGCCCATGTCCACCCGCAGCCAGCGGGCCGGCCCGGCGAATTCGACGTGACGCTCACCTTCCCCACCCCCGGCCGGTACATCGTGCACACCGAGTTCCGGCGCAAGGGCCAGCTGACCGACGTGCTGCAACGGCACGACGTGGTGGTCGGCGACCCCGCGGAGGTCATCCACCAGCGGCCGGAGGTGTCCGGGCGGCAGCAGGTCGTCGACGACGTGCGGGTGACCCTGGACGGGACCGCCAAGGTCGGCGGCAGCAGCTTCACCTACCGCTTCGCCGACGCGGCCACCGGCCGGCCGCTGACCCGGCTACGGCCCTACCTGGCCGCCGCGGGGCACGTGGTCGTCATGTCGGAGGCGGGCGACAGCTTCGCCCACGAGCACGCCGAGACCACCGACGCCGACGGCCGGCCCGTCTTCGCCCTGCCCGGTCAGACCTACGGACCTGACCTGGACCTGCACGTCGACTTCCCCCGCCCGGGCCGCTACCGGCTCTGGGGCCAGTTCCGCCTCGCCGACGGCCATGTGGTCACCGTGCCGTTCACCGTCGACGCCCGCTGACCAGCCCACACCCTGAAAGGAACAGCCATGCAGATCGCAGTCCTCCTCTTCGACCGGTTCACCGCTCTCGACGCCGTCGGCCCGTACGAGGTGCTCGGCCGGCTCCCCGGCGCCCGTACCGTCTTCGTCGCCGACCGGCCCGGCCCGGTCACCACCGACGTGGGCACCCTCGCCCTCACGGCCACCGCCACCCTGGACGAGGTGACCAGCCCGGACGTGCTCGTGGTCCCCGGCGGGCCTGGGCAGATCGCCCGGATGACCGACGCCCGGCTGCTCGACTGGCTGCGCGCCGTCGACGCCACCACCACCTGGACCACCTCGATCTGCACCGGCTCGCTGCTGCTCGCCGCGGCGGGGCTGCTGGACGGCCGCCAGGCCACCTCGCACTGGCTGGCCCTGGACCAGCTGCCCGCGTTCGGGGCGGTGCCGGCCGAGGAGCGGGTGGTCGTGGACGGCAAGTACGTCACGGCCGCCGGCGTGTCGGCCGGCGTCGACATGGCCCTGACGCTGGCCGGCCGGATCGCCGGCGACGCCGTCGCCCAGGCGATCCAGCTCGGCATCGAGTACGACCCCCGGCCGCCGTACCCGGCGGGATCCCCGGGCACCGCGCCGAAGCCGCTGGTCGCCGCGCTGCGCGCGAACCCGCATCGGGTGCTGGGCTGAGCGGCCTGCCCGGGTGGGCGTGTTACACGCCCACCCGTTGCACCGCAGTGCCCGATTGCCCCGGGCTTGAGAGCCCGGGGCAACCCAATCTCCGTAGGTTGTTGTCGGCCGAGCGGAATGGCGCCGACAAGACGCAACCCGTGATGGCTGTCAGTTCGTGTCGATCCCGACACACACCCAGACCCAACACTCCAGGTCAAGCCCGACTTCGAGATGCTGGCCTCCGAGACGACTCGAACCCAACGGCGGAGCGTCCGACTCCTCGGTCGTGGCGGCCCGATGCATCGATCGGAGATCAGGAGCGGTGGCTCCTTGCGCTCGTGGCCGGGGAGCGTGCCAGTCCTATCGCCTCGTCCCCTTGGCCCCGCACCAGTCCGTTGCCCCCAGCTCCACGAGCCGACCGCTCGACCTGACACCTACGGTCACCCTAGGCGCGAACGCTTCGTGGCAGCTCAGCAAGACCGCGCGCCTCGCGGCATGAGCGTGTACCCGATCGAGCGAGGTGCGTCCGTGCAGGTCGCGGTGGCGCTTCTGCGCTCGTCGTGTCGTAGCGGGGGTTCGTGTCGGTGGGCTGGGACAGGATGTGGTCATGACCGTGACAGCTCGCCTGGACCTGGCCATCTTCGATGCGGCCGACATTGACAAGGTCGGCTCGTTCTATGCCGAGTTGGCCGGCTGGGACGTCGTCCGTCAGGACTCTGATCGGTTCGGCGTCCGGACGTCGGACGGTCAGGAGATCGAGTTTCAGCGCGCGCCCGACCATGTCGGGCCGCGGTGGCCCGGGCAGAAGCACCCGCAGCAGTTCCACCTGGATCTGCAGACCGACGATCCCCAGGCGGAGGCCGAGCGAGCAGTCGCCCTCGGTGCCGTCCGGCTGGCCGACGGCCCTACCTGGATCACACTGGTCGACCCGGCCGGTCATCCATTCGACCTCTGCCAGGCGGAGGGTGTCGGCTCGGCGATGAGGCTGTTCGCGGTGACGATCGACGCCCCGGACGCATCAGCACTGGCCCGTTTTTACGCCAACCTCGCCGGTATGCAGATCACCTACGACGGTCCCGAGGGCGCGCTCATCGCCGGTGGCGGCAAGAGCCTGATATTCCAGCAAATCAGCGCCTACAACCCGCCCCGCTGGCCGGATCCGGCGTACCCACAGCAAGCCCATCTCGACCTCCTCGTCGACGACCTCGACGCAGGCGAGGCCCGGGCGCTGGAGTTGGGCGGCCGTCGGCTGAGCGCCGACGGTGAACGCTTCAGGGTCTTCGCCGACCCAGCCGGCCACCCGTTCTGCCTCATCCGGTAGCGCACCACTATCGCTCACGTCCAGACAATCTGGATGCTCTCGGCGCAGGCCCACCTGAACGCTACGCACCTTTCGCCCGTCAAGGCGGCTTTTGTGGGCCGCCGGGCCCGCACCGAGCTGGACCTGGTTTGCGGGGAGGTCAGGGTTTGTACTCGCTGCGGGTGCGGGGGAGCCACTGCGGGTGGTCGTCGCGGATGTAGCGGATCAGGCCCTCGCGGAGGTCGCAGCGGAGGTCCCAGGCGCTGGGCCCGTCGGCGGCGGCGGCCTGCACCTCGATCACGACGCTCGATGCGGTGGCGTCGACCATCTGCAGTACCCACTGGCTCCGGTCCCACAGCGGTGAGGACTCGACGAGCCGTCGGGTCTCCGTACGCAGGTCCTCCAGGTCGGCAGTGTGGTCCACGTGGATCTGGACCTTGCCGACCACCCGCTCCTCGTGCCGGGACCAGTTCTGAAACGGGCGCTCGGTGAAGTACATCGTCGGCAGGATGAGCACCCGGTCGTCCCACAGCCGGACGACCACGTTGGTTAGCTTGACCTCTTCGACCCGGCCCCACTCGCCCTCGATGACCACCACGTCGCCGACGTGCAGACCGTCCGAGAAGGCGACCTGAATACCGGCGAACGCGTTGCCCAGCGCGGTCCGGGCGGACAGGCCGATGAGCGCGCCGACGACGCCGGCCGAGCCCAGGACGGAGATCCCGAACGCGCGGATGGGTGGGAAGGTGGTGATGATCAGGCCGATGGTCACGATCGTGACCACTACCGCGGTGAAGCGTCGGACGGGGCGGATCTGGGTTCGGGCCCGCCGGATCCGGCGGTCCGCGACCACCTCCGGCGGCAGCCGGCTGAAGGTGACGCCCTCGGCGACGTGCAACGCCTTAATCACCAGCCAGGCGACGCTGCCGATGAGCAACAGCCCGATGGCGTGTCGGACGTCGCCGAGCCATCCGGCCGGCCTCGGCGGTAGTGCGAGGTACAGCCCGGTGAGGAGCAGCACGGCGGCCGTCGGACGGCGGCAGGCCTTCCGCAGTGGTCCCAGGACCCATCGGTAGCGACCGTGGTCGACGCGACGGACGAGCCTGCGTGTGCCGATGTCCAGCAGCACGACCACCGCCAGCGTGGCCAGCATGATCAACGCCGCGCGCATCAGGCGGCGACCGCCGTGGTCTCGAGCGTCATCCCGCTGCGCTCCTCGCCCACGTCATGACGTACAGAGGACGGGTTACCGCCTGACCCTATGCACACCGGGAGGACACCGAGTTTTTCCTGTCAAGAACACCCCTTCCGGGTGGCACTCATAGGCGCCGGCACCGCGGTGAGAGGCAGCCGACGCGTACGGATCTGATCGGCCGGGTGACACCGGCGGCCATGAGCACGAGCACTGGGGTGGGCCCCGAGCGGGTGGCCGTCGCCCGGGTGGGCATGGTCGCCGTCGTCGCCCACCACCGGAAGACCCTCAGCGGCGGCCTCGACAAGCTGTGGGCGGAGCTGGCCGGCGCGGGCGTCGAAGACCCCATCTGGTAGGCGGTGCCGAAGAGCCGCAAGGCCCCGAAGAAGGTCCGCAAGGCGCTGAAGAAGGGGGCGAGTTGATCTTCGTTTGGCGGCGACGGCATGGTGCAGCACTGCGCGGACGCCCTCGCCGGCACGGGCACCCGATGGCGATCCTGCCGCCCGGCACCGCCTGCATACCGCGTTGATCGTGGTAGCCGCGCTGGCGAGGGCGGTGGTCGTGGACCTGATCTCCGGCGTGCTGGTCCGTCGGGTAGCCCGCGGCCGGTACAAGTGGCTGCTGGAGCCGCTGCGGCACGCCTGCCGCAATCAGCTCTGCGGCTGTTGCCCCTGCGGTCCTACCAGCCGTGCCGTGACCTGCCTCAGTGGCTGGCTGTTGTTGACGCCCTTCTTCATTCTTTGCCACGCCGTTCGGGCCGGAGATCCGCCCAGCACGCCGCCCAGACCCCCACCGCCGCCAGCCGCCGCCCCGCTGTTCTGAGCCAGTTGCTGGGTGGTCTGTCCGAGTTGTTGGCCGACCTGCTGGGTGGTCTGCTGCAGCGTCTGCGACAGCGGCCCATTGGGCCCCAGAGCCTCCTGTGCCGTCTGCCCGACGTGGTCGAGCGTCCGCGCTAGCGGCCCCTGCGGCCCGAGCGCCTGTTGAGCTGTCTGCCCGACCTGGTTCACGGCGGTGTCCACCGTCTTGACCAGCGACTCGATGATCTGAGGGTTGCGTTCGATGGTGCGCAGGGCGCTGTCGAGAATGCCGCGGAGCTCTTCGAGCCGGACCTCGAGCATCGCCTCGGCCTCAACGCCCTTGATATCGATCTTCACCGTGCCGAGCTGCGCCTGAACGCCCACGTCGAGTTGGAGCAGGCTACCCAGTCGGGCTCGCAGTGAGACGGAGGCGTCCAGGTCGTCGACCTCGACGTAGATCTGTTCGACCTTGGCCTGCGGGATCTGGAGGACGACGTCTGGGTCTGACATCGTCTTGCTGCTGTGCCCGCCAGCCGGCTGGGGAAGTTCGTGCTCACCACGCTGCGGGGCGGCGGGGTGGTTGCCCGGCCGCTCGGCACCCGTTGGCCCGTCGGCGCGACCGAGGTTCTGGCCACGACCGGACATTCCCGCGCCCTCCTCGGCGTCGCGCTGTCGATCGACCTGCTCGCGCGGTTGCGCAGGCGACTCCCGTGCGCCCCTGCCCCGGCTCTCCGGTTCGGCCATCCCGCACTCCTCGGGCCTCGCCTCGCATGCGGACCGGATGGAGCCCAACATCGGTATGTGGCTCCGATCCTCGGCCCACCCCCTCGGACCGGGTCGCGGTCTACCCGTGTGCCGAAGCATCAAACGGCTCAGTGGTGCGGCCGAGGAGACGCGGATCAGCTGCGCCGGAAAGCGAGGGGCGAGCAGGTGACCACCTGCTCCCACCCGTGCCCGCGCGCTCACGACGAGCCAACGACAGGCAAAGCTGCGCCACCGGGTCGTTCATGGCTGTGTGCGCCCGGGGCCCGGCCGTCTATCGGGTGATCCAGGGAGTGGGCAGCGGTCGGCGCCTTCGCCTGCGGTGTGGTGGCTGATTCTGTCGGGCTGGTCGGCATTTTCTTCGTGGCCGCCGCGTCGACCGGGGTGGCGAATGACCTCCGTGCCGACACCGAGAGGGAGCACCATGACAACCGTCGGAGGGCTCACGGCGACCCGGTTGGTGCCGGTGGACGGCGACGAGCCCAGCTACCCGTGAGGAACACCGATGGCTTACAGCGAACAGCACCGCCCGGAGATCGTCGTCGGGCTGGTGGCGACCCCGCCGGACCACCCAGCCCGGGTGGCCGCGCGGCTCACCGCCGAGCTGGCCGGCCGGCTCGCCGAGCGGGTGGACGCGGACGTACGGTGGACCGTTCGGGAAGGCTGGGGGGAGGTGGCGCCGCGCCGCGACGGTGGCGTCGAGGCGCTGCTCGACGACGTTGCGGAACGGCGCACCGGCGACCGGTGGGACGTCGCAATCTGCCTGACCGACCTGCCGCTGCACACCGAGGGGGTGCCGCTGGTCGCGCAGACCTCCGGCCGGCGCCGGGTCGCGATGGTCTCCCTGCCGGCGCTGGGACTGCAGCAGCTGCGAGCAGCCCGCGCGGCCGTTCCCGATATGGTGAGCCGGCTACTCACCGACGCCTCCGACCAGCGGGTGCCGCGGGCCGGCTGGGCACCGGCCGAGATGGCAAGCCGGGTTACGGCCATCCATCAGGTGGTCGGCAAGGCCGGGGAGCTGGGTTACGTCGCCTCACCGCTGATCGGCCGGGTGCGGCTGTTGGCCGGCATGGTCCGGGCCAACCGACCGGGACGGGCTCTGCTGGGCCTGTCCAAGCTGCTGGTCGGCGCCTTTGGCACTGCCGCGTTCGCGCTCACCACGGACACCATCTGGCAGATGGGCGATGCGCTCGGCGGACTCCGGCTCGCCGTGATCATGGTACTCGGGCTGACCGCGTTGGTGGCCTGGCTGATCGTCGCCCACGGCCTGTGGGAGAAACCAGGCCGCGAGACACCGCCTGAGCTGGCCAGGCTGTTCAACCTGGGTACGATCCTCACCCTCACTCTGGCCACGGCGGTCTCCTACCTGGTCCTGTTCGCTGGCACGGTGCTCGTCGGGGCGCTGCTGATCGACACATCGGTGCTGGAGCAGACCTTGCAGCGACCGGTCGATGTCACCGACTACCTCACGCTCGCCTGGATCACCAGTTCGCTGGCCACCGTCGGTGGCGCGATCGGCTCCGGGCTGGAGAACGAGGAAACGGTGCGAGCCGCCGCTTACGGCTACCATCCCGAACCCGGCGGCTGGCGGGACGAGAGGGACGGGTAGCCCCACCGTGGGCGGGGTGTGAGCGGACGCATGCCCGAGTCGCGACCGAACCGCGGGGCACCACGCACGGATCGGTTCATTCAGGGCAGTCAGCTCCTACGGCGTGTTTCATAAGTGAGCGGCTGGTGCTGGGCGTGGTGAGCCATTGTGGTCGGTCGGCTCGTGGGGTTTCTGGGTGTGTGCAGGTGGTGGGCTGTTTGTCGGTGGTGTGTGGCATGGTGTGTTGCCGTGGCGCGTTTCACCACGTTCCGGTTCTGTCTGGACCCGACCGCTGAGCAGGAGTTTGTGTTGCGTCGGCATGCGGGTGCGGCCCGGTTCGGCTACAACCAGTGCCTGCGGCTGGTCAAGGACGCTTTGGGCGGCAGGCGTGGTGGGACGGTCGGCAAGGTGCCGTGGTCGGGCTTCGATCTGATCAACGCGTTCAACGGGTGGAAACGGTCGGGTGACGCGGGCCGGGTGATGGTCGCCGCCGGTGACGGGACCGTCGCGGTGCAGGTGACCGGTCTGGCATGGCGGGGCGAGGTGTGTCAGCAGGTTTTTGAAGAGGCCGCGGTCGATCTCGGCCGCGGCCTGTCCGCGTACACGGCATCGCGCGCCGGCCGGCGGCGGGGTCGGCGGGTCAGTTTTCCGAGGTTCAAGTCCAAGAAACGCGCACCGCTGTCGTTTCGCATCCGCAGCAGGACCTCTGCCACGGGCCGGGCGGGTATCCGGGTCGGTGAGCGCGCGCCGCGTACCGTGACCCTGCCCGGCATCGGCGCCGTGGCGGTACGGCAGGACACCCGCCGGCTGCGGCGCATGCTGGCCAAGGGGCGGGCGAAGGTCGTGTCCGCGACGGTCAGCCACCGGGCCGGCCGGTGGGCGGTGTCACTGACCTGCGAAGCCGCCGACCTGCACGATGCCCGCCGCCACCAGCCGAACACCGGCGCCGCAGGGTGGGTGGGTGTCGACCGGGGCCTGTCGACGTTCGTCGCCGCGGCGCGCGCCGACGGCACGCAGGTCCTGCGGGTCGACGGCTGGCCACGGCCCGCCCGGACCGCGCTGGCGCGGCAGCGCCGCCTGTCCCGGAAGGTCACCGGCAAACAGCGCGGCTCCACCAACCGCGCCAAGGCCGCAGCCCGGCTGGGCCGCCACCACGCCCGGGTGTCCGCGACCCGGCGCCGTTTCCTGCACCAGGTCTCCAACCAGCTGGTCAATACCCACGACCGGCTCGCCATCGAGACCCTCACCATCACCGGCATGCTCGCCAACCGGCGCCTGGCGTCCGCGGTCGCCGACGCGGCATGGGGCGAACTGGCCCGCCAACTGGCCTACAAGCAGCAGTGGCGCGCCGGCCAACTGGCCCTGGTCGACCGCTGGTACCCGTCGACCAAGACCTGCTCCGCATGCCGGACCGTGGCCCCCGCGATGCCTCTGCACCAGCGCACGTTCACCTGCCAGGCGTGCGGCTATCAGGCCGATCGGGACCACAACGCCGCAGTCAACCTCGCTGTCTGGGCCGAGCAGCACCACGCCCAGTCCCGGGACCTCCCCGCAGGGGGCCCGGTCACCAACGCCGGCCGAGGGGAAGGCTCTGGCCCGCGCACACGCGCAGGCGAAACCGGCCCCGATGACGCAGGAACCGCACCCACCCCACCCAGGGCGAGGCGCGGACGCCCGAGAAGGGCGCTGTCTCACAACTCCACCGAGTTATGAAACAGGCCGTAGTCCGCCGGCGTTCGCCGGCCGGTTGCAGTGACGATGGGCTCCTCCCGACGCCCCCCCGAGCCGCCCGAGCCTGAAGTGCAGTCTCCGTCAGCGGGCGATTCGCGGGGGTTCAGGTGGACTGCGGCGGGTATGCCGGCCCCACTAGTTCGCCGCCCCGGTTCGCTATGACCGGGATGCTCGGCGAGGTGCGATCGGATACGGAGGCTACCGGTGACTCGACTGGCAGTCCGAGAGGCAGCGAATCCCAGGCACGAGGAGGTGCAGCGGCGGGGGCGCGGGCTCGGCTGGATGAGTCTCGGTCTGGGCGTGGCGCAGCTGGCGGCGCCGGACACGGTGCGCCGGATCAGCGGCGTAGACGACTCCGCGACGTCTCGGGCGGTGGTGCCGCTCGTCGGGGCGCGGGAGCTGGTACACGCGGCCGGGCTCCTGACGAGCCGGCGGAAGAGCGCCTGGACATGGACCCGTGTCGTGGGCGACGCGATGGACCTGACCTCGCTTGGAATGGCCATCGCTCACCGGGGCGGGCGCCGCCGGCGGCGGCTCCTTGGTGTCACTGGCGCCGTCCTCGGGATCACGGTGCTGGATGTACTGACCGCCGTGCAAGCCACTCGGGCGAAGAAGATCGGCTCCGCGCCGGCGGTACGGGGCGCACGCAAAGGAGGACCCATGGAGCTGACAGCCACGACCACCGTTCGCAAACCCCCATCGGAGGTCTACGCGTTCTGGCGCGATCTGGGCAACCTCCCGACGTTTATGGCTCATCTCCAGGAGGTCAGCGCCACCGGTGACCGTACGAGCCATTGGTCCGCGAGCGCTCCGTTCGGCATGAACGTCGAGTGGGACGCCGAGATCATCGACGAGGCGACCGGCGAGAAGATCGCGTGGCGGTCGACCGGGAACGCCGACGTGCCGAACGCCGGTACGGTTCGGTTCGTGCCCGCCCCGGACGGTGTGAGCACCGAGGTGCACGTCGTCCTGACCTACGACATCCCGGGCGGCGCCGTCGGCAAGGCGGTCGCCAAGTACTTCGGCGAGGAACCGCACCAGCAGCTCGACGACGATCTGCGCCGGCTCAAGCAGGTTCTGGAGACCGGCGAGGTGATCCGCTCCGACGGCGCCCCGTGGGGCAAGCGGGCCCGCAAGGAGTTCCCGCAGCGTCCGGCGCAACCGCTGTCGGCTTCCGACCTCGCGAAGGGAGCGGATGCGTGAGGGCGAACACCTGGGCGGGCCGCAACAAGGTCAAGGTCCGTGACGTACCGGACCCGAAGATCCTGAACAAGCGCGATGCCATCGTACGGATCACGTCCACCGCGATCTGTGGCTCGGACCTGCACCTGATCGATGGGTATGTGCCCACGATGCAGGACGGCGACGTCATCGGCCACGAGTTCATGGGTGAGGTGATCGAGGTCGGATCGGGAGTGCCCGCGGACAAGCTACGGGTCGGCGACCGGGTTGTCGTGCCGTTCCCGATCGCCTGCGGCGCGTGCGGTGCCTGCGCCGCCGAGCTGTACTCCTGCTGCGAGAACTCCAACCCCAACGCAGGGATCGCGGAGAAGATGTTCGGTCATCCGGTCGCCGGGATCTTCGGCTATTCGCATCTGACGGGCGGCTTCGCGGGCGGTCAGGCGCAGTACGCGCGGGTGCCGTTCGCCGACGTCGGTCCGTTGAAGATCGAGTCCGATCTGACCGACGAGCAGGTGCTGTTCCTCTCCGACATCCTGCCCACCGGCTACATGGGTGCCGACTTGTGTGACATCCAGTCCACCGACGTGGTGGCGGTGTGGGGCGCCGGCCCGGTCGGCCAGTTCGCCATGGACAGCGCCCGGGTGCTCGGCGCCGCGAAGGTCATCGCCATCGACAAGGAGCCGTACCGGCTGCAGATGGCGGAACGGGCGGGCTACACGACGATCAATTTTGAGGAGGTGGATGTGCGGTCCCGGCTGCTGGAACTGACCGGTGGGCGGGGACCGGACAAGTGCATCGACGCGGTCGGCCAGGAGGCCAGCCACGGCAGTGCACACGTCCACGCCTACGACCGGGTCAAGCAGGCGGTCCGCTTGGAGACCGAGCGCCCGCACGCGCTGCGGCAGGCGATCCTGTCGTGCCGCAGCGGTGGCATCGTATCGGTGATCGGCGTGTACGGCGGTTTCCTGGACAAGTTCCCCTCCGGCGCGTGGATGAACCGAGCGCTGACCCTGCGTACCGGGCAATGCCACGTACAGCGCTACATGAAGCCGCTTCTGCAGCGCATCGAACGCGGCGAGATCGATCCGACCCGGGTCATCACCCACACCCTGCCGCTCGACGAGGCAGAACGCGGCTTCGACATCTTCAAGAACAAGCAGGACCACTGCGAGAAGGTCGTCCTCAAACCCTGACGACCACCCGCATCCGGCGACCGCGGCGTGCACGGTGGCCGGATGCGGCGTCTGTCGGGAGGCGCCGGTCATACTGATTCGCGTTGCGGGCGGCGGGTGCCTGGGTGTTTGCCGCGGACGACCCCTGGGAAGGCACGCTCGGTGAGCGGGCCAGAGACGGAGCTCGGCACCCGGTCGGACACCAGCCGTGCCGTGGCGTTCAGCGACGCCATCTTCGCCATCATCATCACGCTGCTGGTCCTGGACCTCCGGGTGCCGGACGTCCCGCCCGGCCGCCTCCTGTCCGGACTGCTCAGCCAGTGGCCGTCGTACGTCGCGTATCTCGCGTCCTACTCGTACGTGGCCGTCGTCTGGCTCAACCACAAGGCGGCATTCAACCGCATCCAGCAGACTGATCGCGGCCTGCACTGGATGAACCTCTTGGTGCTGTTCACCACGGCGCTGCTGCCGTTTCCGACCATCGTCGTGTCGCACGCCCTGCAGGAGCACGACAGCGCGGACCAGCGCGTGGCCATCGCCTTCTACGCGCTGATCGGCGCGTCGCTGTGCGCGGCGTGGCTGGCGTTCTACCACTACCTGGCCCGGCACCCGGACCTGCTGAAGGAACAGGTCAAGCACGAGTTCTTCCGCGTCGAGCGGATCCGGGCCCTCGCCGGAGTCCTGCTGTACGCCCTCGCGGGGGTGCTCGGCTACCTGGTGACGCCGCTGGTCGGCCTCGCCATCTTCCTCCTCCTGCCCGCCTTCTACGCCGTCACCAGCGCGGGCCTGTACCAGTTTCGGGTGACCCGCCGGATCAGCCACCGCCCTCCGCCACCAGCTGGCTGAGGGCGGGCGGACCGCCGTTTCACCCCGGCGGGCGCGGGTACCCGCCGCAATCAGGTTCGAGAGGGGATCCCAGGTGAACTACACCGAGTTCATCCAGTCCGTGGCAGCGCGACCGAAGGTTCCGCCGGGGCAGGCGGAACCGATCACCCGGGCCACGCTCGAGACGTTGGCAGAACGGATCACTGGCGGCCAGGCGAGGGACCTCGCTTCTCAGCTCCCTGAGGAGCTGCAAGGGCTGGTGGACAGGCCCACTGAAGATCCGGAACGGTTCGGGCTCGCCGAATTCTTCCAACGGGTGCAGTCACGGGCCGGGGTGGATCGCCAGGTGGCCACCGACGCAGCACGGGCGGTGCTGGATACCCTTCGTGAGTCGGCCAGCGCGAAAGAGTACGGAGACCTGGTCGACCAGCTGCCCCAGGAGTTCTGGCAGTTGACCGGGCCGGGGACGGGACGTCTCCAGCCCCGCCGGGTCGGCACCTGACCGGGCCGGTCGGCGCCCGGCTCGACTCCGGATGTCTCGCCGGGTCCGCCGAGCGCACCTGCGGTCCCGACCGCCGGGCGGGACCACGCCCACATCTGGCTCGAGGAAGACCTCATTCATCGCCGCGCTCGCGGCGCAGCCGTACGAGGTGAACCTGCCCTGCAGGTAGGTGGTGGCTGCCGCCGAAGCCGTGGCCCGCCGCAATTCGCCCACCGCCGAGCGGACGCGCGGACGTAGCCGCCGTCCGCCGAACCGATCCGTGACGCTACAACATCTCCAGCGGTTGCGGGCCGGCCGGCGGCGGGAACGCCGTGTCGAGTGCCGCCACGTCCTCCTCGCTCAGATGCAGGTCGCGCGCTTCCGCGTTCTCCCGGGTGTGTTCCGGGTTGGACGATCGAGGGATGGCCGCAACCCTCTCCTGCCGCAGTAGCCAGGCCAGCGCCACCTGAGCGGGTGTGGCCCCGTGCCGAGCGGCGACCTCCGCGACCTGGGGGTGGCCGAGCAGTCGGCCCTGCTCGATCGGCGAGTACGCCATCACCGGGATTCGGCGCTCGCGTAGCCACGGCAGCAGGTCGTACTCGGGACCGCGGCGGGTGAGGTTGTACAGGATCTGGTTGGTCGCGCAGGAGTTCCCGCCCGCCTCGAGTAGATCCGTCATGCCGGAAAGATCGAAGTTGCTCACGCCCCACTGCCCGATGTCACCGGCGTCGACGAGTTCGGCGAACGCCTCGATCGTCTCCGCGAGTGGATGTGTGCCGCGCCAGTGCAGGAGGTAGAGGTCGATGTGGTCGACGCCGAGTCGTTGCAGGCTGCGGCGGCAGGCCTGCACGGTTCCCTGTCGGCTGGCGTTGGACGGCAGCACCTTGTCGACCAGAAAGACGTCGGCGCGTCGTCCGATGATCGCCCCGCCGACGAGTTCCTCGGAGGCGCCGTCACCGTACATCTCCGCAGTGTCGATCATGGTCATGCCCAGGTCGAGCCCGGCGCGTAGGGCGGCTATCTCGTCTTGCCGCCGTCCGGGGCGCTCACCCAGGTGCCAGGTTCCCTGGCCGAGCACGGGCATGGTCTGGCCGGATGGTAGCTCGATCGCGGCGGCAGCGAGGGTCATGGCGGCCTTTCGGGAGCCTGGTACCAGTGGGCTGGGTGCGTTACCCGCTGCGACAGGAAGCACTCTCGTAGTGCGACCTTCCTCCGCGCAGGCCCTCTGTGAGCGGCGGACGTATAGGACGGATTGTCCGCCCTCGAGTGGCGTTCGGTGGCCTGTTTTCCGGTGCCATCGCCGGGAAGGCGACAGCGAGCGAACGATGCGCCGTCGACGGGGCGGCGCCGCGAAGGGAAGGCCGCAAAAATGGCGCAGAGCCAGCAGCCGCTGACCGGCAAACGAGTCGCTTGCCTCGCCGCCGACGGGGTTGAGGACGTGGAGTACACCCAGTCCCGGGCCGCCGCGGAGCAGGCGGGGGCCGAAGTCCACCTGATCTCATTGAATTCCGGCGAGATTCAGTCAATGAACCAGGACATCAACCCTGCCAACCGGTATCGGGTGGACCGGACCGTGAACGAGGCCAACACGGCCGACTACGACGCCCTGCTGCTGCCGGGCGGGACGGTCAACCCCGACCGGCTCCGGATGAACCCGCAGGCAATGGGCTTCGTCCGGGCGTTCTTTGAGCAACAGAAGCCGGTGGCGGCGATCTGCCACGGCCCTTGGTCGTTGGTCGAAACCGGGATGGTCAACGGCCGGACCGTCACCTCGTTCCCCAGCCTGCGTACCGACATCCGCAACGCGGGCGGGAACTGGGTGGACCAACAGGTACAGGTTGACAACGGCCTGGTCACCAGCCGCAGCCCCAGCGACCTTCCGGCCTTCTGCGCCAAGATGGTAGACGAGTTCGCCGAGGGCAGACACGTCCGCCAGGTGGCGACAGCCTGACCCGGTGGGCTCCAGGCCGGGAGGATCAGCCCGGCCCGGAGCCCCGGCCCGGCGGGTATCCCGCCAACCAGATCTTGGCGCCGCTTGGGATGCTATCCGCGGTGAGGCCCGGGGGCAGCAGTCCGGCGATGACTTCGCCGATGACGGCTACAGGCACATCCGCGGGAGGGCGTCTGCGACGATCCCCGGCAACCGGGCCGGCAACGTGGTCGGTGACGAGCTCGGACAGCCGCCCAGCCTAACGGCTCCGCCCTCGCGTCACCGCCCCGTCATCTGCGAAGTCGCGTTCGTGCGGCGATCCTGGGGCTCATGATCGCTCCCTGTAGGGTGATTGTCAGGCGATCGGGATGGCACCCACTTCGCGCAATTCGAGTTGGTGATCGGTTCGTGTCGATCCTCGGACACGAACCGAATTCCAACGGCGCGGCAAGATGCATTTGCCCGCACCGTTTGTGTTGCGGGGTCCTACGTCAGGTGCAGCCCGAGGCTGCGGTAGACCTCCAGCTTGTGTTCCGGCTCGGCGTCCCGAAGGGCGTCCACGAGGTCTCCGAGTTCCTCGACGACGGCGATGATCTGCTCCTCGCTGGGGCGAGCGGGTAAACAGGGTTCTCTTCGGCCGGCGCCTGGTGGCGTTGCTCGGCGCGTTGCCGATCTGCCTGGGTTTCGGCGATCCAGCCGGCGACCACGGCCGGGTCAGCACCGGCGTCGAGTTCCGCGCGGGTTTCCGAGGCCGGGGTGCGGTTCGCGCCCGGTAAGGCGGCCAACGCCGGCGGGGTCGCGGCGAGTGCACTGGAAATGCAGCGAAACGCAAGCCGCGACTCGTGGACCTTCGCCCATTCCGAGCAGAGGCTGCAGGAAATCATGCGGACCATCCACGCCCCGCTGCTATGCCACCGCCGACGAGTACGGCATGCCGGGCAACTACGTCGCTGGAGCCAACATCGACGGCTTCTGGCTCGTCGCCGAGGTGATGCTCGCCCACGGGCTCATCTGAGAACCGGCGTACCGTAGCGAGGCTGACGGGCAGAGTCGGCGTCTCCATGTCGCCATCTCTCTGCTGACCAGAAACCTGTCCCGTCAGGTGGGGAGGCGGTGCGGGCCGCCGGGCAGGGTCGGGCGGCCGGCATCGGGCGGCGTCGGCCCCATTCGCGCTCACGCGGGAGCAGCATGCCAGATCCGTGCGAAGTCAATCGATTGCGACGGGTGATTGAGGGGGACTGGCGGAAAGAGTGACCGCCTGACCGCAGGCAACGAACACCGCAGGCCAGGCGACGCGCACGGTGCCGTGGACCTTCTTCGATCAGGCAGCCCGACCTTGAGCTGGCACTGGCGGCAGGGCGGCTGACCGGGAATGATCGAGGCACATCGCGGGATGTCCGGAGCACTCGATCGGGGAGCGGGAGAGTGGGTCGACGCCGATGACACCGACGCAGCTGCGTGCCTACGTCGCCGTCGTCCGGCTGGGATCTGTCAAGCAGGCCGCCGCGCAGCTGGAGGTCTCCGAATCGGCGGTCTCGCTGCTGATCGGCCAGTTGCGCAAGGAGTTCGGGGACCAGCTGTTCTCGCGGACGGCGGTGGGGCTGGCCTTCACCCCCGGTGGGCTGCGGTTGGCCAGCCGCGCAGCCGAGTTGCTGGGCCTGCAGGACCGTACGGTGCTGGAGGTGAGCGCGGCAGGACGCGGCCGCCGTCTGTTGCGGGTCGCCGCGTCCAGCCTGTTCGCCGAGTTCGCCGCGCCGGGACTGATCGAGCTGTTCGCGAAACGGGCTGCCGACCTCGAGGTCGAGCTGAGCGTGTGCGACCCGGGATCCTTCGAGTCGTTGCTGCTGACCCGGGCCGCGGACATCGCGATGGGGCCGCTGCCGCCGGTGCTCGACACGGCGATCGCCGGCCGGCCGGTGATGAACTACCGGCTCGTGATAGTCGTCGGCCCGGACCATCCGCTGGCCGGCGTGCCGGCGTCGCCGGGGCAGTTGCGTGACCAGACCTGGCTGCTCGGGCCGTCGGCCGCCGCCGACCTGGGCACGATGCCGGCGATGCTGCGCCGGCTCGGTGTGCCCGAGGAGCGGCAGCAAATCTTCCAGAGCCACGCGGCCGCGCTGGGCGAGGCGAAGCGCGGCAAGGGTGTCGCACCGGCGCTGTCGTTCACCGTCGCTCCGGACGTCCGCAACGGCCAGCTCGCGGCGCTGTCCGGGCCGCACGCGACGGCCGACGCGGTGTGGCATTCGCTGGTGCTCACCAACCCGGGCGCCCCGTCCGCCGCGGCCGAGCTGTGCCGGTTCGCGTCGACGCCGCGGGCGATTCAGGCCATGATGCGCGGCGTGGGCGTCGCGGTGAACCACTTCAGGCCGTCGGTGCACGTGACGCTCTGGAGCTGACGGGCGGCGTCCACGAGGTCCTGGAACGTCGCGGCCGGCAGTAGCCGGTCACAGTAGGGCAGAGCTGCGGCCATGCCCGCCACCCGGGGAACGAACCCGGGGGCGCCGGCCCGTGGGTTCAACCAGACGATCCGGTAGGCGCGGCGGCGCAGCCGTGCCATGACGGCGGCGAGTTCGCCGGGCGGGTCGCTGTCCCAGCCGTCCGAGCCGACCACCACCACCGCCCCGCGGACCGCGTCGCCGTGATGGGACGCGAGCAGCGCCCGCAGGTTCGTGGCGATGCGGGTACCACCGAACCGGTCGGTCACGGCCGAGCTGGCCTGCGCGATCGCTGCGGTCGCCGACGTGTGTCGCAGCGCGACCGTGAGTCGGGTAAGCGTCGTCGCGAACGCGAACACCTCCGCGTCGGCGACCACCGCGAACGCCCGCAGCAGGTGCAGGTACGCGTGGGCCTGCGCCCGCATCGACTCGCTGACGTCGCACAGCAGCACGACCCGGCGCGGTCGTCGTACCGGCCGCTCGCGGACGACCTCGACGGGTTCCCACGCGGTGCGGCGGGCGCGGGCGATCGTCGGGCGCAGCGCGACCCGCCGCCCGGCCGGGCCGACGGCGTGCCGCCTGGTGCGTCGGGTCGGCCAGCCGGCGACGGCCTCGCGCAGGGCGTCGCCGAGCAGGTCGACCTGGGCGCTGTCGAGGTCCTCGAACGGCCGGTCGACGAGCCCGGCGAGGGCACTGGGGCGCCGCTCGGGCAGCCGCATCGCGGCATCGGACGCTTCCGCCTCGGCGACGGGCGGTGGCAGCATCGCCCACGGCAGCCCACCGCCGCCGCCGGTGTCGTCGGTGTCCGCGGGAACCGGCAGGTGTACGTCGTCGCGGGCACCCGACGGGGCCGCGGACCGGGTCAGCGGCAGCGGCGGCGCGTCGGCGAAGACGGTGGCGAAGACGCGGTCGAACGCGGCGAGGTGGGCGTGCCGCCGGACGAAGCTGATCCGGGCGGTCCAGTAGAGCGTGGACATCTCCACGGGTGTGCTGACGGCGAGCGCCCGGACGAAGTCGTCGGCCTCGGTGAGCCCGGCGGGCACACCGGCGTGCCGCAGCCGGCCGGCGAAGGCCACCGCGAACGCGGCGCGGTCGGTCCCGCGCAACAGGCCGGAACTCACCGGCGCGCGACCAGCCAGGCGATCACCGCGCCGACGACGACGATCCCGACGAGCACCGGCACGAGGCGCTTGGTGATCGAGCCACCGGCGATGCTGAGCAGGTCGAGCGCCTCCGGTTCGGCGGCCGGCACGGCGCGGGCGGTGGTGGACGGCCGTTCGACTGGCGTCGACGCGACCGTGGCGGTGTCGGGCGGGGCTGCGACGGCCGCGGGGGCTTCGGCCGTGGCTGCGGGGGTGTCGGGCGTGGTCGCGGTGGCTGTGGGGGTGTCGGGCGTGGTCGCGAAGGCTGTCGCGGCTGCTGCGGACTCGGGTTCGGGTCGCGCGGTGGACGTGGGCGGGCTGCCCACCGGCGCTGTGCTGCCCATCTCCTCGGCCGCCAGCTTGGCCTCGAGGTTGCCGACGAACTGGGCGAGCAGCTTGCCCGACACCTCCTTGATCATGCCGCTGCCGAACTGGGCCAGCTTCCCCGAGATCTTCAGGTCGGTGTCCACGTTGACCAGGGTCCGGTCGCCGTCCGGCCGCAGCCGGGCGGTGACCAGCGCGGACGCGTTGGCCGCCGACCGTGCGTCGCGGCCCTTCGCGTCGATCACTCCCCGGTACCGCGTCTCGTCCTTCTCGACGAACCGGGCGGTGCCCGCGAACTCGGAGACGACCGGCCCGACCTTGACCTTCACCTTGCCCCGGTGGACGTCGCCGTCGACGCCGGTCAGCTGGGCGCCCGGCAGGCACGGCGCGATGCCCTCGAGGTCGGTGAGGACCGCCCAGGCCCGCTCGATCGGGGTGTTGACCGTGAACTCGTTGGTGATCTTCATCCCGGGCTCTCCTGGTGGGCGCCGAGCGCGGCGGCGACGGCGGCGCGGTCGTCGGGGGTCTTGGCGATGGTGCCGATGGTCTGGAGGACGTCATCGGCGGCGAGGTCGGCGGCGCCGAGCACGGACAGCGCGGCGACCCAGTCGATGGCCTCGGCCATGCCGGGCGCCTTGTCCAGCTCCAGGGCGCGCACGACGCCGATGAACTCGGTCGCCGTACGGATCAGCGGTTCGGCCGCGCCCGGCACGGCCCGGCGGACGATCTCGGCGGCCCGGCCCGGCTCCGGGAAGTCGATCCAGTGGTACAGGCAGCGGCGGCGCAGCGCGTCGTGCAGGTCGCGGCTGCGATTCGAGGTGAGCACCACGACCGGCGGCGTGGTCGCGGCGAACGTGCCGAGTTCGGGGATCGTGATCCCGGCCTCACCGAGGAACTCGAACAGCAGCGCCTCGAACTCGTCGTCGGCGCGGTCGATCTCGTCGATCAGCAGCACCGGCGGGACGGGCCCCTCATGGCGTATCGCCCGCAGGATCGGCCGTTCCTGGAGGAACTCCGCGCTGAACAGGTCGGCGTCGGTGAGGGTCGCGTGCTGGGCCTCGGCGAGCCGGATCGCGAGCAGCTGCCGCTGGTAGTTCCACTCGTAGAGCGCCTCGCCGGCGGTCAGGCCCTCGTAGCACTGCAGCCGGATCAGCGTCGTGTCCAGCGCCCGCGCCAGAGCCTTCGCGGCCGCTGTCTTGCCGACGCCGGGCTCGCCCTCGAGCAGCAGCGGCTTGCCCAGTTCCAGCGCGAGGAAGATGGCCATCGCCATGCCGTCGTCGGCCAGGTAGTCGACGGCGTCGAGCCGGCGCCGGACGGCCAGCGGATCCTTCACCGCGCCTCGCCCGTCAGCAGCCGCTCGTAGTCCGCGCGGGTGTCCACGTCGATCGGCACCGGCCCGTCCGCGGGTACCTCCGTCACCGGGTGGCGGCCGGAGTGCAGCAGCTTCCAGACGGCCTTGTCACCGTGCAGGCTGCGCAGCTCCGGAAGGACCTCGCGGGCGAACCAGAACGGATGCCCCAGCCCGTCGGCGTACCGGCACACCGCGAGCGGGGTGCTCACCGCCACGACCCTCCCCACGTCGGCGGCGCGTACGCCGGGCTGGTCGCCGAGCAGCAGGACGAGCCCGTCGGCGCGCGGGTCCACCACCTGCGCCGCCGCGCTGATCGACGACCCGCAGCCCGTGCTGAACTCCGCGTTCTCGACGACCTGGACCCCGGTCAGGTCCACCCGGTCGCGGACCAGGTCCGCGGCGCCGCCGAGGGTCACGAGCAGCTGGTCGAAGGCGCACGAGCGGGCCAGCTCCAGGGTGGCGTCGAGCAGCGTCCGCCCGCGGTACGGCAGCAGCTGCTTGGCCTCGCCGAGGCGTACGGACGCCCCGGCGGCGAGGACCAGGCCGGTGACGAACACGGCTACGCCGCCGTGTAGCGCGCGAGGCAGCCGGCGCAGCAGAACCACTCGTCCTGCCCGTCGACCCGCGCGTGCGGGGTGTCCGGCCCGACCAGGACGGTCATCCCGCACACCGGGTCGACGGCCTGCTGGGGGCGCGCCGCGGGTGCGCCGGGGGAGGAGGCGAGCCCGTCCACCCTGAGCGCCCGGACCACCTCGGCCATGATCGACAGGGCGATCTCCTGCGGCGAGCGCGCCCCGATCTCCAGGCCGGCCGGGGTGTGGACGCGGGCGCGTTCGGCGTCGGTCAGCGCCAGCTCGTCGAGCAGGGCCGCGCCGCGCGTGCGGCTGGCTACCAGCGCGACGAAGCCCACGCCGGCGTCCAGCGCGGCGCGGATCGCGTCCTGCTCGCCCTTGCCGAGACCGGCCACCACGACCGCGGTCGCGCCCGCGTAGTCGCCGGACGTGGAGACCTCGAAGTCGAGGAACGCGGCCAGCGTGGCCACCGCGGCGCTGATCGGCGTGCTGCCGGCCAGGCCCAGCACGGGCACGGGTAGCACCGGGCGCAGGAAGATCTCGATAGCGCCGCCCGAGTGGCACGGGTTGACCACGACCAGTGCCCCCGGGGTGTCGGGGAACGTGGCCGTGCCGTCCGGCAGGACCCGCAGCAGCAGGGTGGTGCCGTCGCGCAGGGTGTCCAGGGCGGCCGCCCGCACCGAACTCTCCGCGCACACCCCGCCGACGAAACCCTCGATCGTGCCGTCCGGCAGGATCACCGCGTCGTCGCCGGGCCGCGCCGACGTCGGATCCTGGGCGCGGACCACGGTGGCGTGCACGAACGGCGCGCGCGACACGGTCAGCTCCCGGGCGCGGTCGGCGATGGTCGTCATGGCGGCCTCCCTCAGACCGGCGGGCGGGCGTTGCCGCGCATCGCGTCCCAGACCCGCGACGGCGTCAACGGCATGTCGGCATGCCGTACGCCGAAGGGTTTGAGGGCGTCGACGACCGCGTTGACGATCGCGGGCGGCGACCCGACGGTGGCCGACTCGCCCACGCCCTTCGCGCCGATCGGGTGGTGCGGCGACGGGGTGACGGTGAAGCCGGTCTCCCAGTCGGGCACCTCGAGCGCCGTCGGGATCAGGTAGTCCATCAGCGACGCGCCGAGGCAGTTGCCGTCCTCGTCGAACGCGATCATCTCCATCAGGGCCATGCCGACGCCGTCGGTCAGCCCGCCGTGCACCTGCCCCTCGATGATCATCGGGTTGATCCGGGTGCCGCAGTCGTCGACCGCGATGAACCGCCGCACCTTCACCTGGGCGGTGCCGGGGTCGACGTCCACCACGCAGATGTACGCGCCGTGCGGGTAGGTCAGGTTCGACGGGTTGTAGCAGATCTGCGCCTCCAGCCCGCCCTCGATGCCCTCGGGCAGGTCGCCGGCGCCGTGCGCGCGCAGGGCGATCTCCTGGATCGTCACCGTCTTGCCCGGGTCGCCCTTGACGTGGAAGGCACCCTTCTCCCACTCCAGGTCGGCGACCGACACCTCGAGCATCCCGGAGGCGATGATCCGGGCCTTGTCGCGGACCTTCCGGGCGACCAGGGCCGCCGCCGCACCGGACACCGGCGTCGAGCGGCTGCCGTACGTGCCGAGACCGAACGGGGTGTTGTCGGTGTCGCCGTGCACCACGTCGATGTCGGCCGGCGGGATCCCGATCTCCTCGGCGACGATCTGCGCGAACGTCGTCTCGTGTCCCTGGCCCTGGGACTGCACGCTGAGCCGTACCACGGCCTTGCCGGTCGGGTGCACGCGCAGCTCGCAGCCGTCGGCCATGCCCAGGCCGAGGATGTCCATGTCCTTGCGGGGCCCGGCGCCGACGGCCTCGGTGAAGAACGCGATGCCGATGCCCATCAGCTCGCCCCGGGCCCGCTTCTCCTCCTGCTCGCGGCGCAACGCGTCGTAGCCGGCCATGTCCATCGCCAGCCGCATGGTGGGCTCGTAGTTGCCGGAGTCGTACACCCAGCCGGTCTTCGTCGTGTACGGGAACTGCTCCGGCCGGATGAAGTTCTTCAGCCGCAGCTCCGCCGGGTCCATGCCCAGCTCGCCGGCGAGGCAGTCGACGATCCGCTCGACCAGGTAGACGGCCTCGGTGATCCGGAACGAGCAGGCGTACGCCACACCGCCCGGCGCCTTGTTGGTGTAGACCGCGGTCATGCTGCAGTAGGCGGCCTCGATGTCGTAGCTGCCGGTGAACACCCCGAAGAAGCCGGCCGGGTACTTCACCGGCGCGGCGGTGCCGTTGAACGCGCCGTGGTCGGCGAGCACGTTGGTGCGGATGGCCAGGATCCGGCCGTCGCGGGTCGCCGCGATCTCGCCGCGCATGATGTAGTCGCGGGCGAAGCCGGTGCTGACCAGGTTCTCCGACCGGTCCTCCATCCACTTCACCGGCTTGCCGGTGACGATCGAGGCGACGATCGCGCAGACGTACCCGGGATAGATCGGCACCTTGTTGCCGAACCCGCCGCCGATGTCCGGCGAGATCACCTGGATCTTGTGCTCGGGGATGCCCGCCACGATGGCGTAGAGGGTGCGGTGCGCGTGCGGTGCCTGGGTGGTGGACCAGAGCCGCAGCTTGCCCTCGACCGCGTCGAAGTCGGCGACCGCCCCGCACGTCTCCATGGGCGCCGGGTGCACCCGGGGGTAGACGATGTCCTGGCTGACCACGACGTCGGCGCGTCCGAACACGGCCGCGGTGGCCGCCTCGTCGCCGGTCTCCCAGTCGAAGCAGTGGTTGTTGGTCTTGCCCTCGAGGTCGTCGCGGATCAGCGGCGCGTCCGGCTCCAGCGCGCGGCGGGCGTCGACGACCGGGTCGAGGACGTCGTACTCGACGTCGATCAGCTCGAGCGCGTCCCGTGCCGCGTAGCGGTCGTCGGCGACGACGAACGCCACCTCCTGGCCCTGGAAGCGGACCTTGTCGGTGGCGAGCACGGCCTGCACGTCGTTGGACAGCGTCGGCATCCAGGCCAGGTTCTGCTCCGCGAGCATCGCGCCGGTCACGACCGCCTTCACCCCGGGGGAGGCCTCGGCCGCGCTGGTGTCGATGCCGAGAATGCGGGCGTGCGCCACCGGCGCCCGGAGGATGGCGAGGTGCAGCATGCCGGGAAGCTGGACGTCGTCGACGTACCGGCCGCGGCCGCGCAGGAACCGCGGGTCCTCCTTGCGCAGCATCCGGCCGTGCCCGACCGGCTTCTGGTCGTTGTCGTGGAAGGTGTCCGGGCGCTCGTGCACGGCCGTCATGACAGGCTCCCGGCGGGCTGGCCGGCGTTCGCGATCTCACCGGCATCGTCTGATTCGGTGGTCTCGGTGACCTGGGCAGCGGCGGCCGCCTCGTGCACGGCCGCCCAGCGCACCGACCGCACGATGGTGGCGTAACCCGTGCACCGGCAGATCTGCCCCGAGATCGCCTCGCGGATCTCCGCCTCCGTCGGGTCCGGGTTCCGGTCGAGCAGCGCCCGGGCCGTCATCATCATCCCGGGCGTGCAGAAACCGCACTGCAGGCCGTGGCACTGCATGAACCCCTGCTGGACCGGGTCCAGCTCACCGCCCCTGGCCAGGCCCTCGACCGTACGCACCTCGTGGCCTCCGGCCATCGCGGCCAGCACGGTGCACGACTTCACCGGCTCGCCGTCCAGCCACACCACGCAGGTGCCGCAGTTGCTGGTGTCGCAGCCCCAGTGCGTGCCGGTCAGGCCCAGCACGTCCCGCAGGAAGTGCACCAGCAGCAGCCGGCCCTCGATCTCCCGAGTGACCTCGACGTCGTTGACGGTCATCGTCACCTGCATGCTCAGCTCCTCGCCCGCTCCACGGCCCGGCGCAGGGCCCGTCTGGTCAGCTCGGCGGCCAGATGCCGCTTGTAGTCCGCGCTGCCGCGCTGGTCGGTGACCGGATCGCAGCTGCGCGCCGCGATCGCCCCGGCCTGCTCCAGCAGGTCCTCGCTGGGCTGACGGCCCCGCAGCAGCGCCGAGATCCCCGGGATGCCCGTGGTGTTGGGCCCCACCGCGGCCAGCCCGGCCCGGGCGTCCACGACCACGCCGCCGTCGAGCCAGACCGCCGCGCCGGCCGACACCACCGCCCAGTCGCCGGCACGGCGCTCGACCTTCTCGTACGCGCTGCCGCCGCCCGGCCGCACCGGCAGCCGGATCTCGACCAGGATCTCGGCCTCGCCGACCGCCGTCTCGTACGGCCCGACGTGGAACTCCTCCATGGACACGACCCGCTCGGCGCCGCCCGGCCCACGGATCACGCAGCTCGCGTCCAGCGTCGTGCACACCGCCGACAGGTCCTCCGACGGGTCGGCCTGGCACAGCGACCCGCCCAACGTGCCCCGGTTCCGCACCACCGGGTCGGCGATCACCCGCTCCGCGTCGGCGAAGATCGGGAACGCCGCGGCCAGCTCCGCGGACTCGAGCAGTTCGCGGTGCCGGGTGAGCGCGCCGATCCGCAGCTCGTCGGGGCCCGGCCGGATGTAGCCCAGCTCCGCGTGCAGATCGTTGATGTCGATCAGATAGTCGAAGTTGGCCAGGCGAAGCTTCATCATGGGCAGCAGGCTGTGCCCGCCGGCGATCAGCCGCGCCCCGCTGCCCAGCCGTTCCAACAGGCCGATGGCCTGATCCACAGTGGTGGCTCGCTCGTACTCGAACGGTGCCGGGACCTGCATGTCGCACCTCCGCAGTCCGGCAGAATCTCGCCCCGGCACCCGACAAAGTCAACGCCGACCTAAGCAGTTCCTTAGGTCGGCGTTGACGGTCCGCCGCGGCTCGCGGATCGTGCCGCCATGCGGGACATCGCCGACGGACTGATCGCCTGGCGCGCCGCCGGTGTCGCCTTCGCCGTGGCCACCGTCGTACGGACCTGGCGCTCGGCGCCCCGGCAACCGGGCGCGGCCATGGCGGTCTCCGCCCACGGCGAGGTCCTGGGCAGCGTCTCCGGTGGCTGCGTCGAGGCCGCCGTCTACGAGCTGTGCCTGGCGTCCGTCGAGACCGGCACGGCCCACATCCAGACGTACGGCGTCAGCGACGACGACGCGTTCGACGTCGGACTGACCTGCGGCGGCACCATCGAGATCCTGGTCCGGCCGGACACCGCGCTGACCGAACCCGACGAGGTGCTCGCCGCGATCCGGACCGGCCGGCCCGTCGCCACGGCCTCGGTCGAGGACGCGCAGCTGGTGGTCTGGCCCGACCGGGTCGCGGGCAGCCTCGGCGACCCCGACCTGGACCGCGCGGCGGCGCAGCAGGCGGCCGGCATGCTCGCGCTCGGCACCACCGGCACGATCCACCTCGGGAGGCAGGGGGAGCAGCGACGCGACGAGGTCTCCGTCTTCGTCCAGTCGTACCTGCCACCGCCCCGGATGATCGTCTTCGGGGCGATCGACTACGCCGCCGCGGTGGCCCGGATCGGCCGGTTCCTCGGTTACCACGTCACCGTCTGCGACGCCCGCCCCGTGTTCGCCACCCGCCGGCGCTTCCCCGAGGCCGATGACCTCGTCGTGCAGTGGCCGCACAAATACCTGGAGTCGACCACCGTCGACGAGCGCACGGTGCTCTGCGTGCTGACCCACGACCCGAAGTTCGACGTACCGCTGCTGAAGCTCGCCCTGCACACGCCGGCCCGCTACATCGGCGCGATGGGCAGCCGCCGCACCCACTCGGACCGGCTACGACGGCTGCGGGAAGAGGGTGTGGACGAGGCCGCCCTCGCCCGGCTCTCCTCGCCGATCGGGCTCGACCTCGGCGCACGGACGCCGGAGGAGACGGCCGTGGCCATCGCCGCCGAGATCATCGCCCAGGCCTGGGGAGGCTCGGGCCGTCCGCTCACCGGCCTTGAGGTCCCGATCCACCAGCAGCTGCCCCCGTTGCCCTGATCCGCTCCTGCCGCAGCCGCGACGCACTAGACGTGCGTGATCACGTTCTTGCCGTACGCGGTGAGGGTCTTCTCCTTGTCGTCATGCATCAGGTAGAGGGCGAAGTTGTGGACCCCGATCTCCTTGAGCTCCTGCAGCCGGTCGACATGGGCCGACTCGGGGCCGAGCAGGCAGAATCGGTCGACGATGGCGTCGGGGACGAAGTCGGTGGACGGATTGCCGGCGCGGCCGTGGTGTGCGTAGTCGTAGCCCTCGCGGCCTGTGATGTAGTCGGTCAGCGCCTTCGGCACCACGCCGGAGTCGCCGTAGCGGGCGACCAGGTCGGCCACGTGGTTGCCGACCATGCCGCCGAACCAGCGCAGCTGATCCCGTTGGTGTACGAGGTTCGTACCCACGTAGGCGGGGGCGGCCACGCACATCGTGATCGAGTCCGGATCCCGGCCGGCGGCGCCGGCCGCGTCGCGTACCGTGCCGATCGTCCAGCGGGCGATGTCCGGGTCGGCGGTCTGCAGGATGAAGCCGTCGGCCTGCTCGCCGACCAGCCGCAGCGCCTTCGGGCCGTAGGCGGCCATCCAGATCTCCAGCTTGCCGTCACGCACCCACGGGATGCGCACCGGCGTGCCGTGGTGTTCGACGTCGCGTCCCTCGGCCAGTTCCTTGATCACGCGCATGGCGCTGCTGAGGGTGGCCAGGCTCGCCGGCGGTTGGCCGATGACTCGGCGGGCCGAGTCGCCGCGGCCGATCCCGCAGACGGTTCGGTTGCCGAACATGTCGTTGAGGGTGGCGAAGAGTGACGCGGTGACCGACCAGTCGCGGGTGCTCGGGTTGGTCACCATCGGTCCGACGATCAATTGCTTGGTCGCGGCGAGGACCTGCGAGTAGATGACGAACGGCTCCTGCCACAGCACGCAGGAGTCGAACGTCCACCCGTAGCGGAATCCGTTGTCCTCGGCGGCGGCGAGGCCCGCCACCACGTCGCGAGCGGGCGGATCGGTCTGCAGTACGACACCGAAGTCCACGGTCAACTCCTCGTCAGACCAGGTACTGGCTGAGGTCGCGCTTCAGGAACGTGCCGTGCCCGGCGGCGCCGTGGAAGGCGTTGTCGTCGACCACGATCCGGCCGCGGGACAACACGGTGGAGACCTTCCCGGTCAGCCGCATGCCCTCGTACGCGGAATAGTCCACGTTCATGTGGTGGCTGCGGGCGGAGATGGTCTGCTCGGCCGTCGGGTCGTACACCGTGATGTCCGCGTCCGCGCCCGGGGCGATGACGCCCTTGCGTGGGTAGAGACCGAACATCCGGGCGGGCGTCGTCGAGCTGATCTCGACCCAGCGCGGCAGGGTGATCTCGCCCTTCACGACGCCCTGGTAGAGCAGGTCCATCCGGTGCTCGACGCCCGGCATCCCGTTGGGGATCTTCGAGAAGTCTCCCCGGCCCAGCTCCTTCTGATCCTTGAAGCAGAAGGGGCAGTGGTCGGTGGACACCAGCGACAGGTCGTTGGTGCGCAGGCCCCGCCACAGTTCCGCCTGGTGCTCCTTGGGCCGCAGCGGGGGAGAGGCGACGTACTTCGCGCCCTCGAAGTCAGGCCTGGCCAGGTCGTCCAGCGACAGGAACAGGTACTGCGGGCAGGTCTCGGCGAACACGTTCTGCCCGGTGTCGCGGGCCTGGGTGACCGCGTCGAGGGCGTGCGCGGCGGACAGGTGCACGATGTACAGCGGTGCGCCGGTGACCTTCGCCAGGGTGATCGCCCGGGAGGTCGCCTCGCCTTCCAGCTCGGGCGGCCGGGTCAGCCCGTGCTGTACCGGGTCGGTCCGCCCACTCGCCAGTGCCTGCGCGACGAGCTGGTCGATGGCGATGCCGTTCTCCGCATGCATCATGATCATCGATCCCGTGTCCCGGGCCTTCTGCATCGCCCGCAGGATCTCCCCGTCCGTGGCGTAGAAGACACCCGGGTAGGCCATGAACATCTTGAAGGTGTTCACGCCCGCGTCGATGCAGGTCTCCATCTCTTTGAGCGACGTGTCGTTGACGTCCGAGACGATCATGTGGAACCCGTAGTCGATCGCGCAGTTGCCGTCGGCCTTGCTGTGCCACTTGTCCAGCGCGGACAGCAGCGACGTGCCTTTGCCCTGCACGGCGAAGTCGATGATCGTGGTCGTGCCGCCCCAGGCCGCCGCGGTCGTCCCGGTCTCGAAGGTGTCGGCCGAGAAGGTGCCCCCGAACGGCATCTCCATGTGGGTGTGGCCGTCGATGCCGCCTGGCACGACGTACTTCCCGGCGGCGTCGATCACTCGCTCGGCGCCGGACGCCCACTGCTGGGCCAGACCCGAGTCCGGCGCGGCGAGCGCGGCGATCCGCTCGCCCTCCACCAGCACGTCCGCCAGGTACTCCCCGGTGGCGTTGACGACTGTTCCGTTGCGGATGACGATGCTCACGGCGTCACCAGCGATTCATAGGTCTCCGGCCGGCGGTCGCGGTAGAACGCCCACAGGTCGCGCACCTCGGCCAGCCTGTCCATGTCGAGATCGCGGATGACGACCTCTTCGTCGGTGTCCGACGCGGCGTCGCCGACCAGTTGCCCCCGCGGGTCCACGAAGTAGGACTGGCCGTAGAAGTCGTTGTCGCCCAACGGTTCCACGCCGACCCGGTTGATCGTGCCGACGTAGTACTCGTTGGCGACCGCGGCGGCCGGCTGCTCGAGGCGCCAGAGGTACTCCGACAGGCCCCGGCTCGTGGCGGAGGGGTTGAAGACGATCTTCGCGCCGGCCAGCCCCAGCGCCCGCCAGCCTTCGGGGAAGTGCCGTTCGTAGCAGATGTAGACGCCGATGCGGCCCACCGCGGTGTCGAACACCGGATAGCCCAGGTTTCCCGGCCGGAAGTAGAACTTCTCCCAGAACCCCTTCACCTGCGGGATGTGGTTCTTGCGGTGCTTGCCGAGGTAGGTGCCGTCGGCGTCGATCACCGCCGCCGTGTTGTAGTAGACGCCTGGTTGTTCCTGCTCGTACATCGGTACGATCAGCACCACACCGTGCTGCTCGGCGATCTCACGCATCAGCGCGGTCGTCGGCCCGTCGGGGATCGCCTCGGTGTAGGAGTAGTAGTCGGCGTCCTGCACCTGGCAGAAGTACGGGCCGTAGAACAACTCCTGCAGGCAGACGACCTGTGCGCCCTGCGACGCGGCGCTTCGGATCGCCTCCACCGCGTTCGCGATCATCGACTCCTTGTCGCCGGTCCACTTCTGCTGCACCAGTCCGGCTCGGACGATGTTGCTCATCGGGCCTCCTTTGCGTGGCTGGCTACGTGGCTGGTGCGCGGCATCGACAACGCTAGGTAGACGAGGAACCCGCCGATCAGACCGATCGCCCAGCTGTAGTCGTAGAGCGGCTTGAGGAACGGGATGAGACCGTCCTCCGGGAACGGCCCCTTGCCGGGCGCGGAGTAGGCGCCACCCACCGCGAGGACCGCGCCGACGATGGTGGCCACGACGGCCGCCCAGTTCCAGCCGCCGGAGAACCAGTACCGGCCCTCCGGACGGTAGAGGGCAGGCAACTGGAGGCTGGTCCGGTAGCGGATCCAGTAACCGGCGATGAGCACGCCGGCGACCGCGCCGAGCAGGCCGCCGTAGAACCCGAGCCAGACGAAGATGTAGATGTTGGGGTCCTGCACCAGCCGCCACGGTTGAATCAGGATGCCGAGCACGCCAGTGATCAGGCCGCCGGTCCGGAAGTTGATCAGCCGTGGGACGGCGTTGGAGAAGTCGTACGCCGGGCTGACCGTGTTCGCCGCGACGTTGACCGACAGTGTCGCGACCACCACCGTGAACAGGCCGAGCGCGACGACGAGCGGGTTCTCGAACTTGGCCGCGAGCTGGATGGGGTCCCAGATCGCCTCGCCGTAGATGACGGCCGTGCCCGAGGTGATCATGATCGACAGGATGGCGAAGAACGACATCGTGGTCGGCAGACCGAGGATCTGTCCGTACGCCTGCTGCCGCTGGCTCCCACCGAACCGGGTGAAGTCGGGGATGTTCAGTGACAGGGTCGCCCAGAACGCGATCATCCCCATCAGCGACGGGGCGAACAGCTTCCAGAAGTCGGCGCCCCAGCCCAGCTTCGACGGCTCGGACAGGATCGGGCCGAGCCCGCCGGCCTCGACCAGCACCCAGATCAACAGGGCGATGGCGACCACGAGGACGAACGGCGCGGCCCAGTTCTCGAAGCGCCGCAGCGTGTCCATGCCGCGCCAGATGATCGCCATCTCGATCACCCAGAAGACGAGGAACGACGCCCACAGCGTCCACGGGTAGTCCATGATCTTCGCCGCGTCGACCCACCAGGAGCCCAGCAACTTGCCAGCGATGGCGTAGATCGCTTCGCCGCCGATCCAGGTCTGGATGCCGAACCAGCCGCAGGCGATGAAGGCGCGGAGCAGCGCCGGGAGGTTCGCGCCGCGGACTCCGTAGAACGCGCGGGCGAAGACCGGGAACGGGATGCCGTACTTCGTGCCCGCGTGGCTGTTCAACAGCATCGGGATGAGGACGAGCAGATTGCCCAGCGTGATCGTGAGGAACGCCTGCACCCAGTTCATACCGAGCTGGATGAGCCCGGCGGCGAGCAGGTAGGTGGGGATGTTGTGCGCCATGCCGATCCACAGCGCCGCGAAGTTGTACGTGGTCCAGGTGCGCTTCTCGATGGGCACCGGGGCGAGCTCTTCGTTGAAGTAGCGGCTGTCGGCGATCGTGGAGAAGTCGCGCAACTCGACTCGGCCGTCCGGATGGGTGATCTGCGTGCCGGGTTCGACCGCTGTGGTTTCGGCCGGGGGCAGGGGTTCGACGGTCATCGGTCACCTCCTGATACGGTGCCGCAACACTGGCCGACCAACCCGGCTCACGGGCTCCTGGTGGGCGGTTCAGCGCGATCTTTATGGGGGAATGGTGGGTGTCGCGAGCCCGCCCCGGGCAGCGGCAAAGTGTCCGCGCTTGCCATGATCGGGGCACACTCTGTCCACGGCACGCCCGCGCCGACCTGTCAATCAGCACGGTGGGTGGATTAACGCTGCGAGGAGTCCTACGCGTCGAGTTCGTGCACCAGGAGCGCGACGTACAGCGACAGCACCGACTCCGGGTCCTCCAGCGACACCCCGAGCACCTGCGCGATCCGCGACAGCTGCTGGTAGTAGGCCGTACGCGACAGGTGCGCCGCAGCGGCCGCCGCCGACTTGTTCCCGCCCTGCTCGCAGTAGCAGCGCAGCAGCTCCACCAGCCGGCTGCGCTGGTGGGCGTCCCGCGCCAGCAGCGGGCCCAACTCCCGGTCCGCGAACGCCTGGACCCGCTCGTCCTCCCGCAACAGGTGCAACAGGCCGCGCAGGCGCACGTTGTCCAGCTTGTGGTAGAGCTGCGCACCGGGGGTGCGGAGGGCCGCCCCCGCCACGTGGGCGGCCTCGCCGAGGCTGCGGCGCACCTCGGCGGCGTGTGACACGGTGGTGCCGACCGCCACCAGCACCGGGCCGGCTGTCGAGCGGTGCACCTCCTCGGCCAGCCGACGCAGGACCGCGTCGACCCTGGCGTGGGCGGGCAGCGACAACAGCGCCCGCACGCTCGTGTCGTCCACGACACCCACCAGGGCGGGCACCGACACCCGCCGTGCGGCCGACGCGGTCACCTCGGCGAGGTCGCGCAGCACCTCCTGGGTGGCCAGCGCAGGCGCGCGTGGCGTCATGTGCCCGGGCCGGATCGCCACCCCGACGAGCTGCCGCCGTTCGAGGCCGACGCCCAGCGCGGCCGCCCGGGCGGCCAGATCCGGCGGCGGCACCGCCTGACCGAGCAGTTGCGCGAGCAACATCCGATGCGTCTGCCGTTCCAGACTCTCCCGATCACGTGCCACGAGCCGATGCACCGCCAGCGCCGACGCGGCCCGCTCCGCGACCACCATGTGCCGGTGCGGCGGAGGGTCCGGGGAGAGCAGCACCAGGCGTCCCCAGTCGGCGCCCTGCGCGCCGACCACCGTGACCAACCAGCCAGCCCCCTCGTCGTAGGCCGTCCGCTCGGGCACCGCCACGGACCGGGACCGCTGACTCCAGTCCGCGAGCAGCTCGGTGGGATCCTGCCCAGCCGCGTCGTACGCGAGCACCTCGTGCCCCAGCGTCTCGAGCACGACGGGCAGCCCGGAGATCCTGGCCACCTCGCGCAGCACCTCGGCCGGCTCGGCCCCGGCCACGGTGAGCGAGGTGAACGTCTCGTGCACCTGCTCGGCGGCCCGCAGCTCGGCGAGCTGGGCGTCGACGATCAGCGCCACCACCGCCTCGGTGACGGACACGAACCGCGTCTCCTCCGCGAGCGTGATCAGGGGGAGTCGGTGCCGGTCGGCCGCCGTCACGAGCGCCTCGGGTACGTGATCGTTCCACCGGCGGACCAACTCGATGACCAGTCCCGCCGCGTGGACCGCGGCCAGGTCCTCCACGTAGCCCGTGAGCGCCGCCGGCTCCTCGGGCAGCGCGATGCCGGTGGTCAGTACCAGTTCCCCACCGCGGAGCAGGTGCGCGATGTCGGCGACCTCCGCCACGTGGACCCAGCGGACCCGGCCCTGCATCCCGGCCGACCCGGCCACCACCTGCGGCCTCGCGCGCCGGATCACCGGCAACGCGACGGCCTCTGCGACGGAGGGATACATCGCGACCTCCCTACTACCGGGATTGCACACAACGTAATGGCAGCGGCCGCAGAGCGGTACAGGTTGCACATAGCGGTTGGACAACGAATGCCGCCACACTCGGCCTACCGGCGGAGATACGGAGGACGCGATGGCGCACCGCGAGCTGCTGACCAGACACCGGTCCGTGATGCCGAAGTGGCTGGCGCTGTACTACGAACAGCCGATCGAGTTCGCCAGCGCGTCCGGTCGCCGGGTGACCGACCGGGAGGGACGCACCTACCTTGACTTCTTCGCCGGCATCCTCACCAACGCGATCGGCTACGACGTGGCCGAGATCAGCGACGCGGTCCGGTCGCAGATCGACACCGGGGTGCTGCACTCCTCCACGCTCTACCTGATCCAGTCGCAGGTCGAGCTCGCGGAGAAGATCGCGGAGCTCTCCGGGATCCCGGACGCCAAGGTGTTCTTCACCAACTCGGGCACCGAGGCGAACGAGACCGCGCTGATGCTCGCCACCCAGCACCGGCGCAGCGAGCAGGTGCTCGCCCTGCGCAACTCCTACCACGGCCGCGCGTTCGCCACCGTCGGCATCACCGGCATCCGCGGCTGGTCGGCCAGCGCGCTCAGCCCCGTCAAGGTGAGCTGGGTGCACGGCGGCTACCGCTACCGCAGCCCCTTCCGGGACCTGCCCGACGCGGACTACGTCCGCGCCTGCGTCGCCGACCTGCGCGAGATCATCGAGACGACGACCGCGGGTGACGTCGCGTGCATGATCGTCGAACCGATCCAGGGCGTCGGCGGCTTCACCACCCCGCCGGACGGCCTGTTCGGCGAGTTCAAGAAGGTGCTCGACGAGTACGGGATCCTCCTCGTCTCCGACGAGGTGCAAACCGGCTGGGGCCGCACCGGCGAGCACTTCTGGGGCATCCAGGCGCACGGCGTCGTACCCGACGCGATCACCTTCGCCAAAGGCCTGGGCAACGGCCTGGCGATCGGCGGAGTCATCGCCCGGGCGGACCTCATGGACTGCCTCGGCGCCAACTCGATCTCCACCTTCGGCGGCAACCCGCTCGCCACCACCGGCGCTCTGGCCTCGCTCAACTACCTCCTGGAACACGACCTCCAGGCCAACGCCGCAGATCTCGGTGCCCGGCTGCTCGACGGCCTCCGTGCGGTCGCGCAGGCACATCCCGTGGTCGGCGACGTCCGCGGCAAGGGTCTGATGATCGCGCTGGAACTCGTCGGACCCGACGGCGCGCCCCACCCGGCGGCCGCCGCCGCACTGCTGGAGGAGTCCCGGGAACGTGGACTGCTCGTCGGCAAGGGCGGCCTGTACGGCAACGTCATCCGCCTGGCACCACCGATGACGCTGACCCGGGCCGAGGCGGACGAGGCGCTCGAGATCCTCACCCAGTCGATCGAGGCCGTGGCCAAGGAGGTGCAGCAGCGATGAGGACCACCCACTGGATCGGCGGCAAGCCGTGGAACGGCGTCGCCGAACGCGCCGGCGACATCTACGACCCCGCCACCGGACAGATCGCAGGGCACGTCGACTTCGCGACCGCCGCGGTCGTCGACCAGGCCGTCGCCGCCGCCGGCGAGGCCTTCACCCGCTGGCGTACGGCTTCCCTCACCCAGCGGTCAAACGTGATGTTCGCCTTCCGGGAACTGCTCAACGCCCGCCGGCCCGAATTGGCCAAGATCATCACCGCCGAGCACGGCAAGGTGCTGTCCGACGCCGCGGGGGAGATCCAACGCGGGCTGGAGAACGTGGAGTTCGCCTGCGGCATCCCGCAGACGCTCAAGGGCGGGTTCAGTGAAAACGCCTCCACCCAGGTCGACGTGTACTCCATCCGGCAGCCGCTCGGCGTGGTCGGCGTGATCACCCCGTTCAACTTCCCCGCCATGGTGCCGCTGTGGTTCGCGCCGAACGCGATCGCGTGCGGCAACAGCGTGGTCCTCAAGCCGAGCGAGAAGGACCCGTCCGCGGCGAACTTCCTCGCCGAACTGTTCGCCGAGGCCGGGCTGCCGGACGGAGTGTTCAACGTCGTGCACGGCGACAAGGAGGCAGTCGACCGTATTCTCGAACACCCGGCGGTGAAGGCGATCTCCTTCGTCGGATCCACCCCGATCGCCCGCTACGTCTACGAGACCGGCACCCGCAACGGCAAGCGTGTGCAGGCGCTCGGCGGCGCGAAGAACCACATGGTCGTCCTGCCCGACGCCGACCTCGACCTCGCCGCTGACGCCGCCGTCTCGGCCGGCTTCGGCTCGGCCGGCGAACGCTGCATGGCCATCTCCGTGGTCGTGGCCGTCGACCCGGTCGGCGACGCGCTGGTCGGCAAGATCAGCGAGCGGATCGCCGCGCTCCAGGTCGGCGACGGCCGTCGGCCGGGCTGCGAGATGGGGCCCCTGGTCACCGGCGCCCACCGCGACCGGGTGGTGTCGTACCTGGACGCTGGACGGGCCGCGGGGGCAGAGCTGGTGGTCGACGGGCGAAGCCACCCGATCGACGGTGAGCGAGCCGGCTTCTGGCTCGGGCCGACCCTCTTCGATCACGTCGACACCGACATGTCCCTCTACACCGACGAAATCTTCGGACCGGTGCTCTCGGTGCTGCGCGTGCCCAGCTACGACGACGCCGTCGAGGTGGTCAACACCAACCGCTACGGCAACGGCACCGCCATCTTCACCAACGACGGCGGCGCAGCCCGGCGCTACCAGAACGAGATCGAGATCGGCATGATCGGAGTGAACGTCCCGATCCCGGTCCCGGTTTCGTACTACTCCTTCGGCGGGTGGAAGGACTCCCTGTTCGGTGACACGCACGCGTACGGGCCGGAAGGAGTGAACTTCTTCGTCAGATCCAAGGTGGTCACCAGCCGGTGGCTCGACCCTTCCCACGGTGGAGTGAACCTCGGCTTCCCACAGAACAGCTGAGCACCAGAACCCTGAGCCGTACGACACAGGTGGCAGGCGGGCACCGACGTATTAATGCATGTCCATGCACCGGTCAACACAACTGCATCGCAGGTCAGAGTGGGTGCAGCGTCCTGCCTCACACGGAGTGCTCAGCAGTTTTGCGCGCACTTGACGGCAATCTATGTCGCCTGGCAGGGAGTATGCGCAGGTTACGACGGTAAGGAGCCGCTGGATGGCCTGGCCTTGCAAGTGGGAGCAGATTGGGTGCAGGTTGGCGAAGTGGTCACCGCGCCCGAAGTGCTCATCAAGGCTGGACAGAACAGAGGGCTTTTACCTGCGGTGATGCGTGCGAGCGGTTCGGCGCGACCTCCCAGAGAACGCCGAAGTGGTCAGCGTTGGCTGCTCCCCGCCTGGCTGGTGCCGGCCGCCGTCCTGGGGCCTGCTGACGCCATTCACAGGGAACATGATGCATCGACGTACGCCTCTGGGATCCGCCGTGGTGGCGTCGGTACGGATCCCGAGAGCTGGGGCTCGAATCCACCGGCAACCCTGCTGACCAGGGCTTCCTGGCCGGTGACCTCTTCGGCGGGCTCGATGAGGTCACCGGAGCACCTAGACTTGTGTGAGCCTCATGGTCTTGGTGATCGTCATCGGCAGTGGGGCATTGGTTCGTGTGGCCCCCCGATTAGCCCCAGGCCCCACATCGCAGGTCAGGCAACATTGGCGCCAAGTCGCTGGCCGGCGACTCGAACCCCCACCGGCGGCCGTACATGTGTCGTTTGAGCATCTTGATCCGGTTGACGTGCCCTTCGAAGGGGCCGGAGTCCCAGGACATGGACAGTCCGGCGGTGACTGCGGCGAGGTCTTGGCGTAGGCCACGGGTGAAGCTGCGGATGGTTGCGGGTTCGATTCCGTCAGGCGGCTCTGTGCAGAGCGCAGGTCATCGACCTGGGCTTCGCCGTTTCCCGCGGTCGGTACGCCGCGGTCCGTGGTGTCAGTCCGCAGATAGTCCGCGTCCCGCGCCGTGACCGCCTTGTCGAGCCGGTTTGGCGGTCGCGTTGAGGTCGTCACCGAACGGGCCCGCGCACACGTCCAGGGGCATCGATGCAGACGCGTGCCCGAGCGACACAGCAGGGCATCAGGTGATTCGTTGTAGCCGCCTACGAGCGGGTACCCACTTCATCTGTTCGACCGTGTTCGGGTCTGTGAACGCGAGGACGGACTCGTCAAGGCGGCGCCATACGAGCCGGCCGTCGAAGTTCTCCTCCGCTTCGCCGGCCACCAGCAGCAGATCGCGGCGTTCAACTTGAAGCCGGACTTCGGCGAGAACGTCGCCGTCCAAGTCGATAGACACCCTTCGGACCAGGCCCGTGGGCAGCTCTGGCAGGGCGCGGCGTCGATAACCATGGCTGACGTCATCGCCGTCAGACCCGGCACTCCGCTCGATCCTCAACCCGAACAGGTCATCGTGTTGGTAGGTGGCGATGGTGACCGTGTCGCCGGTGTCAGTCCGTGCGTACAGAGCCCACAGTTGTAGGCAGGGTACGTCCTGGCCGGCGAACTCGGGTGTCGGCCCATCGCCGCCCCGCACCGCCATCTCCACGCCACTCCAGGACCGGATGACCTGATCCTTCAACGCCAAGAACTCGTCGATCTGCGTTCGCATCCGTCCGCTGGCCACCGTTGCAGTCTCCCCCTCCTGCCTACTGTCTGGTCCCACCTGACGCTTGACCGTTGGTCTAGGTTGCTGTCCGCGGCTTTGGTCATGAAGGCTGCCACTCACTCGGGCGGAGCCAGGTCTGCCCATCGCCAGGCCGGACCCGCACCGAGTCGCCTACGTCCAGGGCGGCGAGCACCCCGAAGATGGTGTCCAGGACGGCCTGCCTGTCCGCTGTCGCAAGGATGTCGATGTCGAGGTGGGAGCCACGCTCACTTGTTCCGGCGCCGGTGACCTCGCCGCGTCCGAGGAGAGCGTGGTTGAGCTCATCTTCAATGTCGTCGCGATCGACGGCGATTGGACCGTCGATCACTAGCTCCACGAAATCCATCGCGTCACCTCGGTCGGGTCGAAGCTGAGGTCGGTGGCATTTCATCGACGGTCACTGCCAGGCCAGTGATAGTGGTGACCCGACCTGTCGTGCGCGGCCTGCTGGCTTTACGGTTGCGGGCGGGCTGGTCGGTGGTGCGTCGGACGATGCGGGTGCCGTCCTCGCAGGCGATGGCCAGCTCGGTGACGGTGACCTCGATGGTGACGGGCAATACCTGTTTGACGGTTGGCCTAGAGGATCGATCACAAGCTCGGCGGTGTGCTCGATGCAGCGAACGTCCTCACGGCCTGGAGCAAGCGGTCGAGGAAGGTGGACAGGTCCGGGGCAGCCACGTTGAAGCGCGGGTCTTCTGAGGTGTAGATGCCGTTGAGGACGAGGTCGGGTGGGAGTCGGTAGACGGGCGATCCGGCAGGCGTCGCTAGCGCGTACTGCGTGCCGCCGCCATCGCTAGCGAATACGACAACGTCGGCGTCGTGGCGGCCGCTTACGTGCCAGAGGTCCCGTGCCTCGTGGGCATGGGCCACGTGGGAGGCCGTGCGCAGGAAGAACCCGTTACCGATGTCCGGTAGGTCGACGGTACCGACCGCCCCGTACAGCGTTACGAGGGCAGCCGGGATGGAGGGACGGGCAGCAGCGATCAGCGCAGCAGTGGTCGTGTCCGGCCCACTGACAGCATTCTCGCCAGGCGGGTACCCGTAACGGTCTTCGAAGTCGAGCACCGCAGAGGCGACTGCCTTCCGCAGATCCTCGCGCCAGATCACCAGCCGGCCAGAATCCACGCATCACCTCCGGTTCGCAACCGACGGGCCGCGGCGACTTCACACGCTCCCAGCCAGCGGTGTCAAGCATTTGGTGAGACGCGACCCAGATCAGTCTCGGGACGTGGGTGACACGTCCGGCTAGACGATCTTCATGGTCAGGGTAGTCGGTCAGTTGCCCACGCTGATGTTCTCGCCCCGACCGCTAGGCACGCGGTCTGGTGTTCTCGCCCCGACCGCTAGGCACGCGGTCTGGGCATGGGCTGGGTGGGGCCGGCGGTAGTTTGAGCCGCTGGCGGGTGGCGTGGATGACTTCGGTGACGCGCTGTTGCAGAGCAGGCGGGTTGTCAGCGAGGTCGGCTAGTTGTTTTGCGTGCTGGGCGAGGTCATGGGCCCAGGCCGGGTTCAGGTTGCCGACGGTGATGCGGTGGAATGCTTGGCGTGCTGTGTGGGGGTCACGGGCCAGCGCTGCAGCGGCCCCAGTGTGATAGGCGTGCCACCACGGCGACTCGCCGTGCTTGGTCGTGCGAGAGGCCAGCTGGCGAGCGGTGGCTGCGGGGTCGGGAAACTGGCTGCGCAGTTGCTCGACCCGTTGTGCGGCAATACCGGCGACCATGTCCATGTCGCGGGTGAATTGTTCGGCGTTGACGAAGTCGAGAGAGCTTGTCCATCCGGCTTCGCCGATCGGCGGATGTGGGACAAACGCGCCGTCGTTGCGCCAGTAGATGCGGCCGCCGTCGTCGAATGACCAGTGGTCGCGTTCGTGCCATAGCCACATCGCGCCGACGTTGAGGTAGGTGCCATGTGAGCGGGAAGGCTGGAACTCAACGACGATTAGCCACCAGCCTCGGTCATCGAACCAGACGCGTGATGCGCCTCGCCGATGCAGTCCAAGCGGCTGTAGATGCTGCCGTGCGGCCGCTGCGACCAGCCGAGTCGTTGCAGCTCTGTCGGGCATCCGAGGAGTATGGCATCGGCCGCCGAGGCGATAGAGGGTCGTTGTCCGCCTCGCCTGCCCATCGTCGTCTGCCGTGGTGGTTCCGGTTTACGAGCCTTGAACCGGCGATGGGCTTGGCGGTGGTGCGAGGCACTTCGGTGAGGAGATGGTCGTCGGCGTGGACGGGGAAGGTGGTTTGGGCGGCCCGGTCTTCGCGGGGCGTCCTTCGCCGACGCGCTCCAAAGGACGCGGCGGAGGCGACGGGCCTCCGTTCGTCCGCGGCCGGCCGTAGACGTCGTGGCCGTCAAGGTCCGCTTGACGTGGGCGGGCCCGGGCGGCGGCCGGCTCTCCGAAGGGCGGGTCGGTGGCAGACGGGATGGCAGTTCGGGTCACGTATTCTGCGTGGCTGTGGAGCTGGACGACCCGGCGCGAAGCAGAGCGCTGGCCCTCGTTCGTGAACTGCGCGATCCCGCCCTTCCCGACGAGGAGACCGGGGCGCGAGTTGAGGAGCTGGAACGCATCCTGTGTTGCCCACACGTCGTCTCCCTGATGTTCTTCAGGGAACCCGAGTTGAGTGACGAGGAAGTAATCGAAGAAGCTCTCAAGTACCAGCCGTTTGCTCCGTAGGTGCTTGAGCAGCTGAGCTGGATGACGACGGGCGCGGCTAGCGTCGGACGCCCCTGGACTCCGGTCGAGCATGTAGGCAACTCACCCTGCTGTTGACGCAGCTCATCGCCGGCCGGTGTTCCTTCGGGACGACGGTGTCAACCTCCGCAGCGAGGTGGCTGGCGGAGCCTGCTCCGCGACTTGTCGTTGCTGGCTGGCACACTCCGCCGCATGAGTTACGACTTGGCGGTCTGGGAAGGTGACAGGCCCGCTGACAACGCCGCGGCGCTGGCCACCTTCAAGGCGCTCTATGAGAGGTACAGCGGTAGAGGCCAGGCTCCGCCGGCGCCACGCATCCGGGCCTATGTCGAAGCCCTCCTTGAGCAGTGGATCGGCCTCACTGAGGACGACGACGATGAGCGGAGCCCATGGTCGACGGGGCCACTGATCAAGGAGGTATCGGGACCGTTCATCTACTTCCCGATGGTGTACAGCCGCTGTGAGGAAGTATCGGCCGGCGCTGCACGAATTGCTGCTGAACACGGCCTTGTCTGCTTCGACCCGCAGCTGGGCCTGCTTCGCCCTGCTCCTGAGGAACTGTAGGCCGCTTCACAGGCCACGGGCTTAGGTCCAAGGGCTGGGCTGTGCAGCCACCGTACAGGCAAGCGGGCCGACCCAGCCGGTCGGAGGGCGACCCGAGGCGACAGGACGAGCAGCTAAACGGCGGTCACCGACCTCGGTCGACAGCAAGCTTGATCTCTGCAAGTCAGGGGCCGAAACGCCGTGAAGGAGGTACGTGTGGCTCGAATGCTGATCGTCGACTCCTTCGCGGTTCCCCGTGTCGGCGTTGTAGTCACCGGACGGCAGAAGTGGGCGGACATCAACCAGGGCGATGCCCTCTGGCTCCACCAGGGTGAGCTGCGGCATCACGTCTTCGTGCGAGCCGTCCACCACCTCTGCACCAGGTTCATCGACTCGCGTGTTGCTCCGGCCGGCGTGAACACGTCTCTGGTCCTTGGCGGAGTTCCGGAGGGAACGGAGCTGCCCGGGCTCTGGCTGTCGTCGGAGCAGAACCCCGATGACAGCAACCGTTGACAACAGCGGCACCGCGCGGACATACACCGCGGAGAGCACTCTGATAAGTGGCTGTAGGCGTATGTGGATCGACCCAGACAGGTCGGCCGAGGCTACGGATCCAAGGGTCAGCGGTCCGCGTCCGGGCCCCGAGCAGGTACGCGCTGATCGCGGCGAACTGGCCGATCGGCCCGGCACCCCAGATGGCGACGATGTCCCCGGGCCCCACTGCGCGCTCGCTTGACAGCCGCCATTGAGACTCGTCCGGTAGGGCGCTCCACCTTGTCCCCGTCTGGGGAGGCTGGAAGGTCTACGACTGCCTGCCGAGGAGATCAGGTCCCAGCGGCAAGCGCCGCTGTAGCCAGGTGACGATGAGTTCATCGAAACCCGGAGCCCGCTCGGCAGGGGTGTAGCGACCCTGCTTAACCTGCGCGGGTCCCTTGCCCTTGTAGACGCGGATGTTGTGGTCAGCGCAGGGAAAGACCACCATCGCGTGATCGGCATGGCGTGCGTCCTTGAGGGTGTTGCTGATGGCGCGCACGCTCGCCTCTACCGGCACCAGCAGGTCATCTGCGCCGAAGATTGCCAGCAGCGGGCTGTTCACGGCTGCCAGTGCCGGGGCAGGGTCGTAGTCTGCGATGCCCGCGATGAATGCGATGGACTGGGGTGTTGTTCCGGCGAGTAGCGGATACCAGGGGGCGGCATGCCAGTGCGCTTGCGCGGCGTGCACTCGCGCCGGATCGTCGCCTGACTGAACCCGCCGAATCTGGTCGTGTAGCAGAAAAAGGGCCTGCTGGATGTCCGCGCTGGTGAAGCCCTCCGCCGCGAGTTGGTGGCGGAGCCGGTACTCCTCTTGAACTCGCACGCTCACGCCCGGGCCTGACACCGTCACCACCGCGGCTATCCTGTCGTCCGCTGACGCCGCGAGTTGAGCCACCCAGCCTCCCTGGCTGCCGCCGATCAGCGCGACCGCATGGGAGAGCACGTCCTCGCGGCTTCTCACGGCCTGTACCGCAGCCACGGTCTCCTCGGCGCGGTCGGCCATGGTCTGACGGGTCCAATCGCCAGTTGAGGCGCCGGAACCGGGCTTGTCATAGGCGAGGCTCGCGAAGCCGGCTGCGGCCAGCCTCGTCTGCCACGGCCCCTGGTTGCGACCGCCCGGACCAGAACCTTCGACGAAAACCACCGCCGGGTACGGACCCGGCCAGGGCGGGCGGACGAAATCGCCGACCAGTTCGTTCCCGTCGTTCTCGAACGACAGCTCCGCAGTCACAGGCTCGAACAACACCCCATCAACCCTACGAGGTGCCTGCTCTCCCGTCCCGTGCCCGCTGCGTGCTCGATTGAGGTCCTTGTCGGCCGTGATCTTCGTCCTTGCGAAACCGACGCTCCGTGCCGCCCGGCAAGGCGAGCGGTCCGCCTCCAACCCGCGAGAGGGCAGCGGACGACAGGGGAGTGGTGCGCAACTTGATCTTGCAATGGGTAGGTCGACCGCCACTCGGGTGGTACCAGAGCCAATTAGGGCGCAGGCCATAGAACTCGGTCGAGGAAATTCTCGACCGCTGTAGCCATTTCACCCAGCACCGCAGCTGACCTGGCCAGTGGTCCCGGCACACGGAGGCCGTGATCGGCGCCCTCTACTTCGAACACATGCGGCGACAGATCACGAGCCAGAATCGGACGCCAGCTGCTGTCGGCCGTACCGCCGATGAGAAGGCAGGGCGCGCTGGCGCGGCGGATGCTCTCCACCACCTCGGGGCGGTGCAGCAACGGCGTGATCCAGACTGCGGGCAGTCCATGCTCGGCAGCAAGCTCCGAAGCGAGTGTGCCCAGCGAGCTGGCGACGATCAACGGCTCGGACAGCCCACGCCGCGCCGCCGCTATCTGCTCGACCGCCCACGGGCCCCGCGCCTCCGGTTCTGATGGCACCTGGCCGCTCCACGACACGTAGTGCATCTGCGCGCCCCGCGACCGCACCGCGTCGACAGCGAACATCTGATGGGGCATGTGCCAGCAGCCACCGCTGCCGGGAATGACCAACGCCGTCCGCCGCGCAGTCATGCCGTCCTCCCCGCGTCGCGATCCTTCAAGCCAGGCGCCCACCGCTGAGTCACTACCCTCATTGGCTGGCGACCATCCTGACAGACATCCCATGAGCTTTGGGGTCAAGCAGCGGCCGTTTGGTGGGGCTCTTCGCGGTGTCGCCAGGCGGTGGCCTCGTCGTAGGCGGTGCCGGTTTTGAGGCATCCGTGGAGGATGCCGACGAGGCGGTTGCCGAGTTGGCGCAGGGCGGCGTGGTGGCCGATGCCGCGGGTGCGTTGCTGGTCGTAGTAGGCGCGGGCGCCGGGGGAGGCGATGAGGGCGGCGAAGGCCTGCCGGCCGAGGGCGTCGAGAAGTCGGTCGTTGTGCACGTAGCGGGCCCGGACGATCTTCTTCTTGCCGGACTGTCTGGTGATGGGGCTGGTTCCGGCGTAGTTGCGGCGGGCTTTGGCGTCGGCGTAGCGGCTGGCGTCGTCGCCGAACTCGGCAAGCACCCGGGCGCCGAGAATGCGCCCCAGGCCGGGCTGGCTGAGGTAGATCTCAGCGTCCGGGTGCTGCCCAAAATGCGCCTCGACCTGCTCCTGCATCGCCTTGATCCGGGTGTGCAGCGTGGTCAGGATCGCCACTTGGGCGCGGACGGTGGCCGCGTAAGCCGCAGTCACGACCGGCGGCTGGCCCAGCTGCTGGCTGCGCAACGCCGCCCGCAGCTTCTCGGCCTTGGCCGCCACATCGCGGCGACGAGCCCGTCTCAGCGCGGCGGTGATCGTCGCGGTGCTCAGGCGGGCCGCCGAGGCGGGGTCTGGGGCCTTGCTCAGCAGATCCAGGTTGTCGGCGGCGGCCAAGTCGTCGAACGCGGCAAGCGCGGCGGGGAAGAACTCCCGCAGCGTCTGCCGCAGCCGCAACGTGTGGCGGGTGCGTTCCCAGATCAGCGTCTTGTGCGCCCGGGTCACCACCTGCAGTGGGTTGATCGCATGCACCTGATAGCCGGCCGCGATCAGGGCCTGCACCCACGGACCCCGGTCGGTTTCGATGCCTATCACCACCTGGACCGGCGCGTCGTCCTCGCCCAACTGCTGGCCGATCAGCGCGTGCAGGCGGGCGATCCCCGCCGATCCCCTCCTCGAGTTTCGCCTTGCCCAGCCGCCGGCCCGCCTCGTCCTGTATCTCGACATCGTGGTGGTCCTCGGCCCAGTCGTCTCCCACGAACAGCACGTCATCCTCCCGCTGGTCCAAAGTCGAGCGAGCTGTCTGACAGCCTCCGGGAGACCTTCCGCAAGCTAATGATCAAGTGTTCACGCCGGCGCGGCGGACACGACATCCCATCAGCAATTCCGTCTCCCGACCACCGGCAGGGACACGATCTGTCAATAGGACTGCGTCGCGTCCTGCAACGGGGAGTGCTCACCTGCCAGCGGCTACCGGATCCGAGTCTGCCGTAACCGACCCGGTAACTCTCATTAGCAACAGGCTCGGACCCCACAACAGGAACGAGGACGGCGTCGGTGCGAGAATAGGGCACCGGACGCGTCCGGCTATAGGCGCGTCCGACGCTCCGCTGTCGCTCCACGCCGGCCACGCAACACGCCCCCCCCGGCGGCTCGGCGCGGAGAGCGGGGAGCCCGGGGGCGCCGCAGCCGGTAGCGCCGAGAGTGGTTGTGGTTCGCCGGCAGGCGGCCGGGGCGCGGCGGCCGTCGCACCGCCGCGCCGTAGGGCGAGTCACCGCCGGCCGTGGTGGGGACGCGGCGCGGAGGATGCGGGGCCGCCCCTCCGACCTCAAGGGCGCTTCGCGTCGCTGCGCGACGGCCCTACGGGCCGCCCTTGACCCGGGAGCCTCTGCGACCCCTCGGGCCGGCAGTCGCCGGCAGGCCGGGGGCCTGCCCGGGGTGCGCGCGCCGCCTCCCCACCACGGCCTCATCGCGCTTGCTCGGCCAGGCGTCAAGCTGAAATTGGCTTTTGCCCGATAAGGGACGACTATGCGTTTCGTGTTTGTGGGCGGCTCGTCGAGAGCGGGTGGAATACGGTACCTGAGTGGTGACGCTGAGACTCGAAACGATGACCGACAAGCAGTACCAACTGTACCGACAGCGGGCGGAAGTAAGTTATGCGCAGAACATTGCCGCCTCCGGCGCAATGCCATTGCCGGAAGCCCAGGAGAAGGCACAACAGGACTACAACGAACTTTTGCCCGATGGTCTGGGCACGAAGGGTCATCGTCTCTGGACCGCCTATGACGGGGATGTTGAGATTGGCGTGCTATGGCTGCAGGTAGAGCAGAAGTCGGACGGCCTGCATGCTTTTGGCTATGACTTCGAGGTGCGCCCGGAGCTACGCCGGAAGGGCTACGGCCGAGCGATCATGCATGCGGCCGAGAAGGTCTGCCGAGAGTTGGGCGTTGTGTCCGTTGGCTTGAGCGTTTTTGGGTCGAATCTCGGGGCCCGCGCGCTGTACGAGCAGATGGGCTTCGAGGTCACAGCCATCCACATGCGCAAGCGATTGTGACCAGCATATGCAGATTAGACACGTTTCTCAGCATGATGCCGTCGCTCTGCTCGACCTGCTTGGGGAACTCGGCTATCCGACCAGTGCGATGAGCCTCGCTGCACGGTTGAAGCGGATCGAGGGAGACCCAAGCTACTCGGCGTGGACAGTCGAGACTGATGATGGGCGGCTACTTGGGTTGGCGGGCGGTCACCTCATGCGTCCGTTAGAGGAAGACAACTGCATCGCTCAACTCATCATCCTTGTTGTGTCACAAGCCGCCAAGCGGGCTGGGGTGGGCCGGTCGCTAGTCGAGGCATTCGAACGGTGGGCCATTCAGGCGGGAGCAGGCAGGGTTGTCGTCACCTCCGGTGCTCAGCGCAGCGACGCGCATGAGTTCTACCGCCACCTTTTGGCTACAAGGAAACAGGCAAGCGCTTTGGGAGGCCGCTCGACAGGCCGAGCGACTGACCGAATGAGTGACCGCGAACGAAACCAGCAGTCGACAAGCGTGCCCGATCCGTGCCCGATGCAGAGGTCAACGAGGGTGCGGAGAGGATGTTAAAGGTGGCCAGCGTGCGGCCAAGGGCTGGCCACCACGGCAGCATTCATCTGCCTGGCCCTGGGAGCAATGCGATTCCCAAGCTGACAGTCGACTGAGGGTGCTCATCCGGTCGGTTAGCGCTCCGCTAGGTAGCTGCGAGCAAGCCGTCCGATGAAGGCCTCGCCGTCGGCGGCGGGCAGGTAACTGGCTTCGTGATGTGACTCGCTGTCTTCCCATTCGGGGATGTCTGCCGGGTCGTCGCCGCCGATGCCCAACGACACGTCGCTATGCCGGGCGCGGAAGTAGAACCGCTCGCCATTGGGCAGCGACCCTTCTACCTGCACTGGAGCTGCCGAACAGGTCACCTGCGCCTCCCAGCCCTCGGTCCGCAGGGTGGCCGCGAGCTGGAGCCAGGACATCTCGTGCTGCTGATGCCACCGCCGCCGTTGAGCCTCATCCATGGGGGTCATGGTCCTGGACCTACCATGAAGTCCGCGTGGGGGTGCTTACCGAGTGACGACCACGACGGACATCCAGGCCGTCACCAGGCCGTCGGAGGTCGATCGGGACCGACCAACGACGACCACTGGTGACGACATCGGCCCAGGTGACTGGTGCTTGCGGCGTTGCGCCGGAATCGTAAGTCGCGCGTCGGTGAGCAGCCGGCGTTGCTCCTCGCTCTTCGGCGTGCCAGAAGAGTTCACCGACCAATTAGGCTTGGGTTAGCCTCAAGGTCTTGCCGATCCTCATCGGCGGTGGGGCAATGGTTCGTGTGGCCCCTCGGACACCAACGAAATCCCAACGGTGCGTGGCAAGATTTTCACTTGCCCGCACCGTTTGTGTTTCCGCCTCGTCGGTCAGGTGCAGCCCGAGGTGAACCCGGCCGGCCGGCGTCCCGGACGACGGTGTGTTCGACGTAGGCACCCACGGCCGGTCGCCGATGCATCTCCGCCCCGGCTGGTGACCACTGCGTACCAGGCGGCGGAACCGGGTCGGGCGCAGCCGGTGAACGGGTAGACCCAGTCGTGGCGCGACGCCGAGATGGCCGACATCAAGCCATCATTGATCATCGCTACAGAAGGATCGTCGGGATCGTGAGGCTCCGTTGGGTTGGCGCGGTCACCGTCGCCCAGCAGAGGATGATCAGCATGCAGCCGATGGCCTTCAGCGGCACGGTCTGCGCGCCGCCAGAGCAGGTGTGGCAGCTCCTCACTGACATCTCGGGGTACTCGGCTCTGTTCACTGATGCCGAAGCGCTGAGCTGCTCACCCGCCACCCGTTCGGACAGGGCACCAGATGGCGGGAGGCCCGCAGCCCTTACGGCCGGCCCGTCACGGTGGACCTGTGCGTGACCGACTGTCAGCCTCAGGCCCGATACCTGGTGGAGTGCCAGGCAGGCGGGCATAGCGTCACTGAGTATCGGCTGGTCCCTCACGACGGTGGCCGTGCCACCACCGTTCAGATCACGTACACGCTTACCGGCGGTTCGCTGCTCGATCGGCTCGGTCGGGTCCTGGGTCGTCGCCGGTTGCTTGACTGCGTCAGGGAGAACAACACCCAGGACCTGCTCGATATCAAGCGGGCATTTGTGACGAGCACGTGAGCGGGCGGTAAGGAGATGCGAAGACGCCGCTCAGGTTTCGCCGATCCAGTCAACAATAGGGTCGGGTCGTCGCAAGATCGAGGCGGGCCTGGGTGCGAGAACATCAAGCATCTCGGCCGTCGAGGAGGCGGCGGAGCGTTGCGCCTGCGGTGGGGAAGGCAAGCCGCAGAGTGTGCGTAAGCCAAATGCCCCACCAGGTGAGGGCGACGAGGTATCCGACGATGAGCGCCCCGTTGGTGAAGACGATGGCGTAGGGAGCTTCTGGGCTGCCTCCGCCCCGTTGTCTACCTGGATGTAATCGACGTTACACAAAGTGGGCTTGGAAACCCACTTTCGATGGTGTTCGCTCAAGCGAGCGGACGAAATAGTCCAGTAACCTCATGCGGGGGCCGCGTTCGCCAGTGCTCGCTCGCGCGCGGCCTGGCCCTTGGGAGTGAACTTCTGGGCTGCCTGCACCCCGTTGCCTCCCCGCATGTAATCGACGTTACACAAACTGGGCTTGGAAGCCCACTTTCGATGGTGTTCACTCAAGCGAGTGGACTAAATAGTCCAGTAAGGTCACCCGGAGGTTCATCACCATGTCCCGCCTGACCGCTCCCGCGCGCGCCGACATCGACGCGAAGACGCAGGGCGCCCTCGACGCCATCGCGAAGCAGTTCGGCTTCGCCCCCAGCATGTTCACCACGCTCGCCGCGAACCCGACCGTGCTCGAGATCGTGATGGGCCTGCAGGGCAGCATCGCGAAGCTCCTGGACGCGAAGACGCGCCACACGATCGCCCTCGCGGTCTCTCAGTCGAACGGCTGCCACTACTGCCAGGCACTCCACGGTTTCATCTCGTCGAACCTCGGCGGTATGTCGGCGGAGGAGATTGAGCTCGCCCGCATGGGCACGTCCAGCGACCCGAAGCGCGCCGCCGTCGCGAAGTTCGCGCAGCACGTGATCGAGACGCGTGGCCAGGTCAGCGACGACGACCTCGCAGCGATCCGCGAGGTCGGGTATATCGACCCGGAGATCCAGGCGATCGTCACGATCGTGGTCGTCACCCTGCTCACGAACTACCTCAACAACGTCAGCGACGCCGTCGTCGACGTCCCCGGCGCCGACCACCAGTCGGCCTGACCTTCCTCTCCACCCGCCGTTCAAACGAAGGAAAGCACGATGTTGAATCTCGACAAGCTGATCACGAAGCACCTCACCCGCTACTTCGACCCGAGCAAGAGGATCCCGGAGGAGACGTTCCAGCAGCTGCTGCGTTACCTGCGCACCTCGCCGACGACGATCAACATCCAGCCGAACCGTTTCCACGTGCTGGAGACGCAGGATGGCAAGGACAAGCTCGCGGACGCACTGGTCGGCCGCTTCGCGGACAACGCGGAGAAGGTGCGCAACGCGTCGCACGCCATCGTCTTCACGACGCGCAAGGACATCCCCGACACGCACCTGCAGGAGATCTTCGAGAAGGAGCGCGCCGACGGGCGCTTCGCCGACCCGGAGATCCAGAAGGGATGGGAGGCGGGCGCCTCCAACTTCGTGGAGATCCAGACAAAGAACTATGGCGGGAACGTGCTCCACTGGCTTGAGAAGAACACCTACCTCGTCGTCGGCGCCACGATGATGGCCGCCGCATCCCTCGGGGTGGACGCGACGCCGATGGAGGGCTTCGACCGCAAGACCGTGGACGCGGCCTTCGACCTGACTGACACCGACTACACGACCACGCTGCTTCTGGTGCTCGGCTACCCCGACGAGGCTCGGATCTCCCGCCAGCCGGTCTCGCGGTTCGACGCGGAGAAGATCTTCACGCACATGTGACGGACGGGGCGGACATCGGACCGCGGTGCCGGCCCCGTTCACTTCGACTCGGTTGCCCGGCGTCCGCACCTCCTCAACGGAGGCTGGGCAGTCGACCCCCTGAGGACTTCGAGGAGGTCAAGATGCAGATTGATAAGGCAGCGCAGGATCGAGCCGCGGCCCGCGCTGCCGAGCTTCCCGGCTCCGAGCACACACACCAGTTCGCCGGCGACTGGGAGGTATGGAAAGTCGGCGGCAAGGTGTTCATGCTGCAGACGTCCATGCCCGGCGAGCCCGTCGTGATCCTGAAAGCGGATCCAACCGACGCGGAGGCGCTCCGCGCAGCTCACGCGAGCATCTCGCCCGGCTACCACATGAACAAGAAGCACTGGATCACGGTGCGGGCGGGCGCGGACGTCGAGCCCGCGCTTGTCGACAATCTCGTGACCGAGTCGTACCTCCTCGTCGTTGCCGGCCTGCCGAAGCAGAGCCGTCCCGTCAATCCGGCTTCGTTCCGCGTCCCGCCCTCCGCCGACTGATCACGCTGACGCCGACCGCGCCCAGAGCGCTGTTGCCCCTCATCCGAGCAGCGCCCGCACCGGCGCATGACGCCCTTACGTGGCCGGCCGCAACGACGAGGACCTCGCCGTCGGCGTCCTCATCGAGGCACACGTCCTTCGACGACCGCCCGATCGAAGCCCACCTGCCGATGAAATACCCTGGTCAAACGCACGCCGTGTTCCGATCTTCGGTTCCTGACCTTCGAGAAGCCAGAAACCTTTGCTGATCTTGGGACTTCGCCAACATCGGTGGCCCCTTCGGGGCAGCCTCGCCTGGCGGGTAGGTGCGGTGCCGGCCGGGCGGTCCGTACGGCGTGAGAGTGATCGATGATTTCAGTGCGCGGTACGCGGAGCTGGTAACGGGTTCCTACGACTGTGTGGACCGGCAGAATCTGGCGAAGCAGCAGGTACAGCAACGACGCGCTCATGGGCACGAACATGCGGCTGCGCAGGGCTCGGGCTCGCACAGAACCGCACTTCAGACAGCCGAACCGAGTATTCGAGCCCCGCACGCCCGCGGCAGCGGCACCCCGGCGAGGGCGGTGCGCAGCCGGTCGATGTCCAGCCGCCCGCAGGCGAGGGCGTCATACAACGCCCCGTGACCTCGACGGTGCTCACCCACCAGCGACAACTCCACCAACGACCGGACCGGTCCATCGGCGCACAACGCGGCGTCCGTCAGGTCGAACAACGCGTCACCACGCACGGTCAAGCCGCGGCAAAACTCCCGCCGGAACTTCTCCAGGTCCCCGACGGCATCAGCCGGACGATGGTCACGCACACTGGTCACCAGAACAGCCCTTGGTTATTGATGCTCTTCCCTAGACAAGGAAATCATCGGCCAAGGGTTGTTTCCGCGGCCAGCCAGGGTCCCCAAAGGCCCCTCGGAGGTTAGATCAAGTTAGGGCTGTGCGAACGGCCCGACTTATCGCAACGGGCCATCGCCGGGGCCGTTGGGGTCGTCGACCAGGTGAATCGCGGCTTCTTCGGCGCTTGCGGCACCCGCGTCGATTCCGGCGTCCCACGCCACTAACTCGGCCTCCTCGTCCGCGCCCAGACCCTCGTCGTAGGCGACGAGGCGCCCCGCGCGCGTCTCCCGCTCGTACCCCCGCCGGGCCAACTCATCCTCGTCGTCGGCCACCTCGGCGTACGGATCGAGGTCTGGCTCCTCCTGGCCCAGCAGTTGATCGAGGGACTCGCCCGCCCGCTGCTCGGCGATGGTGGTGCCGAAGCGGTTCGCGCCCGTCCAGTGATCTGCGGCGACGATGCCGGTATCGAGGGGATCACTGACGCGATCGTCGTCCAGCGTGTCCGAGGCGTCCAGGACCCCGTCGTCCTCGATCGCGTCCCACTCCTCGACGGGCTCGATGCTCTCGGTCTGGCTCACGGCCGTCTCTCCTTCGTAAGACTCCAGCGATGGTGGAAACCTAGGATGTTTCCTGCCGATCTTGAAACTGGTTGGGTTAGTGAGGTCTGCCGCGGGTGTCAGGCGGCCTCGGGGCGGATGTTCCGGTACCGGCCGTCGCCTGTTTTGCCGATCAAGGAAACCTCACGTGACGAGCGACCGCCTGCCGGGGATTGGCCGGCGGACCGGCCCATCTTCGCGGCTACGGCCCTTCCCCCTGCCGGAGCCGATGAGGAGAACGTCGGCGTGAAAACTGCTGTTCGTAGTACCCATGTCTCCGGTTTCTACCGAAGCTCGTTCGGCAGTAATGGGCACCCGTACCTGCCCTCTTGCAGGGCGTACTCGCATCAGGTCGGCTGCCGTCTCGATGATCCGAGACCTCGTCTTCGCGCCACGCGCCGTCAACCGCGAGGCTGTGGCCTGGCTTGAGCGCTCCTCCACGCGGCCGTTCTACTGACCTCCCTCCCGCTGACAGGGATCGTCATGCGGACGAGGAGAGTGCCCTGAGCCAGGAGTCGCGCAACCTCACCGGAGGTAACCGAACGAATCGTGACTCGACGTATGGCTGCAATCTCGTTCAGTCACTCGTACTGGCCGTCGTAGCGGACCCCGCTTCGGGTATCCGTGAAGCTGACGCCCACCCGCACTCCGTCGTCGACGATCCACCGAACCGTGTACGCCGCCCGGTACGTCGGCGGCCAGAATGAAGAAAAGGTCCCGTCACCCGTAACAGACCACTCGCCAGCTGACGGTGTGCCCCTGTCGACGTAAGTCGTTCGACCATCCGCCGTGAACGATTGAGTTGCACCGTTGTGGAACACAAGCTGTGCAGCGGTCAGGGCGGCGATCATGTCCACCGCATCGACCGGCTGGCCATCGACAACGTCCCCACCGGAGGGAACCGGGTCCATCGAACTCTCCTGACATCGGGCAAGACACTGGCCGCCGCCATCTCGCAGCGGCGACGACATGTCGAACGACCAACTCGGAACAATCTCTAGCCGCACCCTATGGACGCTATAGTCCACCATCTGTTCGCTGCAGAGGCATCCGCCAGGTGGGGGACGCACCGTCACAACCGTCCGGCTGCTGCTGCAGGCCACCGGTCAGCGGGGTTTGCAGACCGGTGCCACGCCAGCCTACCCTGGACGCGATGGTCCAGTTAATATATCCCGGAATGCGGGCGACCACGTTCCTACCGGGGAGAATCTCATCACCGGGACACTCGCTGGCGATGACGTCATGGGCGGGTACCACATCGACATCGACCGGCCGAGTGGAAGCGCGGGTGGCAGCGGGATCACGGCCGCTCCGCCGCTTGGGGAGGGGCGCATGACAGTGATCACCCGCGGCTTCGGCGGCCGCAGACGCGACGACACCGACCTCCCGCCCGGCCAGTACCGCACGGACGACTTCCCGGTGCTGTCGGCGGGACCGACACCGCGCATCGGCCTCGACGAGTGGCAGCTCGCCGTGGTGACCGAGACTGGCGAGCGGAGTACGTGGTCATGGGCGGAGTTCACCGCCCTTCCCGCCGACGAGCCGACCGTGGACATCCATTGCGTCACGCGCTGGTCGAAGTTCGGCACGAGTTGGCGAGGCGTCTCGGTGGACACGTTGCTGGCCGACGTCGAGACTGCGGCCGAGTACGTCGTCGCCCACTCCTACGGCGGCTACACCACGAATGTCCCGCTCGAGGATCTTCTCGACGGCCAGGCCTGGGTGGCGTACGAGTTCGACGGCGAGCCGTTGGCACCGGTGCACGGTGGGCCAGCTCGTCTCCTCATTCCTCATCTGTACTTCTGGAAGAGCGCGAAATGGCTGCGCGCACTGGAACTGCGTCTCGACGACGAGCCCGGGTTCTGGGAGACGGCCGGCTACCACAATGACGGGGACCCATGGCGCGAGCAGCGGTACCGGGAAGACTGACCTGGCAGCCGGCGACCGTCGCCGCCACCCGCGCGGAGACCGCGACGGCGCGGACCCTGGTCCTCGACGTTGACAGCTGGACAGGCCACGTGCCGGGCCAGCACGTCGACGTCCGGTTGACGGCTCCCGACGGCTACACGGCGTACCGCAGCTACTCGATCTCTTCCGCCCCGGAGCCCGACCGCTTCGAGGTGACCGTCCAGGCGGTGACCGACGGTGAGGTCTCGCCGTACCTCGTCGACGTTGCAGAGCCGGGTGACCAACTCGAGATCCGTGGACCGCTCGGCGGCTGGTTCGTACGCCGACCCGCCGATCCGCGCCCGGCGTTGCTGATCGGCGGCGGGTCCGGCGTGGCGCCCCTGATGTCGATGGTGCGTGCGGCGACGAATCCCACCAGACTGCTCTACTCGACCCGATCCCCGTCCGATGCGCTGTTCACCGCGGATCTTGCAACTGCACGAGCCGCAGGCGATGGGCTCGTCGCCGTCACACACGTCTATACCAGGGTCGCGCCCCCCGGCTGGCCGGCCCCACCCCGACGACTGGACGCGGACACCCTCGCCCGCGTCGCCTGGCCCCGCGACGCCGACGCTGTGGCGTTCGTCTGCGGGCCCACCGGATTCGTCGAGACCGTTGCCGACCTACTCGTCGACATCGGCCACGACCCCGCGAACATCCGCACCGAACGTTTCGGACCCACCGGAGGATGACCATGTCGACCACCAACGTCGGAGCCGACGACGCACCCTGGGCGGACGGTGACGCTCTCGCCGGACCGCTCGGCGAGATCATGGGGACCGATCTCACCGTTGCCGAACCCACCTGCGCCGGCTGCCGGACGACCCGTCCGCTAGGTGTTCTGCCCAGATAGGTTGGGGACGCGGCTGGCGGGTGGGCCGCCGAGTGCGGTGTGGTGCCGGTGATTGTTGTAGGCGTGGAGCCACGCGGACAAGGCCGCTCGTCGGGCGGTTTCGGACCGGTAGGGTTTGGCGTAGGCCCATTCGTCAGTCATGGTCCGGTGGAAACGTTCGACCTTGCCGTTTGTCTGGGGCTGGTAGGGGCGGGTCTTCTTGACGGTGACACCGAGCTAGGCGCCCTCAACACCCTGGTCCGCGGTTCGGTGGGCGACGCCGTGGCAGTCCCCGGAGGCGACCGCCTCGGCCCGCAGAACGCCGCTGAGGCAGCGGCCATCGCCGCAGCTGCCGGGTACCCGGTGCCGAAGCAGGCCCTCGACAACGTCCAGGCCTTCGTAACCCGGCCCGGCTCGGCCGACACCGCCTCGCTCTACCGGGACCTGATCGCCCGGCAGCCGACCGAGGCCGAGCACATCTTCGGCGACCTCACGGCGCAGGCCCGTCCGCTCGGCGTACCCACTCCTCTGCCGGACGCCACGACGGTGGCTCCGCGCGTGCACGAACAGCGCCTCAGCTGCGGATAGTCTGCTGTCACCCAGGCGGAGCAGCCGCCTGGCCTACGTCTGTCGTCCCTAGATGATTAGTGCCTTGAAGATCAGTGGTCATAGGCGATGAGTGATCGCTTCACGGGTGCGTCGATGGTCCAGTTGTGCCAGATGACGGTGGCATCGGCGCGTGCGGCGAGCTGATCGTGGTCTCAGTCGGGTGGGTGGCGGCTTGCCGAGGACTCGCCGGGCGAGCGGCGCAGGCGGAGCAGCGTGGCGCCGGCGGTCAGGACGAGCAGCGCGAAGGCCGTCCCCGCGACCGTCCACGGGCCGAGGCCGGCAAGCCAGCCACTGGCTGCGCTCTGGACGGCGCCGGCGGCCTCGATGACCGGGTCGTCCGCGCCGCTCCGGCCGGTGAAGAGTCGGATCTCGTACCTGCCGTACCAGGCCACGTAGCCGCCGGTGAGCACCAGGAGCAGGCCGGCGAGCCGGCCGAGCAGCGGCGCGGCGCGGCGCGTGCGGCGGACCAGTGACTCCCGGGCCAGCGCGACGGCGAGCGCGGCGGCCCCGACCGCGAGTCCCATGCCCAGCGCGTACGCCACGAACAGTCCGACGCCGGAGAAGGCGGAGCCGGCGCGGAAGCCGGCGACCACGACGGCCAGGAACGGGCCGATGGTGCAGCCGAGCGAGGCGACCGCGTACGCCGCACCGAAGACCACCATCGAGGTGAACCGTCGTCGAACCGCTGGCCCTGTGGCCGGTTTCGGGGTGAAGGTGGGCAGTTGCCGTCCGGTCAGCAACCAACCGCCCGCCGCTACAAGGGCGAGTCCGATCAGCACCGAAACCCACGGCAGCCGCCGGGCCACCGCGTCCGCCGCCGGCGCGGCGAGCAGCCCGAACGTGCCGAACACCGCGACGAAGCCGACGGTCATCGCGCCGGTGAGCGCGAGCGCCCGGCCGATCGGCGCGAACGGCCCCCGATCGGCCGCCGGTTCATCGCTCAGCATCAGCATCGACAGGTACGCGGGCAGCAGCGCGAAGCCGCACGGGTTGACCGCGGCCAGCAGCCCGGCGCCCAGCGCGAGACCGTAGGGCGTGTCCGGCATGCTCAACTCAGCCTGGCGACCCGTTTGCGCAGCTCCGCCTGGGACAGCGGACCGGAGTGGACGACCGTCCCGGCGGAGTCCAGCAGCACGTAGTGCTCCTGACTGGTCACCTTGAACCGGCGCCACACCTGGCCGTCGTCGTCGGCCAGGTTGGGGAAGCCGTCGATGCCGGTCTCCCGCGCGAACCGCCGCATCGCCTCGTCGCCGCTACCGAGTCCGCCGACACCGACCAGGTTGACCCTGCCGGCGTTGTCCCGCTGCACGACGGCCACCTCGTCGGCCACCGCACGGCAGCGGGTGCACCAGGCCGCCCAGAACCACAGCACGGCGGGCTTGCCGGCAAGGCTGCTGCCCGCGAAGGTGCCGCCGTCGATCGTCCGGGCATTGAACGAGATCGTCTCGGGCAGTGCGGTGGCCGTTCCACCGGACGGCATGGCGCCCGGAGCGGTCGTGGTGGTCGGCTTCGCGGCGGTGCTCGACGCGGCGGTCGCGCTGTTCGGCGGCTTCCCGGCGCCGCCGCAGGCGGCGAGGGCGAGGATCGCTGCCGCGAGGACGGCGGTGGCCGGGGCGGTGGCTGTGCGGGGGCCGGGCATGACCGGATGCTAGCCCGGCGGCCTGGTCTGACACCCTTACCGCCCGCTTACGGGCGTGGGTCTGGCCTTGTCCTGTTTCCACGGGTGGCTGTTCCCGCCGCTGGTGTCCACCGCGTACCCGGCCACGATGGGGTGTCTGTGCGCGCACTCCAGCATGGCCGGCCGCAGCGGGGGCATGGTGTCAGGCGTGGGAGCGCAGGTAGCGCACCAGCCCGGCGACGTCCTCCGGTACGAGGCGGCCGATGGCGCCGCTGGAGTAGACGGCGTTGAGTACGGAGCCGTCCGGGCCGAGGACGAAGCCGGCCGACTGCAGGTAACGGGGGTCGTCGTTGAGGTACGCGCCGGTCAGGGCGGCGACCCGCTCGGCGTCCGCGCTGTGGCCGACGGGGAACGCGAGGTGGTGCTTGTCGACCAGCGCCTTGGTGGTTGGTTCGTCGTCGACGGAGAGCGCGGCGACCCGGACGTCGAGTGCAGTGAGGGTGTCGGTGGCGCGCTGGAACGCCGCGAGCTGGGCGTTGCAGTAGGGGCACCAGGAGCCCCGGTAGATCAGTACGACGCCGTAGTGCCCGGCGAACTCGTCGGGTAGCCGGAGGGTGCCCCCGCCGGTACGGGGCACCTCGAGGGTCGGGAAGGTCTGGCCGTTGTCGAGTCGAGCCATGGTGCGTCTCCTTGTCAGCCGGTCCACGATCACGATTGAGTCAACGCCACGAAAACTGGACTAACAAGTCCAGTTTAGCTATCGTGACGGACATGACAGCGACGAGGTCCACCAGGCTGACCGCCCGCGGTGCCCGGACCCGGGAGCGGATCATCGAGGTGACAGCCACCCTGGTTTTCCGCCAGGGCGCCGCCGGAACCAGCCTGGACGAGGTCATGGCCGAGGCGGCGGTCAGCAAATCGCAGCTCTACCACTACTTCGCCGACAAGGACGACCTGCTGCGGGCGGTGATCGACCGACAGACCAGCCGCATTCTGGAGGCTCAGCGCGCCGAGCTGGACGACCTCGACTCGATCGAGGGTCTCCGGCGCTGGCGGGATCTGGTCGTCGCGACCCAGGAGGCCGCTGGCTGGGTCGGGGGGTGCCCGCTCGGTTCGTTGGCCAACGAGTTGGCCGACCGGAACGAGAACACCCGTGGTGTCCTCGATTCCTCGTTCGGGCGGTGGGAGGCGCGGCTGGCCGATGGGCTGGCCGCGATGCGGGCCGACGGGCAACTGGTGTCCGAGGCGGATCCTGCGGCCCTCGCCGAGGCGCTCATCGCCGCCCTGCAGGGCGGCCTGCTCCTGGCCAAGACCCGGCGGACCGCCCGGCCCCTGGCCCGGGCCCTTGACATGGCCATCGCGCACATCAACACCCTCACGCCCAGCGGATGACGGACGGGGGCCATCGCCGCCGGCTGTCTCGAACCGGTGGCGACACCGAGCAAGGCGCGTCGTGACCGCGCCCCGTGCCTGCTGCGGCCGGGCTCCCTGACGAGCCGACGGCGCCAGCCGGGCGGCCGGGCCCGGTCCGCACGTCCGGCGAAAGTGCCCGTCGTCGCGCGGGTCCGGTCCGGGAACGACGGCCGCGCCCTGCCGGCCAGCGCTTCGCCCAATGCCGCGCGGAGGCGGGGTCGAGCAGCACGGACACTGCCGTGAACCTCGACGTCCCCGATCACGCCTGTCAGGGTGTGGCGAGCCGGACAGGCGGGGGACGCCTCGGCCCTTCAGTAAGGCCGCGCGTGACTCAAGATCGAGAATGAGGAAGTGCCTTCCCGTCTGGGATGATCTGGCTTGTCGAAGGCCCTGATCGCCCGTCAAGGAAGGCACTTACCGAGCCCGGTGATGCGGTCGCCGTCGATGGTCAGGGGCAGGGAGACGGGCGGTGTGTCACGAAGGCGCTGACCCCACATGACGCACGAACACCATCATTTCGGACGATCTGCAACGTCCTTCTACTGCGGACGTCAGAACTCGAGGACGTACTTGACCCCACCAGAGCGGCCGCCCGCGACCTGGTCCGCGATCGCGGCGCCGTCCTTGATTGGCGTCGTCTGGACGTCAAATCTCAGTTCGCCGGAGGCGGCGAGTGCCGCGAGTTCGTCGAGTGCACGTCCGTCGGGCTGCACATAGAGGTCCGAGGTGGTGATTCCGCGAATCGGGTCGGGTGCGTCCGAGGTGATGGAGGTGAGGCGGCCTCCGTCGGTGAGCAGTCCGATCGCGTCCTCGGCGGTGCCTGTCGCGGCGATGAGGACGGCGTCGAATCGGCGATCGATCTTCTGCACCCAACCGTCAGCGTGGGTGTCGATGACCTCGCTGGCACCGAGGGCGCGGAGCTGATCGGCGCGGGCCGGCCCGGCACCGGCGACGATGTCGGCGCCCCGGAGGTGGGCGAGTTGCACGGCCAGTGACGCGGTGGGCCCGGACGCTCCGACGACGAGCAGGCGGGTGGTGGCGTCGACTTGGAGCTCGTCGAGCGCCTGCTGGGCGGTGAGCCCGGCGACCGGGAGTGCCGCCCCAATCTCCGGCGCCAGGTTTTCGGGCAGTCGTGCGACGTGCGCGGAACGGACTAGGACGCGCTCTGCCCAGGTGCCGCTGCCGCCTGGCAGAGGCGCCTCGTGGACCAGCACGAGGTCTCCCGCGCGGAATTCGGTCTCGTCCGGGCCGGTCGCGGTGACGCGGCCGACGGCTTCGACGCCCAGAGCCGCGGGCGGAACGAGGCCGACGTCCCATCCGCCCGTGTGAAGCAGGGCGTCCCACGGCCCGATCCCTGCCGCGACCACCTCCAGGACGAGCTCGCCCGCGTCAGGCTGGCGCGGGTTCGGAAGGTCGAGGATCTCCAGTGCGCCGTTGGCGGCTCGAACACCGAGTCCGATCATGGTTCTTCCTTCTGTGTTGATTCTGTTCGTGCGTGTCTCGGGTTTCAAGCGGGCGGGTTCGTGCTCGGATCCACGGGCCGCTTGGATTTCGGGAGTTTGTCGACCACGAGCCGGTAGGAGTCGGTGACGAGTTCCTTCACCAGGTTTTCGTCGAGGCTGGGCCCACCTGCTGCCGTGATCCAGTGCTTCTTGTCCATGTGGTAGCCGGTCGTGATCTCTGCGTACTGCTCGCGCAGCCCAACGGCCTCGTCCGGATCGGCCTTCAGGATCACGACGGGGTGTCCCGGCATGTCGGTCATGAGCATGAAGACCTTGCCGCCCACCTTGTACAGCTCCCAATTCGGGCCGACACGGTGCTCGAACGTCACGTCCGGCAGCTCTGTCGCGTACTCGTTTGCGACCTTCTGGAGTTCCTGTCCGTCCATAGCTGATCAACTCCTCTAGCGATCGGTTCGCCCGGGCCGGGCCGCTCAGGCGAAGGTGGGAGCCGAGCGCAGGAACCTCAGCAGCTGCTGAAGAGTCTCATCCGGGATCGTCTTGCTGCCGTCGAAATACCGGCTGAGGTGCTTACTCATGAGCTTGTCGAGATCCATGTCATCGTGCTTTCTGTGCGTGATGAGTTGAGGGTTGTTGTAGATGGTGAAAGTCGGATACGGCTAGGGTTTGCGGGCGAGGAGTTCGCCCACCCGGCCGAAGCTGATGCCTGTCGTGGCCGAGGCGATGTCGCCGGACTTGAGCGCCGCGGCCGCCTGTTCGAGAGCACCCATTGCATGCGTGTAGAGCGCAGGGCCCAGGCTGATGCGCTTGACCCCGGCCTTCTGCAGTTCAGAGACGGTCAGCACCTGGTCCGCCGGTGAGATGAGAACGTTCACGGGTGTCGGCGCGACGGCGGTTACGATAGCGACCAGGGACTCGAGGTCGGGCGGGAACGGCGCGTAGAGCACGTCGGCGCCGACCTCGGCGAAGGCCGTCAGCCGTCGGATGGTGTCATCGAGGTCAGGCCGCCCCTGGATGAAGTTGTCGGTGCGAGCGGTGACGACGATGCGTCGCTTCGCCGCGGCGACCGCACTGCGAACCCGGCCTACCGCGTCGTCGAAGTCGCGGATCGGGTCATCGGGATTCCCGGTGGTGTCCTCGATCCCGATGCCGGCCAGCGCGTGCGCGACGGCACTGTCCACAGTCACTGCGACGTCCTCGGCGGTGACGCCGTAGCCGTCCTCGAAGTCACCGTTGACGGGCAACCCCGTGAGCCGGCCGAGCAGCTGTGCGTGGTCGAGATGCTCGTCGCGGGAGATGCTGTGGCGTCCGTCGATGCGGCCGAGCGCGGCCGCCAGGGCCGCCGACGACGTGCCGATGGCCTCGAAGCCGGCATCCGCCAGGACCAATGCCGACACGCCATCCCAGGCGTTCGGCATGACGAGGCCCCCTTCTCGGGCGTGCAGCGCCATGAACTTCTCATAGAGCTCAGAACCGGGCATGTCATTCCTTTCCAGTGTGGTCGATCAGAGCGAGGGTTCGACCGGTCAGGCCGCTGTTCTCGCGAGTTTGGTAAGCGCTCATGCGAGGTCGGGGGCCGGGATGTCGACGTCGGTCAGGTTCACGTTGTTGAGATAGTTCGTCAGCAGTGCCCGGACGACCAGCGTGACGATCGCCAAGATCTGCGGATCGGTGTACCCGGCACCCTGGACGGCCGCGAGGTCGGCATCACTGACCCGTCCGCGCGTCAGATCACCCGGTGGGCGAAGCGAGCTACCGCAGCCCGCTTCGGATCGACCGAGCTTCCCGCCCGCGCCAGCTCGACGTCCTCCACGGCATGCCGCCCTTCAGGGATCCGGCCGTGTGCAGCGCCAGGAAGTAGTCGCAGCCATCGGCTTCGGACACGGCCAGCGCGATCGTGTGGCGCGTCCTCGCGTCCAGGAGGCTGCTCGCCTTCATCTGCACCGTCATGACGAGATCGAGGACGGTCGGGTTCGACGCGAGCATGGTGAACATATTCGGTACGAAGCCGAACCACGCTCCGACCTGGTCAAGCGTGCCCCGCACGTCGGCGGAGGGTTCATCGGCAGGAAGAACGCTCAGGCGTGAGATGGGAGATCCACTCCGGTTCATGTGGGTGGTGGTCGGTAACCGACCTTGGTCAAGTTTTGGGCTGCGTAGCCCACTCCGTAGATGCAACACTACACAAGACTGGGCTGTCAAGCCCACTTTTGCTAAGATGTAGATCATGAAGTCCACGACGGCAGCGCCAGCGCCTCGCCAGCTCACCGAGAAGGGGCAGGCGACGCGTGCCCGGATACTGGAGCACGCCGCCGCGCTCATCTACGCCGAGGGCGTCCACGCCACGAACAACGACAAGCTCCGGCGCGCCGCCGGCGTCAGCGGGTCGCAGATCAACCACTACTTCCCGACCAAGGAGAGCCTCGTCCTGGCGGTGATCGAATGGCAGGCTGAACGCGTCCTCGGGTTCCATCACAGCGAACAGTTCGACGGCTTCGGCAGCCTCGAGGGGTTTCGGAAGTGGGCAGCGTTCTATATCGGGTATGAACGCTCCTACCACGAGGGCTGCAGCCTCGGGTCGCTCGCCAGCGAGATCATCAAGACCGACCTCGACGTTCACGATGAGCTTGCGGATGCGTTCGCCCAGTGGCGAGAGATCTTCCGCGACGCGCTCCTCCGCCTGCAGCGGCAGGGCCGTCTGAGCAGCGAGGCCGACCCCGAACGGCTCGCGAGCCTGCTCCTCGCCGCGTTCCAGGGCGGCATGCTCCTCGCACAAGTCGCCCGGGACATCTCCCCCCTCAGGGACGCACTGGAAGCCGCTCTCGACTACATCGAGACCTTCGCGATCCCACTCGACGCAAAGGCAGTTGGAACCGAATCCGCCGCTCGAGTTCCCTAAGGCGTGTTTTATAAGTCGGTCAGAGCCACTCGGTGATGGCGGTGATGGTGAGGACAGCTTGGAAGCGGACCGCGAGCTTGTCGTATCGAGTGGCGACGCCGCGGTGGCGTTTAAGCCTGTTGATGCCGTTCTCGACGGCGTGGCGTAGCCGGTAGAGGTCCCTGTCGAAGGTGGGTGGGCGCCCGCCCTTGGAGCCTTTGGCTTTGCGGTGGGCGTCCTGGTCGGTCTTGCGGGGGATGCAGGCCTTGATCCCCCGTGAGCGCAGGTATCGGCGGTTGCCGCGGCTGGTGTAGGCCTTGTCGGCCAGGACCAGGTCGGGGCAGGTGCGGGGTCTGCCCACGCCGAGGCGGGGCACGCGGATGCGACGCAGGACGGGAATGAACTGCGGGCTGTCACCACGGTGTCCGGCGGTCACGATCAGGGAGAGGACCTTCTGGCCCTGCTCGCAGGCCAGATGGGTCTTGGTGGTCAGCCCGCCGCGGGATCGGCCCAGCCCGTGATCGGCCGGTTCGTCATGCACGCCACCGGGCGGCTCCTTCTGCAGATGCCCGTCGGTGCGAGCGCCGGCGGCGTGCTGGTGGGCGCGGCTGGTCATCGAGTCCACGCTCACCGTCCAACCGATCCGGCCCTGCCCGTCGCCGGCTGCCTGCAACGCCGACAGGATCTTGTCCCAGGTCCCGTCCCGCTGCCAGCGGCGGAACAGGCCGTAGACGGTGGGCCAGGGCGCGTACTCGGCCGGGACGTCCCGCCACGGGGCGCCGATGCGGATCCGCCAGCGGATCCCGTCGATGAGCTGCCGTTTCTCCCACTTCGGCGGACGACCAGTCCTCGGCGCGGCAGGCAGCAACGGAGCCAGAACAGCCCACTGCCCGTCGGTCAGGTCATGCCGCCTCGTCACCGCTACGCTGGGCACGAGGTCTCCGGTATGAAGTTCTTGCTTGGTCGCAGAACCAGATACCGGAGACCTCTTCAGTTATCGATCACCGCCACGCCGTGACTTCGGCCGGCCCCTGGGACTTACGAAACACGCCTTAGGCCCTGTTTCATAAGCCGGGTCGGAGCCATTCGTTGATCGTGGCGATGTGCACGGTGGCGTGGTAGCGGACGGCGAGTTTGTCGTAGCGGGTGGCCAGTGCTCGGTTGTGTTTGAGCTGGTTGATGCCGCACTCGACGGCATGGCGTTGCCGGTAGGTGTCGGGGTCGAAGCTTGGTGGGCGGCCGCCGTTGGAGCCCTTCCTGCGTCGGCTCGCGGCCTGGTCGATCTTGATGGGGATGGTCGCAGCGATCCCTCGACGGGCCAGGTGCTGCCGGTTGGCGCGGGAGCTGTAGGCCTTGTCGGCCAGGACCCGGTCCGGTCGTGTGCGGGGCCGGCCACCGCCGGCCCTGGGGACCCGGATGGCGGCCAGCACGGGGACGAATTGCGGGCTGTCGCCGCGGTGTCCGGCGGTGAGCACCGTCGACAACGGCTTACGGCCCTGCTCACAGGCCAGGTGGAGCTTGGTGGTCAACCCACCTCGCGACCGGCCCAGGGCGTGGTCGTCGGGCTCGTCATCTACGCCGCCGGGCGACTCGACCTGCACCTTGCCACGGGTGCGGGCGCCGGCGGCGTGCTGATGAGCGCGGGCGCTGGTGGAATCGACACTGACATCCCAGGTGATCGATCCCGCTGCGTCAGCGCGGGACTGCAAACCGGTGACCACGTCCCGCCACACTCCGGCCCGCTGCCACCTGCGGAACAGCCCGTAGACGGTCTGCCAGGGCCCGTACGACGCCGGCACGTCCCGCCACGGCGAACCGACCCGGGTACGCCACCGGATCCCGTCGATCAACTGCCGTCTGCTCCACTTCGGCGGACGACCCGACCCACGCGGCCTGGGCAGCAACGGCTCCAGCTCCGCCCACTGAGCATCGGTCAGGTCGTGTCGCCTCGTCACCGCTAAGGTGGCCACGAGGTCTCCGGTATTGGAAGTTCGTCTTGGTCGAAGAACCCTCTACCGGAGGCCTCGCCATCTATCGATCAGCGACACGCCGGTGCCAATCCAGCGCAGACCAACAGCGGGCGGTCAGACGGTTTCATTTTTGAAACAGGGCCTAGTGCCGTGACTACGAACGTTGACGGTGTTGGATGAGCTGCCGTCGGGGGTGCCGGCCGCACGGTGTAGGTGGTTCAGGCTGTGTTGGTGGCAGAACCCGTTCGCGTTCGGCGGCTCAGTTGCCGTGATCGAGGTGTTGTTCTTCGACGGCTGCCCGAACCACGAGGGCTTCGTGCCGCGTCTGCGGGCGCTGCTCGACAGCGCTGGGGTGGACGATCCGATCCACGAGCGCGTGGTGGAGACTAACGCCGGCGCCCGGGGCGCACCGTTTTCTCGGATCGCCGACCTGCGAATCGACGGCGTGGACGTCGACACGACGGCCGCGCAACGCACGGATTACGGCCTGCAGTGCCGGCTCTACCCGACACAGGATGGTGTTCGGGGTACCCCGCCCGATGAGTGGATCCTGGCCGCACTGCAGCGCCGGCAGTCCGCCTTGGCGGCCGACTGATGGTCGCCCGGATCGAGTTGCCGCAGCTGCGTGGGTTGCTCGACGCGGGCGCCCAGCTCGTCGAGGTGTTGCCCGCGACCGAGTACGCCAGCCAGCATCTGCCCGGCGCTCTCAGCATCCCCCCTCAAGGTCCTCAGCCCAGACACGACCGCTGGCCTCAACCGCACCCGCCCAATCGTCGTCTACTGCTGGGACGACCTTTGAGACATGAGCCCGCGAGCCGCGTGCCGGCTCGAAGCCCTCGGGTTCACCGACGTCTACGACTATGCCGCCGGCAAGGTGGACTGGCTCGCGCACAACCTGCCCATCGGGGGCGCTTCGGCCAGCGCACCTACCGTGGGTAGCCGGCTGCGCCACGACGTTCCCACCGCCGGCCCCGAGGAGGCGCTCTCCGCCGTTCGTGCCCGCGTCGACGCCTCCCCGTACCGGTTCGCCGTTGTTGTCGCCGGCGACCGCACTCTGCTCGGCCGACTCCGGCACGCCGCCCTCGATGCCGCCCCCGGCACCACGGCCCAGGAAGTGATGGAGTCCGGCCCCTCGACGCTGCGCCCCCATTTGGCCCTGGCCGGCGCCGAGTCCCATCTGCGCGCCCACCACCTGACCTACGCGATCATCACCGACCCGGGAGGCCATTTGCTGGGTACGGTTCACCGCGAGGACTTGACAGGCGTGACCGGGGACGATCGTCATTCGCGCCGCTCCGGGGGTCAGTCTTCACGCGTGGACAAATGATTCGGCGTGGAGGGAGTTCCGTCAGCTCTCGTTCATAACTCTGATGTGTATCCGCGACCTGGAACCACATGGTTATCTTCGTGCTTTCTCCGATGACCGTCTCTGCAGATCGGAACGAATCAGACACATTTGGCAGCCGGGACCGGCGTCAGCTGACGGTCAGGTCGTCGGATGCTGGCCATACGCCGCTGCCTCGCAGGTCCAGTTTCTCGCCTAGCGCTTGCCGCCACTCGGGCGCGGTGAACGGCTCGCCCCAGTAGTCGGTTACCCGGATCGCCTCGCCATTGCGCAGCTCTGCGATCGAGACGTTGCGGTAGATCCGGCCGTCACCATAATCGTTGCTCCACTCGACGACCAAGGTGTCTCCGCAGGAGTGCCGCATGCCGACGCCGAGCCGCAGCCCGACGAAGTGCGACTCCACTTCCGCTATTCGCGCCCGTCCCCGGATCAGCTCGCCGGACTGCGGCCACTGGCGCACCGCATCCTGTGCGAGCGGTACGCCGAGAATGTGCTCAAGCCGAGTGTTCGAATCGCCGTCCACTCCCGAAATTTTACTGAAAGATCACCCCGACGGTGCGGAGATCGCCTGACGAGTGCCAAATCGCGCCTGGCCCTGCTCCCGTTGAGGTGCAGACGGACCTTGCCTACCGGCGGAATTACCCCTGCACCAAGCGGCCAGAGTCTGACGCTGCTCATTGACGAGCGCATGGGCGATGTGGCATCCGGGCACGGAGGCCTCGGCGGCCGATGGCCCAACCGGGCGTCAACGCCCGTCGCACGGCCTGCCGGCGGTGGGGGAGCGGGTTGGGAGCAATGGGCGCGCTGAACGGTGCTGAACTGCATAGAACGGCGCCCAACTGCGCCCAACGGCACACCCGCTCACCTGCAGCTCCACGTTTCGGCAGCTCAAAGGCGGTGCAGCGTCCCGGTTCACACCGAAGTGGCCTAAGGGGTTAGGTCGGGCCGCTCAGGCCTCCGGATGAATGGTAGGTCGCGGGCGCTGACAGAAGCTGCTGGGCTGGCCGCTCGGAGGACAACATCGAGGACCAGGTCTGGGGCCGCTACGTAGGCGCCACTGGCCCACGCGGCATTCGCCTCGATCACGGCCCAGTAGCCGTCGACCAGACCTACGTCTACGACGATGGCGGAGGGCAGCGTGTGCCCATATCCGGCGAGAAGGTCGGTGCCGAAAGCCAGCGCGTCGACCGACGGAGGGCCGAGGTGTATCCGGCCGTCCTCGGCGTACTGGCTGCCTGCGTAGACCGCGCCGTCGAGCAGGTGTAGCCGGTACTCGGCGGTGAAGTCGACGATGTCGCTGACGAGCACTGGAGTTTGTCGGTCGACAGCATCCGGGCCGGGCAGACGGGAGCCATCGGTGTAGATCATCGCCCGGATGTTCTTGTCGTTGGGCGACTTGATGAACGCTGGTCGCCGGAGTTCGTAGGCCTCCCCGATGGGGACCAGGGTGACCTCTCGGCGGGTCAGTTCACGGGGGAGCCTGGTCAGCCAGCCAGGTTCAGCCTCCAGGGGCGCAATCCCGAGCAGCGGTGCGACGACGTCGGCGAAGCTTGGCCCCGCGTGCAGGTGATCAGCACGCATCCCGGCGGGCACTTCGAAAGTAGGGAGCTGGACGCTGCATAGTCCTCGTCGGTGAGCCGCGTCGCGCAAGCTTTGCGCCGAGGCCGTCAGGCGCGGCGGCAGGACGAGTGTCACGTCCGATGATCCTGCCCCAATACGCTGCCCCGGTCAGAGCGCTTGTCGGGCGCTCCGGTACGGCGGGCGACGGAACGCGCGGGTAGCTGTCGACAGCGGCGGCAACAGCAACGGGCCGGGACGAGGAAAGCCGCCAGCGGCTCAGCATTGACCCGCGGTCGAGGATGCGGACGGACTCCACCAGACGACGCGCCTAGAACTCAGGCGGAAGTAGCCGTAGAGGTTGAGTGATATGGACCAGTCAGGGCTACGTCCAGACAGGCGGGGTGCCGCGCCAACGGCATTTTCCTCTTACAAGCGAGGGATCGCAGATACGAGCCTGCCGCGCCCACCTGTCATCACCAGTATTACAGCTTCGCTAACGGCGCTTCCACCAACGCCGTCGGCCGGGCACCTCGGTCATGGTTGATGTCAGGAGGGACCGGGCGGTTCGTTGGCTGATCGTCAGGCTGATTTCACGGATGGCGCTGTTGACAAGGATGCCCTCGCAGCCGGGATCGGCTGCGGCCATCTGTAGGAGCACCTCGCCGGCCAGGCCGGCATTGAATCGGGGACCAAAGTTGCGTAGGGCTGCCTCAGGGTCGGCGTAGGCCAGTATGCGTGCCCGGCCGTCGCCGTGAGTGGTCCTGCCCGCGCCAAGGTCGCCGTCAGCCCTGAAACCCCCATCCGGATCTTGTAAGGGTGTCCCGACGGCCACGATGCCGATGGTGGAAGCCCGAAACAGGCCGAGAAAACGTTCGTAGCTTTCCTGGCTACTGGTCTCCGCGTGCTCCGTCATGACATCGGATAGCGGGGTGTCACTCATGCAACGGACGCTAGCGCCTTCTTCACGTGGGTACCAAGCAAGGCGCTCTCGCAGCAGATCCTGCCCGGCGGTGCTGACGGGCAGAGGTTCGCCCGGGTCGACTCCGGACGTGAGCCCTCGACCCCGGTACCTGCTCGCCGACGCGGGCCGCCGCCAGTTGGCAGCGGCCGATTGCTTGAGACCGCATCCCCCGAGGGGAGTCACCCTCCTCGGATCGAGAGCCGGCAGCTGCGGCGAACTGACATCAGCCTTTGACATCAACTGTGGTGGCCCAAGTCGGACCACCATGGACGGATGTCGTCTCCGGTCTGGGCTCAGTAGACATCGGCGTCGCCACGGCTCTCACCGGAACCGCATTACAAGCGAGGGGTCGTCCGTCGAGAGCCGACTGCTGAGTAGGCCATGCCACTCGCGTCCGGGTGGTGCATGCAAAGCGGTCCTTGAGGAGCAGCCGATCGGCGACGCCGAGGCGCCGTTCCCTGGTCGTAGGCCGATCCCGGTCGCCTCCGACAGCAAGCGGAAGTAGGGAGCGAACCGCAGTGCAGATGTGACGTTCGTGCGGGCAAGAAACCCGTCCAGTTGACCGACCTCGGATGTTACCGACAGTACGGACACGGCCCGGCTCCGTCGGGATCCTGGAGCGGGCTCCTACGGCCCGGTTTGACGCGCGCCTCGGTAGGGAAATTTCGCGGGCACCTCAACGAAGGAGGCTGTATGGAGACGTCCGCTAGCGCCGGGCGCAGTTACCGACAGCCGACATGTCCATGCGCGGCGGCGCGTGTTGCAGCGCCAAGCGCGAGGGGGCGAGCCTAATGGCTCGCGTCGGTCGCTACGGGATCCCAGCGTTCGTGTGGTTCCTGATCTGGCTCGTCGTCTGCATCCTGATCGTCATCCTGTTGGCCATGCTCATTCACCACTTTGGAGGCGCCTCGCTATCACTCAAGCTCGGCCACTTCTACCTGAACATCGGGGTCACCTGACCCCCAGATCGTCGACACTCCGGCGCCGGTAATGCACCAGGCCTGTTAGCCGTCACCTTCGGTGACGGCTAACACGGCTTGGAAGCGAGCAAGCGTGGCCGCCCAGACGCCGGCGGGCGGGTGTCAGAGCGAGCAGCGGTCCGAGGGTCTCGATGGCCGGAGGACGGCCGGAGCGACCAGCGCAGCGCAAGGGGAGGACACGAACATTGACAACTCCCAGACCCAGGTGGACGTGCCGGATGCCTGCGGGGCCAAGTACGGCGACGGGCCCTGGTCGGTAGCCCACACGCAATCGGCTGGCTGACGACGGCGGCACTGCGCGGTGACGGAGGGCGTGACCGTCATGGTCACACCCGGAGCGACTTGCGGTGGGGCTCGCCGTCCCCGCGGTGCCCGCCTCGGCCACCTCGCCGACGAGTGTTGACGGGCGGCAGTACGTACCCGCGTGACCAGAGCACGTGCCGCCCTGGCTGTACCGCTCGCATCGTTGGGGAGTGGACGCCGGCAGCCAGCGATGTCACCCCGATGTCACCGTGGCGGGGGAGCGATCACCGGGGGAGAATCGCGGCGTGGACGAGGGCAGGGCGAGAGGCGGACCGGGCCGCCCGGTGTCAGCGTCTTCGGAGCGGCCACGGCGCGGCGGATCGGCGCGCAGCTGCGCTACAACAGCGGGCTGCGGCTCGACGAGATCCGGATCGCCGTGCGGATCGCGCACCGCACCGAGATGGAGAAGGTTGGTGTCGGCGCGGACCGGTTTGGCCCGAGACATGGACGGCGGACCATAGAAGTCATCGCACGAACGGCGACGGGGGCAGGTGCGGCCGTGGCGGGGAGTCACTGTTCGCATCGATACCGTTGATCTGCCAGCGCACGACGGTGGGTGCGGCCAGCCGGGCGAAGTGCCAGCCGAGAACCCCCGCGGCGATGACCAGCGACACCGCGACCAGACCAAACAGCCATGCACGGACGAGCGCCCGCCGCGCCATGGGAGTGCGGGGTGGCAGGCCGTTCTTGAGATCCCCTGCCCACGGGGGCCACATCAGAGCCACGACAGCACCTCCTGGGTGACGGTGGTGGCCGATTCGACGGCAGCAGCGTCCGTGGCACCGACAACCTCGTACCTGACCCAGACGAGATAGGTGCCAAGACAGGCGGCGAAATTGACGACTCGGCCGCCGGCGGGATCGCCCGCGACGGTGTAGACAGCACCGTCGCCAAGCACGACCGGGTGGTTGACGCGATTGACAATCATCATCGGCAATCCGTCTCGGTCGACGCACCGGGGGCTCTGGCCATCGTGCCGACCGAAGCGGACCAACGCCACCCACAGCGAAGCCCACTGCCTGTCCGTCTTGGACGCACTTTCGGCCTGACAGACGTTCGAACGAGTGCCAGGGACACTCTCCTCCTCGTCGTCGGCCTTGAGCGGCCCGCGCCGAGGTACGAGAAGGTCAAAAACCTCGGATCGGATGAGTTGACAGACAGGAGGGTGGTGAGGGCGGCTCCACCCGCGCACTCCTCCAGCCCAGCCGCGAACCGACCGCGGCGGCGACCACCACGCAGAGGGTCAGCACCGCGAGCCGGATTCGGATTGCCGAGCTCACACCATCAGTGTCATCCACGTGGGCAAGGGAACGGCGACCCCGCGGGCGCGGCCCTGCCACGCTCAGGCCCTCGCTGGCCCTCGCTGGCTCCGCGCCTTAGCTGGCAGGGTGGCAGCACCCCGCATGGCACCGCCTTCGGAGAGGAGCCGCCGACTGACGTTGCCGTTCGCGTTGGCGGCGGGAATGGCCATCGGCAACCTGTACTGGGCGCAGCCGCTACCCGGCTTCATCGCGGGCGGCCTGCCGGTTGATCGCGCTGTTCCAAACGGAGGCTTCCATACAGACTGGCCGACGGCTCAGGGCGATCAACCGGTTCACCGCCGACGGGATCATGCAGGATCAGCCTTTGGAACGCCGACGTGGCGTGGACGTTCAGGCTCGAATGCGACTTCGAATGCGCTCGGCGAGTGCCGCCTGGCTGTTGTCGTTGACCCGTAGAACGCCGTTCTCCGCCATCACCGCGTAAAACTGCTGCTGGTGGTACGGGACTCCTGGGGGCAGCGGTGCGAGGTGCCAGTGCAGATGGGCGTTACCCTGCTGGCTGCCCAGGCTCATCGAGTACATCCGCTCGGTGGGTAGCGTGGCCGCGATGGCACTCGCGACCCTGTGTACGGCGCCTTGGAAGTGGAGGAACTCGCGCTGCTCCATGTCGTGCACCCAGCTCTCCAGGTGACGCTTCGGCGCTACGAGGCAGTAGCCGAGCAGCGTTGGGTAGCGGGCGAGAAAGGCGATGCTGTCGTCGTCCTCGTAGACGAGATGGTGCCGGTAGTCGGGGTCGCCGGCTAGGAACGCGCACACGAAGCAGGGCCCCTCGGTTACCCGACGCGAGTACTGGTCGAAGTCGAACATAGCCCTCTCGGGCTGGTTCCCCATGCGGAGAGACTAGATCGGCTCAGCCATATGACGTAAAGCGAGCACGATCGGCACTCGGCGGAGCGCCACAAATCAAGTGAAGCCACGAAGCAACGAATCAAGCGCGTACGACACCCGGCTGCCTGCGATGTCCGATCTCAGGCCCTGCGTGACAAGTCTCAGGGCCCGGGGTGACACTCCGTCGGCTGATCGCCATCGGCGGCGCATGTCGCTCTGCTCGCGTCGGTGGCCGCGATGCGAGAGTGGCAACGTTGCACGGGTGTCCGAGGCTGGAAGCATGGACGACTCCGAGACGCTTGCCGCCACCGAGATCGGCTGGTTGCAGGGCGGTAACTGGGGAGCGGTGATCGCTGGTCTGGCCATGCTGCACACGCGCGGGGTCTTGGCGACGGGGGTCGGCAGAATCCGCCGGACGGGATCGCTTCCGCAGGATGCCGAGCCGCTGGAGCGGGCGCTGTACGCCGCCTTGTACGGTTCTGTCGGCCCGAGGGAACTTGCCCGCCAGAAGCGCGTGCAGCGAGCGCTTCGCGACGTGCGACAGAGCCTGGTCGAACGCGGACTCGTGCGGGCGTCCAGCCGACGGGTGCTGATGCCGGTCCTGCTGGTGGCGCTGCCCCCGGCGTTGCTTCCGAAGTTGGTGGCCGCGGGAATGGTCGGTGTGACCGAGGGACTGGTGGCCGTCGTGGTTATCGTGGGGATCGCCGTCTGGTTGATGCCTCGCCGGACTGTCCCCGGAGCGCGAGCATTGGCTACCGCCCGGGTTCGACACCGCGGCCTCGTCGAGAGATCCCAGCTGGAGCCCGTTGAGGTCGGCCTCGCGGTGGCGCTCTTCGGCACCCCCGCGTTGCAAGCGCTGATGCCGAAATTCGCCTGGGACGCCGGTCTGCTCGACGGTGGTCGAAGCACACACCACATCGATAGCCGCCTCGAATCGTCGCCATGGGGCGCAAACACCGGTTCCTTCTGGAACTGACGGACTGCTACCCCAGGGGCTCTGGTCGTGTACCTCGCGGGCCCACTCCTCGGTGGGCCGCGTGATCACGGCGCGCAGCCTAACGATGGCCCCTGATAGCAATATGGTCATTCAGTCTGGGTGACCAACTCAGTGACGATCGGGCACGTACGCCGATGGACGGCCTCGGGCAACGGCAGACTGCTGCAGCAGCCCAGCGACGGGCAGATGCTCGGTGGCGATGGTCGGGAGGGCGCCTGGGTCGGTCGTCACGGTCAGGTTCTGGTGGGGCCAGTAGCTGACGTCGGCCAGAAGAGCATGCTTTTCCAAGCGCTGGTCGACGCTTCTGTCGATCACTCGGTATGACGCCTTCCCGGGCGCCATCGCCGTACGACCGCCGGCCAGCACGTCCACCGCCCAGGTCCAGTCCCCGTCGACGATGCCGGCGAAGGCCCAGCCGTACTCGGTCTGATAGCCGGTGGCCTCGCCATCCAGCCCGTACTTGATTCCGTTGCCTGTGAGCATCGGGTAGATCACCGCTGTGATCGACCCAGCCAAGCTCGCGCTCATCGAACTGCCAGACCCAGTGTGAACTGCCAATGCCCCGCGCCAGGCCCTACACCCTCAACTGTGACGCGCCGTTTCTCGTCGGCCTGATACCCCGCGGTGTGAGACGCCGACGTCGTCCGCGACGACATGCGGCAGCTGATCGCCGACCGGTTCGGTGGCCCGAACGCGGTACGGGGGTCGATGCAATCGGGGATCGGAGGAAGGGCACGCCCCGGTGAATGGCCCGGTCGAGCTTCCAGTCGCGCCTGTCGTCGCGGACCTCGGCGAGGACCAGCCGCCGAGGTTGTAGAAAAGCTCAGCTGGCATTGTCAATTCGGTTGTCCACGGCGATCCAGTTGGTCTCCCACGTTTCCCCGCCGTCGTCTGAGTAGGCCTGCTCGAACCTCGCCTTGTCCGGGCCCTGCCGGAAGATGAGGAAGCGCACCTTGATCGCGCGTCCCCCGAGCTGGTCGTCGCCGTAGAACTCGCCGACACCGTCGTGGAACCCGCCGTACACGGACGGGGTGAGCAGTCCATCGCGGATGTTCACGAAGGTCAGGCTCCAGCGTCCCGCCTGGGGCTCATAGAGCCGCAGATTGAGGCCCTCGATCCGTCCGTTCGGCCCCGAGACCTTAAGTTCGACGACATTCGCATGCCGGTCCAGCAGCGGACGCACGACGCTCGTACCCTCGAAGTAGAGCCATTCATCCTCGGATTCCGAGAGCGGATCGGCGAGCACCCGCACCTTGGTATGCCAGGCGCTGATCTCCCAGTCGAAGTCATGTTGGCCGTCCTCGACAGCCGCCGAAGCCCTGCGGGGAGCGGCCGCCGCGTCCCCCGACGCCGCCGTCGCGGCCAGGATGAGAAGCGACAGGCACGGGATCAGGACCCGCTTGTATGGCAGGGTGATCTTGGTGTGAAGGTTCATGATCCGACTATCTGAGCGGAGCACGCCCATGAACAAGAAGGCACCTGCAGGTAACCCCTCACCGGCGCGCCCCAATCCGCTACCCGGCTGCCCGATGGCCGCGGCGTTCGCCGCGATCGGTGGGAAGTGGAAGCTGACCCTTCTGTACTGGCTAGCCCATGGCGAGTGCCACTTCGCCGGCCTCCGCCGTCTGGGCGCACCGATCACGCCCAAGGTGCTGGCCGAGCAGCTGCGCGAACTCGAGGCTGACGGGCTCGTCGAGCGCGTCGTGACCGGACCCATCCCAGCGCCGATCATCTACCGGCTCACCTCCTACGGCATTACGGTTCTGCCCGTCGTGGAAGGCGTCCGGGTCTGGGGCGAGGCGCACCTCCAGCGCACCCACGGCCAAGCCACCCCCGACGAGTCGATGCGCTGCACGCACGCGATCGCATAGCACGCGGCCGTGGACTGGAAACCTGGGGGACTGTGGGCTTCCCCCTGAGATGTGGGCACCCTGAGGCTGGACGCGATGCTGCTCATGCCCACACCTCGTCCAGAGTCCTGGGCGGGGTGGGAATGAGTCGCGCTGTCCCCGAGCCGCCGGTAGGCCGCCGTCATCAATGAAGCGCTGCGCCGCTGGCAGTCCGACCAGGCCCGCGCCCCCGACGCCCGAGGACACCAGCGGTGACCCAGCGGTACGTCATCCACCTGCCGGTCGTCGCTGCCGACCTGCCCGCCGCGCATAGCTTGGCCCGGTTGGTCGGCCGCTGGCTGCGCGTCCTGCCGCAGACCGGAGGTCTTGCGGAGCAGTTCGTATACAACATACGCTCCCCGAATCGCCCACTCGAGGAGCTCCCCAATGACGAACCTCAGTGAACCGAGCCTGCGAAGGCTTCATCCATTCCGGGCAGCTGTGGCGGCGGTCGCCGTCGCCTGCACCGTCGTAGCGTGCTCGCCGGTGTCCAAGGACGAGGGCGGCGCCAATTCCGGCGACAACCAGGCGGCAGGACAGGACAACTTCGGTACGCCGGCGGACCCGGCCGCGGTGAAGAAGGGCGGCAAGCTGGTCATCGCCCTCTCCGCGGAGCCCGACGCGTTGGACCCGACGTTGTCGCGCAGCCTCTACTCGCGCTACGTCTTCCAGGCGATCTGCCAGAAGCTCTACGACGTGAACGAGCAGGCGCAGGTCGTGCCGCAGCTGGCCACCGCACTCCCGACCATCAGTGGCGACGGTAAGACGGTCACCATTCCGCTGCGCCAGGGCGCGCGCTTCGCGGACGGAACGCCGTTCGATTCCGCCGCGGTCAAGGCCACCCTTCAACGGCACCTGACCAACGCCCGGTCCGCGCGAAAGAGCGAGCTCGGTCCGATCGACACCGTCGACACGCCCGATGCCAACACGGTCGCGATCCACCTGAAGCAGCCGTTCGCACCCCTGGTCGGGGCGTTGGCGGACCGGGCCGGCATGATCATGAGCCCGAAGGCGCTGCAGAGCCTGGGCGACAACTTCGCCAGCGCGCCGGTCTGCGTCGGGCCCTTCAAGTTCGCCAAGCGGGTGCCGCAGAACTCCATCGACGTGGTGCGAGACCCGAACTTCTACGACGCCGCCAAGGTCAACCTCGACGCCATCTCGTGGCACATCCTCAGCGACGCGAGCATTCGGGCCGCCAACCTGCGTTCCGGCGACGCTCAGGTCGCCGACAGCATTTCCACACAGGACTACGGGGCGTTGCGCGGAGACTCCTCGCTCAGCGTCCTGCAGTCCCAGTCTCTCGGATACCAGGGCCTCACCTTCAACATCGGCAATGTCGACGGCGTCGGCACCACGCCGAAGCCGATCAACCGCCCGATCGCGCAGAACGCCAAGGTCCGGCAAGCCTTCGAGTACGCCCTCGACCGGAAGGCACTGGTCCAGGCCGTCTTCAACGGACTCTTCGCCCCCGCCTGCTCGCCGATCTCGCCCGCGAGCCCGTTCTCGTCCGAGGAAGCGCAGGCGTGCCCCCCGCACGATCCCGCCAAGGCCAAGCAGTTGCTGTCCGAAGCCGGCGTTCAGACGCCCTACCCGGTGGCGATGCTCATCTCGAACACGCCCGACTCGCTGCGCCTCGCGCAGGCGCTGCAGGCCATGGTCAAGGACGGCGGATTCGACCTCAAGATCAACCCGGTGGAGTACTCCTCGCTCCTCGACGAGCAGGACCGCGGCAACTTCGAGCTGCTGCAGCTGGGCTGGAGCGGACGGATCGACCCGGACGCCAACATCACCAACTTCGTCGGCACCGGCGGCAGCCAGAACGTCTCCGGCTACAGCAACCCGCAGCTCGACGCCGCGCTGACCCAGGCCCGGCAGTCCAACGAACTCGAAGAGCGCAAGAAGCTGTACGGGCAGGCGGTGACGATCCTCCAGCAGGACGACGCGCTCATCTACCTCTACCGGCAGCGGAACCTGACCGCCGTCTCCAAGAAGATCCAGGGCCTGCAGGTCTTCCCCGACGGCGTGATCCGCGCGGCCTTCGCCGGATTCACCAAGTAGGTCGCCCCGTGGCTCGGTATCTACTCACACGCGCCTGGCACTCAGCGTTGACGCTGCTGATGTCGACGGTCGTGGTGTTCCTCGGGGTGCGGGCACTGCCCGGGGACCCGGCCCTCGCCCTCGCGGGCGAGGACCGGTCCCCGGAGGCACTGGAGGCCATCCGGCACCACTACGGGCTCGACCAGCCGCTTCCCATCCAGTTCGCGCAGTACGTGGGGCGCGTCGTGCAGGGGGACTTCGGGGTGTCGATCCGAACCGGGATACCGGTCTCGTCGATGCTCACGACCGCCCTGCCCGTCACGGTCGAGCTGTCCCTCCTGGCGATCCTCCTCGCCGCCGCGCTGGGTGTCGGGGCAGGGGTGCTCGCCGCTGTCCGCCGCGGGCGTCCCGCCGAGTGGCTGGCCAACGGACTGGCCCTGGTGGGACTGTCGGTGCCGCACTTCTGGCTCGGACTGCTGGCGATCCTCTACCTCTCCGTGGCGGCGGGGCTCTTCCCGGCCTCCGGTTTCGTGCCACTGCTGCAGGACCCCGCGGGCAACCTGCACCACATCGTCCTGCCGGCCGTCATTCTCGGCACCGGCCTCGCCGCCATCATCATGCGGCAGACGCGTTCGGCGATGCTGGAGGCGCTCTCCTCAGACCACGTCCGTACGGCGAAGGCGAAGGGTCTCCGGCCACGGGCCGTCATCACCCGGCACGCCCTCCGGAACAGCCTCATCGTGGTGGTGACCATCGTGGGCCTGCAGCTCGGCGGCCTGATCTCCGGAGCGGTCGTCACCGAGCAGATCTTCGGGCTGCCGGGCTTCGGCAAGATGACCATCGACGCGGTGTTCCAGCGGGACTATCCGGTGATCCAGGCGGTGGTCCTGCTCACCGCGACGGCGTACATCGTGATCAATTTCCTGGTGGACCTGCTCTACTCGGTCATCGACCCACGTATCCGGGTGACGGGGGAGCCGGCATGACCGTCCTCACCGTACCGATGGCGGAGGCCGGCCCCGCCGGCATCAGCCGGCGCACCCGGGTCCTCCGGCGACTGCGCCGGAACCCGCTCGCCGTCGTGAGCTTCCTCGTGCTCGCGCTCGCGGCCATCGTCGCCCTGCTCTCGCCCTGGATCGCTCCCCACGACGTCCAGCAGACCGATTTCGCCCACACGTTCTCGCCGCCGGGCACCCCCGGTCACTTCCTGGGGACCGACGACCTGGGCCGGGACGTCCTGTCCCGCATCATGCTGGGGGCCCGGGCCTCCCTGCTGGTGGCACTCCTGGCGGTGGGCACCTCCTTGATCATCGGGGTGCCGCTCGGACTGGCCGCGGGCTATTTCCGGTCCTGGGACGCGGTGATCTCGCGCTTCACCGACCTGCTGCTCGCGTTCCCTTTCCTGATCATGGCGGTGGGGTTGGCGGCCATCCGGGGCGCCAGCCTCACCAACGCGGCCGTGGCCATCGGGATCGCGCAGATCCCGGGCGTGATCCGGGTAGTGCGCTCGGACACCCTGCGGCTCAAGTCGCTGGACTTTGTCGCCGCCGCTGTCGTGGACGGGGCGAGTGACCTGTGGGTGCTCGCCCGGCACGTCCTGCCCAACGCGACGTCGGTGATCCTGGTGCAGGCCACCGTCGCGATCCCGGCCGCGATCCTGGGCGAGGCGGTGCTGTCGTTCCTGGGCCTGGGCATCCAGCCTCCGGCCCCCAGCCTGGGCACCATGCTGGCCTCCGCCCAGCAGTTCGCCGCCCGCGCGCCCTGGGCAGCCGTCCTGCCCGGCGTCGTGATCATGGGTCTGGCGCTGGCGTTCAACGTCTTCGGCGACGCCCTTCGGGACGCCCTCGATCCGAAGGGAGACCGGCGATGACCACGGTCGAACGGGCGGCCGCATCCTCCGCCGCGGTCGCGACGCCCGTCCTGGAAGTACGCGATCTGTCGGTCTCGTTCACCACCGAGGGCGGGACCGTTTCGGCGGTGGACCGGGTGAGCCTGGAGCTCGCGTCCGGAGAGATCGTCGGGATGGTGGGCGAGTCGGGCTGCGGCAAGAGCGTCACCGCGATGAGCATCGCGGGCCTGCTGCCCGACAGCGCCCGGGTCTCCGGCTCCGTCCAGCTGGAGGGCACCGAGCTGGTCGGCGTTCGGGAGCCGGTGCTGCGCCGCGTGCGCGGTAAGGAGATCGCCTACATCTTCCAGGAGCCGATGACCTCGCTGAACCCGGTGCTCACCGTGGGGCGGCAGATCGGGGAGGTCCTGCAGGTACACGAGCGGATGTCCAAGCGCGCCGCCCGGGCCCGCGCCGTCGAGCTGCTCTCGCTCGTCGGAATCCCCTCCGCCGCGAAGCGCGTCGACAACTACCCGCACCAGCTCTCCGGCGGCATGCGCCAGCGCGTGATGATCGCGATGGCGGTGGCCTGCGGCCCGAAGGTGCTGGTGGCCGACGAACCCACCACCGCCCTGGACGTCACGGTCCAGGCCGGCATCCTGCAGGTGCTCCGGGACCTGCGGGACCGGCTCGGCACCACCATCCTCGTCATCACACACGACCTCGGCGTGATCGCCGACATCGCCGACCGCGTCGTCGTCATGTACGCCGGGCGGGTGGTGGAGCGGGCACCGGTCACCGACCTGTTCGCGCACCCGTACCACCGGTACACGGCCGGGCTCCTGGCGGCTTCGCCGACGCCGGGCAAGCACGCCGGTACCGAGCGGCTGCAGGAGATTCCCGGCCTCGTGCCGGTCCTGTCCACCCAGCCCGACGCCTGCACCTTCGCGGATCGCTGCGCCGCCGCCGACTCGCGGTGCCGGGAGGCCGCGCCGCCTCTGGAGGCGGTCGGAACCGCGGTGACGGACCACCTCGCGGCCTGCTGGCATCCCTGCCCAGCGCCGCGGACGCAGCCCCGGGAGACAACCGCATGACGCCGCAACCGAACGCCCTCGAACTTGAGGACCTGGTGATGCACTTCGGGCCGGTACGGGCCGTGGACGGGATCACCCTCACCATTCCCAAGGGCCGGGTCACGGCGCTGGTGGGGGAGAGCGGCTCGGGAAAGTCGACAGTGGGCCGGTGCGTGGTGCGGCTCGAGAAGCCCACCGCGGGCGTGGTCCGGATCGCCGGGACCGATGTCACCCAGCTGACCCGGCGACAGCTACGCCAGCACCGCAACGACGTGTCGATCGTCTTCCAGGACCCCGCCGGCTCGCTGGACCCGCGCATGCTGGTCGGCGAGATCGTGGCCGAGCCGTTGCGGCTGTCCGGTAAGCGGATCACCCGACGCGACCGGGAGGCCCGCGTCGCCGAGGAACTCGGCAGGGTGGGCCTGCGGGCGGAAGTTGCGCGCCGGTATCCGCACGAGCTCTCCGGGGGCCAACGTCAGCGGGTCAGCATCGCCCGGGCGCTGATCTCCGAGCCCAAGCTGCTCATCGCCGACGAACCCACGAGCGCCCTCGACGTGTCGGTGCAGGCGTCGGTGCTCAACCTCCTCGCCGACCTGCAACGCGACATCGGGTTCGCCTGCCTCTTCATCACCCACGACCTGTCCGCGGTCGAGTACCTGGCCGACGACATCGCCGTCATGTACCTCGGTCAACTCGTGGAGCAGGGCCCGCGCGAGCGGATCTTCACGCGCCCGGCCCACCCCTACACCCAGGCGCTGCTGGCGGCCGCGCCGGTGGCCGACCCGGTCCGTCAACGGCAGCGTCAACCGGTGCTGCTCGGCGACGACCTGCCGTCCGCGCTGGATCCGCCGTCCGGCTGCCGCTTTCGCACCCGGTGCCCACTCGCGTTCGACCGGTGCGCCACGGAGGTACCCGCACAGGTGGCGTTCGGCGGCGGCATGGCCGCCTGCCACCTGGTCCAGCCCGACGGCACCCGGCCCGACGTCCGGGCCGCCGCCGACTCGAGTGAGGTGTTGTCATGACGTTCACCACCAGGCCGACCCTGCAGGGAACCTTCGGGATGGTGTCCTCGACGCACTGGCTCGCGAGCCAGTCCGCCATGGGGATCCTCGAGCGCGGTGGGAACGCCTTCGACGCCGCGGTCACCGCCGGATTCGTGCTGCACGTCGTCGAACCACACCTGAACGGGCCCGGCGGTGAGGTGCCAGCAATCGTCGCCACCGCGCACGACCCGACCCCGAGGGTGCTCTGCGGGCAGGGGCCCGCGCCGGCCGGCGCCACCATCGCGCACTTCCGCTCCCTCGGGATGGACCTCATCCCCGGGTCCGGCCCGCTCGCCGCGGCCGTCCCCGGCGCCGTGGACGCCTGGCTCCTGCTGCTGCGCGACCACGGCACGCTCTCCCTCGAGGAGGTGCTGGAGCCGGCGATCGGCTACGCCGGCGCGGGTCACCCGCTGATCGGCCGGGTCGGCGACACCGTGGCCGCCGTGCGGTTGCTGTTCGAGGAGCACTGGCCCACCTCCGCCCAGCTCTGGCTCCGCGACGGCAGGCCGCCGGCGGCGGGGGAGCTGTTCACCAACCGGGCGTACGCGCAGACCCTGCAACGACTGGTCGACGCCGGCCGGGGAGCGGGCTCGGACCGGGAGGCGCAGATCGAGGCCGCACGTCGCGCCTGGGGCGAAGGCTTCGTCGCCGAGGCGGTCGACCGGTTCAGCCGGGAGCCCTTCCAGGACTCCAGCGGACGCGCGCACGCCGGTCTCGTCACCGGCGCGGACATGGCCGCCTACCGGGCCACCTGGGAGGAACCGACCACCCTCGACTGGCGCGGCTATACGGTGGCGAAGACCGGCTTCTGGGGCCAAGGGCCGGTGCTCTTGCAGACCCTGGCGGTCCTCGACGCGCTCGACGACCCCGGGGCGTACGACCCGTCGACCGCGGCCGGCATCCACGCCCAGGCCGAGGCCCTCAAACTCGCCTTCGCCGACCGTGAGGCCTGGTACGGCGACGGTCCCGTGCCCGCAAAGGCGCTGCTCTCCCGCGAGTACGCGCGGGAGCGGGCCGGCCTCATCTGGGACCGCGCGTCAGCGGAGCTGCGACCGGGCCGCCCCGAAGGCGCCGAGCCACGCCTCCCGGCTCACGTGCGACGCGGTGCCGGACGCCGGGTCGACCTGGCGGACCCCACGACGGGTGAGCCGACGGTGCAGTCGGACGGGGTGACCCGGGGCGACACCTGCCACGTCGACGTGGTCGACCGCTGGGGCAACATGATCTCCGCCACGCCGAGCGGCGGCTGGCTGCAGAGCTCTCCCACCATTCCGGACCTCGGCTTCCCCCTCGGCAGCCGGCTCCAGATGTTCTGGTTGGAGGAAGGTCTCGCCTCGTCGCTGGCGCCGGGACGCCGGCCGCGCACCACGCTGAGCCCGACGATGGTGCACCGCGACGGGAAACCCATCCTGGCGTTCGGCACTCCGGGTGGCGACCAGCAGGACCAGTGGCAGCTGCTGTTCCTGTTACGCCATCTCGTCGGCGGTCGGTCCCTGCAGGAAGCCATCGACGCGCCGATGTGGCACACCATCAGCCTGCCGGCCTCGTTCTACCCGCGCGACAACGAGCCCGGCGTTCTCGTGGTGGAGGACCGGCTGGACGAGGATGCCCTGGCGGCTTTGCGCGCGCAGGGGCACGAGGTGCGGCTGTCCGGCGCGTGGAGCCTGGGTCGCCTCTGTGCCGTGACCCGCGATCCGGACACCGGCGTGCTGGCGGCCGCAGCGAACCCGCGTGGCATGCAGGGCTACGCCTGCGGCCGCTGACGCCTCAGCGGGTTCCGTATCCGGCCTCGGCGTTCTCGTACGCGGCAGCGGAAGCGGCATCGAGGTGGGCCAGTGCGGCCCGCTCGGCCCGGTCACCGTCACCCGACTCGATGGCGTCGACCAGTTGGATGTGCTCGGCCCACGAGTGTGGTGCCCGTTCCGCGGCGCCCAGCCGGAAGACCCACTGCACATGGAGGTAGAGCGCCTTGGCGATCGACAACAGCCACGGGTTGCCGCTGATCTCGAGGATCCGCAGGTGCAGGGCGCTGTTCAGCTCGGCGACCCGGCCGAGGTCCTGCTGCTGCGTCGCCTCGCGGCCCTGCTCCAGCAGGCCCCGCAGGGCGGCCACGTCCGCCGCCGTCGCCCGCTCGGCCGCCAGCCGCGCGGCCAGCGACTCCAGGCGTTGGCGGACGGCGAACATGTCCGCGATGGTCGCACTGCTCGGGGAGGCGACCACCGCACCGCGGCGGGGCAGGATCACGACGAAACCCTCCGCCTCCGCGACGCGCAGTGCCTCCCGGACCGGGTTGCGGGAGACGGCGAAGTCCTCGGCCAGCCGATCCTCGGTCAGCCGCTCGCCGGGAAGGTAGTCGCCGTTGATGATGGCGGTCCGCAGTGCGGCGAGGACCTGGTCGCGTAGCGGCAGGTGTTGAGCGCCGAGCTTGCCTCGCAGGTCATCAGCCAACCTGACCGCCTCTCCGTGAATCGTCCAGGCAGAGCGTATACGAAGAACAATCTGGGGAGGATAGCCGACCGTGCTGAAAACAGTGCCATCCGTCATGCGCCTGCGCGCCGCGGTGACGGGGAACCGGAACCTCGCGCGGCGGCGGCAGGCCCTCGTTGTCGTGCTCACCTTCCTGACCGGCAGCGCTGACGCCATCGGCTTCCTGGCCCTCGGCGGAGCCTTCTCGAGCGTCATGACGGGCAACATGGTCCTGCTCGGGCTCTCGGCGGGCAGCGGCGACGCCGACCTCGCGCTGACCTCCGGCTGCGCCATCGTCAGTTTCATCATTGGCGTCCTCGCGGGCGCCCGCCTCGCCGGCTCGGCGCAGCCGGACGACCCTGTCTGGCCCCGCCGGGTCACCCACACGCTCGTCCTGGAACTCCTGGTGTTCGTCGTCTTCCTCGTCGTCTGGGTGGTCAACCTGCCCGGTCGTTCGGAGCAGGTCGATCTTGGGCTCCTGATGCTGTCGGCAGCGGCGCTGGGCGTCCAGAGCAGTGCCATTCAGCGCTTCGGCGTACCGGGCCTCTCCTCCACGTACCTGACCGGCACGCTCACGAGCCTGATCGCGGGGGTCGCTGCTCGAAGCCCATGGCACAGCCTGCGGCCCAAGGCTCACGTCCTGCTGGCCCTGATCACCGGTGCCGTCGTCGGTGCACTGATGGCCAGGCACGTGCCCGCATGGTCGCCGGTGCTGTTGATCGCGCCTCTCGTGCTCGTCATCGCCGCGTCGGCGCGCATGGCGGAATAGCGTGGCCGGCGGCTCGTGGACCGGGCTGTGTGCGCCTCGCCGGTCACCGCGGCGGTGAGAGGCTCAAGAGGGGACTGCCCGGCTCGAGGTTGCCGTGCGCCCGCGTGGCGTGGTCGGCAAGACCCGCCGCCGGCTGACCTCCGAGCTGATCGGCGAACTCGTCGTCATCGACAAGGAAGATCAGGATCGCGAAACAGGAACTCACCGACCTGGTCGCCAGCCGCGGTCAGCGCCCCGCGGGCGCCCAGATGTACACCCATGTCGGCCCGGAACCGGCGACCGGCGACCGGCTCGTACACCCCGTCGACGTCAGCGGCCAGTAGTTCCCCGCCGTACTCCACCCACAACCAGTCCTGGCCGATGCTCTCCGGCGGCAGCCCCGTGTCGTTGACGGGCAACTCGGCTACCTGAGCCCCGACGAGTACGAGACCGCCTGGCACACCCGCCAGAGGAAACCAGCCGAACCAACTGTCCGCCCCTGCGCCGTCCGGCGGCATGTAACCACCGCTCCATCCAGGCGGGGGGAACTCACTGCTACTTTCTCAGCAATAGAAGGACGTTAGAGTCCAGAAGCGGATTCCCGGATGCGCTGCTGGAGGGTGCCAGATGATCGTGCGCACCAGCAAGCCAGGCAGTCAAGCATCCACCCTGACGTGCTCAGCAACGAAGCAAGCCGTAGACCGGGCATGGTCAGGTCAGAACCAGGAGCACGCGTTTGCGAGCGGGTCCGCGACCTCGTAGACTGGACCAAGTCGTCCAGTCGCCATATGGTCGAACGGGAGCGGCCGAGCTCATCGGGCCAACTACCTGCCGCTACTCGAGGACCGAGCATGCGGTAGCCATCAGCCGCGGACCGACTGGGGCGGGCGGGCGTCGAGGCCCGACCGAGATTGGGACGTGGTCGGCAAAACGGCGCGACGAATCTGACACCAACCAGACCGTACGACCGCTCACGCCAGCACCACATATCGGGCACGGAACGACACCCAGCTTCAGCGAAAGCCGAACTTCACGGAGAAGGAGCAAGAAATGAACGATTCCAAGCAGTACGCCGAAGATCTGGCGATCCTCGAACAGCTCAACCTCGACTACAACAACGCGGACCAGGCCAGCGATGCCAAGCGCTTCAGTGAATTTCTCGCCGAAGATTTCATCGTGCAGACACCGGGTGTCACCCGCAACCGCGAGGAGTACCTCGAATACATCGCCAAGCCCCGACCCTTCAAAAACCTCGCTCTGCGCGACTTCAAGATCCGCATCCTCGGCGATGTTGCGCTGATCCACGGCCGGGCGACATACACCGTGATTGCCGATGGAGTGGAGCAGGAAGCGCTGTACACGGACGTGTACCAGAAGCGCGAGGGAACCTGGGTCTGCGTCTCCGCCTGCGCGATCGCCCCGGGCGCCTGACCCGCCACCATGTGTCGGATATTGCCGCCCAGCTACGGTACGAACAGTTCGTCGAAGTCCATCGTGGCCCCGATACGTTCATCATGCCCGACGCATGGGACGTCCCGGCGGCCCTGCTCTTCAAAGAGGCCGGATCCAAGTCCATCGCAACCTGTTCAGCGGCTTTCGCCGCGACACCGGGCCGGCCCGACGGTAGCCACGCCATCAGCCGCGACGCACCTTGACCATGCCGCCCTACTCAAGTCCGTGAGTGGCCCGCCGATCAACGCAGATAGCCCTGGCGGCAGGATCTTGCCTCGACGCGATCCTTGTTTCGTCGACAACCTTGCAGATGGTGCTCCTCACGGCGGGCTTCATTTGTCCTTACCTCCGCCGTGCTCGCCGCGGTGGCGGCGCGGTTCGTGACCCTCGCCCGGAGGAAATGGGACCGAAATGAGGCGAGGGGCGGCCTGGCACGTAGACGTGCGCACCCCGAAACCTCCAGAAGCGCCGGCATGGTGCAGAACAAGAGAAAGACGGCTCGATGCAACACGTGACCCCAGCGACTAACCTGGCCCGCCGAGACAGAACGCTCCGGCTTGCATTCTTATCTGCGGTGGTCTCACTGGTGGCCGTGTTTGCCGCAGTGGGCTCGACGATCCCTCTTTTCAACATCTACCGGGCCGAGGACGGGTTCACCAACGCCGGCATCTCCCTGACCGTCGTCGCCTACTCCGCCGCTACTCTCAGCACGCTGCTAGTGCTGGGACGACTGTCCAACCATGTGGGCCGACGACCTGCGGCGATCGCCAGCCTCGGCCTGCTCGTACTGGGTTGTCTGCTGCTGTTGAACGTGCACCACATCGGCATCCTGATCGCCGGTCGGCTCCTGATGGGCCTCGGCGCCGGGCTGGCCAGCAGCAGCCTCACCGCCTACATCGTCGACGCCGCACCCACCAGGCCGACCTGGCTGGCGTCCGTCGCTTCCAGCCAAACAGTCATGCTCGGTCTCGCCGTGGGCGCCATCGCCTCCGGTGCCCTGGTCCAATTCGGCCCCTGGCCACGTGACCTCATCTACCTGGTTGTCATCAGCCTGCTCCTACTGTCTGCCGCGCTCGTCGCCATCAGCCCGGAGACCGTGCCTCCCTCGCCGGGCGGTTGGCGTTCACTGGGCCCCAGCGTTCGGGTACCGGTCCGCGTCCGGCATCTGCTCCCCGTCGCGGCCGCGGTGTTCCTGGCCACCTGGGCAACAGGGGCCTTCTACCAGGCCTTCGTGCCCGCACTGGTCGAGGACCAACTTCACACCAACAGCTCGCTCGTACTTGGACTGGTGTTCGCCGCATACATGGGCCCCAGCGCTCTGGGCGCCCCCCTTGGCAGCCGGTTCTCACCGGCGGCAGCTCAACGCATCGGCATGATCGCCTTCCTGGCCGGATGGATCGGCATCATCACAGCGATCACCACCGCCGCACTGCCGTTGTTCATCACCGCAACCATCGTTGCGGGAGCCGCTCAGGGCATCGCCATCAGCGCCGCCACCCGCGGCCTGCTGTACGGCAGCACCCTGCACGACCGGGCACCGATCTTCGCTGTCGTATATCTCCTCAGCTACAGCAGCGCGACCATTCCCAGCCTTATCGCCGCCCAACTGTCCAACGTCTTCTCGGTGCCGCACATCGCGTTCGGGTACGGCACACTTGCCGTCCTCGCCACCGCGTTCACTGTCGTCGCTGCGCGCAACTCGCACATCGACACGGCCAGCCGGCCCAATGAGTGATCATGACGAAGCCTCACCGTCATCCAGCCGTCACTCGACGCCGAGCAGGGGAACGCGGCCCGCGCTCGTCCAAACCCGTCGCGCGGATCGCGCGCTCGGCTTCTTCTCGACCCAGACGGGCTCGGCGACTGGTGGAATCGCACAGAATCTCGGGCGGGTGTCACAGCCCCATCGGTGGCTTGGTCTGGGGTGGAATCAACCAGCGGCGAGCCGCCACGGGGCCGGCACACTGCGGGCTGGCGCTGCGCCGGGGTGGTCGCGCGCTGAGCGGCGAGGCCCGCTGACGGGGCGCGCTGATCACCAAGCGCAGGGCGCGTAGTCCTTCAGGAAGCAGCCGTAAAGGTCTTCGCCCTGTTCGCCGCGGACGATCGGGTCGTAGACCCGGGCCGCGCCGTCGACCAGGTCCAGCGGGGCGTGGAAGCCGGCGTCCGCCAGTCGCATCTTCGTCGGGTGGGGCCGCTCGTCGGTGATCCAGCCGGTATCGACGCTGGTCATGAGGATGCCGTCGGCCAGCATCTCCCGGGCGCTGGTCCGGGTCAGCATGTTCAGCGCGGCCTTGGCCATGTTGGTGTGCGGGTGCCCTGGCCCCTTGTAGCCGCGGGCGAACTGGCCCTCCATCGCCGACACGTTCACCACGTACTTGCGGCGGGCGGTCGCAGCGGCCATCGCCGGTCGCAGCCGGCTGACCAGCACGAACGGCGCGGTCACGTTGCACAGCTGGACTTCGAGCAGCTCGACCGGGTTCACCTCGTGCACCCGCTGCACCCAGCTGTTGACCGGATCGAGGTCCGGGACCAGACCGCCGGCGTCGATGGCGGTGGCTGCCGCGATCCGTTCCGGCGAGGCGGACCCGCTGGTCAGCGCCAGCGCGGTGAGTGCCTGTGGGGTGACCGGGTTCAACTGCGGCGAGGCGATCAGGCCCGCCGGGTCGCCCTGGCCGGCAGCCTTGGCGAACGTGATCATCTCCGGCAGCGGGCCGTCCGGCAGGGCCGCCGCCTCCGCGGCGACGAGCTGCGAGTACGCCCCGGGCGTGCGGCGGACGGTCTGCGCCGCGTTGTTGATCAGGATGTCGAGTGGTCCCTGGCTGCTGACCGAGTCAGCGAGGGCGATCACCTGGGCGGGGTCGCGCAGGTCGATCCCGACGATTCGCAGGCGGTGCAGCCAGTCCCCGCTATCGGGCATCGCGGCGAATCGGCGGACCGCGTCGTGCGGAAACCGCGTGGTCACCGTGGTGTGCGCGCCGTCGCGCAGCAGCCGCAGCGCGATGTACATGCCGATCTTCGCCCGGCCGCCGGTGAGCAGCGCGCGCCGGCCGGTCAGGTCGGTGCGGGCGTCCCGGCGCTCCCGGTTGAGCGCGGCGCAGGGCGGGCAGAGCTGATGGTAGAAGGCGTCCACCTCGCGGTAACGCTGCTTGCAGATGTAGCAGCCGCGCGGATTGTGGAGGAAGCCGGCCGTGGCACCCACGGTGGGGGAGGCGAGCGGGATGCCCTGGGTTTCGTCGTCGATCCGGCCCGGGGCGCCGGTGGCGGTGGCCGCCGTCACCGCGCGGTCCGCCGCCGCGATGGCATCCCGCCGTTCCTCGCGTCGCCGCTGCTTGATCACCTTGTAGAACTTCGCGGTGGCCCGCTGCACCCGCACCACGTCGGGGTGATCGGAAGGCAGGTCCTCCAACGCCTCAAAGACGCTGAGACAGGTCTCCAGCAGGCTCCGATCGATGCCGGATTGACCGGTTTCCGTATAGTTGTCCGCCGCCATGCCGTCGCTGTCTCATCCCGTTTCCTGCGCCGGATCTGCCCGGCCCACCCCAAGTCCGACCCGGAACTGTACGCACCGCAGGGCCTCCGACGCACCCCGCGTCGCGGTCGGGGCCGCCGGCGACGTCGAAGTCACACCCGCTGGTACCAACCGCGCGCTGAGGCGCCTTCTCCCAGCGATGCCTTCATGTCGAGTGGAGCGGAAAGGGCCAGAGCCAACCAGCCCAGTCAGGGCCGCCGTGGCCGTGGCGATCGACGCCGCTAGCAGGTCCGCGACGTTGTAATCCTGGCGGAACGACCGGCCAGCCTCAGCGTCCCGGTCCACCCGTGGCGGTTCGAAATCCGGCGGGACGCCTTGAGTACCGGGTCCGGCTGTGGCGCGTCGAACTCCCCCCGCTTGCGCACCTGAAAGACGCGGTACGACCTACGCCCGCCTATCAAGGCTGCTGCGAATCCCGACACGGCTGTCAGCGACGTGGACGTCCCCACCACTGGTGTTGTCGTTGTGACCTACAGGAGGTCATCTCTTGGATACCAGGATCCAGAACGTCCGACTGGACGCCACGTCAAACCAGCAACTCATGGCTCTGGCAAATGCAGGGGCCGCAGCTTTCGGCCATACCGCCACACTCCAGGTGGACCAGGCCCTGGCCCAGCTCCTGCGGTTGCGCGTCGCACAGATCAACAATTGCAGCTACTGCCTTCTGGTGCACCACGCCGCTGCCCGCACCGCCGACATCCCGCCGTCCAAGGTCGAGACTCTCACCGCATGGTGGGAGACGCACCTGTTCACCGAGGAGGAGCGAGCCGCGCTGGCCTACGCCGAGGCGTTGACCCGAGCCGCCGACGCCACCGTCAACAACCGGGTCCAGGAGGCACATGACAGGATGGCCACGCACTTCACGGAGGACGAGATCCTGGAGATCGTTGCCGTGGTGATCAACATGAACATCTGGACGCGACTCAAGCTCGCCGAGGGTGCCATGCCCACGGCGCCTCCCGTGTGAGTTGATACCCGGCCCTGTCATCGGAGCAGGCTGCCAGCCGTCCGATCGGCCCGCTGACGACCTCGAACTCTGTGCTCGTCACATCATTCGTGCCACATCGAGCGCAACCCGTGTTGACCGGAGGGTCCTGTGATGGTTCGGCGGACGGATGTGGCCCGGTTGGCAGGCACCTCGCCGGCGGTGGTGAGCTATGTTCTCAATGGCGGGCCGCCCCCGTGTCGGCACAGACCCCGGCAAAGTGCTCGCCGCGATCGAGCAGCTCGGCTACCGCCCCAACGGCATAGCCCGGTCACCGCCGATGAGCCGCACCACGACCCTCGCCTGCTCATCCCGGACAACGCGAACCTCACGTAACGGCAGGGTTCCCGGATTGTGATGATCCACCTCTCGCAGGCGTCCTCAATACATCGAGGCGGCGGTCCTGAGGCCGGTTGTCGCTGGCTCATCGGATCCGAAAGGAAACTCTGGTTACGCGTGCTGCAGAGCGAGGACGACTCATGGCGGCGTAGCTGGACGCGTAGCTCGGGCGACTAAGGGCTGTCGGTCATGCCGGTCCTCGCAGGGTCCTGCCAGAGCCAGGCCGGCCACCCGCCCGCTTCTCCTCCGGGTCGACCCTCGCACCCGGTTCTTCGTACGGCCGCCGCCGCCCCGTCGCCACCACAGCCAGGACCACCGCCGCGACGGCGAAGCTCACCTGAGCCACCGATCGCGGTATCCATGCATTCGGCTCGACGGTGCCGACGCCGATCAGGCTCGCGGTGATGGAACCCAACTGCGCTGCGGCCACGCCCAGCGCAACGGTCAGCCCCACGGGAGCGGCCTTCGGACCGGGCACAACGAGTCGGCCTAGGACGCCGACGGTGACACCGACGGCCATGGCGCTGAGAAGACCGCTGCCACTCACCAGGTGCTCCTCTCCCTACCCTGCTCAGGATGTGGGCGGGGTAACTCGCGCGCGTCCCCGCCCGGGCGGTAGGTGATCGCGAGCGGGCTGCCACGTCCGCGCCAAGAGCGCGGCGACATCGCACGTACGATGAGCACTCCACCGCCACGGCTCAAGCGGCGTTGGACATTGAGGAGCAGGCCGATGGCCGCCGCGTCGACATGCCGGCACTCGGACAAATCGATCACCACCACCACCACCTCCTTCTGCTGCTGGGACAGGACCCGGTCGATGACTACGCCGAGCTCGGATAGTTGGGAAGGCCGAGTTCCTTGACGATCTTGATCTCGACCCAGGGGCACCTGACACCCCGCTGGGAGCGGAAGGCGCGCGGTTACCGACGACTCCTGTGCGCTTCTGTTGTTGGTTGCGATCTCCCTGACCACTCTGGGTGCGGATCGTGGAGGTCGTTCCGCAGGTTCATGACAGTTGTGCGACAAGACCGGGGGAGGCGGCACCGCCGTCGCGCCGACGTCTGCTCACGACGAGGGGAAACGAAAGATCAGTGCATGGTGCGGCAGATCGCAGCCAAAGGCTCGCCCGTGGCCTGAGGCGAGTCCTGTTCAGCCTCCCGGTGGCGCTCTACCGGTCGAAGCTGGGCGGCGTACTCGGCGGGCGCCTGATTTGCTCATTCACCCCGGCCGCAAGAGGCGTCGGCCGGCTCCATGCCGGCGAGCAGCCGAACGCCGGACCGGATGGGAGGAAAAGGGCTGAAGAGCGCCTCAAGCACGTCGTCGCCGTAGCGGTCCCACCGCTCGACCTGAGCCTCCCACGCCGCGCCGTCGCCCGGCGCGAAGCGCTCGACAGAGGCCGCCGTCGCGGCCACATTGCGGGACAGTACGACCGCCCGGTCGTCGGGCAGCACATGCGCCACGCGGGGCCGGGGCGTGACTCCACCGCACCCCGTACCGGTCCAGATCCAGAGCCCGAAGAACGGGGGAGGCCGCGCCCAGCGGATAGAACGCAGTGAACAGGTCCGTGTTGAATCCCGGCCCCAGAACCTCCGCGGACCGCACAGCGCCGCCCGGCACGTCGTCCGCTTCGAGCACAAGGACGTGCCATCCGGCGTCGGCCAGCAGATTTGGCCGGGCAGGGGCGTGGGTGCTCCGTCACACTCTCATTGTTCAGCCCGCAAGGGGGACGTTGTGCAGGTGCGCGATGCCGCATGCCTCACCGCCCGATGTGCTCTCATGTTTGAAGCGGCATCTTGAGTTGCCGTACTCAGCTGGTGGGCGGAGTTCGTCAGGGCCGCCGCCACCGACATTGTGTTGAGTGCCGTGCAGCGAACGGAGATGGTTGTGCAACCGACGTGGCTGGTGATGCTTGCGTGGGCCTCGCTCTTTGTGGTGTTGGCCAGCACCGCCGTTGTCGCTGTTGATCAATTTGTTCTTGGATATCGTCAGCCGGTCAAGATCATGGAGATGGTCTGGCCGGCAACAGCCCTCTACCTAGGCCCGGCAGCCGTCCTAACCTATATAAAGTGGGGTAGAACCCAGTCTCGCCGGTGGCTGGACCGGCACGGCAACCCGCCTAGGGCGTCGCGACATGCTCCCACGACAATCCAAACTTATCATTGTGCGACGCATTGCACTCTGGGTGTCATCATTGCTACACCTATCACCTACGGCGTAGGCCTCGAAATATTCGGCAGCACACTGTGGCCCGAAGTCGTCGGCGACTATGTGGGCGCAGTGGTCATCGGTGTTGCATTTCGCTACTCTGCTGAGGCTCACGCGGGTGGTCGAAGAGCGTGGGCCGCAATGCGGAGATTTTTCCGCAGCGACCTGCTGACCGTGTCCGTCTTCGAGCTCGCACTATTGGGTTGGCTGGCGCTGATGCATTTTCGTGTTTTCCACGAGACCCTGCGGCCTAGTAGTCCGGTTTTTTGGCTCATTATCCAGGTCGGGTTGATCATCGGCTTCTTCGCCGCTTGGCCGCCCACCTTGTTGCTGATCCGCCGCGGGGTCAAGACGGAATTGCTGGGCACGCCGCAGGAGGCGGTGATGCGCCGCCCTGGGGCGGAGGGGGCACGTTGACATTACGAGGAGAGCCTGCTGCGTTCGTGGGTGTCGGGGCTGACGTTACCCAGACGGCTGTTCCGGCCGCCGTCACGTTCCTGCCGCAGATGGGCCACCCAGTTGCCCAGGGTCTCGTGGTTGACGCCCAACTCCGACTTACCTCACGGATGGTGCGACCGGAGTCGAGCACCAACGCCGCAGCCAGGGGCTGCATACGTGACCCAGCCTTCCGCCCCGGCCGGTAGGACGTCAGCACGGTGATGTGCGCGCGCCGTCGGTGCGTGTGGCGGGTCCAAGCGGGTATTGGTCCCCAGCACGCCGACCGCCGACACAGCGACTAGGAGCGAGCGATGGGCACACGACACGCCTCGGCCGATGGCCTCGCTTCCGTAGGCCTCTCGGTCCTGCGCTCCGCACTGGCGACGAACATCTTGTGGATCGGTGCGCTCAAGTTCAAGCAGTACGAGGTCGAGAACGACGAGCCCCTGGTCACCTCGAGTCCGCTGTTCTCGCGGATCCGCGAGAAACTGGGCGCCCAAAGGCTCAACCGACTCATCGGGGTCACGGAGCTCGCCGTGGGCTCTCTGATCGCCATGAAGCCGCTTGCACCCAAAGCGTCGGCGATCGGTAGCTTCGGCGCGGTCGGGATGTTCCTCACCACGCTCAGCTTCCTGGCCACGACGCCCGAGGCTCGGCAGGAGGGGCAGGGGACTTTCAGCCTTTCCCAGCTGGGGCAGTTCCTGTTGAAGGACACAGTGCTCCTCGGTGCCGCTCTCCTGACAGCTGCCGGGTCGCTGCGCGCCGTCCGCCACCGATGATCCCCCTCGGGAGGGCGCTCGGTTCGCTGAACAATGACAGCGCCTGGGCCGATGCAAGGCACCGAGGAGGCAAGGATCAGTCAACCTGGTCGGGGAGCGGGTGAGTCTTTACGGAACGCGGATGATCGTCTTCCCGGTGGTCCGCTCGGTCGGGTTGAGAGCGGCGACCGCGTCGTCGAGGGTCGCGACGTTGCCGATGTTCGTCCGCAGTCGGCCGTCCCGCACCCGCCGGACGATCTCACCCAGTTGGGCGCGATCGGCCACGACGACGAAATCGACCGCCAGGCCCTCCGCGGGCTGCGCCTCGGGCGGCCCGACGACGGACACCAGCGTTCCTCCGGCTCGAACCAGGCCTGCGGACCGCTTCCCGATGTTGCCGCCGATGACGTCGAAAACCAGATCGACTCCGCCGACGTCTTCGAGGACCTCATTCTCGAGGTCGACGAACTCCTGCGCGCCGAAGCCGAGCGCCTTCTGACGGTCGGCGGCGCGTCCGGTGCCGATGACGTAGGCGCCGAACTCACCTGCGAGCTGCGTCACTATCGAACCGACTGCGCCAGCGGCGCCGTGCACGAGGACGCTCTGCCCCGCCTGAAGGCGGCCATGCTCGAACAGTCCCTGCCACGCGGTCAGGCCCGAGATCGGCAGGCTCGCGCCCACCGTGAAGTCGACGTCGCCGGGCAGCGGCGCGAGGTTGCGCGCCTCGACGGCCACATACTCCGCCAGGGTGCCGTCGCGATTCCAGTCCGTGAGGCCGAACACCCGCTGTCCCACCGACAGTCCCGTCGTGCCATAGCCGAGAGCGGTGACCACCCCAGCCAGCTCGTGCCCAGGGATCGACGGCGTCCGGTCACGGCCGAGGCGATCGGTCCAGGTCGAGGGCCACGCCAGCTCAGTCGGGACGAATCCCGACGCATGAACCCGAACGACGACGTCGTTCAGCGCCGGTTCCGGCTCAGGCCGCTCCACCAGCGTCATCCCGGCCGTTCCCGCGGCCCTGTCCGTCACCACAATCGCCCTCATCGGGACCCCCTGTATCCAGTCCTCGTTCGCACGGTCACGAGGAGCACAACTTCGTTTCATCAGCATTCCCCGGTCCCGCGCGAGTGGGGCGACGTCCGGAGAACTCGGCGCCGGTGGGCACGTCGGGCAGTTCGTCGCTAGCGGAGGCACCCAGCCGGACGCCCCGAACCTAGTCGCGGAAGAACTGGTCGGTCAAGTCCACTATCGGGTTGAGCGATTGCTACTGTGGCGGCGCCGTAACCCATGCCTACCAGCATGACTGCGGCGTCTAGCCGGCATCCCAGGAAGTCTCCTCCGGACCAGACAGTCCACTGAAGGTGAGAGCTGGGGGAATACATCCGGCCCACTGGGTGTCTGTATATTTGCGCGTCCAGGTGCGTTTCGCCTGGTTCCCCAGCTTCTCGCCGAAAGGCGGGGAAGGGAGAGCTGTGCCCCAGCAGGCCCAGTACCACAAGAACCGGGAAGCCGTCTCGCGGCTGGACCCGGAGCAGTACCGCGTGACCCAGCAGGACGGCACCGAGCGCCCGTTCGCCAACGCCTACTGGGACAACCACGAGCCCGGCATCTACGTCGACGTCGTGTCCGGCGAGCCGCTGTTCGCATCGGTCGACAAGTACGACAGCAACTCCGGCTGGCCGAGCTTCACGAAGCCGATCGCCAAGACGAACGTCGTCGAGAGCCAAGACTCCACCCACGGGATGATCCGGACCGAGGCCCGCTCGCTGCACGGGAACAGCCACCTCGGCCACGTCTTCAACGACGGTCCCGCCCACAGGGGTGGACTGCGCTACTGCATCAACTCCGCGTCGTTGCGGTTCATCCACCTCAACGACCTGGAGAACGCAGGGTACGGCGAATACCGCGACCTGTTCACGAGTGACACCGACACTGACACTGACACCGACGACGAGTAAGGAGACGACGTGACCACCGAAAAGGCGATTCTCGCCGGCGGCTGCTTCTGGGGCATGGAGGAGTTGTTCCGCCGCCAGCCCGGCGTCGTGTCCACGCGCGTCGGCTACAGCGGCGGCGACGTCCCGAACGCCACCTACCGCAACCACGGCACCCACGCGGAGTCCATCGAGGTCGTCTACGACACCGAGAAGACCGACTTCCGAGCGCTGCTCGAGTTCTTCTTCCAGATCCACGACCCCTCGACCAAGAACCGCCAGGGCAACGACATCGGCACCAGCTACCGCTCGGCGATCTTCTACACCAGCGACGAGCAGAAGCGGGTCGCTGAGGACACGATCGCCGACGTCGACGCCTCGGGCCTGTGGCCCGGCAAGGTCGTCACCGAGGTCACCCCGGCAGGCGATTTCTGGGAGGCTGAGCCCGAGCACCAGAACTACCTGCAGACCTACCCCAACGGTTACACCTGTCACTTCCCCCGCCCGGGGTGGAAGCTCCCGAAGCGGGCGACGGCCTGACACCTCCGGCGCGCGGACCCCGGGTCCGCGCGCCGGCTCAGGCCGAGGTGTCAGTGACAGCATGAGCGATACCGTGCGGGGTCGTGGCGCCGAGAGTGCGGCCAAGGGGCGCCCTGAAGATCATTTCAACCGGTCGGTACGGCCGGGCAGGTTGTCAGCTACCGGTGATGTGTGTGACGTGCAGACGCACGTCACGAGCATTGACTTCCGGCGCGCTGCTTACGACGCATCGCCGAGCAGCTCCTGAGCCGTGACTTAGCGCAGCGAGGACCAGGCAGTCCAGCAACAGGCACACCCCCGTCGATGGTCTCGTGAAGAGAGCAATCGTCCGCCAGGCTGGGGGAGCAAGCGCTCGTCCTTTCCTCATCGCGCGAGTGCGACATGGGGCCCGATGGACCACAAGGTCCCATTCTCCAGCGATTATCTGACGCGCCGGATAGACTTGAGCGATGAGCGACGAGCAGGTGGCTGCGCCGAACAGTCGGCGGAGGATCAGTCAACGGGGCATCGCCACGCGAGAGCGAATCCTCGAGGCGGCGAACCGGCTGATGTTCGTGCGCGGAGTGAACGCGACGACCCTTGACGACGTCCGCGAGGCAAGCCAGACCAGCAAGTCTCAGCTCTACCACCACTTCGCCGACAAGCAGGAGCTCGTGCGAGCGTTGGTCAAATATCGAGGCGCGCTTGTGCTTCAACGCGAGCGCGGAGGGCTCGAACGACTGAGATCGTTCTCGGGGCTGGTCCGGTGGCGTAACGCGTTGGTCCAGGCCAACTCGCTGAACAACGGCAGGTACGGGTGCGGCCTCGGGTCGATGGCGGTCGAGCTGTCCGATCAAGATGAGCAGGCTCGATCGATGCTGCTGGAGACGTTCGCGGCATGGGAAAAGCTGATCAGTGATGGTCTGCACCGGATGCGGGACAGCGGTGCACTGCGCCAGGACGCCGACCCGGAGAAGTTGGCCACGGGGTTGATGGCAGCCTTGCAAGGCGGCTACTTGCTGGCGAACGCCGCGCACAACGTCGCACCCATGGAAGTTGCGCTGGACATGGCGCTGGAACACATCAGATCGTTCCTCTCGGAGCCGTCCGGCGAGCCGACCCGTTAATTGAGCCCCGACCGGGAGGCTCGCCGTGCGGTCTCACCCCGCCACGATCCCGCTGCGGCGTCCTCGATGATTGCTTCAGCACGCCCGACGAGCGTCGACTGACCGGACGCCGGCCGGGCCGCGGCGCTGCGTCGGGGGAGCAACGCTTGCAGGCTCGGTATCCAGCGAGCTGGGCGCTGGCCGCTGTCGGGTGAAGGCTGCCATCGAGTCGTTCCACCCGTCGTTGGATCGCCTCGTACTGCGACCGCGGATCACCGGGCATCGATGCTCCTCACCTTGTTCGGATTTGAGTCCGCCCGAGTCGCGGAAGGCGTCCGCCCTGATGCGTGAACGACAGCATATCCTAACCTTAACGGACCTATGAGTCCAACCATGCGCCCGACGTTGGATGACTTCAGCTGGGGGAAACTGGCCCCAACCTTCACCGAGAGCAGCTGAAGGCCGCCGAGGTGATGGGTTGCGAGGGCTGAGCGATTCTGACGACGAGCGATAATTTGGACCATCCAGTCCGGAGAGGCTAGCCTCTGGAGGTACTCGGTCACGGGGTGTACGCGGCCGCAGCCCTCGCTCAGACTGCGGCTCGGCTGCTGCTGGATCCGCGTACCTGGACCGTCATTACCAGGATCTACAGGAAGGCGCGGCTGATGGAAACCGATCAGGATCGTGTCGTCGCATCCGCCCGAGCTGTCCTTCCGGCCACTGAGCGCCGGCGCACGGACATGACCACCCGCGGCTTCACGTTCGTCGCCGACGAACCGCACAACGGCGCACTCGGCGAAGGCCCGACGCCGACGGAGTACCTGTTGATGGCGCTCGCATCGTGCACTGCTCAGACGCTGCGGCAGTATGTCGACTACAAGTACGACACCGCCGGTGACATCACCGTCGAGATCGACTACCACGAGCCCGAGCAGGACGGCGCCGAGCGTTACCTGCAGCGCACGATCACGCTGAGCGAAGAACCTGACCCCGAGGACTTGAAGGTGATGCATGACATCGCCGAGAAGTCCCCGGTGACCCTGCTGATCCAGTTCGCATGGAGCGTGAGGACCGAGTTCGTCGGGCCGCGCTGAATCGGGCCGCGTGCTGCTCGGCGATCACGGCCGAGCGGCACGCGGTTGTCGTTCCCCAGGCGGCGACAGTGTTTCCGTCGACCGCGCCGTGCAGCGCAGGTCCCGGTGGCTGGCGGACGGCCGGTGACTCGTGCCGGCAGCTCAGGGGTCGCGCATGGCTCGCCGTGTGATCAGCCGGGCCACGGTGGACGATGCGCCGGGGCTTCACCATCGCGTCGATCTCGCGCGCGGTCGTCCCGACCATGAGCTCACTGATAGTCACCCGCATCGTGCAGGGCATCGGCGGGCCTCGTCGCTCTCTCCGCGGCCGGCCACAGCTGGGGCAGCGCGATCAGTACTGAACCGAGGGGTCGCGTGCCCGCAATGCGGCACGTGATCTAGCTATCCATGCTGGCCCGGCCAGCGCGTCCGAAGGTGATGTGTGACCGAGACCAAGATGAACGGCCGAACGATCTGGAAGCGGAATCCAGCGGCACCGCTGCAAGGCTTTCTGCGGACTGAGTCCGGCAGCGCCGGCGTGCTCGTGGCCGCCATCGTCGCCGCACTGCTCTGGGCCAACATCGACCTCGGCTCCTACGAAGCCCTTTGGCGCACCCAACTGTCCCTACGCCTCGGGCACCTCGAGCTCTCCCGCGACCTGCACGCCTGGATCAACAGCGGCTTGATGACTCTGTTCTTCCTGGTCGTCGGCCTTGAGACGCGGCGCGAGTTCGACCTCGGCGACCTACGCGACCGGCGACGTTTCGTGCTGCCCGCCGTGGCCGGCGTGATCGGCATGCTGATCCCGGTGCTGATCTTCCTGGCGATCAACCACGGCGGGCCGGGCGCGCACGGCTGGGGCGTCGCCATGTCGACCGACACCGCCCTCGCGTTGGGCCTGCTGGCACTGCTCGGCCGCGGCGTGCCCGACCAGGTCCGGATCTTCCTGCTCACCGTGTTCGTGGTCGACGACTTGATCGCACTCATCGTCATCGCCCTGGTCTACAGCGACGACATCAGGATGATGCCCGTCGTGGTGGCCGTCGCGGCGTTCGTGGTCATGCTGGCCCTCCGCGCAGTTGGCGTCCGACGTGGCTCGGCGTACGTGCCGGTCGCCATTGTGATGTGGGGCGCGCTGTTGGTCAGCGGAGTCGACCCGGTGGTGGCCGGACTGGCCATCGGGTTGACCGCGTTCGCCTACTCTCCCGGTCGCGCTGAGCTCGAGCAGGTCAGCGGGCTGTTCCGGTCGTTCCGTGAGCAGCCGACGCCCAAGCTCGCGCGTACGGCTTCCATCGGCCTCGCGCATACGTTGTCGCCCAACGACCGCCTTCGGCGCATCTACCACCCCTGGTCCAGTTACGTCATCGTGCCGCTGTTCGGCCTGGCCAACGCTGGCCTCAGCATCGACGGTCCGTTCCTGGCCCAGGCGTTCAAGTCGCCTGTCACCTGGGGCGTGCTGCTCGGTTACGTCGTAGGCAAGCCGCTCGCCGTGATCGGCACCTCGGCCGGGCTCACCCGGATCTCACACGGCCGCGTCCGTCCGGCCGTGGGCTGGGCGGGCGTGCTCGGCAGCGGCACGATCGCCGGTGTCAGCTTCACGGTGTCGCTGCTGATCGCCGGCCTGGCCTTCACCGGCGACCAACTGGCCGAGGCCAAGGTCGGGGTGCTCAGCGCCGCGGTCGTGTCCGCGGTGCTGACCTGGACCGCGTTCCGCGTCACCAACATGTTGCCCAAGGACAGTCGCACCCGGGCGCTCTTCGGCGACATGACGGAGCTGATCGACCTCATCCCAGACGTCGACGAGAAGCAGGACCACGTCCGCGGCCCAGCCGATGCGTCGGTGACGCTGGTGCAGTACGGCGACTTCCAGTGCCCGTACTGCGGGAAGGCCGAGCCAGCCGTCCGGGAGTTGCTGGGCCACGCCGACCTGCGTTTCGTGTGGCGTCACCTGCCTCTGCCAGACGTGCACCCGCACGCCCTGCTGGCAGCCGAGGCCGCCGAAGCAGCGGCCGCTCAGGGCAAGTTCTGGCAGATGCACGACCTGCTGCTCGACCACCAGGACAAGCTGAACATCACTGATCTGATCAAATACGCCGGCGACCTCGGCCTGGATCAGGAACGCTTCCACGACGATCTGACAAGTCACGCCCACGCCGGTCGCATCGAGAGCGACATCGACTCGGCCGACGACAGCGGAGTGTCCGGCACCCCGACGTTCTTCATCAACGGCCGCCGCCACTACGGCGCCTACGACATCACGACCTTGACAGCCGCGATTCGTATGGCCCGAGCACGGGCCCGCCTCGGCCGCGAGGCACCGGCGGCCCGTGACCAAGCGGGTTCCGTTGGCTCGACGGCACGCCGGTAGCCGTCAGATCCTGCCGCGTGAACTCTTGTCTTGACCTCAAGCGATCGGAGGGTCAAGAAGTCCGACACTCATCGGGGCTTGTGCAGAAGCGCCGGCGCGTTGGCGTTCGGCCTGGCCGAACGTACGGGGACGGGTCATCGATTCGGCTTGATCCCGTCCTCAGGCCAATCGGTGCCCTCGGCGGTCGGCCGCCTGCTCCTATGCTCTCCGGCGTGCCCCTCCTCAAGATCTCTTCGCTTTTCGGGCTGCCGAGCTACGACCTCGTCGACCACTACCCCGATCTCGCGCCGCTGCGGCGTGCTCTGCAGGCCGAGGACTGGCCGGCCGTCGTCGCCTTCTTCGACCAGCTGCCGGAGCACGACGACCCGACAGTCGCCACCGCGATGGTCGCCGAGACGAAGGGCGTGGAGACGTTCCTGCGGGTGGCAGGAGGCGGACCGGCCGAATCCACCCTGGCCGGTACGTTGCTCGGCGCCCGGTTGGTGTGGATGGCGTGGGAGGCCCGGGGGGCGGCGCGCGCCCGGTACACCAGCAACCGCCAGTTCGCGTCCTTCCACGAGATCCTCCGTGAGGCCGAGCGGGTGCTCGGCGAGGTGACCGCGGAGGAGCCGGGCAACATCGCCGCGTGGACGGCACGGCTGCGTACCGCCCGGGGCCTCGGGTTGGGGCATGCGGAGGCCAGCCGGCGGTACGAGCGCGCCGCGAAGGCACGGCCGGATCCGTTCTACGCCCAGCTGACCCACGTCCAGCAGCTGTGCCCGAAGTGGGGCGGTTCGCTGGACAAGTTGCTCAGCTTCGCGCGGCACTGCGCCGCGACATCGTCGCCCGGATCGCTCAACGCGGCGGCCGTGGCCGACGCCCACCTGGAGTTCGCGTACGAGTCGGGCATCGCCCACCTGCGTTCGCCGGCTGTGCTCGACGAGATCCGGGACGCCGTGGCCAGGTCGGTCGGGCACCCCGATTACCGGCCCGTGCACGGTTGGGTCCAGGCCGAGTGCAGCTTCTCGTACGTCCTCTGGCTCGCCGGTGACCTGTCCGGCGCCGCCGCCCGGCTGGCGGCGCTCGGCAACCGCATCACCATCTACCCTTGGGGTAGTCCCCGGGAGCTCAGGACCGCCCAGCGGAAGCTTCGTGGGGCCGGTGCGCGATGATCCGGCCGCCTCGTCCTCGGCCAGCATTAAGGGTTCGGACCTGCATGGAACCACCCGACTCACCGACGCCGTCCCCTGACCGCCGAACAACCCCACAGAAACGGCACGACCAGCAGGTCTCGACCAGCTGGCCGCAACATATTCAATTCGGCTACTTGTTTCGTTGACCTGCGACCGTTGCCCGGCCGGGCCTCGGTCGAGGCACCCGGGCTGTCGCTCTCAATTCGGCTGCCCACGCTGGTCGTGTGGCTCTCATCTGGCCTGCGCAGTCCCGGGCGCCGCCAGGGCGGGGAGAGGCTCAAGAGGGGACTGCTCTGCTCGAAGTAGCGTTGCCCTCCCGGCTCGACGAACCAGGTGGATCGAGCAGAGGACATGGTCGCGCAGCTGACCAAGTGCATCCGTACGAACCTGGGCTGCGCGGACATCTGCACGACCACCTCCCGGGTGCTGTCGCGGCACACTGTCGACGACGCGAACATCAGCCGCAGCCTGCTGCAGGCGTGCGTGACGGCGTGCCGGTCCTGCGGTGACGAGTGCGCCTCTCACGCGTACCAGCACGAGCACTGCAAGGTGTGCGCGGACGCCTGCCGGGCGTGCGAACCAGCCTGCCAGGACCTGCTGGACACGATGAGCTGACCGCGCAGGCGGCGGTGCCGGCGCCCGGATCCTCACCGGAGGAGGTCTCTCATCAAAGCGACCCCGTCCAGGGTCGGTGGACCCTGATTGGCATTAAAAGAGCGGACGCGGATCTTGCCCCGATTCCGCTCGCCTCTGCGCGTTCGTCGCAGAGCCGGTGTCGTGCAACGCCGCGAGGTGTAGGTGATGGCGATGCCGTCCCGCATGGCCTCGGTCAGGATCGGCCGGTGCGGCACGTAGTGGCCGGCGATCTCCTGGCAGGCGGCGGGTGCAGGGCTCACTGTGGGGACCGAGGGAGCAACCGTCAGCTCAGGTCACGGAACCGCTGAAGGATGATGATGACGAATGCGACGAGTACTGGTGCGGCGACCATGTCGAGGATCCGCAGGGTCTTCCGCCGCGCCGGGCGGCCGGTGAGCTGCACCACGATCCGGGAGCTGAGCGCCAGCACCAGCAGGGCGAGCACGGTCGCCTGGACGGGCCCGGCCCGGGCCGCGGTGAGGGCGATGTCCGTCATTCCGTCTCCGTCCGTCGCCTCCGGCGGTGCCGCAGCCCGTATCGGGCCAGCTCGATCAGGGCGGCCAGCGACGCGATCGCGGTGAGGGCGGCGAGCCCGAGCGGCGGTGACCACCGATGCAGATGGATCATCCCCTGCGCGACCAGGACGCCGAGGGCGAGGCTGAGCGCGACGCCGACGACGAACCGGCTGAGGCCGTCCGGTATCCGGATCAGACGCGCGCAAGCCAGTCCCGGCGCCACGGCGAGGTAGCCGAGGACGATGACCGCGCGCAAGTTGCCTGGCACGTCCCAGAGGACGAGGTTGATAACGCCGGCGTTGGCGAGGAGTGTCGCCAACGCCGGCCAAGGCGAGAACGGGAGGTCCGTCAGTGAGGAGGCGGCCGGTTGCTCGGAGAGACGTCGTTCGGCGGCCGCGCAGGGCTCAACGATCTCCGTCACCGCCGCCCCTTTCGCCGTTGCTGAGGACATAGACCCGCGCCTCGGGGTTGGTGTAGACAAGCCTGAACCGTCCTGAGTCGACGACCTGGCGTTCCAGGGTTTCGCCCCAGCCGCGCGGCTTGCCCAGGAACGACTCCGCGAAGACGAACTGCCCCTCCGTCACGATCAGGTACGCGCCCTTCGGGTTGCGCCGCATCTCGTCCTCGATCGCCATGACGCTCGTCGGCCCGAGGTCCTCGCCGAGGGGCCGGTACCGGTATCGTTCGACGCCCTGCGCCCGCCAGGGGACGTTGGACGTCACCGAGACGAACGAGACGCCCTCCGGAGCATGCGCGTAAAGCCACTCGACGGCCCGGTGGTCGGCCGGGCGTACCTGCTCGAACGCCTCGTTGCCGTATCGGGCGACGAAGAACGCGCCGATGAGCACGGTGCTCAGCGCGCCCGCGATGAGGGCCGAGGGGACGCGACGCCGCGCCGGCCACACCGGGACCACCAGCGCGGCCAGCAGGATCGCCATGAACGGCAGAGCGAAGGTGTATACCCGAAGGAAGATCTCGCCGCCGTAGCTCTGCATCCCCATGAGGATGAACGGTGCCCCGGCGAGCGCCAGGAGGCCCAGGTCGGCATCACCCCGGCGCATTCGTCGCCACGCACCGGCGGCCGCCAGCCCCCAGACCGACACCGTGAGGGCGAGTCGCAGCAGCACGACCACCTGGTGCCCCTCGTCGCCCCGCACCCGGTCGACCGCCCCTTGGTTGATGGTGCCGCCGACCTGTCCGAAGGAGCCGAACATGTCGTCCAGGTGCCCCGCCCAGTACACGACGGCGCCGTAGCTGATGTAGGCCATGAGCACGACGGCGAGCAGGACCGGCAGCGTACGGAGCGTGCACCGGCGGACCAGCACCAGCGCACCGACGGAAACCACGATCGCGATCGGGGTGAGCTGATGGCTGACGGTGCTGGCCGCGAAGAGGACGAGGATCACCGCCACCAGACCGACCAGCGACGCCGGGCTGGCCTGCTGGGCCACGGGTTCGAGCAGCAGCGGCCTCGGCGGCAGCCGGAGCAGGCGCAGCAGCAGGCCGACCGGGCTTCGCCGGGGCCGCGTGCGCTGCCGGCCGCCGTACCGAACGGGCCGGAACCAGCGGAGCAGTAGCATCAGCAGGACCAGGTAGAAGAGGTAGTTCAGCGCCTGGGGACCGAAGTAGTCCTGCCCCACCCAGTTGGCGGGAAGGAACAGCCAGAGGGCGAGCCACGCCGTCCGCGCATCAGCCGAGGTCACCCGGGCCAGCCGGAACGCCGCGGCGCCGTAGAGCAGGTTGAACCCCACGGGCGCCCAGGCGAGCAGCGGCATGGCGTCCGGCATCCCGGCCGCCCGCGTGGCCATGGCCGTCAGTGCGAAGAATCCGGGCCAGCTGAAGCGGGCGTCCAGCTCCGGCAGCGTCTTCCCGCTACGGGCGATGTAGTCGGCGAAGCCGACGTGCAGCCAGCCCGGGATCATGCGCGGCAGTGGTTCGATGATCGGCGCCGCACCGAAGAGCAGGACGACGAGCACCACCGCGTGCGCGGCGAGCAGGGTGTCCGAGGCCGGGCGGGTGCGGAAGACGCCCTGCAGGAAACTTGCCGTCAGCAGGGCCAGTGCGGCGTACAGCTCGGGCCGGAGCGCGGTGACCAGGCCGAGCGACCCGATGTCGGCGACGTCCCCCCGCCGCAGGGCCCAGACCCCGAGCGCGAGCGCCGCCGCGGGCGCAGCCCACTCGACGACGGCGAGCAGGCCGTCCCGGATCCGCTGACCGGCGGCGGCCGCCGGGGCGGCCAGCAGTGCGTTGCCGCTCACGACGCGCGCCGTAGCAGTTGGATCATCGACGGCAGGACGGCACCCGCCACCACGACCTGTCCGGCGAGGTAGGCGACGCCGACCCCGACGACCCCGATCTCGGCCATCGCGACCAGCGCCAGCGACAGGACCAGCGTGGTCGTGGCCGCGTGCACGGCGATGATCCGCCCCACCTGGCGTTGCACGCGCGACGCCGCGACGAAGACGGTCAGCACCAGCTTGGGCAGCACCGCGATCGCGAAGAGCCGCAGGATGCCGGAGCCGGTCGCGGCGTAGCCGCTGCCGAACAGGGTCAGCAGCAGCGGCGCCGACACGCAGAGCAGGACGACCGCCGGTACGAAGAGGAGCAGGCCCCGTCGCAGCATCTGCCGCGCGTAGGCCGCGAGCCGCGATTCGTCGGCGGCGGCCTCCACGGTCAGCGAGGTGCCGAAGTGGTACGCCACCAGCTCCAGGGACCCGCCGAGCAGCCAGGCCACGTAGAAGACGCCATTGGCTTCGGCGCCCAGCCGGGCGGTCACGATCAACGGCAGCGCGTTCGTGCCGGCCTGCATGAACAGATATCCGACGTAGTCCAGCGCTACGAACCGGGCGAGCACCCGGCGGCCCGGCAGCGCCGCTTCGGTCCGGCGCGCCCGCTGCCGGGGCAGCAGCCGGCGGAAGACCAGCACGTTGACGGGGACGAGCGCCACGACGACCGCCAGGTTCCACGAGACGAAGATGCCCAGGCTCGGTACGGCGCCGGCGAGCAGCACCAGCAGCGCGATCTTGACGAGCCCGAAGACGGCGTTCTCGATCGGGACCCAGACGACACCGCGCAGGGCGGTCAGCACGCTGTCCTGCAGGGTGAAGACGCACCAGCCGGCGACGGAGAGAGCGAACGCCACAGCGAGCAGGGGGGTGCGGTCCAGGAAATCAAGTCGGTCGGTGAGTCGGGGGGCGAGCAGCAGGAAACCGCCGCTCAGGGCGAGCGCCGCGAGACAGGCGAGCCCGTAGGAGTACCCGACCAGCCGACTGGCCTGACCGGCGGCGGCCGGCAGGAAACGGGCGAGGGCTCCGTTCAGATTGAGCTGCGCGAGGTTGCTCAGAAATGTCATCGTGGACACCATCGCCGCCCCGACGCCGAGCTCGGCCGGCGAATATAGGCGGGCGGCGAGAGCCCAGTACCCGATGCCGAGCAGTGAGCTCACCGCCGTGTTGAGCATCAGCGCGTAGACGTTGCCGTTCAGCGGGTCGCGCAGGTGCTGCCGCAGCCGTACGCCGATCGGCTCGGCGACGATGCCACCGCCGGGAGTCGCGCGGCCCACCGGCGGATCCGCCGTCCCAGCTCGTTGGGCACTCACGACATCAGCCCTCCTCCCGTCCCTCGTGCTCTCCCAGCGGTCACGCCGTCGGCCGGCTCAGCCGGGGATGCGCAGCGTGCACCAGGTGGCGGGCCCGTCGGTACGCGCGCCAGCCCCTGGTGAGCAACCGCTCGCCGTGCCACGCCAGCGGCCAGCCGGTGCCGTCGAGCAGGGCCCCGATGCCGGCGACACCGGTGTCCCGCTCGATCAGCACCCGGGCGAGGGCGAAGACGTCGTCGCCCGGGTGGCTCAGCGCGTTCTTGACGCCACACGCGGAGGAGTAACCGGCGGCGCGCACCGCGGTCCGCACGGCGTCGCTGTGGTAGCCGTACGGATAGGCGAAGGACCGGATCGGCGTCGCCAACCTGTCCTCCAACGCCTGTCGGCTCCCGGCGACCTCCCGCCGCACCTCGGTCCGGCGGAGGCAGTCGAGGGCGCGGTGGCTCTGGCTGTGCGACCCGATCTCCACCCCGTGCGAGTGCAGATCACGCAGCTGGTCCCAGTCGAGTGACGGATCCCCGTCCGGCGACGGCGTCGCGCCCACTCGGGCGGCGATGACGAACGCCGTCGCCGTGAGCCGGTACCGGCGGAGAACCGGCAGTGCGGTTTCGGCGAGGTCGGGAAAGCCGTCGTCGAAGGTGACCAGCACTGGTCGCGGCGGCAGCGGGACCAGCCCGCGCAGCACGGCCGCGTAGTCGCTCACGGTCATCGGCGTCCGCTCGCGCGCCCGGATCAGCGCCATCTGCTCGTCGAAGTCGCCCGGCGACACCGACCAGCGCAACGTGCCGTCGCGGCGCAGGTCGCCGACGCTGTGATAGCAGAGGACGGGAACGGAGATCTCCGGTGCCGGGTTCATGGGCGGCTCCTTGCGAATCTGGCCGCGGCGGCGGCGTAATGGACCGGCCCGAGCGCCAGCCCGCAGAGTTCAACGGCCGTCAGCCAGGCGGGGTATCCCTTCTGCTTGCGGCCGTTCTTCGCCGAGCCGGGCCGCAGGGCGTAGGCGACGCCGCGGGGCAGCCGCACCAGCAGCTCGCGTCGGGTGGTGGGGTCGTCCGCCAGGCATTTCGTCAGCACCGCGCCGAGGCCGACCCCGTACTGGTACATGGTCCGTCGTAGCGCCCGCACCTCACGTCGGTGGGTGTGCCAGACGATGGCCCCCGGCTCGTACGCCAGCACATGTCCGGCCAAAACGGCGCGCAGCAGGACGTCGATGTCCTCCCCGCTGCGCAGCCGCGGATCGAAGCCGCCCAGCCGGAGCAGCGCATCCTTGCGGAACGCCATGTTGGCGCCGGAGCCGTACGAGCCGGGCAGGTACGGGTGCAGCGATCGCGGTGGAAGGTCCACCCGACGGGCTGCTCCGGCCTCGAGCGTGGTGAACCCGGCCCGGTCGAACCGCCGCCGCTGGCAGCCCTTGCCGTAGCCACCGTACTGTTCCAGCCAGATCTGCGACGGCGTGTCGAGTTCCCGGGCGAGGACCTGACCGGTCACCGCGGCGACGTCGTCGGTGAAGCCGTCGACGAGGCTGCGCAGCCACCCTCGGTCGAGGATCACGTCGTCGTCGGCGTAGGCCACGATCGCACCCCGAGCCTCGGCCAGCCCCCGGTTGCGGGCGTGCGCGACGCCGGGTCGCGGCTCTGCGGCGTAGCGGAAGCGGGGATCGTCGGCGGCGTGCCGGGCGACGATTCGCGCCGTTTCGGTGACCTGCGGCGCGTTGTCCACGACGACGATCTCGTAGTCGGGGTAGTCGAGCGCGGCGAGCGAGTCGAGGGTGGACTCGAGCAGCGGTGTGCGTCCACAGGTGGGCACCAGCACGCTGATGAAGGCGGGCTGCTCCACCGCCCGTCGACGGGAAGGACACGACCCGGGGCCGCCGGTCTCCTCGGCCGACTCGGCGTCGAGGCGGTCGAGCGTGGGCAGGCCGTCGTGCCGCCGGTGCGCGTCGATCGCCGAGGACAGCTGGGACCGGATGGTGGCGGTGAGCGCCGGCGCAGCCAGCCCGCCGGCCGGCAGCGGAACCTCGACCAGCCCGAGCGGCTGCCCGTGCAGCCGGACCAGGACCTGCGCGGCGCCGTACCGGGTGTCGTCCGGCCCGCCTGTGTCTGGTACGTCAGGCACCCCCTCGGACAGCTCGACGGTGACCACCCGCACGGGCGTCGGACCCGTCCGGCGCCGGGGGACCGGCGTGCTCACCGCCTGAGAGGCGCGACGGGCGTGGGCCGAGACGTAGCCGGCGGCGGTGACCAGCAGCCCGACGACGATCGCCGCGGAGCGCAGCAGCCCGGCAGGGTCGCCGTGCCGAAGCTGGCGCAGGCCGCGGCGCACTCCGGCGGGCAGGGTACGGCGGGTGTACGTGCGCTCGGTGGCGAGTCCGGCGTCGCTGCCGACCAGCCGGGCGACCACGGCTTTGGATCGGCCCTCCGAGAAGCACCGCTGCCGGAAGTAGCGCCACTTCGCCCGGTCCACGGTCACCCGATGCCGCACCCGGGCCGCAGGCTCGTAGAGCACCACGCCGTCCGGTTCGAGCTGCCGGAGACGGATGCAGAGTTCCGTCTCCTCACAGCCGACCGGCGTCCGGCCGACTCGGCCGAGCGCCGGGTCGAAGCCGGCGGTGCGGTCCAGGATCGACCGACGGAAGGACATGTTGCAGCCGATGACGTTCCGCACGGGCGCGACCTCTGTGGGCTGGCCGGTGAAGCTGCACCCGACCACCCAGTCGAACTCGGGGGGCAGCCACCGTGGCCGTTCCTTCTCCCAGTCCGCCAGGGCGTGGCCGCCGACCGCGAGCACCCGCTCGTCCTGGTAGTGCGGCAGCAGTCGGGCCAGCCAGTCGGGCTCCGCCGCGGCGTCGTCGTCGAGGAAGGCGACAATCTCACCGGTCGCCCGGGCCAGCCCGGTGTTGCGGGCCGCCGAGAGGCCGCGCGGGCCGCTGCTCGGAACGACGGTCAGCTCGGGGAACGTGGCGCGTGCTCGCTCCAGCAGCGCCGGGTTGTGGTCGACGACCACGACGACCTGTGCCGGCGGTACGTCCTGCGCCAACGCGGAGCCGACCGCCCGGACGATCTGGCGCCACCGCCGCTCGGTGTAGACGCAGATGACCACGGTCGCGGTCGGAGCCGAGCCGGCCGGCGTCTCCGGAGTGAGGACGGTGATCGGCTCAGACGTTGACGAGGACGCGTTCGACGTTGCTGCGGACCCAGCGTGGATCGTCATGGTCACCTTCCGAGCCGAGGAAGAGCAGGATGTGGCGTAGCCAGTAGAGGAGGAGGGCCGGGCGCGGTGGGATGCCGTCCAGCCAGTCGGCCACCTCGCCGGCGGGGACGTCGAGCGTCCGGTCGATGCCGTGCCGCAGCGCGTGGACGACGATCTCGCCGAGTTCGTCGCCGCGGGCCAGCCGACGGGCGAGGACGTGCAGGTGCAGCAGATCGTGCAGGGGGAGTTGCCGGTCCGCGGCCTGGTCCCAGTCGACGATTCCGGTCACCTGGCCGTCCACCGAGGTCGCCAGAAGGTTGCCGGGCCAGAAGTCGCCGTGGATCCAGGAGGTGTGAACGGTGCGGTCGACGAGGGCGACCACGAGCTCCTCCCGTAGCCGCCGGACCGTGCCGAGGAGCAGACCGCCGCGCGGGTGGCGGGCGGAGAACTCCTCCAGCCGCCGGAGCGGGGCGTCCACCCACCCCGTCACGGCGGCCCGGTCGAGCAGGGTCCGTTCCCGGGTCTGCGCGTGGAGGTCGCGGACGACCTGGCCGGCGGAGGCGAGCAGCGCGCTCCGCCGGGTACGCCGCAGCATCATCCCGCTCGCCGGAGCGCCGCGCAGGGCCCCCTCCACGCAGTAGTAGCGCCCGTCGATCTCCCCCTGCGCCGCGCAGTACGGCAGGACCGGGCGCAGGGCGGGCAGGCGCGGGTCCGCCCGCAGAAGGTCGAGTACCTCGGTCTGGCGCCGCAGGCCCTCGACGGCCCGGCGGGTCCAGGGCACCTTGACCATGTAGCGGCCGCCGGTTCCGCGGCTCCGTACCGCCGCCACGGCGACGGACGTGCTGGTGAAGGTGACGGCCTCGGTCCGCCACCAGGTGTCGTCGGTGGCGGTCGCCCGGGCGACCAGGCGGGGAGCGACCGTGGCGGTCCAGCTTCGTTCGGGCCGGTGCAGCCAGGAGGCGAGCCGGTCCCGCAGGACCGGCTGCGCCCACTGGACCGCGCCCCTCACCGCGTCCTCCGCTCGACGTAGTGCCGCCAGATCCGGCCGAGCGCGTCGGCGAGCACCAGTTCCGGTGCCCGGTCGGCGTCCACGAGCTCCAGATGCGGAATTCGCCGGCGCAGCCGCCGGTACTGCTCGCGTTCCCGCTCGAGGTGCGCCGGGTCGTACTCCCCGGAGCGGCGGTACATGACCGACCCCGGGACGTCCAGCAGCAGCACCACGTCGGGTGCCGGGCAGAGCCGGCTCAGCAGCTGGAAGTACGGCCACTTGAGCCATACCAGCGGCCCGCGCGGCGGGAGCAGCGCGTCGTAGACGTACCGGTCGTAGACCACCATCCGGCCGAGGGTCCGGTGGCCCAGGGCTGTCAGGTACCGGCGCCACACCGTGAACGGGCGCAGCGAAATGCGTACGGCCTGCTCGGCAACGCTGCGCGGCGTCTCGGTCGACGGCCAGAGCCCCATGTAGACCCGGCGTACCGGAAAGTAGAACGTCGACTCGAGGCCCTGGGCCAGGGTGGATTTCCCAGACCCGTCGGGGCCGAGGAGGGCGACGTCCGCGCCCCGGCGACTCCACGCCTGCAAGGGCCGCTCGATCGCGCGCAAGGTGGCCGAGCCGACGACACGGCGCACCGCGCTTGCCGGACGGGCCCGCCACCAGGTGGCGAGCAGTTGCCGGCGGACGGACGGCAGCGCCGCCGGACGACCGGCCCGCCAGTACGCAAGGAGCATCCGGGCCGTCCGGTCCGGCAGCGCCCGAGGGAGCGGACCGTCGAGCGTGGCGTGGTCCTCCAGGTGCCGCAGACGACGGAGGTGGTGGCCGGCGACGGTGCCCTTGTCGAGTACGCAGTGCAGCAGCAACGCCCAGAACTCGTCCTCGGGCGCGAGCACCCACACGTCGTCCTGGCGGGCCCGGCGGTCCAGGCATTGCCCGGCGACCGGAGTGCGCACCTCGAAGTGGCGGCCGTAGGCGAGTTCGGTCACCAGGTCGACTTCGATCCACGAGCTGGTGGCCTCGTCGAGCCCCAGGAAGAACCGGTGACTGCCCCGGCCGTGACCGGCCAGGCGGATCAGGCCGTGGGTCTCGATGACGGCCACCGTCCGCGCGAGATCGGCCGGCGCGATCAGGAGGTCCAGGTCTCCGGGGCCGGTGAGCGCCTCCGGACCGCCCCGCAGCAGGCACCAGCGCACGCCGGCGTCGTCGAGGCCGGCCAGCACCGCCCGGGCGAGCCCGTGCGCGGCCCTCGCCGGTCCGGCCGGCTCCGGCGCCGGGCGCTCCGCGGCCGCGATCCCTGTCGGCGCGGTCATGTCATCGCCGCTCATCGTGTCTCCGCCGAGGATGCGGTCGCGTCGGTCAGGCGAAGGCACTGACCCGCCGGTGCGGTGGGCGCCGACGGCCCGGGGACCGCGAACTCCACCGGTGTGCCGGCCCGCAGCGGGAGGTACCGGACCTCGTACGGCCCGAGGTTCAGCGGCCGCCCCTGAATCTGAAGGTCGATCCGGTCGCCGGCGTTGTGCACCAGGAGGACGCCCTCCCGGCCCCAGGCCAGGCCCAGCTCCGGTGCCGGCCACGAGACGGCGTCGGGTCCAGCCCGGCCGGCGAGCACCTGCTGCAGCCGGGCGACCGCCTCCCCGTACGCCAGGGGCCGTCCCCCGCCGTCGCCGTTCGTCGAGGTCCAGAGCGCGGGCGCGTGCGGCTGCCCGGTGTCGCCCTGGGGTTCCCAGATCAGTGCCGCCGCCGCGCCCTGGTCGGCCATGTGCAGAAGGGCGGCGACGGCCCGGGCGGTCAGTTTCTGCTGCCCGGCGGCATCGGCCCGGCCCACGTGGAACTCGCTCCACCAGATCGGCAGGGACGTCCGCTGACGCAGCCATCGGGTGAGCGCGCCGAAGAGTTCGCCGCTGGTGGTGGTCGCCGTAATCGTGCCCTGGTCACGGGTGGACAGCCCGGCGTCGACGGCGACGAAGTCGGCGCCGTGCTTGTGCCGGAGCCAGTAGTCCAGCGCGTCGAGCCCGCGCTGGTCGACCACACCACAGGTGCCGGCGAGCGCTGACGGGTGACTGGCGTTCTTCGCGTTCGCCCAGATGTCGATGACGACGTACGGGCCACCGACGGCGATGGTGGAGTCCACCGCTTTGAGCGCGTCGTACACCAGGTTGTAGAGCCTGGTGTAGGACTCGTAGTCCCAGCGGTTCCCGGCGGCGTTCCAGAAGCCCTTCATCTCGTTCCACACCTGGAAGTGCCGCACGTCGGGATAGCGCCTGGCGACCGCCGCGGCGAGCGCGGCGAAGTCGGCGTAGTGCTCGGGACGGGGCGCGACCTCCAGCCGTTTCCAGTTGGTCTCCCCGGGCCGTCCACCCTTCATCCAGTCCGGGGCGCAGCAGAGCGTGATGACCGGGGTGCCGCGGGTCGACCTGATCATTTTCATCCGCCGGTCCAGGGAGGACCAGTCGAACCTGCCCGGGCTCGGCTGCGGGTTCTCCGCCCCCCAGCCGAGGATGTGCTGATTCTGGTAGCTGGCGGTCGCCGTCAGGACGGCCTTGGCGGAGGCGAGGGCGGGTGCGCTGCCCCAGTCGTCGATCGAGTAGCGGGTGTGGGTGACCCCCAGGGACAGGGTGCCCGGGTCGGGACGGTGGCTCTGTGGCGCCGACCAGTCGTATCCGGCCGCGTCCCAGCCGATCGGGAGGCCTTCGGCGTCGTCCGGCGGGTTCGAGGCGGGGCGGTCGAAACTCACGAGCAGAGCGATCGCGGTCAGGGCCGCGGAAAGGACCAGCCACCGGCGGCCAGCCGGCCGGGACAGGCCTGGCCGGCGACGTGGGGTACGGCTCATCACTACTCCCGCACCTGCCGGAGCGCCAGGATCCGCCGTACGCCACCGCGGGCGCGCTGGACCAGCGGAGTGATCGGCAGCCGCTCGATCCGGTAGCTGGCGTAGTCCTGGCTGACAGCGCCGAAGCGGCTCTTGAACAGCTCCAACGAGGAGACCCGAGCAGAGTCGCCCATGTTGTAGGACGTGCACCCCGCCGCGACCGCGTCCGCGATCGCCGTCTTGTGCAGCAGGTAGTTGGCGTAGACCGGGCCGGCGAGCTTCTCCAGCATCGCACCGCGCCAGTACATGGCCGTCCTCGCGCCGAGCAGCACGACGATTGCGGCGACCGGTCGTCCCTCGTGGTACGCGACGTACACCCGGCACCGGGAGCCAAGCATGGCCGCGACGGTGCTCAGCTTCCGAGGCGGCTCCCGCCGGGCTGCCAGCCGCCGGGCGAGCGGCAGCGGGAGGCGGTCGCGTCGCGCCCATCGGTCGACGGACTCCCGGTAGAGCTGCTGGAAGACCCGGACCAGATCTCCCGTGTCGTCACACTCGACCAGGACGCCGGCCCGCTCCGCGCGCCGGATCCGGTTGCGGGTGTCGCTGCGGAACCGCTTGCGCCAGACCTCGTCGAAACCGCCGTCGAGGGGGAGCGTCTGCGTCATCCGCTCCTCGCGGAGCACGCTCGCGGGCACCGCCGCTTCCCAGGTCGCCGCCGTCGCCGGGTCGGGACGGACCAGGGTGCTCAGCACGTGCCGTCGCCCCAGGTCGGTGACCACCATCCGGACGTCCTCCGGGTGGAGTTCCCCACCGTCGCAGACCAGCCCGCCCGGTCCCCAGCCGACCGGGAGTCCGAAGTCCGTGGCGAGGATCGGGCCGAGTCCCGGGCGCCGTACCAGCGGAAGGACGAGTCGCCGTCCGTCGGCCGTCTCGTAGAGCCGGGAGACGTCCTCGTAGCCTTCGACCAGGCAGACGCAGCGGAGCCACGTCGGCGTCTGGCTGGGCAGGGCGTTCGGCGCGGAGGCGAGCACCTGCTCCCACACGTCGACCGGCGCCGGACTGGTCACCCGCAGCGGTCGCGGGTCGCCGGACGCCCCCCGCAGGCCGGGTTCCAGGCTGGTTCCGACGCTCACGAGGAGCCCAACTGGAGGTCGGCGTGCCAGTAACGCTGGGTGGCGTCGTTGCTGGCCATGACCACCATGCCGGTGGCGCCGGTGACGCTCTGCTTGGTGGTCGTCACATTGTTCATGTTGGGCGAGAGGGCGTCCCTGATGACCGGCGTACCGCGGCCATCGGGGAAGGCGATGCTATCCATCGGGGAGCTCTTCATGAAGATCGTTCCCGGGTAGCCCGTGTAGGGACACCCACTGTCCGGCGCGGTCATGAAGACGTACAGCGTCTGGTGTTCGGAGTCGACCAGCAGGACCGGCCGGGTGTGGCAGTCCTTGATCCGCCCGACCCGGTAGCTGGACCACTCGCTGGTCGACGGGTCCCGGGCGAGGAGCATGATCAAGGGCGCCGACGTTGAGGCGCCGGCGTCGTCGAGTCCGGTCTTGACGACCGCGAAGACCCGGCCGGAGGCATCGGCCTGGAGTGACTTGAGGTTGATGTGGTCGTCGGCGCTGTTCGGACCCTGGATCGCCGTACGCGTGACGTCCCAGGTCTCGCGCGGCGCACCGTCGATGTGCTCGGCGAAGTACATCGCGGACTTCACCTGGTTGCTCCACATCACGCCGGTCCGGGTGCCGCCGAAGGTCACCACCGACGAGATGTCGTCGCTGGACAGGGCGGTGGCGGCGGTGACCGGGAGCACGAACGGCGTGCCCCAGACCGCGTCCCCGCCCGTGGTGTTGTTCACGTAGACCTTCGAGCCCTGCGTCCAGGTCGCCCAGAGCACGCCCGTCGAGTCCTTGTCGATGGTGAGGGTCTCGCTGGAGTAGTTGGTGATCTGCACCGGGAAGCCGGTGTCGCGGGAGTAGGTCTTCGTTGCGGCGTCGTAGCTGAAGCGGTAGAGCCGGGCCGGGTTTCCGGAGGCCGCGCCCGTGGAGGAACTGGCGCGGACGTGCGAGGAGACGTAGAGCCTGGTGCCGTCCCACAGCACGTCGGACCGGGTTTTCGGCCGGTTGTCGACGACGGTCCCGGTGTCGACCCACTGCTGCGTGGAGCGGTCCAGCCGGAAGATGTGGTGGGTCTGGCTGCTGGTGTGGAAGAGCACCGCCCACCAGGCGCCGTCGTTCCACCACAGCTTGCTTTCCGGCTTCTCACCGGTCGCCGCGGAGCCGTCACCCGCAGTGGACGGACCGACGTAGCCGATGTCGCCGGTCGCCGCACTGGCGGACGTGGCGAGCCCACCGGGCACCGGCCCGGCGCCGATCAGCACGCCGACCAGTAGGGCCAAGGCGTAGGACGTGCGCGTCGGCCGGGCACGGCGCAGGGGACGGGTCATCACCGCGGCACCTCGCTCAGCGCCGGGTTGGTCGGCTCGGCGGCCAGTGGCTGCCATCGGTGCAGCACCCGGTGGTCGATCGGGTCCACCACCGGTCGGGGGCGCCGTACGATCCGCTCCCGGATGAGCGTCCGGAGCACCCGCTGACCGTCCCGGAAGGTACGCAGGTTGGAGGTGCCGCAGCGGCGGGGGAGTTCGTTGCTCGGCACCTCGGCGATGCGCAGGTTCGCCTTCAGCGCGTGGACCACGAGCTCGGTCTCGATCTCGAAGCCGTGCGCGGTCAGAGCGAGTGCCGGCAGGCAGTCGCGACGGAACGAACAGAAGCCGTAGCACAGATCGGTGAAGCGGACGAGGAACAGGGTGTTGGTCAGCCGCACCAGCACCTGGTTCCCGGTCCGGCGCAGCGCCGTCAGGTCGGTCGATCCGCCGGCGGCCAGAAACCGGGAACCCTTGACGAAGTCGTAGCCGTTCATGAGCGGAGTGACGAAGCGGTGGATCTCGGCGGGATCCATGCTGCCGTCGGCGTCGATCATCACGATCAGGTCGCCGGTGGCGGCGGCGAACGCCACCCGCGCCGCGTCGCCCTTGCCCCGGCAGTGCTGCGTCAGCACCACGACGTCCGGCCGGATGGCGCGGGCGACCTCGACCGTACGGTCCGACGAGTGCCCGTCGACGAGCACCACCTCGTCGACCATCGACGGTAGGCGCTCGAGTACCCACGCGATGTTCTGCTCCTCATTGAGCGTCGGGATGACCACGCTCACGGTCTGTCGCACTTCGCGGCCGTTGACCAGTCCGGCGTCATCCTCGGGCCGTTCCCGCATCCGCAGGATGCTCAGTGGCCGGTCAACATGCCCGGACGGTGCGGGGAGCGGCGGCTCGGACAGCAGACTGGGCACGTGCGCATCGATGTCCCGGTTCAGGGTCACCTGATCCCCTCCCCGACGGGCCCCGTCACGCCGTTCCGCGGCGCGAGATCCGTCTCCGGCGTACCACCGGCGGTGACCTTCGATGTACTTCTCATCAGCTCCTCTTCCCCCACGATGCCGACGCAGCATTGAACGGTTTATAACCTGGTGTCCGGTTTGCGCTAATTTGGCCGCTTTGGGCCGAGATGAACAGGGGGCAAAGCTAACACCGCGCAAAGGAGAACATGCGGGATTTATATGACGAACCGCTTGATTCTGGACGACCGGTCGAGCGACGTGTGTCCGCGCCGGCTGACCCGGGCCGGGCCGGTCGGCTGACCTCTTCCGTCGTCGCGTCCGCAGCGTCCACGAAGGCGCCTCGAGGCTGAACCGGGAAGGGAAGGCGGCGGGGAAGTAGCGGCGGCAGATGCGACAAACAGTGGCAGTGACCTACTGTAATCGCCCGGAGTGACTGTTTCCGCCCCGCGCAGGTCCACTCTGCGGTTTACATTTCCGCTGGTCAGTCGGCTGTATAGGCGTCGACTCGCACAAATGGCCGTCAACGGAGCTCGATATTCTGTACTCAAAGACATCGCGGGGTCAGCAACGATCAGTCACCAGCCACTGCGAGAGCGTGCCTTCGATGCGGACCCGCACGCCTCACCGTCGGCGGACCTGGTCAACCGGCCGTTCGTCGCCGACCGGCCGGACGCTCTGTGGGTCACCGACATCACCCAGCACCGCACCCCGGGCGGCTGGGTGTACTGCGCGTCGTGCCGGACTTGCCCCGCTGGCGACGACGCCCCGGCGAGGGCCAGGCCGTGGTGCACTTCGATCACGTCTGCCGCGGATCCGGGCCGTCGAGTCGTCCTTCTGGGCGCTGTCGGCCCGGATCCGTGCTACCTCAAGCTGCGGGGTGCCGGCGCTCAAGCGGTTCGCAGGGCCACGGCAGGAGAGAGGCGGGCAGCCCGCAGAGCGGGGTAGACGCCGGCCAGCCCTCCGATGAGGATGGCAGCGGCCAGTCCCGCGCCGATCGCGGCGGCCGGCACGAGGATCTGCCAGCCGCGGACGACGGACATCACGTACGTGACCGCGCTGCCCAGCAACACCCCCGCAGCACCGCCGCCCGCGCCCAGCAGCAGCGACTCGACCAGGAACTGGGCCGCGATGTGCCGCCGGGTGGCGCCCAGCGCCCGGCGCAGCCCGATCTCGCCGCGCCGTTCCAGGACCGCGATCACCAGCACGTTGGCGATGCCGATGCCGCCCACCAGCAGCGCCACCGCGCCGAGACCGAGCAGCAGAATGGTAGCTCCGTCGGTGACCGCGATTCGGGCGGTGAGCGCTTCCGAGGGCCGGCTCACGGCTACCTCCTCGGGGTGGGCCGGGTTGGCGGCCCGCCCGAGCAGGCCGGCCACCTCGTCGGTGCGCTCGGTCTGTGCCCGCACGAAGATCCGGGTCGGTCTGCCGTCGTACCCGAACTGGTCGGCCGCCACCGACGCGCCGATCAGCGCCGAAGCGTCCAGCTCTGGCGCTAGCTCGACCGGCGCCATGATGCCCACCACGGTGTACCAGTGGTGGCCGAGGTAGACCTGTGGGTGGCCGGTGACGTGGTGGATGCCCAGCGACGTGGCAGCGTAGTGACCGAGCACCACCGCCGGATAATGGGCCAGCGCCGCGTCCAGGAAGCGGCCGTCCACCAGGGCGCCGTCCAGCGTGGCGAGCAGCGCCGGGTCGGTGACCCGCACGGACAGCCCGCCGGTGCGCCCGGACGCTATCCGGTCGTTGCGGTAGATACGTTCGTCGAGCGTCGCGGTCGCCGCCGAGGTGAGCACCCCATCGGTACGCGCCACCGCCGTGCCCGCGGTCATTGGCAGCTTGGCCTCCTCCCCGCGGATGGTCTTGCCGTTGGCCACGGTGAGCAGGTTGGTGCCGACCCGGTCGATGCGGGCGAGCACGTCGGCCTGGCTGGACCGGGCGACGCCGAGCACGGCCACCATGGCCGCGATTCCGATCGCCACCCCGAGGATGGACAGCGCCGACCGGCCGGGCCGCGACCGCAGTCCGACGGTGCTCACCGGCAGCAGGTCGGCGACGCGCAGGCGAGACCTCACGACGCACCTCCGCTGTCTCGGACCAACAGGCCGTCCCGCAACTGGATGCGGCGCCGCATCGCCGACGCGACCCGCTCGTCGTGCGTGATCACCACGATGGTGACGCCGTCGTCGTTGAGCTCGCGCAGCAGTTCGATGATCTCGGCGCCGGTGACCGAGTCGAGGTTGCCGGTGGGCTCGTCGGCGAGCACCACGGCGGGGCGGCCGACCAGCGCGCGGGCGATCGCCACCCGCTGCCGCTCGCCGCCGGACAGGTGTGCCGCGGGGAAGTCGGCGCGATGGGCCAGGCCGACCCGCTCGCATGCGACGTGGGCGGCACGCCGGCGTTCGTCGGCCGGCACCCCGCGGTAGAGCAGGCCGGTCGCCACGTTGTCTACCGCACTCAGCCGCTCCAGCAGGAAGAACTGCTGGAAGACGACCCCGAGGAGGTGCGCACGCACGCCGGACAGCTGCCCGTCGCGCAGCTTCTCGACCGGGTGGCCGGCGATGCGTACCGAGCCGCCGGACGGGCGGTCCAGGCCGGCGGCGAGGTTGAGCAACGTGGTCTTGCCGGAGCCGGACGGGCCTGCCACGGCGACCAGCTCGCCGCGGTGCACGGTGAGGGTGACGCCGCGCAACGACTCGACCGGCGGCCTGCCGGGGTAGACCTTACGCGTGTCGATCAGCTCCAGGACGGCGGTCATGATGCAGGCACCTCCACGGTCTGGCCGGCGGTGAGGCCGCGGACGATCTCCACCTGGCCGGTGCCCTCGTCGAAGCGGCCCGGTTCCACCTGGACCGCGCTGCCGCCCGTCAGGCGGACCTGATAACCGCCGCCCGGCCGCGCGAGCAGTGCGGCGATCGGGACCAGCAGGACATCGCGGCGGGTGCCGGTGACGACCTCGACGGTCACCGGCGCCTGGTCCAGGCCGGAGCCGCGGGGCAGGCGGACCGCGATGGTGAGCGGGATTGTCGCCGTGTCGGGACTCGCCGGCTGCGGGGGGCCGTTGCCCGCCTCGGCGGAGGGTGTCGTCGCGACCTCACCGACGGCGCTGACCCGACCGCGGATCGGGTCGGCGTCCGGCAGGGTTACCTCGACCTGGTCACCGACGTGTACGGTGCTGCGCTGCGCGGTGTCCAGCTGGGCGGTCACCACCCGGCTCGTCGACGTTCCGGTGACCACTGTCGTCCCGGGCCCGACGGTCCCGCCGACCCGGATCTGCAGCTGGGTGACGCGTAGCGGGGTGGGCAGGAAGACGATCTCGCCCTGGGCGAGCCGTCCGGTGCGCTGGTACGCCGGCCGCCCCCAGGACGCCTCCCAGTGCCGGATCGCCGCGGCCGTGGCTGCGCTGAAATGCCGGTCCACGGTGATCCGGTGGTACGGGTCGAAGCCCATGGCTACCAGGTTGCGCTCGAGTTGGCGTACGTCGGGGCCGTCGCTCATTCCGTAGCGGAAGTCGCGGTAGGCAGGTACACCCCCGAGCAGGAGGCGGACCGGCACGTTGGCCACCCGGTAGAGGACGCCGCCGCGTCCGATCGTGTCGCCCGAGTCGGGCCCCGCGGTCAGCACACCCGGCCCGCCCTGATGGTCGACCGTGTAGGAGCCGGCGTATCCGAGGACGCCGCCGACCTGGACGCGTTCGGTGAGCGTGCCTTGGGTGACCTCGGCGGTTCCGATGGCCACCGTAGCGGCGGGTGTGCCGGGGGCGTCCGGCACCGAACGGGCAGCGTAGGCCACGCAAGCGGCGAGCGGCGCGGCCACCGCGACCGCGAGCACGGTGCCGGCCCCGCGCCGGCGGCTCACTTCTTCCCTCCGCCGTTGTTGTCCAGGATGCGGAGGCCTTCGCCCCAGATGTGCCGGCACGCCAGCGCCGCGGGGTTCATCTGCGCGGGCGGGATACCGTTCGCCAGCGAGGTTCCGGTGAGGTCGAATTCGCCGGCGGCGTTCGGATCCGGGAACTCGGGGATGCCGTGCTCGCGGATGCATTTGGCGTACTCGGCGAGCTTGCGCAGGTCCTCGGCCGAGACCTGATCCTTGGGCCGGAACGCCGTCGGAGGGTACCGGTCCTCGATTGACTTGCACGCCTCGATGACCTGCGGACGGTTGCGGAGGTCTCCCTTCCAGTTGTACGTGCCCTGAGGTGGAAATTGGAGGTACCCATCCGGGGTGAGGTCCGCGTCCGGCATCCGGGTCAGGCCGTGGTCGCGCAGGCACTGGACCCACTCCTGGCCGAGGGCGAGGAGTTGCTGCCGGCCCACCGAGGCGGACGCCGACGGGCTCGACGCCCCGGAGGCAGAACCGCCGCGGTCGCATCCGGCGGCCCCAGCCCCGACCGCGAGCAGTACGGTGAGGAACACTGTGGACGTTGTCCTGGTCATGGCTTCACGGTGGCCGCCGGGGCGATGGAATTCGTCGGACCGGAGTCGGTCCTTCGACGGCCGCCGGTACCACGGACGTAGCACCTGAGTCGGACGCTGGCGACGCCTTCGCTCCCTACCATGGGAGGGTGCCCCGGTTCGTGCCGCGCCACTTCCTCACCGACGCCACTCTCGCGCTGGTGCTGGTCGTGCTCACGGTGGGGCCCGGGCTGGTGATGGAATTCGTGGCCAGAACGAACCCGGCTGCCGGGAAAGAATACGTGGAGAAGATGGCTCTCCAGGGGGGCCGCTCCTGGTGGGTGTTCGCCGCACTGATCGTTCTCGGCCTACTTGTCAGACAACAGCATCCCCCGCTGGCCTTGGTCCTCACCGGGGCCGGGACGTTCGGCCATCTGTTCACCGACGCCAGGTTCCAGCTGCTCGATCTGGCGCTTCCGCTGGTGCTGTACACCGTCGCCGGGGTGGCCCGGAACCGGCGGGTCTCGCTCGCCGTGCTCGCGCTCGCCATGCTCCTGACCTATGCGGCCATGGTGGGCGGCCGGATCTATGTCGAACAGCAGGAGTTCGCCCGGTCCGGCAAGCAGGTCGTACCGGAGCAGGTCCAGGGGGCGTCAACCAAGCAGGTGGCCAGGACGGGACCACGACGCCCTTCGGTGTTCTCGGTCGGCAGGCTGGTCACCGTGGGCCAGGCGGTCACGGAGCTGTGGCTGCTGCTGGTCGCGGCGTTCGCGGTCGGTGACGCGATGCGCAGCCGGCGCGCGCACCTGGCCGCGGTCGAGCAGCGGACCGCCGACCTGGCTCGGGAGGAGCGGCAACGGGCGGCGCTGGCGGTCGCGGTTGAGCGCGCGCGGATCACCCGGGAGTTGCACGACGTGGTGGCGCACGGGATTTCGGTGATGGTGGTGCAGGCGCAGGGCGCGTCCGCCGCGCTGGACCGGCATCCGGACCGCGCCGCCACCGCGCTGCAGCACGTGATCACAACCGGACGGGCTTCGCTGGCCGAGATGCGCCGGCTGCTCGCCGCCGGGCACACCGATCCGGCCGAGGACGCGCGACTCACCCCGCTGCCCGGCCTCGGTGCGCTGCCCGCGCTGATCGATCAGTTGCGGTCCGCCGGAATGCGGATCGAGCTACACGTCGACGGGGTACCCGCAGTGGTGCCCGCAGCGGTCGATCTGTCCGCGTACCGGATCGCGCAGGAGGCCCTGACGAATACGCTGAAGCACGCGGGCCTGGGCGCCGTCGCGGTGCTGCGGTTGGCCTTCGAGCCCGGCCGGCTCCTGCTGGAGGTGGTCGACGACGGCACGGGTCTGGCGGACGGGGCGGACGGGCGCGGCAACGGGTTGCGCGGCATCGCCGAGCGCGTCGCCATGCTGGCGGGCGAACTGGAGATCGGCCGGACCGAGGGCGGCGGATTCCGGTTGTGTGCGGCGCTGCCGCTGCAGGCGCGCGGGATCACGCCGGTACAGCCATGACACTACGGGTGGTGCTGGTCGACGATCAGACCCTGGTGCGCACCGGGTTCCGGCTGGTGCTGGAGGAGACCAGCGACATCGAGGTGGTCGGGGAGGCCGCCGACGGGTCACAGGCTTTGGACGTGGTGGCCCGTAGCCGGCCGGACGTGGTCCTGATGGACGTGCGGATGCCGGGCTTGGACGGCATCGAGGCAACCCGCCGCATCCGCTCTGGCCCCCACGCGGCCCGCGTGATCATCCTGACCACATTCGACCTGGACGAGTACGTGCTGGCCGGGCTTCGCGCCGGAGCCAGTGGTTTTCTCCTCAAGGACGCGCTCGCCGCCGACCTGATCTCCGCCGTCCGTGTGGTGGCCGCCGGCGAGGCGGTGGCCGCGCCCAGCGTCACCCGCCGCCTCTTCGCGCACTACCTTGGCAAGACCCCGCCTCGGCCCGACACGAACGCGCGGCTGGCGGCGCTGACGGAGCGCGAGCTCGAGGTCCTCACCCTGGTCGCGCGGGGGCTGTCGAACACGGAAATCGCGGCAGCCCTCTTTGTCTCCGAAAGCACGGTCAAGACGCACCTCGGCCGGATCCTGACGAAGCTGGGGCTGCGGGACCGTGTGCAGGCCGTCATCCTCGGCTACGAGTGCGGCCTGGTGGAAATCGGCAACGAGGAAATCGGCAACGACCGATAGGTAAAGGGCGACATCCTGATGGCCGCCGTGCGCTCCTTGAAACGACGAAACGCTCTCGCTGCTGGCGGGTCGAGCGCAGACCCGGTACGCCGCGCCGCATCCGGACCGACATCGCGGTGCTGTACGTGGGCGACGAAGCGGAGAAGCAGGCGTTACTCCTCGGTGAGCCAGAGGTTTTCTTCACCACGCCCGCGTATGACGGGTTGCCCCTGCTCATGCTGCGGATGGCGCAGGTGAGCGTCGATCGGCTGAAGGAGCTCGTCACCGACGCGTGGCGCATGCGTGCCCCAGACTCGCTCGTCGGTGACCTCGATGACGGCGGTGGTGACCCGTCACCTTCCGGCAGGGCTCAGAGCCAGGGTGGTGGGCCCTCGAAGGCGAGGGCGTGAACGTCGAACAGGACCGCCGCCTCCACGCCCAGCGCCGGCCCGCCCTGGCGGGCCGCCCAGGTCAGAAACGGCCCGGGCTCCGGTCCGGCCACTCCCAGGCCCTGGGTGTATTCCGCGTGCGCGGCCAGCGAGGCGATGCCGCGCCGCAACGGTTCACCGGTGACATCCACGCCGTGCGTGGGGCGCTCGGCGCCGCCGAAGCAGACGTAGCGCACACCACCCCAGGGTGGCAGCCCCTCGTCCACCAGCTCCGGAAAGATCCACCGGTTGCCCGCGTCGCGGGCGGCGTCCAGCGCCGCCAGTCCCACTGCCCGGTGGTCGGCCTGGTTGGTCATACCGCCCACCATGCGGACGGTGAACGCGCCCGAGACGATCACGTCGGGCCGGTGGCGGCGGATCGCCCGCACGATGTCGCGGCGCAGGTCCGGACCGTACTCGACGACGCCGTCGCGGTGGTCGAGGAACTCCACGACGTGTACGCCGACCTCCCGGGCCCCGGCGCGCTCCTCCTCCTCGCGCAACGGCCCGGCCTGGTCCGGGTGCATCGCGTCGATCCCCGCCTCGCCCCGGGTGGCCAACAGGTAGGTGACCTGCTTGCCCTGAGCGGTCCAGCGGGCGATCGCCGAGGCCGCACCGTACTCGATGTCGTCGGGGTGTGCGACCACGGCCAGACAGCGGTCCCAGTCCTCCGGCAGCGCCGGCAGAAGCTCGTCCACGGTCCAGACCGTAACGGCCTGGTCACCCGTCCGGTACCGCCGTGTCGGCAACACTGACCTCCGCCAGGCCGGTGATACTGACCGGGTGGACCTCAGCCGGCTCCACCCGCAGGCGCGGGCGGCGATGCGAGTCCAGCAGCGTGTCCCGCTCACCCGGGCGAACCTGCCGGCGGCACGGCTCAGCATGGTCCAGGCGACTCCCGCCGAGGTGGGCGGCGGACCGGCGATCCGGTCCGTGATGACCGTCGACGCCGGCGGCGTGCCCGCCCGCCTCTACCGCGACGGCGATGACGACGCGCTGCCGGTGGTCCTCTACGCGCACGGCGGAGGCTGGGTGATGGGCAGCGTGGACACCCACGACGGGCTGTGCCGGCACCTGGCGGCCGCGTCCGGCTGGGCCGTGCTCTCCGTGGACTACCGGCTCGCGCCTGAGTATCCGTACCCGGCCCCGGTGGACGACATGGTGCGCGCGCTCACCTGGCTGCGCGGGCCGGAGGCGTCTCGGCACGGCCTTGATCCGGGCCGGACAGCGGTGGCCGGTGACTCCTCGGGCGGACACCTGGCGGCGGTGACCGCCCGGCGTGCCCGGGACGCCGGGATCCGGCTTGCGGGACAGATCCTCGTCTGCCCCGTCATCGATCCCGCGGCCGACTACCCGGCGCTGGACGAGTACGGCCTGGACCGGGAGGAGATGCGGTTCTTCTGGGACGCGTTCGCCCCACCCGGCGTGGACCGTACGCAGCCGGACCTGGACCTGCTGCGGGCCGACCTCACCGGCCTGCCGCCCGCCGTGGTCGTCACCGCCGAGCTCGACCTGTTGTCCGCCGAGGGGGAGCGGTACGCCGCCGAGCTGCTGGCGGCGGGTGTTCCCGTCACCGCGGCCCGGTACCAGGGGCTCATCCACAATTTCCCGCGGAAGCTGGCCCTGTTCGACGCCGCTCATGTCGTTCTGGCCCAGTTGGCCGCTGTGCTGCACCAATGGTCGGAGGAGGAAGCGTGAGCACCACCGAACGGCAGGGCCCCGTGAAGGCCGGCATCACCGTGTCACTGGACGGCTACGTCACCGGTCCCGACGATCGCGCGGGCCAGGGGCTCGGCATCGGCGGTGAGCGGCTCCACTACTGGGTGATGGGCGGGCCGTGGACCTATGAGACGGAACGTGAACCCGGCGCCGGCATGACCGACGAGGACCGTGCGTACTTCGACGCGTTGCTCGAGGGGACGAGCGCCGGCCTGTGCGGCCGGGGCATGTACGACAGCGCCGGGGCGTGGGGCGGCCGGAATCCGTTCGGCGGGACCATGGTCGTGCTCACCCACCGCACCGCGGACCAGCCGGATCCGAGCACCGGTTTCCTCATGGTCGACGGGTTCGAGGAGGCGCTGGCGGCGGCCCGGCGGGCGGCCGGGGACGGCGGCGTCGCCATCGGCGGGGGCGCCGACATCATCCGGCAGGCGCTCACGGCGGGGGTGGTCGACGAGCTCGGCATCACCACCGCCCCGGTCGTCCTCGGCCGGGGGAAGCGGCTCTTCGAGGGCTTCGACCGTGACATCGACCTCAAGATCCTCTCGGTCCACCAGTCGCCGTACGCCGTTCACGTGCGGTACGCCGTGGTGCGGTGACGCCGCCCCGACCGCTCGCCGCAGGTCAGGCACCGCTCGCCGCAGTGGACCGACCGTTCCCGGCCCCTGTGCCGTCGCTCAACTCGCGGCCATGACCAGCGAGAACTACAGTCGGCTGGAGCACCACCGGATAGATCGCGACACATATCACGGTGAGGAGCGAGTCGATGGCCAACTCTGCCGGCATCGAGGTCGCCGGGCCGATGCACCCCCGGTACGACGAGATCCTCACCCCCGAGGCGTTGAGCTTCCTCGCCGATCTGCACCGCGCCTTCGACGCGCGCCGTCGCGACCTGCTCGACCGGCGCAAGCGGCGCGAGGCCGAGCTCGCCGCAGGCGCGCCGTTCGATTTCCTCCCCGATACCCGGGAGATCCGCGAGTCCGACTGGCGGGTGGCCGACCCCGCGCCGGGCCTGGTCGACCGCCGGGTGGAGATCACCGGCCCGACGGACGCCAAGATGACCATCAACGCGCTCAACTCCGGGGCGAAGGTGTGGCTGGCCGACCACGAGGACGCCAACACCCCGCTCTGGGAGAACGTCATCTCCGGCCAGCTCAACCTGCGCGACGCGATCGATCGTAAGCTCAGCTTCACCTCGCCGGACGGCAAGCAGTACGCCCTGCACGACGGTGAGCTGGCCACCATCGTGGTCCGGCCGCGCGGCTGGCACCTCAGCGAGAAGCACATCCTGGTCGACGGCGAGCGCACCTCCGGCAGCCTGGTCGACTTCGGCCTCTACTTCTTCCACTGCGCCCGCCGGCAGCTCGACCGCGGCGCCGGACCCTACTTCTACCTGCCCAAGATGGAGAGCCACCTCGAGGCGCGACTGTGGAACGACGTCTTCCTGCTCGCGCAGGAACGCCTCGGCATCCCGCGCGGCACCATCCGGGCCACCGTGCTGATCGAGACGTTCCCGGCCGCGTTCGAGATGGACGAGATCCTCTACGAGTTGCGCGAGCACTCCGCCGGGCTCAACGCCGGCCGGTGGGACTACATGTTCAGCGTGATCAAGAAGTTCCGCACCCGGGGCGCCGACTTCCTGCTGCCCGACCGGAACTCGGTGACCATGACGGTGCCGTTCATGCGCGCGTACACCGAACTGCTGGTGCGAACCTGCCACCGGCGAGGGGCGCACGCCATCGGCGGGATGGCCGCGTTCATCCCCAGCCGCCGCGACCCGCAGGTCAACGAGACGGCCCTGGCGAAGGTCCGGGACGACAAGACCCGGGAGGCGGGCGACGGGTTCGACGGCTCCTGGGTCGCCCACCCCGACCTGGTGCCGATCTGCCGGGAGGTCTTCGACCGCGTCCTCGGTGACCGGCCGAACCAGCTCGACCGCACCCGCGACGAGGTAAGGGTGACCGCCGCCGAGCTGCTCGACGTCCGCTCCACCCCGGGACAGCAAACCGAGGGCGGGCTGCGCAACGCGGTCAGCGTCGGCGTGCAGTACCTGGCCACCTGGCTGCGCGGCTCCGGCGCGGTGGCCATCTACAACCTGATGGAGGACGCGGCCACCGCGGAGATCTCCCGCAGCCAGGTGTGGCAGTGGCTGCACAACGACGTCACCCTCGACGACACCGGTGAGCGGGTCACCCGGGAGCTGGTCGAACGGATCGCCGACGAGGAGATCGGGAAACTGCCCGGTGCTCCCGGTGACTACGCCGATGCCCGGGCGCTGTTCATGGAGGTCGCCGTCGCCGACGAGTTCGCCGACTTCCTGACCGTGCCCGCGTACGAACGGATGCCCTGACCGACGGCCGACGCGACGTGGAGGTGGCGATGAGCAGGACCACGACGGACCTCGACACTCTCGCCGCCGCCCTGCGGGCCGCCATCGGCGCCGACCGGGTGATCAGCGACCGGCAGGAGCTGCGCACCTACGAGTGCGACGGGCTGGCCCAGTACAAGGTGGTCCCCGCGCTGGTGGCGCTCCCGGCGGACGCGGAACAGTGCGCCGCCGTCGTGCGGGCCTGCGTCGCCGCGGGCACGCCGTTCGTGGCCCGCGGCTCGGGCACCGGACTCTCCGGCGGCGCCCTGCCCCGCGCCGACGGCGTCCTCGTGGTCACCTCGCAGATGCGCAACATCCTGGAGATCGCCCCGGACGACGAGCGGGCGGTGGTGCAGCCCGGCGTGATCAACCTGGCGGTCACCCGGGCCGCCACCCCGTACGGCTACTACTACGCGCCGGACCCGTCCAGCCAGCAGATCTGTTCCATCGGCGGGAACGTGGCGGAGAACTCGGGCGGCGCGCACTGCCTGAAGTACGGCTTCACCACCAACCACGTCCTCGGCGTCGAGCTCGTCACCCCGGACGGCGACCGGGTACGCCTCGGCGGCCGCGCCCCCGACGCCCCCGGCTACGACCTGCTCGGCGCGTTCGTCGGCTCCGAGGGCACCCTCGGCATCGCCACGGAGGTGACCGTCCGGCTGACCCGGCTGCCCGAGTCGGTGCGCACCCTGCTCGCCGCATTCTCCACGACAGACCAGGCCGGTGCGGCGACCTCGGCGATCATCGCGGCCGGGGTGGTGCCGGCGGCCGTGGAGATGATGGACGCCCTGGCCATCGAGGCGGCCGAGGCGGCGGTGCACTGTGGCTACCCGCCCGGCGGCGGGGCGGTGCTGATCGTCGAGCTGGACGGGCCGGAACCCGAGGTCGCCGCCCAGTTCGCGCAGGTGGAGAGCCTGTGCCGGGAGAACCGGGCGTTCGAGATCCGCATCGCCGCCGACGATGCCGAGCGGGCGCTGTTCTGGAAGGGGCGCAAGTCCGCGTTCGCCGCCGTGGGGCGGATCAGCCCGGACTACATCGTCCAGGACGGGGTGATTCCGCGGACCGCCCTGCCGGAGGTGCTGCGCCGCATCGGCGAACTCTCCGCCGAGCGCGGCATCCGGGTGGCGAACGTCTTCCACGCCGGCGACGGCAACCTGCACCCGCTGGTCCTTTTCGACGCCGCCGTCGACGGCGAGACCGTCCGCGCCGAGGAGGTCTCCGGCGCGATCCTCGACCTCTGCATCACCCACGGTGGCTCGATCACCGGGGAGCACGGCGTGGGCATGGACAAGGCGAAGTACATGCCCCGCATGTTCACCGACGACGACCTGGACACGATGCAGCTGTTGCGCTGCGCGTTCGACCCGGACGGGCTGGCCAACCCCGGCAAGGTCTTCCCGACGCCCCGCCTGTGCGGCGAGGTGCCGGGCCGACACAAGGGGGTCCACCCGGCGCAGGAGGCCGGCCTGGCGGAGGTGTTCTGATGCCCGCCGACCGGACCCTCGACCAGCTCCGCGCCGCCGCCGAGGTCGTCCGCACCGCGGGCGAGCACGACACCATCGCCGGGACGGCGGCCCGCTACGTCGCCGCGCCCCGGGACACCGGCCAGGCCGCCGCCCTGCTGCGCGCGGCGGCCGCGCTCGACCTGGCCGTCACGTTCCGCGGCGGCGGCACCAAGCAGGACTGGGGGAGTGCGCCCCGTCGACTCGACCTGATCCTCGACACCACCGCCCTGACCGGGGTGGTCGAGCACGCCGCCGGCGACCTGATCACCGTGGTCCGGGCCGGCACCCGCCTCGACGAGCTGCCGGCCACCCTGGCCGGCGCCGGGCAGCAGCTCGCCCTCGACGCACCGCTGCCCGGCGGCACCGTCGGCGGCGCCGTGGCCACCAACACCAGCGGCCCGCGCCGGATGCTCTACGGAACGGTCCGCGACCTGCTCATCGGGGTCACCCTGGTGCGCGCGGACGGGGTGGTGGCGCACGCCGGCGGCAAGGTGGTCAAGAACGTCGCCGGCTACGACCTGGGCAAGCTGGTCACCGGCGCGTACGGCACGCTGGGGCTGATCACGGAGTGCGCGTTCCGGCTGCACCCGCTGCCCGCCACCGTCGCATACGTCTCCCGCGCCGTGGACGACCTGGCCGAGGCCGGCCGCCTGGCCGCCACCGTACGGGCGGCCCAGCTCGTACCCACCGCGCTGGAGGTGGACGCGCCCGCCGGCGGGCGAGCGACGGTCACCGTGCTGCTGGAGGGCACCCCGGCCGGGGTGGCCGCCCGGGCCGCCGCGGCCCGCCGGCTGCTCGGCGCCGACGCCACCGACGCCGACCAGCCGCCCGAAGGCTGGGCACGTCATCCGTGGCGGGACGGGGACGTCGGCCTGAAGCTGACCGCCGCGCTCTCCGGCGTACCCCGGCTGCTGAGCGACGCCCCCGCGGCGGCCGACCGGCACGACCTGCCGCTGTCGCTGCGCGGCTCGGCCGGCGTCGGTGTCCTCTACGCCGGCCTGCCCGGCGCATCCGACCCGGAACGGGTCGCCGGCCTGGTGCACGCGCTCCGGGCGACGACCGCCGCCGTCGGCGGGCACACGGTGGTGCTCACCGCCCCCGCGCCCGTGCGGGACCGCGTCGACCTGTGGGGACCGGTCCACGGCCTGGAGCTGATGCGCCGGGTCAAGCAGCGCTTCGACCCGGACGCCCGGCTGGCGCCCGGCCGATTCGTGGGAGGGATCTGATGAGCATCCCCCAGCAGCCCGGCCCGACCCCGGTCACCTCACCCGGCGGGAGCCAGCCGGCCAGCGGTCCCCGGGACGTGCTCGGCGCGGCCGCCCAGCCGCCCGGCGTCGGCGCCTTCGACGAGCACCACCCGCCGTCCGCCGAACTGGTCGCGGACTGCGTGCACTGCGGCTTCTGCCTGCCCACCTGCCCGACCTACGTGCTCTGGGGCGAGGAGATGGACTCGCCGCGCGGGCGGATCTACCTGATGAAGCAGGGCCTCGAGGGCGAGCCGCTCGCCGACTCCATGGTCACCCACTTCGACCGCTGCCTCGGCTGCATGTCCTGCGTGACCGCCTGCCCCTCCGGCGTCCAGTACGACCGGCTCATCGAGGCCACCCGCCAGCAGGTCGAACGCCGGCACAGCCGCGGCCCTCGGGACCGGGCGCTGCGGGCGGCGATCTTCGCGCTCTTCCCGTACCGGAGGCGGCTGCGGCTGCTGCGCGGGCCACTGCGGGCGTACCAGGCCACCGGCCTGCCCCGGCTGGTCCGCCGCAGCGGGCTGCTGCGCCGGCTGGCACCCACCCTGGCGACGGTGGAGTCGCTGGCCCCCCGGCTCGGCCGGGCCGCCCGCCCGCCGCAGCGGGTGGCCGCCGTCGGCACCCGGCGGGCCGTGGTCGGGATGCTCACCGGCTGCGTGCAGGGCGCCTTCTTTCCCGAGGTGAACGCCGCCACCGCCCGGGTGCTCGCCGCCGAGGGCTGCGAGGTGGTGATCCTGCCTGACCGGCAGGGCTGCTGCGGGGCGTTGAGCGTGCACAACGGACGGGAGGAGGAGGCGCGCCGCTTCGCCCGCCGGATGGTGGACACCTTCGCCGCCGCCGGCATCGACTACTTCGTGGTCAACGCGGCCGGCTGCGGCTCCACCCTCAAGGAGTACGGCGACCTGCTGCGCGACGACCCAAGGTACGCGGCGCTCGCCGCCGACTTCGCCGGCAAGGTCCGCGACCTCTCCGAGGTGCTGGTCGAGCTCGGCCCGGTCGCCACCCGGCACCCGCTACCGGTGACGGTCGCCTACCACGACGCCTGCCACCTGGCCCACGCCCAGGGCGTCCGCGCGCAGCCCCGCCGGCTGTTGCGCGACATCCCCGGGCTGGAACTGCGGGAGATCGCCGATCCGGAGATCTGCTGCGGCTCGGCGGGCATCTGGAACATCCTCCACCCCGGGCCGGCCGCCGAACTCGGCGACCGCAAGGCCCGCACCGTACTGGCCACCGGGGCGCGGCTGCTCGTCACCGCCAACCCCGGCTGCCTGATGCAGGTCGCCGCCTCGGTGACCCGCGCCGGCGGCGACATCGCGCTGGCACACACCGCCCAGGTCCTCGACGCCTCGATCCGCGGACGAGGGGTCGAGGAGTTGCTGCACCAGCGAACCCCGTCCTGACGGCGGGATCCACCGTCACCGCTGACCCCCGTCCCCCCACAGCGTCGAGGTGACCCATGTTCGACCAGTTCAAGGTCGTCACCGATCCCGTCGGTGACTCCGTCGCGCTCTCGGCCATCTTCGCGGTCCTACCCCTGCTCACCCTCTTCGTCCTGCTCGGCGTCATGAAGGTCAAGGCCTGGTTGGCCGGCGTGATCTCCCTCGTGGTCGCCCTGATCGTGGCCATCGCCGTCTACGCCATGCCGATCGGGCAGGCCGTGCTCTCGGCCACCGAGGGCGCCGCCTTCGGCTTCTTCCCGATCCTCTGGATCGTCATCAACGCGATCTGGGTCTACAACCTCACCGTCGAGAGCGGGCATTTCGACGTGCTGCGCCGCTCCTTCGAACGGGTCAGCCCGGACATGCGCATCCAGGCGATCATCATCGCGTTCTGCTTCGGCGCGCTGCTGGAGGCCCTCGCGGGCTTCGGCACGCCGGTGGCGATCACCGTGGTGATGCTGATGGCGCTCGGGTTCCGCCCGATCCACGCCGCCTCGGTGTCGCTGCTGGCCAACACCGCGCCGGTGGCCTTCGGCGCGCTCGCCACCCCGATCGTCACGCTGGCCAGCGTCAGCAGTGGCGCCAACCCCGACCCCCGGCTCACCGTCGACACCCTCGGCGCGATGGTCGGCCGGCAGACCCCGATCCTCGCGGTGGTCGTACCGCTGATGCTGGTGGCCCTGGTCGACGGGCGGCGCGGCATCCGCCAGACCTGGCCCGCCGCACTGGTCGCCGGGGTGAGCTTCGGCCTGGCGCAGTTCGTCGCGGCGAACTACATCTCCGTGCCACTGACCGACATCGTCGCCGCGCTGGTCTCGGCCGCCGCCGTGGTCCTGCTGGTCCGCGTCTGGCGCCCGGTCACCCCCGCCGACCTCGGCCGCGAGCCGGAGGCCGCCGCCGTGCCGGCCGCCCGCGGGGCAGTCGACGCGGAGCTGGCCGGCCACGGCCCGGTCCGCGCCGCCGCGGGCACCCGCTCCGATACCACCAGCACCGCCGCCCCCGGACTGGGCGGCTCCGGCGGGGAGACCCCGCCGGGTGATCCGCGCATCGACGAGACCGCGCCCGCCGGCCGGCACCGCGGCGACGACGACCTGGAGCCGCGGCCCACCGACCAGGTGCGCGCCGCCACGGCGAGCGGTCGGCGGATCGCGGACACGCCAGCCGAGATAGGCCGGGCGTACGCGCCATACCTGATCATCATCGCGATCTTCTCCGTCGCCAACCTCGGCGCGGTGAAGACGGCCCTGGCGAAGGAGCCGTGGACGGTGAAGTTCCCCTGGCCGGGGCTGGACATCCTGGGCGGCAACGGCAAGCCGCTGTCCTCGGTGACGTTCACCCTCAACTGGCTGCCCGCGGCGGGCACCCTGATGATCCTCGCCGGCATCCTGACCGCGCTGGTGCTGCGGGTCTCGGCGGGCCGGGCGCTGCGCGCGTACGGCCGCACCTACGTCGAGCTGCGCTACGCGATCGTCACGGTGATGGCGGTGCTCGCCCTGGCGTACTTGATGAACCAGTCCGGCCAGACCAACACCCTCGGCGCGTTCCTCGCCGCGGCCGGCGGGGCGTTCGTCTTCCTGTCGGCGATCCTCGGCTGGATCGGCGTCGCGGTGACCGGCTCGGACACCTCCGCCAACGCGCTGTTCGGCGCGTTGCAGGTGCAGACGGCGGCCCGGGCCGGGCTGGACCCGCTGCTGCTGGCCGCGGCCAACTCGTCCGGCGGGGTGCTGGGCAAGATGATCAGCCCGCAGAACCTGGCGATCGCCGCCGGCGCGGTCGGCATGGCCGGCCGGGAGGGGGAGATCTTCCGGAAGGTGTTCGGCTGGAGCCTCGTGCTGCTGCTGTTCATGTGCGTGCTGGTCGCGCTCCAGGCATCCCCGGTCCTGAACTGGATGGTGCCCTGATCGCAGGTCCGACCGCCCGGGCGCCACAGATCATGTGGCGTCCGGGCTCGTCCCGTCGCGGCTCCGGCTCGGCAGGCTTCTGTTCCCCGGGGCAGGCCCGTGCCGGCCGATTTCCGGAAAGGGCGCTATCCGCGTGCCAGCCCGATTGCGGCCCCGCGAGGAGGTCGGGGGCCGGGGCTACGGCACACCCGTCATCTGGCCAACCGGTACCGCCGGTAACGGACCAGCAACTGGGAATGTCAGGGTGAACGACGACGAAGCGCTGGCAAGGACCGGACAAGGTCCATGAGAAGACCTCGTCCTGCCGAAGCTTCTCGCTGAGCACGCCGAAGCAGCCGTACCACGACAAATGTGGTCGTGCGGTGTGGGTGACCCCGCGGGTGGCCTGGCGCGCCGTCGCGAACCGGCCATGGTTACACACCGAGGAGTATTCGTGTCGGTACAGGACAAGCTTGAGTCGATCTTCACTTCGGTGGTGCGGCGCAACCCGGGCGAGGGCGAATTCCACCAGGCGGTGCGGGAGGTGCTCGACAGTGTGGCGCCGGCCCTGAAGAGGCATCCCGAGTACGCCGAAGCGAAGATCATTGAGCGGATCTGCGAGCCGGAGCGGCAGATCATCTTCCGGGTGCCATGGGAGGACGATCGCGGTGAGGTCCACATCAACCGCGGCTTCCGGGTGGAGTTCAACAGCGCCCTCGGCCCGTACAAGGGAGGTCTCCGCTTCCACCCGTCGGTCTATCTGGGAATCGTGAAGTTCCTCGGCTTCGAACAGCTGTTCAAGAACGCTCTGACCGGCATGCCGATCGGCGGCGGCAAGGGGGGATCGGACTTCGACCCCAAGGGCCGCTCCGATCGCGAGGTGATGCGGTTCTGCCAATCGTTCATGACCGAGCTGTACCGGCACATCGGCGAGCACACGGACGTGCCGGCCGGCGACATCGGAGTCGGTGGCCGAGAGATCGGTTACCTGTTCGGGCAGTACAAGCGGATCACCAACAGGTACGAGTCCGGGGTGCTGACCGGCAAAGGGCTCAGCTACGGCGGTGCCCAGGTGCGCCGGGAGGCTACCGGCTACGGTGCCGTGTTCTTCGCCGAGGAGATGCTGCGCGCCGACGGCGGCGACAGCCTCGACGGCAAGCGGGTGGTGGTCTCCGGCTCGGGCAACGTGGCGATCTACGCGATCGAAAAGGTACATCAGCTCGGCGGCACCGTGGTGGCCTGCTCGGACTCCTCTGGCTACGTCCACGACGAGAAGGGAATCAACGTCGAGGCGCTCAAGCAGCTCAAGGAGGTCCGCCGGGCACGGATCGACGAATACGTCGAGAGCCATCGGCACGCCACGTTCGTCGCCGGTCGCCCGGTCTGGGAGGTGCCCTGCCAGGTGGCGATCCCGTGCGCGACGCAGAACGAGATCACGGCCGCTGACGCGCTCAGCCTGATCGCGGGCGGCTGCACCACCGTGGTGGAGGGGGCCAACATGCCCACCACGCCGGAGGCGGTGCGGGGTTTCGCCGAGGCAGGGGTGCGGTTCGCGCCCGGCAAGGCGGCAAACGCCGGCGGAGTCGCGGCAAGCGCGCTGGAAATGCAGCAGAACGCCAGCCGCGACTCGTGGACCTTTGCCCATTCTGAACAGCGGCTGCGGGAGGTCATGCGCACCATCCACGCCCGCTGCTTCGCCACCGCCGACGAGTACGGCATGCCGGGTAACTACGTGGCTGGAGCCAACATCGACGGCTTCCGGCTCGTCGCCGAGGCGATGCTCGCCCACGGTCTCATCTGAGACGGCGCGTCCTCGTAGCGCGGGGGATGGGCAGAATCCGGGGAGTCCTGCGCCCTCGTCCGCCGGCCCCCTCCAGCACGGCGGTTCTCACCAAGGCCACCAATCCGGGACGGCACCTCGTCTGGTGATCGAGGGTGACGGCCAGGAGGCGGGCGCAGATCCGTGGACGGGCGGCCATCGGTTGATGCGGCCACGGCGGAGACGTGGTGGGTCGATAATGAAGTGCCCGTCCTTTCGCACCGACGGGGGGCGGCCGCTGCCAGGCTGCCCGGGCTCCACGCGACCCACCGCTGGGGCGCGAGCCCGCCCGACCGCTGCAGGTCCAATTTCTTCCCGAAGCGGCAGCCATCAATGAAAGGAAGAGCCTCGTGGCGCAAATTTCGATCATCGGCACCGGTAACATGGGCCGCGCCATCTCCGCGGTCGCCGCCAAGGGCAACAACGGCGTGGAGATGCTCGGCAAGGACGACCTCGACAAGCCGGTCACCGGCGACATCGTGGTGCTCGCCGTGCCCTATCCGGCCGTGGACCCGGTGCTCGCGCAGCGCTCCGGCCAGTTCGACAACCGGATCGTCGTCGACATCACCAACCCGCTGAACTTCGAGACCTTCGACTCCCTGACCGTTCCCGCCGACTCCTCGGCCGCCGCGGAGATCGCGGCGAAGCTACCGCGCTCGCGGGTGCTCAAGGCGTTCAACACCACCTTCGCCGGCACCCTCTCCGAGGGAGCTGTCGGGCCGCTTACCACCACCGTGCTGATCGCCGGTGACGACGCGGACGCCAAGGCCGCCCTCGTTGGCGTTGTCACCGCCGCCGGTCTGAAGGCGATCGACGTCGGCTCCCTCCACCGCGCCCGGGAGATGGAGGCCATCGGTTTCCTGCAGATCAGCCTGGCGGCGAACGAGAAGGTTCCGTGGACCGGCGGCTTCGGCATCGTCAACTGACGCACCCCTACCTGGTCCTGCGCAGCGTCCGCCCGGCGTGAACGGAAGCGGTCAGGTGGCGTCCAGACGACCTCGCTGATGCAGGACGAACAGCAGCGCCATGGCCGGCACGACGAGCAGGAGCGCCGCAGCGGCGACAAGGGTGAGCGACGCCAGGGTGGCGTCGGGAGCGGCGGCTTCGTCGATGCGTAGGTGGGTGCCCAGGAGGTACGGGTACTGCGCCACGCCCCAGCCGAGCACCACCGCGCCGGCCGTGCTGACGGCGAGCGCCTGCAGCAACCGGGGCGCCGCCCGGTGCAGCAGTGCGATGCTGGCCAGTCCGCATGCCGCGGAGACCAGCACCAGGGGTAGGCCGCGGCCGGTCAGCCCGGAGAACAGGCGCCCGGCGTCGGCGTGCAGGATGGCGATGCCCGCCAGTGCCACGGCGCCGGTCGCCACGGTGGTGGCCTGGGCCCGGCGGCGGAACCGGCGTTCCAGGCCGGCGTCGGCGTAGGTACGGGCCTCGGCGGTGAGGAACACCGCGGCGACGAACGCGCACACCCCGACCGCGAGCACCCCGCCGAGCAGCGACGTCGGGTTGACCCAACTGGTCACGGGGTTGCCGTGCCCGTCGGCGGGAACCCGGCCGGAGGCGATTCCACCGGCGACCGTGCCGAGGAAGAACGGCGTGATCACCGACGAGGTGGCGAACGCCGCCCCGGTCGCCCGCTGCTGGTCGGTCTTCACCACCACCTTCCGGAAGGCGAACCCGCTGCCGCGGACCACGATGCCCAGCGCGGCGAGGCCCAGCGGAATGTAGAGCGTGGTCATGATCGCGGCGAACGCGGACGGGAAGCCGGTCCAGAGCATCACCAGGCAGAAGATCAGCCACACGTGGTTGGCCTCCCACACCGGTGCCAGGGTGTGGTCGATCAGGTGCCGCGGGTTCCGCCCGCGCCGCGCACCACCGGCGGTGAGGTCCCAGAAGCCCGCACCGTAGTCCGCGCCGCCGAGCACGGCGTAGGCGGTGACGCCGATGAACAACACGACAGCGGCGAACGTACTCACGCCTGCCCTCCCGCAGGCGCGGACTCCGAGGACCGGGGCGGCCCGTAGGGCACGTCCGTCTCGGTGGCCCCGCCCTGGTCGCGCCAGCGGCGGCGCAGCAGCCGCAGGACGTACACGGTGGTGGCGCCGACCGCGGCATACAGCGCGACGGTGGCGGCGAAGAACAGCCACAGGTTGCCGGACGTGGCGACCGCGTCCCGGGTGAGGAGGTGACCGACGACCGTCCACGGCTGCCGGCCGACCTCGGTGACCACCCAGCCCGCCTCCAGCGCCACCACCGCGAGTACGCCACTGATCGTGGTCGCCCGCAGGAACCACCTGCTGCGCGGCAGGTCACGGCGGCGCCACCAGGCCAGGCCGTACCAGGCGGAGAGGGCAAGCAGCGCGGAGCCGATACCGACCATGACGTCGAAGCTCAGGTGGACGATCGTGACCAGGCGGTCCGGCGGCCGCACCTCGGCGGGTATGGCGTCCAGGCCCTGGATGCGGGTGGACGGCGAGTAGCCCGACAGCAGCGAGGCGCCCGAGGGAACCTTGAGGCCGCCGTGCACCTCCCCGTTCGCGTAGTAGCCGCCCAGCACCTCCGGCACGTGGGTGCCCGTGGTCGGGTGGGCCTCGATGGTGGCGAACTTCGCCGGCTCGTTCCGGTAGACCTCGCGTGCGGCGACGTCGCCGACGAAGATCTGCAGTGGGGTGGCCAGCGCCGCGACGGTCAGCGGTATCAGCAGGCCGAGCCGGTGGTACCGGTCGCGGCGGCCGCGCAGCATCCCCGCCGCGTACACGCCGGCGACGACGAACCCGGCGACCATGTACGCGGCCAGCAGCATGTGGATGGCCTCGTACCAGAACGCGTCGTTGAAGATCACCTCCAGTGGGCGGACCGCCACGATCTTGCCGTCCCGCATGGTGAATCCACCCGGCTGGTTCATCCAGGCGTTTGCCGCGACCACCGACAGCGTGCCGCCGATCCCGGAAAGCACCACCGGCACCCCGGTCCAGAAGTGTGGCCACGGGCGCATCCGACGCCACCCGTAGACGTAGATGGCGACGAAGATCGCCTCCAGGAAGAAGAACAGACCCTCGATCGCGAACGGGATGCCGAACGCCGCGCCGTAGGTGCCCATCAGTCGTGGCCAGAGCAGGCCGAGCTCGAACGACAGCATCGTGCCGGACACCGCGCCGACGGCGAACAGCACCGCCGCCACCTGTGACCAGCGCCGGGCCAGCAGCAGCGCGGTCTCGTCGTTCCGACGAATGCCTCGGGCGTTCGCGATCAGCATCAGGAAGGTGAAGGCCACCCCGAACGGCACCAGGATGATGTGGAAGCCGAGGGTGAAGGCCATCTGCTCCCGCGCCGGCAGCAGCTGCGCCGGATCGGCCGGCACCAGACTGGCGCCGACCGTCACCAGTGACAGTCCAGGCATGGCCCGTGCTACCCGGTCACGGCGGCCGGAAACGCACCGATGGGGTGAGGATCAGGCAGAGTGCAGGGTAACGGGCGGCTACCGCTTCGCTGGCTCCACCGAACAGCGGGCCGCGGGTGCCCGCCGCGGCACCGACGCGGCAGTGATCAGTCAGCGACGTGGATGACGATCTTGCCGCGGCGTTTGGCCGTCTCAAGCGCCTCGTAACCTGAGCGCGTCTCCGTGAGGGGCAGCACGCGGTCCAGCACCGGCCTCAACTTGCCGTCGTCGACGAGCTCGGCGATGGAACGCAACGCGTTCCGGTCGGGCTCGACGATGAAGTACACCCCACGAACGCCGTGCCGGGCTGCCTCCTGCTGATCGGGTGGGGTGACGAGGGTGACCAGGACACCGCCCGGTTTCAGGACCGACCAGGACCGCGACTGCGTGGCTCCTCCGACAAGATCAACGACCACGTCCACGTCGCGAACGTGATCCTCGAAGCGGTCGCGCGCATAGTCGATGACCTGCTCGGCACCCAGACCCCTGACGAATTCCAGGTCGGCCGCCGCCGCCGTGGCGCTCACGCGAGCACCGAGACCGGCCGCGAGCTGGACCACGTAGCTCCCCACGCCGCCGGCGCCGCCCTGCACCAGCACGTGCTGGCCGGCCTGCAGATCGGCGTGGTCCACCAGTGCCTGCCAGGCAGTCAACGCAGCCAGTGGGAGCGCCGCGGCGTGGTCATGGTCAACACTGGCGGGTTTGGCCGCCACGGCTGCCGCAGGCAGGGCGACGTATTCGGCGGCCGCGCCATCGCTGGTGAAAGGGATCAAGCCGTAGACGGCCTCCCCCTCGGCAGGGCTCTCCACCCCCGTCCCGGACGCCGCGACGACTCCGGAGAACTCATGCGACGGGATGATCGGAGTGCGCTCCGGTCCTGACCCGTCCGAGCTGTGCGTCCAAGTCTGCGGCCAGGTGAGTTCAGTGGGTGTCATGGAAGCAGCCTTCACGGCCACCAACACCTCACCAGGCCCCGGCTCGGGCCGCGGCGCCTCCTCGTACACGAGTTGCTCCGGCCCGCCTCTGGTGTGAGCTCTCACCGCGTGCATCGTGCTCATCCGACTGCTGCTCCCTCCCGACGGTGGTCCGATCAGCCCGCCGGCCGCCCCTGGGGATGAACCGCAGGCCAACTCCCGCATTGTCTGACGGTTCGGCAGTGCGCCTGTGGGACTTCCGTAACCCGGGCCCTTTCGGCTCATGAGCGCGCCCATGGGGTGGGCCGGTCAGGCGGTGAGGCGGCGCGCGACAGCCGGGATCACGATCGCGGCCGCGACCAGGTGGGTGAGCATCAGCAGCACCTTGGTGGCCGCCCCGGCATCGGCGATCACGTCCGGCACCAGCGACAGAACCGTCAGCACCACCGTCGTGCGGACGAACGTCCGCCGCGGACGCCGGGCGAAACGGAACAGCAGCGCGGCGATGACGACGCCGAGCAGCGAAAAAGCAGCGGTCAGCACGCCGAACCCCGCCACCGGAATCGGGGCGCCGGCCATGTCGAGGCTGACCCCTGCCGCGTGGCCGGCGGCGGCGACGGCCATGGTGGCGGCGCTCGCGGCAACCGCGGCGATGACACCGGTCCGGACCATCACACCGAAGGTCGAAGCGGTGGCGTGGGTCGTGTTCACGGTGGTGGTCATCGTGCCCTCCAGTTGGGTGTATGGACCGGCTCGGTACCGGGCCCTCACCAGGACGACGAAGAGGAGCACCCCCAATCGACAAGCACGCCCAGATGTTTTCGAGAACATTCGCCACGGGTGTACGGCGAGGTGGTCCCCGCGCACACGGTGACGTTCACTCGCCCGTCATTCCGGCGCCGGCCGGTCCGGCCCGTACCGCAGGACGGGGACGGGCCCGGCGCGGAGAGTGGTCCTCCGCGCCGGGCCCCGGGATCGGGTGGGGTCAGACTGCCGCGCAGGTGGCCGTCGCGCCCGGGCCGGTGCCGGTGCCCTGGAAGCCGAAGTTGGTCGACTGCCGGGCGCCGACGTGTCCGTTGTAGCTCACGTTGGTGAACCGGACCGTTCCGCTCGTGCCGCTGGCCTGCGCGTTCCAAGCGCCGGTGACCGCGGCGCCGCCGGGCAGCGTGATGGTCACGGTCCAGCCGTTGATGTCCGCAGAGCCGGCGGTGACCGTCACGCTCGCGGTGAAGCCGCCCGACCACTGGTTGACCGCCACCGACGCGGAGCAGCCGTTACCGGTCGGCGGCGTGGTGGTGGGGGGAGCCGTGGTCGGGGGAGCGGTCGTCGGCGGGGCCGTGGTCGGGGGAGCGGTGGTCGGGGGAGCGGTCGTCGGCGGCGCGGTGGTGGGCGGGTTGGGCGCACCGTTGGCGAGGCTGTAGGCCAGGTCGGGCTGGAACGAACCGGCCGTGTAGCGGCAGCCGTCCGCCTCCCCCGGCGGCTTCACCCAAAGGTACGCATCGATGTTGCCGTCGCCGGTGTTGGTCGTCGGGTACATCCCGATGCGCCGGTCGGTGTTGTCGTCGGCGCACCAGTCCCCGCTGGCACCCCCGTTGCGGCTGGTGTCGATGACCTGGCGCTTGCCCGGGATGCCCATGCCGGCGAGGGCGGAGATGACCGCCCGGCCGAAGTTCGCCTCGCCGGAGGTGGAGTTGAAGTTCGAGACGTTGGTGAAGAAGCCGTCGGCGTACTGCACGCCGGCCGCCCGGAGCCGGTTGGCCTGCTCGCCCGCGCTGTTCCAGGTGGAGTGGCCGCCGTCGAGGTACACCTTGGCGTTGGGGTTGGCCGACTTGATGGTCTGGGTGGCCGTCGTGAGCGCCTGGTTGCGCGCGCTGATCTCGCCGCTGCTCAGGCAGGTCTGCAGGGCGAGCGAGTCGGTTTCCAGGATGATCAAGACCGTCTGGTTGCCGAGTCCTCTGGCGAAGTTGGACACCCACGTCTGGTACTGGTTGAGGTCCGGCGCCCCACCTGCGCTGGCCCCGCCGCAGTCCCGGTTGGTGATCTCGTACACCGACAGCACCGGGATCTGCTGCGCCGCGTTGGCGGCACCGATGAACCCGGAAACCTCGGACTGCACGGTCGACGGGTTGAAGTTGGCGAACCAGCGGGCCTGCGGCTGACTCGCGATCTTGTCCCGGATCACGGCGGCACGCGAGTCGCCGGGATTGGCGGCGACCCAGCGGACAACGGCCGAACTCGGGTCGCGGTAGAGCGATCCGGAAACCGTGCCGGCGGACGCGCCGCCGACGGCGAGGCAGACGCCGGCGGCGGCGATGCCCGCGACTGCCGCCACACTGATGGCCGCCGATCTGCGACGCCGGGGGGAGAGGATAGCCACGACGTGTTTCCTCCTGATCACATAGATGTATCCAAGTCTATGGGAGCGTTCCCATGGACGGTAGCGGAGGCGCGCGCCGCTGCCAAGATGTGAAGACTCGTCGTTGGGGCACCGCAACCTGCGGGGTGCGGGTTCTGGCCGGTGACCCGGCTAGCGAGGAGCTGCCGATGGTTGCGGCGCAGGCGCTTGCGGAGGGACGGCGACACCTAGGGCGCGGCCGAAGGGCAGCCATCCTTGCCGGATGGTTGCCCTTCGACAGGCGATCGGATCCCCTGATACCTACTGAGGCGGGAAGAACGACGCTCGGTTGGTCACGGCACCATCTGGAAGCCTTGGCGCCAGGTGGGGTGTGTCGGGTGCCAGCCCAGTTCGCGCTTGGCCTTGGCGTTGGATGCGCCGCGCAGCTCGGTCATGAGCACGACGCCGGCCTGTCCCGCGGCCAGCCGTCCGATGAACCGCGGTACGCGCACGGGTTTCTTGGCGCCCAGCATCGCTGCCAGTTCCGGCAGCCATTCGGCGACCGGGGCGGGGTCGTCGTCGACGATGTTGTAGACACCGCGGCCGCCGTTCTCCACCGCCGCGACCGTGGCCTCGGCGGCGTCGGCGATGTGGACGAACGACCACACCCCGCCGCCGTCGCCGACGACCGGGAACTTGCGCTTGCGGATCATCTCGAGCTGCTCGGAACCTGGTGCCATGGAGGTGCCGGGGCCGTAGAACGCGCCATAGCGCAGGACGATCCCCTCGGTCCAGGCGGCGCCCAGCACGGCCTTCTCCAAGTGTTCGATCGCGGCGATCATCGCGGCCATCTGGCTGACCGGTGCGCGGTCGAGGGGGTCTTGTTCGGTCTTGACCGGACCGCCGGTCCGCGTGTAGGTGAACGCGCCGTTGCTCTGGGCGACGAACCGTCGTACTCCCGCGGCGCGTGCGGCCGCGAGCAGATTGTCGGTGCCCTCGATGCGCAGCCGGTCGGTGGCGGCGAAGCTGCGGTCGAAGTGGCGGGTGTCGATGTGCCCGATGGCGGTCAGCTGGTGGACGATCACCTCCGGGGCCGCCTGGCGTACGGCCGCCTCGACCTGGGCGCGATCCAGCGCGTCGGCGATGACCGGTACCGCGCCCAGCTGTGCTGCCCTGGCCTTGTTGGATTCACTGCGGATCATGGCGAACACCTCGTGCCCGGCATCGACCAGACGCGGCACGAGTTCCTTGCCCATCGCTCCGGTCGCTCCTGCCACCAGCACCCTCATCGTCGGCTCCCTTGCTGTCCGGTTCGGATCTGGCACTTGAACCGGATGGCTCACCGATTACTGACAGGAACCGCAGGTGACGCACGTCACATCGTCAGCAGGGGCTCCCCATGGGTGGTTGCCGCCCATCGCTCGGTCGCGCGTTGGAGCTTGTCGGGGTTCGCCTGGCTACGGCAGGCAGTGATGCCCTCCGTGGTGACCTCCAGGCACATGATGGCGACGACCCGGCCATCCACGACGGCCACAACGGCGGGTTCGCCATTGGCGCTCCAGGCGTAAAGCTCAGGCGAGCCGCCCACGACGGTGCGCTTGGCCTCGGCGGGCTTGAACAGGCCCCACAGGAACTTCGCGACCGCGACGGCTCCCTCGAACGCCCTGGTGCGCGCCGGAACCTTCCCTCCGCCGTCGCCGATGGAGATGGCGTCCCTGGTGAGCAGGCGTACGAGCTCATCGGTCTGGCCACTGGTGGCGGCAGCAAGAAATTCCTCAACGATCCGCCGGGCGGCGGCCTGGTCGATTTCGCTGCGGGCTCTGCCGTGCACGACATGCTTCTTGGCACGGTGAAAGATCTGCTGGCTGGCGGCCTCGGTGATGTCGAGGATCTCGGCGATCTCCCGGTGCGGGTAGTCGAAGGCCTCCCGCAGCACGTACACGGCGCGCTCGTTGGGGGACAGGCGCTCCAAGAGGGTGAGGACCGCGTACGAGACCGAATCGCGCTGCTCTGCGGTCTCGGCCGGGCCGAGCATCGGGTCCCCCGCGAGCAGCGGCTCGGGGAGCCATCGGCCCACGTAGGTCTCGCGGCGTGCCCGCGCGGAGGTGAGCTGGTTGAGGCACAGGTTGGTGAGTACCTTCGTCAGCCAAGCCTCGGGAACCTCGACGCGGTCGACATCGGCGGCCTGCCAGCGCAAGAACGTCTCCTGCACGACGTCCTCCGCCTCGTCCGCGGAGCCGAGGAGACGGTAGGCGATGGCCTCCAGACGCGGCCTCGACAGCTCGAATCGGTCGACGTCATCCACCGTCAAAGGCATGACCTGATCATATTTCCCGCAACGCCACCAGCTGATCACGGCCCCACTCGTGGATCGAGGCCATCCGGACAACGAACACGCCACCCCTCCTCACGAGGATTGGCGCATCCTGCCAACGGAGGTGGTGGGTCACACTGGTGTATGTGTGAGGCCGGGCGCGAGGTCACGCCGTGGCGCCCCCGTGGTGCTACAGGTTGGTCCGTTCGGGATGCATCCCGTTGGCCATCTCATGGCCCGGCTTGCGGATGCAGTTCGATCCTGGCTCGGCGCCGCACACCGGGCAGGCACGCCACTCCTGAACCGGGCCCGCGTCGTGCCCCAGGGCCAGCGCCACCTCACTGATGTCGTCGGCCAGCTCGTGCAAGCCCGCGTCCCGGTGCCGGACGGCGGCCTGGTGGATCTTCTGAACTGCCTCTCGCGCCCGCTCCAGTTGCTGCCTGGCCATTGCGCCCGGATCAGAGGACATGCCATGCCGGCTTCCCGCTCCTGAGTAGATGAAACCGGCTGGCTGGCGGCGCCCCTCGTGCCCGCCCGTGTGGGGCCGCGACCCGTCACCCTCCGGGCCGGCCTCGGGGCTGCTGGTGCCGGTTAGGCCACCCCCGCACGTGGGCGGTTGCAAGCGGAAGTTGGCTCGTCGGAAGGATTCATCAGCTGAGGAGTCCGCCCATGAGACTGACGAAGCTCGCGACGATCACCACGCCGAACACGTACGACAGGACCTCGGCGGAACATCAATCATCGACCGAGTGTCGCCGAATGCTCCCAGAATGTCAGCTTATGCCCGCTCCCGCCGCGATTCTGGCGGAGCCTCAACAATCGCCGGCAGCGGCCCCCGTAGGCTGCCCGACCGAGCGGGGCTGTCGCTCCCCCGTACGACCGACGGAACAGCGTCGATCGTACGGGGGAGCAGCCGTCGGTCGGCACGGAGAACGGTGCCGTCGGGGCGGACCACGGCCGCGCGAGCGGCTCCGGCGCGCAACCACCGGTGCAGTTCGCTGCCGGGTCGGGCGGTGATCAGTACCGCCCCGCGCCGTTCGATGTCGGCTCGTAGTGCCGCGGTCGGCTCGAGGGACGTGACGATCGCGAACCGTCCGGCGGCCACGTCATCGAGACGTCGATTTCCGTCGACGATCGCGTTCGGGCACAGCCCGCCGGCGAGGCCGCGGCGCAGCCGTGGCCGCACCACGAGGTCGGAGCGGTGCAGCGGGGGTGTCCGGCTGTCCGTGGCGAGGTCCGTGAGGCCCGGCACGAGGTGAAGCCGCGGCGCCACGGCGCGACGGATGACACTGCCCAGCTCGCCGCCGGCCGTCATTGCCGTACCGATGAACTTCGCCAGCTTGATCATGGCGCGGACGTGCTGCTTGCGTTCGATCTCGTACGTGTCGAGCACGGCTTCGGGCAGGATCCGGTCGAGCACGCCGGCGAGCTTCCAGGCGAGGTTCATCGCGTCGCGCAGCCCGGCGCACATGCCCTGGCCGATGAACGGTGGGGTGAGGTGGGCGGCGTCGCCGAGCAGGAACACCCGCCGGTCCCGCCACCGGTCGGCGAGCTGCGCGCGGAAGGTGTATTCGGCGACGCGGATGACCTCCAGGTCCGCGACGGGGATGTCCCCGGTCCACCGCGAGATCAACGGATGAAGCCGGGCCATGTCGCGGTAGTCGTCGGCGGTCTCGCCCGGGATCAGCTGGAACTCCCAGCGGTAGCGGGTCTTCCCGATGCGCATATAGGTGCCGGCGCGGGCCGGATCGGAGAGCTGGTGCACGCCCTCCCACTGGTCGAGGTCGGCCTCGGTGGCCACGTCGATGACGAGCCAGCGTTGCGTGAAGCCCAGGTCGTGCATGGTGGCGCCGATGGAGGCCCTGGTCAGGCTGTTGGCGCCGTCGCAGCCCAGGACATACGCCGCGCGGATGGAGTCCCGCTCGCCCGTGGCGGTGTCGGTGACGTCGACCCGCACCCCATGGGCGTCCTGGGTCAGCCCGGTGACCTCGACGCTGCCGCGAAGAGTGACGGTGGCATATCGCTGGAGATTCCGGCGGAGGATCGCCTCCAGTTCCGGTTGGTCGAACATGCTCCCCTGGGGATAGCCGTGCCGGCCCTGCGCGACGTCGCGCCGGAATTCGGCCAACACCCGCATGTCCCGGTCGAGGAGGCGCAGACCCAGGTGCGGCCGGGAGATGGCGGCGAACTCGTCCCGGAGCCCGAGGCGGGCCAGGATGCGGTGGACCTCGTCGTCGAGGGCGACGGCCCGGGGCTGGGGATAGATCGACTCCCAGCGATCGAGGATCAGGCACTCGATGCCGTACTGGGCGAGCAGCGTCGCGGCGGTGAGCCCGGTGGGGCCAGCGCCGACGATCACTACCGGAACCGCTGTCATCGCGTCAGCAACCGAAGAACGAGGTAGGCGGCGACGAGGAGCCCGCAGACGAGGGCCGGTGCGTACTTCTGGGGGCCGTCTCCCTTGCGTAGGTGCACCACGAGGGCCCCGGCGAGCAGGAGCACCAGCCCGGCACCGGCGAGGGCGCCGATCAGCGGCGCGAACAGGCCGAGGAGCAGTCCGACCGCGCTGGCGACCTCGAGCAGGCCGATGCGGCGATAGGCCGCGACGGTGAAACCGGCCTCCCTGGCCAGCTCGCGCATCGGTTGCAGGGCCAGGATCTTGGCCGTGCCGAGAGCGAGGAAGATCAGGCCGAGCAGCACCGCGAGGATTGCCGCAGCGATCGTCATGACATAACCACCAATCGCCATTCAACGGCATAACGGCCGAGGACGGCCTTGACGGCCGCCTCGTCGGCGGATGAGGAAACGGTGATCGTGGCCACGACCGAGCTGCCCTCGATCGCGGCCCCGATGTCGCGGATCCCCGCGACCTTGTCGAGCGCGGCGCGGACTTCTCGACCGATGGCATCCGCGCGCAGTGCGGGCTTGTAGAGCTTGCCCACGGCGGTGACGGGTAGCTCGTCGAGGACCGACACGGTCTTGGGCGCGGCGGTGCGGTCGGGCACCCGGTCGCTCGCCCAGTCGCGCAGTTCGTCCTCGGTGACCGTGGCGCCCGGCGCGAGGGTGACGTAGGCGACGGGTACCTCGCCGGCGTGGGCGTCCGGGCGCCCGACCGCGCTGGCCGCGGTGACCTGCGGGTGGGCCAGCAGGGCGTCCTCCACGATGGCGGGGTCGATGTTGTGCCCGCCGCGAATGATGAGGTCCTTGGCCCGGCCGGTGAGGTAGACGAAACCGTCGTCGTCGATGCGGGCGAGGTCGCCGGTGTTTAGCCAGCCGTCGACCAGCTTGCCGAGTCCGTCCAGGACGTGGCCGTCGGCCTCGCGGTCGGTGACGTAGCCGGGGAACACCGTGGGTCCGCTGATCGCCAGCAGGCCCGTCCGACCGGTGGGCAGGTCCTTCCAGGTCCCGTCAGCGGTAACCACCCGCACCCGTTGGTAGGGCAGGCGCTGCCCGACCGAGCCCGCCCGCGACACACCGGGGAAGCTGCGCGCGCTGGCGCAAGTCGCCTCGGTGAGCCCGTAGCCCTCGACGAGGGTCGTCCCCGTGCGGGCCTGGAAGGCCTCCCGAACCGCGCTGGGCAGCGGCGAGGCTCCCACCATCGGAAACCGCAGGCTGCTGATGTCGGCGTCGACGGGGCACTGCGCCAGCGTGGCGTAGACGGTGGGCACGGCGCTCATGGCGGCGATCCGATAGTGCTCGACGATCTTCCAGAACGCGGCGTACAGCGCCGGGTCGCGGTAGCCGAGCGGACCCGCCCACACGACCGTCTGTCCCTTGAACAGGGGCGCGAGCAGGGTGACCACGAGCGCGTTCACGTGGAACAGCGGAAGTGCCGCGAACACCACGGTCTCCTGGTCGAACAGCGCGCTGGCGGCCAGCATCCACGCGTCGGTGACCTCGTTGGCATGCGTGTGCGCGGCGAGTTTCGGAGCGCCCGTCGTGCCGCCTGTGTGGAACATCGCGGCCAGGTCGGCCGACCGGGGCAGATCCCCGTGGAAGGCGGAGGAATCCATGGCTGCGGCCTGCTCGCCAAGGTAGCCGATGCGCACGCCGGCGATGGTGGGCAGCGGCTCCGGGGTGCCCACGGCGCCGGTGGGCCGGAGCACGAGAATCGTGTCGAGCAGGCCGTCGCGGGCCAGCGACTGCGCGGCGGCCCACGTGTCCGACGCGAGGTCGGGCCCGGCCGTGATCAGCACCCGGGCGCCGGAGCGCCGGAGGAGTTCGGCGAGATGCTGCCGTGCCAGGCCGCCGCCCAGGGGCGCCGCGATCCCGGCGAGCTGCGCGGCCAGTGTGGCGGTGACCAGCTCGGCACAGTTGGGTGCCATCAGGGCGACCGCATCATCCCGCCGCACCCCGAGGTCGTGGAGCAGGTTCGCGTACCGGTGGACGTCGGCCAGGAGTTCGGCGAAGGTACGGTGCAGCGGCTCATGCCAGTGGGCGGCGTCCGGCAGGACGGCGAGCGCCCTACGGTCGGGCCAGCGCGTCGCCGCCCGGGCGAGCAGCTCGTACGTCGACTCGGGCAGGCCCCGCGCCTCGAGCGGCACCGCCTCGATGGCAGCCAGGTCGGCGGGCGTCGCGTAGTCCGGCCACAGCAGAGGTCCGGTCATGGGGCGTACCTCACGACCGTGCGCTGGCGGCCCAGGTCGATGGCGCCGTCGTCGGTGGCGACGGTGGCCTCGACGACGTCACCGTCCTGGAGGTACCGGGGGTTGCGGGCCTGCCCCTTGAAGAACATCTTCCACTTGACCGCGGGCGGCAACAGCGAGACGAGGAACATGACCGGCTTCGGCGGCGCGCTGAGGGCGGTTCCGACGGGCGTGCCGGTCAGCAGCAGATCGCCGGGGTCGATCCGCTGGAAGCGGGTCAGCGCCTGCAGGGCCTGGGCCGGGCGGTAGATCATGTCGGCGACGGTCATGTCCTGCCGGAGTTCGCCGTTGACCCACAGCTTCAGCCGCAGGTCGGTGAAGCGCTTGATCTCGTCGGCGTCGAGCAGCACCAGCGCGGGGCCGACCGGGGTGAAGGTCGGGTACGACTTGGCCTCGTAGAACTGGGTCTTGGGCAGCTGCACGTCGCGTGCCGAGATGTCGTTGGTGACCACCAGGCCCACGACGTAGTCGGCGAGGTTGCCGTCGGTGACGGTCGTGCCGACCGGCATCTCGCGGCCGAAGACCAGGCCGATCTCCACCTCGTAGTCGAGCAGACGCACGTGGGCGGGGCGGACCACGTCGGCGAACGGCCCACTGATCGAGCCCGAGGTCTTGCGGAAGAAGGTCAAGGGGACGGTTGCGGGATCGCCGCCGCTGTCCTTGACGTGCGAGGCGAAGTTCGTCATCTGGGCGACGACGCGGCAGGGGGCCGTCACCGGGGAGACCAGGGCGAGGTCGTCGACCGGAACCGTGTCGCTGCTCGTCGCGGCCGCGGCGATCGCTCGCCGGTCGGCCAGCAGTTCGGCGGTGGTGGTGGCGCTGGTGTGCACCTTGGCGGCGCCGGTGGGGGTGAGCACCCACCAGGCGTCGGCGGTGCGCAGGACGGAGGTGCTCATGAGGCGAACGCTTTCATCAGGCCGCGCAGGCGGTGGAGGTCGAATTCGTTGTCCTCGCGCAGCGCGCCGATGACCGCGCGCAGCTCGCGAAGTGCTTCCCGGCCGGGTTTCATGCCGAGGAAGTCCTTGGTGGCGGGTGGACCCCACTGGGCGAGCCCGGAGGCGGCCATCGGCGCCCAGCCTGGTTCGAGCGTGCAGTCGAACAGGTCGCCGTCGGTGAAGTGCTCGACCAGGAAGCCGTCCGGGTCGCGCCAGTAGTCGAAGATCTGGCTGCCCTGGATGTGCCGGCCGATACCCCAGGACCGCTGGTAGCCCCGGTCGAGCAGGTGCTGCCCGCCGGCGGCCAGCGAGTCGAGGTCGGGGACCTGGTATGCCGAGTGCACGTACCGGTTGGCCGGGCCGAGGGTCATCGCGAGCGTGTGGTGGTCGGTGGGTGTGCCGCCGCGGTCGCAGCGGATGAAGCTCATGACCGGGCCGCGCTCGCGCTGCCCCTGGTGGTAGAGGAAGTCGCTGACGATCAGGCCCAGGTGCTCGAGGTACCAGTTGAGCGTCTCCAGGTACCGGGTCGTCTGCAGCACGACGTGACCGAGGCGCTGGACCTTGGCCGGCTCCCGCGGCGGCCGCTGGGTGGCGTTCACCCGCGCCACGTCGTGCCCGGCGTTGAACGGCAAGGGCTGTTGCGTGGGCAGCGCGGGAAGCTCATGCGTGTCGGCGACCACGCGGACCTGCGCCCCGTTCGGGTCGACCAGATCCACGGTCACCCCACCGAGCCTCTCCGGCAGGCTCGCGATCGTCCTCCCGGTCGCCTCGGCGAGCCGCAGCACGTCGTTCGGCTCGGCCGCCCTGAATGCGGGGCCGATGAAACGGGACCGAGGACCTCGGCGGATGAGCACGCAGGGCGATCCGGGGTCGGTGCCGCGCAGGTGCAACTCGTCCTGGGTGCGCAGCGCCGTCGTGAAGCCGAAGGCCCGGGCGAAGATCTCGGCCCGCTCCAGATCGGGCTTCTGGAACTCCAGCCAGGCCAGATCGTGCACCTTGAGGATCGGGTTGCGGGCCCGCCCGGGGTGCTCGCCCCGCAGCGCGCCCTGCTCGCTGTGCAGACCCGCATGGGGATCGTGCCGGTCGATCATGTCGCCCTCCTTTCCAGGTGCTGACGAAATCGTCACTTACGAGTTTAGCGTCAGTCAAGAGCAGATGACGATTCCGTCACCTCTGAATTTCGCCACGGTAAGGTGGGTGCGGATCGACCGCGGAGAGGACAGCGATGGCGCAGCAGACCGGGCACGCCCCGAACCGCCTGGAACGGCGCAAAGCGCGTACCCGTTGCGCGCTCGTGCGCGCGGCCCAGGCCTTCATCGCCGCCGGGAAGCTCAACGTCCCGATCCTGGAGCTCACGCAGGCCGCAGACGTGGGGATGGGCTCCTTCTACAACCACTTCGAGAGCAGGGAGCAGCTCTTCCAAGCCGCCGTGGAAGACGCACTCGACCGCTACGGCGCCCTGCTCGACGAGCTGACCGTCGGCTTGGACGACCCGGCTCACGTCTTCGCCCAGAGCTTCCGCCTGACCGGACGCCTGCACCGCCGGAGTCCCGAACTGAGCAAGGTCCTGCTCAACAACGGCCTGGCGCTGGCCGGCTCAGGCAAGGGCCTCGCGCCGCGGGCCCGACGCGACATCGACGACGGGGTCCGCGCCGGCCGCTTCCACGTGCGCGAGCCAGAGCTGGCAATGGTGATCGTCGCGGGAGCCGCGCTGTGCCTTGGTCAACTGCTGCACGACCAGCCTGAGCGGGACGATGCCGAGGCCACCGACCAGGTCACGGAAGACGTGCTGCGCATGCTCGGCGTCGCGGCCGACGAGGCCCACGAGATCTGCCAACGCCCGCTGCCCGACCTGGACGACCGTCGCCCTTAGGGCGATGTCCATCCCCCGGGTGGCGGCTCCTGGACAGTGGCCGCCCTCGACCCACCTAGCTGTTGACCGCCTCGCGCACCATGCGGTTGGCCGTGTCCGGCTCGTATCCGGTCGCCCGGAGCAGGTCGCTCGCCACCGTGCGGAGCTGGATCACCATGGCGTTCCCGTACGACTTCGGGCCCTTTCGGCACGCCTGGCCGACCAGCCGCGCGGTTTCCAGTACCCCGCGGCGGGTCTGCTCCAAGGGCCCGGACTTTCGTGCCTCCTGCTGCAGCATCCCGATCGTCTCGGCGAGCCGCTCCAGGGCGGCGATGAGTTCCTCCGGCACCGGCTCGTCGTACTGCAGCGAGGTCGCCGCCCAGCGGGCCATCCCCCGACACTCGAGGGCCACCCGATCCATGTACTGGACGCCGCGCTGGTAGCGCTCGACATCGCGGCGTCGCCGCCACCGGACCGGCGAGATCATCGTCACCTCCTCCGCGCCGCCCAGGGCCTCGTGCAGCCGTCTGAGGTCGTCGTCCATACCGCGAAGCTGGTCGAGTGCGCGCACGGCGCGGTCCGCGTCCCGATGTCTCAGCGCCTGCGCGACCTCCCGAAGCTGCGATGTGAGCGTCTCGGTCAGCGGTGCGGCGGCGCGCCGGAGGGTGCGCATCGGGTCGATGGGCACCAGCAACGCGACGACCACCAGCCCGACGACGGCGCCCGACGCGGCTTCGACGATGCGCTCCCATTCGAGGTTGTGCTGGACCGGTGACAGTGTGGAGAGTAGTACGGCGGTGCTGCCGGCCTGGGCGACCAGCGCGCCGCTGTGCCCGGTCATCAGCAGGGCGACCGCGATGGCCAGCGCTACCACCACCCCGATCTGCCAGGCTCCGAACCCGACGTAACGGAGGAGGAGGTCGCTGGTGAACAGGCCCAGGCCGACACCGAGCATCAGTTCGGCGGTACGTCGGGCGCGCTGTCCGAGTGCGGCGACGATCGTGCCGACGGCCGCGCTGGGGGCGAAGACCGGCGCGGGACGCCCCGCTACCTCGTGGGCCAGCCCCCAGGCCAGAGTGGCGGCGAGCCCGCATTGGGCCGCGATGACCAGGATGACCTCGAATTGACGCAGCCGCAGCCTGCCGGCCTTGCCACCGCGGCGGGCTGCCTGCGTCGCCAGGTCTCTGGCCTGCTCGACCATCTCCTCGGAGCGCGGCAGGGGACTCCGGTCAGCGGCCATGGCGGGGGTTACCCCGCCCGGCCCGCGCAAACCTGCGGCCCGTTCTCCCTGTCGGGGTGATTCGCCTGTTCAGTCGGCGGGTGGCCGGCCCCGGTGACCGGAGTGCCGTCTGCCGGCTGTCCCACCGTCCGCCGGTCGTTCGCCCGCCGGCTGGTCCGGGCGGTCGCTCGGGGTGCGGTCCGCATGGCCGGCCGCTGCCGGCACAGAGCCGGCTCGCCGGTTGGCGGGGACGAACTCCCGCAGCAGGATCTGCGCGATCCCGGCGACCGGGATGGCCAGCAGGGCTCCCAGAAGGCCACCCACCTCCGCGGCGAGCAGCACGCTGACCAGGACGGTCAGTGGGTTGAGGTGAACCGCGCGGGACATGATGACCGGTTGCAACAGGTGGTTCTCGACCTGCTGGTAGACCACGAAGAAGACCAGCACGACGACCCCGGCGGTGGGCGAGTGCAGGAAGCCCGCGCCGCCCGCGACGACGGCGCCGAGGGTCGCCCCCACCAGCGGGATGAGGTCAGCGATGGCGACCAACAGCGCGATCACGGCGGCGAACGGCACGCCGCTGAGCGCGAGCACCACGAACGTCGCCAGGCCACAGATGAGGCTGATCAGGAGATTTCCACTCAGGTAGCCGGTGATGGTGCGCGCCGACTCCTGGCCGACGCGTCGCAGCCGCTCGGCCCGGTCACCGCCGGCCAGGGCCAGCGTCCCGGCGGTGATCCGCGGCCCCTGCACCACCATCAGGTACGCCAGCACCACCACGGTCAGCGCTCCGGCGACGCCCTGAACCGTCCCGCGGACCAACCCGACCGTCGACCGGCCGAGCTCGCCGCCGTAATTCTGCAACTGGTCGGCGTGGGCCTCGGCATACTGTCGCAGGTGGAACCGCTCCAGCAGTTCGCCGACCGGCCCTCGCCCGGCCCGAGCCTCGCGCAGCAGGTCCGGCGCCCGGTCGGCGAACCGGGCCAGCTCGTCCAACAGGGGCACCACGATCAGCACGCCGAGCGCGGCGAGCGCCACGAAGCTGACCACGAACACGACCAGCGTGGCCGCCGCCCGACGCCGGACGAGCCGGCGCTGCACGCGATCCACCAGCGGATTCAGGGCCACCGCGAAGAACGCGGCGACCAGCACCCACATCAGCACCCGCCGGGTCTCCCACGCCAACGCCAACCCGGCCGCAGTGGCAAGGAGCAGACCGATGACGATCAGCGTCCGGCGGGCCATGAACCGGTCGGCGGCGTCGCTCACCGGGCGCGGCTACCCCGCTGCGGAACAAGCGAAACACCAGCGGCTGCGCTCGGCCTCAAGTTCACGCCTGGTCGCGGAGCCTGCGCTTCAAGATCTTGCCGGTGGACGTCATGGGCAGTTCGTCGCGGAACTCGACGAGGCGGGGGTACTTGTAGCTGGCCATCCGCTCCCTGCACCAGTTGACCAGTTCGTCCTCGGTCAGCGGGGAGCCCGGCTGGCGGATCACGAAGGCCTTTACCTCCTCGCCGTGCGACCGGTGCGGAACGCCGACCACGGCGACCAGGCTCACGTCGGGGTGCCTCAGGATGGTCTCCTCGATCTCTCGCGGGTACACGTTGAAGCCGCCGCGGACGATCATGTCCTTGGCCCGGTCGACGATGAAGTAGTAGCCGTCCGCGTCGCGGCGGGCGACGTCGCCGGTGCGGAACCACCCGTCCCGGAGCACCTCTGCCGTCGCCTCGGGGCGGCCGTGGTAGCCCTTCATGACGTTGTGGCCCCGGATGGCGATCTCGCCCTGCTCGCCGTCCGGGACCTCGTTCCAGTCGGCGTCGACGAGCCTCATCTGCACGCCCCAGATCGGCTGCCCGATCGAACCGGGCTTGGCCTCGCGTCCGGGGTGGTTGAACGACGCGACGGGGCTTGTCTCCGAGAGGCCGTAGCCCTCCCGGATCCGAACGCCGTAGACCTTCTCCACCTGCTCGAGGATCTCCGCCGGCAGGGGGGCACCGCCGGAGATCGCCATGCGCAGGTCGGCCGCGATCGCCGGCGCGCTGCCGTTCTCCGAATTGACGGAAAGCAGGCCCCAGTACATCGTCGGGACGCCGGCGAAGAAGGTGACCCGCTCCCGCGCCATCAGCGCCAGTGCCGTCGCGGCGTCGAAACGGGGCAGGAGAACCAGCGTGGCCCCGCCGTGCAGGCCCGCGTTCATCTGCACCGTCTGCCCGAACGAGTGGAAGAGCGGCAGCGTCACCAGATGGACGTCCTGGTCGGCGGCGCCGAAGAGGCGCCAGCACGTGAGGGCGTTCATGACCATGTTGGCGTGGGTCAACTCGGCGCCCTTGGGCTGTCCTGTCGTCCCGCTGGTGTAGAGGATCACCGCGGTGTCCGTGGCCTCGGTGACCACCGTCTCGAACCGGGGGGACCTGCCGGCGAGTACGGTGCCCAGCGTGCGGACGCCCTCGATCGGGCTCGGCGCGTGAAGGTCCGCGGTGATGAGGAAGAAGTGCTCGCACCCAACGGCCTGACCGAACCCGCGCCAGCCCTCGGCCCCCATGGCCAACTCGGGGGTGCCCTCGAAGGAGAAGTACGCCTTGGCGCCCGAGTCCTGCAGGTGGTAGGTGATCTCGCCGGCCTTGAGCAGCACGTTCAGCGGCACGACGACGCCGCCCGCCTTCAGGATGCCGTAGTAGACGATCGGAAAATACGGCAGGTTCGGGCAGGAGAGTGCGACCCGGTCGCCCGGCCGGATGCCGCTGTCCACAAGCAGGTTCGCGACCCGGTTCGCCGCGTCGTTGAGTTGGGCGTAGGACATGCGGGTGTCACCGAGCACGACGGCGTCCCGGCTCGGCAGCCGTTCGGCGGTGCCTTCGAGCATGAGCGCGAGGTTGAGCATTGCGGCTCTCCTTCGTGGCGTGGAGCGGGTCAGGGCGTTGTCGTCGCGGCGGATGGGGACGTCTGTTCGCGGACGGGCGTCTGGGGCGCGCAGTCGACCGGTGGGCGGGGCAGGTCGGCGGCACCGGTCGCGGCGGCGTAGACGACGACGTCGGGTCGCAGTGCGAGCACCGTGGCGTGGTGCCGGCGCATCCAGGGGAGGAGCACGTCCTCGTCGTCCACGATCGTGCCGGGAGCGGGAGCCGAGCCCGCCGGCGTGACCTGCAGACAGCCGATGCCACTGGCCGCCCAGGCCGGCCAGGGTCGCGCCGGGCGGGTGTGCAGCAGCGTCCACCGACCGGCGAGCACGTCGTCGAGACGGACCCGGTCGCCGTCCTCGGTGTGGACCCAGGGCTGTGGGAGCTGCTCGCCGACCGCCCGGTTGCCACCGGTGAGGTCCAGCAGGCCCTTCCGGTAGCTGGTGGCCGGGAACCACCCGGCCTCCTGCATGTAGGCCCGGAATGCCGGGACCCGCATGAGGACCCGGAACGCGACGTTGCGCAGGGCCGTCAGCCCGGGACGTCGCTCGGTGATGATGCGCCCGAACCGCACCGCCTGCGCGGTCATCTCCCGCACGTGTGGCTTGCGCTCGACCTCGTAGCTGTCCAGCACGTCATCGGGCAGCTCGCCCCGCAGCACCCCGGCCAACTTCCAGCACAGGTTGCCCGCGTCGCGTACGCCGGAGGACATGCCCTCGCCGATCCACGGCGGCATCGCATGGGCCGCGTCGCCGGCGAGGAAGATCCGGCCGATGCGCCACTGGGAGGCGAAGCGGACGTGGTGGCTGTAGACGACCGCGCGGAGGATCTCGACCTCGTCGGGCGTCCGGCCGTAGCGGCGCAGCAGCCGCCAGATGTAGTCGTGGCTGATCAGATCCTGTTCGTCCTCGCCGGCCAGGACGGGGAACTCCCAGCGGTGGTGGCCGAGTGGGGTCGGGCAGTCCACGGCGGGCCGGGCGGGGTCGCAGTGGAAGCGCAGTCGGTCGACGGTGTCCCAACCGCGCTTGACCTTGGTGTCGATGACGATCCACCGGTCGTGGTAGGTGCGGCCGTCGAAGCCGATGCCCAGCCGGGTCCGGGTCGGGCTGGAGCCGCCGTCGGCGGCGATGAGGTAGGCCGCGCGCAGGGTACGTGGCGTGTCGTCGGTGAGGTCCCGCGCTGTGACGGTGACAGACTCGCCGTCCTGCTCGACGAGTTCGCAGTCGTGGCCGAGGAGGACCTTGACGTTCGGGTAGCGTCCGACGCCGTCGCGAAGGACCTGTTCCGTGGCCGGCTGGTAGATGAACAGCTGCGGCGGGTGCCCGTTGCCCCGGGGGGCCGGCGCGAGGCTGAGGAACGACCGGCCGCGCGCGTCGACGAAGTCGATCGGCCGGCCGGCGAGCATGTCCTGCTTGAGCCGCTCCGCGAGGCCGATCGCCTGCCAGATCCGGATCGTCTCCTCGTCGGTGGAGATCGCCCGCGCCCGGGGGTAGATCGAGGCGTCGCGCTCGATGACGGCCACCCGTACGCCCATGCCGCCGAGCAGGTTGGCGGCGGTGACGCCGACCGGGCCGTATCCGACGATGATCACGTCGTAGTCGTGCTGTTCGGTGTTCATGCGGTGGCTCCGCTCAAGGCCGGGACGGTGATCTCCCCGCGGCGCAGCGAGGCCGCGCTGTGGCGGAACTGGTGGAGCTTGTCGATGACGGTCTGGCCTTCGGGGGTGTGTCCCCAGATGCTGATCCCCTGGTGGGTGGTGGGTTCCCAGGTGGCCTCGTCGACGACGATCGGATTCCAGCCGACCTCCCACTCGAAGCCGGACGGCGTCCGGGCGTAGTAGGAGAGCTCCTTGTCGTTGGTGTGCTGCCCGATGCCCAGCGCCATGGTGAAGCCCAGCTGCTTGAGGCGCTGGTAGGAGGTGGTCATGTCGTCCAACGTGGCGACCTGGGTGTTGAGGTGCTGGATCACGGTGCGGACCGGATCGATGCGCAGGCCCTCGGTGTTGGCGACCGCCACGGTGTGGTGGCGGCCGTTGACCCGCAGGAACCGGATCCGGAAGCGCACCGCGCTGATCGTCTCGACGATGAAGTCGCTCAGCCGCGCATCGAGAAGGTTGTCGTAGTAGCGGTGGATGGCGTCCGGCTGCCGCGAGGTGATGGCGATGTGTCCCATGCCGGCGTCGCCGGTGACGAAGCCGCTGGCCTGCATGCGCAGCGCTGCGGTGGTGGTGGTAGGCGTGGTGTACAGCTCCTGGATCAGGCCCTTCGGGCCGGGGAAGCGCACCAGCCGTTGCACGCCGCGCAGCGCGGCTTCCTCGTCGTGGCCCGGTTCGACGGTGACGCCGCGGGCGGTGATGCGGGCGACGATGTCGTCGAACGCCTCGTGGTCGTCGACGTGCCAGCCGACCGTGGTCACGTCCTCGGCGGGGCCCCGCTGCAGCAGCAGGCGGCACTCGTGGTCGTCCAGCCGGAAGCGCATCCGGTCGCGGTCGAGTTCGTCGACGTGCAGGCCGACGCCGTCGGCGCCGAAGCGACGCCAGTCACCGAACCGGGTGGTCTCGATGCACAGGAAGCCCAAGTGGACCTTGCCGAAGACGTTCATGTGGACTCCTCGGAGAGGAAGGCGGTGGTGAGGGAGTTGAACAGCCCCGGGCGTTCCCACTGCACCCAGTGGCCGGTGCCGGCGACGAGGTACAGGTCGCAGCGGGGCATCCGCTCGGCGAGGAGCCGGCCGCCGGACGGCCGGTTGACCTTGTCGTCGGTGCCCCACAGCACGAGCGTGGGCGTGGCGGCCCGGGACAGCCGCTTGTCCCGCAGCAGATCCATCCGCAGCAGGGTGCGGAGCGAGGCTGGGCGCCGTAGCGGCGGGTTGGCGACCACCTCCGGGTCGATGCTCGCCCGGTACCGCTCCTCGATCATCTCGGCGGGAACGGCGCTCCCGTCGTAGACCAGGTCCCCGCGGACGAACCGTTCGAGCTTGGCCCGGGTCGGGCCTTCGCCGCCGTAGTAGGCGAGGAGGCGCTGCAATCCGGGAGTCGGCGGACGTCGGGTCGTGCCGATCCCGCCCGGGCCCATGAGGATCAGGCGTCCGACGCGGTCGGGCCGCTCCAGCGCCAGCCGCAGCGCGGCGGCACCACCGTAGGAGTTGCCGACCAGGTGCGCCCGGTCGAGGCCGAGTTCGTCGAGCAGGCCGCCAACGGCACCGGCGAGGTCACCAAACGGGTCGGACTGGTCGATCATTTTGCTGGACCGGCCGTAGCCGGGCAGGTCCGGCACGATCACGCGGAATCGCTGTGCCAGGGCGTCGACGTTGCGGGTGTAGTTCGACATCCCGGAGGCCCCCGGTCCGCCCCCGTGCAGCAGCACCACCGCCTCGCCGGCTCCCCGATCGGTGACGGCGATGTCCCGCGCGCCCACCCGCACCAGCCGTTGCTCGGCAGTGCTTTCCCCGACGCTCACTTGACCTCCCGCAGCCACTGTGCCGTTAATGTAATGAACGTTCCAGTTGTAGTGGCCGCTACGGTAAGCTTCACTGTTGACATCGTCAAGACATCAGCCGGAAACACGGGAAGGGCGCGATGACGGAATCTCGCGGGGAACGCAAGCGCCGAGCCAACGGCGAGGAGTCACGGCGGCGCATCCTCGACGCCGCCGCCGAGGTCGCCGGCGTGCGTGGCTACGACGGCACCAGCATCGCGCTGGTCAGCGAGAAGTGCGGCCTGCCCGCCAGCTCGATCTACTGGCACTTCAAGAACAAGGACGACCTCCTTGCCGCCGTGATCGAGCGCAGCTTCGACATCTGGGCCGAGGCGCTCACCCTCCCTGGCGACGACACCGACCCGGCGCGGGAACGCGTCACGGCACTCGCGGGTCAGGTCGCCAAAACCCTGCTGGACTCGCCCGACTTCCTCCGCCTGGGGCTCATGCTCACCCTGGAGCGCCGTCCCGAGGAGCCCAGCGCCCGGCGCATGTTCCTGCAGGTCCGGGACACCGCCCGCGCGCGGCTCACCGCCGTGCTCGCCACGCTCGCCCCGGACGCCGACCGCGACGCGATCGACCTGGTCACCACCTACGCTATCGCCGGCGCCGACGGGCTGTTCATCGCCAAGGAGATCGGCGGCGACAGCGTCGACCTCAGGCCGCTGTTCGAACTGCACGGCCGCGCCCTCCACGACGCCCTCACCCGCCTGACCGCCGGCGGTCCCGCCACGGAGACCCCGTGACCACCGGCACCGCCGATCCTGTCGCCGCCGCCTACCGCCGGTTGCGTACCGCCGCGCGGACTCGCACGCCGTGCCCGCCGGTCCGCGACCTCATCGGCCCCGACGACGAGACCCTCGCCTACGCCGTCCAGCGCCGGTTGACCGAGGCCCGGATCCGGGACGGCGGGCGGGCGGTCGGGCGCAAGGTCGGTCTCACCTCCACGGCCGTGCAGCGCCAACTCGGGGTCGACCGGCCCGACTTCGGCATGCTCTTCGAGGACATGGCCTGCCCGCAGTCCGAGGCGATCAGCCTCAACCGGCTGCTGCAACCCCGCATCGAGGCCGAGGTCGCCTTCGTCCTCGCCGACGACATCACCGACCCGGGCGTCACCGCTGTCACGGTGCGGGAGCGGGTCGCCTACGCGGTGGCCGCCCTGGAGATCGTGGACAGCCGCATCGCCGGGTGGGACATCAGCTTCGCCGACACCGTCGCCGACAACGGATCCAGCGGACTGTTCGTCCTCGGCGCCGACCGTGTTCCCCTCGGCGCCGTCGAACCGGTGGCGGTGCAGATGACCATGTCCGTCGACGGTGTGCCCGCCTCGGCCGGCGCCGGCGAGGCGTGCCTCGGCGACCCGCTGGAGGCCCTCGCCTGGCTGGCGCGGGCCGCCCTGGCCCACGGCGACCCGCTGCGCGCCGGTGACCTCGTGCTCTCCGGCGCACTCGGGCCGATGGTCCCGGTCACCCACGCCATGCACGTCCGCGCACACCTCACCGGCCTCGGCAGCGTCGAGACCACCTTCACCACCCCCTGACGAAAGGCGGCAGCTCATGTCGCGTACGAAGGTCGCCGTCATCGGATCCGGCAACATCGGCACCGACCTGATGATCAAAATTCTGCGTCTGTCGGACACGCTGGAGATGGCCGCGATGGTCGGCATCGACCCGGCCTCCGATGGACTCGCGCGCGCCCGCCGCCTCCACGTGCCGACCACCGCCGACGGCGTCGCCGGACTTGTCGCGATGCCCGACTTCGCCGACGTCGCCGTGGTCTTCGACGCCACCTCGGCCGGGGCGCACAAGGCCAACGCCGCCGCCCTCGCCCCGTACGGCAAGACGCTCGTCGATCTCACCCCGGCCGCCATCGGGCCGTACGTCGTGCCGGCCGTCAACCTCGACGCGCACCTCGACGCCGGCAACGTCAACATGGTCACCTGCGGGGGACAGGCCACCATCCCCGTCGTCGCGGCGGTGTCGCGAGTGACGCCCGTGCCGTACGCCGAGATCGTCGCGTCCATCGCCTCCCGGTCCGCCGGTCCCGGCACCCGCGCCAATATCGACGAGTTCACCGAGACCACGGCCGCCGCCATCGAACAGGTCGGCGGCGCCCGGCGCGGGAAGGCCATCATCGTCCTCAACCCCGCCGAGCCACCGATGATCATGCGGGACACCGTGCAGTGCCTCATCGGCCCCGCCGACCACGACGCCGTCCGCGCCAGCATCGAGCAGATGATCACCGATGTCGCCGCCTACGTTCCCGGCTACCGGCTCAAACAGCCCGTGCAGTTCACCCCGGTGGCGCCGGACGAACCGGTCCACACCCTGCTGCCCGATGAAGCGACCGCGGTCACCACCAAGGTGAGTGTCCTGCTCGAGGTCGAAGGCGCCGCCCACTACCTGCCTGCCTACGCCGGCAACCTCGACATCATGACCTCCGCGGCACTCCGGGTCGCCGAACGCCTCGCGGCCGCCAAGGGAGCCCGCCGATGACCGCCACCGCAGCCACCCGCCGCCTGTTCATCCAGGACGTCACGCTCCGCGACGGCATGCACACCACCCGGCACCGCATCACCCCGGCCGACGTCGCCCGGATCGTCACCGCGCTCGACGCGGCCGGCGTCGACGGCATCGAGGTCGCCCACGGCGACGGGCTCGCCGGCGGCAGCCTCACCTACGGCCCCGGCAGCCACACCGACCGGCAGTGGATCGAGGCGGCCGCAGCCGCGGTCACCCGCGCCCGTCTCACCACCCTGCTGCTGCCCGGCATCGGCACCATCCAGGACCTCAGACAAGCCCACGCCCTCGGCGTACGGTCGGTCCGGGTGGCCACCCACTGCACCGAGGCCGACATCGCCGCGCAGCACATCGCCACCGCCCGCGGGCTGGGCATGGATGTTTCCGGCTTCCTCATGATGAGCCATCTCGCCGAGCCCAAGGAGCTCGCCGCCCAGGCCAAGCTCATGGAGGCCTACGGCGCCCACTGCGTCTACGTCACCGACTCCGGTGGCCGGCTCACCATGGACGGCGTCCGCGACCGGGTGCGGGCCTACCGGGACGTCCTCGACCCCGCCACCGAGATCGGCATCCACGCCCACGAGAACCTGTCCCTCTCCGTGGCCAACAGCGTCGTGGCCGTGGAGGAGGGCACCACCCGCGTCGACGCCTCGCTTGCCGGCCACGGCGCCGGCGCCGGCAACTGTCCCATCGAACCGTTCATCGCCGTGGCCACCGTGCAAGGCTGGCAGCACGGCTGTGACCTGTTCGCCCTTCAGGACGCCGCCGACGACCTCGTCCGCCCGCTGCAGGACCGACCCGTCCGCGTCGACCGGGAGACCCTCACCCTCGGTTACGCCGGTGTGTACTCCAGCTTCCTGCGCCACGCCGAAGCCGCCGCTCGCCAGTACGGTCTCGACGCCCGCGACATCCTGCTGGAAGTCGGCCGGCGCAGGCTCATCGGCGGGCAGGAGGACATGATCCTGGACATCGCCCTCGACCTCGGCCGGAGCTGACCCCCCGTGCTGTTGTGCGACCGGCAGCGCCGCACCATCCCCGGCGCTGCGGGCGTCGTCGGAGCGTCACAACAGCGGGGCGGGCGGCTCCCGTTGCCGCCGGCGGGCGTGCCATGCGTCCACGACCGCGATCCCGACGAGCACGGCGGTGGCGGCCGCGCCGACGGCCACCGGGGGAGCGAGCCACCCGGCCGGGATCACCAGACCGAGGGCGACGAGCCCGATCGGCCGGGACAGCGAGATACGGCCGAACACCTGTAGTTCGAAGGGGGCCCGCCCCAACAGGAAGAGCGCGGGGCCGCCGAGGATGGCGATCAGCCAGTTCGGTTCCGGCCGGCCGGTGGGTTCGCTGATGTACAGCTCGAAGCCCACACCGCTGAGGACCACCCCGGAGATCAAGACCAGATGGCTGAGGGCGGCCCCCACCGACTGCCGGGCCGGATCCCGGGCGGCGGTGATGGACTGTGGCAGGACCAGGCCGGCCCGGTAGAAGTAGATCCGCCACAACTGAACGATGCCGACGAAGGCCAGCGCGAACCCCAGACCGTGCGGGAACGTGAGGTCGCCGTCGGAGAATGCCCGGCCGGACACGAAGACAGCCTCACCCAGGCTGATCAGGAATATCTGCTGCAACCGCTCGGCCAAATGCTCGCCCGCCACCTGGATGCCGGCCCAGTGACGGAAGCCGACCACGAACCCGGGAAACTCGATGGCGAGCGCGAGCGCCCAGAGCCCACCTCGCAGGAGCGGGTCGTGAACCAACGCCCCCGCGATCCACGGAACACTGCTGCCGAGCAGCGACAGCAGCCCGGGTAGGGACGACCCGCCGGTGTGCAATCGCGGCACCAGGAGGTAGAGCAGCACGCGGCTGAGCCGGACCGAGACCCAGGCGCCGGCGAAGACCAGAGCCCGCCCCTCGAAACCCTGCGGCACCGAAACCGCCATGACCGTGGCGCCGGCCATCGAGGAGAAGACGATGAACTGACCGGGCCACGAATCCGGGTGCACCCGACTGGTCAGGGCGGCGGTCGTCTGCCACATGAACCACAGTCCCAGTGCGAGCAGGAGCGTCTGGGCGGCCTGGGTGAATCCCAGCCCGCCGGAGTGGAAGTCGGCCGACAGCCGCAGGCTGATCCGGTTGAGCGCGAAAACGAAGACGAGGTCGAAGAACAGCTCGAGGATGGTCGCCCGGTGCCAGCTGAACTGCTGCCGTGCAAACTGCTCGCGACCCGGCTCACCCATCCGTGATCAGTCCCGTTCGTGGCCGAGCCCACGCACGGCGCCTTGCCGCGGAATCCCACAGCTCCGGTCATCGAACACGAGGCGGAGTATCCGTGGCGGAAGGCGATAAACGTGCTGTTCCCGGCCGCCGCGCCGGCACCGGGTAGGACGTGGCGAAGTCGCTGAGCTCAGCGGGCGGTCGCGGGCCCGAGGTGAGCCTCGAGGCCCGCGATGAGGGTCTGGATCGCGAACTCGAATCGGGCGTCGCCATCTGCGTCTGCGCCAGATCCGGTGGCTGATGCGGCCTCTGCCGGTGCGGGTTGCAGGGCGGCGAGGCGCCCGAGGGTTCCGTTGGCCTCCGCAAGGAGGAAGCCCGAGAAGAGGCTGGTGAGGACCGCCCCGACGCGGGCGACCTCCGCGACCGGAAGGCCTGCGTTGCGGAGGAGGCCGGTCAGCCCTGTCCAGAACGGATCTTCCGGCTCGATGAAGTCGGGGCTGGCCAGGCTGTGCACGATCAGGTTGGGGTGCCGGTGCGCGAGCGCCCGGAAGTCCTTCGCGAACCGGTGCAGCTGTTCCCGCCAGCTCCCGCCGTCGACCCGCGGCTGGAACTGCGCCGCGACGAGGTTCTTGACGCCGCGTAGCAGCGCGGACTTGCTCGGCACGTGGTGATACAGCGACATCGGGTTCACACCCAGCACCCCGGCCAACTTCCGCATGCTCAGCGCGCCGACGCCGTCGGCGTCGATGAGCCGCAGCGCCGCGGTGTAGATCCCTCTCTCGGTGAGACGTGCGTCTCCTCGGCCGCCTGAGGCCTGTCCAGTCGTAGCCATACACCGTATGGTAGCAGCAGCCATACACTGTATGGCTGCCGGAGCCCGTGTTCCGTGGGCCGGCCATCGCCGGCAGCCTCAAGGAATGGAGTCCACGTGTCGAGCAGTCTCAAGAACATCCCCGCCCCGCGCGGGGTTCCGATCGTCGGCAACGCGCTGCAGATCCCATCCGATGGACCAGCTGCGTACTTCGAGGAGTTGACCGGTCGATTTCCCGAAGGCATCTACCGGCTCGCCCTGCCCAACCGCGAGATCGTCCTCGTCTGGGACCCGGACCTGGTGGCGGAGGTGTGCGACGAGTCCCGCTTCTACAAGCCGATCGACAAACCGCACAGTGACGTGCGCGCGATCGCCGGCGACGGCCTGTTCACCGCCAGGGGGGACGAGCCGAACTGGGGCAAGGCCCACCGGATCCTCATGCCCGCCTTCAGTCAGCGGTCGATGAAGTCCTACTTCCCGGAGATGCTCGAGGTCGCCGAGGCCCTGGTCAGCAAGTGGCGGCGCAACGAGGGCAAGGACCTCGACGTCGTCGCCGACATGACCCGCCTGACCCTCGACACGATCGGGCTCACCGGTTTCGACTACCGCTTCGACTCCTTCGGCACCGAAGAGGTCCACCCGTTCCTGCAGGCCCTTGCCGACTCACTGCACGAGGCCATGGGCCGGCTGAAGCAGCCGCCCTTCGTCACCGCGATGCGGCGCCGACAGATCCGGACATTCGAGGAGAACGTGCGGGTCATGCACTCCCTCGTCGAGGAGGTCATCCGCGAGCGCCGCGCGGGTGGTGGTGATGACCGCCGCGACCTGCTCAGCCTCATGCTCAACGCGGTCGACCCCGAGACCGGCGAGCCACTGTCCGACGAGAACATCCGCAACAACGTGGTGACGTTCCTCATCGCCGGGCACGAAACCACCAGCGGCCTGCTCTCCTACGCCCTGTACCAGCTCCTGCGCAACCCGCACGTGCTGGCCCAGGCGTACGCCGAGGTCGACCGGCTGCTGCCGGGCGACACCGTGCCGACGTACGAGACCACCATGAAGCTGAACGTCATCCCGCGGATCCTGGACGAGACCCTGCGCCTGTGGGGGCCCATCCCCGCGATCGCCTTGGCGCCGCACGAGGACACCGTGATCGGCGGCAGATACGCACTGCCGAAGGACCAGCAGGTCATGGTCCTGATTCCCGCGCTGCACAAGCACCCCAAGGCCTGGGACCGGCCGACTGAGTTCGACATCGACCGGTGGCTGCCGGAGAACATCTCCCAGCACCATCCGCACGCCTACAAGCCGTTCGGCAACGGCGAGCGCGCCTGCATCGGCCGGCAGTTCGCCCTCACCGAGGCCCGGCTCGCCCTCGCCCTCGTCCTGCGGAACTTCGCGATCACCGACCCCAACGACTACCAGATCAAGGTCAAAGAGACCCTCACCCGCAAGCCGGAAAACTTCCTGGTGCGGGTCCGCCCCCGCCAGCCGTACGAGCGATTCGGCACCGAGGTACGGGCGGCGCAGGCGCCACAGGCCCCAGCGGTTGCGGTCAACGCCGTTGGCGTCACGCTACGCGTCGCGTACGGCTCCAACCTGGGCGCGTCGGAGGATCTCGCGCGCCAGCTGGCCGGCCGAGCCGAGCAGTCCGGCTTCGACACCACTGTGCTCACGCTGGACGAGCTGGCCGACAACCCGCCCCGCGACGGGATTCTGGTCGTGGTCACGCCGAGCTACAACGGCAAGGCCCCCGACAACGCCCAGCGCTTCGACACCCTCGCCGCCACCGGCGGACTGACGGCCGGATCGATGTCGCAGGTGCGGTTCGCGGTGCTGGGCAACGGCAACACGCACTGGATCACCTACCAGGCCTTCCCCAAGCGGGTGGAGGCGGCGCTACTGGCGGCCGGCGCGACGCCGATCGTGCCGCGCGGCGAGGTCGACGCCAACGGCGACTTCGACGGCATGGCGACCACCTGGATGGACGCACTGTGGGCGGCGCTGGCCGAGCAGTACGGCGCGAACACCAACGCCAGCGCCGGCCCGCGGCTGCAGCTGGACGTTCTCACCGAGGCGCACGTGCGCCCGGCAGTGGTCTCCCAGAAGGCGTACCCGATCACGGTGGTGACCAGCGAGGAGCTGGTCGGCGACCCGACGGGCCTGTGGGACTTCAGCGTCGAGGCGCCCCGCCCGCAGGCGCTGTCGATCACCGTGGAGTTGCCCGACCGGGTCAGCTACGACACCGGCAACCACCTCGCCGTCTTCGGCAAGAACGACCCGGAGCTGGTGGCGCGGGCGCTGGGACTGCTGCGGGTGCCCCGCGACCAGGTGGTCCGGCTACGCCGCGAGGAGGGCAACCAGCCCACACATCTGCCGATCGACCTGCCCGTGACCGCAGAGCTGCTGCTGACGGAGTTCGTCGAACTGCAGGAGGTGGCCACCCGCACCCACCTGCGCGCGCTGGTCGAGCACACCCAGTGTCAGTGGACCGCCGCGCAGCTGCAGGCGTACATCGGCGACACCGACGACGCGCGTCAGCGCTACCAGGACGAGATCCTCGCGAAGCGGCTCTCGGTCCTTACCCTGCTGGAGCGCTTCCCTGCCGTCGAGTTGCCGCTCGCCGTTTTCCTGGAGCTGGCCGGTCCGATCAGGCCGCGCTTCTACTCCATCTCCTCGGCCCCCACTGTCGAGCCCAACCGGCCGCGACTGACCGTCGGCCTGGTGGAGGGCCCAGCACTGTCCGGAGACGGGGAGTACCGGGGACTGGCCTCCCAGTACCTGGCCCGGCTGCGGCCCGGCGACGTGTTCTTCGGTTACGTACGCGTCCCATCCCCGCCGTTCCACCCGCCGACCGAACCGGCCACGCCGATGATCCTCGTCGGTCCCGGCACCGGGTTCGCCCCGCTGCGCGGCTTCCTCGAGGAGCGCGGCGCCCAGCAGGCCAGCGGTGCCGAGGTGGGCCTGTCAAAGGTGTTCTACGGCTGCCGGCACCCCGAGCACGACTGGCTCTACCGCGAGGAGATGCAGGCGTGGCAGCAAGCCGGCATCGCCGAGGTTCACCTGGCGTTCTCCACCGTGCCGGATCACCCGTACCGGTTCGTGCAGGACGCCATGACCGCCGACGGCGACAGCATCTGGGACGCGATCAACAACGGCGCCCACATCTACGTCTGCGGTGACGGCAGGCGGATGGCCCCCTCCGTACGACACGCCCTGGCCGGCATCTACCGCAGCCACACCGGCGGCAGCGCCGACGACGCCGAGAAATGGCTCGACCAGCTCGAGTCCGACGGGCGCTACCAGCAGGACGTCTTCGCCTGACCGTCCGCCAGGGGTGCGACCGCCGCACCCGACACCCACGCTGACGCGGTGGGGCGACCGCACCCACCGCGAGACAAGGAGAATGTCATGTCCACCATGCTTGCCGGCCGACTCGACTACCGGACGGGCGAGTTCGCGATGGAAGAGGTACCCGTCCCGCAGCCTGGACCGGGCCAGGTCCGGATCAAGGTCGCCGCGGCGGGCATCTGCCTGTCCGACGTCCACCTCATCGACGGCAGCCTGCGGCTGGAAACCGGCGTCGACAAGGTGACCCTGGGCCACGAAGTCGCCGGCGTCATCGACGCCGTCGGCCAGCAGGTACCCACCGAATGGCAGATTGGGCGGCGCGTGCTCCTGCAGGCCGGCCAGCCCTGTGGCGCCTGCCCGCCCTGCCTGCTGGGGCGGGTAGGCCAGTGCCAGCACCCGCACACCCGCGGCGTTGACTACGACGGCGGCTGGGCCGAGTACGCCATCGCCGAACACTTCACCCTCGTCAGCATCCCCGACGACCTCCCCTTGGAGCAGGCCGCGATCATCCCGGACGCGGTCTCCACCCCGTGGGGAGCGATCGTCGCCACCGCCGACGTGCGTCCCACACAGGCCGTCGGCGTGTGGGGGTTGGGCGGGCTGGGCGCCCACGCCGTCCAACTTCTCCGACTCATCGGCGCCGCCCCCATCGTCGCCGTGGACCCGATCCCGGATGCCCGAGCGCGGGCCCTCGCCCTCGGCGCCGACCACGTCCTCGACCCCGGCGCCGCGGACTTCGCCGAGCAGGTCCGTCGGATCACCGGCGGGCGCGGCCTGGACGTCGCCTTCGACCTGGCGGGGGCCCCACGGGTCTGGAGTCAGGCCCAGACCGTTCTGGCGAGCGACGGGCGGCTGGTCCTGGTCGGACTGGCACCCGAACCCCTCACCATCCACCAGACGACGCTCTTCAGCTACCTGAGGCAGCAGGTCCGCGGTCACTATGGAAGCGCACCAGAGCACGTCGAGCAGCTCGTCTCCCTGGTGGGCCACCACCGGCTCGATCTCTCCGGGTCAATCAGCGACGTGCTCCCGCTGGCGGAGGCGCCCCGGGGCGTCGAACGGCTCGTAAAGAAGGAAGGCAGCCCGATCCGACTGATTCTCAAGCCCTGACACCCACCGCGGGTCGTGACACTCTCGGCTCCCACCCCGCATGCAGAGCTGCAAAAGCCGGCAGGCGGGGTGGGCCTGCCGACGTGGTCGGATCGTCAGTCGGTGGGCTCGAGCGCCCCGCGTAGCAGCACCAGCAGCGTCTCACGGAGCTCGTCGTCGGGTACGTCGTCGAAATCGCCGGACGTCTCGGCGATGCCGGCGAGCATCACCCGCGCGGCGATCCGGGCGGCCGGACGCTCGGAGTGTCCGGCTACCGCATCGACGAGTCGATCGGCGAACCGTTCGAGGTGCGCGAACTGGGGGCTCTCGAGCAACTCGCGGAACTCGCCTCGCAGCAGCGCCATCTCCCGCCGGAACCGGACCGCGAGGTCGACGAAGCCCTCCATGGCGACTCGCTGCGCGCTGGCCGGACCGGCGGTGGCGGCGATGCCGTCCTCAAGCGCCCGGATCACCGCGAGGGCCGGGGCCATCAGCTCAACCAGCAGAGCTTCCTTACTGGGGAAGTGGTAAAGCACCGCCGCCTTGGAGCAGCCCACCTCGCGGGCGATGTCCTGTAGGGAGGTGCCCTTGTAGCCAGCGAATGCGAAACGCCGCGCCGCGGCCGCGAGGATTTCGTCGTGCATCTCCGGCGCCATTCGTGCCATGCCGTTCCACCTCCAGAGCCAGCATGCCTGACCATAGGCCCAGGGTGAACCGAGTGAACCAGCCTGTACGCAGCACGATCGGCTCGGGGACCGAGCAGGCGCCCAGCCGCTGCCCCATGAGGGCCGCGCCGAGGGACGTGCCGCGGCGCGGATGCGCGTTCAGCCCACTGAGCACGGCGGCAGACCGCGTGATCAGCCGGACGTGTCCAACCAGCGGGCAGCTGCCTCGAACGTGTCCGCCGGCGTGGCGTTGAAGGCGATCGCTGCGTCGGGAGCATGACGGTGTACCAGGTTGATCACGCGTTCAAAGAGATCCAACTGATTGCGCACACCGCCACCGACCACGACGCATTCCCACGGCTGCGCCCGGAGGGCGACGGTGACCATCACCTCGATGTCGTCGCTGCCGTCGAGACCGAACAGACAGAACTCCGTCCCCACACCGTGCTCCGTGAAGCGGGACCGTCCGACTTCGATAGCGTCTGCGACCGGCCTGGGATCCCAGGGCCCCGGCACCCGATATGGATCGAGTCCAATCACAAGTACGCGGGGTGTGAGGGCGCGTGTGTCCACCTGCCCCACACTATGCCGGGGCTGCCCGGGAGGCACGGCACGGTCGCCACGGGCACTGACCGCCCGCGAAGTCGGCCGGCAACCATTTGATCTTAGGCGTTAAGGGCACCGTGACTCGGCGGGGTGACAGATCCGGGCAGAATCGCGGCCGGCGACCCCTCGGGTTGCCTATGGTGGCGCGCATGGGGCATCACGCTGCGGCGGGCGCGCACCGTTACCGACGCTTGCGCGCTTTCAACGTGTTCGTCGGTCTGGTGCTGGCCGCCGAGGGCATCTGGATGTGGGCGGCCAGCAGCGACCTGTCCCTGCCGGTCACCGCGTCCTACCTGACGGCGGACCCGGTGACGCTGCGGGACGCCACGCTCCCGGAGGTGGCCTTCCGGATCGCCGTCGGCCCGGCGGTGGCGGTCTTCCTGCTCCTGGCCGCGCTCGACCACTTCGTGACCGCCGCGCCGGGCGTGCACCGCTGGTACGAACGCCACCTGGACCGGCGGATCAACTATGCCCGCTGGATCGAGTACTCGGTCAGCGCGTCGATCATGATTGTGCTCATCGGCCTGTTCGTGGGGATCCGGGATCTCGCGGCGGTCATCGGGCTCTTCGCCGCGAACACCGCGATGATCTTGTTCGGTCTGCTCATGGAGCGGCAGCAGACGCCAGGCCGTCCCGACTGGAGCGCCTTCTGGTTCGGCTCGCTGGTCGGCCTGGCACCGTGGCTGGCGATCGCCGTCTACGTCGCCCAGCCGCCGGAGATCCCTGGCTTCGTGTGGGCGATCATCATCGTCCAGTTCCTGCTCTTCGCGAGCTTCGCGGTCAACATGGCGTTGCAGTACGCCCAGCGCGGCCGATGGCGGGACTACCGCTACGGCGAGGTCTCGTACATCGTGCTCAGCCTGGTGGCCAAGTCCGCGCTGGCCTGGCTGATCTACGCCAACGTTCTCCGCACCTGAGATTCCCCGGTTCCCGTACGCGGGGTTGTCTGGCGCCGGTGGGCGGCGGTGCCGCAGGAGCCGGCACCCTCGAGCACCTCGGTCAGGGGCTCCTGACGGGCGATCCGTTCCAGCAGTGAGCAGGCGCGAGGCCCCTCGGACCGGTTCGGCCGAGCGCCGGCACGATCAGGAAGACCTGTCAGCCGCAAGAGGCAGGTCGTAGGTGAACAGGAGCATGTCCCGAATCACGATGCCATGTTCTTCCACTGGCGGTTGGATGTAGTCGAAGTAGTCGCGCCTGACTGAGTGCATCCGGAACCCGCACTTCTGATAGAAGGCGATGTTGTCGATCGCTGAGTTGGCCGTGCCAACGACCAGAGTGCGTCCGTGAGCGGGTAGGTCGGACTGTATCGCGGCGACGATCTGCCGACCGAGACCGGCGCCGCGCCGGTCCGCGACGACCGCGATGTAGAGGATCTCGTTCGGCTGCTCGTCGTCCCACCGTACGACCGCCGCCCCCACCGGAGCGTCGTCCTCGAGCGCCAGGTAGGTGCGGCAGGCCGGATCACGCAAGGCAGCCCGGATACGCTCGTCATCCTCGTCGGCCTCATGCAGGATGGCCACCAACTTCTCGGCGTCGCCGACCGGTGCGGGTAGACGTTGCACGATCATCATCGCAGCCTCTCATCGGCGGTCGGACCGCCGGTATTCCGACCCGTACGGCGCCGTCCGCCAACCAGGTGGGAGAGGCGGCGGCACAACGATCACAGTGGGTTCCCGGCGGGTCAACAGCATTACTGCGAGCGACGTCGGCCCGGCATGGACCAAGCCTCTTCCCGGGCCGAGTGGGGTCCAGAGCCGGCGGTCGGCCGGGCCATGCCCGGCACGAGATGGTCGTCGATACGACGTCGCGCACCGAGGTGTCCATCGACGTTCATCCAACGGATCGACGTGCGTAAGCTGCGCCCGGTCAGATCTGGGGAACCTACCGAGGAGGTTCCATGGATCGTCGAGCAATGTTGCGGGCCACGGTTGTCGGTGCGGGCGCGGTCGCCCTGCCGTTCACGGCGTGGTCGGCGGCGTACGGAGCCCCGGCGCAGAACGCGGCGGGGCCCTACGGTGGGCTTCAGCCCGCCGACGCCAACGGCATCCAGTTGCCGGCCGGCTTCACCAGCTCGATCGTCGCGCGGTCCCGTCAGACGGTGCCGGGAACGACGTACACCTGGCACGACGCCCCGGACGGCGGCGCCGTGTTCCCGAACGGCACCGGCTGGATCTACGTGTCGAACTCCGAGGTGGGAGCCAGTGCGGGCGGCGGTGCCTCGCGCCTCGTCTTCAACTCCAGCGGTGCCGTGGTCGGGGCCTCGCGGATCCTCTCTGGCACCAACAACAACTGCGCCGGCGGCAAGACGCCGTGGAACACCTGGCTCTCCTGCGAGGAAGTATCGCTGGGCCGGGTCTTCGAGACATACCCGCTCGGCGGGACCGCCGTGGTACGTCCCGCGATGGGGCGGTTCAAGCACGAGGCGGCCGCGGCTGACCCGGTCCGCCGGGTCATCTACCTGACCGAGGACGAGACCGACGGCAAGTTCTACCGCTTCGTGCCGACCACCTGGGGCGACCTGTCCGCCGGAACCCTCCAGGTCTTCCGCGCCGGTTCGGCCACCTCCGGCACGTTCACCTGGGTCACGGTGCCCGACCCGGACGGCTCGCCCACCCCGACCCGTCGGCAGGTGTCCGGCACGAAGACGTTCAACGGTGGCGAGGGCTGCCACTACGCGGACGACACCGTCTGGTTCACCACCAAGGGCGACAACCGCGTGTGGCAGGTGAACCTGGCCGCCGGCACGTACGAGCTCGCCTACGACGACAACCTGGTCAGCCCCGGCACCGCCCCGCTGACCGGGGTCGACAACATCACCGGGTCCACGGCCGGTGACCTGTACATCGCCGAGGACGGCGGCAACATGGAAATCTGCATGATCACGCCCGACGACAAGATCTCCGTCTTCCTGCGGATCACCGGACAGAGCGGTTCGGAGATCACGGGGCCGGCGTTCACCCCGGCTGGGGACCGGCTGTACTTCTCCTCGCAACGCGGCACGACCGGCTCGTCCTCCGGCGGCATCACCTACTGCGTCACCGGGCCGTTCCGTCGATGACCGGTTGCCCGCCGCGCTGACCGACACGGGGCCGCCCGGCGGCGGGCGGCCCCGGTCTTCACCAGCCCACCGGCCCGGCGACCAGCCCGGAAACGTCCACGCCGGCCCCAGGAGCGGGCCGCTGACGAGACTGACGACCTGAGGTCCGAACTGCGGCGACTGTTGGGCGCGCTTGGCCCGAAGATGGTGGATCTGGCCACCGCTCGGACCTCGGGATGGCACCCCTTCGTGGTGACGCCCGAGTACTCGGCCCGACTGCGGGAGCGGGTGAGCCACCGCCCGCTCGTCGCGCCGCACCTGGCGGTCGTCCTGGATCGCGACCCCGACCGGGCGCGGGCTGCCGCCCGCGCCGGTATCGGAATGTTCATCGGTTTCCCCGCCTACCGGTCCAACCTGGCCCGCCTCGGCTTCGACGAGGAGGACCTCGTCCCGGGCGGCAGCGACCGGCTCATCGACGCGCTGGTGGCCTGGGGTGACCTCGACGACGTGGCCGACCGGGTCCAGGCCCACCTGGACGCCGGGGCGGACCACCTCACCCTGCCCGTCCTACGACCCGACACCGACAGTGCCGGTCTGCCCCTGCGGCAGTGGCGGGAACTCGCCGCGCTACTGCCCCGATTCACCCCGCGCACCGCGAACTGACCACCCCGGCCGGCCGAGTGCCACCACCTGGACCGGCGAACGCACGACCCATCCCGCACCACCCGATATCCAAGGAGTACGACACATGGCACAGCTCAGCGGCAAACCGCCCTGGTCACCGGCGGCACCACCGGCATCGGCCTGGCCGCGGCCCGCCGCTTCGCCGCCGAGGGCGCGCACGTCTTCGTCACCGGACGCCGCTAGCAGCAGTTGGACGAGGCCGTCGCGGCCATCGGTCCGGCCGCCACGGGCATCCGCAGCGACGTGAGCGACCTCGACGACCTCGACCGCGTCATCGACGCGATCACCGCCCACGGCGCCGGCCTGGACGTGCTCTTCGCCAACGCCGGCGGAGGCGAGTTCGCGTCCCTGGGCAACATCAGCCTGCAGCACTACACGGACACCTTCGACCGTAACGTCCGCGGCACCCTGTTCACCGTGCAGAAGGCTCTGCCGGTGCTCAACGACGGCGCATCGGTCATCCTGTCCGGCTCGACCGCCGCCACCAAGGGCACCCTGGCCTTCGGCGTGTACGCCGCCTCCAAGGCCGCCATCCGCTCGTTCGGCCGTACCTGGGCCGCCGAACTGACCGGCCGCCGGATCCGGGTCAACACCCTCATTCCCGGCCCGACCGAGACCCCGGGCATCACCGGGCTGGCCAACAGCCCGGAGGAGGCCACAGGCCTGGTCCAGATGCTCGCCTCCACAGTGCCGATGAGCCGCATGGGCCAGCCGCAGGAGATCGCCAACGTCGCCCTGTTCCTCGCCTCCGATCAGAGCAGCTTCATGACCGGCGGCGAGATCTTCGTCGACGGCGGCGCGAACCAGGTCTGACCGAACCGCGCACGGTCCGGAGCCGCTACGGCGGTTCCGGACCGTCCGCTGTTCCGTGGCGGCGGAAGCATCCACACTCAGGGGACTCGCACAGAAGACTCGGTGCCATGGATTCCATGGCACTGAGCCGCTTCCATCGGTCTACAGCGGGCGGCTGAACATCTTCCGGTTGGCGAAGTTGCGGTAGCCCGCGCGGTGAAAGGCCTTGAACATGGCGACGTTGCTGGCGTCACAGTCGCCGCGGATCTCGGTGGCGCCGTTGGTGGCCAAAATCTGGGTACCGCGTGCGACTACAGCGGTGGCGTAACCGTGCCCCCGTCCGGCGGTCGCGACGCCGACGAGGCCGATCACCGCGGCGCTCGGGTTGCGAGCGGGCATGCTGAGGGCGACAGGTCGGTCCTGTGCGTCGTAGCCGATCTCGAACCAGTCCGGCTGGTGGTCCATCTCCAGCATGTCGGCGACGGTGCGCTCTGCCGCACCGCGCCGGCCGTGCTCGGCGATCTCGGCGAGGAAGATCGAGTCCCTGGTGGCGGCGAACGAGTCGGAGAGCAGGTCCACGAACGGCTCTTCGCCCAGCTCCGCCAGAGATCGCCAGTGCAGCCGCTCGTCCTGAGCGGGCAGGGGCTCGCCGGCCTGCCACAGAAACCGGCACCCGTCACGGGCGACCGAGAATCCGTTGTCGGCCAGCAGTTGCTCGCGCATGTGCGGGTCGCGCTGGAACTGAGGGGCCTGGCTCGGCGAGTCCAACACATGCCCCTGCGTCACCGCTCCCAGCGATCGGGCGAGGCCGGCGGCGTGCTCCAGCAGTGCCGTACCAGTGTCGGCGTCACCGGGCTCGAGGAGCACGATGTCCATCGGTACCCCGCGACCGGGAATCGTCCAGAGCACCGCGTTGCCAGCCAGCGTCCCGTCGCGTTCGGCGACCAGACACCACTCTGGGTGGGTGCACCCGCTGTCCAGTAACCCGTTCAGGTAGGCAGCCGTAGCGGCGTTGCGCACTTCATCATTCGGATACGTCGTCAGCGCCGGCAGTTCGTCAGGACGAGCGGGACGGATCTTCAGCACAGTCACGTTCCTTCTTCCCATGATCTTCGGGCAGAGTACTGAGGTCGCGAACAGGCCAGACCAGCAGGGCAGCAGGAAGCCGAACGCCAACATGTCGTCTCTGCCTGGGCCGAGCGAGTCGCTCGGACGCGTCGAGCGAGACCGCCGCCGGTTCTTGTCAGGGTGAGAGGCCGGCCTGGATCGCCAGGATGGCGGCTCGTACGCGGTCGCGGCTGCCGGTCCTGGCAAGCACGTTGGTGACGTGGGTCTTGACGGTGCTCATGGAGAGGTAGCGGCGTTCTGCGAGGTCGACGTGGTGGAGTCCGGCACCGATCAACGCGGTCCCCGAGAGGTCTGCTGGTGGGCCGCCAGTTCCCAGCGGGTGACCGGCCCGGTCGCGCGGACACCGCCAGCGTGCGCCGACCAGCCGAGGATCCCGTGGAACTTTCTCTCGAAATGGTGTCGGATCCGGGCCGAGCCGCTCGTAGAACGGGCGAGAGGCGGAGACGTCTGCCCGACCCGTGATGGTCAACCAGCCAGCAGGCGAGGGTGACATCCCAAGCAGGTCCTACGTGCACCGGAGGTAGAGGCATGGCAGAGCTGATCTACGTGACCAATGTGTCGCTTGACGGCTACATCGAGGACGAAAGCGGAGACTTCGCCTGGTTTCCGCCTGACGACGAGGTATTCGCGTTCACCACCAACCTCCTGCGGTCGGTGGGTACGTTCCTGTACGGGCGGCGCCTGTACGAATCGATGGCTGTCTGGGAAACCGACGCTGCTCTAGCCGCGCAGTCCGGCCTCATGGCTGACTTCGCGAGCGTCTGGCAAGCGGCGAACAAGGTCGTCTACTCCACGACTCTCACCGCGGTGTCAACGGCCGTCACCAGCTTGGACCGCCGTTTCGACCCGGCCGCCGTACACCAGCTGAAGGCCACCGCCGGCAGTGATATCACCGTTGGAGGCGCCAACCTGGCGGCGCAAGCCATGCGGGCTGGACTGGTTGACGAGTGCCAGTTGTTCGTCTGGCCGACGGCCGTCGGAGGCGGCAAGCCGGGTCTGCCTACTGGCGTGCGCGCCGACTTCGCGCTCCTCGACGAGCGCCGATTCCACAACGGCGTCGTTCACCTCCGTTACCGCCCTCTCGGCCACTAACCAGTGTTACCCCCTGATCTGCACGCTGCGTGGCTGACCGCACTTGGCCCGAGACGGGCGAACGACGTCACCGATCTGCCGGGTGTCGTCTTCTAGACGGACAGTCGGACGGGGGTGGAATCGGGCATGGGTGCGGCGGTGGGGTGACGGTGGCCTCGGCGGTGTCGGAGCCCGGTGACGCAACTCGGTCGGCAGCACTGCCAGCGCGATCAGCGCGCCGAGCAGGCCGGTCGCGGCGAAGCCCCAGGCCGGTGCGTAGGCGTCGATCACCGCCCCGGCCAGCGGGGCGCCGAGCGCCGGCACTACCGTCATCGCCGATCCGTGCAGGCCCGTCGCCTCACCCCGCGCGCTCGCAGGCACCAGGCGGCTCATGGTGTCGGCGGTGGCAGCCACGGTCGGCGCGGTGAGCGCCTCGGACGGCAGCATCCTGCCGTTCGTGATGTTTGCGGAGCAGGCGCTGCGGGCTGTCCCTGCTGGTGGCTTGGCGCGCCGGCCGCATCGTTCCACGACGAGGAGTTCATCATCAGGTGATCCTGGCCAGGGTGCATTCGTGCGATAGCGTCTGGCCTCATGGGATCCGTGGACCTGATCCTGGCTGTCGTGGTCGCCGCGGCCAACCTGGCCGTCGCCGCCGTGCTGCTCGCCAGGAGCCGTGGCGGCACGGCGGTGCCCCGGATCTTCGGCCGCCCGCAGCCCTATCCACGCCTGCGGGCAGCGATGCACGTCTGCCTGGGGCTGGGGATGGGTGCCGGTTGGCTCGTCAAGGACGTCTTTCCGCCCCACTCCAGGGGCGACGCAGTGCTGTTCGACGTGACGAGGATCCTGCTGGCGGCTGGCCTCTTCGCCGCCTTGCTGGTCGTCTCTCGGCCCGCGCGACCCGTTCCGGACAAGGCCGCCCGCTAGGGCGATGAACGCTACGGGTTCCACGGCTGTCGAACCAGGGGCGGTCATCACCGCGATGCTCCCGTAACCCGCGGTGGCCTCCTCGATCACCGTGATGGGCCTGCAGCTGATCACTAGGCAGTGCCTACCGCACCGGTGTCCTGCCTCATAGCCTCACTCGCCCAGCTGGGACAGCCCGAAGGAGAGCAGGAAGCCCGCGACGGTGACGAGGCCGCTGAGCAGGTTACCGTTCTCGAACGCTTCCGGGATCATGGTGTCGGCGACCATGGTCAGGATCGCGCCTGCGGCGATGGCGGTGATTCCGGCCAGGACGTGAAGGCGCTGCACGACGCCGGCGTGGACCTCCTCGTCGGCACCGACGCCGCCCCGCTCCCGCTGCCCTTCATGGCTGCACGCCGAGACGGGGCAACTGCTGTACGACCTACCCGATGCGCCCCGGCCCTCCGCGGACACCTCCGCCCCACCTCGATTCCTGCCCGAATACGACAACCTGCTGCTGTCGCACCGGGACCGCAGCCGCCTGATCCCCGACAACCGCCCGGTGCCGCTACCGCCGGGCCGGGGCGCCAGCACCGGAACGTTCCTGATCGACGGAGTCTGGCAGGGCACTTGGCGCATCCGGGACCGGACGCTGCACATCCAGCCGTTCACCACGTTGACCAACGCCGACCACGACGCACTGCTGACCGAGGCCGTCCAGCTCGCCGCCTTCATCGCGCCGCACACGACCCACGACATCGTCGTCGACAAACCGGATCGGCTGCCCGACCGTAAGGCGTCCGTGCGCTGAGCCTGCTCCGGCCGCGCAGCAGGAACGCACCCGGTCAGCCTGGCGGGCCGGGTGCTCAGCGGGGGAAGCCTCCTGCCCGGAGCAGCGCGCCCGGCAGCTGCCTGCCGAGGCGGTGTTCCAGCCAGCCGGTGGCCGAGGTGAGTTCCTCCAGGTCCAGGCCGGTGGGCTGCCCCATCCGGTCGAAGAGGTAGACGAGATCCTCGGTGGCGACGTTCCCGGTCGCCGCCGGCGCGAACGGGCATCCACCTGCCCCGCCGATGCTGGCGTCGAGGGTGGTGACGCCCGCCTGGACCGCCGCGACCGCGTTGGCCACGCCGGTGTGCCGGGTGTCGTGAAGGTGCAACCGTAGTGGTGTCCGCGATCGCGTGATCTCCCGGGCGAGCGTCAGCCGCTCGGTGACGTCGGCGGGTACGGCCACCCCGATGGTGTCGGCGAGAGCCAGCTCGTCGGGGCCGGCGTCCACCACCCGGGTGAGCACCTCCCGCAACCGGGCCGGCGGGACCTCACCTTCGAACGGACATCCGAACGCCGCGCCGACCGTCACCGTCGTGAAGACTCCTGCCGCGTCGGCCGCCCGCACCAGCTCGGCCGCCGTGTCGCACGCCTGGGCCGTGGTCATGCCCTGGTTGCGGCCGCAGAAGGTGTCCGTGGCCACGACGACGACGTTGATCTCGTCGACGCCGGCGGCCAGTGCGCGGTCCAGGCCGCGCCGGTTCATCACCAGGCCCGCGTACCGGACGCCGTCGTGGCGGGGGAGCGCGGCCATCAGCTCGTCGGCGTCCGCCATCTGCGGAACCCGGGCGGGATTGACGAAGCTGGTCACCTCGACCCGCCGGGCGCCCGCTCGTACCGCCCGCTCGACGAGCTCGATCTTGTCGCGGGTGCTGAGGAGTGTCGCCTCGTTCTGCAGGCCGTCACGGGGCGACACCTCCACGATGTCGATCCTGGCTTTCATCGTTCCTCCGACAGGTACGCGACGGCGCCGGCCTCGCTGATCACCTCGGCGTACTTGGCCTGCAGGTCGGACAGGCTCGCCTCGTGCGGGCCGGCGGCGCGGTCCGCGACCGCCTCCCGGACCACCAGCGGGACGAAACCGTTCTGCATCGCGTCCACCGCGGTGGCACGTACACAACCGCTCGTGCTCACGCCGACCAGCACGACGGTGTCGATGCTCCCCGCGCGCAGGGTGGACGCCAGGGACGTGCCGAAGAAGGCGCTGGCGTACTGCTTGACGAGCACCAGTTCGTCGTCGGCGGGGGAGACCTGTGGCATCGGTTCCCCCATCGCTCCGCCTCCGTCGAAGAGCTGCCGGAGGGCGGGGACCTTCCGGACGAACAACCCTCCGTCGAGACCGCCGGGCCCGTAGGCGACGCGGGTGTGCAGCACCGGGATCCGGTGGTCACGGGCCGCGGCGATGACCCGGCCAGCCGACCGCAGGCAGTCGGTGGACGGCAGGCACAGTGGGCTGGCCGGGTCGAAGTACGCCCGCATGAGGTCGATGACGAGCACGGCGGGACGGGCGCCGGGCAGGAGGGCGCCCCCGAATCCGTCGTCGCTGCTGTCCGGCGCGGGGCTCATCGGGCGACGGGCGGCCGGGGAGCGGGAAGGCCGGTCTCCTCCAGGCACCGCTCCAGGATCGTCTCGATCGGCGGCCCCATGTCGAAGGTGGGCAGTGGTTCGGGGCGCCCACGGCGCAGCTCGGCCCGTACCTCCTCGGTGGCGGCGACGTCGACGGCGCCGGCGTCGTCGCAGACCACGCCGTAGCGGCGGGCCCCCGCGGGGGTGACCAGGCCGCGGCGGACCTCGAGGCCGACGAGTTCCGGGTCACGGGCGAGCGGGTCGCCCCACCCGCCGCCGCCCCAGGTCACGAAGTGCAGCACGTCTCCGGGGGCCACGGACACGTCGTGCACCTTGCTGCCCAGGATCTCGGTGCTGCCGTCGGCCCGTTCGAGCCATTTGCGGCCGCGCGCACCCGGCTCGCCACCGTTGACTCCCCACGGGTAGGTCAGCCAGCGGTCGTCGTGGATGGCGATCGTGCCGGCCTCCAGGAACCGGTAGGCCACGTCGACGCCGTTTCCGCCGCGGTGCAGCCCGGCGCCGCCCGTGTCGGCGATGGTCTCCCAGCGTTCGATCCGTAGCGGGTAGTAGGACTCGAGGTACTCGCACGGGATGTTGACGAACGACGGCCACAGCGAGTGGCCGTCCGGGCCGTCTCCCACGGGTCGCCCGGGGATGCCACCGAATCCGATCGAGTAGAGCTGGAACCACTCGCCCTTGCGTTCGCCGGGCCCGTAGGTGCCCGAATACATGAAGTGCGGTGACGACGAGAAGCCGGCGGCGTTGAGCAGCCCGGGGTTGGTCTGGCCGAGCAGGCCGCCGAACAGGTCGAAGACGCGACCGATGCCGTGGTTGCGCGCGTTGAGGGCGGCGGGGTACGCGGGCTTCCAGAACGAGTCGTCGGGGATCGTGACGTCGACCAGCGGGTAGAAGCCGTCGTTCCAGAGGATCTGCGGGTCGGCGACGGTGATCATGTAGATGCCGAAGAACATCCGGACGAGGTTCTCGTTGATGTAGTAGTTGATCGGGCCCTGCGCCTGCGGGCTGCTGCCGGTGAAGTCCAGCAGCACCTTCTCACCGGTCCGGGTCAGGCTGAGCTTCAGCTCGTACGGGCCGTAGCCGAGCCCGTCGTCGCAGACGTAGTCGGTGAACGACAGCGTCTCGCCCTCCTTGAATACCGCCTCGAGTAGAACCTTCATGGCCCGGTAGTTGCGGTCCAGGAGCTGGTCGAGCGCGGAGTCGTAGGTGTCCACCCCGAACCGGGCGCACATCTCCTGCACCCGGCGCGAAGCGGTCCGGCAGGCCGCGACGATCCCGTTGAGGTCCGCGCGGTTCCAGTCGGGCTTGCGCACCTGGTTGAGGATGATCCGCAGGGCGTCCTCGGCGAGCACCCCCTTCCGGTACAGCTTGAAGGGCGGGATCACCACGCCCTCCTCGAAGATGGTGCGGGCGTCGGTCGGCATCGAGGCCGGGGTTTTCCCACCGACGTCGGACATGTGCCCGAACATCGCCGCCCAGCCCACGATCCGGCCCTCGAAGAAGATGGGCAGCACCACGAGCCAGTCGTTCGCGTGGCTGATCGCCGCGCCGCAGGAGTACGGGTCCGACGTCAGCAGGACGTCGCCCTCCTCGATGTCGCCGTCGAAGTTCTCCAGGAAGTCGGGGATGGACAGCCCGAACTGTCCCACCATCATCTTCCCGTCGCGGTTGGCGATCAGCGGGAACTCGTCGTGCTGTTCGCGGATGCCGGGGGACAGGGCGGTCCGGAAGAGCACCTCGTCCATCTCGTAGCGTGCGTTGCGCAACCCGTTCTCGATCAGGTCGAGGGTGACCACGTCGACATCCACGCGGCGAAGTGGTCCGGTAGCGGTCTCGATGAGGCGTGCCATGGTCAGCTCTCCGTGGTGGTGTCGGCGGGACGGATCAGAAGGCTGCCGCTGGGATGCACGGTCGCCGTGTGCCCGGGCAGCACGAGGGTGGTCGAGTCCATCTCGGTGATGATCGCCGGACCGGGCACCACGTTGCCCGCGCGCAGCAGGGCCCGGTCGTAGCCGCCGGCGTCGACCTCGGCGCCGTCGACCCAGATGCGGTGGTGGGCCCGGAGCGCGGGGCTCGGGTCCGCGTCCCCCCGTTCGAGTTCCGGCGCGGCCACCTGTGGCCGGGGACCGTGCGCGGTGGCCCGGACGGTCACCAGCTCGTGTTCGGCGTCGAGGACGAAGGAGAACAGTCGCTGGTGATCGGCGTCGAACGCCGACCGCAGAGCCGCCAGCCCGCTGCCGGTCCCGTCGAAGGCGTCGATGTCGACGTCCACCGGAATCTCGAAACCCTGCCCGTGGTAGCGCAGGTCGGCGGAGTAGACGACCCGCTGCTCCTCCTCGGGCACACCCTGCTCGCCGAGCGTGGCGCACGCCTTGCCGGCGAGTTCACTGAGCACCGCGCGCAGGCTGTCGTCGGTGAGTTCGCTGAAGCGGCGCACCAGCGTCCGCACCGACTCGTCGCGCAGGTTGGTCGTCGCGTCGCCGTAGGCGCACAGCACCCCGGGCGACGGCGGGATGATGACCGGCCAGGCCCCGGTCAGCCTGCCCAGGGCGTTGGCGTGCAGCGGGCCGGCCCCACCGAAGGCCACCAGCGCGTAGTCGCGCGGGTCGAAGCCCTGCTGCACCGACACCAGCCGCAGCGCGCCGAACATGTTCTCGTTGACGATGTCGATGATGCCCGCGGCGGCTGCCTCCACCGATTCCAGCCCGGTGGCATCGGCGATCGACTTCACCGCCGCCCGCGCCGCCGCGCGGTCCAGCCTGATCTCGCCGCCGGCCAGGTCGGTGGGCAGGTAGCCGAGCACGACGTTCGCGTCGGTCACCGTCGGCTGGTCGCCGCCGGCCGCGTACGCCGCCGGACCGGGTGCGGCGCCGGCCGACTGCGGCCCCACCCGCAGCGCCTGGGTCAGCGGCGGCACGTGGGCGATGGACCCGCCTCCGGCGCCCACGGTCCGCACGTCGACGGAGGTGGCGCGGACCTTCAGGTCCCCGACGGTGGTCTCGCGACCCACGCGCGGTGAGAGCTCCTGGACCAGGGCGACGTCGGTGGAGGTGCCGCCCATGTCGAAGGTCAGGAAATTCGGGTAGCCCGCCTGCTCGGCCACCCAGGCCGCGCCGGTCACCCCGCCCGCGGGGCCCGACAGCAGCAGGTTCACCGGGTTGTCCGCGGCGACGGCCGCGGAGACCAGGCCACCGTCGCTGCGCAGGATGCACAGCCGGCCGTCCACCCCGGACTCGCGCAGCTGCGCCTCGAGGTTCGCCACGTAGCGTGCCACCTGCGGCTGCACGGCGGCGTTCGCGACGGTGGTGATGGTCCGCTCGTACTCGCGGAGCTCCGGCAGCACCGACGACGACAACGACACCGGTACGCCCGGAAGCTCCTCGGCGGCCAGCTCGGCCACGCGGCGCTCGTGCCCCGGGTTGGCGTAGGAGTTGATCAGGCTGACGCTCAACGCCTCGATGCCCTGCGTACGCAGCTGACGCAGCTTCGTGCGGACGTCCGCCTCGTCGAGCTCGGTCACCACCGCGCCGTCGGCGCCGATCCGGCCGACGACCTGCACGGTGTCCTCCAGGGCCGCCAGCGGCTCCGGCTTCGGCCAGATGATCCAGCCGGCGAGGCCCCCCGGCACGAAGGAGCGGGCGATCTGGAGCACCTGCCGGAAGCCGTCGGTGGTGACCAGCCCGACCCGTGCGCCCTTGCCCTCGAGGATCGCGTTCGTGGCGACCGTGGTGCCGTGGAACACCTCGGCGATCTCCGACATGGGCACGCCGGCCGCCGCGCAGGCCCGCTCGATGCCCCGCAGCACCCCGATGGACTGGTCCTCGGGGGTGGAGGAGGTCTTGGCCCGGTAGGTGTCTCCCGTCGCCTCGTCGATCAGCAGGATGTCGGTGAACGTTCCCCCCACGTCCACGCCGAGCCGGTAGGTCATGGTTCCTCCTCAGATGACGCCGGCGGAACGCAGCGACGCCATCGCGTCGTCGTCGAGTCCCAGCAGATGGCGGTAGATGTCTTCGTTGTGCTCGCCGAGCTCGGGGCCGACGTGCCGGACCCGGCCCGGACTGTCGGAGAGCCTGGGTACGACGTTGTGCATGGCGAACTCACCCAGGTCGGGGTGGGTCAGCCGGACGATCGCCTCGCGCGCGGCGAAGTGCGGGTCCGCGAGCATGTCCCTGGCCCGGAAGATGCGGCCTGCCGGAACCCCGTGGGTGTGCAGCCGCTCGAGCAGGTCGTCGGACGTGAACGTGCAGCTCCACTCGGCGATCAGTCCGTCCAGCTGCTCCATCCACCGCCCTCGGGCGCCGTGCGTGGCGTACTTCTCGTCGGTGGCCAGCTCCGGGCGCCCCATCGCGTCGGCGAGCCGGCGGAACACCGTGTCCTGGTTCGCCGCGATCAGGACCATCTCGCCGTCGGCGGTCGGGTAGACGTTGCTCGGGGACACGTTCGGCAGGGTCGTCCCGGTACGCTCCCGCTGGTAGCCGGCGATCTGGTATTCGGGGATGAGCGACTCCATCATCGCCAGCACGGCCTCGTAGATGGCCGAGTCCACCACCTGGCCGCGGCCGGTACGTCCACGCTGGTGCAACGCGACCAGGGTGCCGAGGCAGGCGAACGTCGCCGCCAGCGAGTCGCCCAGGGAGACACCGGCCCGGGCCGGGGGCCGATCGGGGTCGCCCGTCACGTACCGGATGCCGCCCATCGCCTCACCGATCGATCCGTATCCGGCGCGGGAGGAGTACGGACCCGTCTGCCCGAAGCCGGTCACCCGGGTGACGATCAGGCCGGGATTGATCTCCCACAGGCGCTCCGGGGCCAGGCCCCAGCGCTCCAACGTGCCGGGCCGGAAGTTCTCGATCAACACGTCGGCTCGTGCGATGAGCCGGCGTACGAGGTCCTGGCCCTGCGCGTTCCGCAGGTCCGCGGTCACGGACTTCTTGTTCCGCGCCACCACCGGCCACCACAGGGATTTGCCGTACGGCTTCTCGCGTCCCCACTGCCGCATCGGGTCGCCCTGACCCGGGTCCTCGACCTTGATCACCTCGGCGCCGAAGTCACCCAGGAGCTGGCCGCAGAAGGGCCCCGCCAGCAGCTGGCCGAGCTCGATCACCCGGACGTCGTCAAGTGGCAGTGCAGTGCTCATGCATCCCTCGATCAGCTGTGTTTGCATGCAATCAGCCGGGGTTGTGATCGTCGTTACATCCGGCTGTGCGGGAAAAGTAGGCTTGCACGGCCGACGGTGTCAATGGCCGGTGGGCTTATTGCATACAACCTTCGGCGTTGTTACGGTCCGGAGCATCATGAGTGACCACGCCACGCTGCGGGAGGCCGACAACGGCCACGCCGCCGACCAGGCCTACCGGCTGATCCGGGAGCAGATCCTGTCCGGGCAGCGGTCGGCCGGCGAGTGGCTCCGTGAGGGCGAGCTGGCCGAGTCGATCGGGGTGAGCCGCACGCCGGTCCGGGAGGCGCTCAGGCGCCTCACCGCGGAGGGGCTGGTCCGCCACGAACGCAACCGCGGCGTGCAGGTCCAGGCCTGGAGCATCCACGATCTCGACGAGATCTTCAGCCTGCGATCCGTGCTCGAGCCCTGGGGCTGCCGGCTGGCGGCCACCACGGGCGCCATCGACCTGGCCGCGCTGGAGGCGCTGGCGCACCGGATGGACGAGGTCGCCCCGGGCGGACGACCGACCGACGTGGACGAGCTCACCGAGCTGAACAACCAGTTCCACCGGATGATCCTCGAGGCGTCCGACAACAGCCGGCTGGCCGGCGTCGTCTCCTCGTTGATCCAGATGCCGCTCGTCTGGCGGACGTTCTCCCGCTACAGCCCGGACGCCCTGCGCCGCAGCCTGGCGCACCACCACGAGCTCGTGGCGGCCCTCGCCGCGTCCGACCCCGACTGGGCGGAGTCGGTCATGCGCAGCCACGTACGCGCAGCCTGGCATTCCATACGACACTCGTCGTCCGAGGCGTGAGCACGAGGCGCACCAGGTGGCGTGTCGCGAATGGCCGATATGGGGTTGCGTGGATGCTTCCAATGGAAGGATGGCAGGTGTGGCACACGCACCGACCGGAATGACTGTTCCTCAGATCTCGCCGCTCGCCGGCGAGCCGATCGAACGCGCCGACGCCGAGCGGCTCGCGGGAGTCCTCAAGGCCCTCGCCGACCCCGCCCGCCTGCGGCTGCTCAGTCTGATCCAGTCGACCCCCGAGGGGGAGGCGTCGGTCACCGATCTCACCGCACCGCTCGGCCTCTCGCAGCCGACGGTCAGCCACCACCTGCGCATCCTCACCGAGGCCGGCCTGCTGGAGCGGGAGAAGCGCGGTGTCTGGGCGTACTACCGGCTGGTGCCGACCGCGATCGCCATGATCGCGGACCTGCTGACTCCGCCGCGGAAGCGCTCGGCGCGGAAAACCCGCTGACGCAGGCCCTTCGCCTCGGCCGTCGGCCCACGCGGGCCGATGCTCCTCGTCACCTGAAGTCTGCCGCCGTCATGCCAGCTGGCTGGCCGGGCGGCCACTGCACGAGCTCGATCCGACAGCCGTCCGGATCGGTGAGCCACGACGTCCACATTCCCGGTCCCAGCTCCGTCGGTGGCTCCGCCGCGACGCCCTGTCCGGCGACGTCGGCGACCGTGGCGCTGAGGTCGTCAACCTGTATGACGAGGTGGTTGACCGCGCCGACGTCCCGGACCGGACGCGCGGGGTCGTGCACGAGTTCGAGGCTGGCGAATGGTCGCCGGAAGCTGCAGCATGGTCAGGCTGCCGAAGGCGGGCTGCTGGCGAGCCGTTCTGGGGTGGGCGCGTTCCGGTCGAGAAAGTCCGCCACGCGGTAGCTGAGCTTGGCCGAGAAGGCCACCGCCAGCCCTGCCGCGACGGCCCCGATGACGGGGGCGCCAAGGGCCCGCAGTCGCGGCCCGCCCGGGTCGCCGCGATGTGCCGACGGCACAGCTGCTCCGAGCAGGATCAGCAGGGCGGTCAACATGGCGAAGAGGAGAGCGACGATCTCCTCGTATCCCGGCAGACCCACCTGCAGCCGGCAGAGGGCTTTCACCGTCGCGCCGGACAGACGCCGTGCACCTGCAGTTCGACAACCCCACGGGCCACGTCAGTCGGCCGGGACGACGGTGGACTGTGTCTGCTGCGCCGTCACGTTCCAGCGGCGGCCGCCGGCTTGGACGTCGTGCAAACGGATCTCGCCGAGGTGCTCGGGAAGGTGTGCGTCGGCTGCCAGCCCGTCGCCCTGGGGGTTCAGGCCCAGCAGCGTCCGCAGGAGCAGCAGTGGAGCCGCGCTCGCCCAGGCCTGCGGGCTGCACGCGGTGGGATAGGGGACGGGCTGCCGCCCGAAGGGCCGGTCGTATCCGGAGAACGCCTCGGGCAGGCGGTAGTTCGAGTGTGCGGCGGCCTCCAGCAGCCCCATGGCGATCCGGTTCGCCTCCTGCCGGAAGTCGTAGCGGGCGAGACCTGCGGCGATCAGTGAGTTGTCGTGCGGCCAGACGGTGCCGGTGTGGTAGCCGATCGGGTTGTAGCCGCCGTCGGCGGCGGACAGCGTGCGCACACCCCAGCCCGAGAACATGTCGTCGGACATGAGCTGCCGCGCGACCAGCTCGGCGCGGTCGGCGGGCACGATGCCGCTCCACAGCAGGTGCCCCATGTTCGAGGTCATCGAGTCGATCCGGTTCTTGTCGCCGTCCAGGCCCACCGCGTAGTACCCGCCGCGTTCCGCGATCCAGAAGTCGCGGTTGAACCGCTCCCGCAGCCGGGCTGCCTCGTCGCGCAGTCGGTGGGCCAGGTTCGGGTCCTGCCACGGGCCGTCTGCGAGCTCTGCGGCGCGCAGCTTCGCGTCATAGGTGTAGCCCTGTGTCTCGCAGGTGGCGATCGGCAACACCGGGATGCTGCCGTCGGCGAACTGGATACCGTCGGGGGAGTCCCGCCAGCACTGGTTGCCCAACCCCTGGCTGGACCGGGTCTGGTACTCGACGTATCCGTCGCCGTCGAGATCGCCGTGCCGGTCGATCCAGGCGAGCGCGGCGTCGGCGTTCGGCCGAAGCCGGCGAACCAGGGCGTCGTCGCGGCTCCACCGCCAGTACTCCGAGAGCAGGACCAGCCAGAGTGCCGTGGTGTCCGCACCGCCGTAGTAGGGCTTGTACGGCTTGAGGCCGAGTCGGGTCAGCTCGCCCGAGCGGTACTCGTGGAAGATCTTGCCCGGTTCCCGGTCGGTGAAGTCGTCGGCCGTCGTCGCCTGGTGCGCGGCCATCACGATGAGGGCGCCCCGGGCCACGTCCGGGCCGCAGATCATCGTCTGGTAGGCGGTGATCAGCGTGTCACGGCCGAATACGGTCAGGAACCAGGGCAGGCCGGCGGCGGTCAACACCACTGGCTCACCGGCGATGGTCTTCTCGATACGCATGGCGACCAGGTCGAGCGCGGACCGCTCGTAGATGCTGGCGAGCATGTCCCGGTCGGCGTGCAGGTGCGGCTTCCCGGCGGCCCACCGGGTCGCGGCGTCCTCCGGCCCGTGGTCGAAGGATTCCCCGAAACCGCGCAGGACGGGCCGGTAGTTCTCCTCGCCGCAGCTCAGTGGCACCCAGATCGCGCAACTCCACCGTTGCCCCCGTTCCAGGTGCAGGTGCCAGACCAGGCTGTCGCCGTCGACGTGGTCGGCCGGCGGATCGGGCTCGACGCGAACCAGCGCCGCGTAGTCGCCGTTCTGGTAGCTGAACGACAGTGCCGAACCGTCCGGTTCATGCCGGCGGACGATGTCCGTAGCCCGGTCCCGGCCGGTTTCCTTGATCTCGAACAGGTCGGCGAAGTCGGTGCCGACCGCGAGGCGCAGCCGCAGCGTCACCGGCTCGGCGCCGAAGTACCGCAGTTCGACCCGTTCGTACATGCCGTCTCCGACGACCCGTTGTCGTCGGATCCCCACCCGGTTCGCCGGTAGGTCGGGCAGCTCGGAGTTGGCCAGGAAGAACGCCGCCGAGTACGCGTCGACCGTGCCCGAGGACAGAACCAGCAGTGGCCGGTCGTCGATGGCCAACTCCCACTGGTCCAGGTACCGCGTGTCGTCGTGCACGAGTCCGCCGATCGAGCCTTTCGGCACGTTCCCCGCCGCGTCCGAGAACATGAAGGTGCGGCCCTCGAGCACGCCAACCGTGTCCGGCCCCAACTCGGGTGGGAGATCGCGGCAGGCGCCGCTCGGCACCCGCCGCGGCGCGTCCGTGCTCGGAAAGGGGTCGGCCGGCGTCGGCCGCGGTTCACCCGACCTCACCGGCGCCCCCCTGCCGGTCGCGTGGCGCGGACCATCCGCCCTGCCCACAGGCTAGACCGAGGCGCCGTGCAAGTCGGTCTCTTCGCCATTCGCTGACCCGTAGACTCCCGGGAAAACGGCCGACGGGGAGGGTCAGGAGTGGCCGAGCGGATCACCGTGGTCACCGGAGCCAACCGGGGTATCGGCAAGGAGGTGGCGCGGCAGCTCGCCGCAGGCGGTGACACCGTCATCCTCACCGCGCGGGACGCGAACAAGGCCGCAGCCGCCGCGAAGGACCTGAGCGGCGCGGGTGGCACCGTCGTGCCACACCCGCTCGACGTCAGAGATCCCGCCACGGCGGCCGCCCTCGCCGCCACCATCCGCGACCGGTACGGCCGGCTGGACGTGCTGGTCAACAACGCCGCCATCTCCTACGACACGTGGGCCGACGCGGCTGACGCGGACCTCGACGCCGTCCGGGAGGCCCTGGACACCAACCTGTTCGGCGCCTGGGGGGTCACCCAGTCCCTGCTACCGCTGCTCCGCCTCAGCCGCCACGGCCGGATCGTCAACGTCTCGAGCGAGGCCGGTTCCCTGGCGGGCATGGGTGGCGGCACCCCCGCGTACAAGATCTCCAAGGTGGGTCTGAACGCCCTGACCCGGATGCTCGCCGCGGAGCTGCGCGCCGACGGCGTACTGGTCAACGCGGTCTGTCCCGGCTGGGTGGCCACCGACATGGGTGGCGCCGGCGGTCGACCGGTGGCCGACGGCGCAGCGGGCATCGTGTGGGCGGCGACGCTTCCCGACGATGGACCCACCGGCGGGTTCTACCGCGACCGCCGGCCGTTGCCCTGGTAGAGCGACCCGGTGCCTCCTCGCCACGAGCGGAGAGCGCATGGGCACCCGCTCAGGAACGACCGCGGCACCGGCAGAGCGGCGCCCGCGAGGCGGGCGCGACGACCACGGCCTGGGCTGGTGTCGTTGAGGGCAGACTAGGCTCGGCTGGTGCCGCACGACACGATCTTCAACGAGCATCGCTCTCTTCTCAACGCCGTCGCATATCGGGTGCTCGGCCGCTGGAGCGACGCTGAGGACGTGGTCCAGGACGCGTGGCTGCGGTGGAGTGCTGTTGACGTCGAGCAGGTGGAGAACGCGGAGGGTTATCTGGTCCGGGTGACCACCCGCCTGGCGATCGATCGCTTGCGCAGTGCCGCGTCCCGGCGCGAGACCTATGTCGGCCCATGGCTGCCCGAGCCCATTCTGACCGCGCCGGATGTCGCCGACGACGTCGCCCGCTCGGAGTCGGTGTCGTTGGCGATGCTGTTGGTCCTGGAGTCGTTGTCCGCCTTGGAGCGGGCTGTCTTCGTGTTGCACGAGGCGTTCGGCTACTCCCACAGCGAGATCGCCACCATGGTGGAGCGCAGCCCGGAATCGGTACGTCAGACGGCGTTGCGCGCGCGAGAGCACGTCAGCCGCAGGCGGCGCCGCTATGACACCGATCAGGCGACCCGGCGCAAGGTGACGGAGTCGTTCATGTCGGCGAGCGCCGGTGGTGATCTCGTCTCGCTGATGGAGGTGCTGGCGCCGGACGTCAGGTTGGTGTGCGACGGTGGCGGCCTGGCGCCGGCGCCGCGCAAGGCGATCGAGGGAATCGATCTGGTGGCGCGGGCACTGATCACGTTCGGCGGCCGCATGCCGCAGGAGCCGCGCGTGGTGGTGGCCGAGGTCAACGGCGGGCCCGGCGTCGTCATCTACTCCGCGGAAACCCCGGTGGCGGTCATCGTGCTGCATCTTGTCGATGGGCGTGCGCGGGAGATTCACCTGATCAGCAACCCGGAGAAGCTCACCGCCGTCGCCGGTCTGTGACGCCGGTCACAGCGCCTCACGGCTTCCGGCGGCTGTGTCGTCCGTGGGGCATGACCGACATCAAGCAGGTAGTTGTCATCGGCGCCGGCTACACCGGCATGCTGGCAGCCCTCGGCGCGGCGAATCGAGCCAAGGGCCGGGTCCACGTGACCCTGGTCAACCCGTGGGAGAGGTTCACCGAGCGGCTGCGGATGCACCAGATCGCCACCGGCCAACAGCTCGCCGAACATCGCATCCCGGACCTGGTGGCCGGCACCGGCATCGACTTCGTGCAGGGCTGGGCGACCGGGATCGACACCGCCGCGCATGCCATCACCGTGTCCACCGTGGATGAACGTCAGGTCTTCCTCGGCTACGACGCGCTGGTCTATGCGGTCGGCAGCACCACCGACACCGGCGGTGTCCCCGGGGTGGCCGAGCACGCCTTCACCCTCAACAGCCCGCAGAGCGCACAGGACATGGCCGCGCACCTCGCGCGCCGGGGCAACAGCGAGTTCCTTGTCTGCGGAGCCGGCTTGACCGGGATCGAAGCCGCGACCGAGATCGCCGAGGCGCACCCGAACGTCCGGGTCACCCTGCTGAGCCGGGGCGAGCCGGCCGCGATGATGGGTGCCAAGGCTCGTGCGTACCTGACGGCGGCCCTGGATCGGCTGGGAGTGACCGTCCGGCAGGGCGTCAGCGTGACCAAGGTGCGTCCGGGCGGGGTCGAGCTGGAAGGCGGCGAGTTCGTCGCCGGCGACGGCTGCCTGTGGACCACCGGGGTGCGCGTGGCCACGCTGGCCACCGAGGCCGGCATTCTCACCGACGAGCACGGGCGCGTCCTTACCGATGCCATGCTGCGGTCGGTGTCGCATCCGGAGATCTACGCGATCGGTGACGCGGCCGCCATCCGCCAGGCTTACGGCGTCATCCACGGCACCTGCCAGAGCGGCATTCCGTCGGCGGCGCACGTCGCCGAGAACATCGCTCGCCAGTTGCGGGGCAAGCAGCTCAAGCCGTTCCGCTTCGGCTACCTCCACCAGCCGGTGAGCCTCGGACGCAAGGACGCGGTAATCCAGTTCACCCACGGCGACGACAGCCCCCGGCGCTGGTACATCACCGGCCGGGCGGCCATCTTCTACAAGGAGACGGTCAGCAGCAGCCCGATCAAGACCTACGGGCTGGCGAAGCGGCTGACCATCTCGTCGCGGATGCTCGCCACCACCGGCGGCAGGCGCAACAAGCCGGTCTAGCGGGGACGTGTCGGTCCCGCGTCGTTCGCCGGCCGACCCAGCGGAACGGCGACCGCCTGATGGGGTCAGGCGCCGTTGCCGGCCGCCGTTGTCTTGCCGTGCCGGTCACGGGTGCTGGGCCGTCTACACCAGCGGCGGGGTCTTGCTCGTGAATGATCTTGCCGCCATGTCAGCGGCGGCCGGGCTGGTTCTTCTCAGATGCAGGAACAAGATTGATCGGAAGGGTGATGGTCATGCGGGTTTTTGTGGCGGGCGGGAGCGGGGTTGTGGGACGGCGGCTGGTGCCGCTGCTGGTGGCCCGGGGCATCAGGTGACGGCTACGACGACGAGCGCGGCCAGCCGCGCTGGGCCGTGCCGTCACCCCGGACGGAGCTGCGCTCGGGCAGGGGCAGCACGGGTGAGCACCCGACACTATTCTCCGGGCCATGGCAGCCACCTCACCCGATCGGCGCGGCGTCGACTCTCCTCTGGACCCCTCGGCCGAGCAGATTAGGGACATGGGTGAGCGTGCCGTCGAGTGGGTGGTCGCTCACCACAACTCGATCCGCGAGCTGCCCATCGCCCCGCGAACCTCCGCCGCCGCCCTGAAGAAGGCGCTCGCGGAGCCGCTGCCCGTCGAGGGCCGTGACTTCACCGACCTGCTCACGGTATTTCGTGACGTGGTCGTGCCCGGCAGCCGGCACAACGGGCACCCCCGTTTCTTCGGGTACGTCTCCGCGCCGGGCACCGCCATCGCCGCGGTCGCCGACTTCCTCGCGTCGGCGCTGAATCCGAACCTCACGGCATGGCGGTCCGCCCCGGCTCCCACCGAACTGGAGCACGTGGCCATCGACTGGATCAAGGAGGCCCTCGGCTGCGACCCGGGTGCCGGGGGCCTGTTCACCAGTGGCGGCTCGATGGCCAACTTCACCGCGCTCGCCGCCGCGCGACACCGCCACTGCGGCGACGCCGTCGCCACCCACGGCGCGGCCGCCCACCCCGCGCCACTGCGCGTCTACGCCTCCACTGAGACCCACCACTCGATCCACAAGGCCGCGGCACTGCTGGGTATCGGGCGGGCGAACGTCCGCGAGATCCCGGTGGACGACTGCTTCCGGATGGACGTGAACGCCCTCGTCCGCGCCGTCGAGGAGGACCGGGCCGCCGGGGCGGATCCGTTCTGCGTGGTGGCGAACGCCGGCACCGTCGTCACCGGCGCGGTGGACCCGCTCGCGGAGATCGCAGCGGTCGCGCGGAGATACGGGCTGTGGATGCACGTCGATGCGTGCTACGGCGGCTTCGCGCGGCTGGCCCCCTCGGCCCGTCCGCTCTTCGACGGCATGTCGGCGGCCGACTCGATCGCCCTCGACCCGCACAAGTGGCTCTACCTGCCCGCGGACTGTGGCTGCCTGATCTACCGCGACCCCGAGGCGGCGCGGGCCGCCTTCAGCCTGGACGCCGACTACACACGGGTGATGCAGACCGAGCCGGCCGAGGCGTTCGCCTTCTGGGATTACGGTCCGGACCTGACCCGGCGATTCCGGGCACTCAAGGTCTGGATGGCGCTGGCGCACACCGGTTCGCGAGCCCTCGGCGAGGCGATCGAGGGCAACCTCGACTGCGCCCGTCACCTCGCCGAACTCGTCGACGCCAGCGCCGACTTCGAACTGCTCGCCCCGGTCGGGCTCTCCGTCTTCTGCTTCCGCTACCTGCCGCCGAGTGCACGCGCCGGCTCGCGACCGCAGGCCGACGAGGATGAACTCGACCGCATCAACGAACGCATCATGGTGGCCTTGCAGCAGGCTGGCAGCTCATACCTGTCGAACGCGACCATCAACGGCCGCTTCGCGCTGCGCGGCTGCGTGCTCAACTACCGCACCGCCCGCCGCGACATGGAGATCCTGCTCGACGACGTACGCCGCGCCGCCAAGCAGCTGATCGAGGAGACGCCCTGAGGCTCACCCCTGCGGTTCCCTACTGTGCGTGACGGTGTACCTGGCGATGCCGCGGCGGCATCCGGCGTCCTGGCTGGAACCGGTGGTGGCCGGACGCCCATGCTGCGGTGCCACTCAGGTTGGTCGGTCAGCTGTCCGTTCCGGTCGGCTGCTGGCGGTGACCGACGACCGCAGGCGCCGAAGGGCCTCGGCTCGCACTCCGACCAGGACCGGCTCACTGCTCAACTGGGCGGGCCGGACGGACACCTGTCGCGGCATCAGGGCGGTCGCCGCACGGATGCTGTCGATCAACGCCGGGCCCCACGATCCGCCGACGACGACCTCCTGCGGGTCGGCGAGCGCGACCACGGCGGCGACGACCCCGCTGACGGCCGTGCCGATGGTCTCGTGCGTGGCTGCCGCGCTGTCGAGGAGCCGCTCGGTGTCGATTGCCGTGGACCCGCTGAGGCGCAGACCCAGGTCTTCGAACAGCTCGATGAACCGGAGCGCCCGACCGCCCGGCCCGGCAGTCACCACATGGGCGATCTCACCGGTCAGGCCGGCACCCCCGCGCCGGACCTCGCCGTCGTTGACGATCGCACATCCGAGGCCCTCGCCCAGATAGAGGTACGCGAAGTCGCGCAGCTGCTCCGCGCCGACACGGTCGCGCTCCGCCAGGGCCGCCCAGTTCACGTCGTTGTCGACCACGACCGGTCCCTCGGCGAAAGGGGCGAGGACAGCGACCGGGTCCAGCTCGCCGACCAGGAAGGGCGCGTCGGGCAGTTGCACCAGACGGCCGGTGGCACGGTCCACCGGGTCGGCCGCTCCGACGACGGCCAACCGGGCCGGCTGCCCGGCGGTGGCGCCCGCCTCCGCCGCCGCCGCACGCAACGCCGACGAGACCTGGCTGGGCCGGGCAGGCCGGTCGATCGGGCGAACCGCGCGGGTCACGGTGTCGCCGTAGACGTCCACGCACTCCGCCACCACGCCTTCCGGGGCGATCGTGACCGCCAGCGCCACCCCCACCGTCGGCGCCAGCGCGTAGTACGAACCCACCCGGCCGCGGCCGCGCCCGCCCGGCGTGCGTTCCCCGGTGTCGGCCAGCAGCCCGAGCTCGGTCAGCCGGCGGACGCTCTCACCGGCGGTCGGCTTGGAGATGCCGATCTCGACGGCGAGTTCGGCTCGCGTGAGGCGGCGGTGCTCCATCAGTGCCCGCAGGACGTGCTCGTCGGTCAGCGACCGGACCAGATCCACTGACGGCTTGGTGGATTCCACGCCGCGATTCTAGTCAGGGCCCTTGCCTTGAAGCGAGGAGAGCGCCTACAGTCCTTTTCAAGTAAGTAAGGCTCACTTGAAAAGGAGCTGCCGTGTCGACGACTGCCGCGCTGCCGCACTGGGAGGAGACACCGGCCGACCTCACGGCCGCGACCCGCGAGATCAAGAAGGCGCTGCGGGAGCGGATCGCCGCCTCCGGCCGGACGGTCGAGGAGGTCTTCTCGGTCGTCGAGCAGCGCGTCCAGGCCGCGGTCGACGACGTCTCCGCGGCCCGCCGCCGGGGAGAGACGATCTGGCCGGTCATCGAGTACGCCGACATCGCCGCCGGCGCCGTCCCGGACGAGCAGCTCGCCCTGCTGCGACGCCGCGGCTGCCTGGTCGTGCGTGGCCACTTCGACCGTGATCAGGCCCTGGCCTGGGACCGGGACATCGTCGACTACGTCGAGAGCAACCGCTTCTTCGAGAACTACCGCGGTCCCGGCGACGACTTCTTCGGCAGCGTGGGGTCCAAGCCCGAGATCTACCCGATCTACTGGTCGCCCGCGCAGATGCAGGCCCGGCAGAGCGAGCGCATGGCCACCGTCCAGGCGTTCCTCAACGGCCAGTGGAAGCACGAGTCCGACGGTGTGCGGTGGTTCGACCCCGACCGCGACTCGCTGTACCCCGACCGCATCCGCCGCCGGCCCGAGGGCGCCGACTCAGCCGGCCTCGGCACGCACCTCGACCCCGGCACCCTCGACCTGTGGATGACCCAGGCCTACCAGAAGGCGTTCCGGCACCTGTTCGACGGCAGTGTCGAGCGGTACGACCCGTGGGACGCGGCCTACCGCACCGCCGGACCACAGTATCCCGGCTCGACCATGTGCTCGGCCTTCCGCACCTTCCAGGGGTGGACCGCGCTGTCCGACATGGACCATGACCAGGGCGTCCTGCACACCGTGCCGATCCCCGAGGCGATGGCCTACCTGATGCTGCGCCCGCTGCTCGACGACGTGCCCGACGACGACATGTGCGGCGTCACCGTCAACCAGGTCTTCCCGGCCGGCCACAAGTGGCATGCCCCGCTCATGGAGGCCCTCGCCGGCATCCCCGACGTGAAGGCCGGCGACTCCGTCTGGTGGCACTGCGACATGATCCACAGCGTGGCCCCCGTCGAGAACCAGAAGGGCTGGGGCAACGTCATGTACATCCCCGCCGCGCCCTGGTGCCCGCGTAACGAGCAGTACGCGGCGAAGGTGCGAGAGGCGTTCCTGACCGGGTCGAGCCCTAGCGACTTCCCGCCCGAGCACTATGAGCGGGACTGGCCCAACCGCTTCCGGGTCGAGGACCTCAACGAGATCGGCCGCCGCGGTCTCGGCCTCGACCGGGTGTGACCCGATCTGCCAGGGCTGGACCTCGACATGGCGACCTGTAGCCGGCCGCCACCTGGGCCCGGACCGCGTGGGGGTGGAAAACCCCCAGGCGGAGTCGGATGGTTTCCGGCTTCTGACCGCCGACGGCGCTGCCTAGCGTCGGTGGTGTGATCGAACTACGTGAGCTGACGAAACGCTACGGCGACCGGGTCGCCGTGGACGGGCTGAGCGTCCGGGTGCAGCCGGGAGTGGTGACCGGCTTCCTCGGCCCGAACGGATCCGGCAAGTCGACGACGATGCGCATGATCCTCGGCCTGGATGCCCCCGACCAGGGTGAGGCGCTGATCGGCGGCGTGCGGTACCCGGACCTGCACTGGCCGTTGAAGACGGTCGGAGCGCTCCTCGACGCCGGGGCGTTCCATCCCGGCCGGAGCGCCCGCGCGCACGTGAGCGCGCTGGCCGCGAGCAACGACATCCCCGGTTCCCGGGTGGAGCAGGTGCTGCGCATCGTCGGTCTGTCCGACGCGGCGGCGCGGCGTGCCGGCACGTACTCGCTCGGCATGCGCCAGCGGCTCGGCGTCGCTGTTGCCCTGCTCGGCGACCCGGGCGTCCTCCTGCTCGACGAGCCGGTCAACGGACTGGACCCGGAGGGCATCCGCTGGATCCGGGACCTGCTGCGCGGGCTCGCCGCCGAAGGCCGGACGGTGTTCGTGTCCAGCCACCTGATCGCCGAGATGGCGCTGACCGCCGACCGACTGGTGGTCATCGGCCGCGGCCGGCTGCTGGCCGAGACGACCGTGACCGAACTCGCCGCCGGCGACGACAGCCTGGAGGATGCGTTCTTCCGGCTCACCTCGGAGGCCACCGACTACCGCGGAGTGGGAGCGTCATGAACGGGTACGGATTCCGGCACGCGGCCCGGATGGAGCGGATCAAGCTGAGAAGCGTCCGATCGACGTGGTGGCTGGCGATCGCCGCGGTGGTCTCGATGGCCGCGGCCGGGACCGGGGTGGGACTCGGGTACCGATCGCACACCCCGGTCGCCACCGCCGCCCAGATCCTGAACAACAGCCTCGGCGGCGCGATCGTGGCTCAGCTGCTCCTCGGCGCGGTCGGCGTCCTGACGGTGACCGGCGAATACGGCACCGGGATGATCCGCTCGACGTTCGCCGCCGTCCCGCGGCGTCGGATCGTCCTGGCCGCGAAGGTCGCCGTGTGCGGCGGCACGGCACTCGGCGTCGGCCTCGTCGCCAGCTTCGCTGGCTATCTGGGCGGGCAGCTCGCGATCCGTGGCACCGCCATCCCGGCCGCACCCCTGACAGACCCGGCGATCCTGCGCGCGGTCGTGCTGACCGGCGTGTATCTGGGCCTCACCGCGCTGATCGGGGTCGGCATCGGGACGATCGTGCGGCACTCGGGTGCCGCGATCGGCACGCTGTTCGGTCTGTTGTTCGTCCCGACGATCGTGACCGGCCTGTTCGGCGAGAGCGGAATCCAGGTCGGCCGCTTCGTGCCGCTGCTGATGCTGCTCAACTCGATCGCGGTGACCGCGCCGGTGCCCGGGCTGTTCGCCGGCTGGATCAGCGCACTGCTGATGTGCGCGTACGCGGCGGTAGCGATCCTGTGCGGCGGCGTGCTGCTCCGCCACCGCGACACGTGAGCGGCGACAATGGGCTGATGACCGCGCTGCACGCTCCGTTCACCACACTGGCCCTGCGCCGGGCGGTGTTCTGCCTCGCCGGCGTGGTCAGTGCGGCCGCGATCCTGAGCGTACCGGCGCTCGTGCCGGCCCTGGGCGCCCTCGTCCTCTGGGCGACCGGCGCCATGTCCCAGCAGCCCGCACCTGCCGTCGCCCCGCTGTTCCTGGTCCTGCTTCCGCTCACCGCCGCGCTCCTGGTCGTGCTGGCCGCCCCGATCGGGCGCGCGCTGGGAGCCGTGCACCGCTCACTCGCCGACCGGCTGCTCGACGTGCAGGTGGAGGCCCCGCCGCCGCGGCTCTCGAAGCGGATCAGCGCGCTGATCACCGACGGACCGGGCTGGCGGGCCGTCGGGTACGGCCTGCTCAAGGTGCCACTGGCCATTCCCGAGGGCTACGGCGCGTTCTGCTACGTGTTCGGCCTGGTCAACCTCAGCTACCCGGTGTGGTGGCCGCTGTTTCGCAACCACCCGGCCGGAACGCGCCTCGGTCCGGTGTGGGCGCTGACGCCGTTCGGCGCCATCGGCGCGCGGACGTTCGCCGGCGCGTTGCTCATCGCCGCGGCCGGCCTCGCCATGCTGCTGATCGCACCGTGGTTGATGCGGGCCGGCACGACACTGGACCTTGCCGCGATGCGCCGGCTGCTCGGTCCGCGTCGGCTCGCCGAGCGGGTACGCGAACTGCAGGTCACCCGGGCCCGCGCGATCGACGACGCCGCCGCGATGATGCGCAGGCTGGAACGGGACCTGCACGACGGCGCGCAGATCCGGCTGGCCACCCTGGCGATGAACCTCGGCATGGCGACCGAGAAGCTCGGCGTCGACGGCCCGTCGCCGGACCTCGCGCAGGCCCGCGAACTGGTCGCGCTCGCCCACCGCGGAGCGAAGGAAGCCCTCGCCGACCTGCGCGATCTGGTACGCGGGATCCACCCGCCGGTCCTCGACAACGGCTTGGGCGACGCCCTGGCGACCCTCGCCACGAGCAGCGCCATCCCGGTCGCGGTGGACGTCGAGCTGCCCGACCGCCCGGCGCCCGCGATCGAGACCATCGCCTACTTCTGCGCCGCCGAGCTGCTCGCGAACGCGGCCAAGCACAGCCGGGCGACCCGGATCGGGCTCGGCGTCCTGCGACGCGGCGAGCGTCTGACGTTGACGGTCAGCGACGACGGCGTCGGTGGGGCGAACCCGGACGGTCCGGGCCTGTCCGGCCTGGCCCGCCGCATCGCCGTCGTGGACGGTCGGATGCGCGTACACAGTCCGGCCGGCGGTCCGACCCGGGTCGAGATCGAGCTGCCCACACACGTGTGAACGGAGGCGACGACATGCGGGTGGTGATCGCGGAGGACGCCGCCATGATGCGCGAAGGGCTGGTCCGGCTGCTCACCGACCGCGGGTTCGAGGTGTCCGCCGCGGTGGCCGGCGCGGACGCGCTGCGGTCGGCGATCGCCGACACCCCGCCGGATGTCGCCATCATCGACATCCGGATGCCACCGACGCACACCGACGAGGGACTGCGTGCCGCCATCGACATCCGACGCGACCATCCCGACGTCGGCGTGCTGGTGTTCTCCCAGTACGTGGAGACCCGCTACGCGACGCGCCTGCTCGCCGACCGGCCGACCGGCGTCGGCTACCTGCTCAAGGACCGCGTCGCCGACGTCGCCGACTTCGTGGACGCGCTGACCCGGGTCGCTTCCGGTGGCACCGCCCTGGATCCGGAGGTGGTCGGTCACCTGATGCGGGCCGGGCAGGCGACGGCCGGGGTGGCGTCGCTGACCCCCCGGGAGCGTGAGGTGCTGTCGCTGATGGCCGAGGGGCGCTCCAACGCCGGGATCGCGGCCGCACTTGTCATCACCCCCGGAGTCGTGGAGAAGCACGTGGCGAACATCTTCGCGAAACTCGGCCTGCCCTCCTCGGACAGCGACAACCGCCGGGTCCTGGCCGTCCTCCGCCACGTCAGCGGCGGCTGACGACACCTGATGCTGCCGCCGCTACGCCGGTGAGGGCGGTACGGTGGCGCCTGACAAGCCGTCGACCGCAGGACCGTACGCCGCCGATCGGAGGGGCCGCCCGTGGGCATGGTGTTGATCGGGTACCGGCTGTCGCCCGAGCAGGTGGCAGCGGTGCGCGCCGACCCGACGGCTGTCGACACGCTGCTCTACGGCGACCTCGACGACGACGAGGCCGAGATGCCCGAGCCGGAGCTCGACCTGGACAAGTCGTGGCACGGCATCCACTACCTCCTCACCGGCACCGAATGGCGGATCGGTGAGGGCGCTGGCGCGGCGATTCTCGGTGGTGTCGAGATCGGCCAGGACGGCGGCTACGGTCCTCCGCGTCTACTCGACCGCGCCACGGTCCGTGCGGTGGCCACCGAGCTGGACGCACTGGATGTGGAGACTCTGGGCGCCCGCTTCGACCCGGACGCCATGACCGCGGCCGAGATCTACCCCGACATCTGGACCGACGGCGCCGAGGCGCTTGACTACCTGATGGCGCACTTCGTCGAATTGCGCCGGTTCTACAACGCCGCAGCCGCGAACGATCAGGCCGTGCTGGTGGCCATCACCTGACGTTGACGGCCCATTGACCGGGTGGCGTCGTCCTCGAAGCCGACCAAGGCGTCCAGGTGACGGCGGCGGAACCGGGCGATCGAACGCCCGGAACTTCTTGCCCACCGCTGCCGCACGCGCCCGCGACGCGCGGATTGCCGGTTGCTGTGACATCCTCCTAACGGATCGTCACCGACTCGCCGACCGGGATGCGCGCGTACTCGGTGCCGCCCTTGAAGTCCAACCAGCCGTCGAAGTACTCCTGGCCGAGCTCGTTGAGCGTGGCGTCGTGGATCGGGAACGCCCGCTTCGGCCGCACCGCCCGCACGAAGTCCAACGCCTCGCAGAGCTTGAGCCAGGGTGCGGCAGCCGGCACGAGCAGCGTCGCCACCGGCGACGGCGGGACGAACAGCGAGTCGCCCGGGTGGTAGACCGTGCTGTCGACGACGAAACCGACGTTGGCGCAGCCGGGCAGACCGTCGTAGATCTCGGCGTGTGCCCCGCCCACGACGTCGACGGCGAACCCGGCCGCTGTGAACCGCTGCCCCGCATCGACGGCGACCGCTGCGTCGCCCAGCTCGGGGGCCGACTCGATCGCTGCCGACGGCAGGTACACCCGGAACGCGGAGTTGCGCTGACTCGCCGCCACGAGCTTGGCGATGTCGAGGTGGTCGGGGTGCTCGTGCGTCACCAGCACCTCGTCGACCCCGTCGAGCGCTTCGGCCTCCGAGAACGTCCCCGGGTCGATCAGCAGTACCCGGTCGTCCGCCTCCAGGCGCACACAGGCGTGGCCATATTTGATCAAGTTCATGCGCCCACTATGGCAGGGACGGTCGAAGGCGTGGCCCTGTTCGATCAGGCCGTGTCGGAGATCAGGCTGTTCCACCGCGTGACAACCAGCTCGAACGGCCCGTTTCCATCACGCGAATCGGGATCATCCTGAATGCATGATCACAAGACACACGCGGGTGCCGGTTACTGAGACACGCTCCTAGGCGGCGTCCACTCGCTGGAAGGCTGAACGGACGGTGCCACCGACAACTGCGCACCACGTGTCCACGTCGACCTTTCCATTGGGTACCAGGCCGTGCAGGCGCTGCATGTCCTGGACCGCCTTCATGGTGTTGTGGTCGAATTCGCCACTTGTCGTGACGTCGTCGTACCCCTTGCGGCCGAGCATGAACTGCAGCGCGTTGACGGGAAGGCCGACGGCGTCCTTGTCGAGTGTCGGCACGAGCGCCTCCCAGGTGGCGGCGTCGAAGGTCGCGTCCGGGTCGACCCGAATCCCGTGGTTGGCCTGGAAGTCCGCCACGGCGGCGTTCATGTCGTAGCCGAAGTCGCCGTTCGGGGTCAGCGGGTAGCCGAGGTCTGCGAGCAGGTACTGCGCGACCTGCACGACCGGGCCGTCGACGAAGCGCCAGATGTCCGGCCACCGGCGTGCGGGGATGTCCGCACGTTGGGTGCCGAGTGCTGCCGCGACACGTGAGCGGACCATCGGAAACAGCCGGTAGAAGGCGGTGCCCGGGCACTGGGTCGTATAGAAGTCCCCGTGGCCGAAGATGTCCCACGGCTGCAGCCGGAACTGCTGGCACACTGCGGCGCACAGCGTCACCAGCGAGTCGAGGAGGGCGTCGGGCGGGGTCTCGGTGATGTACGTGCCCTCGTTCTCGATCCCGATCGCGTTCCCGTTCTCGCCGGGGCAGTGTGCGGCGATGACCTGGTGCCCGCCCGTGTCGAGCGTCTGCAGGCTGCGGTGACGACCCTCCAGCACGTAGCCGCCACGGCTGACCGTGAAGTGCTGTCCGGTGTCCGCCCAGCCGTTGACGTCCATGTGCAGGTTCTGGCAGTCCCGCGCCAGTTGCATCGCATGGTCGCGCGAGTAGTCCGCGACGTTCGGGAACGCCATGTGGTGCAGGATGATCTTGTTGGTGGTGTTGCCGGTGATCTGGATCGTTCCCCTCGGCGGGCGCGCACCCCATGTGTCGCAATCGATGACCCAGGGGAACAGGGCGCTGGGCGCCGCACCCGCCGGTGCCGCCGTGAACACCTCGGTGCCGACGATCGCCGCGATCCCCGTACCCAGACCCGCCTTGAGCAGGGTGCGGCGATCGACCTCGTGCCGATGAGCTGACATGCGCTGCCTCCATGGCGGGTGTGGAACCACAACGACCGACTGGTGTGGGCCGGCGGACAATGTCGATGCATGTCGGTGCGGGCTGAAATATTTCGACCATTCCATCGCACCGATCGGCAATTTTCAACAGGTTCCGGGTTCGGATATCGGCTGTGGAAGATGGAGGGATGATCGGTGACCGGTGGGGCGTGACTGACGGCGAGACAATGCGTTCCTATCCGTGCGACGACTTCGTCGTCTCGCCCACCCTGCAGGCGTGGCGGGGAGTGCACATCGAAGCGCCCGCCGCCGCGGTGTGGCCGTGGCTGGCGCAGGTGCGGCTCGCGCCGTACTCGTATGACTGGATCGACAACCTCGGCCGCCGCTCACCCCGACGGTTGGTGGGTCTGCCCGAGCCCCGAGTCGGCGAGGCTTTCACCACTGCCGGCGGACGGAAGCTGGGCAGGATCGTCTCGGTCGACCCCGGCCGGCAGCTGACCAGCACCATCATGGGCGCCTTCATGTCGTACGTCCTGGTGCCCCAGGAGCCCGACACGACGCGGCTGCTGCTCAAGGTCGTCATGCGGACGACCCGCTGGGCCGCCCTCGGGCTGTCCCTCGGTGACCTGGTCATGGCTCGACGGCAGCTGTTGAACCTGAAGCGGCTCGCCGAACGCCACCATCAGGGACCGGCCACGGACTGAGGACGGCGACGACCAGGCCCGCCGCTGCGGAGCTTCCTACTTGTGCAGATGCGCAAAGTCGTTCTTGTGCCGCTGACGACAGCGCGGCGAGGGTGAGCGAACCCCGTGCCGCAAGGAGCCGGCCGGGCGCTGGACCACCTTGCAGGAGCAACAGATGCGCAGACTCACGGCACCACCTGCCCTCGCCGTCCTGGCGGCGGCCGCCCTCCTCGGAACCACCGCCCAGGCCGCGAACGCGGCGACCCCGTCGGCGACGGGCACGACGACGGCCGCGGAGGCTTCCGTTCCGGCCACCGTGGCGCCCGCTACGGACACCCCCGCGCTCGTGGACGACCTGGCCGACCCGGTCGACGCCACGATCGCACCGGACAAGGCCGCCAAGGCCCACCTCGCGGGCCACAAGGACCGCTACAAGATCACCGACCCGGCCGGCACGCTCACCACCGCGCGCGTCGACACGCGGGGCGCGCGGGAGACGGTCCGGCTGAACCAGAGGTACAAGGGCCTGCCCGTGTTCGGCGCCCAGTACGTGGTGCGGATGGAGAAGAGGGCCGGCAAGCGCGCGGTGACCGGCACGTCGGGCACCTACTTCACGGACCTCGACGTCGACACGACCCGCACCCCGATGCCCGCGGACGTCGCCACTTCCCGAGCGGTCGAGGACGTGCGCAGGAGCCTGCACCCCGGTGCGGCCGTCGTGGCCGGCGCCCCGCGGCCCGGCACGAAGCCCGACGCGGCCCACGCCGACTTGAGCGGCACCGACCATGGGCTCGTCGTCATGCCGACCGGCACCGGCGTGCTCGCGCGGCGCGTGCTCGTCCAGGGCAAGGACGTCGTCACGGGTCAGCCCGTGCTCCGCGACGTGTACGTGGGCGCGACGAACGGGGTGACGCTGCTCAGCGTCAGCCGGATCAAGCCCTTCGCCACCGCGCAGCAGGCCGCCGCCCTGGCCGCCGGCGGCACCGCCGTCGCGCCGCGGACCGTGACGGAGCCGTCCCCGTCGGGCGACGGCACGACGCCGGTTGTCGGCGAGGGCAGGAGCCTGCACGGCGCCACGGTGCCGGTCCCGCTCGTCCGGAGCGCTGACGCGAGCTCCTACTTCATGATCGACCAGACCCACACCCTTCCCGACGGCCGGACGGTGCGGATCACCACCTGGGACGCTCGGGGCCGGGACTACTACGAGCTGCTCGACGGCCAGTTGCCCGAGGGCGTGGGGCCGTTCGCGTCGCCGTCGAGCACGCTCGGCGCGGACCTGACCGACGCCGGGGCCGTGGACGCGGCCTGGGATGCCGCGCAGGTGTTCGAGTGGTTCCAGGCGAAGCTCGGACGCAACAGCCTGGACGACGACGGCATGCCGATCAACTCGATCGTCGGCATCACCTACGGTGGCTACCCGTTCGTCAACGCCTACTGGGACGGCACCCGGATGGTGTACGGCAGCGGCGACGACGAGTACCTGCCGCTGGCTGCCGACCCGGACGTCGTGGGCCACGAGATGACGCACGGTGTGGTGGAGAACTCCGCCAGCCTGGTGTACGCCGGCCAGCCGGGGGCGCTCAACGAGGCGATCGCCGACTACTTCGGCAACGCCATCGACCTCGACGCGGCGGGCACGCCGATGTCCGACCCCGAGGCGAGCCTGATCGGCGGCGACCTCTGCCGCACCCTGGCGCCCACCAGGTGCGCCCTGCGCAACCTCGACGACGGTGCCACGACGGCGGACTTCCAGCACCTCATGGACACGCCGCAGATGGACGACGGCGGCGTCCACCTCAACTCGACGATCGTGTCCGGGGCGCTGTGGGACCTGCGCCAGACGTTCGGCGGCGCGGTCGCCGACAAGATCGTCTACCGGGCGCTCACCGACTACCTCGCGCCCATGTCCGACTTCGTCGACGCCCGCGAGGCGGTGCTCGCCTCCGCCAGGTCCTTCGGCCTCAGCAACAAGGACCTCACGGTCGTGCGGGCGGCGTTCGACTCGCGCGGGATCACCGCGAAGTGGAAGGCCGGCTTGTACGGCAAGAACACCGACCTGCTGATCGACCGGCTCAACACCGGGTTGTACAGCGACACCAAGGCGAGCATGGCCGCCGGCTGGTTCACCGTGCCGCGGTCGGACGCGAACCGTACCGAGCCGATGTCGATCTGGGTGGGCCGGACCGACGGCAAGGTCGCGCCGTACCGGATCTCCCCGAACGACGGGAACAACCACACCTTCCCGTACACCGATGGCAAGCGGGTCGTGTGGCTGTCGATCGCGGGCGACCCCGGCTCGCCGACCTGGGAGACCAACCGCATCCTGTCGGCGCCCGTCGGCGGCGGCCACGTCGAGGAGATCTACAGCTCCCCGTACCGGATCAACGGCCTGGGCTTCGACGGCGACGTCGTCGCGTGGAGCCAGTACGACCCGGAGCAGGGGTACCGCGACGTCGTGCGCTACCTGCAGGGCACCTCGCGGACCGTCCACACCCTCGCGCACCCCGACTGGGTCGGGAACGCGACGGCGCCGAGCGTCAGGAACGGGAAGATCTCCTACGTCCGGTACGAGGACTACGCGCAGCCCAACCCCGACGGCACCTGGTGGTCGCTGGGCGTCGAGGTGTACGACGTCGCGACCGGGAAGACGACCTTCGCCGGCGGTGACCCGGGCGCCGAGACGATGAGCTACCCCCAGGTGTCCGGCACCGGCGTCGCCTGGGTGATCAACCGCGACTACGGCCACTACGTCGACGGCCAGTGGAGCAAGGGGACGTTCAACGACTCCGTGCGGCTCTTCGACTTCGCCACGGGCACCAGCCACCTGCTCTTCGAGGAGAACTCCCCGCAGGCGATCCGTGCCGACGTCCTCACGCTGTCCGACACGACCCTCACGGTCACCGAGGAGGCCCCCGCGGACCTCTGGCTCTCGACCGGCGGCTACCCGGACAACGCGCTCAACCCGAAGCTCAAGCAGTACACGTTCACCGGGACGTACGTCGGCCCGGCGTCGTGCAGCCCGGGTGCGCAGATGTTCGCGACGGCGGGCGCGGGCCGCGAGGTGATCTTCATGGACTCGTCGGCGGGCGGCTTCGGCCTGGCGTACGCGAAGGGCGCCAAGTCCTGCGAGTGAGCCCTCCCTGGAAAGGGCGCTCCACGACGACGCGCCGGGACCCTGCGGTCCCGGCGCGTCGTCGCGCCGGGAGCAGCAGAGGGCCGAGGGTGCGGTTTCACACCTGCGCAACTGCACGTATTCCCCGCGGTCTTCTCCTTGTCACGGTGCGCGTGTGGCAGCGAAGGTCAGTGCGAGCCGCGGGCGCGCTCCCATGAGTCGCGCTGTGCGCGGCTGTCGTCATCGGCAGACGGCCGAACGGAAGGACCTCAGATTGACTTCCCCCAGTAACCGGACCGCGTCCCCGCAGGGTTCGCACCGGCCCCGACGGCGCCTGGCCGGGACCGTGGTGATCACGGCCGCGGCACTCGCGTTCTCCGCGCTGCCCGCCTCGGCCGGCGCCGCCCCCACCGCCGACGCCTCCGGAGGCCGGAACACCGGAGCGCTCCCGCAGATCAAGGCGACAGCCAGGCCGGGGGCCGGGACCGTGCACCTCTCGCCCGCGCAGCGCCGACGGCTGCTCGACCAGGCCGCCGGGGCGGCGTCGGACACCGCCCGCGCCCTGCGTCTCGGTCCCACGGAGAAGCTGATCCCGACGGACGTGATCCAGGACGCCGACGGGACGGTCCACACCCGCTACGAGCGGACCTACGCCGGACTGCCCGTGATCGGCGGTGACCTGGTGGTGCACCAGCGGCGCGGGGCCCCCACCGTCACCTACGCCTCCGAGAAGAAGCTGGCCCTGGCGACGACCACGCCGAAGGTGTCGGCGGCCACGGCGAAGAAGGGGGCCCTGAGCAGGGCCGAGGAGAAGGGCACCCGCAAGGCGGGCACGCCCACCGCCCCCCGCCAGGTCGTCTGGATGATGGGCGCCGGGCCGAAGCTGGCCTGGGAGACGGTCGTCACCGGCGTGCAGCAGGACGGTTCCCCCAGCGAGCGTCACGTCGTGACCGATGCCACGAGCGACGCCGTCCTGAACAATGCCGAGCACGTGAAGTCCGCCGAGGGCAACGGCCTCTACAGCGGGCCGGTCACGATCGGCTCCACCCGCCAGGACGACGGCACGTACGCCCTGATCGATCCGGAGCGCGGTGGTCACCGGACCCTCGACGCGAGCGTCAAGTCCAGTGGGGTCCTGTTCATCGACAGTGACGACGTGTGGGGCGACGGTACGGCGGCGAACCCGCAGACCGCGGCGGTGGACGCGGCGTACGGCGCGCGGACGACCTGGGACTTCTACCGTGACCGCTTCGGCCGCAACGGCATCGCCGACGACGGCCGCGGCAGCTACTCCCGGGTCCACTACCAGTCCGTGCAAGGGGTCAACCTGGCCAACGCCAACTGGCAGGACGGCTGCTTCTGCATGAGCTACGGCGACGGCGCGGACGGGCAGCACCCGGTGACGTCCCTGGACATCGCCGCGCACGAGATGGCGCACGGGGTCACCTCCGCCACGGCGGGGCTGGGCAACTTCGGCGAATCGCCGGCCCTCAACGAGGCGATCAGCGACATGATGGCCGCCGCCGTGGAGTTCTACGCCGACAACCCCAACGACGTGCCCGACTACCTGATGGCCGAGTTGGACGACCTGCACGGTGACGGCAAGCCCATCCGGTACATGGACCGTCCCTCGAAGGCCGGCGTCAGCGCCGTCGGCTACCCGCCCCGGGACTACTGGACGCCGCAGCTGAAGTGGGAGGAAGCGCACATGGCGGCCGGGGTGGGGGACCACTTCTTCTACCTGCTCGCCGAGGGCAGCGGGCAGAAGACCATCAACGGCGTGGACTACGACAGCCCCACGTACGACGGGCTGCCCGTGGCAGGCATCGGTCTCACCGACGCCGCCGCCGTCGTGTACCGCGCGCTCACCGTCTACATGACCAGCACCACCGACTACCCGGGCGCGCGGGCCGCGACGCTCCGGGCCGCCGCGGACCTCTACGGTCCGGACAGCGACGCCTCCGAGGCCGTGGCCAACGCCTGGGCGGGCGTCAACGTCGGGATCCGGTTCGTCAACCACATCGCCGTGGAGCCGCTGCCGACCGAGCCGGTGGCGGTCGGTCAGCCGGTCAGCCGCCAGATCACCGCATACAGCAGCCGTCCCGGCACGCTGACCTACTCCGCCAAGACGCTGCCCCGGGGCCTGTCGATCGACCGCACCACCGGCCTGATCACCGGCACGCCGGACAAGGCCGGCGACTACGGCTCGGTCATCGTCATCACGGACGCGGCCGGAAACACCCGGAGCCTCTCGTTCACCTGGAGCGCCCTCGAATCCGGCGGACACTTCTTCGTCAACCCCACCCGGTACCTGATCCCCGAGAACGGCGTGGTCGAGTCTCCGCTGGTCGTCCGGGGAAGGCCGGGCAACGCACCGGGTGACCTCAAGGTCACCGTCGATCTCGACCACATGTTCAGCAATGCCATGGTGATCGACCTGATCGCTCCCGACGGCACCGTCCTCACCGTCAAGCCGTGGGGACCCTGGGTGCTCACGCCCGAGCTGCACGAGACGTACACGGTCGATGCCTCGGCGGTCCCGGCCGTCGGCACCTGGAAGCTGCGCGTCACCGACGGCACCCCGGGCATCTTCGACCTGGATGCGGGCCATCTCCAGCGCTGGAGCCTGACCTTCTGAGGCTCCGGCTCAACGGACGAGACCGGCGTCCGCCCCGGTGGAGGCCGTAACGGCCCCGCCTGGTCACCGCCTCTGGTGACCCGGCGGGGCCGTGCGCCTCGACCGGGGCTGCCCGTTCAACGAGCGTCTGTCGGGACCGGGGCCGGCATGGCGGGAAATGGAGGGGCGGCTGCCGGCGCCGGACCGGCAGGCCCGGTGCGGCGTCCCGTCCCCACCGACTCCCTCAGCCACCCCCGCTCCGCCGCCAGCAGCGCGATCTGGAACCGGGTCCGGGCGCCGAGCAGGAAACCCGCGTCGCTGACATGTTTCTGCACGGTACGGCGGCTCACCTTGAGCACCCGGGCGATCGCCTCGTCCTTCAGCCCGGTGGCCATCATGTGCAGGATCTCCCGTGTCCGCTGGTCCGGCTCGACGGTCGTCGGACTGCCCTTCGGGGCCGGCCCGTCGTGTCGGCTCGCCAGGGACACCGGTTCGGCGCGTTCCCACACGCTCTCGAAAAGCGCCACCAGCGCCACCACCAGCGCGGGGGAGTGCACCACCAACGAGCCGGCCGCCGGGCGATCCCCGCGCACCGGCAGCAGAGCCGCCGCCCGGTCGAACACCACCAACTTCACCGGCAGCCCTGACGCCAGCCGCAGTTCCCCGCCCTGACCCGTCCCGCGCAGCGCCGTCGTGAGCGACACGGCGTCGGTGAAGCCCTCCGTCTCGTACACCGACCGCATCCGCACTCCGGGCGCCACTCCCGGCGCCCTGACGGACGCCTGCGCGGCCGTCACATACGGCGGCTTGGCCAGGTGCAGTACCTCGACGGAAGTCCCCTTCAGCAGCTGACCGTAGCGCGCCGGCACCTCGTCCTCGCGCTCCAGCACCTCCACCAGGTGCGCCGCGCGCGGCCCGGACACCGCCTCGTACACCTCGTGGAGCCGATCCACGAGGCCCTCGACGCGGGCCAGTTCGGCCCGCCGCCGAGCCAGCAGGGCGCTGAGCGATGACCGTGGGGGACCGGCCGCCCATCGCGGTGCCGTGCCATCGATCTGCAGCACCAGTGCGGAGTCCGCGAGGTGCCGCAGTGCCCGTTCCGCCTCTGCCGCTGACACCCCGACGGCCGCCGCCACCTCGGCGACGTCCGTGGACGGCACGGTCACCAGATGCTCCAACACCCGCCCGGCCAGTGGATCCAGACCGGTCACCGCCCACGGGTTGCCTGCGGTTCCGTCCATCCGTTCTGACACTCCTGTGCTCTGAGCTCGTTCCGCCGTGGCGGACCCCAACGGTGTGGTGGTCCCGCCGAAAGGGCGGCCTCGTGGTCGGCGGGACTCCGGTGGCCCAGGCCGCTGTGCAGCCGGTGCAAGTTCTACCAGCCGCAATGGCAATCCAGGGCCCCCTTACCAGCCGATGGACGTCGAGCCGGAGAACCGAGATCGCGCGGTCGACGGCTCAAGCCACGGGTGGCGCCCAGGTAGGGCGTTTGATCAGGCAGAACGGGTGGCCGGCCGGATCGGCGTACACGTGATCGCCGGGCAGCGGCCGCGCGCCCAGCGCGAGCACTGCCTCCGCTGCCGCGGCCTGGTCGTCAACCATCACGTCGAGGTGCATCTGCTGCGGCACCGCCGGCTCCGGCCATGTGGGCGGCGTCAGGTCGGCGGCGCGCTGAAACGCCAGCCCGGACGCAGCCGTGCTGGCCGACACGACGACGAAGTCCTCGTCCGCGTAGGTGATCGGGTCGCCGAGGACGGCGCTCCAGAAACGCGCCTCGATCATCGGATCCGGGCAGTCGACGATCAGATGGTGGAGCCGACCGATCGGCACAGCGGCCACCTCCTTCATGGTCGGTCGCGGCGGTCAGTATGCGGTCAGGCGTACGAGGGCCGCCGCGGATCCAGCAATTCGCTGACGCGACCGCGATCAAGCACCTCGATGAGCGCGTCGGTGCCGCGTTCGACCTTGACCGCCAGCTCGTCCGGGTGCAGAGGGATCAGCGCGAGCAGCGCGATCCGTACGCCGCCGGCGACGTCGATCGCCCGAGCCTCGGGTGGCACACGCAGCATCGGCGCCACGACGACTCCGGCGAACGGGGTGCCCGCGGCGTACGGCAGCGCGGGTTCACCGTTCGGCACGGAATGCCACTCGCCGATCCAGGTCCCGTACTCGTGCGGCAGCCGCGCCACCTGCTTGAGGACACGCAGCGGCCACCCACCTGCACCGTCGCGCCCGGTCACCTCGTCCAGCGGCCAGTCAAGGGGCAGGCTGAGCATCAGCTCGGCGTACGGGCTGATGCCGTGGCCCTCCGGCACCGCCATCGGCAGCTCGCTCATCCCGGACGTGATCAGCGTGCGGTACGGGCGTTCCTCGGTCGGCGCCACGACATGAATGTGCACACCGACCAGGTGCGAGGCGATCTCGTGGTAGACGAACTCGACAGGCCCGAAGTGCTCCTCGATGTGCCGGTCGATCGCGTCGGCGAAGGCCTGCTGCGGGCCCTGCGCCGGCACGAACCCCTCGTGCAGCGACTGATGACGGAGTACCCCTGACCCGCGCGGCTCGTCCATGACGACGCAGCCTAGGCCACGGCAGGTCGGACGCCACCCGTCCACCGGTGTCCGCCCGACCTGGCATTCTTAGAGGCATGTGCAGGAACATTCGCGTGCTCCACAACTTCGAGCCGCCGGCGACCGACGACGAGATCGAGGCCGCCGCCATCCAGTACGTGCGCAAGGTCAGCGGCGCGACCCGGCCGTCCGCGGCCAACGAGGAGGCGTTCGACGAGGCGGTCCGCGTCGTCACGGCAGCGACCCGGACGCTGCTGGACAGCCTCGTGACGAAGGCGCCGCCCCGTGACCGCGAGGTGGAGGCCGCAAAGGCCAAGGCGCGCGCCGCCGAACGGTACGGTGTTCGAGGGTCAGCCTCTGCCTGACGGCGCCCGGTCTGGCAGGGCCGGCCGGTCCAGGACGCGCCTGTCAACGGCGCCGAGCACGACCATTGCCTCGTCAGCGAGGGCGGAACCCCGCTGACGAGGCAATGATCACCGGAGGGCGGCGCCTGACTACTGCTCGGCGACCGTGATCGTCGCCGTGCGGTAGTTGTTGCGCCTGTCGTTGTTCGACGGGTCGTAGTTCTGCTCGATGTTGCCGGCGCTGTCGATCGAGAACCAGCGGAACGTGGTGGTCTCGGTCACGTGGAACACCTGCCCCGGCTCACGGAACTCGGTCGCCGCGTAGCGCGGCGACTCGAGGGTGGGCCGGCTGCCGTCCGTCGTGTAGTAGATCGTGGCCGGCTCGCTGGTCTCGAAGCGCACGTCGACCGGCCCGGAGTACTTCCCGCCGCCGGGAACAAGCCGGGACGTCGGCATCTGGTGGTCCTTGCCCCACTCCGCCGCGATCTTGAACATCTCCATGATGCCGTTGGCGTACTCCATCGTCTCGGAGTGGCCGCTGACGAGGTCCGGGTTTCCCTCCCACGCCGGCTGGAACGAACCGCCCTGCCAGTCGCCGGTGGCCGGGTTGTAGATCGAGCCGCCGACCTCCCAGCCGAAGGCGTAGATCCCGTAGGTGTGGTAGAGGTCCTCGCGTACGTTGCCCGCGGAGGAGTAGAGCACGTCGGACGAGCCGCCGACGTTCTCCGGCGTGACGACGGTCTGCCGGTGCGCCTTGACCTGCGACAGGATCCTGGCGGCCGACTGCCAGTAGAACGCCTCGTCACCCAGCGGCGGACGCGGCGTGGTGATCCGCCCGTCCGCGATGTAGGCGCCCGGCTGCCAGAACAGCTGGCCGCCGTTGGAGTGCACCGACATCATGAACTTGATGTTCGAGTACTTCTCGACCAGCCAGATGATGTTCTTCGACTCAGGCTCGGACAGCTTCTCCGGTCCCTGGTAGGTGTCGCTGACGCAGCTGTTCGACCCGCCCGAGTAGCCGTCGTGAGCCGACCCGACCCGGTAGTTCCGGTTCAGGTCGACACCCCAGGAGTTGCGCCGGGCCGGATCGGCGTTGTCGTCGGCGCAGTGGTTCGTCATGTTCCGGCGCTGTGAGGCGAAGTTGTAGAAGCTGTAGTTCGCCCCGTCGGGGTTGTTGGACAGGATGAAGAAGACGTCGGTGTTGTCGACGATCTTTTTCGTCTCCCAGTCGGACTTGTAGTTGTGCACCAGGCGCTCGGCCGACTCCAGGCTGGTCGTCGCGGGCACCCATTCGCGGGCGTGGTCCTGCGCCTGGATCAGCACACCGGGGTTCCTGCCGTCGCGGTGCTTGCCGATCCGCAGGACGGGGATCGTGGCCGGACCGCGCGGCACCTCGCCCTCCGGCGCGCCGACGCGCTTCTGGTCGAGGAAGTCGGTCAGCGCGACCGGGCCGGAGGTCGCCGCGACGATGCCGGTGCCCGCGTTGGTGCGATACGGGTGCGCCCGGTCGATCAGGCCCTGGGACTGGCTCTCCAGTGCCGCCGCCACCTGGGCGGCCGTACTCGCCAGCCCGCCGGAGGCGTCCTTCGCGAGGAGGACGCGGACCGCCTTGCCCGCGACCTCGACCCCGAGCGGGAGGTTCGCCCCCGGCCGGTCCACGAACTCGACGGTGATGTCGTTGCCGCCCTCGTGGCCCCATGCGGCCGAGCTGACGACGACAGCGCTCTGCCCCGTGCCGCCGATCGTGGCCTGCGCCTTCCGCTGGTAGCCGTTCGTCTTGTTCGGCAGGTAGACGATCTCGGCGATGTCCGGGTACTGGCGGGCGATCTCCTCCGCGCGGCTGAAGAGCTGCTGCGGGTGCCGGTAACCGTCGACGAAGTCCCACTTGTAGGCGGGGTTCGCCGTCAGCGGCGGCGCCCCGTCCTCGAGCCAGTTGGAGACGTAGCCGGTCGCGACACCCCCCGTCGAGCTCGTGACCCGGATCTGGCTCGGGCGGGCGTCGAGCTTGAACAGGTTCCGGTGGAACATGTACTGCCCGGAATCGACGAAGCGGCTCATGGTCCGGGCGGAGCCGAACGAGGTGCCCGGGCCCGAGTCGTTCTCGAGCTGCATCCCGACGACCGGGTTCGTCTGCGCCCCTTCGGTGGTCCGCGCCTCGACGTAGAGGAAGCCCTGGCCCTTCGTCGTGAACCAGTCGGCACGGGCGATGCGTACCGTCTCCTCGTGAGTGAGCGGCTGGACAGCCTGCGCGCGGAGGGCCTGGAGGCCGCCGTCGGCCTCCTCGCTCCAGGCGAAGCCCTCGCCGTCGCCGAGGATTTCGACGCCCAGCGCCTCGAGTTCGGCGACCTGCTCGGCGGTCGCCACCGCCTCGCCTTCGATGCCGGTCGGCACGCGCTTCAGGCCGTGTTCGAGGTCGAATCCGGCGGCGACCACCTTGTCCAGCATGTCGGCGCCGGTCAGCTTGATGCGTACGAGACGTGCGGCCTCCGGAACCTCGAGGCTGGATCGTGCCGTGGCTGCCGACCCCGCGGGATCCGCACCCGCCGGCCCGGTTGCCATGAGGACGCTTCCCACCAGGGTGGGCACCGCGAAAAGCGCAATGCGCCGTCGTATGCGTCGCATTCTCCCCTCCTTCTGCTTGCGACGTGCGGTGGACGCGGTGGCCGGGCCGGCTGCGGGTCGGGCCGACCATCCGCGACGGTCACGCCGAGCTCGCACAGGGCCGTCCCGTGCGCGACGGTGGTCACCGCCGTGACGGGTCGGGGAGGACCGTGAGAGAGCTGGGTGCGCTGAGCGTATGCAGCGTCTTCGCTGTGAAGGATTGGCCGAACTGGATTTGAGCATTACTTGAGGCGTGTGGGCCCGCGACCATTCCGGTTGCAGGCCCGCACATACGTCACCAGGCCGTGGGCTTGCCCTTCTGGAACAGCCACACGTCGAAGAAGGCATCGAGATTCTGCCCGGATTCCCGCTCGGCGAGGGCGATGAAGTCGGCCGTCGCGGCGTCGCGGTACCGGTGGCCGGCCGCCCACTCGCGCAGGATGCGGAAGAAGGCGTCGTCGCCGACCTTGCCCCGCAACGCGTGCAGGGTCATCGCCCCCCGGTTGTACGGGATGCTGCTGAACATGTCCTCGGGGCCCGGGTCGGCGAGGACGATCTGCCAGAACGGCGACGACGCGGCGCGACCGTAGTTGCTGCCGCCGTTGAAGGTCTGGCCGACCGACGCGCCGCCGTTGTACTCGGTGTACATCCACTGGGCGTAGGTGGCGAAGCCCTCGTTGAGCCAGATGTCCGACCAACGCCGCGGCGAGACGGAGTCGCCGTACCACTGGTGTGCCAGCTCGTGGGCCATCGTGCCGACGCTCGCCGCGCTGGAGAAGATCGGCTTGGTCTGGGTCTCCAGGGCGTAGCCCACGTCGGGGGCCCGGTCGATGATCGCACCGGTCGAGGCGAACGGGTACGGGCCGAACGTCGAGGTGAAGAACTCGATCATCCGCGGGATCTGCGCGACCGCGGCGGAGGACCCGGCGACCTGTCGCGGGTCGATCGCAACGTACACGGGGATCCCACTCGACGTGGTCGACTCGGTGACCACGAAATTGCCGATGGTGATCGTCGCCAGGTAGGTGGCCATCGGCTCGGTCGAGTCCCAGGTGAAGGTGGTCCAGCCGTCCCGCGTCTCCTGGGAGAGGAGTTGCCCGTTGCCGACGGCGGTGAGCCCCTCGGGCACCTTCGCCGTGAACCGGAAGGTGGCCTTGTCGGTCGGGTGGTCGTTGGTGGGCAGCCAGGCCGGCGTGCCCTGCGGCTCACCGACCACGAAGGCGCCGTCGTCGGTGGGCACCCAGCCTTCGATCGACCCGTCCGGGTCGGTGATCGGACCCGGTACGCCGGCGTACCTCACCACCACGGTGAAGGCCTGCCCGGTCCTGAGCTTCGGCCGCGGCGTGACGACCAGTTCCTGGCCGTCCCGGACGAAGTCGTTCGCGTGCCCGTTGACCGTCAGCGACGAGATCTCCGGACCGCGGAAGTCCAGGTTGAACCGGTCGAGATCCTGCGTGGCGATCGCGGTGACGGTGGCGGTGGCGGCCATGAACCGGGTCGCCGGGTCGTAGGAGAAGTTGATGTCGTAGTGCTGGACGTCGTATCCGCCGTTGCCCTCGTCCGGGAAGTACGGGTCGCCGACGCTCGCCGCGCCGGCCGAGTAGCGAGGGGCTCCGGGATTGCCAGGTGCTGCGCCGGCCGCGTCCGGTACCGCCAACGACCCGATGGTCACGAGGGCTGCGGTGGCCAGCGCGGCACCGCGCAACGGTGGGATTGTCATGTGGATTCTCTCCCTTGGACTGCCGTGGCACCGCTGGTCGCCAGATGCGTACGCCCAATCCACCCGCAACGAGCAGGCAGCGTCAAGGTCTCCGGTCAACTGGTCAGCCGGATGAACTTCTCCCATGGGCCCACGGCGGTCCGGTTGGCGATCAGGGGCAGGGTGCCGGACTGCGCTGCGGTCACGTACCGGTTGTTCGCGTTGGCCAGCAGGCTGGCCGTGCCGTCGGCGTTGGTGATGAGGCGGAACTTCTCCCAGGACCCCACGGCTGTGCGGTTGGCGATCAGCGGTGAGGCGCCGGCGTTCTCGGCCGTGACGTAGCGGCCGTTGACCCTGGCGCGGAACGCCACGAACCCGCCCCCCACGTCGATCTGGTCGAACTGCTGCGACGGACCGGTCATGGTCCCGTTGGCGACCAAGGCTGAGGCGCCGCCGTTGTCCGCGGTGACGTACCGGAGGTTCACGGTGGCCAGCAGGTTGACGAGGGTTGGCGGCGTGACGACGCGGAACTTCTCCCAGGCGCCGACGGCGGTCCGGTTGGCGATCAGCGGCAGGGTGCCGGACTGCTCCGCGGTCACGTACCGGTTGTTCGCGTTGGCCAGCAGGCTGGCCGTGCCGTCGGCGTTGGGGATGACACGGAACTTCTCCCAGGACCCCACGGCCGTGCGGTTGGCGATCAGCGGTGAGGCGCCGGCGTCTTCGGCCGTGACGTACCGGCCGTTGACCCTGGCGCGGAACGCCACGAACCCGCCCCCCACGTCGATCTGGTCGAACTGCTCCCAGGGCCCGATGGCGGTCCGGTTGGCGATCAGAGCTGAGGCGCCGGCCGTCTCCGCGGTCACGTAACGGTTGTTCACCGTCGCCAGCCAGCTCGTCGCGGGACCGCCGAGGAGCCGGGCCAGCGACGCGTGGTCGCCCTTGAAGACGTCCAGATCGGGCGTGGAGAAGTCGGAGCCGGGAATGGGCGCTCCCGCGGCGTGCTGCCAGACGGTGAAGGACGACCAGCCGGCCGGCAACGGCGGCGGATTCTGTGAATAGTTCGCGATGAACAGCGGGTTCGCCGCGAAGCTCTGGCTGCTGCCCGTACAGGGATTCCACCAGTTCGTGTTGGTGTAGATCATGGCCTGCCGGCCGGTGCGTACCGCGATCTCGGTGACGAAGTCCCGGATCCAGGCCACCAGTTGCGCGGGGGTCATGTTGTAGCAGTCGTTCAGACCCCAGTCGGCCCGGGGCCACTCGAGGTCCAGCATCGGCGGCAGGCTGCGTCCATCGGCGACGTAGGGGGCGAAGCCGAGCAGGACGTCCGCCTGCTGCTTGCCGCTGCTCAGGTCGGGGCGGGCCCGGTGGTACGCCCCGGTGTACAGGCCGTTGGCCCGGGCGCCGGTGTAGTTGGTGGCGTAGAAGGGATCAGGATTGTTGTGCGGCACCGCTTGGCCGTCCTGCTCGCTGGCCCGGATGTAGGCGAACTTCGCACCGCCCCGGGCTGTCGCCGCCCAGTCGAGCGATGGTCCCTGGAAGTAGGACACGTCGACGCCGGTGATCGCGTATCCACTCGGGGTCGGCAGCGCCCGGGCCGGCGACGCGCCTCCGGCAAGCCCCACGAACCCCACCGCCGCACCCAGCAGCACAGCCAGCGCTCTGCGTACCATGGCTCGCCTCCAGACACCGGCCAAGGGCTACGCCGCGTCCGTCGAAAGCGTAACCCCGTCTCTGGCGCACAGGTATGGGTCACTTGTCCAAAGATGCTCCGACCAGCGGCGCGCCAGCTCGGGTCATGGCTCTGTCAGAAGCTGTAGCCACCCGCGCAGAGGAGCACCTCGCCGGTGATGTAGTCCGCTTCCGGCGTGCACAGCAGGTAGGCCGCTCCGGCCGCTTCCCCGACGGTCCCGGCGCGCCCCAGCGGGATCGACCGGTCCAGCGAGGCCGCGATGCCAGGGTTGAGGCCCACGGCCAGTTGCCGGCCCTCGACGTCGATGCTGCCCGGCCCTGCCGGATCGGTCAGCCGGGTGCGGATGACGCCGTAGGCGACGGCGTTGACGTTGACCGCGTACCGGCCCCACTCCTTGGCCAGGGTCTTGGTGAGGCCCACGACGCCTGCCTTGGCTGCCGAGTAGTTGGCCTGGCCGGGGTTGCCGGCCAGCCCGGAGATCGACGAGACGTTGACGACCTTGCGGTGATGCGTGGTGCCGGTGCCGCGGTCCCGCTCCACGAGCCGTCTGATGACCGGCTGGGCGGCGCGCAGCAAGCGGAACGGGGCGGTGAGGTGCACGTCGAGGATGGCGGCCCACTGGTCGTCGGTGGTCTTCTGGATGACCGCGTCCCAGGTGTAGCCGGCGTTGTTGACGATGATGTCCAACCCGTCGAAGGTGGACACGGCGGCGTCGACGAACCGTCCGGCGAAGTCGGTATCGGTGACGCTGCCGGCGATCGCGACCGCCTGCCCGCCGGCCTTTTCGATCAGCTCGGCGGTCTCCGCAGCAGGACCGGGATCGAGGTCGTTGACGACGATCCGGGCGCCGTGTGCGGCGAGCTTGGTGGCGATGGCCCGGCCGATCCCGCGTCCTGCGCCGGTGACCAGCGCGACGCGCCCCTGCAGATTGTTCATGCGGTCCTTTCCAGGAGGGTGACGACGCAGGCGCCGCCGAGGCCGACGTTGTGCGCGAGGGCCAGGTTCGCGTCCTCGACCTGCCGGGGGCCGGCGGTGCCGCGCAGCTGCCAGGTCAGCTCGGCGCACTGGGCGAGGCCGGTCGCGCCGAGCGGGTGGCCCTTGGCGAGCAGGCCGCCAGAAGGATTGACGACCACCTGGCCGCCGTAGGTGTTGTCGGCGTCGGCGATGAACTTCTCGGCCGTGCCCTCCGGGGTCAGGCCGAGCGCCTCGTAACTGATGAGTTCGTTGGTGGTGAAGCAGTCGTGCAGTTCCACGACCGGCACGTCCAGCGGGTCGACTGCGGCTTCGGCGTAGACGCGATCGGCGGCGGTGCGGGTCATGTCGTAGCCGACCAGCCGCATCATGTCGGTCTCGTCGAACGTGCCCGGTGTGTCGGTGACCAGGGCCTGGGCGCGGATGGTCACGGTCGTGTCGAGGCCGTGGCGACGGGCGAAGTCGGCGCTGCACAGCACGGCCGCGGCGGCACCGCAGGTAGGTGGGCAGCATTGCAGCCGGGTCAGCGGCCCGTACATCGGCGGGGAGGCCAGCACCTCCTCGACGGTGACGGCGTCGCGGAAGACCGCGTTCGGATTGTGGGCCGCGTGGCGGCGGGCCTTGACCGCGATCGCCGCGAACGTCTCCGCCGGCGTGCCGTGGCGGCGGGCGTACTCGGCGCCGGCGCCGCCGAAGTAGGCCACCGCGAACGGCACGCCCTCGTCGTCCTGCAGCCGGGAACGGGTGGCGTCACCGCGGGCAAGCGGGCTGTCGCGGTCGCCGAAGGCCATCCCGAGCGCACCCCGGGCCATCTGCTCGAAGCCGACCGCCAGGACGCAGTCGGCGGCGCCGGTGGCGACCGCCTGCCGGGCCAGCCACAGCGCGCTGGACCCGGTGGCGCAGTTGTTGTTGACGTTGACGACCGGGATCCCCGTCGTGCCCAGTCCGTACAGTGCGGCCTGCCCGCAGGTGGAGTCGCCGTAGACGTAGCCGGCGTAGGCCTGCTGCACCAGCGCATAGTCGACGCCCGCGTCGGCGAGGGCGGCTCGCGCGGCCGTCTCGCCCATCACGTCGTACGCCAGGGTGTGCGACGGCCTGCGGAACGGGATCATGCCCACGCCCGCGATCAGGACGGGCCTCACGCCAGCCGCCCGATGTGGTCGGCCACGGTGCCGGCGCCCTTCGGCGACAGCAGAATCGTGTAGTGGTTGACGTCGGCCACCTTCTCCACGCTCATGCGGCCGCGGTCGAGGCCGGCCGCCTGGAGGCGGGCCTCGTCGTACAGGCCCTGCGGTTCGTCGAGGATGCCGCGTTCGCACCACAGGAAGGTGGTCGGGCACCCGATGCGGTGGACCGCGGTCGTCGTCTGCTCGTCTAGCAGCGTGTCGGTGGCGTCGTGGCGTACCGCCTCCAGCGAGCAGGAGGAGCGTAGTGCCGGCGGTTCGCCGACCAGATCGCGCAGCGCGTAGTCCCGCACGGCGGGTGACCAGGCCGCGGACAGCGCGGGATGCCGCCGCCAGAAGTCCAGGTACGTCTGCTCGCTGTCGAACGTCATCTGCAGGCGGCGCATGGCCGGGCCGATGACGGCCTCCAGGATGTCGTCGATGTTCGCTCCCTCGGGCACCTGCAGGGTGACGCCGCCGTCGACGAGCAGCACCGACGAGACGCGGTCCGGGTGGCGCAGCGCGGCGACGGCGGCGACGAACGCGCCCATCGAGTGCCCCACGATCGGTGCCCGGTCGAGGCCCAGGTGGTCGAGGACGGCGACGAGGTCGTCGGCGTGCTGGGCCAGCCCGTACGGACCGGGCAGCGCGGCACTCCCCGCGCGCCCGCGCAGGTCGGCGGCGACCAGTGTGGCGCGGCCGGCCAGGGCGTCGGCGACCGGCGCCCAGGACAGGGCGTTGGCGGTGATGCCGTGCGCGGCCAGCACGGTCGGGCCGGTCCCGCCCGGCCAGCGGCAGACCCGCAGGGTGCCGCCGGCGACGGGGACGTCGAGTTCTTCGGGATTCACGATTGCTCCTCACGGGCGACCTTGGGACGACGGAAGCCGGCGTCGCGGTATGCGGCGAGTTCGGCGGCGAGGCGCTTCTTCAGTTCCAGGCGCTTGGCTTTGCCGGTCGCCGTGTAGGGCACGTCGTCGCCGAAGACGACCACCTTGGGCTGGTGGGCGAAGTCGAGGCGGGCCGCGCAGTGGTCCAGGACCTCCTGCTCGGTCAGCGGCCCGTCGGGGACGACGTACGCGGCGATCTCGTCGCCGTAGATCCGGTGCTCGAACGGCACGGCGAGGGCGAACGCCACCCGCGGATGGGTGCGCAGCGCCTCGTCGATCTCGAACGGGGAGATGTTGTGCCCACCCCGGATGATCAGTTCCTTCATCCGCCCGGTGATGAAGAAGGCGGGGCGCCCGTCCGGGCCGGGACGCCAGAAGCCCTCGTCGCCGGTGTGGAACCATCCGTCGCGGAACGCCTCGGCGGTGGCGTCGGGCCGCCCGGCGTACTCCCGCATGATGATCGCGCCGCGGACCGCCAGCTCACCGCGGACCTCGGGGGGCATTTCCTCGCCGGTCAGCGGGTGCAGCACGGTCATCTGCGCGTGCGGCAGCGCGCTGCCGATGCTGGGGAAGCCGAAGTCGGCATGCCAGTGACGGCGCTGCTCCTCGGGGAGAGCGGGCATGGCGGAGGCGACACAGGTGGTCTCCGACAGGCCGTAGATGTGCCGGATCGGGACGGCGAAGCGCTTCTCGAAGTCGAGGGCGGTCTCCACCAGCAGCGGCCCGGCGCCGCACAGCACCTCGGCGAAACACCCGGGCGCCTCGCCGTCGCCGGCGAGCAGGAACTCCAGCAGGGTGGGCACCAGGCTGGCGGTGGTCGCCCGCTCGGCGGCCACGTCGGCCCAGAACCGCTCGGTCCGGAACCGGTCGGTCAGGACCGTGGAGGCGCCGGTGTGCCACGGCAGCAGGCTGGAGATGACCAGGGCGTTGGCGTGGTGCACCGGCAGCACCGTGTAGACACGCGTGTCACGACCCCAGGCGAAGGTGCTCGCGAGGGCGTCCAGGTCCGACAGCAGGTTGCCGCCCGTGGTGATGATGCCCTTCGGCTCTCCGGTGGTGCCGCTGGTGTAGAGCCGCAACGCCGCGACGTCCAGCCCGGTCGCCGGGTCCTCCACCGCGGTCGGGCTCCCGGTCGGCAGGTTGTCGGTGTGGTGCAACGGCAGGGCGGTCGCCCCGGCGAGGGCGGCGGCCCGGTCGGCGTGCTCCGGCGCGTGGACGAGCAGGCGCGCCGCGGAGTCGCGCAGCACGAAGACCTGCCGGTCGGTGGCCTCCTGTGCGTTCAGGGGGACGCAGCATGCCCCGATCAGCCAGCAGCCGTACGCCACCGCGAGTGCCTCGGCGGTGTTGCCGGCGAGGGTGGCCACCGCGTCCCCCGGACCGATGCCCTGCCCACGCAGCCAGACCGCCGTCGCCTCGACCCGGGACCGCCACTCGCCGACCGTCCAGGCGCGCCGGGTGTCCCGCGCGTGGTGCAGCTCGGTCAGGTACGCGGCGTCGAGGTCGGTCCGGTCACGGAAGAAGGCGGCGAACCCCGGCCACCGTGGCCGGAAGTCGTCAACGGGCCTGCGTGGGTCGGATGAGCGGGACTCCATGAGCGAAACCTAGGGCCCGTTCAGGCCGGTGGACGATGGAGGATTCCCACACTACTGAGCCGGTTCGACGGAGGAGTCGACCACTAAACCGAGTGCTGCTCCGTGAAGGTGACGATCCGGTGCAGCTTGACGGCCAGCTGAACCTGTAGCGCCTCCTCACCGGTCCGCCACCCCTCACCGAGCAGCGCGTTGATGCGTTCGATCCGCTGGTAGAGCGTGTTGACGTGGATGAACAGCGCCGCGGCGGCGCGGACGTGGCTGGCGTCGGCGTCGAAGTAGGCCTCCACCGTCCGCAGCAGCTCCGATCCGCGCTGCGTGTCGTAATCGACCAGCGCACCGAGGGTGCGCTGCACGAACGCCGCTACCCGATCGCGGCCGGCCGGGCCGAACAGCAGCCCGAACGCGCCGAGATCCGGGGGACTGGCCGCCGTGCCGGCTCTGCCCAGCGCGCACAGGACGTCGACGCAGTGCCGGGCATCGCGGTGCGCGTCACGCAGCCCCGCCGGCCCCGCTCCGAGGCCGGCGGCACCGACGGTGACGGGAGCGGCGACGGCCCGGCGCAGGCGATCCACCGCCGCCGGCGCAGCGGACGCCGGGTCCGTGCCGGGCAGCAGCACGACGACGTCCCGGCCGTGCTCGCCGCACAAGCCACCGCACTGGGCTGCCCAGCTGCCGAGGGCGCTCGCCACGGTGCGGCGGTCCTCAGCCCGTTCGGGGTAGGCCACGACCACCGCGTGCGGCCGATCCAGGTCCCATCCGAGCAGCCGGGCCCGCCGCCGCAGCCCGTCCGGGTCCGGCTGCGCATCGGCCAGCAGTTCGGTCAGCAGATCCCCACGTACCCGGTGCTCGGCCTCGGCCAGCTGCCGCTCGGTCAGCAGCAGGATGGCCGCCACCAGGGCAGCCCGCTCGACGGTGCGCTGGTCGTCGACGCCGAAATCGCCTCGGCAGGCCACCAGGACGGCAAGGACCTGAGAGTCGACGACGACCGGGGACGCGCAGCCCTCACGCGTCGCCGCGGTCGCCCGCGTGGTGATCGCCGACCGGCAGGTCTCCGCCACCACACCGGTCACCGGGTCGCCCGGCGCCGGTGCGAGCGGGCCGGCCGAGGCGAGGACCCGCAGACCGGGATCGGCCACGATCACGTCGGCGGCCAGCACCTCCGCGACCACGGCCGCGACCTCCGGCAGTTGACCGCCCTCGGCCGCGACGGTGGTGAGGCGCTCGTGCACGTCGGCCGCCCGCTCCATGAGGTCACCGTGCGCGCGTACGTCGGCGAAGAGCGAGGCGGTCTCGATGGCGATCGCCGCGTGGGTTGCCAGGGAGATCAGCAGGGCGACCTCGGCGTCGGCGAAGGGCCGTTCCCGCCGGTTGGCGGCGAACAGCACGCCGATCACCTTCTCGCGCAGCAGGAGCGGTACGCCCAGCACCGCGATCAGGCCCTCGTCGCCGACGACCTCGTCGACGGTGTGCACGAACCGCTTGTCGTGCGGATAGTCCGGGGTGGCGTACGGCTGGCGCGTCTGCGCCACCAGTCCGCCCAGCCCGGCGCCCATCGCGAGCCGGGCCGTCTTGAACGCGTCGGTGTGGATGCCGTCGGTGACTCGCACGTAGGTGTCGCCGCGTTGTTCGTCGATGAGCATCAGATAGGCGGCCTCGGTGCCCAGCAGTCCCCGCGCGCGGGCGACGATCGCCCGCAGCACCTCCTCGACGTCCCGCAGCGACGACAGGTCGCCAGCCGTCTCGTACAGTGCGGTCAGCTCGCGCTCGCGCCGATCCCGCTCGGCCAGCCGCTCACTGACCGTCAGGGCGAGGGCGACGCTCTCACGTGCTCGCGCGTCGCCCGCCAATTCGGTGCGCAACCGGGCCAGGCGCTCGGCCGACGCGTTCCCGGGCTCGGCGAGCAGGCGCAGTGCCTGGCGAGCCACATCTTCGGCGACTGTCGTCATGGCCCTCCGCTCCCACCCTCGTGGTCGCGGACCGTAACACGCCGTGAACGAAGGCGGGATTCCGCGCCCGGCTCGGCCAGGAACCCCGCCACGTCCCGATCGTCCGGCTAACGGGTGGGGCAGGCGGCGTCCGTGAGCGCGCGGGCGGCCGCCCTGGCGGCGGCCGGCGTCGCCGGATCGGCGTCGAGCACGCCGGCGGACAGGCCACCGTCGAGCAGCAGGGTCAGTTGGCGGGCGAGCAGTGCGGGGTCGGTGGCGCCGGCCCGGCGGGCCAGGTCGGTCACCCAGCCCAGCACCACTTGCTTGTGTTCGACGGTGCGGGCGTGCACGTCGCTGCCGGTCTCGGTCTCGGCAGCGGTGTTGATGAAGGCGCAGCCGTGGTAACCCTCACGCCGGCACGCGGACGCGAGCGCGTCGAACATCCCGACCAGCTGGTCGCGCGGGTCGTCGCCGGCCGCGCGGGCCGCGGCGCGGAGCTGGCCGAACCACACCTGGTCGACCTTGTCCAGGTACGCCAGCACGAGGTCGTCCTTGCGGGGGAAGTGCTTGTACAGGGTCGCCTTGGCGACCCCGGACCGGGCGATGACGGTGTCGACGCCCACGCCGCGGGGCCCGTGGGCGTAGAACAGCTGGAACGCCGTGTCGAGGATGCGCTCCCGCGCGGGCTGCGCTGACTGCTTCATCCGTTCACCTCCGTGGCAGGGCTCCGATTGTACAGACAAGTCTGTGCGCCTAGTTGAGCGACCCTGATTCGCGAGTGGCAAGTGAAGGCGGGTTGCGGGTAGACAGACCGGTCTGTTAGCTTCGATGAGCGCTGGCCGAGAACCGGAATGGGCGCATACCGAGCCGTCACGAGGGAGCAGCACCATGAAGATCGCAGTTCTGGGCACCGGCATGGTCGGCCAGGCGCTGGCCGGCCGCCTCGCGGAGCTGGGCCACGAGGTCACCGTCGGCACCCGCGACGTCGCAGCGACGCTGGCCAGGACCACCCCGGACGGGATGGGCAACCCGCCCTACGCCGCGTGGGCCGCCGAACATCCGCAGGTGCGCCTGGCCCCCTTCGCCGACGCTGCTGCCGGCGCCGAGCTGCTGGTCAACGCCACCTCCGGCGACGTGTCGATCGCAGCGCTGCAGGCGGCCGGCACCGACAACCTGGCCGGCAAGATCCTCATCGACATCGCCAACCCGCTGGACTTCAGCCAGGGGTTCCCGCCCACCCTGTTCGTCAAGGACACCGACAGCCTCGGCGAGCAGATCCAGGCCGCCTTCCCGCAGTTGCGCGTGGTCAAGACGCTGAACACGCTCACCGCGGCGCTGATGGTCAACCCGAAGGCCCTCGCCGACGCCGACCACTCGATCTTCGTCTCCGGCAACGACGCCGAGGCCAAGAAGACCGTGACCGGCCTCCTGGAGTCCTTCGGCCACACCGACGTCATCGACCTCGGCGACATCTCCACCGCCCGCGGCACCGAGATGCTCCTGCCGGTGTGGCTGCGCCTGATGGGCGCGCTGGACACCCCGATGTTCAACTTCAAGATCGTCCGCTGACCCGGCCGACACGCGGGTGGCCGGTCGACGCCCGGCCACCCGCCCCGGTGACGACCGACGACGCCAAGCCGATGGCCGGCAGGACCGTGCTGATCACCGGCCGGGGCTCCGACTCGGAACCACGACGACGGAAGGCAGATCGCGATGAGACTCGGCGTACACCTGGTCAACTTCGACGTCCCCGGCGGCGCCGCCGCGATCGGCCCGACCCTGGCCAGGGTCGGCGTCGCGGCCGAGGCCGCCGGTGTGGACAACCTGTCGACGATGGACCACTACCTGCAGATCGCCGGCATGGGCCTCGGCGACGCGGACGCGCCCATGCTGGAGGGCTACACCACCCTCGCCTTTCTCGCCGCGCACACCACCTCGGTGGAGCTGCAGTTGCTGGTCACCGGGGTCACCTACCGGCACCCCGGCCTCCTCGCGAAGATCGTTTCGACGTTGGACGTGCTGTCCGGCGGGCGGGCGGTCCTCGGGCTGGGCGCGGCCTGGTACGAGCGCGAGCACGACGCATTCGGCGTGCCGTTTCCGCCGCTGGCCGAACGCTTCGAGCGGCTGGAGGAGACACTGCGGATCGTGCACCAGATGTGGAGCGAGGACAACGGTCCCTTCCACGGCAAGCACCACCAGCTGGCCGAGACGATCAACTCCCCGCAGCCGCTGCGCCGTCCACCGATCATGATCGGCGGCGCGGGGGAGAAGAAGACCCTGCGCCTGGTCGCCCGCTACGCCGACGCCACCAACCTGTTCGCCCGCCCCGACACCGGCCCGGAGCAGGTGCGCGCCAAGCTGGAAGTCCTCGCCGAGCACTGCGCGCGGGAGGGCACCGACTACGACCGCATCCGTAAGACGGTGCTGTGGGCTGCGCCGGTCGCCACGCACGCCGAGGGCGGCGAGGCCTTCACCGACCAGATGGCCGAGTACGCCGCGGTGGGCATCGAGGAGGTTCACGTCATGCCCTGGACCGGTGACCCGGTCGGGTTCGTCGAAGGGCTCGGTGAGCACATCGTGCCATGCCTGAAGCAGCTGTGAACCGAGCCGGTATCTCCCCATTTCCCGCACGCCGGCTCCTCGGGCCGCCGATCAACGCGTCGCTGGCCGCACAATCATGTGATGGGCGGGCTCATGCACTGGGTGCGGATTGCTGCGGGGATCACCGGACGTGGGGTGAGCCCTGACCGGCTGCGCGCGGCGGTCGCCGGTCGTACTGTCCTCGTGACCGGCGCGTCTGAGGGGATAGGCGCGGCGACCGCCCGCCGCCTGGCCGAAGCGGGCGCTGTCGTGCTTCTTGTGGCGCGCACGACGTCGCGGCTGGAGCAGGTTCGGGACGAGATCGTGGCGGGCGGCGGCGTGGCGTACGTTCACACCGCTGACCTGTCAGTACCCGCGCAGGCCGCCGCGCTGGCAGAGGAGTTGCTCGCGCGGTACCGCCGGATCGACGTGGTGGTCAACAATGCCGGACGGTCGATCCGCCGTGGGGTCGCCGACACCGCCGACCGGTTCCACGACCTCGAACGCACGATCAACCTGAATTACCTGGGGCCGGCCCAACTGCTGCTGGTGCTGCTGTCCGGCATGCGGACCACCGGCGGCGGGCACCTCGTGAACGTCTCGACCGCCGGACTCGCCGTCAACACCCCGCACTGGTCGGCGTACCACGCCTCGAAGGCGGCGTTCGACACGTGGCTGCGCACTGCCGCCGCCGAGCTGCGGCATGACGGCGTCACCGTCAGCACGGTGTACTGCAACCTGGTGCGTACCCGGATGCTTGCACCTACCGTGCATTACCGGCGTGCGCCGGCGATGTCGGCCGCCGAGGCGGCGGGCATCGTGTGCCGCGCCGTCGCGTGCCCGCGGACCTGGTGGCCATGGTGGGCTCGGCTCGGCTCGGTGGTGGCGGCCGCGCTGCCCCGCGCGGTGGAGCGGGTGCTCGCCGCGGGACTACGGGTGGTGACGGCGACCGAACCGCTACGGGTCATCGTCGGCGCGGGCCTTCTGCGGCCGGGCCGGCTGGTGCGTCTGGCGCGGGCTGGCCGCCGCCACGGGCGTACCCTCGCCACGGCGATCGCCGCCGGGTCGCCGACGGCGGTCGCCATGATCGATGAGGACGGACCGGCCACGTACGCGGAACTCGACGCGGCCGCCGGCAGGTGCGCGGCGGCGGCCGAGGCGACCCTCGGCGTGCAGCCCGGTGACCGGGTGGGCCTCGCCTGCCGCGATCACCGCGGCTTCGTCGCCGCAGCGGCCGGCCTGGCCCGCGCCGGCGCTGACGTGCTGCTGCTGCCCCCGGACCTGCCCGCCGACCGCGTAACCGACCTCGTGACCCGGGAACGCCTGGTCGCGCTCGTCCACGAGTCGGACGCGCCCGCGTGCCCAGTGCCCACCGTCCCGGTATCCACGCTGTTGGCCGGAGACCCGGCGACGTGTCCGCCCCGAGGCCGCGGCAAGGGCCGAATGTCGGTGCTGACGTCCGGCACCACCGGCACCTCTCGCAGCGTGTCCCGACCCCTGCCGGCGCGCATGCTCCTCGGCCCGGCCATCACCCACCTGCGGCTCACCCCGGTCCGCCCTGGGGAACCGATCGCCGTCGCCGCACCGGTCCATCACGGCTACGGGCTGACGTACCTCGCGGCCGGCCTGACCCTCGGCGGGCCGGTGGTGCTGGTCAGCGGCCGCGGGCCGCAGGACATCCTCGACGCGGTCGAGGAACACCGCGCCCGGTTGCTCGTCGCACTGCCCATCCAGCTGCGGCGGATGTGCGATCTCCCCGTGACCGATCGCCCCCCACTCCGCCACCTGCGGGCGGTGATCAGTGGCGCCGCCCCTCTCCCGGCTCAACTCGGCGAGCGACTGCGCGGGCTTTTCGGCGACCGCGTCTTCAACATGTACGCGACGACCGAGGCAGGCTGGGCCTCGATGGCCACGCCTACCGACCTGCGAGCCGCGCCCGGCACCGTCGGCCGGGCACCGCGCGGCGTACGACTGCGGGTCGTCGACCGCGCTGGCGCGCCCCTCCCACCCGGCCACGTCGGCGAGGTGCAGGTCAGCGGATGGCAGCCGGACGGCGCGTGGCTCGCCACCGGCGACCTGGGCCACCTCGACCTGGTGGGCCGGCTCCTGCTGGACGGCCGTGTCGACGACATGATCGTCTCCGGTGGGGAGAACGTGTACCCCGGCCCCGTTGCCGCCGCGATCACCAGCCACCCCGACGTGGCGGACGCCGCGCTGCGGCCGGTACCCGACGAGGAGTTCGGCCAGCGCCTGCTGGCCACGGTCGAGGTGCGCGCAGATCGCACGTTGACCGAGGCCAGCCTCCGGGAGTGGCTGCGGCACCGGCTCACCCGCGCCGAACTGCCCCGGGACATCGTCATCGTCACGGCGCTGCCCCGCTCGGCCACCGGCAAGCCGACTCGGGAAGGGTGACCAGTGTTCCCGAGTGGTGGGTGCGGCATGTCGGCGCGGCGTCGCGGCGCTGCGCTGCTGGTCGGGCAGGGTCACGGAGGCTTGTCCGGTGGACCGGGGCGCCGAGGCGTGACCGAGCGCCCGTCGGTGACCGTTACCCTTCGTAGGGCAATCCAGCAGGGGAGCGCCCGACCGGATGAGCGGGAGTCAGCGACAATGCCCAAGGCCTACTGGATCACCACCTACCGGTCCATCAGCGACGACAAGAAGGTCGCCGCGTACGCGGAGCTGGCAGGTCCGGCACTGAGCGCCGCCGGCGGCACGTTCCTGGCGCGCGGCCTGCCGTCGTACGCGTTCGAGTCGGGCCGGCTGGAGCGCACGACGCTGATCGAGTTCGACAGCGTCGACGCCGCGCTCGCCGCCCACGAGACCCCCGCCTACCAGGAGGCGCTGCGGGCGCTCGGCGACGGCGCCGACCGCGACCTGCGCATCATCGAAGCGGCATCCTGACGCCGGGCGATGGGCGAACGCGGACGGGGTCAGCAGGGGACGGCGACGAATGTGAACCCGCCGCACCTCTAGGCTTGTCGGCATGCTTGCCCGGCACCGCGCACCCGCTCAGCCCGACGGTTCCGGTGGAAGCCTGGGCGGGCAGGGGCGGTGAGGCCGCCCGGCCTGCCCAGGCAACGAAGCGCACCGCCTGTCGGGCGGTCCGCTCTGGCGGACCGCTGCCGGCTGATCGCCGACTCGCGCGCCTTCGACGTGGTGATCGTCGTGGTCATCATGCTCAACGGTGTCGTGCTCGGCTTCGAGACCTACCGCGACCTCGGGGCGGCGCACCCGGCCCTGCGGTGGCTGGAGTGGTGCTTCCGGCTCGTCTTCGTCGTCGAGATCGCGATCCGGGTGCTGGCCTTCGGCCGCCGGCCGCAGGACTTCTTCCGGCACGGCTGGAACGTCTTCGACTTCCTGGTGATCGCCAGCATCTTCATTCCCGGCCTGCACGGTGACTCGGGGGTGCTGCGGTTCCTGCGGGTCGCGCGGGTGCTGCGGCTGGTGCGGTTCTCACCCGGGCTGCGCACCATCGTGGCGGCGCTCTGGCGCAGCCTGCCCGGTGTCGCGGGCTTCCTCGCCCTGGCCGCGGTCACCCTCTACGTGTACGGCATGGCCGGCTGGCTGATCTTCGGGGAGCGGTACCCGGAGCAGTACGGCGACATCGGCCGTTCGCTGCTGACGCTGTTCGTGCTGCTGTCGCTGGAGACCCTGCCGGATCTGCTCCAGCAGGGCATGGCGGTCTCGCCGTGGACTCTCGTCTACTACGTCAGCTACGTGCTGATCACGGTGAACCTGCTGCTCAACATCCTCATCGCGGTCATCGTCAACTCGATGGAGGAGGCCCGCCGGCTGGAGATGACGGAGCGGCTGTCGCCGGACTACGACGAGGACGGCGACGGGATCCCCGACGAGCTCGACCGGATCGCGCTCACCCAACGGCTGGACGACCTGCGCGCCGTCATCGGCGAGCTCGAACGGGAGCTGCGCATCGACCGCGAGGACGGCCAGCACCGACCGCGCCCGCACCGCGAGCGCGCGGGCTGAGCCCCGACAGGCACGGCACCGGACCGGTCGCGCCGGCGGGTGAGACCCGGCGCGACCGGCCCTCCGGTCAGGACAACCGCAGCCGGGGCTCCAGGATCACCTCGAAGAGCCGGTCCCACGGCAGCTCGACCCGCGCCGACTCGAAGCCCGCCAACGTTGCCGTGAACGTCTTCGCGCCCCGCCGGCCCAGCACGATGCGGTGCCCCGCGAAGTGGTCGGCGAAGTACCGCTCGGTCAGCGGCACGAGCCGCTCCCTCACCCAGCCGTCGAAGTAGCTCTTCTGCTCGGGCGTGAGCGCGAGCGGGTCCCACCCCTGCGCCCGCGCGTGCGCGTACGCCTCGACCTGCACGACGTTCTTCCACGGGTCGTCCTTGACGAACCGGTAGAGCAGATATTCGGCGTGCGCCTGGCCGGGCCCGCGCAGCTCGGGCACCCCGAACCCGCTGCCCGAGGAGCGGAGGTACGCCCACCGGGCGGTGCCGTGCCCGAGCGCCAGGCCGAGGGCGTTGCCGCCGGTGTTCCACCCCGAGTACGACAGCAGCGCCGCGAGGTCCAGGCCGCTCTCCATCCGCGCGACCAGGTCGTGGTCGGCCTTGTTGACGATGAGCGGGTCCACCACGATGACCGGGGTGCCGGCGGCCAGCAGCGCGCCGATCCGCCCGACGAAGGCGTCCAGGTCGGCGGCCCGCTGCCCGGGTGCGGCCGAGGGGGTGTTCACGGCGAGGACGATGTCCGCGTCACCGCTCACGACCCGTCCGCCCACGGCGGCCACGTGCCGGCGGATGTTCTCCGCGAACGGGATGCCCTCCAGCTGGGCGGTCCAGTTCTCGCCGGAGACGCCGGCGTACTCCACGCGGTAGGTGGGCGTCGTGCCGGCCGCGATCACCCGCGCGACCAGCAGCGCGTCGACCTCGTCGGCCCCGGGGAAGATCTCCACCCGGTCTTCGACGCCGAGCCGGGCGACGAGCGCCTCCAGTTCCACCCGCTCGGCCCGGGCCAGGCCGACCGGCGCGGTGTCGTCCTCGGAGAGCACGAGGTGGCTGATGGTGCCGTCGGCGACCCACTCGACCATGAGCCGGTTGACCTGGTGGTTGCGGGCCCGCGCGGCGAGGTAGTCCTCGACGACCTGGTCGGGGATCTGCGCCCGCACGGCGTCGAGCTGGGCCCGCAGCGCCTCCTGCCCGAGGTTCACCACCTGGTCGTAGAGCTTCGCCCAGCTGACCAGCGCGTCGCGGTACCGGTCCAGCTCGGTGCCCGTGCTGGTGATCGCGAGGCGCTGGATGGTGTCGTGCACCTCGATCACCGCCTCCGGCCGGGTCGCGCGCAGATTCCGGACGGCGGCCAGGTTGTCCAGGGCGGCGGCCAGGGTCGGTGCGGCGGTGCGGGAGGCGATCAGCCCGCCGTAGGCGAGCATGCTGACCGAGATGACGTACCCGTCGACGCCGTCGGTGGCGCCGAGCCAGCGGGCGATGGCGGCGCCGTCGCCGGGGGTGAAGAAGCGGCCCAGCAGTTCCCGCGGCGGCAGTTGCACCCGGGCGCCGGCACTCGCCGCGGTCATCTGCGGGGCGTACGTGTTGACCGGCCGGTCGTCCAGCGGCACCAGCGCCACGGTCGGCTGCCGGTCGGCGGGCCCGGCGACGGCGGGCCGGCCGACGGCCACGGTGGCCAGCCCGGCCACGCCGGTGGCCAGGAGGGTACGTCTTCTCATGCTCACTCCCTCTTCTCCGGCGCGCTCGCCGCGCGGGGGGTGGCCGGCACGAGCCGGCGGGTGATCCACAGCGGGGAGGTGACGGCGTTGCCCATCACCACCGCGTGCGCACCCGCCTCGAAGGCCCGGCCGATCTGTTCCGTGGTGCGGTACCGCCCTTCGGCGATCACCGGCACGGACAGCTGTGCGACGAGTCGCGCCACGAGCCCGAGGTCGGGCCCGTCGGTCGGTGGGCTGGCCGGGGTGTAGCCGGACAGCGTGGTGGCGACGGCGTCCGCGCCGGCCTCGACGGCGGCGACGCCCTCGGCCGCGGTGGCGACGTCGGCGAGGATCAGCGCGTCGGTCCGTTCGCGGATCAGGCGGACCGTGTCGGCGAAGGTGCGGCCGTCCGGCCGGGGGCGGTCGGTGGCGTCGATCGCGATGATGTCCGCGCCGGCCAGTGCCACGTCGAGGGCGTGGGCCGCGGTCGGGGTGATGAAGACGCCCTCGGTGCCGTGCTTGTAGAGCCCGATCACCGGGACGTCGACGGCGGGGCGCACCGCGGCGATGTCGTCCGGTCCGTTGACCCGGACCGCCACCGCGCCGCCGCGTACCACCGCGGCCGCCACCCGGGCCTGGACGTACGGGTCCCGCATCGGGTCGTCCGGGTCGTCGGGCAGCGGCTGGCAGGACACCACCAGCCCGCCGGCCAGGTCGTCGAGCACGTTCACCTGCTCCTGGTCCTTTCGAGGTCGTGACTGTCCATGGCCAGCCGGGCCGCGCCGACCAGGACGGCGTCGGCGCCCAGCGCGGCGGGCCGCAGCGGGACGTCGGCCCAGCCCGCCGGCACCTCGGCGGAGTAGGCGGCCGACGCGGCGGGCAGCAGCGCGCCGGCCGCGCCGCCGGCCACCAGGACGGCGTCCGGGTCGAGCAGGGCCACCAGCCCGGCCAGGGCCGCGCCGAGGGCGGCTCCCGCCCGGTCCACGACCCGCCGGGCCACCGCGTCCCCGGCCGCGGCGCGGTCCGCCACGGTCCGGCCGGTGACCTCGGTTCCGGTCTCGATGGCGTACGCGGCGGCCAGCCCGCTGCCGGAGGCGATCGCCTCCAGGTGCCCGTGCCGGCCGCACCCGCACCGCAGCCGTTCGGCGCCCGGGGCCGGCAGGTGCCCGACCTCGCCGGCGGCGCCACGGGCACCGGCCTCCACGCGGCCGTTGCGCACGAGCGCCCCGCCCAGCCCGGTGCCGACGGCCACCAGCAGCACGTGGGCGTGGTCGCGCCCGGCGCCGGCCCAGCATTCGCCCAGCGCGGCGGCGTTCACGTCGTTGGTGACCCGCACGGGTCGACCGAGCCGGGCGGCCAGCGCGTCGGCGACCGGGGTGCCGGTCCAGCCGGGCAGGCTGTCGGTGGCGTACCGGATGCTGCCCGTCGCGGGGTCGACCGTGCCGGCCGTGCCCACACCGACCGGCCCGGCGGCCGCGCCGAGCAGGTCGGCGGCCAGCCGCGCGGCGGCGTCCAGCACGGCCTCGGGCCCGGACCGGGCGGGTGTGGGCGCCTCGCGGCGCTCCCGCACCCGCCCGCCCCGGTCGACCAGCGCCGCCGCCGTCTTGGTGCCGCCGATGTCGATGCCGACGACCGGTGACGTCATCCCTTGAGACCGGTGTGCGCGAGGCCCTCGACGAACTGCTTCTGCGCGATGACGAACACCACGAGCACCGGCAGCGCGGTCATCGACGCCGCGGCCAGCTGGACGTCCCACATGGGGCCGCCGTAGGCGTCGACGAACTGGGTGAGCGCCTGGGGCAGGGTGAACTTCTCCGGCGAGGAGAGGAACACGATCGGCTCCAGGTAGAGGTTCCAGCTGTGCAGGAAGGTGAAGATGGCCACCGCGCCCAGCGCCGGCCGCGACAGCGGCAGGGCGATCCGCCAGAAGGTGGCGAACCGGCCGAGCCCGTCGACCCGGGCGGCCTCCTCCAGCTCACCGGGGAGGCTGATGAAGAACTGCCGCATGATGAACGTCGCCAGCACGCTGGGCGCGCCGAAGATCGGCACCAGGATCAGCGGCCAGTGGGTGTTGACCAGGCCGAGCTTGAAGAACATCTGGAACAGCGGCACGATCGTCACCTCGCTGGGAATGAGCAGGCCCGCGAGGACGACCAGGAACAGCACGTTCTGGCCGCGGAACCGGATGCGCGCGAAGGCGTACCCGGCCAGCGCCGACACGGCCAGGGTGCCGACCGTGACGAGCAGCGCGATGTAGAGGCTGTTCAGGTACTGCTGGCCGAACGGCTGCAGTTCGAACACCCGCCGGTACGCGTCGAGCCGCGGGTTGGTCGGCAGCAGGTCCGGCGGGAAGGCGAAGATGTCAGCCACCGGCTTCAGCGACGAGGTGACCATCCACCACGTCGGGAAGACGAACGGGATCGCCAGGACCAGCAGCACCCCGTAGAGCACCAGCTTGGTCCGCCGCGACAGGTCACGACTCATGGAAGACCCACCTCTTGCGCATCTGCCACTGCAGCACCGTGAGCGCGAGCACGATGGCGAACAGCACGATCGACAGCGTGGCGCCGTAGCCGAAGTGATGGAACTGGAAGGCCTGCTGGTACAGGTAGTAGACGAGCACCGTCGTCGACGTGCCCGGCCCACCCTGGGTGAGCACTGCGATCTGCGCGAAGACCTGCAGCGACCCGACCACGGTGATGATCGAGGTGAGCAGGATCGTCGGGCTGATCAGCGGCACGGTGATCCGCCAGAACTGGCGCATCCGGCTCGCCCCGTCCACCTCGGCGGCCTCGTACAGGTCCGCAGGCACGCCCTGTAGGGCGGCCAGGAACAGCACCATGTTCAGGCCGACGTTCTTGAACACCTGCACGACGACGACCGACACCATCGCGGTGCCCTCGCCGCGCAGCCAGTTCGGCCCGTCCACGCCGAGGGTGTCGAGCAGGCTGTTCACCCCGCCGTTGTCCTGCAGGAGGAAGCCCCACACGATGGTCCAGGCCACCAGCGAGACCACCACGGGGGAGAAGAACAGCGTGCGGAACAGGATCGTGCCCCGCAGCTTCTGGTTGAGCAGCACGGCCAGCAGCAACGCCAGGCCGAGGTTGAGCACCACCAGGCCGACCGAGAACAGCCCGGTGGCGCGCAGCACCGCGCCGAGGTTGGGATCGTCGGCGAGGGCCTGGTAGTTGTCCGTGCCGACGAAGTCGAAGGTCCCGGCGAGCACGTTCCACTCGTGCAGGCTGTACCAGACCACGAGGATCAGCGGCAGGATCACGAAGACGGCGCTGCCGAGCAGCTGCGGGGCGATGAACAGGTAACCGGTGAGCTGGTCCCGGCGGCGGGTGGTCCAGAACGGCCGGGCCCGGCCCGGGGCGGGCCCGGCGGTCGCCGGGCCCACCCTGGTGTCCGTCTGGGTCATGGTCCTCAGCCCTACTTCGCCAGCAGCGGCTGGATCTTGGCGCAGACGCCGTCGAGCACGGCCTTGACGTCCGCGTTCGGCTGCCACAGCGGGTCGAGGCCGGCGCGGACCTGCTGGCTCAGCTCGGCCTGGCCGGCGTGGCTGGGCTTGACGACGCCGTTGGTGATGCCGTCGATGACGACCTTCTGCAGCTGCTCCGGCTTGAGCTTCGGGTTCGTCTTGGCGAGCGTCTCGGCGGTCAGCTGGGACTGCCGCGGCGGCGGGAAGAACTGGGCGAGCTTCGCCGAGTTCGTGGGGTTGGTGAAGAAGGCCAGGAAGTCGGCCGCCTGCTTGGCGTGCGGGCTCTTCTTCATCACCCCGAGGCCGGCCTGGCCGACCACCGCGTAGTTCCCCTTGGGGCCGGCCGGCAGCGGCACCAGGTCCCACCCGAAGCCGCCGTCCTTCAGCAGCGAGGCGCGGGAGATCTGGGTGATCGTCATGGCCGAGTCACCGGCGAAGAAGTCGGCCGTCGTGCCCGGGCCGGGCAGCGCCTTCTGGGTGAAGGTGGCCTTGTGCAGGGTGGTCATCGCCTCGACCATCTCCGGGCTGTTGAACCCGCAGGTCCTGCCGTCCCCGCTCCACGCCTGGGCGCCCCAGCCGGTCCAGAAGGTGGACAGGTTGTCCCAGCCCTTGTAGTCGAAGTCGCGGATGACCAGGCCGGCCTTGCCGGACTTCGCCGCCGCCGCGGCGGCGGTGGTCAGGGCGTTGTCCCAGGTCCACTGGCCGGCCGCGATCAGCTCGGCCGGGGTCTTCTGCCCGGCCTTCTTGACCATGTCGGTGTTGACGAAGACCCCGAACGGCGAGGTCGAGAACGGGTACGCGTAGAGCTTCCCGTCGTTCTGCCAGAGCTTGAGCGTGGCGGGGGAGAGGTCGTCGTACTGGTAACCCTCGGCCTTCTTGAGCGTGTCGTCCAGGGGCAGCAGCGCGCCCGAGGCGACGAAGTCGGGGGCGGAGTTCTCGAACACCCACGCGAGGTCGGGCGCGTTCCCGCCGGCGATCTGGGTGGTCAGGGTGGTGGTGTAGTTGTCGAACGGCAGCGGGTCGAACTTGATCTCCGCCACGTCCGGGTGGCTCTTGCGGTACTCGTCGGCGATCTCGTTGAACAGCTTGAGGTGCGCCTCGTTGGCCGACCAGACGGTCATCCGCAGCTTCGCGGGGCCGCTGTCGGCGGACTCGCCACCGCCGCCGCAGGCGGTCAGGGCGAGCGCGCCGGCCAGCGCCACGGCGACGCCGCGCAGGGCCTTTCCTGCTCTCACAATCTTCTCCTCACCGGGGGTGTGTGTTCAGTAGCCCGCGATCCGCGGCCAGCGCTGTTCCACGCCGGCCGCGGTGAGGCGGTCCTGGAAGTCGGCCAGCAGACGGGGGGTGTTGCGGACCGCACGCGGGGACTCGCCCCGCGCCAGACAGAAGTCGGCGAGCAGGCCGGCGACCTCGCCGACGTTCCACTCGACCGGGTGCAGCCGGTAGCTGCCGTTGGTGACGTGGGTGGTGCCGATGTTCTTGCCGGCCGGCAGCAGGTTCTCCATCCGCTGCGGGATCAGCGCGCCGAGCGGGATCTCGAACGGGCAGGAGCCGACGTCGATGTAGTTGTCGCCGCCGGTCGAGGGGTGCAGGTCGATGCGGTACATGCCCACGCCCACCGCGTCCGGGTAGCTGACCGCGCCGTGCTCACCCCGCACCGCCAGGGACAGGTCCTGCTCGACGACGGTGTACTCGGCGCGGATCCGGCGGGACTCGCGGATGTACGGGGCCTGGGCCAGCCCGTCGGCGCTGCCGGTCACGTCGCCGCGCAGCCGCAGGCCGGGGAAGCCGGTGCCGCCGTCGGGCCGGGGCGCCTCGGTCTGCAGCCAGTAGAGCACCGAGTACGACAGCTCCCGGGCCTTGGACAGGTGCCAGGACGCGTTCGGCACGTCGATGACCGGACCCTCGAAGTAGTCGATCATCGGCCAGTTGACCAGCGTGATGTCGCTGCCGTACGTGCCGTCGACGAAGTTGCGCCGCGCGGCGATCCGCCGGAACGTCCACAGGTTGCCGTCACCGGGGTTGACCCGCTGGTCGGCGTTGACGCTCAACGGGTCGTCGTCCGGGTTGGGGGTGAAGCTGCGCTCGACGATCTCCAGCGTGCGCGGGTGCGGCGACTTCCAGGACAGCAGCCGGTCGCCCCAGAAGTCGGGCTTATAGTCGCGCCAGAAGTCGTATCCCGCCGGGCGGTCGATGGTGTGGTCGCCGTCGACGTGGTCGATGGCGAAGCAGACCGAGACGGCCTGCATGTTCATGGGCTGGGCCTCGGCCGGGGCGCTCGGCTCGCCGGTCTCCGCCCGGGACTCGAATCCGGTGACGTACTCGGTGCCGGTCAGCGGCAGCAGCTCGCCGGTCTCGGTGGCGTCCAGGACGTACGGCGCGACCACGTCGATCCGCTCGTCCCGGTCGCGGTGTGCGAGCGTCACGCCGGTCACCCGGTCGCCGTCGGTCTCCGCGGCGACCGGCCGGTACGGCTGCAGCACCCGCAGCCGGCCCGAACCGCGGTACGGGGCGAGCATCTCCTCGATGACGGCGACGGCCACCCGCGGCTCGTGGCAGAGCCGGCTCACCCAGCCCGCACCCGGGTTGAGGTCGGTCCAGGCCCGGGACCGCTCGGTCAACGGGAAGTGGCGACGGTAGTAGTCGCGGATGCCGTCGCGCAGCGCCCGGTAGCTGGCGGTGGCGCCGAACTGCTCGATCCAGGAGTGCTCGTCCGGCGGGACCGCCTGGCTGGTGAGCTGCCCGCCGAGCCAGTCGAACTCCTCGGTCAGGATGACCGACCGGCCGGTCCGGGCCGCGGCGAGCGCCGCGGCGACACCGCCCAGTCCGCCCCCGACGACGAGGACGTCCGCACGCATGATGACCACTTGCTTCCTTCCAGTTGCGCGGCCGGCCGCTCAGCGCCGGTCGACCGCCGGTTCAGGGGTGCCGAGGGTGCTGCCCTCGACGAGTTCGCAGGGGAGAAGTCGCTGCTGGAGGCCGCCCGCGCTGCCGTCGATGACGCCGGTCAGCACCTCGACCGACTGCCGGCCCATCTCCTCGCGGGGGATGCGGAACCCGGTGAACACGACGTCGGTGGGGACGGGGACGGTCGGGTCGCCGAGGGTCACGATCGACAGGTCGCCGGGCACGGTGAGGCCGCGCCGGCGGGCGGCCGCCTCCAGTGCCACCGCCGTGGCGAAGTCCTCCACGAACGCCGCCGTGCTCCCGTCGGCCAGCAGATCGTCGAGGGTCGCGTCGGCCGCCCCGGGCGCCGCGGACACCTGGCGGGCGCTCTCGGCGGTGCTCGCGGCGGCGCCGAAGCCCTGGCGCCGGTCCTGCGAGGACTCGGCGGTCGACCCCATGCCCACGTACGTCAGGCGGCGGTGGCCGTGCCGCAGCGCCGCCTCGACGAGCCGGGCCACCGCCGAGGCGTAGTCGGCGCCCACGTAGGGGACCGGACCGCCGGCGTCGTCGCGGCGCCCGACGGCGACGTACGGGTATCCGTCGCCGTTGAGCCGCTGCAGCTCCGCGCCGGGGATCTCGCGTCCGAGCAGGATGCACCCGTCGGCCAGGCGCAGCCGGTTGTCGTGGTGGAAGATGCGCCGCCGGCCGTCCACGACCGGCGCGCTGGTGAACAGCAGCAGGTCGCAGCCGACCCGCTCGGCGTACTCCTCGATGCCGAGCAGGAACGGGTGGAAGAAGTCCCGGCTGCCGCTGGGGAAGGCGGGCTCGTAGGTGAAGACGCCGATGATCCGGTTGAACCGCGAGGCGAGGCGGCGGGCCACCGGGTCGGCGGCGTAGCCGGTCTCGGCGATGACCCGCAGCACCCGGTCGCGGGTCTCCGGGGCGATGCGGACCTCGGCGTCGGTGCGGTTGTTGAGCACCAGCGACACGGTTGCCTGACTGACACCGGCCATCCGCGCGATGTCACGTTGGGTGACGCGTCTGGGGGGAGCGGTCACGTCGGGTCCTTCCGGTGCGGCTAATGCGTATTAGCGCTCGGCGTTGGGAAGGAGCCTGGCGGGTTGACCGGCGTGTGTCAAGGGGTGGCCGGAAGATTTCGGCGGCATGAACCCGCTGAAGTAATGCGCATTAGCGAGTCAGCGCCCGCCGGAACGGTCGGCGCCCGAGCTGGCTCGGCGCCGCGCCGGGCCACCTCTTGACAGAAGCGGCGCCGACCGAGCAACATTCGAGAAACATAGATGCTAATACGTATTAGCGCGGCGACGCCACGACGCGTCCGCCGATCGATCCTCCCTGCTTTCTTACTGAGAGTCATCCTGCGCTGCGCGCGAACCGTCACCGCGTCCGATCGCACCGACAGAAGAGGAAGCCGCATGACGAAGGCACCCGTCCCGTCCTCCCGCCGCGCCGTCCTGGCCACGGCCGGCGCCGGCCTGCTCGTCGCCGCCCTGGCCGGCGCCGCGCCGGCCACCGCCGATCCCGGCCTGGACTTCCCGCAGTTCACCTACCAGGGCACCGCGTTCGACAAGAGCGCCCTCGCCTACAACCCGACGAACGAGTTCATCTTCCCGAGCGTCATCCGGGCCGCCGACTACTTCCCCAACCCGCTCGGCACCTACTACCTCTACTACGCGCCGCACGAGCGTCCCGGCGGGATCGCCCTGGCGTACTCCGACTCGATCGACGGCCCGTGGACCGAGTACGACGCCAACCCGCTGGTCAGCAACACCTGGCTGCCCCACTACTCCACGGTCAGCCACATCTCCTCGCCGCACGCCGTGTGGATCGAGGGCGAGCGCAAGCTGTTCCTCTACTTCCACGGCGAGAACTCCATCACCCGGTACGCGACCTCCGACGACGGCATCCACTTCAGCTACGGGGGCACCGCGGTCAGCCGCAACGAGACGACCGGGGGCGAGACGTCCTACGCCCGGGTGTTCGAGCAGTCCGTGCCGCGCCTGGGCACCCGTTACCTGATGCTCTTCATGGACAACCCGACCGCGGCGCTGCCCGGACCGACCGGGCCCGTGTCGCGGCGGATCCGCTGGGCGGTCTCCAACGACGCGCGGACCTGGACCATGCAGCCCGAACCGATCGTGACCCCGCAGGGCGACGAGGGCCCGAACGCCTCGGGGCCGTTCTTCCTGCGCTGGAACGACCGCAACCTGGTGATCTACCACGCTGCCGACGGCAACATGCACGCGGTGGACGTGGGGGAGGGCTTCGACCAGGAGATCCACCTCGGCGTCGTGCACGACTCGATGACCGCGGCCCCCGACCTCGGCCGCTCGGCCGCGCCGACGTTCTACTTCGACGGCCGGACCGTGCACATGTACTACGAGGCCGGCGCCCGGCTCACCGCGACCATCGGGCACGCCACCGCCACCCTGGCGAACCCCTTGCCGGTACGGCAGCTCGACTGCGCCGTGGACCGACCGGTCCTGTGGCCGCCGAACCACGAGCTGGTCGACGTCGACGTGACCGTGGACCTGCGCGACGGCGTGCTCGGCCCGAACGCGTTCGCCCTGACCGGCGTGACCGGGGGTGACGCCGCGGACGTCAGCGACTTCGCCACCGGCGCGCCGGACACCAGCGGGAAGCTGCGGGCCGAGCGGGCCGGCAACGGCGGGGACCGGGTCTACTCCCTCACGTACGCCGGTCACGACGAGATCGGACGGCCGGTCGGCTGCACGGTCACCGTCACCGTCCCGCACGACCAGGGCGGCAACTAGTCGCCGGTGGTGCCCCGCCGACCGGCGGGGCACCACCGGCGTCCGGCTGGCGGTCGGGCCCTGGGGATCAGGCGAGTTCGGCGAGCCGCGCGGCGACCCGCCGCTCGGCCAGCTCCCGCGCGAACTCCACCGGGTGGCGGTCGGGCATCGTCTGCACCTCGGTCACGCCGAGCGCCGCGTACTCGGCCACCTCGGTCACGAACGCGTCGACGTCGGGCAGGGGCGGTCGCATGACCAGCACGGTCTTGTCGATGCCGCCGTAGTCCCGGCCCTCGGCGACGCAGTGTTCCCGCAGCACGTCGAGCTTGTGCGCGACCTCCGCCGGGCTGTTGCCGAACAGGTTGCACGCGTCGGCGTAGCGGGCCACGAGCCGCAGCGTCTTCTTCTCGCCGCCACCGCCGATCATGATCGGGGGGTGCGGCCGGCTGACCGGCGCCGGCACGTTCAGCGTCTCGGCCAGCTGGTAGTGCCTGCCGTCGAACCGGCCGTTGTCGTCGCTCCACATCTGCAGGCAGATCTGCAACGTCTCCTCCAGCCGCTCGAAGCGCTCCGCGACCGGGACGACCGGCACACCGAGCCCGCGCTGCTCACGGTCGTACCACGACGCGCCGATGCCGAGCCGTGCCCGCCCGCCGGACAGCACGTCCAGGGTGGTCACGATCTTGGCGAGCAGGCCCGGATAGCGGTACATCACGCCGGTGACCAGGACGCCGAGCGTCATCCGCTCGGTCCTGGCCGCCACGTAGCCGAGGGTCGTGTAGGCCGCCAGCATCGGCTCCTCGGCCGAGGTGGTGAACTCCATCTGGAAGTAGTGGTCCATGACGCTGAACGCGGACACCCCGGCCTGCTCCGCGATCCGGGCGGTCTCCGCCAGGGTCGCGGCCATCTCCGACGGTTCGGCGGGCGTGGAGAAGTTCCAGTAGTGCAGACCGAGCCTCATCGCTCATCCTTTCACGTCCCTGGGCCACCTGGCATTATGCCGGGCACTCGGCCTCCGCGCCGCCGAACGGGACCGCCACCGGAAAGAACTTCCAGCTCCGGGTCCTGCGGAGAAGGATTTCTTTCGATACTGTGCTGCCGTGCCGCCCCCGCCTACCGTCAGCGCCCCACCGGATGACCGCGCGCCGACCACAGAGTCCACACGCCCCACCGTCCGCCGAAGGAAACCGGCGCGCTTCACCGAAACCGGTCTCGGATGGCTGCTGCTGGCGCCGTCGGTCGTGGTCTTCGCGCTGTTCGTGTTCTGGCCACTGGGGCGCACCCTGTACCTGTCCGTGCACGGCAACGACCTGTTCGGCGCCCCGTCGGTGTACGTCGGTGCGGAGCACTACCGGGAGATGCTGTCCGCCGAGTTCGGCAAGGTGCTCGCCACGACGGGCCTGTTCACGCTGTTCTCCGTGGTACCGGCCGTCCTGGGCGCGCTGGTCGTGGTGCTGCTGCTGGAGGCGCGCATCCGCGGCGTACGGGTGCTGCGCACCGCGTTCGCGCTGCCGTTCGCCTTCTCGGTGGCGACCGCGTCGGTCGTCTTCGCCGTCATCTACAACCCGGCCATCGGCGTGGCGAACGGCGTGCTCGGATCCCTCGGGATCGACCGGGTCAACTGGCTCACCGACCCGTCGATCGCACTGCCCGCCGTGGCCGCCGCGACGGTGTGGATGAACTTCGGCTACAACGTCCTCGTGCTCTCCGCCGGCGTTGCGGCGATCTCACCCGAGGTGGTCGAGGCGGCGCGGCTGGACGGCGCGACCGGCTGGCGGCTGGCCTCCCGGATCACCGTCCCGCTGCTCTCTCCGCAGCTGTTCTTCCTCGTCGTGGTGTCCACGATCCACGCGCTTCAGAGCTTCGGGCAGATCCACATCCTGACCAAGGGCGGCCCGGACCAGGCCACGACGACGCTTGTCTACTCGATCTACGAGAAGGCGTTCGCCTTCGGGTCCTCCGACTTCGGATCAGCCAGCGCCCAGGCCGTCGTGCTGCTGATCGTCATGCTCGGCTGCACGGCCGTCCAGTTCGGCATCCTCGAGCGGCGGGTCCACTATCGATGAAGAAGCTCAGTTTCGGGCAGATCGCCGTCTACGTCGTGCTCGGCCTGGCCGCGATCCCGGTCCTGTTCCCCATCTACTACGGCTTCGTCGGCGCCGTGATGGGTCCCGGTGACCTGGCGACCTACCCGCCCGCGCTGGTGCCGCACCAGCTGCACTGGAAGAACATCACCGACGTCTTCGACTCGGTGCCGCTCGGCCGCTTCTACGTCAACTCCGCCGTCCAGGCCGGGGTCATCACGGTGGCCCAGATCGTCACGAGCATCCTGGCCGCGTACGCCTTCGCGTTCCTTCGCCTTCCGGCGAAGGCGGCGACCTTCGCCCTGTTCCTCGCCACCCTCATGGTGCCGTGGGAGGCGATCATCATCCCCAACTACCTGGCCGTCTCCGGCTGGGGCCTGGCGCGGGGCAACCTCACCTACCTCGGCCTCGTGCTGCCCTTCCTCGCCTCGGCGTTCGGCACGTTCCTGCTGCGCCAGGCCTTCCTGCAGTTCCCCACCGAGTTGCGGGACGCCGCGGTGATCGACGGGTGCGGCCACTGGCGCCTGCTGTGGCGGGTCATCGTGCCCCTGTCCAAGCCGTCGATCGCGGCGGTCGGGGTCTACGTCTTCCTCTCGGCGTGGAACCAGTACTTCTGGCCGCTGATCCTGATCCGCGACTCCGACTACCAGACCCTGCAGATCGGCATCTCGCAGCTCAACGATGCCGAGGTGGCCCAGCCGGGCCTCGTCCTCGCCGGCGTCGCGCTGTCCCTGCTCCCCACGCTGGCCGTCGTGCTCTTCGGCCAGCGCTACATCGTCCGCGGCCTCACCGCCGGCGCGCTGCGTTAATTCTCAAAGAGGAGAAACCCGTGAGACAACCCAGGCTCCGCCGGAGCATGACGGCATTCGTCGCCCTGGTCGCCGCCGCCGCGCTGACGGCGTGCGGTGGCTCAGGGTCCGGCACCGATTCCGGCAAGGACGCCCTCGAAGCGCCCGGCGCGGAGGTGCTCGAGAAGGCCACCGACAAGACCACCATCGAGTTCTGGCACGGGATGAAGGGCGCCAACGCCGCGGCGATCGACAAGCTGGTCGCCGACTTCAACGCCCAGAGCGGTGGCAAGGTCGAGGTCAAGGCCATCTTCCAGGGCAACTACGACGAGACGATCGCGAAGTACAAGGCGTCGGTGCAGCAGAAGAACACCCCCGCGCTGGTGCAGATCTACGACATCGGCTCCCGCTTCATGGTCGACTCCAAGCAGACCGTGCCGATGTACAAGTTCATCGACAAGGACAAGTTCAACGCCGGCGACATCGAACCCAACATCGCCAACTACTACTCCATCGACGGCAAGCTCCAGTCGATGCCGTTCAACACGTCCACCCCGCTGCTCTACCTCAACAAGGAAGCCTTCGTGAAGGCCGGCCTCGACCCGACGAAGCCGCCGCAGAACCTCGACGAGATCGGGGAGATGGCGAAGAAGCTGACCGTCAAGGACGCCGGCGGCAAGACCGTCCAGTACGGCTTCGGCGCCGCCATCTACGGCTGGCTGGTGGAGCAGCTGATCGCCACCGACGGCAAGGAGTACTGCGACAACGGCAACGGCCGCAAGGGTCTCGCCACGAAGGTGCAGTTCGACCAGGAGACCGGCGTGCGCGTCGCGCAGTGGTGGGCGGACCTGGTCAAGGGCGGCTACGCCACGAACACCGGCCGCAAGACCGACGACGCCCAGGCTGCCTTCAAGGCCGGCACGGTGGCGATGCACCTGGAGTCCACGGGCGCCATGCGTGGCTACATCGACGCGGCCAAGGGCAAGTTCACCGTGCTCACCGCGCCGTACCCGAAGGCCAGCAGCTCGGCGACGGGCGGGCCGATCATCGGCGGCGCCTCGCTGTGGATCAACGGCGTCGGGCACAGCGACAAGGAGAAGCGGGCCGCCTGGGAGTTCGTGAAGTTCGCCGCGAGCCCGAGCCAGCAGGCCAAGTGGCACACGGGCACCGGGTACGTGCCGGTGAACGCCAAGGCGCTCGACGAGCAGATCGACAAGGACTGGGTGGCGCAGTACCCGCAGTTCAAGACCGCCGTGGACCAGCTGCACGCCCTGCCGCCGTCGGTGGCGTCGGCCGGCTGCCTGCTCGGCGTGATGCCGCAGGCCCGCAAGGCGTCCGAGGACGGCCTGGAGGCGGCGATCGTCGGCAGCAAGCCGGCCGACCAGGCCATGAAGGACGCCGCGGCGAGCGTGAAGCCCGCGATCGACAGTTACAACAAGTCCGTCAGCTGACCAGCGGGTCTTGAGGGGGGCCGGCTCCGGCGGAGCCGGCCCCCCTTCGTGTCTCCGCCGGCTCAGATGACGTACGCGTACAGGTCGACGAGGGCGCCGTCCGCGCGGTGCAACCCGGCGGAGTCGCCGTGGGTGCTGTTCCAGAACGCGGTGGCACGCCCGTCGTGGTAGGCGGTCGCGTCGTCGGTGCCCGGGCCGGTGTGCACCCGCAGCAGCCCGCCCGGTGCGATGACGTGGCCGTCGCCCACGATGATCCGGTCGGACGCCTGGTTGCGCAGGTACCAGCCGCCGACGTCCACCGGCTGGTCGGAGACGTTGCGCAGCACGACGTGCTCGCCGGGGGAGTGGCACCGGATGTCCTCGATGGCCACGCCCGCCGCGCCGCGCACCGGGCCGCGGCCGTGCAGCAGGTCCTTCAGGGCGGACGGGTAGTTGGTGATCATGCCGTCGACGCCGAGGTCCAGGGCCCACCGCCAGAGCTCCGGCGAGTCGACCGTCCACGGCACCAGGGCCAGGCCCGCCTCGATGACACGGGCCGCGTCCTCGGGCCGCAGCCGGCGGATGTCCGGGTTGACGGAGAAGATCCACCCGGCGAGGTCCGCCAGCTTCCCGCCCGCCGGCACGTCGTAGGTGATGAGCGAGACCGGGACGTCCGGCAGCCGCGTGTGGACGTCCCGGAGGGCCTGCTCGTCGAAGGAACCGACGATCAGCGGCCGCGGACGGGCGCCTGGCGCGATCCAGTCGCGACGCCGCCGCAGCCGAGCGACGACCGCCCGCGCCAGGCCGGGATTCACCGCGGGGGACTTCAGTTCGAGGTTCAGCCCGACCCGGTCCCCGAGCAGGTCGAGCAGTTCGTCGAGGGTGAGGATGTGCTGGCCGGTGAACTCGGCCGCGTACCACCCGCCGGCGTCGAGCTTCTTCAGCTCGGCGAGGGTGAAGTCGTGCACGTTCCAGGGCGGGCGGTCCGCGAACGCCCGCCGGGCGTCGGTGGTGCGGGCCAGCGTCACATCGTGGATGATCACCAGCTCCCCGTCGGCGCTGAGCTGCACGTCGGTCTCGACGTAGTCGGCGCCCTCGGCGATCGCGCGCTCGACGGCGGCCGCGGTGTTTTCCGGCGCCATCCCGGACGACCCGCGGTGCGCGTACGTCGCGGCGTGCCTCCCGCCACGGCCGACCGGCGGTGTCGTGCCTTCCCGGGGAACCGGCGCCACCGCCGGCCCCGCATGGAGGGCCGGCCTCGATGACGGACTCGTGCTCATCCAAGGACTCCCTGTGACGCGGCCGACGCCTCCGGCTACCGCCTGACCCTAACCGAGATCCAATTCGGTCTACTCGTGGCGGTCCTTCCCGCGTTGCTCGGCGTCGATCAGGCGGAGTGCGCACGAGTTCGTCGGCCGAAAGCTCACGTTCACCTCGCGCCGGCTTATGCGCTCACTCTGCGGTGAGCGGCAGCTCGACCGGCTCGACGGCCGTACTGCCCGGCGCTGAGTGGTGCGGCGCCGGGCGGCTCGGCAATCGCGAGTGCCGATGGTGGCGCACGGCGACCTCGCAGGTGACGAGGCGGATGGGCGCCGGCGCGGCGGCGAACGGGCCCGGCCCCCAGCGCACCCAGAGAGCGACCCGGCCGGCGTCGGCCTCGGCGAGCAGCTTCTCCATCGTGCGCCGGCGATCGGTGCGGTCCACCTCGATCACGATGGGACGACCCGCGAGACGGGCGCAGGCGACGTCTACGACCGAGTGCCGGTTCTGGTAGGGGGCGGGCAGCGGGACGACACTCGCGGCACGTCGGTACACCCGGAAGCCCTGGGCCTCGCCCCACGCGGCGGCCGCGTCGACGAGTAGCGCGGTCACCTCGTCGGTCGACCGGTCCACGAAGGTGAGCCGGCCCAGGTGGGCCGCCAGGGAGGTTGCGAGCTCGTCGTCATTCACGGTGTTTTCTCCGGCCTGGTGCGCGGGTCGCAACCCGGGCGCCTCGCGCTTGAAGGACCTGCCGTTCTCTTGTCCCGTTGCCACGTGGACATCTTCCCGACGGTGGCAAGCCTCGCGGGTGGACGTCGAGGTCGGCCAGGAGCGTGGCGCAGGTACGCCGGGCCGGTAGCTGCCCGTGCCGCTGGCGAAAGTTCAGTCGCGCTGAACGTCGGCACCAGGTGGGTCGAACCAGTGACGAACGTCCTTCGCAGGCACGTCGTATCCCAGTGCCCGCTCGCCGCTCCAGTTGATGCCGACCAGCACGGATTGCTCCGCCAGCCACGGCAACAGGTCGGTCAGCCAGGGGTCCAAGGCACATGACACGATCGTCAGCCCGTGGTAGGCCGCGACCTGGTCCACCACCAGCTTCGCTCGGGACCCCTTCGACCAGAACGGCATCGCCCGCGTGCCGTCCGGCTTGTGCGGGGCGATGTATGAGTCGTCTTCCAGGAGCGTCCAGACCTGACGCTCCGTCGACACCTCCCGCCTGAATGCGGCGGCATGTGCGCTGGCGATACTCATTGGCCCCTCCGTTGTCCTCCCGCCCCGCGAGGCGGAGGTCCATCCTGCCCGACGTCCTGTGCCCCGAACGGACCGGCTGCCTTCCGGCCGCCTGCGGCTACAGCTCGTCGAGCGGCACGTCGGGGTCGGCGAGCCGGTCGAGGTCCACCGGATCGGCTGCGGATACGAGCCGACGGATCGACGGCACGACGTCCCACACGTTGACGTTCATGCCGGCGAGCACCCGACCGCGCGCCGTCCAGAACGCGATGAACTCGCGCTTGGCGAGGTCGCCCCGGACGACGACCCGGTCGAACGCCCCGGGCGGGGCGTGTCCGACGTACTCCATGCCCAGGTCGTACTGGTCGGTGTAGAAGTAGGGCAGGTCGTCGTAGCTGACCGCCTGCCCCAGCATCGCGCGGGCCGCCGCCGGGCCGCCGTGCAGGGCGTTGGCCCAGTGCTCGACGCGCAGGTGCCGGCGCAGCACGGGATGGTAGGCGTTGGCGACGTCGCCGGCGGCGTGGATCTCCGGGTCGGCGGTGCGCAGGGACGCGTCGACGACGATTCCGTTCTCGACGGTGAGGCCCGCCGCCTCGGCCAGCTCGGTGTTCGGCCGTACGCCCACGGCCACCACCACGGTGTCGGCGGGCAGGTCGGTGCCGTCGGCCAGCCGGACCGAGGCGACACGACCGGTGCCGCGGATGTCGTGGACCTCGGCGCCGAAGTGGAAGCTGACGCCGTGGTCCCGGTGCAGGTTGGCGAACACCCGGGCGATCTCGTCGCCGAGGACGCGGCGCAACGGCAGTGGGGCCGTCTCGACGACGTCGACGGTGGCGCCGCGCTGCCGGGCGGCCGCGGCGACCTCCAGGCCGATCCAGCCCGCGCCGATGATCACGAGGTGCGCGCCGTCGACAAGCGCGGCGGCGATCCGGCGGCTGTCGGCGAGGGTGCGCAGCCGCAGCACCCCGTCCAGGTCGACACCGGGTGCCGCCAGGTCGCGGGGCGTGGCGCCGGTGGCCAGCAGCAGCTTGTCGTACCGGAGGTGCTGGCCGTCGGCGAGCCGGACCTCGCCGGCGGAACGGTCGACGGCGACGGCGCGGGTGTCGGTGCGCAGGTCGACGTCGTGCGCGGCGTACCACCCGGCGTCGTGCACGTACACGCTGTCGGGTTCGGCGCCGCCGGTCAGCAGGCCCTTGGACAGCGGTGGCCGCTCGTACGGTCGCTCCGGCTCGTCGCCGATCACGACGATGCCGCCGTCGAAGCCCTCCTCCCGCAGCGTCTGCGCGGCCCGCGCGCCGGCGAGCCCGGCGCCCACGATCACGAACGTGCCGGTCTTCGACATCGGTCCAGCTCCTTTCGGGGGTACGTCGATCAGCGGGGGCCGACCCCGGCCAGGGTGAAGAACTCGGCGCGCGAGCGGTGGTCGTCGCGCAGGGTGCCGAGCAGGGTGGAGGTGATGGTGCTGCTGCCGACGGCCTGGACGCCGCGCAGCGTCATGCACAGGTGTTCGGCCTCGATGACCACGCCGACCCCGCGCGGGCGCAGCTGGCCGGTCAGCCAGTCGGCGATCTGCTTCGTGAGGCGCTCCTGGACCTGCGGGCCGTGGGCGAACAGCTCGACCACCCGGGCCAGCTTGGACAGGCCCAGGATGCGCTCGCCGGGCAGGTAGCCGACGTGCGCGACGCCGACGAACGGCAGCAGGTGGTGTTCGCAGACCGACCGGATCGGGATGGCCCGGGCCAGCACCAGCTCGTCGTAGCCCTCGTCGTTGGCGAAGGTGGTCGGCTGGAACTCGCGCGGGGTGAGCAGTTCGGCGTAGGCGCGGGCCATCCGGCCCGGCGTGTCGGCGAGCCCGTCGGCGGAGAGGTCGACGCCGAGCGCGGCCAGGAACTCCGCCGCCGCCCGTTCCGCGGCGGCCGGGTCGCGGCCCGGACGCTGGTGCTGCACTCGTAGCGCGCTGACACTCACTCGGAACCCCCAGGAGATTTTCACCAACGCTCATTGGTGATAGCGATCATGCTGCCTCACCGCGCCCCGAATTTCAATAGCCTTCATTGGTGATAACCTCTCGGCATGAGCACGGGGGAGCGCTGGAACGCGATGGCCGCGCTCGTCGACCGGTCCCGACGGGCGCTCTATGACTACGTGTGCCGCGCCGACCACCCGGTCACCCGCGAGGAGGCCGCCGAGGCGCACGGGATGTCCCGCAACCTCACGGCGTTCCACCTCGACAAGCTCGTCGAGTCCGGCCTGCTGCGGGCCCACTACGGGACGCCGGCCGACCAGCCCCGGGGCCGCGGCCGGACGCCGAAGGTCTACGAGGCGATCGGCGACGGCGTGGCGATCACCGTTCCCGAGCGGCGCTACGAACTCATCGCCGAGATCCTCGCCGACGCGGTCGCCGACGACCCCCACGACGCCCCCGAGGCGGCGCGGCGGCACGCCCGGCGACGCGGCCAGGAGATCGGAGCACGGGTACGCGACTCCGGCGAGGACCTCGTCGCCGCGCTCGCCGGCCTCGGCTTCGAGCCCGAGGCGCTCGACGACCAGGTGCTGCTGGGCAACTGCCCGTTCCACGTCCTGGCCGCCCGGCAGACCGCCCTGGTGTGCGGGCTCAACCACGCGTTCCTCGCCGGCCTGGTCGACGGCGCGGGACGCACCGACCTGCTGCCCCGCCTCGCGCCGCGTCCCGGGGCCTGCTGCGTCCGGTTGGACGGCGTCGCGGAGCACTAGCCGCTCACGGTGAGACGCGGACCTCGACCGAGCTGATGTACCACCGGAAGTCGGACGTGCTGTCGATGGACACGTCATTGGTGCCGCTCATGTCGAAGGAGCGCGTGCCGGCGCACACGATCACCGACTGGCCCGCCGGCACCGGTCCCGCGCTGAACAGCTGCGCGAAGTAGTGGGTGCCGCGGGTCAGCTTCTCCTGGTGGAAACTCTCGTCGTCGTCGGTGGTCTCGTCGAGCGTCGACATCGCGGCGTACGACGGCTCGGCCACGTTCGGGTGCAGCACGTCGAGCATGAGGAAGTTCTGCTGGGTCGTGCGGGAGTTGGACCAGCCCCACTCGTCCGTGGTGTCCAGCCGGTGCGTCGCCTCGACGCACTGCGCGTCGATGAGCACCTCGACCAGGCCGGTCGTCGGCGGGACGAACGCGAACGCGATGGCGCTGAAGCCGTCGCCGGACGCGTAGTCGAAGTCGCCGGCGTCATCGTCCTTCATGGTGATCGAGATGCCGACGTCCCCGACCGAGGGGTTCAGCGTGTGGACGCGGTCGACGACGAAGTTGTCGTTGCGCACCGGGACGAAGCCGAAGTTGAACCCGAAGAAGGGCGGCCGGAAGACCTCCCACCGGTGCGGGTCGTCGCCGTCGTCCGGCTCGAAGACACCCCAGGGGAGCGCGCGGTCGTGGAAGGGGGACAGGCTCAACCACTTGTCGAGGTGGTGCCCGAGGTGGAACCCGGGACCGACGTTCTCGTCGGCGGCGAACACGTCGCCCAACGCCTCGTGGTAGTCGGCCGCTATCGCGACGATCGCCTCACGCCGGATGTCCCGGCTGCGCAGGAACGCCTTGGCCTTCCGTCGCCGGGCCCGGTTCAGCGCGTCGTAGCTCGTCGTCAACCCCTCGGGCGGCTGGAGCAGGTCACGAACGGTCATCCGTTCCTGCCGCATCAACTCGCGCAGCTGCGCCCAGTCGTCGTCGCCCAGCAGGCGTCGCAGCCGCTGGCTCGCCTCCGCCGACAGCTTCGCCGCCCTGCGGCTGCGCTTCGTGGTGACCGCCCGCAGGCGTTTGTCACGTTCCTCCCCAGCGGCCTCCGCCGACCGCCGGGCCTCCACGGGGAACTGGCGGAAGTTGTGGACTGTCTGGTCGGTGCTGACCATGGGAACCACCCCATCAGAGCCTCGCCCTCATCCTGCTGCCGAACGCGCCCGCTGGCCAGAGGGGTTGTGCCAATCTGGCAAAGCCGCAAAAGGTGCCAACCGGCGAGGGCCCCCACGGAAGTGGATCTCTGCCGTATGGTGCGCTGATGCGTCGCCGCGTACCCCTGACCCTGCTCCTCGCACCGCTGCTCGCCACCGCGTGCACCAGCGATCCGGCCGCCCCGGCCGCCGGCCCGTCCGCCCCCACGACCACGCCGAGCCCGACCGCGCCCGCCGTCGACTACACCGCCTGGCAGGCCGGGCGCTCGACGCCGGTGGCCGACAAGATCTACCCGGCCCGGGGCAGCGACGCGCTCGACGTCCTGCACTACGACCTGGCGTTGGACTGGGCGCCGGCGACGAAGACCCTCACGGGCGCCGCCACCCTGCGGATCCGGCCCACGAAGGACGCTCCCGCCCTGGTCCTGGACTTCATGCCCTACCAGGTCGACGGGGTGACGCTGGACGGCACGACGGTCACCGGCGCCGTCGCCAAGGAGAAGCTGACCGTGACCGCACCGGTCGTCGCCGACAAGCCGGTGACGCTGGTGGTCAAGTACCACGGCACGCCGAAGACCACGCCGATGCCGTCGCACCGCAAGGACGTGGAGGACCTGGGCCTCACCGTCACCAAGGAGGGCGGCCTCTGGACGATGCAGGAGCCGTTCGGGGCCTTCACCTGGTACCCGGCCAACGACCAGCCGTCCGACGAGGCCCTCTACGACATCCGGGTCACCGTCCCGGCGGGTTGGTCCGCGATCGCCAGCGGCACCCCGGCCGGCCAGTCCGGGACCACGTTCACCTACCGCAGCGCCGACCCGGTCGCGTCCTACCTGACCACCCTGGCGGTCGGGAAGTACCAGAAGCTGACCGCCAAGGGGCCCCGGGGTGTTCCGCTGACCTTCTGGTACCGCAAGGGCGCCGACGACAAGCTGCTGCCGTACCTGAAGAAGTCCCCCCAGTACCTGGCCTGGCTGGAGAAGAAGTTCGGGCCCTACCCGTTCCCGTCCGGCGGCGTCGTGGTGGTGGATTCGGCGTCCGGCATGGAGACCCAGCAGATGATCACGATGGGCCGGAAGATCGAGAACACCAAGGCCCGCCGCGACCGCTGGGGCGGCGACCTGCTGCACGAGTACGCCCACCAGTGGTTCGGCGACTCCGTCACGCCGACCACCTGGACCGACCTGTGGCTGAACGAGGGCTGGGCCCAGTACGCCCAGGACCTGTACACCAAGGAGACCCTGCACCTCAGCGACGCGAGCCTGGACCGCTACCTGCGCGACGCCGACGCGGCCATGCGCAAGAAGCTCGGCCCGCCCGGCAAGCCCAACCCGAAGAACTTCGCCGAGGGCAACGTCTACCTGTGCCCGGAGGCCATGCTCCACGAGATCCACCGGCAGCTGGGCGACAAGGCGTTCTTCGCGCTGGCCCGCGCCTGGGTGCAGGACCAGCGCAACACCCAGCAGGACCGGGCGTCGTTCATCGCCTTCGTCAACAAGCAGACCGGACGCGACTTCACCAAGCTCATCAACACCTGGCTGGACTCGAAGACCACGCCGAAGCCGATCAAGGCCACCTGAGCGGTCCGCCCGGCAACGACGACGCCGCAACGGCCGGCGGGCCACGACGCCTCGCCGGCCGCCGGCCGATCTCCGCCTCGGCTGGTGACGACACACACAGATCGCACCGCCACCCTTGCCGGAACGACCCCGTCGACCAGAATCGACGCATGAGCCATGATCCGGTTTCGGTGGTGCGGGACTTCTTGCGGGTCGTCCGATCGGGAGCCGATCCGCGCCAGGCCGACCGGCTGATGGCGCCCACGGTGATCGCCCACCAGGTGCAGGCCGAGGATCGGGCGACGATCACGCGCACCCCGCGGGAGTACGCCGAGCACGTCGAGGAGATGCTCGCGGCCTACGGGCCGTTCCGCCTGGAGATCGACGAGCTGTTCGGATCCGGCGACAAGGTGTACGCGCGCTGGACCCAGAACGGCGTCCACGTCGGCACCGTCGACGGCATCGCCCCCACCGGCCGGCCGGTCACGCAGGTGACCAGCTGTGTGTACCGCGTCGCCGACGGGAGGATCGCGGAGTACTGGATCCAGATCGACCGGTGGGGACTGCGCGCGCAGCTCGCCGCCTGACGCGTGGCCGCCGTGGTGGAGCGCGGCCACGGCGCGTCCCGTTCCGCAGCACACGTCAACCACGAGACGCCGGAGGAGAGGTCCAGCAGTGAGGATTCTTGTCGTCGGGGCGGGCGCGACCGGAGGCTACTTCGGCGCCCAGCTCCAGCAGGCCGGCCGGGACGTCACCTTCCTCGTCCGGTCCCGGCGCGCCGACGTGCTCCGCGGGCGCGGGCTGCGCATCACCGGCCTGGGGACCGACACCGTGCTCGCGCCGCGGCTGCTCACCGCGGCCGACGTCGACGGGCACTACGACATCGTCCTCGTCTCGGTGAAGGCCACCGCGCTGCCGGCGGCGCTCGACGACGTCGCCGCCGCGGTCGGTCCGCGTACCACGGTGATCCCGTTCCTGAACGGCATGGCGCACATGGACGCGCTGAACGAGCGGTTCGGTGCGGACGCCGTGCTCGGCGGGGTGGTCCGCGTCCTCACCACGCTCGACGCCGAGGGTGACATCGTCCGGCTGGGCGCCCTGGCCGAGATCGTGATCGGCGAACAGCGGGGCGGCACGTCGCCGCGCGTCGCGCAGATCGCCGAGGTGCTGTCCGGCGCGGGCTTCGACCTGCGCGTCTCGCCGGACATCCGCGCGGCCATGTGGCACAAGTGGGTCTTCATCAGCACCCTCGGCGCCCTCAACACCCTGGTACGCGGCTCGGTGGGCGACGCCGTCGCGGTCCCCGGAGGCGACCGCCTCGGCCCCCAGATCGCCGCCGAGGCCGCCGCCGTCGCCGCAGCGGCCGGGTATCCGGTGCCGAAGCAGACCCTCGACACCGTCCGGGCCTTCATGACCCGGCCCGGCTCGGCCGACACCGCCTCGCTCTACCGGGATCTGGTCGCCGGGCAGCCGACCGAGGCCGAGCAGATCTTCGGCGACCTCACGGCGCGGGCCCGTGCGCTCGGCGTACCCACTCCTCTGCTGGACGCCACGACGGTCGCTCTGCGCGTGCACGAACAGCACCTCGAACGCCAGGACACGACCGAGACCGTGGCCTCCCCGTCGGCACGCTGAATCCCGCGGCCGTGGGGGAGGCGTCCCGAACCCCTACCGCCAGCTCAGCCGGTGTTCCACCTCGTGGGACACGCCAGGGTGCCGGCGGCCGGCGATGAAGCCTGACTAAAGTCAGGCATATGAACTCGGAGCTCATCGCCACCGTGCGGCGGTTCAACCGGACGGTCACCCAACGGGTGGGCGCTCTCGACGACCAGTACATGTCCCGCGACCGGCCCCTCGCCCAGGCGCGGCTGCTGTGGGAGATCGGCCCCGACGGCGCCGAGGTCGCGGTTCTGCGGGCCCGGCTCGGGCTGGACTCCGGGTACCTCAGCCGGCTCCTGCGCACCCTGGAGGGCGACGGGCTCGTGACCGTCGGCCCGGCCGACCGGGCCGGCGGCGACGGGCGGGTACGCGTCGCCACGCTCACCCCGGCCGGACGGTCGGAGTGGGCGGAGCTGGACGAGCGCTCCGACGAGCTGGCCCGGTCCATCCTCGAACCGCTCAGCGACCGCCGCCGCGAGCGCCTCGTCACGGCGATGGCGGAGGTGGAGCGGCTGCTCGTCGGCTCGATGGTGGTCGTCGAGCCCTGCCCGCCGGCAGAGCCCCGGGCCCGCGCCTGCGTGCGGGCGTACGCCCGCGAGATCGCGCAGCGCTTCGACGACGGATTCGACCCGGCACTCAGCAAGCCGGTCCGCGACGAGGAACTCGTCCCGCCCGCCGGCGTGTTCCTGCTCGCCACCCTCAACGGCGAGCCGGTCGGCTGCGGGGCGGTCAAGCTCCACGCCGGCGCGCCCGCGGAGATCAAGCGGGTCTGGGTGTCCGACGGCGTCCGTGGGCTGGGCGTCGGCCGGCGGCTGCTGGACCGGTTGGAGCGGTACGCCGCCGAGCGTGGCTGGACCGCCGTCCGGCTGGACACCAACCGCAACCTCACCGAGGCGATCGCCATGTACCGCGCCGCCGGCTACGAGGAGATCGAGCCGTACAACGACGAGCCCTACGCGCACCACTGGTTCGAGAAGCGCCTGGCGCCCTGACGGGTGTGCATATCGGGGCGATACGACCCGAAGAGTATGGCCGGCCAATCTATTGATATCAATATGCTGTCCGCAATCTCGAATCAGGTGCGCTCCCCGAGGCGCACCGGTCCTGATGCGGAGGAACTCATGGTTCGCTGGCGCACCCTCACCGGCCTGTTGGCCACCGCGTTGGCCGCGGTGACCGCGGGCAGCCTCACTCTCGCCGCACCCGCCGTCGCCGATCCCGGTCCCGTGACGCCGAACGTCGTCGGTGGCACCCGCGCCGCGCAGGGCGAGTTCCCGTTCATGGTGCGGCTCTCGATGGGCTGCGGCGGCGCGCTGTACAGCCCCCGCCTGGTGCTCACCGCCGCGCACTGCGTCGGCCGTACGGGCACCAACACCAGCATCACGGCGACCCTGGGCGTGGTCGACCTCCAGTCGTCCAGCCGGATCACGGTCCGGTCGAACTACGTCTACCGGGCGCCCGGCTACAACGGCAGTGGAAAGGACTGGGCGCTGATCCGACTGGCCACCCCGGTCACCAGCCTGAGCACCCTGAAGATCGCCAACACCACCGCCTACGACAACGGCACCTTCACGATCGCCGGCTGGGGCGCGGCGACCGAAGGGGGCGGGCAGCAGCGGTACCTGCTCAAGGCGACCGTGCCGTTCGTCAGCGACGCCACCTGCAGCGCCAACTACGGCGGCGACATCATCCCGGCCGAGGAGATCTGCGCCGGCTACGCAAGCGGCGGCGTGGACACCTGCCAGGGTGACTCGGGCGGTCCGATGTTCCGCCGCGACGCCAGCAACGCCTGGATCCAGGTCGGCATCGTCAGCTGGGGCAACGGGTGCGCCCGCCCCAACTACCCCGGTGTCTACACCCAGGTCAGCTACTTCGCCGCCGCCATCGCCTCGGCCGCGGCGAGCCTCGGCGGCTGACCGCACGACCTGACGGGCGGCCCGGCGTACGACCAGCCGGGCCGCCCTGCCCGCGTCCCCGAGCGCTCGGGTCAGGCGTAGAGCGGGCTGCCGGTCTCCAGCAGCGACTTCAGGTCGCTGAGGACCTCGGCCCAGCCGCCACCGGCGCCCTCGACCTCGCCGGCGACCTGCGCCAAGGTCTGCGGCGCGCCCTCCAGCTCATGGGTCACCGTCAGCGACGTGACGCCGTTGCCGCGCTCCGCGATCTCGTACGTCAACCGGGTGGCCGGCTCGTCCAGCCACGTGGCCCGCCAGGTCTGGACCAGCCGGACCGGCGGGTCCACCTCGATCACCTCGCCCTCCACCGGCACCTCCGGCATGCCCGCCTCCTGGTGCTCGGGGATGGCCCGGGCCCGGTAGGCGCCGCCCGGCCGCAGGTCGTATTCGGCGATGCCCTGGTAGCCGTACCTCCGGGTCCACTCCGGCTTGGTGATCGCGTCCCAGATCGCCTGCGGGGTGGCCTTGATGTAGACCCGGTAGACCTTGGTTGTCCCGGCCGTCGTCGTGGTGGTCATGACTTCTCCTTCGGGTCGTCGCGTTCGAGTTCCGCCTTGAGGTCCAGCAGCGTCGTGGTGTGGTGCTCGGTGTACTTGTCGATCCAGCGGTCGTGGATCAACCGGATCGGCACCGGGTTGAGGAAGTGCAGCTTCTCCCGGCCCTGCCGCCTGGTGACCACGAGACCGGCGTCCTCCAGCAGGCGCAGGTGCTTCATGACACCGAACCGGGTCATCGCCAGCTCGGACTCCAGCTCCGTCAACGTCTGGCCGTCGCGGACGAAGAGCCGGTCGAGCAGGGCGCGTCGGGTCGGATCGGCGAGCGCCTTGAACACCAGGTCGTCGTCGTCGCTCACGGGACCAGGATAGGTGACCAAATGGTCACATGTCAACGACGGCGAGGTCGGGCACGCGTCGAGACGACGCGAGGGCTACGGCGTGAGCAGCGGCTCCACGAACATCGCCGGCTGCCCGGGCGGTCCACTGGCGGGTAGCCGCTCGACCGCGCCGTCGCGCACCGACAGCCGTACGCCGCCCGCGGGGTCACGTGGGGAGTGCCAGAGCTGGTAGCCGAACAACACGTGTCCGGTGTCCTCCCAGATCGGCTCCCGATACATCCCCTGGGGCATGCGTCGGTCCTCCTGGGCCAACCACCACACCTGCGGCTGCGCCCCGGCTCCCGGCTCGACCGGGAAGAGGGTGAGGGCCGGCGGCTCGCGGCGCACACTCCACAGCCGGTCGCCTCCGGGCGCGAGCCGGGCCGTCAGGTCGACCGGTACGGTCACCGTCGTCCCATCCTGTTTGACCACGGCGACCCCCTGCGCCGTCCGCACGCTTCCGGTGCCGCTGAGCGGGTCGACCTGGTCAACGGTGTACGCGTGCCGCTCCGGCGCGCTGCCGGGCGTCCAGCGCATGGTCGCCCGCCGGCCCTCCGACTGGTCGCCGAAGAAGACCTGGCCACGGTACGCCCCGAGGAGGTGGATCACCTGGTCCTCCGGCCAGGGCATGGTCTCCACCGGGCCGCCGGCCAGGTCGACAACCCGCAGCCGGTATCGAATTACCCGCCGGTGGTGCTCGGCGTCCACCACCGCCACCCGCCTGCCGCCGTCCAGCAGCGCCACGCCCGGCATCCGCACCTCGTCGATCTCGGTCACCTCGCCCGCCGCGGAGACCAACCGGGCCGGATGTCCGAGGCCCGTCACGAGCACGCCGTGCCTGGTCTGCAGCGCCCGGCTCCAGTGGGCGGCGGGGAGCCGGGCCAGCTCGACCCGCCCGCCGTCGCGCCACTCGACCACGGTGCCGTTCGCCTCCACCACACCAGCCCGCGGCGGCGCGCCGAACGGCGGGCCCGGCCGCTCCTCCCGGTTGTGCCGCAGGAACGTCACGAACCTCGCGCGGCCGTGCGTCGTCTCACCCGTCGACCGGGCAATCGCGCGCAACCCGAAGGCTCCGGTCGGCGGGCCGCCGGGGTTCGGCGCCGGGCCGGCCCTCATCGGCGCGGCGGCCGACGCCGCGGGCGCGGTGCGGGCGGTCGGCTTGGTGGCGGCCGGCGCGGTGCGGGCGGCCGGCTTGGTGGCGTCCGGCGCGGTGCGGGCGGCCGGTGCCGCGCTCGAACGGCGGCCCAGCCACAGCCGCAGCGGTTGGTCCTCGTCGCCGTCGACGTGCAGCAGGCCGGTCCGCTCCGCGAAGGCCAGCCCGTCACGCAGCTCCGCCTCGCTCACCAGCAGCCGCCCGGCGAGCTTCGCGGCGGTAACCTCCAGCGGCGCCCCGGGGAACCACCTCAGCACTGCCTCGAGATCGTCGGCGAGGCGGCCGTAACGGGCGCGGTCGTCCTGCAGCCGGACGGCCCGCACCCGGTCGGGCGGCAGCGACAGCACGGTGTCCACCCGGGCCGGCCGCCCGGCGCGGTAACCGTCCGGACCCTCCCGGACGAGGATGCCGGCGGCGGCCAGCAGCGGCAGCACGTCGCGCCTACGGCGTACCGGCGGCACGCCCAGCTCGGCAGCGATCTCGTCGAGCCGGCGTTGCTGCCCTGCCAGCCGGGCCACCACCTCCGCGTGCTGTGCCGCGTTGCGCGTGTCCAGATCGGCGTGGCCGGTGGTCAGCGGCTCCCGGGGCGGCTGCCACAGCGGCGCGTCGAGCCAGCCCGGTGGGCGCTGGTGGGCACGGCACCATTCGTCGACGTGCTCCACGGTCACCGGCCCGCCGTGCTCACGGGCCGCGGCGTTGACGATGCCGGCCAGCTCCATCGGCGCGTACTGCAGTTCGAGCTGCCAGCCGTCGTAGCCGGGGCCCACGGCGGGCCGGGCGCGTGCCAGCCAGACCGGTGGGGCGGGTGCCGGATCGGGCCAGAACCGGAGCAGCCAGCGGTCCCCGAACCCGTCCTCGGTGTCGCCGCGCCGGCATGCCACCCGGACCCGGTAGGTGCCGGCGTCGCCCAGGTCGAGGTCGGTCTGACCGGCGCCGCCCGTCAGCATGGTCAGCGACAGCCCACCGGAGCGCGCGCGGTAGGGCGTCTCGAGCACGTCGTCGAAGCCCGCGTGGTCATCCGGCGGCGGGCCGTCGTGGAGCTCCAGCCGCACCACGTGGTAGCCGTCGCCGGCCTGGCAGGTGATCCAGCCGGCGCCGGCGCCTGCGAACGTGCCGGTCGGCTCGTCCCCGCGGTCGCGCTCGCGGGGCAACTCCGCAGCGTCGCCCGGCACCCCGAATCCGCCCGGGTCGCGCAGGACGACGAGTCCATATTCGGGGGAGTAATCGTCGCGCTCGAACGCCCGTACGACGGCCACGGCGGCCACGCTAACAGAATCCGGCCGCATCCGTGGGGCGCCGGCGGCTGGCGACAAGCGCCACCGGCCAAGCATCTGTACGGCGGCGCCGCGAACGTCCCCGGCGGCGTGCCGGGTGTCAGGGTCGGTCGGCGACCATCACTCGGCTGTGGCGCAGCGACGTGCCGCGGCGGACCGGGAGGGCCAGTGCCCGCGCCGTGTCGAGCAGGTCCTCGTCCCGGGTCACGGTCCAGCCGTGGCGGGTGAGCAGGGCGGCCATGGCGGCGGAGGTCCAGGTCGAGCGCCACGGCTCGTTCGCCCAGACGCTCGACCGGCCGGTGGACGCCGTCAGCAGCCGGGCCACGACGCGGCCCAGCGCCGTCGAGGTGGCGGGGCTCTGGAAGTTGACGACCAGGCGGCTGCCCGGCGCGGAGCAGGCGGCGACTTCCGCAACCGTGGCAGCCACCTCCGCCCGGGTCAGGTACGGCACGACGCCCTCCCAGACCCAGGTCGTGGCGAGGTCGGCGCGGTGCCCGTGGGCCGCCAGCGTCGCGGCCAGCCGGTCACGGCCGAAGTGGACCGGCACGAACCGGGGCGGCGTGCCGGACAGGCCCGCGGCCCGCTCGCGCTTGTCCTGCTGGGTGGCCGGCTGGTCGACCTCGAAGACCGTCACCCCGACGAGTTCCGGCATCCGCCAGGCGCGGCCGTCCAGGCCGGCGCCGAGAATCACCAGCTGCGGGGACGGGTGCGCCCGGATCGCGTCGTCGATGGCGATCGTCCGGGGCGCCATGAGTTCGGCGGCGGCCCGTACGGTCTCGTAGTCGATCCGCTGCCGCCACGTCCCGGGTGGGACCCCCTCGCGCACCCACTGGACGGCCTCCCGCTCGTCCGGACGCAGCAGGTTCAGGGCGGTGGGATCGGCGAAGCGGCCGGGGGCGATCAGGGCGTGTGCGGCGGCGCGACCCTGGCACACCAGCACCGCGGTGCGACTCGCCCGCGGAGTTCTCGACATCGCGGTCAGCCGTCGATCCGGGTGATGTTGCGGATCTTGTTGGCGGCGTCCAGGGCGGCCACCTTGTACGCCTCCGCCAGCGTCGGATAGTTGAACACCGCGTCCACCAGATAGTCGACGGTGCCGCCGCAGCCCATCACCGCCTGCCCGACGTGGACGATCTCGGTGGCGCCGGTCCCGAACACGTGCACGCCGAGCAGCCGCCCGTCGTCCGGCGAGACGAGCAACTTCAACATGCCGTACGAGTCACCCACGATCTGGCCGCGGGCCAGCTCCCGGTAGCGGGCGATGCCGACCTCGAACGGGGTGGAGCTGTCGGTCAGCTCCTCCTCGGTCTTCCCGACGAAGCTGATCTCCGGGATCGTGTAGATGCCGATCGGCTGCAACTCGGGCATCGCGCGGACCGGCTCGCCGCAGGCGTGCTGCGCGGCCAGCCGGCCCTGCTCCATCGAGGTGGACGCCAGCGCCGGGAAGCCGATCACGTCTCCGACGGCGTAGATGTTGTCGACCGCGGTGCGGTAGGTCGCGTCGACCTGGATCCGGCCCCGGTGGTCCGCCGCCAGGCCGGCCGCGTCCAGCGCCAGGTCGTCGGTCTGGCCCTGGCGGCCGGCGGAGTACATGACCGTGTCGGCGACGATCCTCTTGCCGCTGCGCAGGACGCACAGCGCGGCGGTCCGGTGCTTCTCCACGGCGGCGACCTCCTCGCCGAAGCGGAAGGTCACCGACAGGTCCCGCAGGTGGTACTTGAGCGACTCGACGATCTCCTCGTCGCAGAAGTCGAGCATCCGGTCGCGGCGCTCCACCACGGTCACCTTGGTGCCGAGGGCGGCGAACAGGGACGCGTACTCCATGCCGATCACGCCGGCGCCCACCACGACCATGCTGCGGGGCACGGCCTGAAGATTGATGACGCCGTCGGAGTCCACGATGGTCCGGTCGTCGAAGTCGACGCTGTCCGGGCGGGCCGGCCGGGTGCCGGCGGCGATGACGATCTTGTCGAAGGTCACCCGGGACTCGCGGCCGGAGCCACCGTCGACCCAGACCGCGTGCGCGTCGGCGAACCGCCCGGTGCCGGTGATCATGGCGACCCGGTTGCGGGCCAGCTGGTTGCGGATCACGTCCGTCTGGCGGCTGATCACGTGCTGGGTCCGGGCCGCCAGGTCGCTGACCGTGATCTCCTCCTTGACCCGGTAGCTGCTGCCGTAGAGGTCCCGCTGGCTCAGGCCGGTCAGGTAGAGGACGGCCTCGCGCAGCGTCTTGGACGGGACGGTGCCGGTGTTGATGCACACCCCACCGATCATGTCGCGGCGGTCCACGATGCCGACCCGCCGGCCGAGCTTGGCCGCGGCGATCGCGGCCTTCTGACCGCTCGGCCCGGAGCCCAGCACCAGCAGGTCGTAGTCGTACACAACCGTCAGCGTGGCAGCATGTCCGGGCGCGCGCCAGAGGCGATCCGGCGCGTCAGTGCGGCGCCGGCCGGGCCGGCGGTGGCCCGGCCGGCCGGTCGACAAGCGCGACCAGCTTCTTCGGGGCCAGGACGCAGTAGCTCTCGGTGAGCAGTTCGCCGACCTCGGCCCAGTCGACACCGTCGTCGAGCACCATGCCGACGACGTCGGCGCCCCAGTCGGGCTTGTAGAACGGATGGCCGCCGGCGAGCAACCCGGCGATCTCGTCGCCGGGGGAGCGGAAGTTCAGCACGCAGATCGGCTCGTCGCTGGCGGCGGCCCGGGCAGAGGCGGCCTGGTGGTCGGGGCCGACGGTGAGCACGTGGGCGAAGGTCCGCTTGCGGATCCGCCATCGGGTGCCCACCCATGCCGGCTCCTCGTAGGCTTCCGGCAACCCGAGGCAGGCGGGCCGGAGCCGATCGAGGATCTCGGGTGGGACGTCGCCACGATCGGTCACGCGAGGGACGGTACGCGGCCCCTCGGACACTTCCGCGTGCACCGCTGCGGTGGCGTCAGGCCAGGAGGGTCTCGCGCATCCGCGCGCCCGGATTGATGCGGCCGACCACCCGAGGGCCCGCCGGGTCGTACACGTCGAGGGTGTTGTTGCGGCGCATCAGCTCGCGGACCGCAGGCGGCAGCCGGGGCGGGTCGTCCATGGCCGCGAGGACCTGCCCGGCGGTCGAGATCAGTCGATCGGCAAGCGCGGCCGCGTCGGTGTCCACTCGCACCCGGCCGTACTCCCAGCCGGCGGTGGTGAGGTCGAGCAGCTCGAACACGTGGGTCACCAGCGGGTTGGGGTCGGTCACCCGGTCGAGCCGGGGCGCCCCGCCGCCCACCACCGCGACGGCGGCGGCCACCTGCGCGTACGGGTGGAAGCCGCTCGGCAGCGCGAACAGTGGCCAGCGCAGCGCCCGGCCAGCCTCCTTCCACAGCGGCCGGTAGTTCCCGCGGTGCACCAGGAGCCGCCGGCCCGTCCGCCGGTGCACGTCGCGGGCCTGGGCCCGCAGGTCGGCGTGGGCCTCCTCGGCGGCCACACTCACGATCCGGGCCGCCACCACCAGACCGTCGTCGTCGGCCAGCAGCCGGCTGACCGCCTCGACCTGGTCGGCAAACCGGATCTGGGCGCCCGCGCCGTACCGGTGCTGGACGTCCCGCAGCAGCGCCTGCTGCCGCGCCGGATCGAGCTGGACCCGCCTGCCACCCAGCAACTGCCGGAGCCAACGCATCTCGCCTCGTTTCAGCAGCCGTCCCGGACCGCGGCAATGCTAGTGCGTCAGGTGTCTCTCGTATGGTGATGGGGTGGCTGAACGATCTCTGACCCTGATGGCGGTGCACGCGCACCCTGACGACGAGGCGACGAGCACCGGTGGCGTCCTCGCCCGGTACGCGGCGGAGGGCATCACGACGGTGCTCGTGACCTGCACGGACGGGCGGTGCGGCGACGGGCCCGGCGGGGTGAAGCCGGGCGACCCGGGGCACGACCCGGAGGCCGTGGTGGCGATGCGCGCGGCCGAGTTGACGGCCAGCTGCGAGGCGTTGAAGGTCACCCACGTGGAGACGCTCGGCTATGCCGACTCCGGGATGATGGGCTGGGCGACCAACGACCTGCCCGGCGCGTTCTGGAACACGCCGGTGCCGGAGGCCGCCGACCGGCTGGCCGAGTTGATCCGGCGCTACCGGCCCGACGTCGTGGTCACCTACGACGAGAACGGCTTCTACGGCCACCCGGACCACATCCAGGCGCACCGCATCACCATGGCCGCCGTCGAGCGGACGGGCATCCCCGCGAAGGTCTACTGGACCACCGTGCCGCGCAGCGCCTTCGAGGAGTTCGGCCGCATCATGAAGGAGATCGGCGTCGAGTTTCCCGAGCCGGACGGGCCGTCGGAGGAGATGCCGCAGCTCGGCCTGCCCGACGAGGAGATCACCACCTGGGTGGACACGAGCGGCTACGGCGGGCAGAAGTTCGCATCACTGGCGGCGCACGCCAGCCAGGCCGAGAACATCTTCTTCCTGCAACTGGGCCAGGACCGGTTCACCGAGCTGATGGGCGTGGAGACCTTCGTCCGGGTCCGCGACACCACCGACGCGCCGACGCCCGAGGACGACCTGTTCGCCGGACTGCGCTGACCGGCGCCGCTCACGCGCGCACGCCAGCCTGACGACCGAGGAAACACGGCCCCTCCGGTGTGTTACCCGGCCACCCGGGTACCCGCACGGCCCGTGCACCAGCTCAGGGGGAGGCGCGCATGAGCGACCCGATCGGGCGTCCGGGCCGGAACGGGCACAGCGGCAGCCCGACCGACCGTCTGGCGCAGGACGTCGCGGACGTCGTCCGCGAGGAGGTCCGTGCCGTCCGCGGGCAACTGACCGAGGCGGCCCGCCCAGCCGGGCTCGGGATCGTGCTGCTGGCCGCCGCCGGCGGTTGCCTGGTCCTCGGCGCCGGCGCGGCCTCCACCACGGTTCTGCGCCTGCTGGAGACGTTCCTGCCGCGCCGGTTGGCCGCCGCGGGCCTCACCGCCGGCTACCTGGCCACCGCCGTGGTCCTCGGTGGGATGGGGCTGGAGCAGCTGCGCGCGGCAGGCGGCAGTTCCGCCCGACTCGCCGACGAGGTGCGCGACATGGTGTCGGCGACCGCCTCCCGGGTGGTCCCGGCCGGCACCGACGCCGCCCGTAACGAGCTGGGCCGGTAACGGGGACCGGACGGGAGGGATCTCATGCCGGACAAGCACGAGCAGGCCGAGCAGATGCGCGACGACGTGCCGTCGACCGTCGCGCGCTCCGACGACAAGGCGGTCCGCACGTACAAGAAGACGCTGGAGGCGGCGGAGGAGAGCTACGGCGACGGGGAGCGGGCGCACCGCACGGCGTACGCGTCGTTGAAGCACACCCACGAGAAGGTCGGCGACCACTGGGAGCCCAAGGAGCACAAGGGGCCGTCGGATCCGCAGGCGGCCCTGGGCACCCCGGCCTCCCGCGACAGGAGCCGCCCGACCGCCCAGGGGGTCGACGCCAACGCCAGCACGGGGCACCTCGAGGACGTGGCCCGCCGGGTGGGCGTCGACGACCCGCAGAACCTGGACCGGGACGAGCTGGTCCGAGCCATCGAGAAGGCCAACGCCCGGGCCACCGCCCGCGCCCGGCGGAGGTGAACGCCGAGCACAGGGCATGGTTGGATGGGCGAATGGGTTTCACGGTGGTGGACGTCCCGGAGCGGGAGCGGTTCGAGGCGCGGGACGAGGCGGGCGCCACGGCCGGCGTGGTGACGTATCAGCTGACCGGCACCATCATCGCCTACACCCACACCGAGGTCGCCCCGGAGTTCGAGGGACGCGGCGTCGGTTCGACGCTGGCCCGTGCGGTGATGGACCACGCGCGGGCGAACCGGCGCACCGTGGTGCCGATCTGCCCGTTCCTGAGCGGCTGGCTGGAGAAGCATCCCGAGTACGACGGCATCGTGGCCCGGTCGACCCGCAAGCTCAAATAGCGGACTGCGCCGCCTGACGCCCGCACTGGCCCCATCCGGTCAGCAGCGCGATGTCCGCACAGTGCTGCCCAGACCGCTCGGGCCCTCGCCGCAAGCCGCCTGGCAAGGGTCGCCACGTCCGCTGACCGCGACCCGCGACATTGAAACTCGCATCTGATGCAACCCTCCGAGCCGGACCCCGCGTGACTATCCGGACTCGAGAATCGGAGGCATCGGATGAGCGATCGTGACGCCGCGTTCGCGGCGTACTTCGCGGCACGATCAGACGCGATGCGCGGGACCGCCTACCTGCTGTGCGGCGACTGGCATCGGGCGGAGGACCTGGTCCAGTCCACGTTCACGAAGCTGTACCTGGCCTGGAACCGGGCATCCCGGCACGAGGTGCTCGACGCGTACGTCCGGCAGATCCTGTTGCGGACCTTTCTCGACGAGCGGCGCCGCGGCTGGTGGCGGCGGGAACGGGTGAACGCCGAGGCGGCGGAGAGGGCCGTGACGGCGGAGTCGCCGGAGGAGCGGCTCGTGCTCTTGCGGGCGCTGGCGGACGTTCCGCCGCGCCAGCGGGCCGTGCTGGTCCTGCGGTACTGGGAGGACCTGTCCGTCGAGGAGACCGCGTCGCTGCTCCAGTGCACGACCGGGACCGTGAAGAGCCAGGCGGCGCGGGGCCTGGACACGCTGCGCCGGCTGCTGGCACCTACGTTGGCCGCTACAGGGAGGCAATTCGATGAATGAGGACGACCTTCGAGGAGCGCTACGCCGCACCATGGCGGCCACCAGTCCTCCCCAGCCGATGAGCACGACCGACGCGCTGATCGCCGGTCGCCGGGCCCGGTTCCGTCGCCGTGTCGTCTCGTTCTGCGCCGCGTCGGCGACAGCGGTCGTGCTTGTCGCCGCCGTCGGGTTCACCGGCGCGCTGGGCAGCGGAGGCAGCTACCGTCAGGCTGGTACGAAGCCGTCATCCGGCAGCACGGCGGATCCGACGCCGACCCTGCCGCCCGGTGCCGTGCTGTGCACACCGGCAACCTGCCCGCACCTGGGAGCGCCGGACCTGTCGCCGGAGGAGTGGGACGCGCGCAGGAACCGGGCACGGGAGATGCTCGACGATCTCCTTGCCGCCCTGCCCGCCGGATACACAGTGGTGAGAGACGACCCACTGAATCCGCTCGATCCGATGGTGTCGTCGTCGGGGATCTACCAGGTGTACTTCACCGTACGGCAAGGGAAGCAGACCGGGGGGGTGCTGGTCGAGGTGCACACCCCGGAGTCCAGAATTGGAAACCAGCGGCAGTGGCAGGGTGACGGCTGCGACCTGGCGCTGGAGATCTGGCCCTACCCCCGCGGAAAATGCCAGCTGATGACCGTCGGCCAGGTGAAGGTAGGGGTGGTCCAAGCCCGCTGGAGCAACGAGACCCCGAAGCGGTCCGCCCAGTGGGCCGCGTACCGGCACCCGGACGGGGTACTGGTCAAGGTCGCCCAGTTCTCGGGGCTCGACCGATACTGGAAGGCCCCACCGGAGCTGAAGAAGCTGCCCTTCACCGCCCAGCAACTCGCGGACCTCGCCGTCAGCGACTGGTTCCACGTCGACCCCGATTGACATTCGGCACGACGGGTGGAGGCGCCGGCCCGGCGCCTCCACCCGCGATCAGCCGATCAGGGGTCGGCTGACGACGCTGTCGGTGCGGCCGCTCAGCTCCCGGTCCAGGGTCTCCTGCGCGTCGCGCATCGCCTCGGCGTACCGCGGTTCGGCGAGCCGCCGCATCCCCACCTCGGGTGCGACATCCTCGACCACCGCGCTGATCCACCAGATGTTGCCGAACGGGTCGCGCACCCGGCCGCCCCGCTGACCGAAGGCGTGGGTGGCCGGTGCGGTGACCACGCGGGCTCCCGCGGCGACCGCGCGCTCGGTCGCCGCATCGGCGTCCGGGACGAAGACCCGCAGCAGCGACGGCATGGCCGGCCAGTCCGGTCGCGTGTCGAACGCCAGCAGGATCGTGTCGCCGACGCGGATCTCGGCGTGGCCGATGGTTTCGTCCTCCAGCCGTACCCGCGCGAGCTCGATCCCGTCGAACACCGCGGTGACGAAGTCCAGCAGCTGTCCGGTGTCCGGCGTGACGATCCACGGCGCGACGCTCGTGTACCCGGCGGGCGCGGTGCTGTTCATGTTGAATCTCCCTCGTGTGGTGACGAACTGCGCCGACGGTAGGACGGGTATAGGTCAGTTTCCGTCCTAACCGAGCGGCAGAATGGCGGCCATGTCCGACGCGCGTGCCCGACTGCTGTCCCTGCTGTCGCTGTTGCAGACCCCTCGGCTCTGGCCGGGAAGCGAACTGGCGCAGCGGCTCGGGGTGTCCGGCCGGACCGTGCGGCGTGACATCGACCGGCTGCGGGAGCTGGGCTATCCGGTGCGTGCGGAGCAGGGCGGCCTGGGCGGCTACCAGTTGACCGCCGGCGCGGCCATGCCGCCGCTGCTGCTGGAGGACGACGAGGCGGTCGCCGTGGCCATCGGGCTGCGTACTGCCGCGGCGCCGCCGGTGGCCGGGGTGGACGAGGCGGCGGTGCGGGCGTTGCGCAAGCTGCTTCAGGTCCTGCCGGCCCGGCTGCGGCGCCGGGTCGACACCCTGTCGTCCTCCACCGTGGCCCACCCGTTCTCCGTGGCCGGCGAGCCGGTGGACCCCGACACGCTTGTCGTCACCGCCGCGACGATCGCCAACCACGAGCGGCTGCGGTTCCGGTACCGCGACGAGGGCCGGCACGTCGAGCCGCGTGCTCTGGTGACGGCCGGGCGGCGCTGGTACCTGCTCGCCTTCGACCTGGACCGCGACGACTGGCGGACCTTCCGGCTGGACCGGGTGAGCAGGCCCGCCGCCACCGGGGCTCGGGCGGTCACGAGGGACGTGCCCGGCGGCGACGTCGCCGCCTTCGTCGCCGACCGGACCATGCAGATGGCCCCGACGTACGCGGCCGACGTCGTGATCCACGCGCCGGCCGCCCGGGTTCTGGACCGCCTGGGCGGGCCGCCGCCGGGCACGCTGACCGACCAGCCGGACGGCACCTGCCGATGGCTCGCGCCGCCGGACACCCCCGAATGGCATGCGCTCCGGCTGGCGTCGGTCGGGCTGCCGTTCGAGGTCGGCGGCCCGCCCGAGCTGGCCGCCCACCTCAGGTCGACGGCCGCGCTGTTCCAGGCCGCCACGGCGGGGCCGGACCGCCAGCGCCTCCGTCAAGACGATGCGGTGGCTCCGGGCGCCGCGTGACCGTGCACGCCCCCGCGGCGGTGGATCTCCGGGCGATGTCGTACGTCCGTGGTGGAGTGCCGGCCATGGGCGTGCTGTACGACTACTTCCGGGCCGCGGACGACGCTGCCGCCGTCCGGCTGATGGAGGACCTCGACGGTGGGCCGGTCGCCGTCAGCGGCGACGGCGCGGCTGTCGACGCGATCGACCTCAAGGGCATCGACCCCACGGTGATTCTCGGCAAGCTCGTGAGTCTCGTCTGCGGTGTCGACTGGGACGTGAACACGATCGTCTCCGGCCTGCTGTGGAGCGGGGACGAGCAGGAAGGACCCTGGCTGATGTCCATCGACTCCGCCACGCGGGACACGCTCGCCTCGATCGACGACGCGCAGATGCGTGAGCTGTCGGCCCGGTGGGGGAGGATCGAGGAGTTGGCGTGGGGCGGCCCGCCGGCCGACGACGAGCTGCTGCCCGTCATCGAGCAGATCGCCGCCCTCGCGCGGCGTGCCCGGGACGCGGGCGAGAACCTCTACTGCTGGTGCTGCCTGTGATCGGAGCATGCCGCCTGTCCACTGAACGTAGTCAAGCGTCGAAAGAAGCCTAGAAGATCATAATCGCGCTCTCGGCCTCGCTCCGTTGGGTCGGCGTGATCGTCGATCCGTGCCGCTTCCGGCCGGTGAGTGGGCGATCATCCTCCTGCCCTCCGGAGAAATCGGTAGCTTCGCCCTCCGTAGTTCGAACGTCGAACTCGATCTTGCGGCGCTGATCCTCTAAGAAGGCGCCAGGTGCCGAGATCGCACCTCGCGCCCCAACAAGTGGGGTAGCTGCGCGGGTGGGTCCTCGTTGGGAGCCGTCCAAGTGGGTTCGCGAGCAGCGGTGGTGTCGGCTCTGCCTGAAAGAAGCCGGCCTGCCTGCACGAGCGCCGAAATCCGACACTCAACCGTCTTCCTGTCAGAGTGACAGTAAGTCTATGTTCGATTTATGTCTGACGATCGCTGGGTTCCGCCGACCGTTCTCCTTGCGGTTGACCTCGTCATCCTCACCTTGCGGGAGTCCTGCCTACATGTGCTGTTGATCGAGCGTGGGATTGAGCCCTATCAGGGTGCCTTGGCTCTGCCCGGCGGCTTCCTCAGCCACGAGAAGGAAGGCCTCGTGGCAGCCGCCCATCGAGAGCTTGCCGAGGAGGCTGGCTTGGGGCCGGATCAGTTGCATCTCGAACAACTTGGCATCTACGGTGCGCCGGATCGTGACCCACGAGGGCGGGTCGTCTCCGCGGCCTACCTGGCCATCGCCCCTCGGCTACCCGACCCCGTTGCCGGCACCGACGCGTCCCAGGCGTGTTGGACCCCGGTGGCGCAGGCGCTCTCCGGTGACGCACAGCTCGCCTTCGACCATGAGCAGATCCTGACCGACGGTGTCGACCGAGCGCGGGAGAAGTTGGAGCGGTCGGCGCTCGCCACCGCCTTCTGCGGTCCCACCTTCACGATTGCGGAGCTTCAGGACGTCTACGAAGCGGTGTGGGGCGTGACGCTCGATCCGCGGAACTTCTACCGGAAGGTACAGAGCGTGGACGGCTTCATCGTCCCCGCCGGCCCGAGTCGCAAGACCGAAGGGGGGCGTCCCGCTCGGCTGTTTCGCCCGGGACCCCGCACGACACTTCACCCTCCGATGACCCGACCCCATGGCCAGGCAGACAAGGAGACAGCGTGAGCGCGAACAGCGGTCTCGTCGTGATCCTCACGGCGCTGAACCTCGAGTACAAAGCGGTCCGCGACCAGCTCACCGACCTACGGGTGCGCCGGCACCCGGCCGGCACCCGCTTCGAGGTCGGCCGGATCGATCAGAGCGATTGCCGGGTCGCACTGGGGCTGGTCGGCAAAGGCAATCATCCGGCCGCGGTGCTCGCCGAGCGGGCGATGGCCGAGTTCTCCCCGGCCGCTGTGCTGTTCGTGGGAGTCGCCGGTGGTCTGTGGCCCAACGTCCGGCTCGGCGACGTCATCGTCGCCAGCAAGATCTACGCCTACCACGGCGGCACCAGCGAGGACGACGGTTTGAAGGCCCGGCCGAAGGCGTGGGAGATCCCCCACGAGGCCGATCAGATCGCCCACCACGTCGCCAGGTCCACCGCGTGGCGTCGTGGTCTTCCCGTAGGCGCAACACCCCAAGTCCACTTCGGGCCGATCGCCGCAGGGGAGGTGGTGCAGGACTCGGGGATTTCCGACCAGGCCCGCTGGATCCGTCAGCACTACAACGACGCCGTGGCGATCGAGATGGAGGCGGCCGGTGTGGCCCAGGCGGGCCATCTCAATCGTGCCCTGCCCGTGGTGGTGGTGCGCGGCATCAGCGACCACGCCGACGGCAGCAAGGCAGTCACCGACGGACAGGATTGGCAACCGAAGGCCGCCCGCCACGCCGCCGCGTTCGCCACCGCACTGGCGCAAGAACTGATCATCGACGGGCCGGCCAGCCGAGGCGGCGCGGACCGAGACGGGAGCCCCATGATGCACATGAGCAACCGCAACATCGCCTCCGGGAACGCCCAGGTCGGGGTGCAGGCCGGGCAGATCTACGGCAACGTCAACGTCGGCGCTCACGCCGAGCAACCGATCGACTTGGCAGCGAGTATCGCGGACCTGCGAACCCACCTCAAGCAGGCCCACCTCGACGGACAGCTGGACGAAGACACCTACGCCGCCGCCGAGTCGGAACTGGAAGTGGCAACGGCATGCGTCTCGGCGGGCACAACTGAGAAGAAGAGTGGCCTGATGGTCGCGCTCAAGCGGTTGCGGGGCCTGGTAGCCGACGTGGCTGAGCTGGCGGCGCGACTTGCGGCGATCATCGCCGTGGTGCGGGGCATGTGATGACGGCCCCAACCGCGACCAACGTCGCCCAAGGAGATGCGCACGTCGACGTACAGGCAGGCGTCGTCCACGGCGACATCAACTTCTACCGGCTACCGCCAAACCCCAATCCTCAGGAGCAGTTCGCCGCCGCCTTGCACTACCTCGACGGGCGGGTTCGTGACGAGGCGCGCACGCTCATCGAGAAGGCGGTGGCCGGCGGTTATGTCACCACTGAAGTCCAGTTCTTCCGGCTCATCGCCTTGTTGAGCGGACGTACCCTGCGCCAACTCCCCGCGGAGGAACTGGATCGCCTCCTTGCCATCTGCACCAGCCTGCCCCACCTCGACGACCGTGACGAGTGGGCCGCGGGGTTGACGGTGATCATCGGGCTCCTGACCCCGGCCCGCGATACCGAGACGGACCTCCTGGTCAAGAAGATCGACGCGTTGAACCAGCGCCAGCGCGACGCGATCTACGGCCACCTGGAGGCGCTGCTCGAGGGTGCGATGCAGGACGAGATGTGGCGGAAGTCCGTCGCGCTGGCGCAGTTGCAGCGCACGAAGGGCGACCGGGCCAACAGGGTCTGGAAGTTCTTCCACCCCACGCCCGCTCAGCCTCGGACCCTGCCGGTGCGGCCCGCCGCTGTTCCGCTGCGCGACTGGCTACGCGTCGGCGCCGGTGTCGCGGTGTTCACCCTTGCCACGGTGCAGACGAGCGTGCTGATGGCGGCGCGCGGTCCCCTCGACCCGTACCTCGGCCTGCTCACCGCCCTGGTCGGGCTGGCCGCATTCTGGGTGGGTGGGGCAGACCGGCACTACCGCGAGACACGGCTGCGCACTAAGGAAGCACAGATCCGTCCACCCCAGCAAAGGCGACGGGAGGCGCCACCGGATGGCTTTGCTCATCGGGTGGACCGTCTCTTCGACCGGTACTTCCGACTGTACGTCCCGCGAGGAACCGACCGAGCGTATTGGCTCGCGCAGACGGCGGGCATCCAACGGCACCTCCGCGACGAGGTGGTCGAGCTCTACCGGGAACAACGCATCGAGGCCGACCGGGTCGCCTGGTTCGTTCGACATCTGGTCGGAGACGTCCGAGGGCAATGGGAGCGGGACACACTGACGGCGTACCGCCAGCAGTTGCGCACTCCCGTCAGGACCTGGGTCCTTTGGGTGGGAGGACTGGCTCTCCTCGCCGCTGGGAGTTTCTGGGCAGTTCCCGCCGTCGTGACTACCGCCCCATTGTCCGGCACATTCTGGCTTCTGCTTACGGCGGTATCCGCGGTGCCGGCTGTGCGCTCGTCGTTCCGAATCATCGCCGAACGCCGCAGGGTTGTTGACGACCAGGCGGAACGAGACGACAAGGACACCGCCCGTTGGGAGGCGTACCACCGGTGGTGCCACAAGCTGTCCGACAAGCCATCGGACACCGAGATGGCTGCTTGGTTGGAGGGCGACCGCAAGGTGCTGGTCGACCGAGCCATGCAGCAGTACCGACTCCTTCCTAGCCAGGTGATCGCGCACGCGTTCATCGAGGCACCGGCTCCTTCCTGCAAGAAGGCCCGGTACCCACAGGGACCGTGGCGGTACTCCCAGTACCGTCTGCTGCTGTTCCTGCTCACCGACGACGGCGTCCGGCAGATCAACATCGATCTCGAATTCGAGACCATCACGAGCCACACCACCCAGCGCCTCAACTACCGCTTCGACGCCGTCGCCGCGGTCCGGATCGACGGGATCGCGGCTCGGCAGCAGACCTTCGAGCTGACACTCTTCAACGGAGAACCCATATCCATCCGGGTGACCGAACCCGATGACGAGACGCTCCAAGGCGACGAGAACGCAGCCAAGATTGCTGAGCTATCGCTGGACGCCGCCGGACTCAGTCACACCCTGCACGTCCTCGAAGGCGTCGCTGCCGAGGGCAAGGAATGGGTCAAACACAGACGCCGCCGTGCCGACAAGAGACTCGCCAACCTCGCAAGCGCCATACGCGGGCTACTCGGCTAAGCCCTGGTCGCACTCACGCCTCTGCAGGGGAGCGGGCAAGAAACGACCCCCTAGGGTGCCTCTTGACGGTGCCGACTGATCAGCGGCGGCGCAGCGCCGCGTCGAGCAGGGCGGGTGGGGTGTCGTTCTTCTCGTGGGCGGCGAGGTCGACGCCGGGCGCCACGATCGCGTCGATCGCGTCCAGCACGTCGGTGGGGAGCACGGTGTCCGCGGCGGCGAGCTGAGAGCGGAGGTGCTCCGTCGTGCGGGGGCCGATGATCGCGCTGGTGACACCCGGGTGCGCGGTGACGAACCCGAGCGCGAGCTGGATCATGGTGAGCCCGGCCTCGTCGGCCACCGTGGCCAGCCGCTCCACGGCCTCCAGCTTGGCCCGGTTTTCGGGAACGCTGATGTCGTAGCGCTGCCGCATGAAGCCCGAACGGTTCGTGGTGATCTCCTGTCCGGCACGGATCGCGCCGGACAGCCAGCCCGAGGCCAGCGGGCTCCAGGCGAGCACGCCCATGCCGTACTCCTGCGTCACCGGCAGCACGTGGGTCTCGATGCCGCGTTGCAGGATCGAGTAGCTCGGCTGCTCGGTCACGTAACGGCTCAGGTGCCTCTCCCGGGCCGTCCACTGGGCCTGGACGATGCGGTGGGCCGGAAAGGTCGAGGACCCGAAATAGCGGACCTTCCCCGCGCGCTGCAGGTCCGTCAGCGCCGACAGCGTCTCCTCGTCGCTGGTCGCCGGGTCCCACCGGTGCATCTGGTAGAGGTCGACGTGGTCGACGCCGAGGCGGCGCAGGCTGTTGTCCAGCGCGGTGACCAGCCAGCGGCGCGAACCGCCCCGATGGTTGCGCTCGTCGCCCATCGGCAGGGTCGCCTTGGTGGCCAGCACGACGTCGTCCCGCCGGCCGGCGATGGCCTTGCCGACCATCTCCTCGGACTGGCCGCCGCTGTAGACGTCGGCCGTGTCGATGAGGTTGATCCCCGCGTCGAGCGCCGCGTCGACGATGGCGGTGGCTTCCTCCTGGGTGGTGTTGCCGATCGTGCCGAAGTTCATGGCGCCGAGCACGAGGGTGCTGACCTGCACACCGGTGCGGCCCAAGCTGCGGTACTGCATGACTGTCCTCCTGGGGACGTGCGGCGGTGCATCCGTTTGGCGCCGACCCGCCCGCCCCGGTACGCTGGGCGAAGCGGAACGTCGTTCCGATAACCAACATACGGAACAGTGTTCCGGATGCCAAGTGGTGTGACGGGGGTAACCGGGTTTGGCCGAGATCGACAGCGGCGCCGAGCGAGCGGCCCCGCGCAAGCGCGCCGACGCCCGGCGCAACGAGAAGGCCCTGCTGGACGCCGCCTCCGCGGCGTTCGTCGCCTCCGGCGTCGACGTGCCCGTGCGCGACATCGCCGCCAGGGCGGGCGTCGGGGTGGGCACGATCTACCGCCACTTCCCGACCCGGGCCGCCCTCATCGTGGCCGTCTACCGGCACCAGATCGAGGCGTGCGCCGAGGCGGGTCCGGCCCTGCTGGCCGACAGCGGCACACCGCACACCGCCCTGGTGCGGTGGATCGACCTGTTCGTCGACTTCCTGATCACCAAACACGGGCTCGCCGAGGCACTACAGTCCGACGCCGCGGCCTTCCAGACCCTGCACGCCTATTTCCTCGACCGCCTGGTCCCCGTGTGCGACCAGCTGCTCGACGCCGCCGTGGCGGCCGGCGAGATCCGTCCCGACCTGGACGCCTACGGACTGCTGCGCGGCGTCGGCAATCTCTGCATCGGCGCCGGTAACGACCCCCGGTACGACGCGCGCCGCCTGGTCCGGCTCCTCGTCGCCGGACTTCGTGTCAGCTGAGGGCATTCCCTCTTCCCGCGACAGCCCGGGTCGACCGGCCTGCCGGGCCGGTGGCTCGGGGACCCGGCCGCCTGGGTAGCTTCGCTGTCATGAGTGAGGACACCTTCCGCTCGGTGGAGATCGAGCGCACCAGTGTGGGGAACTACGTCGTACGGAACGTCCGCGGCGGATCGCTGCCGATGGGCACGGGTGAGGACGGCAGCTTCACGCCGGTGGAGCTCCTTCTGGCTGCCATCGGCGGCTGCACCGCCATCGACGTGGACCACATCACCAGCCGCCGCGCCGAGCCCACCCGGTTCGCCGTCGAGGTCACCGGCGACAAGATCCGGGACGAGGCCGGCGGAAACCGGATGCGGAACCTCAAGGTCGAGTTCACCGTGACGTTCCCGGAGGGCGCCGACGGCGACAAGGCACGCGAGGCCCTGCCCCGATCGCTGCAGCAGTCGCACGACCGGCTCTGCACCGTCTCCCGTACCGTCGAACTCGGCACTCCCGTCACGATCGTCGACGCCGCCGGTTCCATCGGGGACTGAGGCTTCCGGGCGGCGGCGCGGTCGCTCGCAGCGAGCCGGCCCCGCACGTAGTCCAGCGGTGCACCCAGCAGGCCGACCGCCGCCGACCGCCGGTCGGGGCGGCCGGCCGCCGGTGTCCACCGGGGTGGATGGTCGGTCACCGCAGGATCTCGACGTACCCGTCGGTTCCGTGTACGCGAATGCGCTGCCCGTCCTGGATCAGCTTGGTCGCGCCCTCCACACCGACGACGGCGGGCAGGCCGTACTCCCGGGCGATCACCGCCCCGTGGGTCATGAGGCCGCCCACCTCCGTCACCAGCCCCTCGACCGCCACGAACAGCGGTGACCAGCTCGGGTCGGTGTAGGGGGTGACCAGGATGTCACCTGGTGCGAGATCGGCCTCGGCCAGGTCCAGGATGACGCGAGCCCGGCCCTCGACGATCCCGCCGGAGACCGGCAGGCCGACCAGCGCGCCGGCCGGCACACCGTCGCGTCGGTACGCCCCGGCGATGCCCTCACCCTCGGAGGTGAGCACCCGGGGTGGTGTGAGCGTCTGATGCCACCGGAACGCGTCCTTCCGCCGCTGGATGAGCTGATGATCGGCCTGGTGCGTGCGGACGACGTCGTGAAGCTCGGCGAACGTGAGGTAGAAGACGTCCTCCGTCGTACGGACCACGCCGGCCCGCACGAGGCGCTCGGCCTCGGACAGCAGGGCCCGCTTGTAGACGAAGTAGCGGCTGACGATGGCGTACTTCGGATACTCCCGGTACCCGATGAAGGTGCGGACCCGGTCGATCATCCGCTTGGTCTCCTCGGCCTTGCGCTGCCCGTCCGGCAGGGCCCGCAGCCGCTCCAGGACCTCCTTCTCCTTCTTCGCCGCCTCCTGGCGCCCCTGCTCGAAGCGCCGCTTGCTCGCGCCCGGCTCGAAGTTCCTGACGTTGTCGAGGATGACGGGCACGAGTGTGCTGGGGCGTTCGCTCCAGCGGGGCCTCGTGATGTCGATCTCGCCGACGCAGCGCATGCCGTACCTGTCGAGGTAGGCCCCGATGGCGTCGCGCGCCTCCGGGCCGCCCGGGAGCTTGGCCAGCTCGTCGAGGAAGCTCTCGTCCTCGACCTCCTGGAGCAAGGCCACCACCTCCGGGTACGGGCGGATGACGTCGGCGACGTCCAGGAGCGCCAGCCCCATCTCCGACGTGATGTTGTGGGGCGCGGACAACGTGAGCGTGTCGGCGGCGTTCTTCTCGCCCAGCCACGCCTGCAGCTGGTCGTTGAGCCACCAGGTGGCCTCCATCCCCGCCATGATCACCTGCATGCTCCGTGGGTCGCGCAGGAGCCGCTTGTGCTCGTCGAAGGCAGCCAGGAGGAAGTCGAACAGCGCAGGCCCGGAGGTCGTCGCGATGTCGCGCTGCAAGGCGGCGACGGACGCCTGGCTGCTTTCGATCAGGTCGGTGACGATGGCCGGATCGGTCTCGATCGGGGCGGGCGCGCCGCCGGCGGGTGGGCGTGTGGGAGCCGGATCGGGACCGGACGGGATGAAGCCGCGCTCGATGACGGTCTCCAGCGCGTCCCTGGTCAGCGGATCGCCTCTCCCTGCCATCTCCAGGAAGCCGGCGCGGCTCGCGGGCGAGGCCAGGTGCCGGGTGGCGTCGACGAACAGTCGACCACCGGCGGCCTGCATCGGCGCGAGGGCCGTCAGCTGCCACATGGACAGCCCCAGAGGCTTCATGGCGTCCGTCATCATCTGCTGATGACCGACGGAGAGGTAGACGTGGTTCTCTCCGTCGCCGGTCTCGGGGATCGGGAACAGCGTGGTGATCGGCCGGCTCTGGACGACCTGGAAGCCGTCGTCGACCAGGCACCATTCGATGTCCTGGGGGTGGCCGAAGTGCGCTTCGATCCGCCGGCCCAGCCGCACCAGCCGCACGACCTGCGCGTCCGTCAGCGCCGGCTGGTCCTGCCGCTCCGGGTCGATCGCCTGTTCCTGCGTCCCGCCGGCCGGCAGGGCGTGGACGGCGAGCCGCTTCGTGGCGATCGCCCGGTCGACGATCTCGCCGTCCCGCACCCGGTAGGCGTCCGCGTTCACCAGCCCGGAGACCAGAGCCTCGCCGAGCCCGAAGCTGGCCTCCACGGAGGCGACCGTCCGGTTGGACGTGACGGGGTCGGCCGTGAACAGGACGCCGGCCGCCTGCGGGAAGACCATCTCCTGCACGACGACGGCCATGTGGACCGCGCGGTGGTCGATGCCGTTCCGCTGGCGGTAGGTCACGGCCCGCTCGGTGAACAGCGAGGCCCAGCAGCGGCTGACGTGCCGGAGGATCGCCGTCGCCCCGACGACGTTCAGGTACGTGTCCTGCTGGCCCGCGAACGAGGCCGTCGGCAGGTCCTCGGCCGTCGCGCTGGACCGGACGGCGTACGCGGCTTCCTCACCGAGTTCCGCGAGAGCCCGGGTGATCGCCGCCGCCACGTCGTGGGGGAGGGGTGCCCCTTCGATGGTCCGGCGGATGTCCGCACTGAGCGCACGGATCGCCTCCCGGTCGTCCGGGTTCAGGCGCGACAGCTGATCGAGCCGGTCGTCGATCGACGGAGCTTCGGCCAGGACCCGGCGGAAGGCGTCCGTCGTCACGCAGAAGCCAGCCGGCACACGGACGCCGTCGATCCGCGCCAACGCCCCGAGGTGCGCGCCCTTGCCGCCGACGACCGCGACCCGCGTCTCGTCGACCTCCCGGAGTCCCAACACGTACCGCTCGCTCATCCCGCCCCATTTCTTCGCCCGTTCCCGGGTCCGGCCGACGATTCTGCGTCACGACCCGGGTCTTGCGGCAAGACCCCCGGTGCGATATACGTTAAAGTGGGAGCAATTCCTTGTTGTTGTTTCCCTGCCGCGGGTCGAAATCGTTTCCCGCAAAAAGCGGAAGTGGCGAATTCGGCTTTCTCCGCGATCCCGCTCCGGTGGAGCCTGGAGCAGGGGATGGTCCCGCGGCCGGCGAGACCGTCCTAGCTGTCCTGCCGGCGGCGCACCATCTCCGTGATCCAGGTGGGCGCGTACGGAGAGGTGCAGCCCGGGGAGGTCGGGTAGTCCTTGAGCACCGCCAGGCGCTCGCCGATGTCGATCGCGCGGGCGCGGTGTTCCGGGTGCTCGATCCCGATCTGCGCCAGGCAGTTGTTCATCGCCCACTGCAGGCGATCCGGGGCGTCCCTCATCTCCGCCTCGATGACGTCGAGCAGCGCGGCGAGGTCGAGGCCCTCGGGCCTCCTCGCCACGCGTTCGGTGGTCAGCGCCCAACCGGCGCTCGCGACCACCGGATCCGGGTCGGCGGACCAGGCCAGGCGCAGCTCCTCGGCGTGCGGGTTCTTCTTCACCACGTTGTTCACGAGCCAGTCGTGCACCTTGGGCGTGCGCGCCTCGCGCAGCATGCCGTCCAGCTCGTCCCGCTCGAACGCCTTGGGGCGGCAGACCAGGATCGCCAGCAGCCTCGCCGCCGTGTCGCCCGTCTGCCAGAGCTGGCACGCCAGTTCCTGCTGCGTCCTCAGCCGCTTCGCGATCGCGCGCAGCTTGCCGAGGTTCACGCCGTGGTCGTCGCCGTGTCTCTGGTTCACCTCGCGCGCCTTCGGGTCCTCCAGCGCGGCCAGCTCGGCCATCACCTCGGCCAGCCCGGTGTCGGCCACCTCGACCCCCCTGCCCCTCGCGTGCGACACGCAGCCTACGACGGAAACCCGCCCGACACGCGGGGCCGTATTGACACCCTCACCCAGCGCGAGCAGATTCCCGGTGAACCCGGTCGGTCGCGGCCGGGGCGTCCACGCGGAAGGACGATCGCCATGCACAAGATCAGGTTCACCGGCCGGGCCCGGACCGCCTCGGCGGTGGCGCTGCTCGCGCCGACGCTCGTGCTCGTGGCGGGGCCGACACCGGCGTACGCCGCGGAGACCACCACCCGGATCCTCCGTGCCCCGCTGGACCTCTCCGTCGTCCTGCCCTGCGCCAACGGCGGTCTCGGCGAGGTCGTGAACTTCGACGGCACGTTCTCCGAGGTGTACCACGTGACCGTCGACGAGACCGGTGGCTTCCACGTGCACATCGTCGAGACGCAGTCGAACGTGCACGGCGTCGGTGCGACGACCGGGGACAGGTACGTCAGCACCCGGGTGAACCTGTTCGTCTACAACCAGGGCTCCGGCGGGCTCCCGATCACCTCCACCCAGCAACTGGTGTTCGGGATCGTGGGGCCCGGGCCGGGCAACGACGCCTCGCTCCGGATCACGAACCACACCACCCTCAACGCCGACGGCACCGTGACGGTCGCCTTCGACACGTACACGGCGGAGTGCGAGCCCACCACGCCCTGACCTGCCCGCGAAGGTCGGTGGCGACACGGGACCGCCACTGCTGACCCAGGGTGGGGAGATATGATCAGGTTGTGACCCACTGCCGCCCCTGGTCCAGCCGGCCGGCCGTCTCAGGCGCCGCCGGCGGCCGGGCGGCGCGCGTTCTCGTCGGGTACGCGACGTCGTGGGGTCACGCGTCAGGGAGGTAGTGCCGTGAACGCTGGGAACGTCAGGCGAGTCGTGGTGGGCTACGACGGGTCTCCGGCCGCGAGCGCGGCGATCGAGGCCGGGGCGCTGCTGTTTCCTGGCGCTCAGACGTGGATCACGCATCTGTGGACGCCCCCGTTCGCCAGCGACGAGTTGCGGCGGCGGCTGTGGACGGGCGCCCGCAACATCAACGTGTTCGTGCAGGCCGTCGAGAGGGAGGGCGGTCGTGAGGCGGACCGACTGACGTCGATGGGTGTGATGCTGGCCCGGGCCGCGGGCTGGGACGCGGAGCCGCTGGTGTGCCGCAGCTACGGCGGGGAAGGGCTGCAGCTGGCCGAGGTGGCCGACGAGAAGCAGGCCGATGTGCTGCTGATCGGCTCTCGCGGGCTGGGCGGTGCGCGGGCGGTGCTCGGCAGTGTGTCCGACATGGCCGTGCACTACAGCCCCCGTCCGGTGCTGGTGGTGCCGCACCCGCTGTTGACCGACGAGTACGCCGCGCTCGCCGCCGGGCCGGTCGTGGTCGGCTGGGACGCCTCGGCCAGCGCCGAGGCCGCGCTCACCACCGCCCAACGGCTGTTCCCCGAGCGTGAGGTCGTTCCGGTCTCCATCGACAGCGGCAGCGACGGCGACGCCGAGGAGAGCCCGGCGGTGGCGGCCACCGGCCAGCAGCCCGTCACCACCGTCCGCGTGCGCGCCGGAATCGGAGCGCCCGGACGGGCGGTGGCCGACGCGCTGGCAGCGGTCGCGGCGGACCGGAAGGCCGGCCTGATCGTGGTCGGCTCGCGCGGACGGTCGGCCGTACGCAAGATCCTGCTCGGCAGCGTCGCCATGGCCACCCTGCACCGCGCCCACCGGCCCGTCCTGGTGGTGCCCCAGGCCCCCGCCGACGAAGCGGAGTAGGGGCACCGGCTCCTACGACGCCGTCGCGGCACGCCGGCGCCGGCGGCCGCGCGCCAGCGCCTTGACGGCTTCGCCGGCGATCAGGATGGTGGACCCGACAGCGGCGCAGGCAAGCCACTGGCCTGCGCTGAGGCCCGTCGTGGTGAAGAGCCGGTTCAGCACGTCGAGTTCCACGACCAGCACGAGCAGGGCCACCACGACGCCGGTTGCCACGAAGGCGGACCGGTTGCGCAGCGTTTCCCGGGAGAACACGCTGCGGGTGAAGCTGCGGACGTTGAGCAGGTTGAACACCTGGAAGAAGACGAACGTCACGAACGCCATCGTGCCGGCGACCGTGGCCTGGGACGCTGCCGGCGCGGGCCCGGGCGCCCATCGCAGCACCGCGACCGTTCCCGCGGCCATCACGGCCGCGGCGAGCACGATCCGGCCCAGCCGCTGCCGGTTGAGGATGTGTTCCCCCGCGGGGCGTGGTGGTCGGCGCATCGCCTCCGGGCTGACCGGGTCGACGCCGAGCGACATGGCGGGAGGGCCGTCCATGACGAGGTTGACGAACAGGATCTGAAGAGCGGTGAAGGGCGCCCCGCCGGCGATGCCGGTCACCGACGCGACCAGAAAGGTGATCACGAAGGCGAAGGCGGTGGACACCTGGAAGCGGGTGAAGTTGACGATGTTGTCGTAGATGCCCCGCCCGCCGCGGACGGCGCGGACGATCGTGGCGAAGTTGTCGTCGGTGAGGATCATGGTGGAGGCTTCCTTGGCCACCTCCGTGCCGGTGACACCCATCGCCACGCCGATGTCGGCGGCCCGCAACGCGGGGGCGTCGTTGACGCCGTCGCCGGTCATGGCGACCACGTTGCCGCTGTTGCGCAGCGCCTGGACGATCCGGATCTTGTGGGTCGGGGACACCCGGGCGATGACACCGACACCGGCCAGGTAGTCGGCGAGCTCGTCGTCGCCGACGCCGTCCAGGTCGCTGCCCGTGACGGCTCTGCCCTGGATGCCGAGATCCTCGGCGATGGCCGCCGCCGTGACGGCGTGGTCTCCGGTGATCATCCGGACCCGGATGCCGGCATCGCGGCAGGCCGCGATGGCGTGGCGGGCCTCCGGGCGTGGCGGATCGACGATACCGACCAGCGCCAGCAGCACCACACTGTCGAGCAGGTCTCGCAGGTCCGACGCGGCTTCGAAGTCCGCCGCCGGCAGGTCCTGCACGCCGAGCGCGAGCACCCGCAGCCCGTTGCGCGCGAGGTCCGCGTTGGCCTCGCCGTATCGTTCCCGCGCGGCGTCGTCGAAGGCGACGACGGTCTTGCCCGCGAGGTGCCGGTCGGCGCGTTCGGCGAGGACGTCCGGAGCGCCCTTGATGAAGGCCCGGACGATCTCCTCTCCGTTCTCGCCGGTCCAGCGGTGGAAGGTGACCATGTACTTGTACTCGGGGTCGAACGGCACGTCGGCCAGCCGGGGACGTTGGCCGCGCAGGCGCGCCACGTCGACGCCGCCCTTCTCCGCGAGCACCACCAGGGCGCCCTCGGTGGGGTCGCCGACCAGCGCGCCGTCGCGCAGCGCCGCGTCACTGCACAACGCCATCGCGGTGAGCGCGTCCTCCAGGCTCCCCGGCGCGGCGGCGCCGTCGGTGGTGCGGATCCGCCCGTCGGTGCGGTAACCCTCACCGGAGACGGTGAACCGCCGTCCCGCGAGCACCAGTTCCCGCGCCGTCATCTCGTTCAGGGTCAACGTGCCGGTCTTGTCCGTGCAGATCTGCGACGTGCTGCCCAACGTCTCCACCGACGCCAGCCGCTTGACGATCGCGCCGCGTCGGGCGAGACGGCCGGTTCCCATCGCGAGGGTGAACGCCACGACCGCCGGCAGTCCCTCGGGAATGGTCGCCACCGCGAGCGAGACGGCGGTGACGAACAGCTCGTGGAACTGCTGCCCTCGCGCCAGCCCGAGGCCGAACACGACGGCGATGACGACGCCGGCGATGACCGCCAGCGTCCGGCCGAGGGCGTTGATCTGTCGTTGCAGCGGGGTCGGACCGGCCTTGGCCTCGTGCAGCAACCCGGCTACGTGACCGATCTCCGTATCCATCCCCGTGGCGGTGACGACCGCCTCACCACGGCCGCGGGTCACCATCGTGTTCATGAACAGCGCCGTGACGCGGTCACCCAACGCGGCGTCCGCCCGCACGTCGGCCTCCGCCCGCTTCGTCACGGGCTGCGCCTCGCCGGTCAGGGAGGACTCCTGCACCTCCAGCGAACTCGCCTGCAGCAGCCGCGCGTCGGCGGGCACCCGGTCGCCGGCTTCGACCACGATCACGTCGCCCGGCACCAGCTCTTCGGCGTTGACCCGGAGCAGTCGGCCGTCCCGGCGCACGGTCGCCTCCGTCACGAGCATCCGCCGCAGCGCCTCCAGCGACGCCTCCGCCCGGGACTCCTGCACGAATCCGATCGTCGCGTTGAGCACCACCACGACGGCGATCGCCGCCGGTGTCTCCCACTCCCTGCTGACGAGCAGGCTCACCACGGCCGCCACCAGCAGGACCACGATGAGCAGGTCCTGGAACTGCCGGAGGAGAGCCCTCCACCGCGGCTCCCGAGGCGCCTCGGTCAAGCGGTTGGGCCCGTACCCACTCCGCCGCCGCTCGGCCTCCGGGGCGGTCAGCCCGCTCGGCCGCTCGACCACGAACGCCGCGGCGACGTCGTCCGCCGCGACGGCGTGCCAGGCGGCCGGATCACCCGAGCCGGTCCCGGCCGTGCGGCCCTCACCACCACCGGTCACCCGGCCGTCCTTTCCGATCAGGTCCGCGGCCGCCCTCGAAACGAGACCGGCGTGCGCCGGCTCGGCCGGGCCGACGAGGGTGGCGTTTGACAGCGCCCGCGTACCGGATCTCGCCGCCCGACGGTTGCCGCGGTTCAGCGGTGCCTCCGGATGCGGTCCCAGGTGCTGGGGGCTTCGAGGCGTACCCCCGATCGGAGCGGGGTCGTGACGGGTTTGCCGCCGCCGGCGACGGCGGTGACCCGGCCGTGTTCGGCGCCGGCGGGCAGTTCGGCCGGCACGGCCGGGATGTCGGTGTCCAGCTTGACGCGGAGGCCGGGCCAGCCGACCACGGAGAGATCGTTCGCGGCGTGGATCGTGGTCTCGGCGCCCAGCGGCCCGCGCACGGTGGCGACCGGGTCGCCGGCCCGGACGACCGGGTGCAGCGTGATCGCGGAGGTGGCGGTGCGGATCAGCGAGCGGGTCACCCGGAAGACCCGCTCCAACTGGACGGGGGTGTCCGCCCCGGGCTGCCCGAGCACGGCGCCGACGACGGTGATCTTCCGGCCGCCGACGGTCACGACGAACGCGAAGGACAGGCACCCGCCGGCCTCGTCGGTGGACCCGGTCTTGATGCCCACGACGCCGTTGCGGCCGACGAGCGAGTTGTAGTTCTTGACCTCGCCGGCGACGGGCAGGGTGGCCTTCTTCTGGGCCACGATCTCCGCGAACGCCGGCAGCGCCATCGCCTTGCGGGCGAGGATCACCTGGTCGGCGGCCGTGCTGACGGTCGCCGGGCTGAGCCCGGACGGGTCGGTGTAGCGGGTGTTCCGCATGCCGAACTCGGCGGCCGTGTCGTTCATCTTGTCGACGAACGCGTCGATGCTGCCGGCGTCCCAGGCGGCGAGGATCCGCGCCATGTTGTTCGCCGACGGCAGCAGCACCGCCTGGAGGGCCTGGCGCTCGGTAAAGACCGCGCCCGCGGTGACGCGGATGAGGGACTCGCCGCGCGCCAGCTCGCTCGGGTAGGCGGCGGCCTGCGCCGCGCTGACCGTCAGCTTCGGCCCGTGCTCGCCCCGGTCCAGCGGGTGCTCGGTCAGGATGACGTACGCCGTCATCACCTTGGCCACGCTGCCGATGGGCAACGGCCGGCTGCCGCCCGAGGCGCCGATGGATCCGACGCCCTCCACGTACAGGGCGGCCTGCCCGTTCTGCGGCCACGGCAGCGCCGGCGCCCTGCCGGGGATGACGGTCGACGCGGGCAGCGTCCGCGTGACGGTCGGCGCGGGCAGCGGGCGGCGCAGCGGTTCGACCGCCACCAGCGCGGCGGCGAGCAGGAGCAGGGTCATCAGGATGCTGACCAGCGCCGGGAGGCGCCGCCGGCGGCGGCGTGGTGGCGGGACCCGCGGGATCACCTGGGTCGTCGCAGAGTCGAGCATGCTGATGTCTCCCCGTGTGGTGCGCCGTGCGGACCGGCAGGCGCCGGCGTGGTGATCTCGGTATCACCGGTGTGGTCACCCGGTCAAGGCGGTGCCCGGCGTCGCTGTGCCGCGCGGCCCGGTGGGCGTGGGGGAGAGACCTACGAGGCCAACCGCTCGCCTACGTGGCGACCTGACCCGGCGAGTCCGATCCGGCCGTCCGACGGGTTGATCTCGGCCCAGACGGCGTCGAGGGAGAGGCCGAGAACGTCGGCGATCGCCGCGATGGTCGGGAAGGCGGGGGTGGCCACGCGACCGGACTCGATCTTCCGGAGGGTCTCCGGTGAGACACCCGCGTCCAGCGCGGTGTGGAGCATCGATCTCTCCCCGCGGGCGCGTCGCAGGAGGGCGCCGAGGCGCTGCCCGCGCTCGACCTCCGCGGGAGTGAGTGGCAACCTGACCATGACGCCGATTCTAGTACCGGGATAGTATGGCCGGGATACTTATTGGTCGTACGAGTGAGGCGCCGCATGATCGAGATCCTCGACCCCACCGAACTGCCCCGAGCCAGGGAGGCCGGCGCCCTGGTCGCCCACATCCTGCGCACGCTGCGGAGTCGCTGCGCGGTGGGCACGAACCTCCGGGACATCGACAGGTGGGCCCAGGCCATGATCACCGAGGCCGGAGCGCAGTCCTGCTACGTCGACTACGAGCCGTCCTTCGGACGCGGGCCGTTCGGCCACTACATCTGCACGTCGGTCAACGACGCGGTGCTCCACGGGCGGCCGTACGACTACACGCTCGCCGACGGCGACCTGCTGTCGCTCGACCTCGCCGTCTCCCAGGGCGGGGTCGTCGCGGACTCCGCCGTCAGCTTCATCGTGGGCGACGCGAAGCCCGCGGAGAGCGTGGCGCTGATCAGCGCGACCGTGCGCGCACTGAGCGCGGGGATCGCCGCGGCCGGACCGGGAGCGCGCATCGGCGACATCTCCCATGCCATCGGCTCGGTCCTCCGTGCGGCGGGATATTCGGTCAACACCGAGTTCGGCGGTCACGGCGTCGGATCGACGATGCACCAGGACCCGCACGTCCCCAACACGGGACGCCCCGGCCGCGGCTACCGGCTGCGCCCCGGGCTGCTGCTGGCGCTGGAGCCGTGGGTCATGGCGGACACCGCCGAGCTGGTCACCGACGCCGACGGCTGGACGCTCCGGAGCGCGACGGGCTGCCGGACGGCGCACAGCGAGCACACGATCGCCATCACCGACGACGGCGCCGAGGTGCTCACCCGCTAGGCCGCGCCGGACAGGTACTCGCCCCGGCGCTGCGGGTCGAACTTCTCGATCGCGTACCGCAGCATGACCCGCGGCATCATGCGGTAACGGGAGGCCAGGAACTCCTCCTCGGCCGCCCGGTCGCGGTTGCCCACCTCGCGCAGCATCCAGCCCACCGCCTTGTGGACAAGGTCGTGCGGGTCGCGCAGGAGCCGGTCGGCGAGGCGGAAGGTCCAGTCGAAGTCGCCGGCCCGGATGAAGGCGAACGTCGCCATGACGGCGATGCGCCGGTCCCACACCAGGCTCGACCCGGCCAACCGGTCCAGGACGCTCCGGTCCCTGTCGATCAGCCAGGGGCCGACGATGTACGGGGCGGAGGAGTCCACCAGGTCCCAGTTGTCGATGTGGCGGGTGTTGGCCAGGACGATGTCGAAGATCTGGCCGCGTTCCGTCTCGTCCGCCCTGGTGAACCTGCGCACCAGGATGAGCAGCGACGTGAGCCGCTCCTCGTGCACGCCGCTGGTCAGCAGCTCCGCCGTCTCGGCCAGGGAGAGGTCGCGCCAGTACCGGGCGGCCACCCGGCGTTGGTCCGGCACGGAGACGCCGATGGCCGTGTCGCCCTCGCCGTAGCCGCCCGGGACCATCTGCAGGAACCGGCTCGACGCCTCCGCCCGGCGCGGGTCGGCGAGGCGGGCGAGTTCGTGGCGGACGTCGGCGCTGGTGGCCATGACTGTGCAACCTACCGGCTGTCAGCGGCGGCGCGGCGTGATCAGCCCCGCCTCGTACGCCCACACGACCAGCTGGGCGCGGTCGCGGCAGTGCAGCTTCGTCATGGCCCGGTTGACGTGTGTCTTGGCGGTCAACGGACTGATCACCATGCGTTCGGCGATCTCGTCGTTGCCCAGCCCCCGGGCGACCAGCTCGACGATCTCCTGCTCGCGGGCGGTCAGCACGTCGCGTCCGGCCACCGGGTCGGCCGGCGGGGGACCGGCGACGAACTCGCTGATGAGCGTGCGGGTGACCGCGGGGGCGAGCAGCGCGTCGCCGCGGGCCACGACGGCGATGGCCCGCAACAGGTCGGCGGGGTCGGCGTCCTTGAGGAGGAACCCGCTGGCGCCCGCGCGGAGGGCGGCGAAGACGTAGGAGTCGAGCCCGTAGTTGGTGAGGATGAGGACGCGGACCGCCGTGAGGTCGGGATCGGCGGCGAGTCGCCGGGTGGCTTCGATGCCGTCGAGTCCCGGCATCTGCACATCCATCAGCACGACGTCCGGCCGCAGGCGTCGCGACAGCTGGACGGCCGCGGCGCCGTCGGCGGCCTCCCCGACGACCTCCAGGCCGTCCTCGGCGTCGAGCAGGGCCCGGAATCCGGCCCGCATGAGCGCCTGGTCGTCGGCGAGCAGGACCCGGATCACGTCAGCCACGGTCCGTGGCGGGCTGAGCGGGCAGGACGGCCCGCGACGGGCCGGCGCCGTCCAGCGGGAAGGTGGCCCGTACGGCGAACCCGCCGCCGTCGCGGGCGGCGGCCTGGAGCGTGCCGTCCAGTCCGGTGACCCGTTCCCGCATGCCGCGCAGGCCCACGCCCGGGGTCACCGGCCGGGCCGGCGACGCCTGTCCGTCGTCGGTCACCGAGACGGTCAGCCGCGCCGGGGCGTACTCGACGTGGATCCGGGCGGTGGCGGGGCCGGCGTGGCGGGCCACGTTGGTCAGGGCCTCCTGGACGACGCGGTACCCGGCCTGGTCGACCTCGGCGGGCAGGTCCCGGGGCTCACCGGTGACGGTCACCTGCACCGGCACGCCGGCCGCCCGGGTCCGCTGGGCGAGTTCGTCCACCCGGGCCAGCCCGACGGGGTCCTCGTCGGAGGGTGCGCGCAGGACGTCCAGCGTGGCCCGCAGTTCCCGCATCGCGGCGCTGCTGGCCTCCTGGATCGCCAGCAGCGTGGCCGACGGTTCCTCGCCGTGCTTGCGGGCCAGGTGCACGGCGATCCCGGTCTGCACCTTGATCACGGAGATGTTGTGGGTCAGCGAGTCGTGCAGGTCACGGGCGATGCGCAGGCGCTCCTCGCCGGCGCGGCGCAACGCCATCTCCTCGCGGGTGCGTTCCGCCTCGATCGCTCGCTGCTCGACCTGCTCCAGGTACGCCCGGTGCTGCCGTGCGACGAGCCCGGCCACGTTGGCCGCCACGAACCAGCCCAGCAGCAGGGCGGTCCGCTCGGCGATCTGCTGGCCGGGCCGGCCGACGGGCGCGACGGAGACGTCGCGGGTCAGGAAGCCGCCGAGGAAGACGAGGCTGGCCAGCAGGGCGGCCGACCGGTGCCCGCGCCAGGCGGCGAGGTAGACCGTGCCGAGGACCGGGAAGGCGGCGGACACCCCGGGGTGGACGCGGACGTGGAAGGCCAGCATGGCGGCGGTCACCACGACCAGCGCCACCACCGGGTACCGCCGGCACACCGCCAGGGCGGCCGCCATGACCAGGACCAGGGCGACGTCGACCACCCGCACCGGGGCGGCGTCCGGCGCGAGCGCGGCGTTGCCCAGCAGGAGGACGCCGAGGGCGAGGCCGCTGAGGGCGTACGGCAGATCACGGCGCATGGCCGAACTGTAGAACGGCCGTCGCCGGTGGAGCATCCCCCGCCCGTGGTAGGTGGGCGTACCGCGGACGCGGTACCGGCGGCCGGTCAGGTGCCTGCGGCGGCACGACGCTTTCCCGGCCCGCCGCGGCGAGCATCGAGCCCATGACATACCGCTTCTTCACACCCACGAGAGCGTCGGCCGCGACCGGCCTCACCGCCGACGTCTACCGGCAGCTGCGGGACGAGTTCCTCGGGCCGGTGCCCACCTTCCAGGCGCTCTCGGCCGCGCCGGAGCTGCTGGCCCCGACCTGGGCGCTGATGCGCGAGGCCCTGCTCGCCGGGGACGCGTCCCGGGTCGACCGCGAGCTCGTCGCGTCGGCGGTGTCCCGGGCCAACCGCTGCCGGTTCTGCGTCGACGCCCACGTGATGCTGCTGCACGCGCTGGGCGAGCACGCGCTGGCCGAGGTCATCGCCCGGGGCGGGACGCCACCCGAGCCGAGGCACGCCGAGCTGGTCGCCTGGGCCGAGGCCAGCCGCAGCCCCGCGGCCGCCGCCTGGACCGGCCGGTACCGCCCCGAGGTCACCGGCACCCTGCTCGCCTTCCACTTCATCAACCGGATCGTGTCGGCGCTGCTCGACCCGGATCTGCTGCCCGGCGGGCTGCAACGCTCACCCGTGGTGCGGTCGGTCGGCGGCCGGCTCTACGCCCGGACGGCGCGGGAGCCGAAGGAGCCCGGCCGCAGCCTTCCGCTGCTGGACGCCGGCACGACGGCCCCACCGGCCTGGGCGGAGGACAGGCCGGTGGGCGTCGCGTACGCGTCGTTGCGGACGGCCGCCCTGCGCGGCGGGAACCTCCTGGGGGACGTGGCCCGCCGGACCGTCGAGGCGACCGTGCGCTGGGAGGACGGGCAGTTCCCGGCCCGGCCCGCGGAGTGGGCCGTCGACCTGGTCCGGGACGTGCCCGGCACGGACCGCGTCGGGACACGCATCGCGCTGCTGGCGGCGTTCGCGCCCAGCGCCATCAGTGCCGGCGACGTCGCCCTCTGGCGGCTGTCCCATCCGGGCGACGCCGACCTCGTGCGGCTGGTCGCGTACGGCGCCATCACGGCCACCGACCACGTCGCCCGGGCACTGTCCGCGGCTCACCTCTAGGAGCTCACCATGCGCAAGGTCTTCGTCGTCGTCAGCGCCCTGTCGCTCGTCTCGTTCGCCGTGCAGTTCGTCTTCGCAGCCGTGGGCGCCTTCACGAAACCCGCGGGCGACGGCGCCTACGCCCTGCACAGCGTCAACGGGATGGCCGTCATCCCCGTGCTCACCCTGCTCACCGTCCTGTTCGCCGCGCTGGCCAGGGCGCCGGGCCGGCTCATCGGCCTGGCGGCCCTGCCACTCGGCCTGGTCGTCGTGCAGGCGCTCCTGGCCGCGCTCGCGAACGGGGCCACCGACGCCGCGGGCGCCAGCACCCCGTTCGGCCTGACCATCGCCGGGCTGCACGCGGTCAACGGCATCGTCGCGGTGCACGTCGTGGTCAACGTCCTCAGGGGAGCGCGGCAGCTGGCCCGCCCGGAACCGGCCGTCACCGCCCCGGTGGCCGTCCGCGAGGGGGAGCCGGCATGAGCACCGGCTCGCTGCTCGCGGCGGACCTGGTGATCGCGGTCCTCGCGGCCGCCGCGTGGCTGGGCGGCGGCGCCGCGTCGGCCGCCCGCCGCCGTCCGCTCGCACGGGGGCTGGCCGCCGTCGCGCTGCTCGCCACGCTCGCCCGTGCCGTCACGATCGCCGCGCTCGCGCGCGCCGGCTGGTGGTTCGCGGCGGAGAAGGTGCTCATTGCCGCGCCGCTGTCGCTCGCGGCGGTGGTCGTCGCCGGGCCGCGGCTGCTGCGGGCCCCGGGCGACATCCGGTCCGTCGCGGTCCCGCTTCTCTTCGCCGGGTACGCCGACAGCGCCGCCCTGCTCGTGACGGTCCTGCACGGCTATCCGGCGTCGGCCGGCGCGGGGCTGCTCGCGGTCGCCGGGGTCGGCGGCGCGACCGCGGTGTCGTGGCGGCTGCTCGGCGCGCCCCCGTCCCCGACCGTCTCCCGGGCGGCCCTCGCCGTGGCGGTCGCGGCGCTGCTGACCGGGACCGGGCTGGCCGCCGCCCCGGGCGCCGCTACCGGCGTACCTCATGATCACGGAGCTGGGGACGCGCGGCCCGCCGGCGAACCGACCAGGCGGTTCACCCTGACGGCGGCGACGGCGACGGTGCGGGTGAGCGGCCGCGACGTCGCGGCGTGGGCGTTCGACGGGCAGGTCCCCGGCCCGGAGCTGACCGCCACCGTCGGCGACGTCCTGGAGGTCAAGCTGCGCAACCGGGACATCGCGCGCGGTGTGACGCTGCACTGGCACGGCTACGACGTGCCGAACAGCCAGGACGGGGTGCCCGGCGTGACGCAGGCCGCGGTGCTGCCCGGGCAGGAGTTCGTCTACCGGTTCCGCGCCGATCAGGCCGGCACGTACTGGTACCACACGCACGCGGTGTCCGACGTCGGAGTACGGATGGGCCTGTACGGCGTCCTCGTGGTGCGCCCGGGCCCGGCGACCGGCGTCGATGTCACGGTGCCGGTGCACACCCTCGCCGGCCTTCCGCTTCCCGCCCCGCGCGTGGAACCGGTGGCGGCGGGCACGCCCGTGCGGCTGCGCCTGATCAACACCGACAGCACGACACACCGGTACGCCCTGGCCGGCACCCCGTTCCGGGTCGCCGCGATCGACGGATCCGACCTGCACGGCCCCACCTCCCTCGCGGAGACCGCCGTGCTGATCCCCGCCGGGGGACGCTACGACCTGGTGTTCACCGCGCCCGCCACGCCGGTGGCGCTGTCCGTTGACGGGCGGGCCGTCTACTCGACCGGACCGTTGTCGACGGCGACCGGCGGGTGGCCCGTGCTGGACCCGCTCACCTACGGCGCCGGTGCTCCGGTGCCGTGGTCCCGGTTCGACCGGGAGTTCACCCTGGTGCTCGACCGCGGCCTCGACCTGCACGGACTCCTACCGCGGTACGCCCACACCGTCAACGGCGCGGCCGACCCGGACATCCCGCCGCAGGTCGTCCGCCTCGGCGACATCGTGAAGTTCACGATCGTGAACCGGTCCCAGACCGTGCACCCGTGGCATCTGCACGGCCATCACGTCCTGGTGCTGACGCGCAACGGGGAACCGGCGACCGGAAGCCCGCTGTGGCTGGACTCCTTCGACGTACGCCCCGGTGACGTCTGGGAGGTGGCGTTCCGGGCCGACAACCCGGGGATGTGGGCCAACCACTGCCACAACCTGAAGCACGCCGACGCCGGGATGACGCTGCACCTGATGTACCGGGGCTGACCGGGTTCAGTCGAGGCGCAGGCTGACCAGGACGCCGGTCAGCTCCGGTTCGGCGTACTGGCGGGTGTCCCGGTCGGCGACCATGACCAGGTAGGCGTCCTGCCCGGTCGGGACCCCGCGGACGGAGAACCAGAATCGGCAGGTGCCGTCCGTGAGCGCCCGCCCGTCGGTCAGGCTCCCGGCGGCCATCCCGCCGGTGGTCATGATCAGCACCGGGGCGCCGTCCACGACGTCGGCCCGGGTTCCGGTGCCGGCGCAGCCGCCGTGGTCGTCCCTGCTGAAGGACGCGCCGTCGGCGAGCACCGCCGCGCCGGAGACCACGAACGTGCCGGTGGGCGGCGGGCTCGCCGCCGCGCGGGTGCGCGATCCGTTGTTGTTGAGGAACATCATGAGGGCCAGGGCGAGCCCCGCGGCGGCGCCAACCCACATCCAGACCGGGCGCCGTGCGGTCGGCTCCGGATGCAACGGCTGCATGGCATTCCCCTGCGCGGTCGGGCCCGCCGCTGTCCGGCGGGGCGGTCCGGGGGAGTGTCGTCGAAGATCGTTTATCTCCGCAACCCCGTTCGGCGAGGCGGCCGCGGCCGGTCCGGACCCGGGCCCGCCAATCTCGCGAAAACTTGATCCGTTCCAGAAGAGTGGGCTATGTTCGGGACATGACGTCCGACTTCGAGGCCCAGCTGCGGGCGGTCTCGTTGCGCGTGACGCGGCCCAGGTTGGCGGTGCTCAGCGCGCTGCGCGACCACCCCCACGCCGACACCGACACCGTGATCGCCCTCGTACGAGCGAATCATCCCACGGTGTCCCACCAAGCGGTGTATGACGTGCTTCGTGCCCTCACCGACGCCGGTCTGGTGCGGCGCATCCAGCCCGCCCGGGCGACCGCCCGCTACGAGTCGCGGGTGGGGGACAACCACCACCACGTCGTGTGCCGCTCCTGCGGCGCGATCGCCGACGTCGACTGCGCCGTCGGCCACGCTCCCTGTCTCACCGCCTCGGACGACCGCGGGTTCGTGGTCGACGAGGCGGAGGTCGTCTACTGGGGCACCTGCCCCGACTGCGCGACCGAAGGCACGTCCCAGTGAACCGCCAGTTCGGAAGGAAGTAGATGAGCGACATCCAGGACAACGCTCCCTCCAGCGCGCAGGGCGTGGACAAGAAGGAGGCGGCCGGCTGCCCGGTCGCGCACGACTCCGTCACCGCGCACGGCAGCGAGAGCGAGAACCCGGCGATCGACTCGCCGACCCCGAAGACCGGGGGTCGTCCGCGCACCAACCGCGACTGGTGGCCCAACCAGCTCGACCTGTCGGTGCTGCACGCGCACTCGCCCAAGGGCAACCCGCTGGGGGCGGACTTCAGCTACGCCAAGGAGTTCGCCAAGCTCGACGTCGAGGCCCTCAAGCAGGACATCGTCAACGCCCTCACCACCTCGCAGGACTGGTGGCCGGCCGACTTCGGCCACTACGGCGGCCTCATGATCCGGATGAGCTGGCACGCCGCGGGCACCTACCGCATCGAAGACGGCCGCGGTGGCGCCGGCGACGGCGGCCAGCGGTTCGCCCCGCTCAACAGCTGGCCGGACAACGCGAACCTGGACAAGGCGCGCCGGCTGCTGTGGCCGGTCAAGCAGAAGTACGGCCAGAAGGTCTCGTGGGCCGACCTGCTCGTGCTCGCCGGCAACGTCGCCCTGGAGTCGATGGGCTTCAAGACCTTCGGCTTCGGCTTCGGCCGCGAGGATGTCTGGGAGCCCGAGGAGATCTTCTGGGGCCCGGAGGACACCTGGCTCGGCGACGAGCGCTACGCCTCCGAGAAGGAGGTGACGCCCGGCGTCGGTGCGACCGAGATGGGTCTCATCTACGTCAACCCGGAGGGCCCGCGCGGCAACGCCGACCCAGCCGCCGCGGCGCACTTCATCCGCGAGACCTTCCGCCGGATGGCGATGAACGACGAGGAGACCGTCGCCCTCATCGCCGGTGGCCACACCTTCGGCAAGACCCACGGCGCCGGCGTCGCCGACGACCACGTGGGCCCCGAGCCCGAGGGCGCCCCGCTGGAGGCGCAGGGCCTGGGCTGGCTGAGCACCCACGGCAGCGGCAAGGGCGCCGACACGATCACCAGCGGTCTCGAGGTGACGTGGACCGACCGGCCGACGCAGTGGAGCAACCGCTTCTTCGAGATCCTCTTCGGCTACGAGTGGGAGCTCACCACGAGCCCCGGCGGCGCCAAGCAGTGGGTCGCCAAGGACGCCGAGGCGATCATCCCGGACGCGCACGACCCGTCGAAGAAGCACAAGCCGACGATGCTCACGACCGACCTGTCGCTGCGCGTCGACCCGGCGTACGAGAAGATCTCCCGCCGGTTCCTGGAGAACCCCGACGAGTTCGCGCTGGCGTTCGCCAAGGCCTGGTACAAGCTGCTGCACCGCGACATGGGCCCGGTCAGTCGCTTCCTCGGGCCGTGGGTCCCGGAGCCCCAGCTGTGGCAGGACCCGGTGCCGGCCGTCGACCACGACCTCGTGGGTGACGCCGACGTCGCCGCCCTCAAGGCGAAGGTCCTGGAGTCCGGCCTGACGACCGCCCAGCTGGTCTCCACCGCCTGGGCCTCCGCGGCGAGCTACCGCTCCACCGACAAGCGCGGCGGCGCCAACGGCGCGCGCATCCGCCTCGAGCCGCAGCGCAGCTGGGAGGTCAACCAGCCCGAGCAGCTCGCGACCGTCCTGGAGACCCTCGAGGGCATCCAGCGGGAGTTCAACTCGGCCGGCGGCGCGCAGATCTCGCTCGCGGATCTCATCGTGCTGGCCGGCTCGGCCGCCGTCGAGAAGGCGGCGCGCGACGCCGGCGTCGAGGTGACCGTGCCGTTCCACCCGGGCCGCACCGACGCCACGCAGGAGCAGACCGACGTCGAGTCGTTCCGGGTCATGGAGCCGCGCGCCGACGCGTTCCGCAACTACCTGCGTGCCGGCGAGAAGACCCAGCCGGAGGTGCTGCTCGTCGACCGCGCCTACATGCTGAACCTGACCGCACCGGAGATGACCGTCCTCGTGGGCGGCCTCCGCGCGCTCGGGAACAACGTCGGGGGCACGTCGCACGGCGTCCTCACCGACCGGCCCGGCGTGCTCACCAACGACTTCTTCGCCAACCTGCTCTCCCCGGGCACCCGGTGGAAGGCGTCGGAGTCCGACGAGCACGTCTACGAGATCCGCGACCTGGCCACCGACGAGGTGAAGTGGACCGCCACCGCGGTCGACCTCATCTTCGGCTCCAACTCCCAGCTGCGCGCCCTCTCGGAGGTCTACGCCAGCGAGGACGCCCGCGAGAAGTTCGTGACCGACTTCGTCGCGGCCTGGACCAAGGTCATGGAACTCGACCGGTTCGACATCGCCTGACCGGCACCGACGGGCGAGCCCGGCCGATCCACCAGCGATCGGCCGGGCTCGCCCGTCGTCGGGGCCTCGTCACCCGGCTGCTGCCAGCTCACGGTCGGGTACGGGCGGGGAATCCGGGCGGCGGGGCAGCAGCAGCGGGCTGGCGAGGATCAGCAGGCCCGCGACCACGATGGCGGTGCGCGGGCTGGTGGCGCCGGCGAGCAGCCCACCGAGCGCGCTGAGGACGGCGATGGCGGCGCTGCTGCCGATCGACCAGGCCGACAGGGTGCGGGCGACGCGGTCGGAGGGGGTGTGCTCCAGCCGGTAGGTGGCGAGCACCGGGTTGTACAGGCTCATGCTGATGATGATCGCGAGCTCGACGGCGATCACCGTCGCGAGGCCGGCGACGCCGGGCTGGACGAAGGCGAGGCCGATCAGCCAGACCGCGCGCAGCGTGCCGACCGTACGGAGGATCCGGTGCTGGCCGTACCGCGCCACGACGCGGCGGGCGAGGCGGGAGCCGATGAGGCCGCCGAGGCACGGGACGGCGAAGGCGAGGCCGTACTGCCAGGGTGGGAATCCGAGCTGGCGGAGCAGGAGCACGGCCAGCAGCGGCTCGGTGGCCATGATCAGTCCGCTGACGAGCAGCTGGTTGAGGTAGAGCGCCCGCAGGCCGGGATGGGCCAGGAGATGCCGCCAGCCGTCGAGCAGCTCGCCGGCGCGGACCCGGCTCCGGTCGGTCCGCCGCGGGCGCTCCTCCCGGTCGCGGATCGCCGTGACGCCCAGCGCGGACAGCAGGTAGCTGAGCGCGTCGGCCACCACGGTGGTGACCGGCCCGAACAGGCCGATGGCCGCCCCGCCCAGCGGCGGCCCGACGGCGATCGAGCTCCACGTCGTCGACTCGAACCGCGCGTTGGCCACGAGCAGGTCGTCCGGCCGGACGAGCGCCTTGAGGTAGGCGCCGCTGGCCGCGCCGAAGGCGATCTTGGCGGCGGCGACCACGGCCGACACCGCCAGCAACTGGACGAAGCTGAGCCGTCCGAGGGCGTAGGCGACCGGGATCGTCGCCATGGCCGCGAACCGGGCCAGGTCCATGGCGATCATCACCGGCCGCTTGCGGCGGAACTCCACCCACGGCCCGAGGGGCAGGGCGATGAGCGCGCCCACCGCCGGCCCCACCGCGGACAGCGCGGACACCTGGGCGGGGCCGGCGTCCAGCACCAGCACGGCGATCAGCGGCAACGCGCCGAACCCCAGCGCGGAGCCGTACGCGCTGACCGCGTAGGACGCCCACAGCCATCGGAACTGCCGGCCCAGGGGCCGTCTGCCCACCAAACTCCGCGCCCCCCGCTCGCATGACCCTGCCGTTGACCGCTGCGATCAAAGCAGGACGCGGGCGGGCGGATCAAACACCCCACTCCCGCGACGCCGCGTGGCGACGGTCGACGGCGTCGGTCAGCCGACCGGCTGCGCCGCCGCGACCTCGCCGGTGCGGCGCAGCTTCTGCCATTTGAGGCGGCCGCCGCTGAGCGCGGTGATCACGGAGTGGACCAGGACGAGGTACATGACCTGCCGGTAGATGAACTGCTGCAGGGGCAGCGCCCACAACGGCCGCAGCGGTTCCCGGTCCAGCCGGAAGGCCAGGACGGCGGTGACGATCTGCACCGCGAGGACGGCCAGCCAGGCCGCGAGGGTCTCGTACCGGTCGAGGAAGAACAGCCCGTAGACGGCGAAGATGTCCACGACCGGGGCGAGCAGCGGCAGGAGCACCGAGAACAGGGCGATGAACGGCAGCCCGCGGCGGCCGAACCGTCCCGAGGGTCCCCGGTCCACCAGGGCGCGCCGGTGCCGCCAGAGCGCCTGCATGGTGCCGTAGCTCCACCGGTAGCGCTGTCGCCACAGCTCGGGCAGGGTGACCGGCGCCTCGGTGCGGGCCACGGCGGTCTCCTCGTACACCACCCGCCAGCCGGCCCGGTGGATGCCCATGGTGAGGTCGGTGTCCTCGGCCAGGGTGGCCCGGCTGAGGCCGCCGGCGGCGAGCACGGCCTCCCGGCGGAACGCGCCGAGCGCGCCGGGGATGGTCGGCATGCAGTGCAGCGTGTCGTAGAGCCGGCGGTCCAGGCTGAACCCGATGACGTACTCGATGTGCTGCCAGCGGCCCAGCAGCCGCCGCCGGTTGCCCACCTTGACGTTGCCGGCCACCGCGCCGACGCGGGGGTCGGCGAACGGCTGCACCAGGCGGTGGATCGCGTCGGGGTCGACCACCGTGTCGGCGTCGACCATCACCAGCAGGTCGTGCCGGGCCAGCGCCACCCCGGCGTTGAGCGCGGCGGCCTTCCCGCCGCCGGGAACCCGGGCCACCCGCACGTTCGGCAGCCCCAGCCGCTCGACCTCCTCGGCGGTGCCGTCGTCGGACTCGTCGTCCACCACCAGCACCTCGATGCCGGGGTGGGTCCCGGTGGCCAGCGACCGCACGGCCGCCGCGATCGTGGTCCGTTCGTTGTACGCGGGCACGATGATCGTCACGGGGTCGGTCACCGCGCCGCCCCAGGACCAGGTGGGCGCCCGGCGCCGGCGGGCGTGCGCGAGGGCGTACCCGAACAGCAGCAGCGTGCGGGTCAGGGTGAGCAGCCCCACCACGATCAGCAGCAGCCACAGCAGGTGGATCGTCCCGTCCGCCGCCCGCACGCCCCAGACCAGCAGCGCCCCCCGCGCGCGGTCCATCCCGTCCAGCCGGGCGGTGCCCGCACCCGGTTGGCCGAGGCCCTGGGAGACCGTGGTGAAGCGGTAGCCGCGGGCCTGCATCTCCGGGATGAACCGGTCCAGCGCCGCGACGGTCTGGGACCGGTCGCCGCCGCTGTCGTGCATCAGCACGACGGCCCCGCGGTCGCCGTCGGGGGTGGCGTTGCGGACGATCGCCGGGACGCCGGGCCGCGCCCAGTCCTGGCTGTCGGTGTCGTTGAAGACCGACACGTACCCCCACCGTCCGGTCTCCCGCACCACCGGCCAGCTCGCGTCGTCGAGGGAGTCGACCCCGCTGGAGTACGGCAGCCGGGCCAGCGAGGTGCTGACGCCGGTGAGGTGCGCGATGGCGGCCTGGGTCTGCGAGTACTCCAGCTTCCGCCGCCATGCCGGCAGGTCCGCCATCTGCGGGTGGGTGAAGGTGTGGATGCCCAGCTCGTGCCCCTCGCGGGCCATCCGCTCGGCCAGCTCGGGATGCCGCGCGACCTGCGAGCCCACCACGAAGAACGTCGCCGGCGCGTGGTGCCGGGCGAGCACGTCCAGCACCTTCGGCGTCCACTGCGGATCCGGGCCGTCGTCGAAGGTCAACGCGATCGTCTTCGGCGGCATCCGCCGGGCCTCCAGCCGGCCGTCCGGGAAGTCCACCACGGTCCCACCGTCGCGCACCGGCTTCGGTACCGTCGCCGTGCCCGCCGGGCCGCCCGCGCGGTGGTCCGGGGTGAACCGGGCGTTGGCGTACGCGCCGATCGCCAGCAGGTTGAGCAGGACGAACGTGGCCACGGCCGCGAGCAGCCAGCGCCGGCGGTTGGTCCGGCGCTGGCGCCGTTGCTGCGGGTCGGTGGCCGCCGGCACGACCACGTCCCCGGTCCCGCCCACCGGCTGTCCGGCCCGCCAGAGCCCCATCAGGTCCCTGCCTGGATGATGTCGAGGCCCTGGAGCAGCCAGAACGCCGCCAGCAGCACCAGCAGCACCGCGACCAGCACGTAGGCGACGCGGCGCAGCAGCTGCCCCCGGCGCCCCGAACCGTCCACGAAGATCGCACGCGTGAGGTCCGGCGGCTGGAGCATCGCGGTCGCCGCCTCCACCGGCTCCGCGTGCCGGTTGGCCGCCGTCGGGGCGGCGACGCCCCGGGCGACGGAACGGTCCTTCCGGGACGGCGGTGGCTCCCGGGTGACCCGAGCCGTGGCCACGGCACGGCGCCGGACCGGTTCGGATTGCATCGAAACCCGGGCAACATAACGATCGTTCATCTTCTTCACCTGGCGAGCAATACCCCGTCAGGGCAGCACAACCACCTCCTCCGGCCGAGTTGTCCGAGTCGGCGGTCAGCCCCGGTGGGCGATCCGCCCGCCGCCTGCTTGAAAAAGGAGCACCCGGGGTACGGGAACCGGATGCCAGACGTGGGGGAGCTCATCGGCGACCGTTACCGCCTGGTCGACCGGATCGCCGCCGGCGGCATGGGTGAGGTGTGGTGTGCCGTCGACGAGACGCTGAAGCGCACCGTGGCCGTCAAGGTGCTGCACCGCCGGGTCATGACCGACGCGAGCGCCGGTGAGCGCTTCCGGCGCGAGGCGCGGGCCATGGCGGCGCTGCGGCATCCCGGTGTCGCGGAGGTCTACGACTACGGCGAGACCACCCTGCCCGGCGCGTCCGGTCCCGCCTACATCGTCATGGCCTACGTGCAGGGCCAGTCGCTGTCGGAGCGGATCGCGGAGGCCGGTCGCCTCAGCGCCGCCGAGACACTGTCGATCGTCGCGCAGACGGCCCGCGCCCTGCAGGCCGCTCACGACGTCGACGTGGTGCACCGTGACGTCAAGCCGAGCAACCTCGTCATCGAGCCGGACGGGCACGTCGTCCTCGTCGACTTCGGCATCGCGCTGTCCCCGGACGCGGCGGAGTTGACGGCGGCGAACCAGGTCGTGGGCACGGCCCTCTACATGGCGCCGGAGCAGCTGACCAGAAGCGGCGCCATCGGTCCCGCCGTGGACGTCTACGCGCTCGGGTGCGTGGCGTACCACTGCCTCGCCGGCCATCCTCCCTTCGCCGGTGACAATCCTGTGGCCGTGGCGCTGCGCCGCCTGGAGGAGGAGCCGCCGCCGCTGCCCGACGATGTCCCGGCAGCCGTCCGCGACCTGGTCGCCTCGGCCATGGCCCGCAACGCCGGCGACCGGATTCCGACCGCCGGGGCCATGGCCGCCACCGCCGACGCGATCGCGGGATCACCCGGTGCGCGGACCGGTCCTGTGCTCGCGGCTCCGGCCGTGCCCCGAGCCGCCGGCCCCACGACCCGCGCGCTACCGATGGTCGCCGCGCCGCCCGGGCGAGCGGCCGGCCGGCGGCGGGCGGTCGCCGGAATCGGCCTGGCGCTTCTCGCCGCGACGGCCGCCGCCGTGGTGCTCGCTGATCCCGCCGGGTGGTCGCCCGGCCCGTCCGGGGTGCCGACGCCGTCCGTGGTCAGGTCGGATCCGAATTCCGGCGGCGGCGACTCCCCGGGTACGTCGACCCGAGCGCGGAACGCGCCGGCCGACCCGGACGTGACCACGACCACGCCCGCGTCCCGAGGGTCCGAACCCGCGCCCGCCGGCTCCGCGCCGTCGCGCGACGGCGGACCTGCCGCGACATCCGCCACGCCGTCGCGGGCGCCGTCCAGCGCACCGTCGGTGGAGCCGACGGCGGAGTCGACCGGTGAGGCACGTTCCCCGTCCACCTCGCCGTCGGCGCAGGCGACCACCTGACCGTGCCGTCGCCGGGCCCGCGCTACCGCGGTGGGAACACGCAGAACTCGTTGCCGTCGGGGTCGGCCAGCACCACCCAGCTGACGTCGCCCTGGCCGATGTCGATCCGGGTCGCGCCGAGGGTCAGCAGACGGTCGACCTCCGCCTGCTGGTCACCGCCGGCAGGTGGCACGAGGTCGAAGTGCAGTCGCTGCTTGCCCGTCCTCGGCATCAGCGGCGGGCCGCCCCAGGTGATCTTCGGACCGCCGAGCGGTGACTGGATCGCGGTCTCCTCGTCCTGGTCCCAGACCAGCGGCCACCCCAGCGCCTCGCTCCAGAAGTAGCCGACCTTCTGGGTGCCGTCGCAGGCCAGCGCACCGATGAAGCCACAGCCGGCGAGGAAGTTGTTGCCCGGCTCGATGACGTCGAACTCGTTGCCCTCGGGGTCGGCGAGCACCACGTGATCCGCGTCCGGGCCTTGGCCGACGTCGATGTGCCGCGCGCCCAGTTCCAGCGCCCTGGCCACCGTCTGCCGCTGGTCCTCCAGCGAGGTGCTCGTGAGGTCGAAGTGGGACCGGTTCTGGCCGACCTTCTCGCTCCCGTTGGGGAGGAAGCGGATCCGGAACCCGGCGTCGTCGTCGGGCAGGAGCGCGACACCGTCGTGCGGATCGTCGACCAGCTCCCGGCCCAGGACCCCGGACCAGAACCGCGCGAGACGCAGCGGCTGGGTGGCGTCGAAGCTGATCGCGAACAGTTGACACGTCATCCCGTGCTCATCTCCGATCCCGCTGCCGTCGACGGGACCTGCACGAGCCCGTCGAGCGGGAGCCTAGGGGCCGGTCGGCGTCACCCGCACCCGAGTTTCGGCGCCGCCGTCGGTGGTCGTTCCGGGCGCCGGCTCCAGCCGTTCGCGGCTCCGGTCCAGCACGAGACGCCGCGGCCCGCCGCCCCTGTGGGCCGGCCAGCCCGCGGCGACCGCCGCCTGGACCAGTGCCGCCACCAGCCGCGGCGTGACCGGCTCCAGCGCGAAGACCTCGGCCACCCGGTCCGACGGCGCGGTGACGATCGGTCCGAAGTTGAGCCACGGGTCGTCGAAGGCCACGAGGACCTCCAGGCCGGTGCCCCGCCCGGTCGCGGCGTGCCAGACCCGGACGACGACCTGACCGGGGTCGGCGTGACGGACCGTCCACCGGTAGTCGACACCGTCGACGCGAATCCTCCGCCTGCGGGTCCGGGCCATGGGGCGAGGGTAGGCGGTGCCGAAAGGCCGCGCGTCGACGGTCCGGATCGTGTCAGCATGCTCGGATGTCGGATCGCGCACTGAGCTTCGGAATGAGCGCGCAAGCGTACGAACGGTTCCGGCCGGGGTATCCCGCGGCGCTCTTCGACACGGTGCTGACGTACGCGGGTCGGCCGATCCGGACGGCGCTGGAGATCGGCGCCGGGACGGGCAAGGCGACCCGCCTCTTCGCTGGACGCGGAGCGGCGGTCACCGCGACCGAGCCCGACGGGGCCATGCTCGCCGAGCTGCGCAGGCACGTGCCGGCGGGCGTCCGGACCGTGCGGGCCGCGTTCGAGGACCTGCGACCGGACGAGCGCTACGACCTGGTCTACGCGGCCGCCGCGCTGCACTGGACGAAGCCGGAGGGCCGGTGGCCGCGCGTGGCCGCGCTGCTGGAGCCCGGCGGGGTGTTCGCGTCGTTCGGCGGGCCGGTCCGGCTGGCCGACCCGGCGGTGGAGGAGGCGGTTCGCGCGGCCCGGGCGCCGTTCCTGGCGAGCGACGACGTGCCGTCCCCGGACGGGACGCCTCCGGAACAGGACATGCAGTGGCCGGGCACGGAGCTTCAACGGTCCGAGTGGTTCGCCGACGTCCGGCAGTGCGTGATCGAGCGGCGCGAGACGATGACCGCCCGCGACTACGTGGGCCTCCTCTCCACCGTCTCGGCCTATCTCGTCCTGCCGGCTGCGGACCGGGAGGAGGTGTACCGCCGGATCATGCTCGTCCTGCCCGGGACCGTCGAGATCGCCGCCGACATCACCGTTCATCTCGCGCGCCGGCGTGGCGAGCCGTAGTCCCTCGACCAAGGCGAGCGCCCGACCGCAGGTCGTGGCAGGTCGGCCCGCTACCGTTGCCGCTGTGCGGGCGGCGGAGGGCGACACGATCGGCTTCTCGGTGCTCGGCTCCGTCCGGGTCACCCGCGCCGGCGCCGAGCTGCACCTGGGCGCCCGCCAGCAACGCCTCGTGCTCGCGTTGCTCCTGGCCCGGGCCGGTTCCCCGGTCTCGCTGAGCGAGTTGGTCGACCTGCTCTGGGACGAGGAGGCGCCGGCCAGCGCCGCGAACGTCGTGCACCGGCACGTCGGGGCGCTCCGGCGGCTGCTCGAGCCCGGCCTGCCCACCCGGTCGGCGGGCCGGCACATCCTCCGGGACCTCTCGGGCTATCGGCTGCGCGCCGACGAGGAGTCCCTCGACCTGCTGGCGTTCCGGTCGCTGAGCCGACTCGCGGGCCACCGCCTGCGGGACGGCGACCCGGAGGCGGCGCTGCGGCATTCCCTCGACGGGCTGCGGCTGTGGCGCGGCCGGTGCGCCGCCGGCCTGGAACCTGCCTCCCGTCGGCATCCGGCGTTCCTCGCCGTGGAGGCCGAACGCGTCCAGGCGGTGCGCGAGGCCGCCGACGCCGCCGAGCGCTGCGGCCGGCTGGGCGCGGTGCTGGCGCCGTTGCGGCGGGCCGCCGAGCAGCACCCGCTCGACGAGTCGCTGCACAGCCGGTTGCTGCTGGCGCTCGCCGCCGACGGCCGCCAGGCCGAAGCCGTCGAGACGTACCGGCTGGTGCGCCGCCGGCTCGCCGACGACCTGGGCATCGATCCGGGCGAGGAGCTGCGGGAGGCGTACGACCGGCTGCTGCACCAGCGCATCCGGCCGGTGCGTACCGGGTCGGCGCCGTCCCTTCCCCGGCCCGCGCAGCTGCCGCCGGACCTGCCCTTCTTCAGCGGCCGGGACGACCTCATCGCCGAGGCCCGCGCCGCGGTCGCGCGCCCGGGCGGGCCGGCGGTGCTCGCGATCGACGGCATGCCCGGGATCGGCAAGACGGCCCTCGCGGTCCACCTCGCCCACGGGTTCGCCGCGGCCTACCCCGACGGGCAGCTCTATGTCGACCTGCGCGGATACGACGGGCGGGAGCCGGCGATGAGCCCCGCGGAGGCGCTGCGCGGCTTCCTCGGCTCCCTCGGGGTGCCCCAGGAGGGCATCCCGGCCGAGCTGCACGCCCAGGCGGGCATGTACCGCAGCAGCCTTGCCGGCCGGCGCATGGTGATCGTGCTCGACAACTGCCGGGACGCCGAGCAGATCCGGCACCTGCTGCCGGGTGGCCCCGGCTGCCTCGTGATCGTCACCAGCCGCAGCCGGCTCAGCATCCTGCTGACCACGGCCGGCGCACACCCGTTGCCGGTCGGCCTGCCGAGCGTCGAGGAGGCCCGCGCGGCGCTCGTACGGCCGCTCGGCGCCGGCCGCCTCGCGGCGGCCCCGGCCGCGATCGACGCCATCATCGCCAGCTGCGGGCGGCTTCCGCTCGCGCTGGCCGTGGTGGCGGCCCGCGCGGCCACCCGGCCGGGGACGCCACCGGCGCAGATCGCCGCGGAGCTGGCCCGCGCGCCCGGGAGCCTGGACGGGTTCGACGGCGACGACCCGCAGACCGGCCTGCGTGCCGTCTTCTCCTGGTCCTACGAGGCGCTCTCCGCCCCGGCCGCCCGGCTCTTCCGGCTGCTGCCGGTCCATCCCGGCCCCGACATCTCGACCGCCGCGGCGGCGGGCCTGGCCGGCGTCCCGCTGCGGACCGCGCGGGCACTGCTCGGCGAGTTGAGCCGCGCGCACCTGGTCAGCGAGGACCTGCCGGACCGCTACCGCACCCACGACCTGCTGCGGGCCTATGCCGCCGAGCTCGGCGAGGAGAACGACGGCCCCGCCGAGCGCGCCGCCGCGGAGCTGCGCTGCCTGGAGTTCTACCGGGCCACCAGCTACCAGGCGCACCGGTGGCTGCTGACCTCCGAGCACCATCCGCTGATCGAGCCGGGGCCTGGCGAGACACCGCTGCGCTTCGCCGGGCACGGCGACGCCATGCGCTGGTTCACCGCCGAGCGGCAGGTCCTGACCGCGCTGGTCCGTCGGGCCGCCCGGCAGGGCCGGCACACCGAGGCCTGGCAGCTCGCCCTGGGCATGCAGCACTTCTTCGACCGCAGCGGCCGCTGGGCCGACTGGACGGCGACCGGCGAGGTGGCCCTCGATGCGGCCCGGGCCGGCGGGGACCTGATCGGCCAGGCCCGGATGCACCGCAGCCTGGCCGGGGCGGCCTATTTCCGGCACGAGCACGAGATCGCCGTCGGGCATCTCGACCGGGCGCTGGAGCTGCTCGCCCGGCTCGGCCTGCACGGCGAGATGACCCGGGCCGGGATCAACCGGGCCATGATCCTCAGCGCGCAGGGGCGGCACGCGGAGGTCGTCCGGGCGCTGTCCGCCGTGCTGGAGTCGTGGACGGCCGGAGACGACAAGCTGCTCGCCGACGTCCTGGTGATCATGGCCGGGAGCTGCGTCGACCTGGGCCGGGAGGACGAGGCCCTGCGCGGCGCCGAGCAGGCGATGGCGCTGTCGCGCGCGGCGCGGTACCGGTTGGGCGTCGCGGAGGCGTGGGAGGTGCTCGGCCGGGTGCATGCCGCCCGCCGGGAGCCCGGGAAGGCCGTCGACTGCTGGCGCGAGGCGGCCGTCGCCTACCAGGAGGCCTCGGCCGCGGCGCCGGCCGCGGAGGTGCTGGCGCTGGTCGGCGACGCCCTCGCCGCCGGCGGAGACCAGGACGCCGCGGTACGCGCGTGGCAGGAGGCGCTGGCCCTGATCCCGTACGCGCAGAGCCGCACCGGCCGGCGGCTGGCCGGCCTGCTCGCGGCGCTCACGCCGGGTTCGTGACCGATCGCGGTCGGCGACGGCACTCGATCCGCACTCACGGATCAGTCCATCGGCATCGCTCGTCCCTAGGCTCGGGCCTCATTCACCGCTGCTCCTGCCTGTGGGGAGACATCGTGCTACGGGCACCCCTGGAATCACCGGCCGGCCGGGCCGAGCGCATGACCGCGCTGCACGCGGACCACGCCCGCGCGGTGCTGCGTCTCCTGCTCGTGCTGACCCGAGGCCAGCGGCAGACCGCCGAGGACCTGCTCCAGGAGACGCTGCTGCGCGCGTGGCGGCACCTCGACTCGGTGCCCGTCGAGCCCGATGCCGCCCGCCGGTGGCTCCTCACCGTCGCCCGGCGCCTCGTCATCGACGGCGTCCGTTTGCGCCGGGGTCGCCCGGCCGAGGTCCATCTCGTCGACATGACCTGGATTCCGGCGGGTGACGACACCACCGGCACCGCGCTCGCCGCGTACGCCATCCGCCACGCGCTCGGCCGGCTGAGCCCGGCGCAGCGCAGCCTGCTCTCCGAGGTGTATCTGGTGGGGCGGTCACCGGAGGAGGTCGCGGGCCGGCTGGGAGTGCCGATCGGCACGGTCAAGTCGCGGACCCACTACGCGCTGCGCGCCCTGCGCACCGGCCTCGACGCGGCCTGATCGGGAATGCGCCGCCGGACGGTGAGTCGGAGGTCACATCCCCGCGGCGCGCCCGTCCCGGGGCGCCGGCCCTGCGCTGCTATGACGGGCGTGGCAACCAGCCCTGTCCGGCGCGCACCGGGATGACCGGCCCCCTCTCCTTCGCCGTGCTCGGCCCGGTCCGGGCCTGGCGCGGCCGTTCCGAGATCGACCTGGGCACCCGGCAGCAGCGGCTCGTCCTGGCGTTGCTGCTCGCCCGGCCCGGCGGCGCGGTCAGCGTCACCGAACTCGTCGACCTGCTCTGGCCGTCCGAACCCCCGCCCAGCGCGGTGAACGTCGTGCACCGGCACGTTGGGATGCTCCGGCGGCGCTTCGAGCCGGGCCTGCCGACGCGGGCAGCGGGCTCGGTGCTGATCCGCGACGGCGCGGAATACCGGCTGCGGATCGACGAGGCGTCCCTCGACCTGCTGCGTTTCCGCCACCTCGTCGCCCGGGCCGGTGGCGGCTCCGGCGAGCCCGCCGTGGAGCTCTACCGGGAGGCGCTGGCCCTGTGGCGGGACCGGTGCGCCTCGGACCTGCGGGCCGATGGTCCGGCTCACCCGGAGTTCGTCGCCGTCGACGGTGAGCGGGCCGCGGCCGTCCGGGCGGCGACCGACGCGGCCCTGCGGGCCGGGCGCGTCCACACGGTGCTGCCCGCGATCCGGCTGGCCGCCGAACACGAGCCGCTGGACGAGGCACTGCGGGCGCGGCTGCTGCTGGCGCTCGCCGCGGACGGCCGGCGAGCCGAGGCCCTCGCGGCGTACGCCGACGTCGAGCGCCGGCTCGCCGACGAGCTGGGCATCCGGCCGGGCGCCGACCTGCGCGCGGCCCGGGACAGCCTGCTCGACCACGACGTGCCGGGCGACGGCTCCCGGCCGGGGCGCGGCGTCGGACCGGCGGTCCTCGGGCCCGCAGCGGCGCCCGGCGGCGCGGAGGCCGACCTCTGGCCGGACCTGCCGCAGTCGGGCCGGGCCGAGCCGCCGGCGCAGTTGCCGGCCGACCACCCCTACTTCGCCGGCCGGCGGGGTGTCGTCGCGGCCGCGGCGGAGCTGCTGGCCGGAGGCCGGAAGCCCACCGCGTTGGTGATCGACGGCATGCCGGGCGTCGGGAAGACCACCCTCGCGGTGCGCCTGGCCCACCTGCTGGCCGGCCGCTACCCCGATGGGCAGCTGCACGCGGACCTGCGCGGTTTCGACTCCGGCGGCACGGCGATGCCACCGACGGAGGCGCTGCGCGGCTTCCTGTGGTCCCTCGGGGTCGCGCCGGCCGCCATCCCGGCCGAGCCGCACGCCCAGGCCGGCCTCTACCGCAGCCTCCTGGCCGAGCGCCGGATGCTGATCCTGCTCGACAACTGCCGCGACTGGGACCAGGTCCGGCACCTGCTGCCCGGCGCCGGGGGCAGTCTCGTCATCGCCACCAGCCGCCGCCGGGTCACCGGCGTGGGCGGCCCGGCCGGCGCCCACCCGCTGCACCTCGACCCACTGACCGACGCCGAGGCCCGGGAGCTGCTCACCCGCTGGCTCGGCGACGCGGCGGCCGCCGACCCGGCCGCCGTCGACGAGATCGTCGCGCGGTGCGGCGGGCTGCCGCTGGCCCTGGCGCTGGTCGCCACCCGCACCCTGGGCCGGCCCGGGCTCACCCTGCACGCGGTCGCCGGTGAGCTGGCCGGCGCCGAGGGCCGGCTGGCCGGCTTCGGGGACGCGCACGCCGATCTGGAGAGGGCCTTCTCCTGGTCCTACCGGGCCCTGACGCCCGAGGCGGCGCGGCTCTTCCGGCTGCTGCCCCTGCACCCGACCGGCGAGCTGAGCACGGAAGCCGCGGCCGCCCTGGGCGGCCTGTCCCCGCGCGTCGCCCGGGGCCTGCTCGCCGAGCTCGGGGCGCAGCTGCTCATCCAGCCCGGCGACGGTCGGTGGCGGATGCATGGTCTGCTGCGCGCCTACGCCGTGGAGCTCGGGGAGGAGCAGGACGACCCGGCCGAGCGCGCCGCGGCCGTCGAGCGGGTCCACGACCAGCACCGGCTCAGCGCGTAGGCGGCGCACCCGCCCCGCCCCGCTGCCGGTGACCCCGGACGCGGCGCCGGTGGGCGGCGCGTCCGGGGCCGTTCTCAGTACCGGTAGGCGCGGATGATGGTCTGCTTGACCGTGTTGCCCCCGGTGTCCGCCGCAGCGGCCCGCAGCGAGACGAAGCCGGTGCCGGCCGGGTTGCGCACCCAGGCGACCGCCTTCTCGCCGGACCGCTGGACGGTCAGCCGCTGCCACGTCTGACCGTCGTCGAACGACGCCTCGACGGTCAGGGTCCTGGTCCGGCCCGGCGCCGCCCCGATCTGACGGTCCAGCGAGACCGGGATCGCGAACATCCGGTCCGCCGGCGCCCGGTTGTCGATGTCGAGTTCCGGGGAGAACCGGATCGCCGTCATCGGCAGCTTCACCAGATCGCCGTCGCCCACGTGCGCCGACGTGAAGGTCCACTCCGCGTCGACCACGGTGGACAGGGTGAACGCCGGGTCGCTGCGGAAGGTCGCGGCCAGGCGGTAGTCACCCTTCTCCGCGGGCACGTTCCACACCCAGGGCACCTGGTTCGCGTCGCCGACCTTGACCCCGTCGCGGTAGAGGCTGACGTCCACGCTGCCGCCGCGGGGATGCCGGAAGCCCATGTGCCCGCTGCCGTCGCCGTGCAGCGGCCCCGGCCCGCCCAGGACGTCACCCCAGTAGCGGGTGGCGAACTGCTGGCCGAAGTTCGGCTCCGGGAAGACCGGCCCGGCCACCCCGTTGGCCCACTTCACGTCGTACGTGCGCCCGGGCCGGAAGCTGGTCCACGGCGACTCGTAGTACGTGTACCGCAGCTGCGACGAGGTCGACTGCCAGACCGCCTTCTTGTCCTGGTTGTAGTACTCGGTGATGGTCCCCGGCGCGTCGTAGCTGAAGCTCGGCGGGATGTTGCGCTCGTCCCGGTAGATGGGGGAGTTGCCGGGCGCGTGCGCGACTGCGGTCCGCGAGACCGGCACGCCGGCCACGTCCGCGCTGACCCGGGAGCGGACCGTGGCGAAGTCGTCCGGGCGCAGCCTGCGGGTCAGCCCGGTCATCATCCTCTCCGGCTCGTAGAAGTAGACCCGGTAGACGTACGGGCTGTTGTGCAGGCTGCCGTCCTCGGCCACCTGACCCCAGATCCCGTTGACGTAGGAAACGAAGCCGGGCGTCCTGCCGGACCCGATCTGGGCGGTCCGCACGTGGTCGAGGGGAAGGCCCATCACCACGCCGAACGGGTCGTTGCTGCCCCAGATCTGCGGCTGCTCGGTCCGGATCGTCCAGCCGAACTCCTGGTGGACCGCGGTGGCCTTCGGGTTCGGCACCGTCACCGTGACCGGCTTCGCCAGGCGGGCGTCCATGGTGAGCGACTGGTCCGTCGTGAGGTCGAGGCTCGGGCGCATCAGCGAGGTGACGTCCGGGAGGAACGGGTCACCGGTCAGCAGGTAGGTCTGGACCAGGTAGCGGCCCGCGCGTACCCGGTACGTGGTGGTCGTGGGGTCGTCGAACACCATGGTGGTCTGCCGGTCCAGGTCGGTGAGGAGGGTCACCCAGCCCTGCTCTGCCGTGGGCGCGCCGCCGTCCGGCCCGACGAGCTTGAGGCTCAGCCGGTGACGGGCGACGTCGAGCGCGACCGGGGTCTGCACCTGCACGCCGTCGCCGGTGGCGGTCACCTCACCGCCGAAGTAGTGGTCGGGCAGGCCGGCGCCGGCCTGGACGGTGACGGTCACGGTGGCCGTGCCGCCGGCCGGGACCGTCACCGAGGAGGCGTCGAGGCCGAACAGGCCGGCCGGCGCCGGGGCGCCGTCAGCGTCCCTGGCGTCGAGGGAGAGCGCCAGGGTGAGGGCCGAGGAGCCGCTGTTCGCGTACGTGATCGTGTGCTGCTGCGCGGTCGTGGTCCGCTCGAAGGCGACGCTGACCGGGTCGGTCGTGACGGTCTGCCGGGTCGCCCGGGCGACGTCGAGGAAGCCCGCGCCCTGCTCGTAGACACCGATGGTGGCGCTCGGCCGCGCGGCCGCCATCAGCGTGGACTTGATCCGCTCGGGCGTCCAGTCCGGGTGCTGCTGGGTCAGGATCGCCGCCGCGCCGGCCACGTGCGGAGTCGCCATGGAGGTGCCGTTGAGGCTGGTGTACTGCGGGTTCTCGTCGTTCGGCCACAGGTCGGAGGTCGAGCTGCGGGCGGCGAGGATGCCGACGCCGGGCGCGGTGACGTCCGGCTTGACGCCGGCGTCGCCGCTGCGCGGGCCCCGGCTGGAGAACTCGGCCAGCTCGCCCGTCTTGGTCACGGCGCCCACGGTCAGCGCCTCGTCCACGCTGCCGGGCGAGTTCACCGTGGACTCGCCGGCCTCGCCGTCGTTGCCCGCGGCGACGACGAAGAGGACGCCGTAGCGGTGGGTGAGGTCGGCCAGGGCGGCCTCGATGGGGTCGGTCTCCGGGCTGTCCGTGCCGCCGAGGCTCATGTTGGCGACCTTGACGCCCTGCTGCGCCGCCCAGGTCATGCCGGCCAGGATCGCCGACTCCGGGCAGCCCACCTCGGTGCAGACCTTGGCGCTGTAGAGGGTCGCGTCCGGCGCCATGCCCTTGAACCGGCCCTGCGACGCGGCCGCGGTGCCGGCGATGGTGGAGGCGACGTGGGTGCCGTGGCCCACCCGGTCGAGTGTGTCCGGGTCGGCCGTGAAGTTCTCCGCGGCGGCGACGCGGCCGGCCAGGTCGGGGTGGGTCTGGTCGACGCCGGTGTCGATCACGCCGACCTTCACCCCCTTACCCGTCCAGCCGGCCTGCCAGGCCTGCGGCGCGCCGGTCAGCGGGACGCTGACGTCGAGGGTGGGGTGGCGCAGCCCGTCGAGCCAGATCTTGTCGAACCCGGCCCGCAGCCGCCGCTCGGTGCCACCGGCGGAGGACGTGAGGTCGTTCCAGAAGGAGACCGCCTCCGCGCGGCTCTCCGCGACGGCGCTGGCTCCGGAGAGCTGCCTGGTGGTCCGGGCGCCGGCGAGGCCGGCGGGGGCCGCGCCACCGTGCTGGACGATGAGCGGCAGGGTGGCCCGGGTGTCGTCGTAGCCGAAGCCGACCAGCGTCGAGACGTCGAAGAGCCGCTCGTCGAGCTTGCCCCGGTTGAGCAGGCCGACGGCGTCGGCGGGGATGACCCGCACGTCCTCGCCGGCGCTGTGGGTGATGAACGGGATCCGTTCCCGTCCCTTGCCCGGAACGACGTCGACCGTCGTCCGGCCGTTCACGGTGCCGAGGTGGACGACGTCGCCGGTGACCAGAGTGACGGTCCGGGGCTTGGACGCGACCGCGGGTGGGGTCGTCGGCTTCGCGGCCCGGGGCTGCGCCGACGCGGGTGTACCGCCCGGAGCAGCCATCGAGACGCCCAGCACCACCAGTGCCAGCGCCGATAATGTGCGAACTGAACGCATGATTCTCCCTGGATGAACGCGAGAGGTATCCGGGTGCTCCGGACGTGACGTCGGGGTGAAAGTTCATCCGAGTGACCTGGGTCACATCTTCTGGTTGCCGCGAGGGAAGGCCGGCGGGGGTCGGCGGCGACGATCGTCGTTCGGTCTAATGGGGAAATGCGCGTCCTGGTCGTCTCCGCGCCGTTGCAGGGGCACATGCTGCCGCTGGTCCCGCTCGCCCTCGCCTGGCGGGACGCCGGCCACGAGGTGCTGGTCGCGAGCGGCGGCGACGCGCTCACCGTCGACCTCGGCGGCCTGGCGGCGTACGACGTCGCGCCGGGCTTCGCGTTCGGGCGGATCGCCGGCCGGGTGCTCCTGCGACATCCGCTGCTGGCCCGACGGGAACTGGCCGGGCGTGCGGGCACCGCGGTCGTCGGTGAGCTGTTCGGCACCGCGAACGCCACGTTCGTGGACGCGGTGGTCGCGCTGGCCCGGCGGGAGCGGCCCGACCTGGTCGTCTACGAGCCGCTGGGCGTGGCCGGGGGAGTCGCCGCCGAGCGCGTCGGGGTCCCCGGCGTCGTGCAGGAGAACAACCTGTTCCGCGCCGGCGATCTCGTCGCGGCCGTGGCGGCGAGCGGACCGATGAGGCGGCACCGGATCGGCGCGCCGGCGGCCACGATCACCGTGTCACCGCCCAGCCTGACCGGGCCGAGACCCGGACTGGCCATGCGGGCGGTGCCCTACTCGGGCGGCGGAGAGGTGCCGGACTGGCTGCGGAGCGCCGGGGAGCGACCGCGGATCATCGTGAGCCGCAGCACCGTCGCGGGTCCGGGCGGCGGCGACCCGACGGCGGCGATCATCGCGGCCGCGCCCGCCGTGGACGCCGACATCGTGCTCGTCCGGCCGCCCGGCCGGCTGCCGCGGCTGCCGGAGAACGTCCGGACGGTCGGCCGCGTGCCGCTCGACCGGGTGCTCCCGTACGCGACGGCGTACCTGCACCACGGCGGGGCGGGCAGCGTGCTGGGCGGTCTGGCGGCGGGCGTGCCGCAACTCGTGGTGCCGGGGCCGGGCGACCGGCGGCACAACGCCGAGGCGGTGGCGCGGCGGGGCGCCGGTCTCGCCGTGAGGGCCCGGGCCATCACGCCGGAGGTCCTGAACCGGCTCGTCACCGACGCGTCGCTCGCGGAGGCGGCGCGCGCGGTACGCGACGAGATGGCCGCCATGCCGCTGCCCTCCGACGTGGTGCCCGAACTGACCGCCCTCCGCCGGTGATTCCCGGAGGCTGCGCTGGCAGGAGTGGGTTCCGGCGGGCCACGCAGCGCTAGGGTCAGCGCGATGACCGACCGCCCCCTGCTCTTCCTCGACGTCGACGGACCGCTCATTCCATTCGGCGGGGACCGGCCCACCCCGGTCGCCGGGACGGGCAACCCACTGCTGGCCCGCCTGGATCCCCGGCACGGCACGCGGCTCTGGGCGTTGCCCTGCGATCTGGTCTGGGCGACGACCTGGCTGGCGGAGGCCAACGACGTCGTGGGCCGACGCCTCGGCCTGCCCGATCTGCCGGTGGTCGAATGGCCGGAGGCCGACGGGGCGGCGGACGGCCTGCATTGGAAGACCCGGGCCCTGCACGACTGGGCGGCGGGGCGACCCTTCGTCTGGGTGGACGACGAGATCCGCGCGACCGACGGCGCCTGGCTGGCGGCACACCATCCGGCGCCGGTCCTCGCCTACCGGGTGGATCCCCGGCGGGGCCTCACCGACGCGGACTACGCGGCTATCCGGGACTGGCTCACCGGATGACGCGGGGCCCCGCGCGCCTGCGGGGCCCCGCGTGGCCTCAGCGGCCCTGGAGAGTCCTGACGTTGTCGCCGAAGGTCCAGCCCTTCGAGCCGTCCCAGTTGACCGACCAGGTCATCAGCCCCTTGAGGCCGCCCCGGTAGGTGTTCCACGCCTGCGCCACCAGCGACGGGCCCATGTAGCCGCCGCCGGCCCCGGTCTGCGCCGGCAGGCCGGGAACCTGCTTGTCGTACGGGACGCGGATGGTGGTGCCCTGCACGACCAGGCCGGTGTTGAGGCAGTCGGTCTGGACGACGAAGCCCTGCACGGTTCCGGCCGGGTAAGAGTCGCCGGCGCAGCCGTACATGGAGCCGTTGTAGTACTGCATGTTCAGCCACCAGAGCCGGCCGTTGTCGGCGTACTTCTTGATGATCGGCAGGTACGCGCCCCAGATCGAGCCGTAGGTGACGCTGCCCCCGGTGACGTACGCGGTCTCCGGGGCCATGGTGAGCCCGAAGCCGGCGGGCATCTGCGCCAGCACGCCGTCGATGATCCGCACCAGGTTGGCCTGGGAGGTGGAGAGCTGGGTGATGTTCCCGCTGCCGGTCAGCCCGGTCTCGATGTCGATGTCGATGCCGTCGAAGTTGTACCGCTTGAGGATCGGCACGACGGTGGCGACGAACCGGTCGGCGACGGCGCTGGAGCCGAGGTCGATGCCGGCGGCCGCGCCGCCGATCGAGAGCAGGACGGTCAGGCCGGCGGCCTTGGCCTGGCACACCTCGGCCGGGGTGGGCACCTTGACGCCGGCGTCCATGCCGTCCTCCCAGAGCACGGTGCCGTCGGAGCGGATCACCGGGAACGCGGCGGTGACCACGTTGTAGCCGTGGGCGGTGATCCGGGAGTCGGTGATCGGGATCCAGCCCATGCCGGGGTGCACGCCGTTGGCCGCGCCGTCCCAGTTCTCCCAGTAGCCCTGGAGCACCTTGCCGGCGGGCCGCGACTTCAGGGCGCAGGTGGTCCCGCCGGGCGGCGGCGTGGTCGGGGTGGGGGTGGGCGTCGCCGTGGGGGAGGGGGAGGTGGTGGGCGTGGGGGTGGGCGAGGGCGGCTTCGTGGTGGGGGTCGGTGACGGGGTGCCGGCGCCGCAGGCGCCGAGGTCGCTCCAGAGCGCCGGTGTGGCCGGTGGGGTCCAGCCCGCGCCGGCCGGCGGCGTGTGGGTGACCAGCGCCTGGTAGAGCCGGTTGGCGTAGGTGGCCCGGCTGCCCGCGGTCCAGGTCACCCCCTCGGCCCAGGCCGGCACGCCCGCGCAGGAGACCAGCGCGGTCTCCGCGGCGGAGGCGGCCAGGCCGGTGGCGGCCGGCAGGGCGGTGGGTACGGCGAGCAGCAGGGCGCCGCCGAGCACGGCGGTCAGCCGTCGTCGAAGTCGCATGACATACCTCCTCATCGATGCGCCGGAGGCTAGCAGTTAACTTTGTTAAATGTAAATGCGCAGTAGTCTGTCAGCACTTGGTTCACGGCGTGAAGCAGGCCGCCGGGGGCGGCCGGGAGAGGACGGCGGCGGACGTGGACGCCAGACGCACCACCGTGCGCGACATGCGTCGTGCCAACCGGTCGGTCCTGCTCACCCGGATCTGGCTGGACGGCCCGCTGAGCCGGCACGAGCTGGGGCAGTCCACCGCGCTCAGCCTGGCCAGCGTGAGCAACCTGGTCGGCGAGATGATCGCCGAGGGCCTGGTCGAGGAGGCCGGCTCGGTCGAGTCCGACGGCGGCCGCCCCCGGGTGCTGCTCCGGGTCGCACCCGGCTACGGCTACCTGGTCGGCGCCGACGTCGGCGAGACCCGGGTGCAGGTCGAACTCTTCGACCTGGCCATGACCGCACTGGCCAAGGCGGAGTATCCGATCGCGGCCGCCGAGCCCGACCCTCGGCAGGTCACCGACCACCTGCTGCACGGCCTCGCCGCGGTGGTCGAGCAGGCCGGCGTCGACCCGGGGGCGGTGCTCGGCTTCGGCGTCGCCGTCTCCGGCACCGTCGAGCGCACGGCCGACGCCGTGGTGCACGCGCAGACCCTCGGCTGGGACGGCGTGCCGCTCGGCGCCATGCTGCGCGCGGGCACCGACATCCCGGTGCACATCGACAACGGCGCCAAGACCCTCGGCCAGGCCGAGATGTGGTTCGGCGCCGGGCGCGGCGTCCGGCACGCGGTCGTCGCCCTGGTCGGCTCCGGCGTCGGGGCCTGCGTGGTGGCCGACGGCGTGGGCTACCGCGGCGCGCACAGCAGCGCCGGCGAGTGGGGGCACACCACCATCGTGTACGGGGGCCGGCGCTGCCGCTGCGGCAATCTCGGCTGCCTGGAGGCGTACGTCGGGGCGGAGGGGGTGCTGGACCGGTTCCGGCAGGCCAACCGGGGGCGGCCGGCGGCCGGCGGCGACGAGGAGAGCGCCTTCGGCGAGCTGCTGCGCGCCAGCAGCCGCACCGCCGCCAAGGTGCTCGACGAGACGGTCGGCTACCTCGGCGCCGGGGTGGCGAACCTGGTGAACCTCTTCAATCCGGAGCGGGTGGTGCTCGGCGGCTGGGCCGGTCTGGCCCTGGGCGAGCGCTACCTGCCGCAGATCCGCGAGGTGACGGCGCGGCACGCGCTGCGCCAGCCGTACGCCCAGACCTCGATCGAGCTGTGCCGGCTCGGACCGGACGCGGTCGCGATGGGCGCGGCCACCCTGCCGATGGCCCGGCTGCTGCGCGACGGCGGTGTGCCGCGCGAGCCGGCCGCCCGGGTGGTCCCGGCGCCGGCGCGGCCGGCGGGGCGGCCCCGGTCGCGCACCCGCTGAGCCCACGGACTTGCTGAGTCACCGGGCCGGCGGCGGGAGCGCCACCGGCCCGGCCCGGCTCAGGACGGGAGCGTCCACTTCTGGTTGGCCCCGCCGGTGCAGCTCCAGATCTGCGTCTTCGTGCCGTCGGCGGAGGTGTTGCCGGTGAGGTCGAGGCACTTGTTCGCCTGGGGGTTCACAAGGTCCCGCGCGGCCGTCCAGGTCCACTGCTGGGCGGGGCTGCCGTTGCAGGTCCACAACTGCACCTTCGTGCCGTCGGCGGTGCCGCCCCCGGCCACGTCGAGGCACTTGCCCAGCGAGCGGAGGGTGCCGTCGGCGGCCCGGGTCCACTGCTGGTTCGCCCCGCCGGTGCAGGTCCAGATCTGCGCCGGCGTGCCGTCGGCGCTGGAGTTGTCGGTGACGTCGAGGCACTTGCCGGCGATGCCGGTGATCGGCCCGGTCGGCGTGCCGCCCCCGCCGGACTGGCTGCCGGACCAGGCGAACGTGGCGGTGGTGCGGGCCGGCAGGGTGTAGGTGAAGGACTGCCCGCCCCAGACCACCCTCACCGACTGCGCGGAGGTGCCGCCGTTGTGCGCGAGCAGCGCCTTGGACCCGTCCGGGTTGCGGTACGCGACGTTCTGCACCGTGCCGTTGGCGGTGGAGTCGATCCGCACCGCCCCGGGCCGGACGAACTTGGTCAGGTGCCCGGTGGTGTAGTACTCGATGGTGTAGTCGACCTGGCCGGCGCGGGCGCCGCCCTCCTGCACGGTGATCAGGCCGGTGCAGGTGCCGCAGCCGCCGTTGTGCGGACCCATGAACTGGTTGACCGCGAGGCTCCACTTCACCACGCTCCGGCTCCAGTTCCGGGCGTAGTTCACGATGTCGGCCATGTCCTCGTTGTGCTGGTTGCCGATCCAGGTGCCGCCGGAGTGCTCGGTGCTGAACTGCGGCACCGCCGGGTACTGGCCGTGCACCTGGGTGCCGACCGCCGGGTCACCCCAGTAGCCGTGCCAGGCGATGCCGCCGAAGAGCGGGTCGGTGCGCACCGCGCTGTCGGCGAGCAGCCCCGCGCCGATGGTGCCGTAGTCGCCGTAGTTCCAGTCGTGCACCAGCACCTTCGTGGTGATGCCGGCGGCCCGGAACGCCGGGTAGACGAAGTTCTTGGTCAGCTCGACCAGCCCCGAGGAGTTCCAGCTCATCCCCGGGTAGTCCATCGCCGTGGGATTGCCCGACTGGCAGCAGTTCGGCTCGTTCTGCACCGAGAGGTAGTCGACCTTCACGCCCCGGGCCCCGTACGCCTGGATGGTCTTGACGAAGTACTGGGCGTAGGTGGCGTAGTACTCCCACTTGAGCCAGCCCATCTGGTCCATCCGGCCGTTGTCCTTCATCCAGCCGGGCGCGCTCCACGGCACCACCATGACCCGCAGCGCCGGGTTGAGCTGCCGGGCCTGCGCGGTGAGCAGTTCGACGTCGGTGTCGTACCCGTTGGCGCCGAAGTCGTTCAGGTCGCAGCAGGTGTCGTCGAGGGAGACGTTGCCGGGCCGGGAGAGGTCGGAGGCGCCGATCGGGTTGCGCACGTACGACAGCCCGATGCCGTCGGTCGGGCTGAACAGCCGGCGCATCACCTCGTCCCGGGTGGCCGCGCTCACCGGCCCGCCGCGCAGCAGGTACGCGGTGGTGTCGGTGATGGAGGCGCCGGCGCCCTCGAACGGCTGGTAGCGGGTGTTCTCGTCGACGGTGATCGTGTGCGTGGCGCCGGGGCTGGTGGCGGCGAAGCTCAGCGGGCTCTGCTGTTGCAGGCCCCGCGTGACGGTCCGCCCGCCGGAGTCGGAGGTGGTGGTCAGCCAGACGTTGACGGTCTCGCCGGCGGCCTGCGCGGCCGGCGGCGGGGCGAGGGCGAGGGTGCCGGCCGCGAGGCAGAGCGCCAGGACGGCGCGGCCGGCGAGACGAGGGGTGGTGGTGGGGGACACCGTGCTCCCTTCCAAGTCAATCGATGTTCTTGACTGAGAAAAGCGTCCCCACCTGCTTATGTCAAGGCATGAAAAAAGTGCCCACGGGCCGACCGTGGGCACGGCGACGCGGCCGCCCGGGGTCCCGCCCGGACGGCCGCGCTGAGCAGCGGGTCAGCGCTCCCCGCGCACCCGCCGGATGGTGTCGCGGTACCAGTGCGCGCTGCGCTTCGGCGTGCGCCGCTGGGTGTCGTAGTCCACCCGGACGATGCCGAACCGCTTGTCGTAGCCGTACGCCCACTCGAAGTTGTCCAGCAGCGACCACGCGAAGTAGCCGCGCACGTCCGCGCCGGCCTGCCGGGCCCGGGCCACCGCCCGCAGGTGCTCGGCCAGGTACGCCACCCGGTCGTCGTCGGCCACGAACCCGTCGGCGTCCGGCTCGTCGTCGAAGGCCGCACCGTTCTCCGTGATCACCATGGGCACGCCCGGGTAGTCCCGGTGCAGCCGGACCAGCAGCTCGGTGAAGGAGTCCGGCACGATCTCCCAGTCCATGGCGGTACGCGGCAGGTCCCGCCGGATCACCCGGCGCACCGGCCGGCCGTCGTCGTCCCGCTCCCGGCCCTGCTCGTCCACCCCGGAGTGCACCTGCCCGAAGTAGTAGTTCACCCCCAGCACGTCGATCGGCGCCGAGATGACCTCCAGGTCACCCTCCTCGACCGGGATGCGCACCCCCTCGGCGGCCAGGTCGGCCACCACGTCCTCCGGGTACGCGCCGCGGAACACCGGGTCCAGGTAGAGCCGGTTGCCCAGCCCGTCGGCGGCCCGGGCCGCGTCCCGGTCGGCCGCGCTGTCGGTGGCCGGGTCGGCGGTGGACAGGTTGACCGTCAGGCCCAGCTCGATCGGCGTGGCCGCCGCGGCACGCAGCCGCTGCACCGCCAGCCCGTGACCGAGCAGCAGGTGGTGCGCCGCCGCGATCCCGTCACCCAGGTTCCGCCGGCCCGGGGCGTGCAGGCCGTAGGCGTAACCGAGCATCGCCGAGCACCACGGCTCGTTCAGCGTGGTCCAGGTCTTGACCCGGTCGCCGAGGGCGGCGAAGACCAGCTCCGCATAGTCGGCGAAACGGTAGGCGGTGTCCCGGTGCGGCCAGCCGCCCGCGTCCTCCAGCTCCTGCGGCAGGTCCCAGTGGTAGAGCGTCACCCACGGGTCGAGCCCGCGGCCGAGCAGCTCGTCCACCAGGCGGTCGTAGAAGGCCAGCCCGGCCGGGTTCGCCGGCCCGCGCCCGCCCGGCTGCACCCGCGGCCACGCCACCGAGAACCGGTAGGTGTCCAGCCCCAGGTCGGCGATGAGCGCGACGTCCTCCGGCATCCGGTGGTAGTGGTCGCAGGCCACGTCGCCGTGGTCGCCGTTGGCCACCGCGCCCGGGACGCGGCAGAAGGTGTCCCAGATCGACGGTGTCCGGCCGTCCTCGGCCACCGCGCCCTCGATCTGGTACGACGAGGTCGCTACGCCCCACCGGAAGGTCGGCGGCAGGCTGTCGATCGGGTCGGCCTGCCCCGTGGTGGCAGCCGGGCGGGTGAGGTCGGTGTCCATGGTTCTCCTCGCGGTAGCGGGTCGTTCGGTCGGACGGAGGGTGGGGGTCAGCGGGAGGCGGCGACCGGGTGCAGCCAGCAGGCGACGTCCCGGCCCGGTTCGGCGGCGCCCAGCGCCGGCACCTTCGTGTCGCACGGGTCGAACGCTTTCGGACAGCGCGGGTGGAACGCGCAGCCCTCCGGCATGGCCCGCAGGTCCGGCGGCGAGCCGGGGATGCCGGTCAGCTCGCGGCGGGGTCCGCGCAACGCCGGGAAGGAGTGCAGCAACCCCTCGGTGTACGGGTGCAGGGCCCGCCGGTAGAGCTGCGCGGCGGGCGCCTCCTCGACGATCCGGCCGCCGTACATGATGGCGATCCGGTCGGAGAACTCGACGAGCAGCGACAGGTCGTGGGTGATGAACAGGACCGCGAAGCCCAGCCGCTCCCGCAGCTCGGCGAGCTGGCCGAGGATCTGCCGCTGCATCACCACGTCCAGCGCCGTGGTCGGCTCGTCCATGATGACCAGCTGCGGCTCCAGCGCCAGCGCCATGGCGATCATCACGCGCTGCCGCATGCCGCCGGAGAGCTGGTGCGGGTAGCTGTCCAGCCGGTCGGCGGCGATGCCGACCAGGCGCAGCAGGTCCCGCGCCCGGGCCAGCCGGCCCGCCGCCGTGCTCTTCGGCTCGTGCGCCTTGATCACGTCGAGCAGCTGGGTGGAGACCTTGTGCACCGGGTTGAGCGAGTTCATGGCGCCCTGGAAGACGATCGACGTCTCCGCCCAGCGGAACTGGCGCAGCTGCGCCGGGCTCAGCGTCAGCACGTCCACGGGCGGGCCGTCGACCGGGTGGTAGACCACCTGCCCGCCGCTGACCACGCCGGGCGGCGGCAGCAGCCGGGTCAGCCCGTACGCCAGGGTGGACTTGCCGCTGCCGCTCTCCCCGGCCAGCCCCAGCACCTCGCCCCGGTGCAGGGTCAGGTCGACGTCGCGGACGGCGTGCACGGCCGCGTCGCCGAGCCCGTAGTCGACCCGCAGCCCGCGGATCTCCAGCACCGGATCGGTCACTTGAGCCCTCCTTCGTTCGCGACTGCGGGGCTCCGCTCCGCTGCACTCCTCGCGCTCACGGTGCGACCTCCTCTCGGGGGGCCGGCACCGCACGGGAGGTCGGGGCCAGCACGGGGGTGAAGCCGACCCGCATGCGTACGGTGCGGCCGTCGGCGGTGCGGATCCGAGTCTTGCCGGCGCTGCGCAGCCGGGGGCTGACGAACTCGTCGATGCCGAAGTTGATCAGGGCGAGGGCGGTGCCGAGCAGCGCGATGGCCAGCCCGGCCGGGACGAACCACCACCAGGCGCCCTGCGCGAGGGCCTGCTGGCCCTGCGCCCAGAACAGGATGGTGCCCCAGTTCCAGGACGAGATCGACGAGATGCCGATGAAGGCCAGCGTGATCTCCGACATGACCGCGAAGATGACCGTGCCCACGAAGCCGGACGCGATGATCGCGGTGAGGTTCGGCAGGATCTCGAAGAGGATGATGCGCCAGGTCCGCTCACCGGTGGCCCGGGCCGCCTCGACGTAGTCGCGGCGCCGCAGAGACAGCGTCTGGGCGCGCAGCACCCGGGCGCCCCACGCCCACGAGGTGAGCCCGATGATGAGCGCGACAAGCATGTCGCTGGCCTGCTCGACGATCGACGTCACGATGATGATCAGCGGCAGCGCCGGGATCACGAGGAACACGTTGGACAGCGCCGACAGGCCCTCGTCGGCTGCGCCGCCGATGTAGCCGGCGGTCACGCCGATGAGGATGGACAGGATCGTCGCCAGCACGCCGGCGACCAGGCCCACCACCATGACGCTGCGCGCGCCGACCAGGATCTGGCTGAAGATGTCCTGACCGAGGTGGGTGGTGCCGAACCAGTGCCGCAGCGACGGCGCCTGGAGCACGTCGGCGCTGCGCGCGTCCGGGTCGTACGGCGCCACCCACGGCCCGATCACCGCGAAGAGGCAGTAGATGCCCAGGATGACCAGGCCGGTCGCGGCCTTGGCGTTGGCGACGAACCGGAACCGGCGCCGCTTCGCCCGGCCCGGCGCGGCCGACGGCTGGGCCATCGCCCCCTGACCGGGGATGACCTGCTCGATGCTCGACGGTGAGATGGTCATCGCTCAGCTCTTTCGGGTCCGCGGGTCGAGAAGCAGGTACGCGACGTCGGCGAGCAGGTTCGCCACCAGCACTGAGATCGTGATGATCAGAAAGATCCCCTGCATGAGCGGGTAGTCCTTGTAGCCGACCGCCTGGAAGAGCTGGTAACCGAGGCCCGGGTAGGAGAACACGATCTCCACGAGCAGCGTGCCGCCCACGATGAACCCGAGCGACAGGGCGAAGCCCGACACGTTCGGCAGCAGCGCGTTGCGGGCCGCGTAGCTCAGGGCGACCCGGCGCTCCGACAGGCCCTTGGCGTGGGCGACGGTGATGTAGTCCTCCGACGAGACGGTCACCATCATGTTGCGCATGCTGAGGATCCAGCCGCTCATCGAGGAGACCAGGATGGTGGCGGCGGGCAGGACGCTGTGCTTGATCGCGCTCGGGATGAAGTACGCGTCGAAGGCCGGCACGAGGCCCGCCTCGTAGCCGCCGGAGGACGGGAAGAAGCTCCCCGGCCCGGTGAACACGGCGATGGCGACGAGACCCAGCCAGAAGTAGGGGATCGACGACAGGAACGTGGTGGCCGGCAGCAGCCCGTCGACCCAGGAGCCGCGCCGCCAACCGGCGCCGACGCCGAGCGCGGTGCCGAGGAGGAAGCTGATGATCGTGGTGATGCCGACCAGGCCCACCGTCCACGGCAGGCTGTCACCGATCACCGTCGACACCGGTGTGGGGAAGAAGGTGAACGACAGCCCCAGGTCGCCGTGGAGCAGCTGACCCCAGTAGTCGAGGTACTGCTGCCAGATGTTCTCGTTCGCGTCCAGCCCGAACAGCACGCGCAGCGAGTTGATGGCGTCGGCGCTGATCCGGCCCTGGTTGCGCGAGATGAGCGACTGCACCGGGTCGCCCGGGACCAGCCGCGGGATGAAGAAGTTGAGCGTGATGGCCGCCCACGCCGTGAACAGGTAGAAGGCGGTGCGCTGCAGGAGGAATCTCATCGTGCCTCCCCGAGGCTGGCGGTGCCGTCCCGCTCGACCGCCGCCGGGGGCGGTGGCACGGCCGGGTCGGCGTCGGGCGCGGCGGAGCCGGGGGCGTCGGCGGCGACGGTGTCCGGGTCGTAGAGCCAGCAGGCCGCCCAGTGGCCGGGCCGGTCGCCGATGTCCAGTCGCGGCGGCAGGTCGGTGGTGCAGCGTGGCATGGCGTTCGGGCACCGGGGGTGGAACCGGCAGCCGGCGGGCGGGGCGATGAGGCTCGGCGGCTCGCCCTGGCCGCGATCCTTCCCGGCGGCCGTGTCGACGCCGGCGCCGTCGCCGGTGATGCGCTCGGGATCGGGCGCCGAATCGGTGAGCAGCCGGGTGTACGGGTGGGCCGGGTTCTGGGTGACGGTCTCGCTGTCGCCGCCCTCGACCATCCGGCCCGCGTACATCACGATCGTCTCGTCGGCGAAGTAGCGGGCCGACGCGATGTCGTGGGTGATGTAGAGGATGGCGATGTTGAGCCGGTCCTTGAGGTCCTGCAGCAGGTTCAGCACGCCGAGGCGGATCGACACGTCGAGCATGGAGACGGGCTCGTCGGCGAGGAGCACCTCCGGGTCGGCGCCGAGCGCCCGGGCGATGGCGACGCGCTGCCGCTGGCCGCCGGAGAGCTCGTGCGGGAACGCGTCCAGGTAGCGCTCGGGCGGGGTGAGGCTCACCCGGGTGAGCAGCTTGCCGAGGGCAGCCTCCAGGTCCTCGGCGCCGCGCCCGGCGTTGCCGTGGATCCGCAGCGACCGGGTCAGGTGGTAGCGGACGGTGTGCACCGGGTTCAACGAGGCGAACGGGTCCTGCAGGATCAGTTGGACCCGCCGCACGTACGACCGGAACGGCCGGCCGCCGCGCACCCGGGTCGAGGTGCCGTGCAGGCGGATGTCGCCGGCGGTGCGGGAGTAGATCTGGGCGAGCAGCCGCGCCACCGTGGACTTGCCGGAGCCGGACTCCCCGACCAGCGCGGTCACCCGGCCGCGGCGCAGCGCGAACGACACGTCGTCGACGGCGTGCACGACGGCCGGCGTCCGGGAGAAGAGGTCACGCAGCCGCCTGCGGACGGGGAAGTGCTTGGTCAGGCCGACGGCCTCCAGCACCACCTCGTCGACCGGCGCCGCCGCGCTCTCGCTCAACGTCATGCCGAGTTCCTGTCTGAGCGTGGGGTGCGCCTCCCCGGCCGGCCGGTGGCCGGCCGGGGAGGCGGTTGGCCAGGTCAGCCGTTGGCGGGCTTGAGGTGCAGGACCACATCCACCGCGTTGGGCTGGGTGGGCTGCATGGCGCCGTACGGGTTCGAGTCGTCCGGCCAGCCGGTCCAGTTCTTCGTGCTGTACGCGCCGCCGATGTTGTCCGCGCCGACCGGGATCATCGGCATCTGCTCCACGAAGATCTTCTGGAGCGTGTTCATCGCGGTCGTGCGGGCCGCCTCGTCGGTGGCGCTCGCGTAGGCGACCAGAGCGTCGGTCGCCTCCTTGTTGTTGAAGCGGCCGAAGTTGCCCGCCGGTGAGGCGGTGCCGATCGGCTTGAGCTGCCGGCCGTCCATGATCGTCCGGTAGATGTCGTACGGCGTGGCGCCGCCCTCGGTCCACCGGAAGGTCGCCTCGAAGTTGCCCTGCTCGACGTTGCGGAACCAGGCGTCCTGGTTGGCCTTGTCGATCGTCGCGGCGATGCCGATCTTCGACAGGTTGTCCTTCACGATCTCCAGGCTGGTCTGGTAGTCGGACCAGCCGGCCGGGTCGGTCAGCTTGATCGTGACGGGCTTGCCGGTCTTGTCCTTGAGAGTGGTGCCCTCCAGCTTGTAGCCGGCGCCGGTGAGCAGCGCCTTTGCGCCCTCGACGTCGACCTTGTGCTCCTGGCCCTTGAACTCCGACGCGATGAACGCGTCACCGGCTGGGCTGGGCAGGCCGGTCACGCTCTTCACCTGCGGGTGGAAGTAGCCGGCCTCGGCCGTGGTGAAGATGTCGGCGCGGTCGATGACCATGTTCATGGCGCGGCGCAGCGCCGGGTCGTCGAACGGCTTCTTCGTGGTGTTGAGGTAGAGGCCGTGGATGCCGAGGATCGCCGGCGCCCACACCTTGTGGTGCTCCTGGTCCTTGGCCACGAAGACGGCCTGGTAGTTGGGGATGAAGACGAAGCTCCACTCCGACTCGCCGTTGGCCAGCGCGGTGGTCTGGGCGCTGTTGTCCGTGTAGGAGGTGTAGCGCAGTTCCTTGACCTTCGGCAGGTCCTGCCAGTAGCCCTTGTCGCGCACCGACAGCGTCATGCTGGCCGGGGTGAAGGACTTCAGGGTGTACGGGCCGCTGCCGACCGGCTGCTTGACGGTGTCGGTCGTCGGGTCGCTGATCTTCTCCCAGATGTGCTTGGGCACGATCGGCACCCGCCACAGCACCTTCTGCTGGTTGACGAACTGCGGGCTGGACATCTTGATGGTGACGTCGTTGCCGCTGGCGGTCGCGTCCGTGTAGGGCACGCCCTGGTCGTTCAGCGCCGGGTACTTCTTCACGAGGTTGTAGGTGAAGGCGACGTCCTCGGCGGTGACCTTCTGCCCGTCGGACCAGGTGGCGTTGTCCCGGATGGTGACCTTCACCGAGGTGTAGTCCGGCGACCACTCGGCCTTGGTGGCCAGCCACGGCTTGAACGGGTCGGCCGGCTTCACCGGGTTCCACATCATCAGCGGCTCGTAGATCTGCCAGCGGTAGCCCAGCGAGGCCGCGGCCGACGTGGTGAGGAACGGGTTGTTGTTCTCGGCCTGCGGCCCGTTCGGCATGCCCACGTTGAGCACCGTGGCCGCCTGGCCGTTCTTCTTGTTGGCGTTCGGGCTGTCGCCGCACGCGGCGACGCCGGTGGCCATCGCGCCGGCCAGCGCGACGGCGAGGAGTTGCCTTCTTCTCATGGAGGTCTCCCTCGGTGCTCCCGCGATCCTGGGGCGGGATGTGGTGGATGGAGGGTGTGCGGTGTTACCACCGGCGGACGGGACGCCCGCCGGTCCGGGTGGAGCTACATCGGTGGCGAGGTCAGGTGATGCCGGTCGAGGCACGGACGGTGAAGCTGGTGGGGATGACGGTCGGGGCGTGGGGCAGCGGCGTGCCGGCGAGGTGGGCGATGAGGGTACGGGCGGCGACCGCTCCCATCTCGCGCAACGGCTGGCGGACCGAGCTCAGCGGTGGGTGGGTGTGCCCGGCCAGCGGCAGGTCGTCGAAGCCCACCACCGCCACGTCCTCCGGGACCCGCCGGCCGGCGTCCCGCAGCGCCTGGAGCGCCCCGGCGGCGGAGAGGTCGTTGTGGGCGAAGACGGCGTCGAACGGCACGCCGTCGGCGAGCAGGCCTTCCACCGCGGCCCGCCCGCACTCGAAGGTGAAGTCGCCCTCCACGACGAGGGCGGGGTCGATGGGCAGGCCCGCGTCGGCGTAGCCGTCCGCGAAACCGGCGAGCCGTTCCCGGGTGCAGCCGAAGCGGCGCAGGCCGGTGACGACCAGCGGGCGCTTCCGGCCGTGCGCCAGCAGGTGCGCGGCGGCGGCCCGCGCACCGGCCTCGTTGGTGGTCCGCACCGACGGGAAGCCGGGCTGGTGGCCGCGGTCGTCGATGAGGATGACGGGCAGTCCGCGCTCGTGCAGCTCGGTGATGTAGTCGAGGGTGCCCTCCGGCTCGACCACCAGCAGGCCGTCGAAGGACTTCGCGGAGACCTGGGAGGCGAACCGCCGCATCGACTCGTCGCCCTGGGTGCAGGTGAACAGCAGCATGCCGTAGCCCTCGGCCTCGACCACGTCGGCCGCGCCCTGGAGCACCTCGCCCATCCAGGGCCAGGTCAGGGCGGGCACCAGCATGCCGACCACCCGCGTACGGCCACGCGCCAGGCCGACCGCGCGGGCGCTGGGCACGTAGCCGAGGGCGTTGATGACGGCGCGGACCCGGTCGGCGGTGCGGACGTGCACCTCGCCCTTGCCGTTGAGCACCCGGGAGACCGTCGTCTTGCTCACGCCGGCCCGGGTGGCGACGTCGGCGATGGTGATCGGCACGTGACGCTCCCGGGTCGAAGGGGGTGAGGCGGGCGTTTCGGAACCGGTTGCGGAAGCGGTTCCGTCGCAGTCAACCGAAGTGGCGACGGTCACGTCAATAACAGGCAGGTAACGAAACATGGCTAAGTTCGAAACCTGAAAAAAGTGCCTCTGGACAGCGCGGCCGATAGACGCTGTGAGCAGCGTCGATGCGTGGAAACCCGGTCGCCGCCGGTGTCGGGCGGCGCCTACCGTGGCCCGATGACCGAACCGCCGCCGGTGTGGCTGCTCGACGTGGACGGCGTGGTCAACGTGGCGCGCCCGGGGTGGGGCGGCCCACCCCGCCGCAGCCTCGTGTGGGCCGACTCCGAGGCGGTCGGCTACCAGGTGCGCTGGGCGCCGCCGCTGACGGACCGGATCCGCGCCCTGCACGACGCCGGGGTGGTGGAGGTGCGCTGGTGCACCACGTGGTGCCCGGACGCCGGACAGCTGGAGCGACTGTGGCGGCTCCCGCCGCTGGCGCGCTCGCTCGACGCCGACCCGATGCCGCGCGGGTCCGCGTGCTGGCCGCTGAAGCTGGCCGCCGCGCGGGCCGTGCTCGCCGTCGGACGGCGTCTGGTCTGGACCGACGACGAGGCGCTGCCCGCCGGCCCGGATCGGGAGGCGCTGACCGCCGACGGGCGGGCCCTGCTGATCGCGCCCCGCCCGTCGTGCGGCCTGCAGCCGGCCGACCTGGACCGGATCGCCGCCTTCGCCGCCGGCTGACGTCCGCCCGGGGGATCCTGCTGGTGTGGTCAGGCCGGCCGGGTGCGGGCGTAGACGTCACCCGAGTTGGCCTCGTGCGGCAGCCCTCGCAGGTACGCCGCCACCGCGCCCGCCGGCCGCCACCCGGGCAGGGCGAACGCCATCTCGTCGCCGAGCGCGACGGTGAATTCGGTGAAGCCCAGCGCGGTGAGCCGGTCCAGGCAGCGCGCGGCCAGGTCCCGGGCGATGGTGGTGAACTCGAACGACAGTGCCGGCAGTGGCCGGCTCAGCCCGGCCAGCACGGCGTCCTCGAAGCCCTCCACGTCGATCTTCACGAAGGCCGGCACGCCGTGCGCAGCGATGAGGGTGTCGAGCGTCGTGCCGGCCACCTCGATCTCGGCGTCCCAGACCTCGTGTGCCCAGCCGCCGGCTCCGTCCGCGGCGCGCAAAAACCCGGCCGACGCCGTGGAGATCGTGGGGTTGGCCGAGTTCACGTGCAGGCGCACCGGCGCGCTGCGCGCCCCGCACGCCGCCTCGACCACGGTCACCCGGTCGTCGCCGGAGTAGAGGGCGCGCAGCGCCCGGGTGCAGAGCGGCTGGGGCTCGACGGCCACCACCCGGGCGCCCAGCCGTCGGAAGCTGCCGAGCCGGTCGCCCACGTGCGCGCCCAGGTCGAAGACCAGGTCGTCCGGGCGCACCAGCGGGGCGTAGAACGCGTCCATCGCCGCCTCACGGGCGGGGTCCCCGTAGTACGCCTCCAGCGAGCGGCGCAGGCCCGACATGGTGGGATCCGCCTTGAGTGCCTCGATCACCCCGTTATGACCGCCCACCACTCCGACCGTAGCCGCGCCCGCGCCTACGTGAGCCCCTTTCGGGTGAGCCGCCCCTGCGCCCTCAACCCAGCCTCCTAGGACGCCGTAGGGGGAGTGGCGTGGAACTGGGGCGCGACCTCGCCCGCCGAGGTCGCTCGGAAAATTTCGTGGTGGGATGTCGAGAACCCGGACCCGGCTTCGTCCCCGCAGTGAACACGGCCACGACGGGCCGTACCGCACCGAGGAGAACATGATGGCCAAGTACCTGCTGCTGAAGCACTACCGCGGCGCGCCGGCGGCGGTCAACGACGTGCCGATGGACAAGTGGACGCCGGAGGAGGTGTCGGCGCACCTTCGGTACATGCAGGACTTCGCCGACCGGCTGGAGGGCACCGGCGAGTTCGTCGACGGCCAGGCGCTCTCCCCGGAGGGAACGTTCGTCCGCTACGACGGCGAGGGGCGGCCGCCGGTCACCGACGGCCCGTTCGCGGAGACCAAGGACCTGATCGCCGGCTGGATGGTGATCGACGTCGAGACCTACGAGCGGGCGATCGAGCTGGCCGGCGAGTTGTCCGCGGCTCCGGGGGCGGGCGGGAAGCCGATCCACGAGTGGCTGGAGGTGCGCCCGTTCCTGACGGCGCACCCGACCGTCACGGAGTGACGAACGGTGGACGAGGCCCTGCTGCGGACCCTCACCCCCACCGTGATCGGGATCCTCGTCCGCCGCGGAGCTGACTTCGCGGCGGCCGAGGATGCCGTCCAGGACGCCCTGGTCGAGGCCGTACGCGGGTGGCCGGACGACCCGCCGCGGGACCCGAAGGGCTGGCTGGTCGCGGTGGCCTGGCGCAAGTTCCTCGACGCGGCCCGCGCCGAGGCCTCCCGGCGGCACCGCGAGGTACGCGTCGACGCCGAGCCGGTGCCCGGCCAGGCCGAGGTGGTGGACGACACGCTCCAGCTGTACTTCCTGTGCGCGCACCCGTCCCTGACACCGGCCTCGGCCGTCGCGCTGACGCTGCGGGCGCTGGGCGGCCTGACCACCCGTCAGATCGCGCAGGCCTACCTCGTGCCGGAGGCGACCATGGCCCAGCGGATCAGCAGGGCCAAGCGGACCGTCTCGGGGGTGCGGTTCCACGAGCCCGGTGACGTCGCCACCGTGCTGCGCGTGCTCTACCTGGTCTTCAACGAGGGCTACTCCGGCGACGTGGACCTCGCCGCCGAGGCGATCCGGCTCACCCGCGAACTGGCGGCCAGGACCGACCACGAGGAGGTCGCGGGCCTGCTCGCGCTCATGCTGCTCCACCATGCCCGGCGTGCGGCACGGACGGGCCCCGACGGCCGGCTCGTGCCGCTGGCCGAGCAGGACCGCAGCCGGTGGGACACCCGCCTGATCGCCGAGGGCGTCGACGTGCTCCAGAGGGCCCTGGCCCGCGACCGCCTGGGCGAGTTCCAAGCCCAGGCCGCCATCGCGGCGTTGCACGCCGACGCCCGGACGGTCGAGGAGACCGACTGGGTGCAGATCGTCGAGTGGTACGACGAGCTGGTGCGCCTCACCGACAGCCCGGTGGCCCGCCTCAACCGGGCCGTCGCGGTCGGCGAGGCCGACGGTGCGCGGGCGGGGCTGGCCGCCCTGGCGAGGCTCGACCCCGGCCTGCCCCGGTACGCCGCCGTGGCGGCCTACCTCAGAGAGCGCGACGGTGACCTGGTGACCGCGGCACGGCTCTACGCCGAAGCTGCCCGGTCGGCGCCCAGCCTCGCCGAACGCGACCACCTCACCCGGCAGGCCGCACGACTCAACGCGCGGCTGCGCGGCTAGCAGCGAGGGCTGCTCACGGCGTTTCGACGACCTCCTGGCCGAGCGGCCAGAGCGCGGCGGGGACGAGCTTGAAGTTGGCCACCCCGAACGGAATGCCGATGATCGTCACGCAGAGCGCGACGCCCGCGAGGATGTGGGACAGGGCGAGCCACCAGCCGGCCAGCAGCACCCACAGCACGTTGGCCAGGCCGGAGGCGACCCCGGCGCCGGGCTTCGGCACGACGGTGCGGCCGAACGGCCAGAGCGCGTACGAGGCGAGACGGAGCGAGGCCACCCCGAACGGGATGGTGATCACCAGCGCGAAGCAGATCAGGGCGGCCACGCCGTAGCCCAGGGCCAGGACGAAACCACCGCCGAAGACGAGCCACAACACGTTCAGCAGAAAGCGAAGCACACTCCCATGGTGGCCGCCGCCCGCAAGGTCACCCCGTCCAGCCGGCCTGGCCGCCGCCGAGGCGGTGGCGCAGGGCGAGGTGGAGCGCCAGCCGCCGGTCCGGATCGTCGAGGGCCGCCCCGAACAGCTCCCGGAGTTGGCGCATGCGGTAGCGCACGGTCTGCGGGTGGGTGTGCAGGTCCTCGGCCACGGCCACCACCTGCCCCTGCCGGCGCAGCCAGCCGTGCAGCGTCTCGGCGAGGGCCCGGCGGGCGGCCGCCCGCAGGCCGGCCAGCGGGGCGAGGCAGGCGTCGGCCAGGTGGTCGGCCAGCCCCGGTTCCCAGCGCAGCAGCAGGATGAGCAGGTGGTCGTCCCCGGCCACCGGGTCGCCCGGCAGCACGCCCTCGCGGCGTAGCGCCAGGGCCCGGCCGGAGATCCGGTACGACAGCCGTGCCCCGCCCAGTGCCACGTTCGGCCCGAGCGCCGCCCGCCGCCCGGCGAGGGCCTGGCGGGCCCGGTCGAGCCGCCCCGGGGTGCCCGGGTCGGGCAGCACGATCCGTACCGCGTCGTCGATGACCGTGGCGATCGCGCCGCCGCCGATGGTGCGGCCCAGGTGTTCGGCGTCGTCGCCGTCGACGCTGAGCACGGCGACCGTGCAGGGCAGCGGCCAGCGGGCCGCGTCGGCGGCGGCGCGCAGCGCGGCCTCGGCCGGCGGTTGCGGCTGGACGAGCAGGGTGATGAGCCGCCGCCGGGTGGTGGCCCAGTCCTGCGCGGCGTCGCGCTGCTCGTCGAGGTATCCCTCGGCGGCGGCGCCGGCGAGGGCGTCGACGTAGCCGAAGAGCGCGCCGGCGACCACGTACAGGTCGGTGGGGGCGGGGCCGGCGGCCGTGGTGTGCGCGACCAGGAACGCCCACATCTCCCGGCCGCCGAGGGTGAGCACGGCGCGCAGCGCGTCGACCCGGTGCCCCTCGCGGTATTCGGTGCGGCCCAGCTCGTGGAAGACCGCCCGGGTGGCGGTCAGGTCGCGGGCCGGCTCGGCGACCGCGTCGACGAAGGCGTCCACGGCGGTCCGGACGCCGAGGGCCAGCCCGCGTCCCTGCCCGCCGGTGAGTGAGCGGCCCTGCGCCCGCATGGCGGCGCGGACGGTCTCCAGGATCCGACCGTGCAGCGGGGCGCGCAGGCCGCGCAGCTGCTCGCCGACGGCCGGCGCGAGGTGGGCCAGGCCGGGCTCGATGTCGAGCAGCGTGTCGGCCATCGTCGGCTCCTTTTGTCATCGCGGTGACAAACGAGGTGGCGGATCTCGCACGCCCCGACCAAGGATTTTGGCATCCGGCTACGTACGGTCGGTGCCGTGGATAGCGATGTGATCGTGGTCGGGGCGGGCCTGGCCGGGCTGGTCGCCGCCGCCGAGGCGGCCGACGCCGGCCGCCGGGTGCTGCTGCTGGACCAGGAGCCGGAGCAGAACCTCGGCGGGCAGGCGTGGTGGTCGTTCGGCGGGCTGTTCCTGGTCGACTCGCCGGAGCAGCGGCGGATGGGCATCCGGGACTCGGTGGAGCTGGCCTGGCAGGACTGGACCGGCAGCGCCGCCTTCGACCGTCCCGAGGACCACTGGCCGCGCCGGTGGGCGGAGGCGTACGTGCACTTCGCCGCCGGCGAGAAGCGGTCCTGGCTGCGGGGCATGGGCCACCGGGTCTTCCCGGTGGTGAGCTGGGCCGAGCGGGGCGGGGGAGCGGCGCACGGGCACGGCAACTCGGTGCCGCGCTTCCACGTCACCTGGGGCACCGGCCCCGGCGTGGTCGAGCCGTTCGCCCGGCGGGTCCGCGCCGCCGTCGAGCAGGGCCGGATCCGGCTGCTGTTCCGGCACCGGGTCGACGAGCTGGTCACCAGCGGCGGCGTGGTCACCGGCGTGCGGGGCGCGGTGCTCGCCCCCGACGACGCCCCGCGCGGCCGACCCACCTCCCGGACGGTGGTCGGCGACTTCGCGTACCAGGCGCAGGCCGTGATCGTCACCTCGGGCGGGATCGGCGGCGACCACGACCTCGTCCGGCGGGCCTGGCCGGAGCGGCTCGGCACCCCGCCGGCCCGGATGGTCACCGGGGTGCCCGCGTACGTCGACGGGCGCATGCTGGCCGTCACCGAGACGGCCGGCGGCCAGGTGATCAATCCGGACCGGATGTGGCACTACACGGAGGGGCTGCGCAACTGGGACCCGGTCTGGCCGGGGCACGGCATCCGGATCCTGCCCGGACCGTCGTCGCTCTGGCTCGACGCGACCGGCGAGCGGCTGCCCGCCCCGCTCTTCCCCGGCTTCGACACCCTCGCCACGCTGCGCCACCTGCGGGCCACCGGCCACGACTACAGCTGGTTCGTGCTCACCCAGAAGATCCTGGAGAAGGAGTTCGCGCTGTCCGGCTCCGAGCAGAACCCGGACCTGACCAACCGCAGCGTGCGGCAGGTGCTCCAGCGGGTCCGCCCCGGCGCGCCCGGGCCGGTGGAGGCGTTCAAGCGGCACGGCGCGGACTTCGTCGTGGCGGACGGCCTGTCGGAGCTGGTGGACGGGATGAACAAGCTGGCCGCCGAGAGCGGCGGGCCGCAGCTCGACGCCCTGGCGTTGCGCCGGGTCGTCGAGGCCCGGGACCGGGAGATCGCCCACCCGTTCGGCAAGGACGCCCAGCTGCACGCCATCCGCGGTGCCCGCCGCTACCGAGGCGACCGGCTGATCCGGGTCGCCACCCCGCACCGGCTGCTGGACCCGGCGGCCGGCCCGCTGATCGCCGTGCAGTTGCACGTGCTGACCCGCAAGACCCTCGGCGGCCTGCACACCGACCTGTCCGGCCGGGTGCTGCGCGCCGACGGCGAGCCCCTCGCCGGGGTGTACGCCGCCGGCGAGGTCGCCGGCTTCGGCGGCGGTGGCATGCACGGCTACAACGCCCTGGAGGGCACCTTCCTGGGCGGCTGTCTCTTCTCCGGCCGCACCGCCGGCCGGGCCGCCGCGGCCGCGGTCGGATAGCCCGCACGCCCGGCCGGGACCCGCGGGCCCGGCCGGCTCGGCATCAGGGCCCGGCGGGTTCCCGGCCCGTCGCGAGCAGCCGCCTGATCTCCGCGGCGGCCGGGTGCGCCGGTGCGACGGCGAGGAAATGCCGCAGCGTGTCTCCCGCCTCGACGGACCGGCTGTTCCGCTGCGCCAGCCCCAGCACGAGCAGGCCGTCGGGGGAATCCGGCTCGCGGGCAAGGACGTCCCGGGCGGTTCGTTGCGCGGCGGCGCCGTCGCCGGCCCGGAGCAGCGCGAACGCGAGTCGCAGCCGGACGGCGTCGTCGGGCCGGTCCCGCAGCGCCTCCTGGTACATCTGCGCGGCGGCGTCGTAGCGGTCCTGGGTCTCCAGGTCGTGGGCGAGTTGGAGGGCGACCGCGACCGGGTCGGCCGGTGCCGGCCGGGCGGGCGGGTCGAGCCGGTCGGCGGTGATCGCGACGGACGCCACGAGCGCCACCACGCCCGCGGACGCCACGCGCCACGCCCGCCGTGCGCGCCGGGCGTCCGGCGTCCAGGGTGCGGCGGAACCGGTCCGCGCGGCTCCGGGCCGGAGCGTCCGCTGGGCCGCGTAGCCGCCGGCCAGCAGTGCCAGCACGGGTACGCCCCAGAGCAGCAGCCGGACCCCGCGGGCCGGTGGATCGGTCAGCACGTCGGCGCCGTACCGCTGGACGAACCACCGCCGGATCTGGGTCCCGTCCCGCCCCTGGGCGAGCTGGTCCGCCACCACCTGCCGCATCGCCGCCGCGATCGGTGACCGGGAGTCCGCCACCGACTCGCCCTGACAGGCCGGGCAGCGCAGCCCGGCGGACACCGCGCGTACCGGGTCCTGCCGGCCGGGGTCGCCCGCCGACCGGGCCAGCGCCGCGCCGGCCGCTACGGCGAGCGTGGCGAGCACGAGCGCCACCAGGGCGCGCCGCCACCTCATCCGGCCAGCAGCGGTGCGATCCGCTGCTCCAGCCACTGCCGGGTGACGACCCCCTGCCGCCGGTCGACGAGCCGGCCGTCCCGGCCGACCACGAAGGTCTCCGGCACGCCCCGCACGCCCCACTCGACCGCCCGCGTGCCGTCGGGATCGGGCACCACGGTCAACCCGGTCGCACCGGTCTCTTCGAGCAGCGCCCGGACCGCGTCGGCGCCGTCGCGGATGTTCAGCCCGACCAGCCGGACGCCGCGCGGGGACCAGTTGCGCTCGGCGTCCACCAGCAACGGCAGCTCGTCCCGGCACGGCCCGCACCAGGAGGCGAACACGTTGACCAGCACCACCTGGCCCCGGGCGTCGGACAGTGCGAAGCGGCCACCGTCCAGGGTGGCGCCGGACAGCGCCGGGGCGGGTCGGCCGGTCACCGCCGTGGCAGCGTCGGGGTTCGGCGTGGCGGGTGCGCGCAGGCCGAAGGCGATCAGGGCGCCGGTGGCGACGGTGACCGCGAGGACGGTCGCCGGCCCGACGCGCAGCCATCCGGGGCGCCGCCTCACGTCGCGGCTCCCGGTGCGGCGGCCACCGGGGCGGGCCGCGGCCGGTCGGCGCGGGCGGCCGGGCGGGTCCGCGGGCGGGCGGTGGCGGCAGCCGCGAGCAACCCGCTGACGGCGGTCAGGGCGCCGCCGACCCAGATCAGGCCCACGAGCGGGTTCACCGCGAGCCGTACGGTGGCGGTGCCGCTGTCCTCGCTGACGGCGAGCAGCGTGACGTACGTGTCGCGCAGCGGGCCGGTGCCGATCGCCGGCACGGTGACGGCGGTGTCCCGGGCGGCGTGGTAGCGCAGCGCCGGCGTGATCGTCCGCGCGGCGCGGCCGGACGCGGTGAGCGCCAGCCGGGCCTGTACGGCCATGCTTCCGCTGCCGCCGGTCCGGTCCACCCCGACCAGTCGTACCGCGACGTCGCTCACCCGCAGGGTCTCGCCGACCCGCAGCGTCCGTTCGGCGTCCCGGCCGTACGCCGACGAGCCGGCGACGCCCACCGCGACCAGGGCGAGCCCGGCGTGCGCGATCAGACCGGCGAGCCGGCCGGGCCGCCGGTGCGGGCCCGGCCGGCGGAGCCGGTGGGCCAGGTCCCCGGCCAGTCCGGTGAGGACGAACCCCGCCGCGCCGAACGCGGTGAGCGCGGCCGGGCCGGGCCGGCTGAGCAGGCCGACGAGGGCCACGGTGCCCAGGCCGGCAGCGGCCGGGACGACGAGCCGGCGCAGCGCCGCCGACCGGTCGCGGACCCGCAGGGCGGGCGTCACGCCCATCACCAGCAGCACCACGACCGCCAGCGGCACCGCGGTGCGCTGGTAGTAGGCGGGGCCCACCGAGGAGCGCGTCCCGGTCAGCGGGGCGGTGAGCAGCGGCAGGATCGTGCCGATCAGCACCACCGCGGCGATGGTCACGAGGAGTACGCCGTGGACCAGCACCAGGGTCGCTCGGGACAGCGCCCGGGGGCGACCGGGGCGGGTCGGCTCGGGGGCTCGACGGCCGGTCAGGACGGCCGACACCACCACCGCCAGCAGCACGAAGCCGAGCAGCATCGGGCCCAGCGGCGAGTCGGTGAAGGCGTGCACGCTGGTCACCGCCCCGGATCGGGTGAGGAAGGTGCCGAGGAGCACCAGCAGGAAGCTCGCGCAGGCGAGCGCGCCGTGCCAGGCGGCCCGGCCGCGGACCAGGGTGGTGTGCAGGAACGCGGTGGCGGTCAGCCAGGGCAGCAGGGAGGCGTTCTCCACCGGGTCCCACGCCCAGTAGCCGCCCCAGCCCAGCACCGCGTACGACCACCAGGCGCCCATCCCGATGCCGCCGGTCAGCGCCGCCCAGGCGGCCAGTGCCCACGGGCGCGCCATCCGCACCCAGCCCGGCCCGTCCCGTCCCGCCAGCGGCGCCGCCAGCGCGAACGCGAACGGTACGACCAGACCGAGGTAGCCGGCGTAGAGCAGCGGCGGGTGCACGCCCATGGCCGGGTGCTGCTGGAGCAGTGGATTCGGTCCGGGGCCGTCGGCCGGCACCGGGCTCACCGCGCGGAACGGGTTCGCCGCGAAGGTGGACAGGGCGAAGAAGAACAGCATGACCACGCTGACGACCACCATCGCGTACGCGTGCAGCCGTGCCGGGTACGCGCGCCGGGCCAGCAGCGCGGCGTACCCGCCGAGGATCAGCAACCACAGCAGCAGCGAACCGTCCAGGGCCGACCAGAGACTGGTCAGGGTGTAGTAGAGCGGGACGTGCCGGCCGCCGTTCTCGGCCACGAACCGGACGCTGAAGTCGTGCCGCAGCAGCGCCGTCTCCAGCAGGGCGAAGGCCAGGGCGGCGGCGGCCAGGGTGGCGGCGGTGCCGCGCCGGGCGGTGCGGACGTCGGCGCCGAACAGCGCCACGCGCAGCCAGAGCAGGGCGGTGAGGGTCGCGCAGGCGAGACCGACGGCGAGGCCGGCGGTGCCGAGGTCACCCAGCATCGACCGGAACCGCGGGGGAGGACGACGGCCGGTACTCGTTGCCGTGCCGGACCACCACGTGGTCCGAGCGGAACACTCCGTCGGACGACAGCGTGCCCTCGACGACCGCCCCGGTGCCCTCCCGGAAGGTGTCCGGGGGCGCGCCGCGCTGCTCGACGGTGATCTCGTGGCCCGCCTCGGCGAGGCGGAACACGACGAGCTCGCCCTCGCGGCGCAGCGATCCGGGCACGACGTCACCGCCGAGCCGGACCTGGTGGCCCGCGAGGCCCGGATCGTCGAGCAGCTCGCCCGGCGTCCGGTAGTACGTCACGGTGTCGCGGAGCGCGCTGGTGACCAGCAGTCCGCCGGCGGCGAGCAGCACCACGACGAGAGCCACCCGGCCCGCCCGGCGACGCATCATCCGACTCCGGCCGGCGTGCGCTCGGCGGCGGGGGAGGGCTCGGGAGCCAGGCCGCGCTCCAGGTGCATGACCCGGTGCAGCAGGAGGCAGAACGCGGCGAGGGTCGCGGCGGCCACGGCGAGGAGCAACGCGGTGGCCATCCGGGGGTCGATCGGCGGCCGGTGCGGGGCCAGCACCGTCGCCTGCTGGTGCAGCGAGCGCCACCACACCACGGAGAAGTGCACCACGGGCACGAGGAGGAAGCCGGCGACGCCGACGACCGCGGCGGGCCGGGCCACCCGGTGATCGCCACCGTCGCGCGCGTCCCGACGCTCGGCCAGCGTCCGGCGCAGGGCGAGATAGCCGGCGTAGGCGAGCAGCAGCAGCGCGGTGCTGACCAGCCGGGGATCCCAGGCCCACCAGGTGCCCCAGACCAGGTGCCCCCAGACGGATCCGGTGCCGATGGCGGCGGCGGTGAGGACCACCCCGAGCTCGGCCGCCGCCCGGGCGAACCGGTCCCAGCGCAGGTCCCCGCCGATCAGGTACGCCCCGCTGGCGGCGAGCACGACCGCGAACGCGGCGTACGCCACCCAGGCGGCGGGGACGTGCAGGTACATCAGGCGTTGCGCGTCGCCCTGGAGCTCGTCGGGAGGCGCGAGCCATCCGCCGGCCACGGTCGCCGCGGCGGCGAGCCCGCCGGCCGCCCAGGCCATCGTCCGACGCGCCGCGGCCGCTCCGGCGGTGTCCGTGAGGAGGTCCACGGTGGAGGCTTGCATCATCTCCCTGTCCGCGTCCCTGAGGCGCTTGACCGAGAAGGTGGGGACTGGAGACCCACCATAAGGCGATAGGTATCTCGTATGCCGTCGTTCGGCGCAAAAGGTATGAAGGACGCCAACCGGTACTAAGGTCCTTCCCGGTGAAGACGACAGCGCAGACCACCTCGCGCCCGGCGTGGCGGCAGCGCCGACCCCGGTCGGTGCTGCCGCTGCTGTACGGCCCGCTGCTGCTCGCCGGCTGCTCCGGCGGCAGCCCGTCGGCCCTGAATCCGGCGGGGACCGGAGCGGCGCGGGTCAGCGGCCTGTGGTGGCTGTTGTTCTGGATCTCCATGGCGGTGTTCGCCGAGGTCATGGCGCTGCTCGCCTGGGCGCTCGTGTTCCGGCGGGGCGCCGCCCGGGTGCGTCACGGCCAACCGCTGCGCTTCGTGACGATCGCCGGGGCCGGGCTGCCGTTCATCATCCTCGTGGCGGTCTACGGCGTCGGTCTGCGGGACCTCGCCGCCCTCGGCGCCGGCCCCGGCCGGGACGCGCTCACCGTGGAGGTCACCGGCCACAAGTGGTGGTGGGAGGTGCGCTACGCGGGCGCCTCCGGCGCCACCGCCAACGAGATCCACATCCCGGTGGGGGAGCGGGTTCGGGTCCGCCTGCGGACCGACGACGTGCTGCACAGCTTCTGGGTGCCGCAGTTGATGCCGAAGACGGACCTGATCGCCGGCGAGACCCGCGAGACCTGGCTGGAGGCCCGGCGCGACGGCAGCTACCGCGGCCAGTGCGCCGAGTACTGCGGCACCCAGCACGCCCACATGGCGTTCCTCGTGGTGGCCGAACCCCGCGCCGACTTCGACGCCTGGCTGGCCCGGCTGGACGCCCCGGCCCGGGCGCCGCGGACCGAGGCCGAGCGGCGCGGTCAGCAGACCTTCGTCCAGGGCACCTGCGCCGCCTGCCACACGGTCCGGGGCGGCGGCGCGCAGGGTCAGGTGGGGCCCGACCTGTCGAACGTCGGCTCGCGGTGGAGCATCGGCGCCGGCGCGGTGCCCAACGACGCCGGACACCTCGGCGGCTGGATCGCCAACTCGCAGACCGTCAAGCCGGGCAACGCCATGCCCCCGCAGCCGGTCGACGCCGCCCGGCTGCCCGACCTCATCGCCTACCTACGGTCGCTGGAGTAGGGGCCACCATGTCCACCACCACCAGCACACCGCCCGGCGTCGGCCGGGACGACCTGGCCCGGCTGGCCGAGCACTGGGCCGAGCCCCGCTCGCTGCGCGCCTGGTTCACCACGGTGGACCACAAGAAGATCGGCCGGCGGTACCTGGTCACCGCCGCGTTCTTCTTCGTCCTCGCCGGGCTCAGCGCCCTGGTGATGCGAACCCAGCTCGCCCGGCCCGAGTCCGGCGTGGTGTCGCCGCAGGAGTACAACCAGCTCTTCACCATGCACGGCACGGCGATGATCTTCCTGTTCGCCACCCCGATGCTCTTCGGCTTCGGCAACTTCCTCGTGCCGTTGATGATCGGATCACGGGACATGGCGTTTCCCCGGCTGAACGCCTTCGGCTACTGGGTGTTCCTCTTCGCCGGCCTGTTCATGTGGGCGAGCCTGCCCTTCGGGGCGGCCCCCAACAACGGCTGGTTCGCATACGCGCCGCTGAACCAGGTGCAGCACAACCCGGGTCCGCACATGGACGTCTACGCGCTCGGGCTGCTGTTCCTCGGCATCTCCACCACCTCGGGCGCGATCAACTTCATCGTCACCGCGCTCAAGCTGCGGGCGCCGGGGATGTCGCTCAACCGGGTGCCGCTGTTCGTCTGGGCGATCGTGGCCACCGCGTTCATGGTGGTCTTCGCCCTGCCGGCGCTGAACGCGGACAACGCGATGCTCTTCTTCGACCGCCGGTTCGGCACCCACTTCTTCGACCCGTCCGGCGGCGGGAACGTGCTGCTCTGGCAGCACCTGTTCTGGATCTTCGGGCATCCCGACGTGTACATCATCGTGTTGCCCGCGCTGGGCATCGTCTCCGCGGTGCTGCCCGCGTTCACCCGCCGGGGCGTGGTCGCCTATTCGCTGATCGTGCTCTCCATCGTGGCGATCGCGATCATCTCGTTCGGGGTCTGGGTGCACCACATGTTCGCCACCGGGCTGCCGCAGCTGTCGTACAGCTTCTTCAGCGCGGCCAGCACCGTCATCACCATCCCGTCCGGGATCCAGATCTTCGCCTGGCTGGCCACCATGCTGCTCGGCCGGCTGGTGCCGCGGGTGCCGCTGCTGTTCGTGATCGGGTTCATCGTGACCTTCGTGCTCGGCGGCCTCACCGGCGCGATGTTCGCGGTCACCGCGTTCGACCAGCAGGTCACCGACTCCTACTTCGTGGTGGCGCACTTCCACTATGTGCTGATCGGCGGGGCGGTCTTCCCGATGCTCGCCGGCATCTACTACTGGCTCCCCAAGATCACCGGTCGGATGTACCACGAGGGGCTCGGGCGGTGGGCGTTCTGGCTGGTCTTCGCCGGCATGCACGTCACCTTCTTCCCCATGCACCTCACCGGCCTGTTCGGCATGCCCCGGCGCGTCTACACCTACCGCAGCGAGCCGGGGTGGGACGGGTGGAACCTGGTCAGCACGGTCGGGTCGTACCTGCTGGCGCTCGGGCTGCTGCTGGTGCTCGTCGGCGTGGTGCACGCGCTGCGGCGGGGCCGGCCGGCACCGGCGGACCCGTGGGAGGGCGACAGCCTGGAATGGTCGACGGCGTCACCGCCCGAGCCGTACAACTTCCCGGTCATTCCCCGGGTGCACAGCCTGCACCCCACCTGGGACGCGCGGACCGCCGAGTCGACCACCACCGGCGCCACCGCGGACCGGGTCCTCAGCGAAGGCCGGCGCACCCTGTTCACCAGCGAGCTGGACGCCCGCACCGAGCGGGCGGTGGCGATGCCCGAGCCGTCGTTCAAGCCACTCGTCCTCGCCGGCGCGCTGCTGGTCTTCTTCACCGCGATGCTGCTGGCCGCGTACCCGGTCGCCGCCGTCGCCGTGCTGGTGGTGGCGGTGACGATCGCGGCTTGGCTCTGGCCGCCGCGTCGTCCCGACGAGGAACTCGGGGTGGCGTCATGACGGACCGGGGTGGGGTCGTGGCCGCGGCCACCGGCGTCGCGGCGCTGACCACGGAGGAGCCGGTCGGCCGGCCGACCGGCTGGTGGGGCATGGTGCTGTTCGTCGCCACCGAGGCCACCCTCTTCGCCTGCCTGCTCGGCAGCTACTTCTACCTCCGCTTCCAGTTCGGTCCGCAGTGGCCGCCGGGCGGCGTCGACAAGCCGAAGCTGCTCATTCCGCTGCTGATGACCGCGGTGCTGGTGCCCAGCAGCCTGCCCGTGGTCTGGGCCGAGCGCGGCATCCGGCGCGGCCGGCGCGGGCGCCTGCGGGCCGGGCTCGCCGCCACCCTGGTGCTCGGGCTGGCCTTCCTGGCCCTGCTGGCCGTCGAGTACGCCGAGGACCTCAAGCACTTCACCATGACCACCGACGTCTACGGCTCGCTGTTCTACCTGATCACCGGCTTCCACGGGCTGCACGTGCTGGTCGGGTTGACGATGATCGGGTGGCTGCTCGCCGCCTCCCTGCGCGGTGGCAGCTTCGGGTCCCACCGCCACGAACGCGTCCGCAACGCCGCGATCTACTGGCACTTCGTCGACACGGTGTGGGTCGCCATCCTGTTCACCATCTACCTCTCCCCGCGGCTGTGATGACCACCGGACCCGGCCCGCACACCCGCCTGGCCGGCGGGCTGCTGCTCTGGTACGGCGTCCTCGGCGGGGCCGTCGCCTGGGCCGCGCACCTGCTCGTGGCCTGGCCGCTGGACGAGCTGACCTGCGCCGCGGGCCGCGAGCGCGTCTCCGCCGTGCCGCTGTGGCTGGCGGTGTGGCTCGCGGTGGTGATCCCGGCCGTGGTCACCGTGGGATCGCTGCTGGTGGCCACGCTGGTGTGGCGGCGCACCGCGCGGGCGTCGTCGGCCGGCGCGGAGGACCGGGCCGTCGACCGCTCCCGGATGCTCGCCGTGGTCGGCGTCTGGGCGAACCTCCTGTTCCTGACGATCATCGTGCTCGGCGGGGTCGCCGTGCTGGTGTTCCCGCCATGTCAGGGCTGACCGTCCACCGGGCCCACGGGTCCGGCTCGGGCGACGTTGCCGAGGGGCTGCTGACGATGCTGGTCGTGGCCGTGGTCTGCCTGCTCGCGGCCGGCTACGGCCGGGGTGTGCAGGAACTGTGGGCGCGGCGCGGCCGCGGCCGGGTGGTGGGGGGCCGGCGGGTGACGGCGTTCGGCGCCGGGCTGGTGGTGGCGCTGGCGGCCGACCAGGGCCCGGTGCACCGGGTGGCCGAATCCTCCTACGCCGGGCACATGGCCCAGCACATGCTGCTCCTGCTGGTGGCGGGCCCGCTGCTCGCGGCCGGCGCGGCGGGACTGCCGCTGACAATGGCCGCACCCCGGTCGCTGCGCCGGCTGCTGGCCCGCGTCCGGGCCGCGCCGCCGGTGCGCCGGCTGCGCCGGCCGGCCGAATACGCCCTGCTGGCCGCGGCGGCTCAGACCCTGATGCTGTGGCTGTGGCACCTGCCCGGCCCGTACGTCGCCGCGGTCGACCGCCCGGTCCTGCACGCCGCCGAGCACCTGAGCCTGGTGGCGGCGGCCTGGCTGCTGTGGGCGCCGGTGCTCGGCCCGGCCCGCCACCGGACGCCCGCGCCGGTGTCGCTGCTGCTGCTGGTCGGCACCATGCTGCCCGCCTCCGCGCTCGGCGCGGTCCTCACCTTCGCCCCCGAGCCGGTCTATCCCCTGCGCGTCCTCGGCCCCGACCCGCTCGCCGACCAGCAGCTCGCCGGACTGCTGATGTGGGCGCCGATGGACCTGGTGATCCTGGTCGCGGCGCTGGCGGTCTTCCTCGGCTGGCTGCTGCGGCTGGAGCGGGAGCGGCCGGACCGCCTGGCCACGGCCCGCCCAACCGGCGCGCGGCCGGCGAAGGGCGCCGCAACCGAAGGGATGGTGCGATGAGCCGTCGACTCTGGATCCTGGCAACGGTGCTGACGGCGCTGCCGGTCCCCGCCGTGACCGGCTGCGCGTCGACGTCGCCACCACCGCCGCCCGAGTCCCACGCCGGGCGGCCGGACCGGGGCGCGGAGCTGATCGCCCAGTACGGGTGCGGCTCCTGCCACACGGTCCCCGGCGTCGACCGGGCCGGTGGGCTGGTCGGCCCGCCGTTGACCCGCTTCGGCGCCCGGTCGTACATCGCCGGTGAGCTGCCCAACAACGCGGACAACCTGCGCCGGTGGATCACCGACCCGCAGGCCGTCGAGCCGGGCACCGCCATGCCGAACCTCGGCGTCAGCGCGATCGACGCGCAGGACATCGCCGCGTACCTCTACACGTTGGACTGACGGATGCGGCGACCACGAGCGGTGACGCTGCCCGCCCTGTACCCGCGCCGGGCCCTCGTGGTCGGGTCCGTGCTGGCGCTCGCCGTGGGCCCGGTGGCCCTGGCGCCCGCGCCCCGCGCCACGCCGGCCCCGGCCGCCACCACTCCCGCCGGCGACCGCGGCACCCAGCTCTACCTGGAGCAGTGCGCGAGCTGTCACGGCGTGCGCGGGCAGGGGTCGCAGCAGGGGCCGTCCCTGGTCGGCGTCGGGCCCGCCGCGGTGGACTTCCAGCTGTCCACCGGCCGGATGCCGGTGTCGCGCGAAGTCTCCCAGGCGCGGCGCCGCGAGCCGGTCTTCTCCGCCGGCGACATCTCCGCGCTGGTCGACCACGTCGGCAGCTTCGGCGGTGGCGGCCCGCGGATTCCCCGGGTCGCCCCCGGCGACGTGGTCTCCGGCCGGGACCTCTTCGCCGCCAACTGCGCGCCCTGCCACGGGGCTGCCGGTTCGGGGGCCGTGCTCACGAACGGCTGGAGCGCCCCACCGCTGTACGACGCCTCCGCCACCCAGGTCGCCGAGGCGGTCCGGGTCGGGCCCGGGCTGATGCCGGCCTTTCCCGGCCAGGTGCTCACCGATCAGCAGGTCGACGACCTGACCACCTACGTACGGCGGCTGCGCACCGAGCGGCTGGACCCGGGCGGCAACCCGCTCGGCCGGCTCGGCCCGCTGGCCGAGGGGCTGCTCGCCTGGCTGGTGGTGCTCGTATTCCTGGTGGCCGGCGTGCGCTGGCTGGGCCGGAGGGCAGCGGAGTGAGACGCCCGACCCCGTCGCCGGCCGAGGAGTCCGCGAGCCGCCGGATCGTCGGCGCGTTCCTGGTGAGCGCCGCCGGGGCGGTCGGCTTCGCGGTGACGTACGGGCTGGGCGGCGACACCCGGTGGGAGGGGGTGTGCCTGGCGGTCGCCTTCGCCGGCCTGGCGGTGGGCCTCGCGGTCTGGGCCCGGCGGCTGGTCCCGGTCGGCGGGTACGTCGAGGAGCACGAAGGCTTCACCCCGCCCCCGGCCGAGCAGGCGCTGACCGCGGCGGAGTTCGCCGCGCCGGACAGCCCGACGCGCCGGTACGGCCTGCTCGCGGCACTCGGGTTCGCGCTGACCGCCCTCGGCGTCGCCGCGCTGTTCCCGTTGCGCTCCCTGCTCCCCTGGGACCGGGCCCGCCCACCCCGGGACCTCAAGGACACCCCGTGGGGGCCCGGCGTACGGCTGGTCGACGGCACGGGACGACCCCTGCGGCCGGACGACGTGCCCGCCGAGACGATGGTGGCGGTCTTCCCCGAGGGGGACCCCGACGCCGGCGACGCACCCGCGTTCGCGGTCCGCCTCGACCCGGAGCGCTTCTCCCGCCCGCCCGCCGGCGGCCACGTGGGCGGCCTGGTCGTCTGGTCGATGCTCTGCACCCACGCCGGCTGCCCGGTGCGGCTCTACCTCAAGGGCACCGGCCGGGTGCTCTGCCCCTGCCACCAGTCGTCATTCGACCTGCTGGCCGGGGCCCGGGCGGTCGCCGGTCCCGCGGCGCGACCGCTGCCGGGACTGCCCATCGAGGTCGGCCCGGACGGCTTCCTCCGGGCCACCGGCGACTTCACCGCGCCGCCCGGCGCCGGCTTCTGGAGCCGACCATGATCATGAACCGGCTGGCCCGCGCGCTGGACGACCGGCTCCGGCTATCCCCGATCACCCGCCGGGCGCTGGCGAAGGTCTTCCCCGACCACTGGGCGTTCATGCTCGGCGAACTCGCGCTCTACTCGTTCGTGGCGCTGATCCTCACCGGCGTCTACCTCACCTTCTTCTTCGACGCCAGCTCCGCCGACCGCGTCTACCAGGGGTCGTACGCCCCACTGGACGGCAGCACCACCTCCGCCGCGTACGCCTCCGTGGTGCGGCTGAGCTGGGACGTGCGCGCCGGTCTGCTGATCCGGCAGACCCACCACTGGGCCTCGCTGGTCTTCCTCGCCGCGATCGTGCTGCACCTGGCCCGGATCTTCTTCACCGGGGCGTTCCGGAAGCCGCGCGAACTCAACTGGCTGATCGGCGTGACCATGCTGACCCTCGCCCTGGCCAACGGCTTCACCGGCTACTCCATGCCCGACGACCTCCTCTCCGGACTGGGCCTGCGGATCATCACCTCGGTGGTGGAGTCGATCCCGCTGGTGGGGACGTGGCTGGCCGCCCTGGCCCTGGGTGGCGAGTTCCCCTCCGACTCGATGATCCCGCGGATGTTCGTCACCCACGTGCTGCTCGTGCCGGCCGTCCTCGTCGCCCTCATCTCCCTGCACCTCGGCATCCTGGTGCGGCAGAAACACACCCAGTTCCCGGGACCGGGCCGGACGGAGCACAACGTGGTCGGGTCACGGCTGTGGCCGAGCTACACCCTGCGCTCGCTCGCCCTCTTCGCCTGGGTTCTGGCGGTGCTGTTCGCCCTCGGCGGCCTGGCCCAGATCAACCCGGTGTGGCTCTACGGACCGTTCGAGCCGGCGCAGTCCACCTCGCCGGCGCAGCCGGACTGGTACGTCGCCTGGGGCGACGGCGCGCTGCGCCTGTTCCCGCCCTGGGAGTTCCGCATCGGCGGCTACCTGGTGCCGGCGCCGTTCTTCCCCGGCGTCGTGCTCGGCGGGTTGGCCTTCCTGGCCCTCTACCTCTGGCCGTTCGCCGAGCGGCTGCGCACGCGCGACCGCCGCCAGCACCACCTGCTCGACCGGCCCCGGGACCACCCCGTGCGGATCGGTGTCGGCGTGGCCGCCCTGACCTTCTTCGCGGTGCTCGTGGTGGCCGCCGGCGACGACGTCCTCGCCCGGCTGCTCGGGGTGCCGGTCTACGACCTGCTGTACCTCTTCCGGGTCCTGGTGCTCGCCCTGCCGATCCTGACCGGCGCGGTCGCGTTCCTGACCGCGCGGGCGCTGCGTCGCGGCGACGCGACCTCGCTCGGGGACCTCACCCGGGCCGACCTGCGGCGTGCCGGCCGTCCCTCCCACCGGCCCGCCCCGCGCGACGACGAACCCGAGATCCCCGCGCCGGACCGGCCGGGGGAGCGGATCGAGCTGTGGCCGGAGGGGGAGGTGTGGCGGTGGCGCTACCGCGACGAGGCCCGGCGGCTGGTGCTGACCGCCAACCGGGTCGCGGTGTCGGAGGAGGCGGCGGTCGAGGCCGCCCGGCTGGCGTACCCGGGTGTGGACCGGGTCGTGGTGCCGGGGCCGCCCCCACCATCTCCGCCCGGGCCGGTCCGGGCAGCCCTGCGTCGGTGGGGGCGGGCGGCAGCCGCCGGTTCGTTGCTCGTCGCGGCGCTTGTCGAGCGCAGGCGCGACCGCCGTCGGCAGCGGGACGACGACGAAGCCGACCCGCGGGAGAAGGCGGACGCGGGTCGCGATCGCCCGAGGTGACGAACGCACTCACCGGACCGGGTGAACCGGCGCCCGGTCCGTAGCCGGCGGAGGTGTGCCGGCGCCGTCGCCGGGGGCGCCGGACCGACGGGCCGCCGGCAGGACCAGCGGCGTGCCCGTCTCCGGGTCCTCGATGATCCGGCAGGGCAGGCCGAACACCTCCTCGACCAGTTCGGTGGTGACGATCCGGCGCGGGTCCCCGGCGGCGACCACCCGCCCGTCGCGCATGGCCACCAGGTGGGTGGCGTAGCGGGCGGCCTGGTGCAGGTCGTGCAGCACGGCGACCAGGGTGCGGCCCTGCTCCTCGTGCAGCCGGGCGCAGAGGTCCAGCACCTCGACCTGGTGGGCGATGTCCAGGTAGGTGGTCGGCTCGTCGAGCAGCAGCAGCGGCGTCTGCTGGGCCAGCGCCATGGCGATCCAGACGCGCTGCCGCTGCCCGCCGGACAGTTCGTCGACCGGGCGGTCGGCCAGTTCGGCGATCCCGGTGTCGGCCATGGCCCGGTCGACCACCCGCTCATCCTCGCGGGACCACTGCCGCAGCAGGCCCTGGTGCGGGTAGCGGCCCCGGGACACCAGCTCGGCCACGGTGAGCCCGTCCGGGGCCATCGCCGACTGCGGCAGCAACCCGAGGGTACGGGCGACCTGCCGGGCCGGCCGGCGGTGGATGTCGGCGCCGTCGAGCAGCACCGTGCCCCGGGCCGGCCGCAGCAGCCGGGCCAGGGCGCGCAGCAGCGTCGACTTGCCGCACGCGTTCGGCCCGATGATCACGGTGAAGGAGCCGTCCGGGACGGCCACCGTGAGGTCCTCGGCGACGGTGCGCCGGTCGTAGCCGAGGGTCAGCGCCTCGCCGACCAGGCGGAGGGTGTGGGGCCGCATCAGGGTTCCCTTCTCGTCGGGGCCGGTCATCGCCGGCCCCTGCGTTCGCCGGCGAGCAGCCAGGCCAGGTAGCCGCCGCCGAGCACGCCGGTGACCACGCCGACGGGCAGTTGCCGGCCGGCGACCGCGTGCTGGGCGAGCTGGTCGGCGGCGAGCAGCAGGGCCGCGCCGACGACCGCCGAGGGCAGCAGGTTCGGGCCGGGCGCACGGGTGAGCCGGCGGGCCAGGTGCGGGGCGGTCAGCGCCAGGAACGACACCGGCCCGGCGGCCGCCGCGGCGACCGAGACCAGCAGCACGGCCGCGCCGAGCGCGGCGCCCCGGACCCGGCGCACCGGTACGCCGAGCGCGGCCGCTGAGTCGTCGCCCATCTCCAGCAGCCGCAGGGCGGGGGCGCGGGTGAGCAGGACGGCGGGCAGCAGCACCGCCAGCGCGCCGAGCACCGGCAGCGCGTTGGCCCAGCCCCGCCCGTCCAGGCTGCCGGTGAGCCAGAGCGCGGCGCGAGCGGCGTCCATCAGCGGGGCGCGGGTGAGCAGCCAGCCGTTGACGCCGGTGAGGATGGCGGTGACCCCGATGCCGACCAGCACCAGCCGGTGCCCGCCCACGCCGTGGCGGCCGGCCAGGGCGTACAGGAGCAGGCCGGTGGCGAGGCCGCCGGCGGCGGCGGCCCCGGCGAGTGCGGCGCTGCCGCCGCCGGCCACCACCACGACCAGCGCGCCGGTGGCCGCGCCGGAGGTGACGCCGAGGACGTCGGGGCTGCCCAGCGGGTTGCGGGTCAGGGACTGGAAGACCGCGCCAGCCAGGCCGAGGGCGGCGCCGACGGCCAGGGCCGTGACGAGGCGGGGCAGGCGCAGTTCGGTGACGATGAACCGCTCGGCGGGGCTGCCCCCGCCCGCGAGGACGCGCAGCACGTCGGCCGGGGCGATGGGGTAGTCGCCGGCGCCGACGGCGAGCACGGCCAGGGCGAGGGCGAGCAGCGTGCCGGCCAGGCCGACGACGAGGGCGCGGGGCCGCAGGCGCAAGGACAGCCCGCCGGGAAGGCGCAGCACGATCACAGCCGGCCCACCCGTCCGCGCCGGACCAGGTGCAGGAAGAGCGGCCCGCCAAGCACGGCGGTGACCAGTCCCACCTGGAGTTCGCCGGGGCGGCCCAGCACCCGGCCGGCCACGTCGGCGGTGAGCAGCAGCACCGGCGCGAACACCGCGCACCAGGGCAGCAGCCGGCGCGGGTCCGGCCCGGTGAGGGCGCGGACGAGGTGCGGGGCGAGCAGCCCCACGAAGACGATCGGCCCGCAGGCGGCGGTGGCCGCCCCGCAGAGCAGCGTGACGGCGACGACCACCGCGCCGCGGACCAGGCCGGGCCGGGCGCCGAGCGCGCGGGCGGAGTCGTCGCCGAGGGCCAGGGCGCCCAGCGGGCGGGTCACCAGCAGGGCGATCACCAGTCCGGTCAGGACGAACGGCAGCAGGCTGGGCAGGGTGTCGGTGCGGGCGCCGGCCAGCGAGCCGACGGTCCAGAACCGCAGCCGCTCCAGCGAGGTGCTGTCGACCAGCATGACCGCGCTGACGTAGGAGAACAGGGCCGCGTTGAGCGCCGCCCCGGCCAGGGCGAGCCGGGCCGGGGTGGCCTGCCGGCCGCCGGCGATGGTGTGCACGGCGACGGTGACCGTGGCGGCGCCGAGCAGCGCGTACCAGACCTGGTGGTCGAGGTCGGCGACGCCGAGCAGCACGGTGGCGGTGGCCACGGCGGCCGACGCGCCCGCGTTGATGCCGAGCAGGCCGGGGTCGGCGAGCGGGTTGCGGGTCAACGTCTGCATGGCCGCCCCGGCGACACCGAGCGCCGCGCCGGCGGCGAGGCCGAGCAGCGTGCGGGGCAGCCGTCCCTGGTGCACCACGGCGTACTCGGGGGAGGCCGGGTCGGTGAGGCCGTGCCACACCTCGGCGAGGGAGAGCGGCTTCGCGCCGAGGACGAGGCTGAGCACGGCCACCGCGGCGAGCAGCAGCACGACGAGGGCGAGCCCGCCGGCCCGCAGCCGGGGGCGCCGGCCGGTCGCCGGGGCGGCGACGGCGCCGCTGCGGGGTGGGGTGATGACGGACAGCGTGGACTCCGGGGGCGGGAAGGACCTTGACAGCGACTTAGGTTAGGTTAGCCTAACCTCGCTGTCCATGGTCATTCGCAGACCCGTACCGAAAGACTTCGCCATGCCCGATGCCCTGTCCCGCCGCCGGCTCTCCCGCCGTGGCCTCCTCGCCGCCGCCGGCGCCGCCGGCCTCGGCGCCCTCCTCGCCGGCTGCGGCAAGGACGGCGACGACGCCGCCACCAGCGCCGGTCCCACCGGCGGTCCCTGGTCGTTCACCGACGACCGGCAGCAGAAGGTCGACGCGGCCGCCCGACCCACCCGGATCGTCGCCTTCACCGGGGTGGCCGCCGCCCTGGTCGACTTCGGACTCGACAAGCAGGTCGTCGGCGTCTTCGGAGAGACGAAGAAGGCCGACGGCAGCAAGGAGCCGCAGGCCGGCGACCTCGACGTCGAGCAGGTCGAGATCCTCGGCAACGCCTGGGGCGAGTTCAACCTGGAGAAGTACGCCGGCCTCCGCCCCGAGCTGCTGGTCACCCACATGTACGACCCGGACGCGCTCTGGTACGTGCCGGACGAGAGCAGGGCGAAGATCCTGCCCCTGGCCCCCAGCGTCGCGATCACCACGGCCCGGGTGCCGATGACCAGGCCCATCGAGCGGTACGCCGAACTCGCCGCCTCCCTCGGCGCCGACCTCGGCGCGAAGAGGGTCACCGACGCGAAGGCCCGGTTCACCGCGGCCGCCGAGGCGGTGCGCCAGGCGGTCAAGGCGAACCCCGGCATCAAGGTGATGGCCGCCTCTGGCAGCCCCGACCTGTTCTACGTCTCCAACCCCAAGGTCAGCACCGACCTCATGTACTTCGCCGAACTCGGCGTCGACCTGGTGGTGCCGACCAAGCTCGAACAGGGCGACTACTTCGAGGCGCTGAGCTGGGAGAACACCGGCAAGTTCCCGGCCGACCTGATCCTGCTCGACAACCGGCCCACCGCCCTGCAGCCGAAGGACCTCGCCGCCAAGCCCACCTGGGCGCAGCTGCCGGCGGTGAAGGCCGACCAGGTCACCCCGTGGGACGCCGTGCCCCGCTTCTCCTACGCCGGCGCCGCCCCGCTGCTGGAGAACCTGGCCACCGCCATCCGGGGCGCGAGGAAGGTCACCGCGTGACCACCGCCGTCGCCCTGCGGTACCGGTTCTACGCCGCCCGGGTGCGCGCCACCCGGGCGGTGGGGGACTGCCTGGTCCGGGTCACCCTCGGCGGCGACGACCTCGGCGAGTTCGCCGGCGGCGGCCGGGACCAGAGCGTGTCGGTCTTCCTGCCGCACCCGGGTCAGGACGCCCCGGTCGTCCCCGTCGAGGCGGGGGAGGACTGGTACACCGCGTGGCGGGCCCTGGACCCGGCGGTGCGCGCGGTGATGCGCTCGTACACGATCCGGGCGCAGCGGCCCGAGCGGGACGAGCTGGACATCGACTTCGTCCGGCACGGCGACACCGGCCCGGCCACCCGCTGGGCCGGCCGGGCCCGCCCGGGCGACCAAGTGCTGCTGCTCGGGCCGGCTGTGCCCGACGAGCGCACCGTGCGGTTCCAACCGCCCACCGGCGCCGACGCCGTGCTGCTGGTCGCCGACGAGACCGCGCTGCCGGCCGTCGGTGGGATCCTCGACTGGCTGCCCGCCGGCACCCCGGTCCGGGCCTTCGTCGAGGTCCCCGCGGCCGGCGACATCCAGCCGCTGCCCACCGCCGCCCGCGCCGAGGTGACCTGGCTGGTCCGGGGCGCCACCGGACCGGGCAGCAGCCTGCTGGCCGACACGCTGCGCGGCGCCCGGCTCCCCGGCGCCGCCCCGTACGCCTGGATCGCCGGCGAGGCCGGCATGGTCCGGGCGGTCCGCCGGCACCTGGTCGGCGAGCGCGGCCTGGACCGCCGCCGGGTCACCTTCGCCGGCTACTGGCGGCGCGGCGCGTCGGAGGAGGACCTCCGGGCCGAGGCCGCGAACGCCTGACCGGACCGGCGGCGGGACTACCGCAGCGTCACGGGGGTAGAGGGGTGCGTGACCGCGCCCGGGCCGTACCGCCGGTGGCGCCCGGACCGCCGGGGCGCGCCGTGACCGAGATGGTGGCCGCCGCCCGCCGGCAGGCGCAGGAGGCGTACGAGCGGCTGCGCCGGTACTTCATCATCGCCCTCCAGGCCGGCCTGGCGGCCGGGCTGTCCTGGTACGTCGCCAACACCCTGCTGCACAACCCGCAGCCGCTGTTCGCGCCCGCCGCCGCGGTCGGCACCATCGCCGCGGCCATCGGCAACCGGGTACGCCGCACCGCCGAGCTGCTCGGCGGGGTGATCGTCGGAGTGCTCGTCGCCGACCTGATCATCAAGGTGATCGGGAACGGGCCCGTGCAGACCGGGCTGGTCGTCGCGCTGGCCATCTCGGCGGCGGTGGTGTTCCGCGGCAGCGGGGCGGTGATGGTGCAGGCCGGCAGCACCGCCGTCCTGCTGGGCACCGTCGAGCCCAGCGCGCCCGACCTGGCCGTGCCGCGGACGGCCAACGCGCTGGTCGGCGGCGGGGTGGCCGTGGTGGTGGCGCTGCTCCTGCTGCCGCTGAACCCTGTCCGGGTGGTGCACCGCGCCGCAGGTGCCAGCCTCGACATCTTCGCCCACCAGCTGACCGTCACCGCTGAGGCCCTCGCCGCCGGCGACCCCGGGCGGGCCGACGCGGCGTTGCAGCGCCTCCAGACCGCCGAGGCCGAGCGGAAGGAGACCACCGAGATCGTCGCCGCGGCCGCGGAGGTGGCGTCGCTGTCCCCGTGGCGCTGGCGGCGCCGCTCCCAGCTGCGCCGTTACGCGCACGCTGCCACGCACCTGGAGTTGGCCTTCACCAACAGCCGCAACATGGTCCGCCGGGTGGTCGCGCTCCTCGACGCCCGGGAGCCGGTCCCGGCCGACCTGCCGAAGGCTGTCGAGACCTTCGGCCAGTCGCTGCGGCTGCTGCACCGCGACTTCCTGGCCGGCCGGACCCCCGAGATCGCCCGGTCGCAGGCGTTGCACGCCGCCGAGGCGGCCCGGCGGGCCCGGTCCGCCGGGCTCGGCTTCTCCGGCACCATCGTCGCCTCGCAGATCTCCATCGCGGTCGGCGAGCTGCTCCAGGCGTCCGGCCTGAGCAAGGCCGAGGCGGACCGGATGGCCGGGGTCTGAGCGGCCACCGGGCTCCCGCGACCACCCAAACGACCGTTAAGCTCTGGGGGTGGGAACCGACGAGCTCTACCCGGCCGAGCGGCTGGCCGCCGCCCAGCGCGCCACCGCCGCCGCGGGCCTCGACGCGCTGCTGCTCACCCCCGGCTCCGACCTGCGCTACCTGACCGGCTACGACGCCCACGAGGGGGAGCGGCTCACCTGCCTGGTGCTCCCCGCCGAGGGCGAGCCCACCCTCATCGTGCCGGTGCTGGAACGCCCCGGGGCCGAGGCCGCCCCCGGCGGCGGCTACCGGATCGTCGACCACGCCGACGGCACCGACCCCTGGCCGCTGGTGCGGGCCGCGCTGCCCGGCCCGGTCGCCGCCGTCGGGCTGGCCGACCGGATGTGGGCCGAGCAGGTGCTCGCCCTGCGCGCCACGCTGCCCGACGCGGCCCAGCGGCTCGCCTCCGAGGTGCTGCGCGAGCTGCGCATCCGCAAGTCGTCCGCCGAGATCGCCGCCCTGGCCGAGGCCGGTGCCGCGATCGATGCCGTGCACCGGCGGATGGGGGAGTGGCTGCGCCCCGGTCGCACCGAGATCGAGGTGGCCGCCGACATCGCTGCCGCCATCCGGGCCGCCGGGCACATCCGCGTCGACTTCGTCATCGTGGCCGCCGGCCCCCACGGCGCCAGCCCGCACCACGGCACCGCCGACCGGCCGATCCGCCCCGGCGAGCCGGTCGTGGTGGACATCGGCGGCACCATGCCGTCGGGCTACCGCTCCGACTGCACCCGCACCTACGTCGCCGGCGGCCCCGCCCCGGCCGAATTCACCGACTACTACACGGTCCTGTGCGAGGCGCAGCGCGCCGCCGTGGCGGCCGTCCGCCCGGGGGTGACCGCCGAGGCCCTCGACGCGGTCGCCCGGGACATCATCACCGCCGCCGGTCACGGCGACGCGTTCCTGCACCGCACCGGACACGGCATCGGCCTCGACACCCACGAGGAGCCGTACGTCGTGGCCGGCAACCCCCGGCCCCTGGAGGCCGGTATGGCGTTCTCGGTCGAACCCGGGATCTACCTCGCCGGGCGGCACGGCGCCCGGATCGAGGACATCGTCGTCTGCACGACGGACGGCGGGCAACGGCTCAACACCACCCCCACGGAGCTCATCGCGCTATGACTGTCGACCGGATCCTCCCCACCGACGAGGCCCACGACCTGCTGGACCTCGCCACCGAACTCGCCGACCGGGAGCTCGCCCCCAAGGCCGCCGGCTTCGAGGAGCGCGCCGAGTTCCCCCGCGAGGTGCTGCGCACCCTGGGCCGGGCCGGCCTGCTCGGCCTGCCGTACGCCGAGGAGCACGGCGGCGCCGCCCAGCCGTACGAGGTGTACGTCCAGGTGCTGGAGATCCTGGCCAGCCGGTGGCTCGCCGTCGCCGAGGCGGTCAGCGTGCACACCCTGTCCTGCTACCCCGTCGCGCAGTTCGGCACCGACGAGCAGCGCAAGCTGCTGCCCGACATGATCGGCGGCGAGCTGCTCGGGGCGTACTGCCTCTCCGAGCCGCAGGGCGGCTCCGACGCCGCGGCCCTCACCACCAAGGCGGTCCGTGACGGCGACGCCTACGTGGTCTCCGGCACCAAGGCGTGGATCACCCACGCCCGGGTCGCCGACTTCTACAACATCTTCTGCCGCACCGGCGGACCCGGCCCCAAGGGCATCTCCTGCCTGCTGGCCGACCGGAACACCCCGGGCATCCACCCGCAGGCCGCCGAACGCACCATGGGCCTGCACGCCTCCCCGGTCGCCCAGATCGCCTTCGACGAGGCCCGCGTGCCCGCCGAGCGGCTGATCGGCGGCGAGGGCATGGGCTTCACCATCGCCATGTCGGCGCTGGACTCGGGACGGCTCGGCATCGCCGCCTGCGCGGTCGGCCTGGCCCAGGCCGCCCTGGACTACGCCATCGGCTACGCCCGGGAACGCCAGCAGTTCGGCCGGGCGATCATCGACTTCCAGGGGCTCGGCTTCACCCTGGCCGACCACGCCACCCAGATCTCCGCCGCCCGGGCCCTGCTGCTGGCCGCGGCCCGGCTGCGCGACGCCGGCCGGCCGTACTCGATCGAGGCGGCGAAGGCGAAGCTGTTCGCCACCGACGTGGCCATGCGGGTGACCACCGACGCCGTGCAGGTGCTCGGCGGCGCCGGCTACGTCGCCGACCACCCGGTCGAGCGGTACATGCGCGAGGCCAAGGTGCTCCAGATCGTCGAGGGCACCAACCAGATCCAGCGGCTGGTCATCTCCCGGGCCCTGGCCAAGGGCTGACCGACGCGGTGCGCGACCGTCCGGCCCGCACAGCGTCATGACGGCGGGCCGGGTGCGGCGTGGGAGCGCTTTTACCGGTAGGTTGCAGCGCGTGGAGGAGATCGACCGCGCCATCGTCGCCGCACTGACCGGGGACGGTCGGCTGTCGTACACGGACCTGGCCGAGCGGGTGGGCCTGTCGGTGTCCGCGGTGCACCAGCGGGTCCGCCGGCTGGAGCAGCGCGGCGTCATCAAGGGGTACGCCGCCCGCGTCTCGTTCGAGGCGCTGGACCTGCCACTGACCGCGTTCGTGGCGATCCGGCCGTTCGACCCCTCGCAGCCGGACGACGCCCCGGAGCGGCTGGCCCACCTGCCGGAGATCGACTCGTGCTACTCGGTGGCCGGGGAGGACTTCTACCTCCTGCTGGTGCGGGTGGCCAGCCCGGCGGACCTGGAGCGGGTGCTGCAGGAGATCCGCACGGCCGCGAACGTCACCACCCGGACGACAGTGGTGCTCTCCACCCCGTACGAGCACCGCCCGCCGAAGGTCGGCCCGGAGCCGGTGCATCAGCAGCGGCTACGCGGCGTCTCGGCGGAGTCGGCGGGTTCGCAGGCGGGTTGACCGCGCCCGACGAGCGATCATCACCTCCGCCGCCGGCCGGGGCGCGGGCGTCGCCGGGCGACGGCAGGTGGTGTCGCGCATGCGCCGGCGGCGGCCGGGACCCAGGGCGATCCGGCCCGCCTGCGCGTTGAACCACCGTTCACCGGGCCGTGGGGGCCCGGGGAACGGGTAGCTAGTTGAATAAGGAGTGGGCGTTGCAACAGAACTTCCGGGCGACATGCCGGAATCGGGCAAGGCGGCTGCCGCTCGTCAGCCCGTCGTCGGTGGGGGTCGGGCGATGACGGCTTCCAAGCCGGGTCGGTCCCGGTTGAGCGGATGGCTGGCGGAGGCGCGGACGTCGGCCGTCGGGACCCGACTGCCGGCCTCGGCGGTCGAGGTGACGGCCCTCGCCGCCCTGCTGCTGGCGGCGGTGGGCGACTCCCGCCTCTGGGCGCTTCCCCCGGCCGTCCTCGCGTTCGGCCTGCTGGCCTGGACGTGGCGCGGCGGAGCACTGGCCGTCGGCACCTCCGTCGTGGCGCGCGTCCTCCTGCTCGCCACCGCGTACCTGCTCGGCGCGGTGCACGGCGGTCTTGATCCCGCCCTGGCCGCCGGTGTCGCCGTCGCGGGCCTGGCGGTGCTCGCCGAACCGCTGCTGGCGTCGGCATTCGAGGCCGTCTACCCCGTCGCGGCGAACCTGCCCGGAATCGGCGCCCGGCTCAGCCGCGGCCCCGACAGCAGCAGCCGGGTGGCGCTGGTCAACGGCGCCGCGGTGCTCGTGGCGCTGGTCTGCGCGTTCACCGGCGTCGCCGGATGGATCGCGCTGGCGGTGGCGGTCGCGGCGCTCGGGTTGACCCTGTTCACCGGCATGCAGGGCTTGAAGCAGGTGCGGGCGCGGCGCAACGGTGAGGCCAAACTGCTGAAGGCCCTCACCGCCTACGAGCCCGTCTTCCTCGTGCACTGGAACGCGCCGGCCGGCACCGCCTACCAGCTCGCGATGTGGCTGCCCTACCTCGAACGGCTCAACCGGAAGTTCTTCGTGCTGGTGCGCAACCAGACCAACTTCAACGAGGTGGTGGGCCTCACCAAGACCCCGGTGGTGATGCGGATGGGGCTGAACCAGCTCGACGAGGTCATCGCCCCGTCGCTGCGGGCGGCCTTCTACGTCAACACCGCGACGGTGAACAACCACGTCGCCCGGTACACGAACCTCAAGCACATCCAGCTCAACCACGGCGACAGCGACAAGGTGCCGAGCCACAACCCGGTCTTCCGGCTGTACGACAAGAACTTCGTCGCCGGCCAGGCCGCCATCGACCGGTTCGCGGCCAACGGTGTGAGCATGCCGGCGGAGATGTTCACCATCGTGGGGCGCCCCCAGGTGGAGAACGTCGCCATCGCGACCGAGCCGATCGCCTCGATCGCCAACCCCCGGGTCCTGTACGCCCCGACGTGGGCCGGCTTCTACGCCGACTCCAACTACTCGTCCCTGCTCGCGGGCTACGACATCATCAAGGCGCTCGTCGCCCGCGGGTGCAGCGTCGTCTTCCGGCCGCATCCGTACAGCCAGCGGTCGGCGGCGCTGGCCCGCGAGTGCGACCGCATCCGGACGCTGCTGGCCGACGACCGCCGGACGAACGGACGGCCGCACGTCTTCGGGGCCGAGGCCGAGGTTGCCATGACGGTCGCGGACTGCTTCAACGCGTCGGACGCCATGGTGTCGGACGTGTCGAGCGTGGTGGCGGACTACCTGTACTCGGAGAAGCCCTTCGCGATGGTCGCCGTCTCGACGCCGGCGGCCCGGTTCCCGGAGGCTTTCCCGCTGGCGCGGGCGGCCTACGTGATCGACGCCCACGGTGGCCGGCTGCAGGGACTCGACACCGCCCTCGACGACCTTCTCGGCGGCGATCCGCTCGCCACCGCACGCCGCGACCTCAAGAAGTACTACCTCGGGGACATCCCGTCGGACCGGTACGCGCAGCGCTTCCTCGACGAGGCCTCGCGCTACCTCTGACGGCGGGGCGGCCAGCCCACGATCGGCTCCGGTTCGGCTTCGACGCCGAGCCGGAGCCGTTCTTTTCTAGTGCCGGGCGGCCCGGTCGGTGACCGCGGCGGCCGTCGCCGGGACCGGCTGGTTCCACCGCAGGATGACCCGCCGGCCGTGCTCGTGCCCGAGCGCGCTGACGGTGGCGGTGTCCAGCCGCAGCAGCCCGCCGGCGGACGGCGGCAGGCCGATCCAGCGCGCGCCCAGCACCCGCAGGCTGTGCGCGTGGCCGACCAGCGCGACCGTGCCCCGCTCCAGCAGCGGGGCCACCCGGTCGAGCACGCGGTCGAGCCGGGCGCCGACCTCGGCCGGGGACTCGCCGTCGGGGCAGCCGTCGGTCCAGATGTTCCACGCCGGGTTCTCGTCGTGGATGTCGGCGGTGGTGCGTCCCTCGTAGGCGCCGTAGTTCCACTCGGCCAGGTCCGGGTCGGTGGCGTCGACGGTGAGCCCGGCCAGGTGCGCGGTGCAGGTCGCGCGCTGCCGGGGGCTGGACAGCACCCGGACGAAACGCCGGCCGGCGAGCGCCACGGCGAGCGCGCGGGACTGCCGCTCCCCGTCGGGGGTCAGCTCCAGGTCGGTGTACGAGGTGTGCCGGCGGCTGGCGCTCCAGGTGGTCTCGCCGTGCCGGATCAGCAGGATCTCGCTCACCGACCCAGTCAACCACGGACCGGCGGTGCCGGGCGGGCGGCGGACGGGTCAGCCGCGCAGCGACTGGGTGCCGAGCACGGTGAGCAGGGCGAGGCGTTCGGCGTCCGGGCTGCCCGGTTCGGCGGTGTAGACCATGATCCGCAGGTCGCTGCCGGCGACGGTGAGCACGTCGCAGTCGAGGGTCAGCGGCCCCACGTGCGGGTGGTCGACCGTCTTGCGCGCCGTGGCGTGCCGGCCCACGGCGCCGGCGTCCCACAGCTCGGCGAAGCGAGGGCTGCGGGCCCGCAGGTCGGCGAGGAGCCGGCCCAGCCGCGGGTCGGCCGGATAGTGGGCGGCGGCGGAGCGGAGGTCGCCGACCAGGGCGGCCTCGAACCCGCGCCGTTCCTCGGGGCCGAGCCGGACCCGCGAGCCGGGGCCGAGGAAGTGCCGCCACACGCCGTTGCGCTCGTCGCCCCGCCATCCGGACGGGTCGCCCATCAGCGCCGCGTACGGCGGGTTGGCCACGAGGAGCGTCCAGGTGGCGTCATACACCGCCACCGGGGTGCCGGCCAGCCGGTCCAGCAGCCGCTGCACGCTCGGGGTGACCTCGGTGGGGATGGTGTGCGGGCCGGGCGGCGCGAGGCCGGCCAGCCGGTGGAGATGGGCCCGCTCGGTGTCGGAGAGCCGCAGCGCCCGCGCCAGCGCCGCGACGACCTGCGCCGAGGGGTGTGCCGCGCGGCCCTGCTCCAGCCGGGTGAGGTAGTCGACGGAGATTCCGGCCAGCAGCGCCAGCTCCTCCCGGCGCAGTCCGGCCGCCCGCCGCGACCGGCCGGTGGGCAGCCCGGCGGCCTCGGGCGACACCCGGTCGCGCCAGCGACGCACCGCCTGCCCGAACTCCGCCTCCGCCACGCTCACCAGTCTGCCCCGCCCCGGCCGCCCCAGGGTGGCCCCGGCAGTCCCAGGAAGACGGGACGCCTGGCTGGTCACCGGGGGCCGACAGAGCCTGGTGACATGACGACGACACTGATCACGGGAGCCAACAAGGGGCTCGGTTTCGAGACCGCCCGCCGGCTGGTGGCTGCCGGGCACACCGTATGGATCGGCAGCCGGGACGCGGAGCGCGGCCGCCGGGCCGCCGAGCGGCTGGGCGCGCGCTTCGTCCCTCTGGACGTCACCGACGACGCCTCGGTGGCGGCGGCCGCGCGCACCGTCGAGGCGGGTGGGGGACTGGACGTGCTGGTCAACAACGCCGGCATCGAGGCACGGACGGCGGACAACGGCGTGGTGGGCGCCGCGGAGGTGACCGCCGAGGACATGCGGACGCTGTTCGAGACGAACGTGTTCGGTCCGGTACGGGTCACCCACGCGTTCCTGCCGCTGCTGCGGCGCTCGGCCGCCCCGGTGGTGGTGAACGTGAGCAGCGGCCTCGCGTCCCTCACCCGGCTCGCTGATCCGGCCGACCCGGCGTACGGCTACCCCGGTGTGGCATATCCCGCCTCGAAGGCGGCGCTCAACATGGTCACGGTGCAGTACGCCAAGGCGTTCCCGGGCATGCGGGTCAACGCGGTGGAGCCCGGGTTCACGGCGACGGACCTCAACGGGCGGACCGGCACGCAGACCGTCGAGGAGGGCGCCGAGATCATCGTCCGGATGGCCCAGGTGGGCCCCGACGGCCCCACGGGCGGCTACGTCGACGCCGCCGGGCCGCTGCCCTGGTGACCCTCACCCTATCTTCCTAGGATGCTCTACGCGATGTGCGCCGGAGCACGGCGTTTGCAACGACCGGCGCCGGGGACGCAACCCGTGAGAGCCCGAACAAGCCGAGGAGGCGGGATGAGCTTCACCGACAAGGCCAAGAGCCGGGCCCAGGAGTTGGCCGGCGCGGCCAAGGAGCGGATCGGCGATGCCACCGACAACGAGCGGTTGCGGGCCGAGGGCGCCAACGAGCAGAGCGCCGCCCGGGCACGGCAGGCCGGGCAGAACGTCAAGGAGGCCGGACGCAACGTCCGGGACGCCTTCGACAAGTGACCCGTACGGCGGCGGGCTCCCGGGCGATCCGGGGGCCCGCCGCCGTGTGCGCGGGTCACGGGTTCCGGCCGGACCGGATGCCACGGGCCCGAACGGCCGTCGCCCCCGCGGCCGGGTGGCTCGCGGGGGCGACGGGGTGGTGCGGGGTCAGTCGTCGCGGTGGGCGGCCCACCAGGACTGGCCGGCCTCGGGCAGCGTGTCGATCGGGTCGTAGTAGGCGTAGCGCTTATTGAGCGCTTCGAGGTCCGCGGACTCGATCGAGGTGCGGTAGTTCTTGGTCCAGTAGGAGATGCCGCGCTCGCGGTCGTACTCGGTGAGCATGTGCACCCAGCGCTTGCCGACGAACGGGACGTCGCAGACGATCCGCGGGGTGGCGTAGCCGGGCAGGTAGCCCATGATGTCGTGCTGGAGCTGCTGGGCGTGCCAGACGGGGACCCGCCAGTGCTCGGCGTTGGGGATCATGTCGCACATGTAGAAGTAGTACGGCAGGATGCCGGCCTCGCCCTGCAGGGCGAAGCAGAGGTCGAGCAGGTCGGCGCTTGTGGCGTTGACGCCGCGCATGAGCACGCCCTGGTTGCGCACGTCGCGGACGCCGACGTCGAGGGCGGTCTGAGCGGCCTTGGCGACCAGCGGGGTGATCGACTGCCGGTGGTTGACGTGGGTGTGGATGGCGAGGTTGACGCCGCGCCGGGAGGCGGTGCGGGCGACCCGTTCGAGGCCCTCGACCACGTCGCCCTGGAGCCAGTGCTGGGGCAGGCCCATGAGGGCCTTGGTGGCGAGGCGGATGTCGCGGATGGTCTCGATCTCGAGCAGCCGCATGAGGTAGGACTCGAGGTTCTTCCACGGCACGTTTGCCACGTCGCCGCCGGAGACGACGACGTCGCGGACCCCAGGGTGGGCCTTGAGGTAGGCGATGTGGGCGTCGTAGCGGTCGACGGGCTTGAGGGTGAGCTTGAGCTTGTCGACGGCGGGGGTGGAGTTGCCGACGAGGTCCATCCGGGTGCAGTGCCCGCAGTACTGCGGGCAGGTGGAGAGCAGCTCGGCGAGGACCTTGGTGGGGTAGCGGTGGGTGAGGCCTTCGGCGACCCACATGTCGTGCTCGTGGAGGCTGTCGCGGCTGGCGTAGGGGTGCGAGGGCCAGTCGGTGCGCCGGTCGGAGGCGACGGGGATCATGTAGCGGCGGACCGGGTCGGCGAGGAACGCCTCGGTGGTCATGGGCTCGAACGGCACCATGGTGTTGACCATCTGCGGCGGCACCAGCATCGACATGGTCGCGAGGGCCTTCTGGTCGGCCTCGAGGTCGGCGTAGAAGGTCTCGTCGACGAGGTCGCCGAGGACGGTGCGCAGCTGCTTGATGTTCTTGACGCAGTTGACCCGCTGCCACTGGGCGTTCTCCCACTGCTCGCGGGTGACGTGGCGCCAGCCGGGGAAGCGGGTCCAGTCGGGTTCGACCAGGGGGCTGCGGCGGTATTCGTACGGCTGCCCGGCGGTCGGTACGGCGACCGGGGCGTGACGGGGTTGAGGGATGGTCTCAACCGGTTGGGTCTGGGTCACGGCCCCTCCTGACATGTGGTGCGGGTGATCAGCGATCCTGAAGGCTACTGGAAAATATCCGGTGAAGAAATTAGTCTGCCGGAAGTTTTCCCGCGACGCGAGCCCTGGCCGGGGGTTCGGGCGGCTGGACATAGGGGGTCGGCGTGACGTCACCGGTGGGTCTGCACCGAGTCGTGGAACCGGCGGGGGTGCTGCCGCAGGCGGCGTGGCGGCTGGACGCCGACCCGCGGATCGCGGCGAACGAGGTGCGCATCCGGGTCGAGCGGCTGAACCTGGACGCGGCGAGCTTCCGGCAGCTGTCGGAGAAGCACGGCGGCGACGGGGAGAAGGTCCGCGCCGAGGTGCTGGAGATCATCTCGACCCGGGGGAAGATGCAGAACCCGGTCACCGGCTCCGGCGGCATGCTGATCGGCACGGTGGAGGAGGCCGGGAAGCGGTCCCCGCTGGGGTTGCGGCCGGGCGACCGGGTGGCGACGCTGGTGTCGCTGACGCTGACGCCGCTGACGATCCTCGACGGGCTGGCCCGCTGGGACGGGCGCAGCGAGCAGGTGCCCTGCGACGGGTACGCGATCCTGTTCGCCCGGTCGATCGCCGCGGTGCTGCCGGGCGACCTGCACCCGGAGCTGTCGCTGGCGGTGCTGGACGTGTGCGGGGCGCCGGCGCTGACCGCGCGGGTGGTGGCCGAGCAGGTGGCGCGGCGCCGCCGCGAGGGCGACGGGCGTCCGGTGACGGTGGCGGTGATCGGTGGCGCCGGGAAGAGCGGCTCGCTGTCCCTGGCGGCGGCGCGGCGGGCGGGCGCGGGCCGTACCGTCGGGGTGGTGCCGGTGGCGGGGGAGCGGGACGCCCTGGAGGCGGCCGGCCTGGCGGACGTGGTGGCGTTGGCCGACGCCCGTGACCCGGTGGGGCTGTCCACGGCGGTGACCATGGCGCTGGGCGCGCCGGCGGACGTGACGGTGGTCTGCGTGGACGTGCCGGGCTGCGAGCACGGTGCGGTCCTGGCCACCGAGGACGGCGGCACGGTGATCTTCTTCTCGATGGCGACGAGCTTCGCGGCGGCGGCGCTGGGCGCGGAGGGCCTGGCGGCGGACGTGACGATGCTGGTGGGCAACGGGTACGTGCCGGGGCACGCCGAGTTGGCGCTGGAGCTGCTGCGCGCCGAGCCGGGGGTGCGTCGTCTGTTCGAGGCGCGCCTGGCGGCAGACTGAACGTCATGACGAACCCCTCGACCTTGTACCGCGGCGGAGTGCTGCACTGTCCGGCTGATCCGAGCGCGACGGCGTTGCTGGTGCGTGACGGGCGGATCGCCTGGTTGGGCGCCGACGTCGACGCGCCGGCCGCCGACCGGGTGGTGGAGCTGGGCGGGGCGCTGGTGACGCCGGCGTTCGTGGACGCGCACGTGCACGCCACCGACACGGGGCTGGCCCTGTCGGGGCTGGACCTGTCGGCGGTGCGGTCGGCGTCGGGGCTGCTGGAGGCCGTGGCGGCGTTCGCGGGCGCGCTGCCGGCCGACGCGGTGGTGCTGGGGCACGGCTGGGACGAGTCGTCCTGGGCGGAGCCGGCCCTGCCGGACGCGGCGGCGCTGGGCCGGGCGGCCGGGGGCCGGAAGGTGTACCTGTCGCAGGCGTCGATCCACTCGGCGCTGGTGTCGGCGGCGCTGCTGGCGGCCTGCCCGGACGCGGTGGCCGCGGCGGGGTACGACCCGTCGGGTTGGCTGCGTCGGGACGCGCACCACGTGGTGCGGGCGGCGGCGTTCGCGTCGGTGACGCGGGCGCAGCGGGTGGCGGCGCAGCGTCGGGCCCTGGAGCACGCGGCGTCGCTGGGTATCGCGGCGGTGCACGAGTGCGGTGGCCCGGGCATCTCCGACGAGGAGGACTTCACGGGGCTGCTGGGCATCTCGGGGGCCGGGGTGCCGGAGGTGTACGGGTACTGGGGTGAGTTGCTGGGCGCGGCGAAGGCCCGGGAGCTGGGTGCGGTGGGCGCCGGTGGTGACCTGTTCGCCGACGGGGCGCTGGGCTCGCGGACGGCGCACGTGTCGACGGCGTACCTGGACGGGGAGCCGGGGGCGTGCGGGCACGGGTACGTGACCGTCGAGCAGGTGCGTGATCATCTGCTGGACTGCGCGGCGCACGGCGTGCAGGGCGGTTTCCACGCGATCGGGGACGCGGCGATCGGCACGGTGCTGGAGGGGTTCGCGCAGGCGGCCCGGAAGGTGGGCGTGGACCGGTTGCGGGCGGCCCGGCACCGGATCGAGCACGCGGAGATCATGAGCAAGCGGTTGATCGCCGGGTTCGTGGAGTACGGGATCGTGGCGTCGATGCAGCCGGCGTTCGACCGGTTGTGGGGTGGCGCGGGCCGGATGTACGAGTCGCGGCTGGGTCTGTCCCGGTCGTTGGAGTCGAACCCGATGGGCGCCATGCACGGGGTGGGTGTGGCGTTGGCGTTCGGGTCGGATTCGCCGGTGACGCCGCTGGACCCGTGGGGGTCGGTGCGGGCGGCGGCGGCGCACCACAACCCGGTGCAGCGGATGAGCGTGCGGGCGGCGTTCGCGGCGCACACCCGGGGTGGGTGGCGGGCGGTGCACCTGGACAACGAGGGGGTCCTCGCCCTGGGTGCGCCGGCGACGTTCGCGGTGTGGGACACCCCGGCCGGGGTGGAGCGGGGCCTGCCGGTGTTGCAGGCCGAGGACCCGGAGGCGCGCGGCGCGGAGGACCCGACGCCGCTGCCGGTGTGCCGGGCCACGGTGCTGCGCGGTGACGTGATCTATCAGGAAGGGGCTTCGTGAGCGTGCGGAGCAACGGCACAGACAGGGGCGCGACGGCGTGACAGGCAAGCTTGGGCTGGATCCGGCGCTGGTGGCGCGGGCGCGGGAGTTGGCGCGCCGGGCCGGGCAGCCGGTGGTGGATCTGGCGCGCAGCCACACCACGGTGTCGGTGGAGCGGGCGGTGCTGCGGCTGGCCGGGGTGACGGGCGCCGACCCGGACGGCATCCCGTGGGTGAACCGGCTCGTGGACGCGGTGGTGGCCGACGTGGGTCTGGGGCACGGGGTGGCGGCACCGGTGTTCGACGCGCTCGCGCGGGAGCAGATCGGCGACGTGACGCTGCTGGCGCAGAAGGCCGCCGCCGGGTCGGTGCGGTTCACGCAGCCGACCGGCAAGGCCGCCACGGCCGCCCGGCGGGCGGCCCGGAAGGCGGTCGCCGCGGGTGTGCGGCAGATCGACCGGCGGCGGGCCGAGCGGGACCGGCTGGTGAAGCGGTACGGGGATCCGAAGCAGCGGCCGTGGATCTACCTGATCGTGGCGACCGGTGACATCTACGAGGACATCCCGCAGGCGCAGGCGGCGGCGCGGGCCGGGGCGGACATCATCGCGGTGATCCGGTCCACAGGGCAGTCGCTGCTGGACTACGTGCCCGAGGGCGCCACCCGGGAGGGCTTCGCGGGCACGTACGCGACGCAGGAGAACTTCCGGCTGATGCGGGCGGCGCTGGACGAGTCGTCGCGGGAGCTGGGCCGGTACGTGCGGCTGACGAACTACGCGTCGGGGCTGTGCATGCCGGAGATGGCGACCCTGGCGGGCCTGGAACGGCTCGACATGATGCTGAACGACTCGATGTACGGGATCCTGTTCCGCGACATCAACCCGATCCGCACGTTCGTGGACCAGCGGTTCTCCCGGCAGGTGCACGCCCGCGCCGGGATCATCATCAACACCGGCGAGGACAACTACCTCACCACCGCCGACGCGGTGGACGAGGCGCACACGGTGACGGTGTCGCAGCTGCTCAACGAGTACTTCGCGCACGAGGCGGGGCTGGCCGACTGGCAGTTGGGCCTGGGGCACGCGTTCGAGATCAACCCGGACGTGCCGGAGTCGTTCCGCCTGGAGTTGGCGCACGCGCTGCTGGCCCGGGAGCTGTTCCCCGACGCGCCGCTGAAGTGGATGCCGCCGACGAAGCACATGACCGGGGACGTGTTCCGCGGCAACCTGCTCGACGGGTTCTTCAACCTGGTGGGCACCATGACCGGGCAGGGCATCCTGCTGGTCGGCATGATGACCGAGGCGGTGGTCACGCCGTGGCTGTCGGACCGGGACATCGCCCTGCAGAACGTGCGGTACGTGCTGGGGGCCGCCGGGGGGCTGCACGAGGACTTCGTGCCGGCGCCGGGCGGGTTCATCCAGCAGCGCGCCCACCGGGTGCTCGGCGAGGCCGTGGACCTGCTGGACCGCATCGGTGACCAGTCGCTGCTGACGGCGATCGCCGAGGGCACCTTCGGGATCATGAAGCGGCCCGCGGACCGGGGCAAGGGCCTCGACGGTGTCGCGAAGCACGAGGCCGACTACTACAACCCGGCCACGGACATCCTGGAGCAGACGGCATGAGCGAACGCACCGAGCGAAGCGAGGGCCGTGAGGGCATGCCCGGCCGGCACAACATGACGGAGAAGAAGATCGTCCGGCCGTACGGGGACACCACCGGCGACGGCATGGTGCAGGTGTCGTTCACGCTGCCGGTGCCGCACGACAAGCGCGCCGAGGGCGCCGCCGTGCAGCTGGCGAACAAGATGGGCATCGACCCGGCGATGCTGGTCCACGCCAAGCAGATGGGCGACGGGTTCACCTTCTTCGTGGTCTACGGGCGGGTGAACCACCTCGTCGACCTCGACAAGGTGCAGGTGGTGGAACGGGACTTCCCGCTGCTGTCGGCCAAGGAGGTCAACACGGTGGTGAAGCAGAAGATGCGGCGCAAGCTGTCCGTGGTGGGCGCCTGCATCGGCACCGACGCGCACACCGTCGGCATCGACGCGATCCTCAACGTGAAGGGCATCGCCGGGGAGAAGGGCCTGGAGTACTACCGGGAGCTGAAGGTCACCAACCTGGGCGCGCAGGTCAGCGTGCCCGAGCTGGTGGAGGCGGCCCGGCAGGAGAAGGCCGACGCCGTGCTGGTCTCCCAGGTCGTCACGCAACGCGACGCGCACCTGCACAACACCCGGGAGATGTCCGCCGCGTTCCGCGAGGCCATGCCCGCCGGCAAGCGGCCCCTGCTGATCGTCGGCGGGCCCCGCTTCGACGAGACCATGACCGGGGAGCTGGGCGTCGACCGGATCTTCGGTCGCGGCACCACTCCCGGCGAGGTCGCCAGCTACCTGGTGCACGCCCTGATCACCGAGAAGAAGGCGAGAGCATGAGCGAACGCACCGAGCGCAGCGAGGGCCGTGAGCCCATGTCCAGCCGGCCCGGCATGAGCGACTCCCGGGTCGGCCTGACCGTCACCCACCGCCGGTACGTGCCGTACTCCCACGCCCACTACGCGGGCAACCTGGTCGACGGGGCGTACGCGCTGGGGTTGTTCGGGGACGTAGCGACCGAGGTGTGCATCCGCACCGACGGCGACGAGGGGCTGTTCGCCTCGTACTCCGACGTGCAGTTCAAGGCGCCCATGAAGGCCGGTGACGTGCTGGAGGTGGTCGCCACCGTCACCCGGGTCGGCACGCGCAGCCGCACCATCGACTTCGCCGCCCGGGTCGTGTGCCGGGGCCGCCCCGACAAGTCCGAGTCGGCCGCCGAGGTCCTCGCCGAGCCGATCGTGGCGGTCACCGCGACCGGCACGGTGGTCGTACCGCCGGCGGCGTGAGAGCCCCGCAGTCGCGAACGAAGGGCAGCTCCGCGTGAACCTCGCCGTCTGCGCCGACGTCGGGTCGACGTACACCAAGGCCACGGTGGTCGACCTCGACGGCGGCCGCCTCGTCGGCGCGGCGGCCGCCCCGACCACCGTGGGCACCGACGTGCTGCACGGCCTGGACGCCGCCGTCGGCGCCGCCACCGCCGGGCTGGCCGCAGGCGACCTGCCCTGGTACGTCTGCTCGTCGGCCGGCGGTGGCCTGCGGCTGGCCGTCATCGGCTACGAGCCGCTGGTCACCGCGCAGGCCGGCCGGCGGGTCGGGCTGTCCGCCGGGGCGAACGTGGTGCACGTGGCCGCCGGGCGCCTCGGTCGGGCCGACCTGACGGCGCTGCGCGCCGCCCGCCCCGACGTGGTGCTGCTCGTCGGCGGCACCGACGGCGGCGACGCGGACACCCTCACCCACAACGCCACCCGGCTGGCGCGGGCGCGCTGGCGGGTGCCGGTGGTGCTCGCCGGCAACGCCGAGGTCCGCGACGACCTGCACGCCCTGCTGGCCGCGGCCGGGGTGCCGGTCACCGCCGCCGACAACGTGCTGCCCCGCATCGGGGTGCTCACCCCCGCGCCGGCCCGCGCCGCGATCCGGGAGGTGTTCCTGCGGCACGTCATCGGCGGCAAGAAGCTGTCCCGCTGCGGCCGGTTCGCCCGGCTGGTGCGGGCCGCCACCCCCGACGCGGTGCTCACCGGTGTGGAGGTCCTCGCCGACGCCCTCGGCGGGGACCTGGCCGTCGTCGACGTCGGCGGCGCCACCACCGACGTGTACTCGGTGCTCACCCCCGACGAGCGGGACAGCGGCCCCAGCCAGGAGGTCGCCGGCACCCTGTGGCGGGCCCGCACCGTCGAGGGGGACCTCGGCATGCGGTGGAGCGCCCCCGGCGTGGTCCGCGCCGCCGCCGAGGAGCGGCTGCTCGCCGCGGGGGAGGAGGACGACCTGGCGGCCGCGGCGGCCGTGCGGGCCGCCGACCCCGCTTTCCTGCCCGCCGACGACGCCGACCGGGCCGCCGACCGGCGCATCGCCGCGCTCGCCGCGACGGTGGCGCTGCGCCGGCACGCCCGCGGCGCCGCCACGGGCGAACGCGCCGGCCGGGACCTGCGCGACGTCAAGGTCATGGTCGGCTCCGGCGGGGTGCTGCGGCACGCCGACCCCGGCGACGCCGCCGCGGTGCTCACCGCCGTGCTCGGCGACCACGCCGGCGGGTGGCCGCTGCCCCGCGCCGCCCGCGCCGTCGTCGACGTCGACTACGTCCTGGCCGCCGGTGGGCTGCTCGCCGCCGACCACCCCGACGCGGCGACCGCCCTGCTGCGCCGGCACCTGGCCGGCTGAACCGCGGCGAGCACGATCCGGCGCGACGCCTCACGGCGTATCGAGACGCGCCGACGCGACACGCCGTGTCGCAACACACGACAGGCCCGGGTGGGTTGACAGCGGCGGGGGTGCACGCCGTACCGTCTTTGAGTCCTACCACGGGAAGCGGCTGCTGTTCGCTTCGTCCCTTCGTCCGCTGGCCGAGCGACCAAAAGGTTGCGGCGGCCAGGTCCAGCGGGCGGGGGTCGGCGGGGCGGCGCGAACCGGCCGCGGTTACCGGTGTACGGGCAGGGTGAGAGGAACGGCCAGTAGACAACGGCCAGGCGGGGGCAGCCAGTCCACGTCGGGTCGGTCCGAAGGTCGGCGCCGATCGCCCTCGCCCCACCGGCCGGGAAGGGCCTGGGAGCATCGGGGCGCGGCGCGAGCCGCGCCCCGATTTTCGTCTCCCGGCGATCAGCTGTTGAGGACCTCGTAGACGGCGGCCGGGGCGGGATCGATCCGCCCCTCGAACGGCGCGCCGAGATCCGGCTTGAACCCGTGCTGCGAGTAGCTGATCTCCGACGGCTGCTCCGGCTCGCCGCCGGCCGGCGGCAGCGTGAACCGCAGGCCGAGCAGCCGTTGCTTGTCGTCCACCGTGGCCTCGAACGCGACGGCCGTCCGCTGCTGCTCGGTGAGCGCGGCGAGGCGCTCCTCGTCCACCAGCCCGTTGTCGTCCACATCGGGGACCCGGGTGAGGTCCAGCGTGCCGCGGTAGCGGCCGGTCCCGCCGGGCTCGGCGGAGACGATGCCGGCGAACAGGTCGGTCGCGTGCGCCGGGTCGCCGAACCGCTCCAGGCGGGCGCGGGCCGCCGGCTCGACCTTGCGCACGTCGATCCGGGTCCACCGGTCCCCGGTCAGCGGATTGCTGCGCGCGAGGTGCTCGCCGTCGCGGTGCAGCACCTCGAACGTCAGGCGGGCCTTGCCGGCGTCGCCCCCGACGGCACGCAACCGCAGCCAGCCGTCGCTGCCGTCCACCGCGCCCACTCCGATGGTGTCGTGGGTGCGGAACTGGAAGCTGTAGGGGCCGCGGTCCAGCGCCTCGGCGGCGGTCCGCAGCGCCGCCGAGGAGTCCGGCGTCGGTGACGGGTCCGCGTCGCCGCCGGCGAGGTCCCACGCCACGCCGCAACCGGTCAGGGTGAGCTGGAGGGCGAGCATGGTCGCCACCGCAAGACGCAGTCTCACCGGACACCTCCCTCGGGTCGGTCCGCCTGCCGATGTACCCACCGCTCAACCAGGTAAATCCCTGGATGGGAGCGATCGTCGCGCCCAGGAGAGACGGCCCCTGGCACCTGGTGCTACCGGTTATGCTGCGCGGTATGACCGGAGCAGTGCGGAAGCTTTCGATCTCGGTTCCCCCGGACGTCGCCGAACGCCTCGAACGTGAACCCAACGCCAGCGCCTTCCTGGTCGACGCCGCACGGGCGCTGATGCGCCGGGAAGCCCTCGCCGCCGAGCTTGCCCACCAGGGCATTCCGGTCGCCGAGGAGGGCGTCGCCCGCGCCCGGGCGGCGCGCGCCGCCGTCGACGTCGCCTGGCCGGCCGAGCGCTACGAGGAGATCCGTGAGCGGGTGCGGCACGCCACGGCCGGCGACGAGGACCACGCCGGGCGGGTCAGCGCCGCGTGAGCGGCCCCGCCCTCCCGCCCGTGCGGCTGATCCTCGACCGGTCGGCGCTGCTCGCCTACCTGGCCGGGTCGGTGCACGTGGGGGAGACCCTGCGCGAGGTGATCGCCGACGGGGTGCGCTTCGGGGTGAGCGCGGTCGCCGCCGCCGAGGCGTACGCGGCCGTGGACGACCCGAAGGACCGGGCGGCGCTGCGGCGGCTGCTCGCCCTCGACGCCTGCGCCGTGCTGGGCACCGCGGGCGGGTCGTGGCAGGAATTGGCGTACTGGCGGGGTTTCACCGGCCGGGTCGACCTGGCCGCCACCGTGCTGGCGTGCCTGGACCACGACGCCCCCATCCTCACCGGCGAGGCCCGCTACGGCGACGACGACCTGCCCGTCATCCGGCTGCCGCAGTGACCCGGCCCGGACGGGCCGACGGGCGTCCCCGCCGGGTAGCCTTCGGCGCGTGATCGTGGTGAGGTGCCGGTGACGACGCTGGACCGGGAAGAGGCGCGTGCCACCGACGGGGCACGCCCGGGCGACGGCGGGCGTCCCCTGCCGCTGAAACTGGCCGTGCCGGCGGCCCTGCTGGGCGGTCTGGCGCTGCTCGTCGCCTTCCCCCCGTACGGGCTGTGGCCCCTCGCCCCGGTCGGTGTGGCGCTGCTCGCCGCCGCGGCGCACCGGCGGCGGCTGCGCGCCGGCGCCGGGCTGGGCTTCCTCGCCGGGGTGGCGCTGTTCGCGCCGCTGCTGGAGTGGACCAACCTGCACACCGGCTACCTGCCGTGGCTGCTGCTGTCCCTGCTGCAGGCCGGCTACCTGGCGCTGCTCGGCGCCGCCACCGCCTGGGTGTCCCCGCTTGTCGACCGGCACCGCGCGGCGTGGCCGCTGGTCACCGGGGTGCTGTGGGTGGGGCAGGAGGCGCTGCGCGACCGCACCCCGTTCGGCGGGTTCCCGTGGGGGCGGCTGGCGTTCAGCCAGGACACGTCCCCGCTGCTGCGGCTGGCCGCGCTCGGCGGCGCCCCGCTGGTCACGTTCGCCGTCGCCCTCGCGGGCGGCATCCTGCTCGCCCTGGCGTGGCGGGACTGGCGCCGCCCCGCCGGGCTGTGGCGGCCGGTGGCCGGGCTGGCCGCCGCGCTCGCCGCGGTGCTCGCCGCCGGCCCCGCCGTCCCGGCCGGGGTACGCGGCGGCGGCGACACCGTCACCGTCGCCATCGTCCAGGGCAACGTGCCCCGCCTCGGGCTGGACTTCAACGCCCAACGGCAGGCCGTGCTGAACAACCACGTCGACGCCACCCTGAAACTGGCCGAACAGGTCGCCGCCGGGACAGAACGCCGCCCCGACCTGGTGGTGTGGCCGGAGAACTCCAGCGACATCGACCCGCTGCGCAACCCCGGCGCCGGCGAGCGGATCTCCCAGGCCGCCGACGCGATCGGCGCGCCCATCCTGGTCGGCGCCGTGCTGCTCGGCCCCGGCGAGGGACAGGTCCGCAACGCGGGCCTGCTGTGGCGGCCCGGCAGCGGCGCCGACCTGGACCAGCTCTACACCAAGCGGCACCCCGTGCCGTTCGCCGAGTACGTGCCGCTGCGCGAGATCGCCCGGATGGTCAGCTCCGAGGTCGACCGGGTCCGCTCCGACTTCGTCCCCGGCAGCACCCCCGGCGTGCTGGACACCGGCGTGGCCACCCTCGGCGACGTGATCTGCTTCGAGGTCGCCTACGACGGCATCGTCCGGGACACCGTCACCGGCGGCGCGCAGCTGCTCGTGGTGCAGACCAACAACGCCACCTTCGACGTGGCCGAGGCCCGCCAGCAGCTGGCCATGGTGCGGCTGCGTGCCGTCGAGCACGGTCGCGCGGCGCTGATGGCCTCCACGGTCGGGGTGTCCGGGTTCGTTTCCCCCGACGGGCGGGTAGACGGGGCGACCGGGTTCAACACCGCCGAGGTGGTGGTGCGGCAGATGCAGCTCGGCGACGGACGTACCCCGGCCACCACGGCGGGGGTGTGGCCCGAGGTGGCCCTCGCGGCGCTGGCCGTCGCGGCCCTGGCCGGCGCGGCCGTGCTGCGCCGCCGGCGGGAGGTCGACCCGGGCTAGGACGACGAGCGGGGAGGCGGTACACGGTGGGCGTGGTAGCCGACAGGCGCACGGTCGGCCATCCCGGGGTGGGCCGGGTCCTCGTGGTCATTCCCACCTACAACGAGGCCGACAACGTCGACCGGATCGTCGCCCGGGTACGGGAGGCCGCCCCGGCGGTGGACGTCCTCGTCGCCGACGACAACAGCCCCGACGGCACCGGCGCCATCGCCGACGGGCTGGCCGGCGCCGACCCGCAGGTGCACGTCCTGCACCGTCCCGGCAAGGAAGGGCTCGGCGCGGCCTACCTGGCCGGTTTCGCCTGGGCCCGCCGGCGCGGCTACGACGCCGTGGTGGAGATGGACGCCGACGGCTCGCACGCCCCGGAGGACCTGCCGGCGCTGCTGGAGGCCGCCCGCGACGCCGACATGGTGATCGGCTCCCGGTGGACCCGCGGCGCGCGGGTGCTGAACTGGCCGCTGCGGCGGCTGCTGCTGTCCCGGGCCGGGAACCTGTACGCGCGGCTGGCGCTGGGCGTGCCGGTCTCCGACGCCACGGGCGGCTACCGGGTGTACCGGGCGGCCGCGCTGGACGCCATCGACCTGGCCTCGGTGCGGTCCCAGGGGTACGCGTTCCAGGTGGAGCTGTCCCGGCTGGCGCACCGCGCCGGGGTGCGCATGGTCGAGGTGCCGATCACCTTCGCCGAACGGGAGCACGGCGACAGCAAGATGAGCCCGCTGATCGTGGCCGAGGCGCTGTGGCGGATCACCACGTGGGGGCTGCGGGACCGGCGGGCGGCGGCCCGCCGACCGGACGCGTTGGCCCGGTGGCCGTGAGCGCGGGCGTGTCATGCTGGAGGGGCGTGATGACGCCGCCGGTCGGATGAGGTGAGATGCGCCGAGGATTGAAGTACGTACCACCGGCTCTGCTGCTGCTCGCGCTGCTGGAGCTGACCGTGTTCGTCCTGGTGGGCCGGGGCGTCGGGTTCGGGTTCGCGGTGCTGCTGGTGTTCGCGGCGTCGCTGCTGGGCCTGGTGCTGCTGCGCCGGGAGGGCATGCGGGCCTGGCGCGGTTTCCGGGCCGCCGTGGAGTCCGGGCAGCCGCCGGGGCGGCAGGTCACCGACGGTCTCGTGGGGCTGCTGGGTGGGCTGCTGCTCGCGCTGCCGGGCCTGGTCAGCGGCGTGGTGGGGCTGCTGTTGCTGGTGCCGCCCCTGCGGCGGCTGGCCGGCGCCGGGGTGCGCCGGGCCACCGAACGCCGGGTGTCGTCGATGGTCGCCGGTGACCTGTTCGGGCCGCGCCGGGTGCGGGTGCGCCGGGGCGCGCCGCAGCCCACGCCGACCCCGCAGCAGCCGCCCGTGACCGAGCCGGGCCGGGCCATCGAGGGGGAGATCGTCGAACCCGGCCGGTAGGGGACGGACATGACGAAACGCCCCCGGGAATCATCCCGGGGGCGTTTCGTGTCGTTACGGATGCTCAGGCGCGACCGCGGCGGGTGCGAACCTCCTGGAGCCGCTCGGCGAGGATGTCCTCCAGCTCGGCGATCGAGCGCCGCTCCAGCAGCATGTCCCAGTGGGTACGCGGCGGCTTGGCCTTCTTCTGCTCGGGCTCGCTGCCGTCGACCAGGCGGGCGACGCTGCCGTCGAACTTGCACTCCCAGGTCGTCGGGACCTCGGCGTCGACGGCGAACGGCACCTCGAACTGGTGCCCCTTCGCGCAGAGGTACTCGCGGGTCTGACGCGGCGCGAGCTCCGTGTTGCGGTCGGATTCGTAGCTGACCGCGCCCAGCCGGCTACCGCGCAGCATACGCTCGCCCATGATCGACTTCCCCTCGTTCGTGGTGCTCGTCTTCAGGTGTAACGGCCCGTCACCGCCGCCCCATTCCCGGCCACGCCGAAAGCCCGGCGCGGGGTCGGGGTTCCCAAGGGTAGCCGGTCATGACGGCTGCCCGGCGGGGTCGTCCCCGGCCGGGCCGAATCGGTGGAGTGTTTCGCCTGTCAACGGGGATGTTAGCCGCCCCCAGGTGTGCGGAGGTGACGATGACCAGTGACGCGCCGGTCGAGGCCCGGCCCCCCGGCGGGAAGACCTTCTTCGGTCACCCCCGGGCGCTGTCCACGCTGTTCCTCACCGAGATGTGGGAGCGGTTCAGCTTCTACGGCATGCGGGCCATCCTGGTGCTGTACCTGACCGCCTCGGTCGCCGACGAGGGGCTGGACATCGGGGAGTCCACCGCCAACGCCGTCTACGGCACCTACAACGCCATGGTGTACCTGATGGCGCTGCCCGGCGGCTGGGTGGCCGACCGGCTGATCGGCGCGCGCCGCAGCGTGCTGTGGGGCGGCGTGGTGATCGCCGCCGGGCACTACGTGATGGCCGTGCCGGCCCGGTGGAGCGTGTTCGCCGGCATGACGCTCATCGTGCTCGGCACCGGCCTGCTCAAGCCCAACATCTCCACGATGGTCGGCGACCTCTACGACCGGGACTCCCCGCGCCGCGACGCCGGCTTCTCGATCTTCTACATGGGCATCAACCTGGGCGCGTTCATCGCCCCGCTGATCACCGGCTTCCTCGGCGAGAAGATCAACTGGCATCTGGGCTTCGGCGCCGCCGCGATCGGCATGACCTTCGGCCTGATCCAGTACGTGCTCGGCCGGCGCAACCTCGGCGACGCCGGCGCCCGGCCGGCCGACCCGCTGCTCGGCGCGGACCGGCGGCGGGCGCTGACCCGCATCGCCGTGGTCACCGTGGTGGTGCTCGTGGTGCTGGCCGTGCTCGCCGTCATCGGGCTGTTCACCGTCAACACCGTGGTCAACCTGCTCACCCTCGTCACCGTGCTGGTCACCATCGCGTACTTCGCGCGGATCCTGACCGACCGGGAGATCAGCGCCACCGAGCGCAGCCGGATGAAGGCGTACGTGTGGCTGTTCGTCTTCGCCGCCGCGTTCTGGCTGATCTACGACCAGGCCGGGTCGGTGCTGAACATCTTCGCCGCGGACCAGACCGACCGGAACGTGGCCGGGTTCACCTTCCCGGCGTCCTGGCTCCAGTCGGTGAACCCGATCCTGATCATCATCGGGGCGCCGCTGGCCGCCGCGCTGTGGCTGAAGCTCGGCCACCGGGTCTCCACGCCGACGAAGTTCGCGGTCGGCCTGGTGCTCAACGGCCTGTCGTTCGTGCTGATGGCCGCCGCCGCGCAGGCCGCCGTCGGCGGCGACCTGGTCTCGCCGTGGTGGCTGGTCGCCGTGTACGCCATCCAGGTCGCCGGTGAGCTGGCGCTCAGCCCGGTGGGCCTGTCGGCCACCACGAAGCTCGCCCCGGTCAAGTACGCCAGCCAGATGCTGGGCCTGTGGTTCCTCGCCACCGCCGTCGGCGACGCGATCGGTGGCCAGGTGGCCCGGCTGGCCGAGAGCTGGTCCGAGCCGGCGTACTTTCTGACCTTCGGCCTGGCCTCGGTGGTGCTGGGGCTGGCCGCGGTGATGTTCACCCGGCAGATCCGGGGACTGATGGCCGGCATCCACTGACCGGCCTCACGTCAGCGCGCCGGGGTCGGCGGCAGCGGCAGCGGCAGGCCGGGCAACCCGTCGATGCTGGTGGCCACGTGCTCCTTGCCGGCGAAGTACGCGCTCAGCGACGCGTCGTCCTCCCGGGCGAAACGGCGCCCGTGCAGGTCGCGGTCGGCCTCGTAGGTCATCAGGGGCACGGCGTAGCCGCAGGTGTCGCGGATCAGCTCGGCGTGGACCACGACGACGGCCCGCAGGCCGTGCGGGCCCGGGTCGATGTCGGGGAAGTGGCCCAGCAGCTCCGGCCAGCGGGGATCGTCGCGGAACACCGGCTCGCCCCGCCCGTGCACCCGGACGATGTTCGGCGGGCCGGTGAACGCGCACCACATCAGCGTGATCCGGCCGTTCTCCCGCAGGTGCGCGACGGTCTCGGCGTTGCTGCCGGCGAAGTCCAGGTAGGCGACGGTCAGCTCGTCGAGCACCGCGAAGGAGCCGCGCAGGCCCTTGGGGGAGAGGTTGATGGTGCCGTCGCCCGCGAGGGGGGCGGTGGCCGTGAAGAACATCGGCTGCGCCTCGATGAAGGTCCGCAGCCGGCCGTCGATGCGCTCGTACGTCTTTCCCACGCCCTGATCATCCTCGCCGGCCGCCACCGCCCGCTGCCCCGTCCCAGCCCGTGGCCGGCGGGCGGCCGACGGCGTCAGCCGGCCCGGGCGCCGAGCCGGGCCAGGGCGCTGGCCAGGTCGCTCACCTGGTCGGCGAGCTGACCGGCCCGCCGCTGGGCGGCGTCGCGGTCGGCCTCGGCGGCGGCCAGCCGGGCCTCGACGGCGGCGGCGGCCTGCCGCGCGGCCGCCAGGTCGGCGGCGAGGGCGTCCCGCTCGGCGGCGACGGCCGACAGCTCCTCCCGGGCAGCCGCGGCTGCCGCGACGGCCTCCGCCCGCGCGGCCTCGGCCCGGTCCCGGGCGACCTGCGCCTCCTGCGCGGCCCGCCGCGCCTCGGCGGCCCTGCCGGCCTCCGCGCGGGCCTGCTCGGCGGCCGCCTGCTCGGACCGCCGCGCCTCGGCGGTCTCCGCGCGGGCCTGGTCGGCCGCGCCGCGGGCCGTCTCGGCCTCGGCGCCCAGCCGCTCGGCCCGCTCCAGCGCCTCGCCGGCCGAGCGGGTGGCCCGCTCGGCGTCGACCCGGGCGGCGTCCCGCTCGGCGGTCAGGTCGGTGACCCGCCGGCGCTCGGCGTCGCGTTCGGCCCGCACGGTACGCAGCTCGTGGCGGGCGGCGTCGCGGTCCCGTTCGGCCTGCACGCGCAGCGCCTGCGCCGCGCCGGCCTCGCCGCGGGCCTCGTCCCGGGCCGCCTCCGCGTGCCGGGCCCGGCCGGCGGCCGCCGTGGAGGCAGCCTCGGCGCGGTCGGCCCGCTCCCGGGCGGCGTCGCGTTCGGCCAGCGCCGCCTGGGCGTCCTGGCGGGCCCGGGCGGCGGCTGCGGCGGCGTCCTCGGCGTCCCGCCGGGCCTCGTCGCGTTCGGTGTGCGCCGCCGCCACCTGAGCGGCCGTCTCGGCGCGGACCTCGGCGAGCTGCCGCTCCACGCCGGCGGGGGACAGCTCGGCGTGCAGCGCGTCGGTGAGGGTCTCGACGATCTGGTCGAGCCGGTCCACCGCCTCCCAGGTGCGGGCCACCTGCCCGGGCAGGCCGGGGGAGTTGCGGTGGCGCATCCGGGAGTTGCGCGAGGCGCGCTGGCAGGCGCCGTCGTTGTCCCGGCAGTACCGGAACGGCCGGCCCGCGCCGGCGCGCTGCGGCACCTCCCGTCCACAGTGGGCGCAGGGACGGGTCTCGGGGGCGGGCTCGGCGTCCATCGGCGGCGAAGTCTAGTTGCCGCGGGTCACGGCGGTGTCGACGGCCCGGTGCGGACGACGGCCTGGTCGCCGTGCGGTCCGAACAGGTGCAGGATCTCGACGGTGTCCGTGTCGGCCGGGCCGAACCAGTGCGGTTCGCCGGTGTCGAACTCGGCCACCTCGCCGGGGCGGAGGAGGAACTCACGGTCGCCGAGGACGAGGCGGAGCCGGCCGGCGAGGACGTAGAGCCACTCGTAGCCGGCGTGGGTGACGAGCGTCGGCTCCCGCGGCGCGAGGACCTGCTTGAAGACCTGGACCCGCCCCGGGTACTGGGTCAGGGGCACCACCACGCCGCCGCGCCGTCGCCGGTGCGGCCGCAGGTGGACGCGGGGGTCGCCGGTGGCCGGCGCCGCCACCAGCTGGTCCAGCGCGACGCGATGGGCGCGGGCCAGCGGGATGAGCAGCTCGAGGGTGGGGCGCCGCTTGCCCGACTCCAGGCGGGACAGCTTGCTCACCGAGATGCCGGTCTGCGCCGCGAGGGTCTCCAGCGTCAGGCCACGGTCGCGGCGCAGCGCGCGCAGCCGCGGCCCGATGCCGTCGAGGAGTTCCGCGAGGTCGGTTTCCACACCGGCCATTTTGCGGTTTCCGCAAGAATGCTGGGTCCCGGGGGTCGCCCGGTCCGAGCATGGCGGGGCATGTTCCCCGACCTGGAGGTGAGCGCATGGCCGCGACATCCCTGACCGTGCCACCCGGCCTGAGTACGCGCCGACGGTGGGCGGTGCTGGCGATCTGCGCGCTGAGCATGCTGCTCGTCGGGCTGGACACCACCATCGTCAACGTGGGCCTGCCCGCCATCGGGCGCGGCCTCGGGGTGGGCACCCGGAGCCTGGAATGGGTCCCGGACGCCTACACCGTGATCCTGGCCAGCTTCCTGATCTCCGCGGGCGCGCTGGCCGACCGGCTGGGCCGCCGCCGGGTCTTCCGGTGGGGGCTTGTCGTCTTCGGCGTCGCGTCGGTGGCCTGCGCGGTGGCGCCGTCACTGGACGCGCTCGTTGCGGCGCGGGCCGTCCAGGGCATCGGCGCGTCGATGCTCAATCCCGTGGCCCTGGCCATCGTGGTGAACGCGATGCCCGACCCGCGGGAACGGGCCCAGGCCATCGGGATCTGGGCCTCGGTCTTCGGGCTCAGCATGGCGGCCGGGCCGGTCGCCGGCGGCGCGCTCATCGCGGCGTTCGGCTGGCGGTCGGTGTTCTGGGTCAACGCCCCGGTCATCGTCGCCGCGCTCGTGCTGAGCGCCCGGTTCATCCCGGAGTCCCGCGCGCCGCGGGCCCGGCGGCTCGACCTGCCCGGCCAGGTCCTCCTCACCGTCGTGGTGAGCCTCTGCGTCGCCGTGCTCATCGAGGGCCCGCGGATCGGCTGGGCGTCGCCGCCGGCCTGGGCCGCGTACGCGGTCGCCGCCGCGGCCGCCGTGGGGTTCGTGGCGGTCGAGCGGCGTCGCCGCGAACCCCTCATGGAGCTGGGGCTGTTCCGGCGGCCGGCCTTCGCCACGGCGGTGCTGGGCGCGGTGGCCGTGTTCGTCGCGCTGACCGTCAGCCTGCTGCTCACCACGCTGTACCTGCAGCACGGCCACGGCTGGACCCCGCTCGCCGCCGGGACCGCGACCCTGCCCCTGGCGCTCGGCGCGACCGTCAGCGCACCGCTGTCCGGCCGGCTCGCCGGGCGGTACGGGGCGCGGCGGCCGCTCCTGCTCGCCGGCGCGTTCCTCACAGTTGGCGGGCTCAGCCTGGTCGACCTGCGTCCAGACCCGGATCTCCGGCAGCTCCTGCCGGCCTACCTGCTCATCGGCATCGGCTTCGGCTTCGCCAACGCGCCGATCACCAACACGGCGGTGAGCGGCCTGCCGCCGGCGCGGGCCGGTGTCGCCGGGGCGATCACCTCCACCGCCCGGCAGCTCGGATCGGCCATCGGCATCGCCGTCGCCGGGGGCCTCGTCGCCGGGGTCGGCCCGGCGGGCCTGGCGCGCGCGTCCCGCCCGGGTTGGTTCCTCGTCGCGGCCTGTGGCCTGTTCCTCTTCGTCGTCGCGCACGCCGCCCGTCAGGCGGCGCCGTCGCGGCCGGCGTCCGCGCGCGCGGCCCGGTCGAGCGTGTAGCGGCGTTGCAGCAGCACCGCGACCACCATGACGGCGGCCGGCAGCAGGCCGAAGCCGTACCGGATCGCGGCCAGCGCGCCCGCCGACTGGGTGACCGCCTGCCCGGCCGTGGAGGCCACGAAGCCGCCGGCGGCCAGGCAGAGCGCGTAGGCGTACGGGCCGAGCGCGGCGCCGGTGGCCTCGGTGGCGGTCCACACCCCGGTGTAGGTGCCGGCCCGGTCGGTGTCGGCCGCGCGGATCACGTCGGGCAGCATCGAGAACGGCAGCAGCTGCATCCCGGCGAACGCCACCCCGAGCACCGCCACCGCGCCGACCAGCACCGGCAGGCCGGCCGGCCGGCCGACGGCCAGCACCAGCGCGCCGACGGCGAACGCGAGCTGCGCGGCGAGCAGCGCCCGCTGCTTGCCGACCCGCCGGGACACCGCCAGCCAGGCCGGGGTGACCAGCAGCGCCGGCGCGACGAACGCGGCGACCAGCACGGTGGTGAGCTTCGGGCGGCCCAGCTCGTACTCGGCGTAGTAGGGCACCCCGGCCAGCACCAGGTGGGTGGTGGTGGACATGGCCAGGTACGCCCCGACCAGCCAGCGGAACTGCCGGTCGCGCAGGCTCGCCACGAGGGTCGACCACCCGCCCGCCCGGTGCGGCGGCGCCGCCACGGCGGCGGTGCGGCGCAGCCGGTCGATCCCGACGACCCCGACCGCCATGGCCGCGAGCATCCCCACCGCGAGCAGCGCCGCCATCCGCAGGTAGCCGGCGCGGGTGGCGTCGTCGCCGCCGGCCAGCAGCGGCGCGAGCAGCCCGGAGACCAGGATGCCGAGGGTCAGCACCACCATCCGGAAGGCCATCAGCCGGGTGCGCTCGTGGTAGCCGATCCGCAGGTCCGCGGGGGTGGCCAGGTAGGGCACCTGGTACGCGGCGAACAGCAGGTTCCCGGCGACGAAGAACACCGCCACCCAGGCCGCGGCCGACGCCCCGTCCAACCCGCCGGGCACCGCGAACAGCGCGGCGAAGGCCAGCGGCAGGGCGCAGCCGGCCAGCAGCAGCCGCCGCCGGTGGCCGCGGCGGGCCTGCTCGACGTCGCAGCGGTGCCCGATCCAGGGGTGCAGCAGCACGTCGGCGATCTTGGGCAGCAGCAGGGTCAGCCCGGCCAGCCACGGGGCGACCGCGAGGACGTCGGTGAGGAAGTAGAGCAGCAGCAGCCCGGGCACGGTCACCCAGACGCCCATGCCGAGCGAGCCGGCGGCGAAGCCGGCCAGCGGGCCGCGCGGCAGGGCGGCGGCCTGCCGCCGCTGGTCGAGCCCGGTCATGGTCGCCCCCTTCTCGGGGCACGCCGCCCCCAATCCAACGGATGCTGGATTGTAGGGGGAACAATGGCGGGATGACCATGCCCCGCCGCCGACCCGGCCGGCCGCGCCGCGACGACCAGCGGCCCACCCGCGACCTGGTGCTCGCCGCCGCCACCGCGCTCTTCGCCGAGCGCGGCTTCGACGCGGTCGGCCTGCGCGACGTCGCCGCCGCGGCGGGCGTCGACGTGGCCACCGTCGCCCACCACACGGGCACGAAGGCCGAGCTCTACGACGCCTGCTTCGCGCGGGTCTTCACGGCCGAGCGGGAGGTCCTCGTGGCGGCCGGCGAGCGCGCCCGGGCGGCCCTGGCGGCCGGTCGCGGCGAGGCGGTGCGGGCGCTGCACGACCTGGTCGACGTGTTCGTGGACTTCCTGGAGGACCGGCCGGAGACCACCGCGCTGTGGCTGCGCCGCTGGCTGGAGCCGCACCGGCACGCCGACCTGGACCAGCGGTACGCGGCCCCGCTCTATGCGCTGGTCGAGGAGCTGCTCGCCGCCGCGGCCGCGGGCGGGGCGCTGGTCGAGCCGGCCCCGCACGTCACCGTGCGCAGCCTGGTCTGGGCGGTGCACGGGCACGTGGTGGCCCTCGCCGCGCAGGACGGTTCCGGCGCCCGCGAGCGGCGCGAGTTCCGCAGCTTCGTGCACCGCTTCCTCGACGGGCTGTACCCGCCGGCGGCCTCTTGACGGGCCGCCGCCCGCCGGGGATTATCCAGCAGTCGTTGGATTAGGAGGCGGGCATGACGGCACGACCCAGGGTGGCGGTCATCGGCGCGGGCGCGGCCGGACTGGCCACACTCAAGGCGCTCGCCGACGCCGGCGTGCCGGCGGTCGCGTTCGAGACCGCCGACACCGTCGGCGGCCTCTGGGTGTACGGGTCGCCCGGCTCGCCGGCGTACCGGACGCTGCACCTGAACACCAGCAAGGGGCGCACCCAGTTCGCCGACCACCCCATGCCGGAGCACTGGCCCGACTACCCGGGCCACGACCGCATCGCCGGCTACTTTGCCGACTACGCCGACCGGTTCGGCCTGCGCGAGGCCCTGCGGCTGCGGCACACCGTCGAACGGGTCACCCGGACCGCCGACGGCGGCTGGACCGTGCACGCCACCGGACCCGACGGGCCGGTCCACCTCGACGTCGAGGCGGTGGTGGTGGCCAACGGGCACAACCGGGTGCCGAAGTGGCCCGACCCGTACCCGGGCGAATGCGCCGCCGAGCAGCTGCACAGCCACGACTACCGGGGCCCGGAGCAGCTCGCCGGCCGGCGGGTGCTGGTGGTCGGGGGCGGCAACTCCGCCATGGACATCGCCGTCGACGCCTCGTACGCCGCCACGCGCACGCTGCTGTCGCTGCGCCGCGGAGTCTGGGTGGTGCCCAAGTACCTGCTCGGCCGCCCCTCCGACACCCTCAACGGGGCGCTCGCCCGCCGGCTGCCCTGGCGGCTGCGGCAGCGGATCAGCCAGACCATGCTCACCGCCACCGTCGGCCCACCCGCCCGGTACGGGCTGCCCACCCCCGCCCACGGCTTCCTCCAGGACCACCCCACCCTCTCCGACGGGCTGCTGTCCCGGCTCACCCACGGCGACATCCAGGCCCGTCCCGGCATCGCCCGGTTCGCCGGCGACCGGGTCGAGTTCACCGACGGCCGCTCCGACGAGGTGGACCTGGTGATCTGGTGCACCGGCTACCGGGTGGAGATCCCCTTCCTCGACCCCGAACTGCTCGGCGACGGCGCCGACCGGCTGCCGCTGTACCGGCACGTGTTCCACCTGGACGCCCCGGGCCTGGCCTTCGTCGGGCTGATGCAGTCCACGGGGGCGGCGTTCCCGCTGGTCGAGGCCCAGGCCCGGCTGGTCGCCGGGTGGCTCGCCGGCACCTGGTCACCGCCGGACCGGGCCCGCCAGGAGGCCGCCTGCCGGGCCGAGCTGCGCGCCGCCACCACCCGGTGGGGGCAGCGCCGGCCGCACATGCGGGTCGACTTCGACGCGTACCTGACCGAGCTGGAGCGGGAACTGGCGGCCGGGCGGCGCCGGGCGGAGGTGCGGCGGTGAGCGGGCTGGCGGGACGGCGCGTGCTGGTCACCGGCGCGCGGGGCACCTTCGGGCGGCACCTGTGCGCCGCGCTGACCGGCGCGGGCGCCCGCGTCGTGGGGCTGGACCTGCACCCGGACGAGGACGGCCCGGTGCCGGTGCTCGGCTGCGACCTGACCGACCCGGCCGCCGTGCCGGCCGCGGTGGCCGCCGCCGTGGACCGGCTCGGCGGGCTGGACCTGCTGGTCAACAACGCCGGTGTCGGCGGGCCCGCCCCCGCCGAGCTGGCTCCCGACGAGGTGGTCCGCCGGCAGCTGGAGGTCAACCTGCTCGCCGCCTGGCGGACCACGGCGGCGGCGCTGCCCGCCCTGGAGGCGGCGCGCGGCCGGGTGGTCTTCGTGGCCAGCCGGATGGCCGTGCTGCCACTGCCCCTCGCGGCCGCGTACGGGGTGAGCAAGCGGGCCGTCGTCGCGTACGCCGACGCGCTGCGCCACGAGGTGGGCACCCACGTCGGGGTCAGCGTCGTCTACCCGAGCATGGTCGCCTCCCCGATCCACGACAGCACCGCCGAGGCCGGGCTGTCGCTGAGCGGGGTGTCCCGGCTGGAATCCGTCGAGGGGGTCGTCGCCGCGATCCTGCGTGCCGCCACCGCCCGCCGGGCGCCCCGGGACGTGGCCACCACCGCACGGGGGCGGCTGGAGCTGTTCCTGGCCCGGCACGCGCCGGCGCTGGCCGACCGGCTGGTGCGCCGTACCGTCGCGGGGCGGTTGGCCGCCGGGGACCTGGACGCCGCGCCGCTGGCCGCCGGCATGGTGCGGCGGCACCGGGAGGGCCGCCGGTAGGGTGCCGCCATGCCTGTCTCCCCCTACATCGCCCGGATGCGCCGGCACATCGGATCCGACCTGCTGATGCTCTACGGCGTCAGCGGCGTGGTGACCGACGAGGCCGGGCGGGTGCTGCTGGCCCGCCGCGGCGACAACGGCCGCTGGTCGGTGCCGGCCGGCACGGTCGACCCGGGCGAGCAGCCCGCCGACGCGCTGGTCCGCGAGGTCCGCGAGGAGACCGGCATCGAGGTCGAGATCGAGCGGATCGGCGGGGTGGCCACCCACCCGGTCGTCTACCCCAACGGGGACACCTGCGAGTTCCTCAACGTCTGGTTCCGCTGCCGGGCCGTCGGCGGCACCGCCACCGCCGACGGCGACGAGTCCCTCGCGGTCGCCTGGTTCGCCCCCGACGAACTGCCCGACCTGGACGACTGGTCGCACCTGCGGATCGCCACCGCGCTGCGCGAGGACAGCGACCCCTGGTACGCGGCGCCGGGCGAACGCCACCCGGCGCTCACCCGGCCCGACAACCTCTGAGCGCTGCGGGCGTACCGGTCAGGGGGTGGCCACGGCGGCCCGCGAGCGGTCCGCGGCGATGCGGACCGCGAGACCGGCCAGCACGGTGCCCATCACGTAGCGCTGGGCCCGCGCCCAGGCCGGCCGCCGGGTGAGGAACGCCGACACAGTGCCGGCGGTGAGCACGATGAGCCCGTTCACGGTCAGCGCGATGCCGATCTGGGTCAGCCCCAGCAGCAGGCTCTGCACCGCCACGTGCCCGCGCGCCGGGTCGACGAACTGCGGCAGCAGCGACACGTAGAGGATGGCGATCTTCGGGTTCAGCAGGTTGGTGACCAGGCCCATGGTGAACAGCCGCCGCGGCCGGTCCGGCGGCAGCGCGGCCGGGGTGAACGCGGACCGGCCGCCCGGGCGCAGCGTCCGCCAGGCCAGCCACAGCAGGTAGGCCGCGCCGCCCAGCTTCACCGCCGTGTACAGCGGCGGGACCAGCACGAAGACCGTGGCGATGCCGGCCACCGCGGCGGCCAGGTAGACCAGGAAGCCGACGGCCACGCCGAGCAGCGACACCAGCCCGGCCCGCCGGCCCTGGGTGACCGACCGGGACACCAGGTAGACCATGTTCGGGCCGGGCGTGAGCACCAGACCCAACGCCACCAGGGCGATCCCCACCAGCGCGCCGACCGTGACCATGTCGCCTCCCCGCCCGTCCGTCCTGCCCGGACCCTACGCGCGCGCTCCGGCGCCGTGGGGGCGGGCTCGCCGGGCGGGGGCGTGACGGGCGACACTACCGGGATGTCGATCGTGCTCCACGCCGCCGCCACCCCCTCCGCACCCGGCCTGCTGCTGCGCCCCTGGCGCGACGACGACGCCGAGGCGCTGCTGGCCGCGTACCGGGATCCGGTCCTGCGCTCCTGGACCCGGCTCCCGGTGACCACCCGCGCCGAGGCCCGCGCGTTCCTGCGCCGCAGCCGGCAGGGCTGGGCGGCCGACCGCAGGTTCAGCTTCGCCGTGCTGGAGCCCACCGCCGAGGGGGAGCGGCTGGTGGCCAACGTGGTGCTCAAGGAGGTCACCCCCGGCCGGCCGGCCGCCGAGGTGGGCTACTGGACGGCCGCGCCGGCCCGGGGGCGCGGGGTCGCGCCGCGGGCCGTGGCGGCGGTCACCGACTGGGCGTTCGCCCGGTTCGCCGCGGGTGGCCTGACCCGCCTGGAGCTGCTGCACCAGGTGGACAACCCGGCCTCCTGCCGGGTGGCGGAGAAGAGCGGGTACGCCTTCGCGGAGGTGCTGCCGGCCCGGCCGCCGTTCCCGCGCGACGGTCACCGGCACGTCCGCCACCGGCCCTGAGCCCGGCCACCGCCACCGGCCCTGAGCCCGGCCACCGCCACCGGCCCTGAGCCGGGCCACCGTCAGCGGCCGGCCAGGAAGAGCAGGGCGGCCGCGACCAGTCCCGCCTCCACGAGGGCGACGAAGGTCCGGTCGCTGATCCGGCCGACGATCCGGCGCCCCACCCACGCGCCGGCCAGGGTGGCCGGGGTGAGCGCCGCCCCGAGCAGCAGCACCTGCCGGCCGAGCAGCCCGGCCCCGGCGTACCCGGCGGTCTTGGCCAGGTGCAGGGTGAGCGCGGCGGCCGCCTCGGTGCCCACGTACGCGGCCCGGGTCAGCCCGTAGGCCAGGAAGAACGGCGCGGTGAGCGGGCCGACCGAGCCGAGCAGCGCCGACCCGAGCCCGGAGGCCGCGCCGACCGCCACGAACGTCCGCGCGCCGGGCCGTCCCGGCGGCCGGCCGAGGCGACGCCACGCCACCACGCCCAGCAGGAACACCCCGAGCAGCCGCTTCAGGGCGGCCAGCGGCGCGTGCGCCAGCAGCAGGGCCCCGGCCAGGGCGAACGGCACCGCGCCGAGCGCGAACCGGCGGGCGAGGGCGGCGTGCAGCTCCCGCCGGTTCAGCCAGACCCGGGCGGCGTTGCTGGCGAGCTGGGTGAGGGTGAGCACGGGCACCGCGACGCGCAGCCCGAACAGCGCGGTGAAGACCGGCAGCAACAGCACGCCCCCGCCGAAACCGGTCACCGCGGACAGCGCGGCCAGCAGGAACGCCGCCGCCGAGGCGGCCAGCAGCGTGCTCAGCGCGCGGACTCCTCGACGCCCGGCCCGGCCGCCGGCGCCGGGCCGAGCAGGCGCAGCAGCAGCCGCGGCTCGCCCGGCCAGGCGTCGAGCAGCACCTGCCGGGGCACCTGCCGGCCGGCGTAGCGCAGCGCGAGCGCGACCACCACGATGTCGTCGAGCGGGCCGATGACCGGCAGGAACTCCGGGATCAGGTCGATGGGGCTGGCCAGCCAGAGCCCGGCGAACACGATCGCGACCTTGGCCCGGCGCGGCACCCGGGGGTCGCGGCGCAGCCGGCGCACGGTGGTCAGGCAGTCCGGGATGAAGGCGGCCAGATCGCGCAGGATGCCCGGCGGCAGCCGCCGGGCCAGCAGCACCAGCAGCGCCCAGCTGGCCAGCAGGCAGGCCACCGCGACGCCGAGGCCGATGAGCCAGTCACGCACGCCGGTGGTCCCTCCCGCCCGGGGGTACGGGCCGCCCGCCGGCCCACCAGGAATGTACGCCGCGCCGCCGCCGGCCGCCGGACGGGAACAGCCCGGTCCCGGCCGGCGCTGAACCGGGTCGGTGACCCCGCGGATACGGTGAAGACGGGAGGTGACGGCGGTGACGACAGGCTGGGAGGCCGCGGTCGAGGCGCAGATCCGCTCGGCCCAGGAGCGCGGCGAGTTCGACAACCTGCCGGGTGCCGGGAAGCCGATCCCCGGGCGGGGCCTGCCGTATGACGAGGGCTGGTGGATCCGCAGCTTCCTGGAGCGCGAACAGATTCGGTGACCTGCTCCTGCCCACCCCGCTGCAACTGCGCCGCCGCATCGAGAAGCTCCCCGACGAGGTGCGCGACCTGCCCACCGAGGAATCGGTACGGGCGTACGTGGCCGCCCTCAACAGCGAGGTGGTGGCCTGGTTGCGCACACCCACCGGGCCGCGCGTGGTGGTCCGGCCGGTCAACGCCGACGACGTGGTCCGCGACTGGCGGGCCGCCCGAGGGCGGGCCGCGGCCGAGCGGGTGGCGGCCCAGCCCGCGCCCGTCTCCATTCCCGCCCGACCGCGCCGCCGGTGGTGGCCCTGGCGGCGCCGCTGATCGGCCGTCGTCGGGGAACCACCACCCCCGAGCCGGTGGTTCCCCGACGACGGCTGCTCAGGCCGGCCCGGCGCCGGGCCGCGGCGCCCGGGTGGCCGGCAGCAGCAGGGCCGGGAGCACCCCCAGCAGCGTGAACCCGAGCACCCACCAGAAGGTCGCCCCGAACGCGGCCGCCCGCCCGGCCGGCGCGGCGAGCTGCCGCTGGAGCACGACCGCCAGCACCGCCCCGCCGAACGCCCCGCCGAGCTGCTGGAAGATCCGGATGGCGCTGGTCGCCCGCGGGATCGCCGCCGGCGGCAGTCCCCGGTACGGGCTGGCCAGCACCGGCACCACGGTGGCACCCATGCCGGCGCCGGTGACGAGCAGCGCGGCGGCGAGCAGTGGCTGCGCGGTGTCGGCCGCCACCCGGGTGTACGTGAGCGTGCCGGCAGCGGCCACCACGAGGCCGACCAGCACGATCGGCCGGGGGCCGATCCGGTCGGTGAGTCGCCCGGCGGCCACCAGCCCGATCGCCATGCCCACGCCCTGCGGGGCCAGCAGCAGCCCGGCCGCCAGCGCGGACGCGCCCCGCACCTGCTGCTGGTAGAGCGGCAGCAGGATGATCGCCCCGAACAGGGCGACGCCGGAGAGGAACACCACCGCCGCGCAGGCCGCGAACGTGCGGTCGGCCAGCAGCCGCAGGTCGATCAGCGGCTCCCGCCGGGTCCGCAGCGCGTGCCCGGCGAAGCCGGCCAGCAGCGCGCCGCCGAGACCCACCGCGACCAACACCCCCGGGGCGTCGAACCGGCCGTGCCGGCCGGCCTCGGCCAGGCCGTAGACCACGGCGGCGGAACCGGGCGGGAGCAACGCCAGCCCGGTCAGGTCCAGCGGGGCGGCGGTCGCCGGCCGGTCGTCGGGCACCACCCGGCGGGCCAGGAGCAGCCCGGCCAGGCCGACCGGCAGGTTGACGAAGAAGATCCACCGCCAGCCCACGTCGTCGACGATCAGGCCGCCGAGCACCGGCCCGAGGACCGGGCCGAGTATGGCGGGGACGCCGATGGCGGCCATCACCCGGCCGAGCCGGTCGGGGCCTGCGGCGCGGGCCAGGATGGTCTGCGCCAGAGGTACGAGCATCCCGCCGCCCGCGCCCTGGACGACCCGGAACGCGATCAGGCTGCCGGCGGACCAGGCCAGCCCGGACAGCAGGGAGCCCAGCAGGAACCCGGCGAGGCTCAGCGTCCAGAGCGTACGGGTGCCGAACCGGTCGGCGGCCCAGCCGGTCAGCGGAATCATCGCGGTCATCGCCAGCAGGTAGCCGGTGCCGACCCACTGCACGGTGGACAGGGTCGCGTCGAACTCCCGCAGCAGCGTGTGGACGGCGACGTTCGTCATGGTGGCGTCGAGCTGCACGGCGAGCGCGCCGAGCATGATGACGCTGACCAGCCGGCGCAGCGCCGGGGAGACCCCGGGTGCCGGCGCGGGCGGCTCGATGGTCCGGTCCATTCCGGCCTCCTCGATTCTGCGGTAAATGCTTACTGCGGAGACTCGGGCTCCGCAGGCTGCCACCGGTGTGCTGGTTCAGCGGCCGGGAACCGGCCCGGTCATCCCGTCGAGCAACTGCCCGACCACCCGGTCCCGCAGCTGCGGAGTGCCGGCCCCGACGGCGAACGGGGGAGCGAAGACCTGCAACGCCACGAGCGCTCCCATCGCGGTCGCGTACGCCACCTCGAACGGGCAGTCGGCGCGGAAGGCGCCCTCGGACTGGCCGCGCTCGTACAGGTCGCGGATCGCCCCGGGGAGCTGGTCGGCGGTGGGCAGGGACAGCGCGCCGGACCCGCTCAGCGACTCGTGCAGCATCAGCGCGAGCAGTCGGGGGCGGGCCCGCAGGATGTCGTAGAAGCCGGTGAAGGCGGCGCGCATCCCCGCGTACGGGTCGAGGGTGGCGGCCCGGTCGAGCACCGGCGCCCAGGCGGCGGCCAGCCCCGCCCGCTGCTCGTCGATGACGGCCGCGTAGAGCCCTTCCTTGCTGCCGAAGTGGTGGTAGATCATGCGCTCGTTGACTCCGGCGCGCCGGACCACCGCCTGCACGCGGGTGCCGTGCAGGCCGGTGCGGGCGAACTCCTCCGCCGCGGCGTCGAGCAGGGCGGCCCGGCTGTCACTCATGCAGTAAGTATTTACCGGGTCCGCCCGTGCGGGCAACCCCGGCCCTGTCCGGCGTCACTCGTCCGCTGGATCGGGCCGGCAGTCGAGGTAGGCGTCCAGCGCCGCGGCGCCGGTCAGCATGGCTCGACTGCGGGCCGCGAGACGGGCGTGCCAGTCGCGCAGCGTCGATTCGAGGGGTGCGACGCCCCCGGCCGAGCGGACCTGGGCGATCAGCGGGGCGATCTGCTCCAGCAGGTGGCCGCCCCGCCTGAGCTGGTGGACCAGCAGGGTGTCGCGGACATCGGCGGCGCTGTAGACCCGGTAGCCCGTCCGCGGGTCGCGTCGCGGCTGGACCACGCCGGCGCGTTCCCACTTGCGCAGGGTGGCCGGGCGGATGCCCAACCTTCTCGAGAGCGGGCCCACGAACGTGTCACCGCGTTCCGGCGGCACGGGCTCCAGGTCGCGCAGCGCGGCCTCGACGGCCTGGAGGGTGCGGCGGTCGTCGAGAAGCTGGGCGTGGCTCTCGTCGATGAGCCGAAGGGCTGCCCCGGTCGCGTCCCGGTTGACCGCCCGCATGATCGACGTGGCCGTCCCGTGGCCGTGGCCGGGCACGAGGGCCAGGAACGCGTTCAGCGCGCTCGCGTGCAGCGGCGTGTAGGTGCGGTAGCCGTGGGGGGTGCGTTCCGCCTCCGGAAGGACCCCGGCCGCCTCGTAGTTCCTGATCGCCTGCGTGGACAGACCGTGCCGGCGTGCCAGGTCGACCGGCCTCAGCCGACCATCGTGTTGAGGGTTCTGCCGCACGTCCCTGCCTCGATTCACGCAGAAGTCTCAACCGACGGTTCAACGATAGCGTTGAGGGCATGACTGCTGGTATCACCGACACCGCCCATGCCGTCGACGCCGCTGTCGTCATGGGGCTGCTCCCGGCCCGACCGCGGCTGCTCGCCCTGGGCGAGCCGACCCACGGCGAGGAGGTTCTCCTCGACCTGCGCAACGATCTCTTCCGGCAACTCGTCGAGCGCGAGGGCTACCGGACGATCGCCATCGAGAGCGACTGCCTGATGGGACTGGTGGTGGACGACCACGTCACGTCGGGCGCGGGCGACCTCGACGAGGTCATGGAGCGCGGCTTCAGCCACGAGTGGGGCGCCTTCCCGGGCAACCGCGAACTGGTGCGCTGGATGCGGGCGTACAACGAGGGCCGGCCCGCGTCCGAGCGGGTGCGGTTCGCCGGTTTCGACGGCCCGCTGGAGATCACCGCCGCCGCGAGCCCCCGGCAGGCCCTCACCGCTCTGCACGGCTACCTCGCGGCCCGGGTCGACGACGGCCTGCTTCCCTGCACCGCGGAGACACTCGACCGCCTGCTCGGCGCCGACGACCGGTGGACCGAACCGGCGGCGATGATGGACCCGACCCGGTCGGTGGGCCGGACGCCCGAGGCCAGGGAACTGCGGCTGGTCGCCGACGACCTGGTGGCCCTGCTCGACGCGCAGACGCCACACCTGATCGCGACGTCCACACCCGAGGAGTGGGACCGGGCGCGCCTGTACGGGCGCACCGCCGCCGGCCTGCTGCGCTACCACCATTCGATGGCCGACACGTCACCCAGCCGGATCCCGCGGCTGCTCGGCGTGCGGGACTCCATGATGGCCGCCAACCTGCTCGCCCTCGCCGAACGGGGTCCGACACTTGTGCACGCCCACAACAGCCACCTGCAGCGGCCGAAGAGCACCATGCGGTTGGGTGACCTGCCGGTGGAGTGGTGGAGCGCCGGCGCGCTCGTCAGCCCTCACCTGGGCGAGGGGTACGCCTTCCTGGCCACGGCCCTCGGCACGATCCGCCACCACGGCGTGGAGACCCCACCCCCGGACACCCTCGAAGGGCACCTGTACGCGCTCCCGCGGGACCGCTACGTCGTCGACCCCCGCCGACTGGCCACGGTCCTCGGCGAGGCGGCGCCCGCTCCGCGCGTGTCCCCCTGGTTCGGCTACGCCCCGCTCGACCCGGGGCACCTGGCCGACATCGAGGGCCTCGTGTTCGTGAAGGACGCCGTGCGCAGCTAGGTGTCTCGGGACGAGGCACGGACAGCACGACCGGCCACCGTCCGCTGGCATGGCCATTCCCGTCAGCCAGCGGACGGTGGACGTCGGACGACAGGCCGGCGAAATCAGCTGGTGGGCTTGCCGAACCAGCGGGAGAGCTGGTCGTCCAGGTCCCGCTGATCGTCGCCGATCCAGGCGACGTGGCCGTCGGGGCGTAGCAGGACGCACGGAGCGTCCAGTGCCGCGGTGGGATCCGCGAGGTGATCGACCCGGTCGGACCAGCCGCCGTTGGTCAGGCGTTCGGTGCGGTCCAGCAGCAGGCCGCGGCCGCGATGCAGCAGACCGTAGAGGTGGCCCTGTTTCAGGTCGATGTCGGGAAGCCGGCGGCCGAGCAGGTCGGGGCCGTCGCCGAAGTCGTAGCGGATGCCGATCGCGCTGATCTTCTCGAGCAGATGGCGGTTCACCTCCTCGAAGTCCATCAGTTCGGTGAGCAGCCTGCGCACGGCCCGCGGGCCCGCTCCGGTGGACAGCAGTTCCATCTGGGCGCGGGTGTTGTCCAGCACGTCCTCGGCCACCGGACGACGTTCGGCGTGGTAGGTGTCCAGCAGTGTCTCCGGCGCCCAGCCGCGGACCTGTGCGGCCAGCTTCCAGCCGAGGTTGACTGCGTCCTGGACGCCCAGGTTGAGGCCCTGCCCGCCGATGGGTGGGTGGACGTGTGCCGCGTCGCCGGCCAGCAGTACCCGCCCGACCCGGTACCGTTCGGCGACCCGGGTGGCATCGCCGAAGCGGGACAACCAGCGCGGGGAGTGCACGCCGAAATCGGTTCCGGCGACGGTGCGCAACCGTTGTTGGAAATCCTCGAGGGTGGGCGGTGCCGCGCGATCGCTGACTCCCGCGGCGGGGACCACCACGCGATAGACCCCGACGCCCGCGGGCGTGAGGCTGAAGCGCCTGTCGGTCTCGCGGAGTTCCGCCACCTTGGCGGCGATCTCCTCCCGCGGCGCGGCCGCTTCCATCTCGCCCATGAGCGTCTCGTTCCGCGAGGGCTCGCCGGGGAAGGCGACGCCGAGAAGTTTGCGCACCGTGCTGCGCCCTCCGTCACAGCCGACGAGGTAGCGCGACCGCAGCCGTTCCCCGTCGGCCAGCTCGACGGTCACACCGTCGTCGTCCTGCTCGACGCCGACCACCGCGCAGCCGTGACGGACCTGTGCACCCAGTTCGATCGCATGGTCTTCGAGCAGGCGAACGATGACCGGCTGCGGGATGCCCAGCAGGTAGGCGTACGGGGAATCCAGGCCCTCGGGCGCGGGCTTGTCGATGGCGGCGAAGTAGGCGCCGGCCGGACGCCGTCTGCCGCGTTCGAGAATGCGCTCCAGCAGCCCGCGCATCGCCATCAGCTCGATGCTGCGGATGTGCAGGCCGACTATGCGGACGAACGACGCGGGCTCGGTCTCCTTCTCCAGGACGAGTACCCGCACGTCGTGCAGCCGCAGCTCGGCGGCCAGCATGGCGCCGGTCGGCCCGCACCCGGCGATGATCACGTCGAACACGAGGGGGACGTCGCGCCCGGCCGTGTCGTCCGACGGCGGCTCGGCGGTGACGTGCAAAGAGTTCATAGGTGTTGCCCTTCGGGAGTGCCTTGGTGGCGAGGCGCTCCCGGCGACACCTACGTCAATCGCCCGGCCGTGACGGGTAGGGGGAGCACCCACATCGATACAGCGTTCATGGGTCTCACCTCCTCGGGCGGTGTCACGGGCACCTGCAAGCTACAAGCCGCGCATCATCCCGTCCAGCCCTTTCCGCACGCAGGCCAACGTGATTAACGGATTAACGGTTACAGCAATCCGGCAATCGATGTGGACAAAGGGGACGAAAATCCGAAGCATCATAATGACAGTTATGTGCGCGAGCGGCGGTTGATCGCCCTGCGGTTCGTCCGGCTCACTGGCCCAGGCGGCAGTGCGGGAGCGAGTTGGACGGTGCCCGAGGGGCCCGGGCGTCGTTGTCGGCCAGCGCGACGTCGAGGAACGCGCCGACTCCGGCCTGGGTGGCGTCGGCCAGCCGGGCGATGAGCAGCAGGCGTCGCCGCAGCGCCTCGGGCTCGCCGGCCTCGGGCACTGTGGGCCGCCGGCCGGCGGGATGCAGCGACGCCCGGCGCCGCCGGGCCGTCCGGTGGGTCGGGTCCTCGTCGTCGAGCTGGGCCGCCAGCAGCGGCCAGACATCCTGGCCGTCCGGGTCGAGTTCCTCGATGAGCAGCCCGGCGGTGTCGCCGAGGACGTGATACGCCCACGGGTGGGGCAGCCGGGACAGCCGGTCGACCGCGGCGTCGACGCCCGCCAGGTCCGACTCGTCGGCCGCCCGCACCCCGGCCACGACCGCGTTCCACAGTTCCTGCTCCGCCGGGGTCGGCGGGTGCCACATCGCCATCTGCGCTCCGCTTCTGACCTGCGAGGGATCAGGCATCGAGAGTTTCGGGTCCGGGGTGGCCGGCACGGGCCCGTAGGAGGGCGAGACCCGTGCCGGCCGCGGTGATCACCCCAATCACCGCCTTCGCGTCACCGTGGGCGGCCGCCCACGGTGACGTCGTCTCCGAGGTGGGCGGCCCGGTCCGGGTACGCCCGCCAATGTGAGTCAAGTATGCGACGTATTTACCTGGTTATGACGATTTGAACGTTCGTGTCGCACGTGTTCACGTCCTCACCGGGGTTGGTTGGCGTTCCGTCGTGGCGGGACGTGCCCCGGGAAGCCGAGCGGCGGTGCGCCCAGGCCAGGGCAGCAGCCGGGGTGGCCGCCGGGCGCTGAGATCCTCGATCCAGCCGAGGGCGAGCACCAGACCGACGATCAGTACGAGGGCCACCGCCAGGTAGCCGACCTGGCCGACCCGCCAGACACCGATCAGATCGCCCACGGCGAAGCAGACCGCGATGGCGGCGTTGTGCCAGAGGTAGATGGTCAGCGCGCGGCTGTTGAGCGCGGTGACCAGCCGGTCCAGCGGTCTGATGCGGGCCAGCCAGCCCATCGGCGGCGCGACGCGCAGCAGCACCAGCACGAACCCGAGCGACCAGAACGCCTGCGCCACCGGGATGTCGTTGAGGTCGCGGCCCGCGTCCGGGTGGGTCACCAGCCAGCCGACCGCGACCCCCAGGCAGAGCGCCGCCAGGCCCAGAAGCGCCGGCAGCGAGAGCCGCCGCAACCGGCGGTCCTGGTGCGCGAAGCCCACCAGCCAGCAGGCGGTGAACATGGCCAGGTCGGTCAGCACCGACTCCACCGGCCCGTCGAACCCGGGCGCCGCGGTCTGCAGCAGCACCACGCCGGCCAGCGGCACGAGCACCGACCACACCGGCCACCGCCGGTGCAGCGCCAGCATCGCGGGGGAGAGCAGCACCAGCCAGAGGTACGTCACCAGGTACCAGAGCACCCCGGTCACGTCCGCGGCCCACGCGTTGCCGGGCGGCTGCACCAGCGGCACCGCCCAGCTCAGCAGCGCCGGCCAGGCGGGCCGGTCGGACCAGCCGTGCCAGAGCATCAGCGGCACCAGCACGAGGCCGAGGGCCCACAGCCCGGGGAGGAGGCGGCGCAGCCGGCCGCTGACCGCGCGCTCCGGTTGACGGTCCAGTGAGCGGGCCATCAGCGCGCCACCGAGGGCGAACATCACCCCCATGGCGGGGAAGGCGAGGCTCAGCCAGGCGGCGCCGAACATGTGGTACGCGATGACCCGGCCCAGCGCGAGCGCCCGCAACGTGTCGAACCAGCGGTCACGACCCGGCGGCGTACCGGCGCCCGGCGCGACGGGCGTCCCCTCGACCGGCTCGCCGGCCCGTTTCACCCGGCGCCAGCCCAGCCGGGCGCCGGTCAGCGCGGTCACCATGGAGCGGGCCAGCACCAGATACATCAGCTGGCGGTAGGCGAACTGCTGGATCGGCAGGGCGAGCAGCGGACGCAGCGGCTCCCGGTCGAGTTTGAAGGCCACCGCCGCGGTGAGCAGTTGCACGGCCAGCATGACCAGCCAGGCCACCGCCGTCTTGGTGGTGTCCAGGAAGAACAGCCCGTAGACCGCCAGCAGGTCCAGCACCGGCCCGAGCAGGGGGAGCAGCACGCCGAACAGGGCGAGCATGGGCAGCCCGAATCGGCCGAACCGGGCGCCGGGGCCCCGGTCGCGGACGGCGCCGCGGTGCTTCCACATCGACTGGAGGGTGCCGTAGCTCCAGCGGTAGCGCTGCCGCCACAGGTCGCCCACCGAGGCGGGGGCCTCCGTCCAGGCGCGGGCCCGGTCCTGGTACACCACCCGCCAGCCGGCCCGCAGCACCGCCATGGTGACGTCGGTGTCCTCGGCCAGGGTGTCGCCGCTCATCCCGCCGACCATGGTGAGGGCGCGGCGTCGGAAGGCGCCGATCGCGCCGGGCACCGTCGGGATGCAGCCGAGCTTCTCGTAGAACCGGCGGTCCAGGCTGAAGCCGATGACGTACTCGATGTGCTGCCACTGGCCGAGCAGGCGGTGCCGGTTGGCGACCTTGACGTTCCCGGCCACCGCGCCGATCCCCGGATCGGTGAACGGCTCGACGAGCCGGCGGATCGCGTCCGGCTCGAAGACGGTGTCCGCGTCGACGGTGACGATGATGTCGTGCGAGGCGTACAGGAGTCCGGTGTTGAGGGCTGTCGCCTTGCCGCCGTTGGGTTTGCGGATGACCCGGACGCCGAGCAGGTTGAGCGAGTCGACGAGATCGGCGGTGCCGTCGGTCGAGCCGTCGTCGACCACGATCACCTCGATCCCGGGGTGGTCGTTGGCGACCAGGGACCGGACGGTGGCGACGATGCCGGCCCGCTCGTTGTAAGCGGGCACGATGACCGAGACCGGCGCGGTCGTCACTCCCCAGGGCCAGCGCTGGGCCCGGCGGCGGCGGGCCAGCCGGCGGGCCAGCAGGAGCAGCATCACGGTGCGGGCCAGCATGAGCAGGCCGACCACCACGAAGATCAGGGCGAGGCCGCGCAGGATGCCGTCGGCCAGCCGGATCGCCCAGCAGACCGGCGCCGCCCGCCAGCGGTCGCCCGTGGACGCCGCGACGTTGCCGGCGTACGCGGGCGCGTCCGGTCGGGCGCGGTTGATCCCGGCGCTGACGGTGGTGAAGGTGTAGCCGCGGGCGCGCATCAGCGGGATGAACCGGTCCAGGGCCGCGAGGGTCTGCGACCGGTCCCCGCCGGCGTCGTGCAGCAGCACCACGGCGCCCGCGTCGCCGACCGGCGTCAGGTTCCGCACGATGGTGTCCACCCCGGGCCGCGCCCAGTCCTCGCCGTCGAGGTCGTTGACCACGGTCAGGTAGCCCTGCTCGGCGGCCCGGCGGATCACCGGCCAGTTGGCGTCGTCGACGGCGCTGGGGACCGAGGAGTACGGGAAGCGCAGCAGGCTCGTGCGGATCCCCGCGGCGTGCACGATCGCCATCTGGGTCTGCGCGTACTCCATCCGTTGCCGCCAGGCGGGCAGCAGGCTTGCGTCGGGGTGGGTGAAGGTGTGCACGCCGAGTTCGTGCCCCTCGGCCGCGGCGCGCCGGGCCAGGTCCGGGTGGCGGGCCACCTCCGACCCGATGACGAAGAAGGTGGCCGGGGTGTGGTGGCGGCGCAGGACGTCGAGGACCCGCGGGGTCCAGGTCGGGTCCGGCCCGTCGTCGAAGGTGAGGGCGATGGTGCGCGCGGGCAGGCGGTAGGTGCGGGGCTGGTCGCCGCGGGCGTCGAGCACCGGCCCGCCGTTCAGGATCTCCGTGGGCACGGTGACCTGGTCCTCGGCGTCGCGGACGTGGTCGGGGCGGAAGCTGGCGTTCGCGTACGCCTCGACCAGCAGCACGGACCCGACCACCAGGGCCAGGGACGTGACGACGAACCGGCCGGCGGCGCGCCGGCTCGGCGGGCTCATCCCACGACCCCCGGAACGAGCCAGGGCGGGGTGGGCACGGTGGTGTCCTGCGCGGGGGGTGTCGGCGTGGCGGTCGGTGTCGGGCCGTCAGGTGGTGGGATCGGCGGCGCGCTCGGGGCCGGCGTCGCGGGCGGGTCCTGCGGCCGCGCGTCCACCCGGGTCGGTTCGATCCGCCGGGGCGCCGGTCGCACGTTGCCGGCCGGCCGTTGCGCGGCGGCCGGCGCCGGAGCGTCCACGACTTCGGTCGGCTTCGGGGCCGGCCGCCGGTCCGTCGGCCCGGCCGCGGGTGCGGCGAAGGAGGGTTGGGTGGCTCCGCCGCTCGGGGCGCCGCCGACCGGGACCGGGCCGGGCAGCAGCGGCGTCGCGGGGCCGGGGAGCAGGGCGCTCCCGGCCATCGGCAGGTAGCCCAGCGAGGCCAACGCCACGAGGACGCCGGCGCGCCGGATCCGTTGCCGGCGGGTGCCGGTGGCGTCCACGAAGACCGGTCGGGCGGGCCGGGGCGGGACCGGTGTCAGGGGAGGGTGCGAGCCGCCGGGGAGCCGGTCGAACGAAATGCGCGAAGCCACTGGCTGAGGCTATTGGGGAGCTTGTGGGTGTATGTCCCGATTCGAAAGTGAGGCGAGGGGCGGTTGTTTTCACCATTCGCATATCCGGAATAGCAGGCACGGGCACCCCAAACGGAGCGCCGGGGACTTGACCGGCCAAACAGGATTAACGTCCACAATGTTCCGCGAGCCACCCCGGGTCGGGGTGGCTCGCGGCGGCGGTCGGTCAGGATTCGGTGCGGTCGTCGATCTCGGTGCCGGACTCACCGGGCCGGGCGCCGATCGCCTCCTCGGCGGCCTGCCCGCCGGTGCTCTCGTCACCCAGGGTCAGGCTGCTGCGAGGCAGCCCGGACAGCCCGGCCGGATCCCGGATCTCGCCCTGGACGCCCTGGCTGCCCTGGGCGCGGTCGTCGACCTGAGTCTCCCCGGGCCGGGCGCCGATCGCCTCCTCGGCGGCCTGCCCGCCGGTGCTCTCGTCACCCAGCGTCAGGCTGCTGCGGGGCAGCCCGGACAGCCGCGCCGGGTCCTGGGTGGGCTGGTCCGGCCAGTCGGCGGTCTCGGCGCCCGCGCCGCCGGCCGACTCCCGCCGCCCGACGCCCCGCGCGTGGTAGGCGCCGGGCACGCCGGGGTCACCCGGATCGGCCAGGCTGGTGTCGACCGGCCGGGCGTCCGGGTCGGCCAGCCCCGCCCGGCGCAACATGTCGACGAGTTCGTCGTGCGGCATGCGCTCGGTGTCCGTTATTCCGGCCCCGCGCGCGATGGACCGCAGGGTCGTCAGGTCCTGGTCTGCGAAGGTCTCGGCCATGCCGGTGCCTTCCCGGCGCCCGAGAGGAGGAAACCTGCGGTCAGGCCCGTGCGCCACCCAGTCCCAGCAGCACGGCGAGGCCGAGCGCGCTGCGCGGGGCGTACGGCACCCGCCACAGGCCGCCGTGCGCCGCCGCGTACGCCTCGTCCCGCCACGGGTGTTCCTGCGCCGGACCGCCGCCGGTGCGCAGGTCGTGCACGAGCAGCGCGGCCATCAGGGTGTTGCTGGTGGCCGGCTCGAACACCTCGATGCCGAACCGGTGCGCCCCGGCGTACGCGGCCGCGAGGGCGCGGTTGCGCAGCACCGAGCGGGTCCGGGTGGGCGGGGCCACGGTGAACGACACGGTGGCGCCGGCGTCCCGGGCCACCGCCGCCCGCCAGCGTTGCAGCCGCTTCGCCAGGGCGTAGTTCGGTCCCTGCTGCGGCACCAGGCTGTCGTTGATCCCCGGGTCCGCCCCGGGCGGGTAGTTGCGGTGCAGCAGCCGGCCGCCGGAGAGCAGCCGCAGTGCCCGGCGCGCCGGACCTCGGCCGGCGTACCCGCGTTCGGCGTGGGCGACGGCCTCGGCGGGCACGGCGTACACGTCGGTGGGGGTGGCCAGGAAGGCCAGCGCGGCGTCCGGGCGGTGCCGTCCCAGGTGGGCGGTCAGGGCGTCGACCGCGGTGGCGACCCGGACGTTTGTCGCGCCGTCGGCGTACACGTAGTTGCCGAGCACCAGGCGGCCGTCCAGGCCGCGCAGCCACCGCGCGGCCTGTGGCAGGCGGTGCAGCAGGTCGGCGCCGGCCCCGGCGGCGAGGGCCCCGTCGTCGGCGGCGGTGCCGGGCCGCACCGGCAGGTCCAGCCGGCCGCCGTACCGGTGGGCGGTGCGCAGCAGGCGGCGCCAGATCTCCGGGCGGGGCAGGTCGACCGCGACCACCGCGCCGCCCCAACGCAGCACGGACGGCAGCGGGCCCATCTCGGCGCCCGCGCCGAGCACCACGATCCGCTGGTCGCTCAGGTCCAGCCAGTCCGGGTTGGCCTGCACCGCGCGGACCGCCTCGGCGCAGCTCGGTTCGACGACGCCCGCGTCCACCCAGGCGTCGAGGCGCCGGCGCAGGTCGTCGCCGCGCAGGCGCTGTCCCCGGTACGGCAGGGACAGCTCGCGCTCCACCTCGCCGGCCCCGGTCACCGTGGCGGTCTCCAGCGGCGGCTCCCCGTCCGGCAGGGCGAACGCCTCGTCCAGCGTGACCTCGGCGCCGTCGGCCGGGACGTAGCGCATCCGGGCGTGCAGGGCGGCGAGCCCGTCCCGGGCGATCGTGAGCGCGGCCTCCCGGGAGAGCAGGCCGGCCTCGACGAGCCGGCGGAAGTGGCCCAGGTAGCCGTGCCGCCAGTCGGTCTCGTGCTCGGCCGAGCGGGCGCCGACCGGGTCCACCGCCCGCAGGGCGTCGGCCACCACCGCCCGCCCCAGCACGGTCGTGCTGCGCCGGCCGTCGCCGGTCGCGGGGAACACCACCCCGGTCGGGCCGTCCACGGCTCACCTCCTGCTCGTCCCGGCCGCCCCCGGCCGTGGGCCCACTCTGCCGCATCGGCCGCGCCGACGCCCGCCGAGGGGCCGCCCGGCGGCCCGCTCAGGTCACGTCCCGCGCACGGTTCGGTCACGACGGTCGCGCTTGCGTATCGGTCCGGCCACGGCGGGATCCGCCGCGACGCCGGTCTGCGTCAATGACCATGACCCGCCCCCAGCCCCTCGGAGGAAGCCATGGTTCACATCAGACGGTCGGCGCTTCTGCTGGTGGCGGTCGCCACCGCCATGGCGGTCAGCGCCTGCGGCTCCGGCGGCGGGGCGCGGCGCAGCGACGCAGCCCCCGGGCCGGTCCGCCCGAACGGCGGCATCCCCTGGTCCGGTGACGAGACCCGCACGTCGGACGACCCGCGCTCCACCTTCGCCGTGGACGTCGACACCGCGTCGTACGGCTACGCCCGCCGGCTCATCATGGACGGCCGCCTGCCGGAGCCCGGCAGGGTACGGCCCGAGGAGTTCGTCAACTCGTTCCGCCAGGACTACCCGCAGCCGGCCGGCGACGGCTTCGCCGTGCACGTCGACGGCGCCCGCCTGCCACGGACCCACGACGCCGGCGGCGACGAGCGGCTGCTGCGGGTCGGCCTGCAGACCCGGGCCGAGGACGAGGAGCGCCGCCCGGACGCGGCACTCACCTTCGTCATCGACGTCTCCGGGTCGATGGGCGAGCCCGGCCGGCTGGACCTGGTGCGCGACGCCCTGCACACGCTGGTGGACCAGCTGCGTCCCACCGACTCCATCGCCGTGGTCGAGTTCAGCGACAAGGCCCGGGTGGCCCGGGAGATGACGCCGGTGGCCGACGCCCGGCCGCTGCACGCGGCGATCGACTCGCTGCACACCCGGAGCAGCACGAACCTGGAGGCCGGCCTGGTGCTCGGCTACCGGGTGGCCCGGGACGGCTTCCGTCCGGGCCGGACGAACCGGGTGATCGTGCTCTCCGACGGGCTGGCGAACGTCGGCAGCACCGACGCCGAGCCGATCCTCCGCCGGGTACGCGCCGAGGCGGAGAAGCAGATCGCCCTGCTCGGCGTGGGCGTGGGCAGCGACTACGGCGACGAGCTGATGGAGCAGCTGGCCGACCGGGGCGACGGCTTCGCGGTCTACGTCAGCGAGCGGGAGCAGGCCCGCAAGGTGTTCGTGCAGCAGTTGCCGGCGACGCTGAGCGTGCGCGCGCTGGACGCCAAGGTGCAGGTGACGTTCGCGCCGCAGGCGGTGCGCTCCTACCGGCTCGTGGGCTACGACAACCGGGCGGTGGCCGACGAGGACTTCCGCGACGACCGGGTCGACGGCGGCGAGGTGGGCCCGGGGCACAGCGTCACGGCGCTGTACGCGGTCCGGCTCGCCGAGGGCGCGTCCCCGTCGGCCCGGATCGCCCAGGTGCAGGTGCGCTGGACCGACCCGGCGGCCCGTACGCCGGCCGAGACGTACGGGTCGGTGACCGTCGCCGACGTCGACGGCGCCTTCACCGAGGCGTCGCCACGGTTGCGGGCCTGCTACGCGGCGGCCTGGTTCGCCCAGACGCTGCGGGACGACCGGCCCGACGGGCAGGTCCGGCTGACCGACCTGGCCACCATCGCCGACGGGGCGGCCGCCGCCACCGAGGACGCCGAGGTGCGGGACCTCGCCCGGGTGATCCGCTCCGCCGACGAGCTGCGGTGACCGGCCGGGCCGGCGCCGGGCAGGGGAGGCGCCGGCCCGCTCCGGCCCGCTGCGGGTCAGCGGACGGCACGGCCGGCGCCGGCCCGCGGTCGGTCAGCGGCGGGCCGGCTTCGGCTCCGGCGTCGGGCGGCCGCGCTCGGGGTCGACGCCGACCTGCACGGCGAGGCCCGGGTCGACGGCGAGCAGGGGGCGCGGTCCGAACAGCGCCATCGCGGTGAGCAGCTGCTCGGTGCTCCGCTCGCGCCAGGCCGGTCGCCGCTGCGGGTCCAGCTCGGCGTGCTCCCGGCGCTGCCGGCGCAGCAGGCGGCGGGCGGCCGCGCCGGTCTCCGGCACCTCGCACAGCCACCAGCCGCCGAGGGCGGTGGCCAGGCAGCACAGCAGCAGGCCCGCCACGGAGGCCGGACCGCCGGCGTCGCGCCCCTCGACCGCGCTCTCCACGAGCCGGGTGACCCCGACCACGGCGACCGCGAACAGCGGCAGGGTGCCCAGCGCGATGCGCCGCCGCTGCGCCGGGGTGAGCAGCCAGCCGTCCCGGACGAGCCGGCCGACCAGCCGGCGCAGCGCCCGGCCGACGCCGGGGTCGGCGAGCACGGCGGCCCAGGTCTGCGGCCGGCGCAGCGCGGCGTGCAGGGCGCGGACCAGCGCGGGTGACCGGGGTGGCGGCGGGCCGTCCACCGACAGGGTGGCCAGCTCGCCGCGCCGCACCACGCCGGCGCGCTGCAGCGCGGCAATCCCCACCTGGCAGGCCAGCAGGGCCCGGTCGGTGAGGTAGGCCAGCTCGACGGGGTCCGGGGCCGCGCCCCGGGCTCTCCGGCCGGTCAGCTCGCGCGCCGCCAGCGCCACGGCGAGGGCCACGGCGACCGCCCCCAGGTAGTCGAGGAGGAAGATCGGTCCGCTGACACCCCAGAGCATGGCGACAAGTATGGCCCGGCCGTGCGGGTCGCCCGACCGCCGCGTGGCCGCCGCTCAGGAGGCGTGAGTCACCTCACTGTCCCAGATCTGCGACCAGGGGCGGCGCAGTCCGCGGCAGACGAAGATCGGGCCGCCGTTCTCGTCGTTGTCCACGTCGACCCGCTGGTCGACCCGGCCGGCCTCGGTGACCTCGGCGAACCAGGCACGCAGCTGGTCGGGGCGCTCCCAGCCCACGGCGATCACCACGTCGGCGTCGTCCGGCGGGCGACCGAATCGGGCCATGCTGTTGTGCCCCGAGTAGGCCCGGGGCAGGTCCCGGGCCGGGCCGTAGCGGGCCAGCGCGCCGGCCTCGCCGTAGTTGCCGGTGAGCACGACCGCCCGGGCGCGCTCCTCCGGTGGCAGGCCCCGGTGCACGGCGGCGACCGAGTCGGCGAACGCGGGCCAGCCGATGGTCTCGCCCGCGTCGTAGTTGACCTCGACCACGAAGCCGGGCAGCCGGTCGGCCGGCAGGGTGGGCAGCAGCAGGACCGCGCTGCTGGCCACCATCAACGCGGCGGCGGTGCCGAGCAGCGCCTGCCGGGCCCGGGCCGCGCCACGCCGGGCCCATTCGACGGTGACCACCGCGCCGGCCGCGGTGAGCACCAGCAGCAGCGGGGCGTCGTAGTAGCCCTTGCCGCCGGCGAGCAGGACGATCGCGAACACCACGAGCCAGGCCCAGCCGATCGCCCGGTACGCCGCCCAGGCGGGCCGGCGCAGCAGCGCGACGAGGCCGGCGATCCAGACCGGGGTGGCGAACGGGCTGATGATGATCAGTTGCAGCACGACCGCGTCCAGCCGGCCGCTGTAGGAGCTGTCGCCCCCGGCGATCGACGAGGCCACCGAGAGCTGGGGGAAGCCGTGCGCGGCCTGCCAGGCCACGTACGGCACCGTGAGCAGGGCGGCGACCCCGGCACCGGCCAGCACCCACCGGTCGCGCAGCAGCCGGCGTGGGCCGGCGATCAGCACCCCGGCCAGCAGGCCGGCGCCGAGCAGCGCGGGCAGCAGCTTGTTGAGCATGCCCACGCCGAGCGCCAGCCCGATGCCGAGCGCCCACCGGCTGTCGCCGGTGCGCAGCATCCGCACCGCGCACCAGGCGGCGGCGAGCCAGACCAGCATGTCGACGGTGGTGGTGCTGAGCAGGTGCCCGGCGGCGAGCACCACCCCGGCCGCGGCGGCGAGCACGGCGGCGGCCACCTGGGCGGCGCGTCCCGCGCCGAACTCCCGGGCGAGCGCCGCGACCAGCACCACCGACGCGCCGCCGATCAGCGCCGACGGGGTGCGCAGCAGCACCAGGTTCCCGGGCGCGACGGTGTCGGCCAGCCGGGCGAGGGAGGGGACGAGCGGGCCCTGGTCGACGTAGCCCCAGTCGAGGTGCCGGCCGCAGAGCAGGAAGTAGAGCTCGTCGCGGTGGTAGCCGTAGCGGCCCGCGAGCAGCAGCAGCACGGCGGTGACGGCCCCGCCGACCAGCCAGGGCGCGGCGGTGCGCGGCCCGGGTGGCGGGGTCGTCGGCGTGGTGGGCGCCCCGGCGTCGGGGCGGTCCAGGTCGGTGACGGGTTCGGCCACGTGCCCATGATGGTCCGGCCGGGCCACCTCGCGCTGCCCCGTGCGGCCGGACGCAAATCGGTACCCGGCCGGCGACCGCACCGCTAGCCTGCCCGGGATGCGCATCCGGGACTACACGCAGGCCGACTGGGCCCAGGTCTGGCCGATCGTCGAGGGCGTCATCGTCGCCCAGGAGACCTTCCCCTACGACCCGACGTGGCCGGCCGAGGTGGCCCGCGAGGTGTGGGTCGAACGGCCGCCGGGCCGCACCGTGGTCGCCGAGGAGGACGGCACGGTGCTCGGCACCGCCAAGATGGGCGCCAACCGGCCGGGTCCGGGCGCCCACGTGGCCACCGCCAGCTTCATGGTGGCCGCCGCGGCCCGCGGTCGCGGCGTCGGCCGGGCCCTCTGCGAGGACGCCCTGGACTGGGCCCGGCGGCAGGGCTTCGCCGCGATGCAGTTCAACGCCGTGGTGGAGACCAACACGGCGGCCGTGGAGCTGTACCGGCGGCTCGGCTTCACGGTGATCGGCACCGTGCCGGAGTCGTTCGCGCACCCCACGCTCGGGCGGGTGGGGCTGCACGTCATGCACCGTCCCCTGTGAGCGGCGCGGCTGCGCGAGGATGGGCCGATGAACCCTGAGCCGATCGAGCTGGCCGCCGCCCTGGCGCGCTTCGACCAGCTGTGGAGCCCGCGCATCGTCACCACCGTCAACGACTACGACGTCCGGATCGCCAAGGTGGCCGGCGAGCACGTCTGGCACGCCCACGACCACACCGACGAGTTCTTCCTGGTGCTCGACGGCGAGCTGCGGATCGCCCTGCGCGACGGCGCGGACGGCGTGGAACGCGAGGTGGTGCTGCCGCGCGGCGCGGTGTTCGTGGTGCCGCGCGGTGTGGAGCACCGGCCGTCCGCGCCGGACGGCGCGTCGATCCTCATGTTCGAGCCGTCCGGCACGTCCAGCGTCGGGGAGCGGCACGACGAGGTGCCCGGGCACGTGGACGCCACCACCGGGCACCGCCTCTGACCCGGGTCGCCTCAGCGCCCGGCCGGCGCCGGCTCCGCGGCGGCCGCCGGGGTCGGGACGGGCCAGCCCAGCCGGCGTACGCCGGGGACGGCGGCCGTCCCGACGCAGGCGAGCAGGACCAGCACCCCGGCCACCGCGAGCGGGGCCGACGCGCCCCAGGCCCGGGCGGCGAGCGGGGCGAGGGCGTACCCGAGCGGCATGGCGCCCAGCGACATCAACCAGTCGTACGAGGTGACCCGGGCGAGCACCTCGGGCGGGAACTGGCCCTGCACCACGGTCTCCCAGACCGGGTTGAGGAAGCCGAGGGCGACCAGCGCGAGGCAGTAGGCGGCGACGGTCACCGGGGCGGGCGCGGCGGCGGCGAGCAGCAGCAGCGGCGCCGCGTACGCCGCGAGGGCCAGGTTGCCCAGCAGCACCGGCCGGCGGGGGCGGGCCCGCGCCGCGAGCAGCGACCCGGCCAGCAGGCCGACCGCGCCGGCCTGCTGGAGCAGCACCCAGACACCCTCGCCGCCGAGCCGGTCGACGGCGATCACCGGGCCGAGGGTGAGCAGCACGGCGGCGGCGCCGTTCCAGACGCCGTGGGCGATCAGGCTGCTCCAGTACCAGTCACGGGCCCGGACCTCCCGCCAGCCCAGCACCAGGTCGGCGCGGAGCGAGCGGTGGGGGACCGGCACGTGCCGCACCTGGATGACGGCCAGCAGCGCGGCGCTGACCGCGAACGAGGCCGCGTCCAGCACGAACGCCCAGCCCGGCCCGACGGTCCAGATCAGCAGCCCGGCCAGGGCGGGGCCGGCCAGGCGGCTGGCGTTGGCGGTGGCGCCCATGAGGGCGTTGGCCCGCTGCCGGCCGTCGCCGTCGACGGTGCCGGCGATCAGCGGGGAGGCCGTGGGGATGGCGAACGCCGAGGCCGCGCCGCCGACGGCGGAGGCCACGGCGAGGTGGGTCAGCGCGGGGGCGCCGCCGAGCAGTTCGACGCCGACGGCCAGTTGGGCGGCGCAGCGCACCAGGTCGGTGCCGAGGGCGACGCGGCGGGCGGCGAACCGGTCGGCGACCACACCGCCGAGGGGGAGCAGCAGCAGCCGGGGCACCATGGCGCAGGCGAGCACCGTGGCGAGCGCGGCGGTCGAGCCGGTCGCCCGGAGCACGGCCAGGGCCAGGGCGGTGGGCACCACGGCGTCGCCGACGGCGGAGACGGTGCGGCCGAGGAACAGCAGTCGGAACGGCCGGAGCCGGAGAGGATGCGTCACCCCGGCAGGCTACTTCGACGTCGAATATTTAGACAACGAATATTTCGGCGTCGGCGTACCGTTGGCGGGGTGACCGACCGCGACCCCGTCGACCAGCACGTCGCACGCTGGCTGCCCGTGGTGCCCGACCTGGACCCCGACGTGGAGGGCGCCGTCGTCCGGATGTCGCTGCTCACCCGCCACCTGCGCGACGTGAAGGACCGGGCGCTGGGCGAGCTGGACCTCCAGGAGAAGGAGTACGGCACGCTGCACGCCCTCGCCGGCCGGGGCGGCCGGGCCGCGCCCTCGGAGATCGCCGGTGACCTGCGGATGGCGCCCGCCTCGATCACCGCCCGGGTCGACGCGCTGGTCCGGCGGGGCTTCGTCCGGCGGATTCCGTCCGAGGTGGACCGCCGCCGGATCGACGTGGCCCTCACCGACGCCGGGCGGGCCGCGTGGCAGCGCGCCATGAGTGTGGTCGGCGACGAGGAGCACCGCGTCCTCGGCGCGCTGACGCCGGACGAACGGCGGGTCCTGTCCGACCTGCTCCGCCGGGTCACCCTGGCGGCGCAGCCGCCGGCGGGCCGGATCTGACCGGCCGGAATGTCGGTGGCCGGGGCTAGGTTGGCCCTCGACCAGCCGACGCCCGTTCCAGGGAGGCCCACATGAGCACGCTCGTCGACCGACCGCACACCGCCCTGCTCGTCATCGACGTGCAGAACGGTGTGGTGCAGCACGCGCACGACCGGGACCGGGTGGTGGGCAACATTGCCGCCCTCGTCGACCGGGCCCGGGCGGCCGGGGTCGAGGTGGTCTGGGTGCAGCACCGCAGCGAGGAACTGCCCACCGGCAGCGAGCAGTGGCAGTACGTGCCCGAGCTGGTGCGCCGCGACGACGAGGCGCTGGTGCACAAGGCCTACGGCGACTCGTTCGAGGAGACCGACCTGGAGTCCGTCCTCGCCACGCGGGGCGTCGGCCGGCTCGTCGTGACCGGCGCGCAGACCGACGCGTGCATCCGCTCGACGCTGCACGGCGCGATCACCCGGGGCTACGACGCGACGCTGGTCGCCGACGCCCACACCACCGAGGACCTCTCCGCCTACGGCGCGCCCGCGCCCGAGCAGGTGATCGCCCACACCAACCTCTACTGGCGCTACCACTCCGCGCCCGGGCGCACCGCCGGCACGGTCGACACCGCCGACGTCGACTTCGCCGCCCCGGTCCCCGCCTGAGCCGAGCCTCCGGCCGCCCGCGGCGCGCCCACCGCTGACCGCCGGGCCCCCGCGCGGGTCGCCCACCCCGGTCGAAAACCCCTGGCCGCCCGGGGGTGGGCGCTGGCAGGCTGCCGGTCATGAGCTCTCAGGCCCTGGCGGGGGCGCTCGCCGACGAGCGCCGACGCGCCGTGTTCGCCGCGATCGTGCTCGGCGCCGGAGACGTCCCCGCCGTGGTCTCCCGGACGGGGTTGTCCGCCCGGGACGCCGCCACCGCGGTCCGCCGGCTCACCGACGTCGGCGTGCTGACCGACGACGGGACCGGGCTGCGGGTCGACGCTCAGCGGCTGCGCGACCTGGCCCGTGCCGGTGGTCCGGCCCCGGCGTCCCCGCCGGCGGACCCCCGCGAGACGATCCTGCGCACCTTCCTCCGCGACGGGGCGCTGACCCGGCTGCCCGCCCAGCGCGGCCGCCGCCGGGTGCTGCTGGAGCACATCACCGAGCGCTCCTTCACCCCCGGCGTGCGGTATCCGGAACGGGCCGTGGACGACGCGCTGCGCCGCTGGTGCGAGGGCGGCGAGGCCGACCACGTCACGCTGCGCCGCTACCTGATCGACGACCGGCTGCTCGCCCGCGACCACGGCGTCTACTGGCGACCCTGAGCCGGGGAAAAGCCGTTGACCGGCCGGTGAGGATCGGGCGGTGACCACCTGGAGCATCCACCGCACCGCCCCGGACGCCGCCGACGCCGGGGTGGTGCTGCACGAGTACATGGCCGAGATGGTCCGCCGCTGGCACGGCCGGCCCGAGCGGCCGGGCGAGGTGACCGCGGCCCTCGCCGAGTCACCGAGCGACGACCTCGCCGCGCCCACCGGGCTGCTGCTGCTGGCCCGCCGCGACGGGCGCCTCGCCGGCTGCGCCGGGCTGCGCTGGCGGCCCTGCTGGGCGGAGCTGACCCGGGTCTACGTCCGTCCGGCACACCGCGGCGCCGGCGGCGGGGCGGCCCTGCTCGCCGCCGCCGAGAGGTACGCGCGCGGCGCCGGGGCGGACCGGATCCGGCTGGACACCCGCACCGACCTGGTTGAGGCGCGCGCCCTGTACGCCCGCCACGGCTACCGGGAGATCCCCGCCTTCAACGCCGACCGCTACGCCCAGCACTGGTTCGAGAAGACGCTGCCGTCCCGAGTTGACGACGCCGCCGTGCCGCGCTAAAACAGGAATCGAGAACTTGAGTCAACCCGACTCAACTCGACACCTTCGGCCAGGAGAACCGAGGAGGCACGGCCATGTTGATGCGTACCGACCCCTTCCGCGAGATCGACCGGCTCGCCGAGCAGTTCTTCGGCACCACGGCTCGGCCGGCGGTCATGCACCTCGACGCCTACCGCGACGGCGACTACTTCTACGCCGCCTTCGACCTGCCCGGCGTCGACCCGGACAGCATCGACTGCACGGTGCAGCGCAACGTGCTGACCGTCCGCGCGGAGCGGCGCCGGGCGGCCGGAGACAACGTCGAGCTGGTCGCCGCCGAGCGGCCGATGGGCACCTTCACCCGTCAGCTCTTCCTCGGTGACACCCTCGACACCGACAAGCTGGAGGCCGGCTACGAGAACGGGGTGCTGACCCTGCGCATCCCGATCTCCGAGCGGGCCAAGCCGCGCCGGATCGCGGTCACCGCAACCGGCAACGGCCGGCGCGAGATCAGCGCCTGAGCCAGGTCACGGCGACGTGGCGGCGGGGGTGGCCGGGGTGCCGGCCACCCCCGCCGGCGTGTCCGGGGCGACCGGGTAGAGCCGCGCCAGGGCGTGCGCCGTGACGGTGAGGCGGTCCCGCAGCTCGGCCGGCTCCAGCACCTCCACCTCCGCGCCCAGCTTGAGCAGCTCGGTGTGGGCGTGCTTCACCGACTCGATCGGCACGGTGGTCTCCAGCCAACCGTCCGGGCCGGGCTCGCCGGCCGCCGCCCGGGCGGCCCGGCTCATCTCCGGCGGGAAGACGTACGGCATGAACTCCAGCGCGGCCACGGTCAGCCGGATCCGGGCCCGGCCGCGGTAGACGTCGCGCTCGTAGCGCTCGGTCCACTCCCGCCAGTAGTCGGCCAGGTCGAAGTCGGCGGACCGCTCGTAGCGCTCGTCGGAGACCACCACGTCGAGGACCGCACCGACCCGGTACGTGCGCAGCTGCCCGTCGCAGCGGGCCACGAGATACCACCGGCCGGCCTTGAGCACGACGCCCAGCGGGGCGACCACCCGGGTCACCTCGCGCGGTGCCCGCCAGCGGCGGTAGCGCATCTCGACCAGCCGGTCCTCCCACACGGCCCGGGCCAGCGCGGCCAGGTGCGGGGTGGCTTCGGGGTGCCGGAACCAGCCCGGCGCGTCCAGGTGGAACCGCTGCCGGGCCCGGCCACCCCGGTCGGCCAGCTCGTCGGGGAGTGCGGCGAGCAGCTTCAGCTCGGCGGCCGCCACCACCGGCCCGAGGCCCAGGTCGGCGGCCGGGCCGGGCATGCCGGCCAGGAACAGCGCCTCGGCCTCCGGCGCGGTCAACCCGGTCAGCCGGGTCCGGTAGCCCTCCAGCAGCCGGTAGCCGCCGGCCGGGCCGCGGTCGGCGTACACCGGGACGCCCGCGGCGCCGAGCGACTCGACGTCCCGGTAGACGGTCCGGACCGACACCTCCAGGGCGTCGGCGAGCTCCTGGGCGGTCATCCGGCCCCGGGTCTGCAGGAGCAGCAGCAGGGAGACCAGGCGGCTGGCACGCACGCCGTGACGGTAACCCGTGCCGGTAAACCGGTGGCGGCCCGGTCCTCCGGCTGGCAGGGTCGGTGGCGTTCAGCGTCGCCGACCGAGCAGGAGCCGACCGACACATGTGATCCGCGAGGACGCGGCCGGGCCCACCGCCCCGCCGCCACGGCCCCCGACCGCCGCCGCAAGGCCGGCCGCGGTCCCGCCCGTCGTCCCGCGGAGGATCGCCCGTGTTGAAAGCCGTCGCCGTCAGCAAGCACTACGACACCGAGCCGCTCTTCGCGGGTCTGGACCTGATCGTCAACGCCGGTGACCGGGTCGGCCTGGTCGGCCCGAACGGGGTGGGCAAGTCCACCCTGCTGCGGGTGCTCATCGGCGAGGAGCCGCCGTCGACGGGCCACGTCGACCGCGCGCCGGGCACCACCGTCGGTTACTTCGCCCAGCAGGTCCCCGATCCGGACGCCACGGTCGGCGAGTTCCTCGCGGCCGGGCTCGGGGAGCTGCACCCGCTCGCCGCCGAGCTGCGCGAGCTGGAGCGCCGGCTGGCCGGCGGCGACACCGCGGCGCTCGACGCGTACGGGGAGGCGCAGGACCGGTGGGCGGCGCTGGACGGGTGGCGGGCGCAGGCCCGGCTCACCGAGGTCCGGCAGCGCCTCGACGTCGACCACCTGGCCGACGACACCCCGCTGCACCGGGTCAGCGGCGGCGAGCAGGCCCGGCTCACCCTGGCGCGGGTGCTGCTCGACGCCCCGGACCTGCTGGTGCTGGACGAGCCGACGAACCACCTCGACGCCGAGGGCATCGCCTGGCTCGGGGAGTGGCTGGCCGCCTTCCCCGGCGGGGTGCTGGTGGTCAGCCACGACCGGGCGTTCCTGGACCGCACGGTGCAGCGCGTGGTGGAGCTGGACGGCATCCACGACGAGCCGCAGACCTACCCGGGCGGCTACACCGACTACCGCGCCGAGAAGGTCCGCCGCTGGCAGCGGCTGCTGCTGGACTACGAGGCCCAGCAGAAGGACCACCGCCGCTGGCTGGCCGACATCGCCCGCACCAAGGAGCAGGCCCGCGGGGTGGAGGAGTCGGTGCGCAGCGGCCTGGGCGCCGACCAGCAGCGCCGCTACGCCAAGAAGGTGGCGAAGAAGGCGAAGGCGCGGGAGCGACGGCTGCGCCGGCAGATGGACTCGATCCGCTGGCTGGCGCAGCCGCGTACCCGGCCGGGCCTGACGCTGGCGTTTCCCGAGGCCGCGCCGGCGGACGGCGAGGTGCTGCGGGCCCGCGACCTGACCCTGACCGCCGGCGGCCGCACGCTGCTGGACCGGGCCGACCTGGGTGTGCGCGGCGGCGACCGGATCCTGTTGACCGGCCCCAACGGGGCCGGCAAGACCACCCTGCTGCGGGCCCTCGCCGGCCGGCGCGACCCCGACGGCGGTCGGGTCGAGGCCGCCGCGGGCATCGCGCTGCTCCCGCAGACCCACGACGCGCTGCGCACCGACGTCACCGTCCTCGACCACTTCCGCGCCCACGTCCCGGTGTACGCCGACGACGCCGAACGGCTGCTCGACGGGCACCTGTTCGGGCCGGACCAGTGGGGCGCCCGGCTGCGGACCCTGTCGGCCGGCGAGCTGCGCCGGCTGCTGCTGGCCGTGCTGGTGAACAGCCCGGCCCGGGTGCTGCTGCTCGACGAGCCGACGAACTACCTGGACTTCGACTCCCTGGAGGTGGTCGAGGCGGCGCTGCGCGAGTTCCGCGGCACGGTGGTGATGGTCAGCCACGACACGTGGTTCGCCGAGGCGGTGGGTGTCGACCGGCGGTGGCGGCTCGGTGACGGCCGGTTGGTGGAGGAGGCGGGGTGAGATCTCCTCGGGCGCGCCTCGTCGCGAATCGCCCGGCCGGCTGAGAGCCTTTCTCACATGCTGCGTCCCGAGGTGCTGCCCCGCGGGTCGGCCGCCGCCGCCCTGCCCGGCGGGCCGACCGACTTCACCGAGGCGTGGCTGCGCAACCGCCGGCTGTCCGAGCACACCCGCGACGCGTACCGGCGGGACGTCACCGGCTGGCTGAGCTGGTGCGCCGCCCGGGACCTCGACCCGCTGCGGGCCAGCTTCCTCGACGTCAACGCCTACGGCCGGGAGCTGGAATCCACGCCGGGCGGGCGCGGCGGCCGGCCGCTCACCCCGGCCACCGTGGCCCGCCGCCTGTCCGCCCTGTCGAGCTGGTACGACTTCCTGGTCAAGCTGCGCGCGGTCGACGCCAACCCGGTCGCCGCGGCGGACCGCCCCCGGGTCGACCGGGACCATTCCGCCACGATGGGCCTCACCCCGGACGAGGTCGACGCGCTGCTCGCCGCCGCCGACGCGGACACGGGTGCGACCGCCGCCCGCAACCGGGCCGCCATCGCCCTCCTGGCCGACCTGGGGCTGCGGGTCGGCGAGCTGGTCTCACTGGACCTCGCCGACCTGGGCGCCGAGCGCGGGCACCGCAGCATCCGGTTCGTCGGCAAGGGCGGCAAGGTCCGCCGGCGGGCGCTCACCCCCGGCACCGCGTACGCCATCGACGCCTACCTGGCGGCGCGGGCCGCCGCCCAGGGGGTGGCGGTGCCGGAGCTGACCGGTCCGCTGCTGGTCACCGCGACCGGCGGGCGGCTGGACCGGCACGCGGTGTTCCGCCTGGTGCGCCGGCTCGCCCAGGCCGCCGGCATCCCCGCGTGGGCGAAGCTGTCTCCGCACTCGCTGCGGCACGCGTTCGCCACCACCGCCCGCGCCGAGGGGGTGCCGCTGGAGGACGTGCAGGACGCCATGGGGCACGCCGACCCGCGGACCACCCGCCGCTACGACCGGGACCGGCACAACCTGGACCGCGATCCGGCGTACGCCATCTGGGCCGCCCGGGCGCGCCGCCGCGGATAGCCGCCACCGTCGTACCACCGCCGTAGGGTGCCGGAATGCGACACGGGCTGGAGATCTGCTGCGGGGGCGCCTCGGTGACGGTGTCCGACCTGGTCGCGCTCGGCGAACTGGCCGAGCGGGCCGGCTGGGACGGCGTGTTCCTGGAGGACTACCTCATCCACCACGCCGGGGACGACCCGCCGACCTGGGACCCCTGGCTGGTGCTGGCGGCGGTGGCCGGCCGCACCGACCGGATCCGGCTGGGCACCACGGTGACCGCGCTGCCCCGGCGTCGCCCCGCCAAGCTGGCCCGCGAGGTGCTCACCCTCGACCACCTCTCCGGAGGCCGGGCCGGGGTCGCGGTGGGCGTCGGTGACCCGGCCGACCGGGGGCTCGCCGCGTTCGGCGAGCCGACCGACCTCAAGACCCGCGCCGCGATGCTCGACGAGGGTCTCGACCTGCTGGTCGGGCTGCTCTCCGGCGAGCGGGTCACGCACCGGGGCGCCCACTACCGGGCCGACGCGGTGGCGCTGCGGCCCGCGCCGGTGCAGTCGCCCCGGGTGCCGGTCTGGGTCGGCGGCAGCACGCAGGCCAGGGCGGTGCTGCGGCGGGCCGCCCGCGCGGACGGCATCGTGCCCTACAAGCTGACCGACACCGCCGGCTGGTCCGACTTCACCCCGGAGGAGGTGCACGACCTGGTCGCCGCGTTGCCGGCCACCCGCGCGGACGGGCAGCCGTTCGACGTGGCGGTCGGCGGCCGGCGGCGACGCCCCGACGAGCGGGTCGAGCGGGCCTACCTGGCGGACCTGGCGGCGGCCGGCGCGACCTGGTGGCTGGAGTACGTCCCGGCGGGCGACCCGGCCGGGATGCGGGCCGCGGTCGCCCGAGGGCCGCTGCGCTGACCGTTCAGCGCCCGCGCGGCGGCCGTGGGCGGGCGTCGTAGTCCTGGCGGGCCTGCTCGACCCGGTCGAGGTGGCCGGCGGACCACTGCGCCAGGTGGGCGAAGAGCGGCGCCAGGCTGCCGCCCAGCTCGGTGATCTCGTATTCCACCCGGGGCGGGACCTCGGCGTGGTAGGTGCGCCGCACGAGGCCGTCGCGTTCGAGTTGCCGCAGCCGCTGGGTGAGCACCTTCGGGGTGATGGTGACGAGCCGCCGTTCCAGCTCGACGAAGCGCTGCCGGCCGTATTCGTGCAGGGCCCAGAGGATCGGCGTGGTCCAGCGGCTGAACACGAGGTCGACCACCGGGGCGATGGGGCAGGCCTGCTCCGGGTCACCGGCCACGCCGGAGCGCCAGGTGGTGCTGCTCACAAAGCCTCCCGATGCCGTTACTTTCCTCTAGGTACCTACTATACGGAGGCGATTAACGTGCTCGGTGTCCACAACGCACACCGAGAGGGGCACGTCATGATCGTAGTTACCGGCGCGACGGGAAACGTGGGACGACCGCTGGTGCGGGCGCTGGCCGGGGCGGGTGAACCGGTGACGGCCGTGTCCCGGGGCGTCTCGGCGGCCGACCTGCCACCGGGCGTACGGGCGGTCCGCGCCGACCTGGCCGACCCGACCGGGCTGAAGGCGGCGGTCGACGGGGCCGAGGCGCTGTTCCTGCTGTTCACCGGCGAGCAGTTGGCCGGCGGCGCGGACCCGGGCGCCATCCTCGACACCGCGCGGCAGGCCGGCGTACGCCGGGTGGTCCTACTCTCCTCGCAGGGCGTGGCGACCAGGCGCCATCCGCCGGGGCAGGAGGAGGCGGTCCGCGCGTCCGGGCTGGAGTGGACGATGCTGCGGCCGGGCGGCTTCCACTCCAACGCCCTCGCCTGGGCGCCCGGGGTACGCGCCGGGCGGGTCGTGCACGCGCCGTTCGGCGACGTGGCGCTGCCGACCGTGGACCCGGCCGACATCGCCGAGGTGGCGGCGCTCGCGCTGCGCGACGGCCGCCACGCCGGCGGCACGTACGAGCTGACCGGGCCGGCGGCGGTCTCGCCACGGCAGCAGGCGGCGGCGCTCGCGGCGGCGCTCGGCGAGCCGGTCCGGTTCGTCGAGCAGACCCCGCAGCAGGCGCGGGAGCAGATGCTGGCGTTCATGCCGGAGCCGGTGGTGGCGGCGACCCTGAGCATCCTGGGTACGCCGTCGCCGGCCGAGCAGCGGGTCAGCCCGGACGTCGCGCGGCTGCTCGGCCGGGCGCCGCGCGGCTTCGCCGACTGGGCGGCGCGGCACGTCGCCGACTTCCGCTGACCGGTTCCGCCGGCCCGCCGGGCAACCCCGGCGGGCCGGCGGCGGTGCTCAGCCCTGCGGCCGGGGGCAGAGGCAGAACGGCTGGCCGATCGGGTCGATCAGCACGGTCCACCGCTCGCCGCCCGGCTGGAACTCCGGCCGCGTCGCGCCGGCCGCCACGAGCTCCTTCTCGGCGACGGTCACGTCGTCGACGTAGAGGTCGAGGTGGTAGCGCTTGCCGGCGGTCTCGTCCGGCCAGGCCGGCGGCGCGTATCCGGGCACCAGGCCGAAGCCGACCGACGTCCCGTCCTTGCTGATCATGGCGTATTCGGCCTGGCTGTGGGTGACCTCCCAGCCGAGGGCGCGCGAGTAGAACGCGGCGTGGGCGACCGGGTCGGAGCTGTCGAGGTTGACCATCGCGAGGTCGGCGTGCACTGTCATGCCGGCAGTCTGCCGAAGGTACCTGCCATCTTCTGTCAGGATCAGTCGGCGGATCTCAGCGGCACAAGTTCCTGCGGGCCGGGCCGCCGGTCTCTACCGTCGGTGGTGATGGGCAGGGAACGGGCGGGGAGCCGGCCGGCCCGGCGCCGCCGCCGGCCGGTACGCGCCGGCGCGCTGGTCGCCGTCCTCGGGCTGGGCACCTGCCTGGTCGGCGTGGCCGGGCTCGGCGTCTGGAACGTGCAGGTGGTGCTCCAGGCCAACGGCCCGGTCCGCGACACCGCCGACGCGTTCTTCCGCCAGGTGGCCGCCGGGGAGACCGACCAGGCGTACGACAAGCTGTGCCGGGAGGCGCGCGGGAAGTGGAGCCAGGTCGGCTTCGGCAGCTGGGTGCGCACCCCGCCGCAGGTCAGCGGCTACGAGATCGTCGACGTGTCGGTGCAGACCCGGGGCGGCCGGCCACGCGGCACGGTGACGGTGCGGCTCACCCGCGACGGCGGCGGCAGCGAGGAGCGGGAACTGCCGATCGTGCAGGAGGACGGGAAGTGGCGGGTCTGCGGGGACCCCTTCTGACCGCGGGCAGTTCGGATCAGGCGCGCGGGCCGAGGTCGCCGGAGCGGTAGTGGCGCCGGCACAGCACCTGGTAGCGCACGTCGGCGGTGTCCACGGTGTCGCCGATGACGACCTGCTCGCCCTCGCGCACCACCCGACCCTCGACGACCCGGGCGTTGAGCCGCCCCTCCCTGCCGCACCAGCAGAGCACCTCGACCTGGATGCGGGCCACCTCGTCGGCGAGTTCGAACAGCCGCTGTGCGGCCGGGAACAGGCAGGAACGGAAGTCGGTGGCCAGGCCGAAGGCGTACACGTCGACGTCGAAGTTGTCGACCAGGTCGGCCATCTGCTCGACGTGCGCCAGGTTGTAGAAGGACGCCTCGTCGCAGATCAGGTAGTCGACGCGGACCCCCTCGGCCCAGGCGTCGCGCACCAGGTCGCGCAGGTCCAGCTCGTCGGTCACCTCGACGGCGGAGTGGGCCAGCCCGATGCGGGTGGTGACCTGCGGGCCGAGCGAGCGGTCGATGCGGGTGGTCACGAGGCCGCGCCGGCCCTGCCGGGCGTGGTTGTAGTTCATCTGGAGGGCCATCGTGGACTTGCCGCAGTCCATCGGCCCCCAGAAGAACTTCAGCGCGGCGGCGTGCAGCGGCCGGCCGTCGACGGCGCGGGCGGCGGCACAGCCGCCGGCACGGTCGTCGCCGGGGCCCGGCAGGGGACGGGCCAGGCAGATCGGGGCGGCGTCGTCGGTCACGTCGGGGCAGCCTAGTTCATCGACGCGGAAGGATCTTGCCCGCGCGGCGGCCCGCGCGGGCCGCCTCACAGCATCCGGGGCGGGGTGTTGCCGGCGGCGACGATGGCCCGGCGGATCGGCACCGCCGCCAGCAGCGCGAACCCGACCACGAAGAAGATCAGCAGGGAGACCAGGCCCACCCGGTACGAGGAGGTGAGCTGGAACACCAGGCCGAAGGCGAGCGGCCCGAGCCAGCTGGTGCCCTTGTCGCTGATCTCGTAGAAGCCGTAGTACTCGCCCTCCTTGCCGGCGGGGATGAGCTGGCTGAACAGCGACCGGCTCAGCGCCTGGCTGCCGCCGAGCACCAGGCCGATGCACCCGCCGAGCACCATGAACGGCAGCGGCGCCTCGGCGGGCAGCCGGAACGCGGCGATGATCACGCCCGTCCAGAGCACCAGGGACAGCAGCACGGTCTTCCAGGCGCCGATGCGCCGGGCCAGGGCGCCGAGGGCGAGCGCGCCGCCGAAGGCGAGGAACTGCACCAGCAGGATCGTCACGATCAGGGTGCTCTGCTCCAGCCGCAGCTCCTCGGTGCCGTACTGGCTGGCCAGGGTGATGACGGTCTGGATGCCGTCGTTGAAGACCAGGAACGCGAGCAGGAAGAACAGCGTCAGCGGGTACGCCTTGATCTCCCGCAGGGTGTGGCCGAGCTGCCGGAACCCGTCGGTGAGCACGTTGCCGCCGCCGTGCAGCGCCGCGGCGGTGGGGTGCTCGCGCAGCCAGCGCAGCGGCGGCAGGGTGAACGCCGCCCACCAGACGCCGGCCGAGACGATCGACCAGCGGGCCAGGTCGAGGGTGCGCTGCGGGTTGCCCTCCTCGCTGAGCATGGTGACCGCGACCAGGTTCAGCGCGAGCAGCAGCCCGCCGCCGAGGTAGCCGATGGCCCAGCCGCGGCTGGAGATGGCGTCCCGGTCGTCGGGGCCGCCGAGCTGCGGCAGGAACGAGTTGTAGACGACCACGGCGGCGCCGAAGGAGATGTTGGCGACCAGGAACAGCGCCCCGCCGAGCAGGTAGCGGTCGCCGGTGACGAACGCGAACGCGATGGTCGCGCCGGCGCCGGTGAACGCCGCCGCGGCGAGCAGCCGCTTCTTGTGCGCCGACCGGTCGGCGATCGCCCCGACGACCGGCAGCACGAACACGGTGAGGAACACCGACAGCGAGATCAGGTACGGGTAGAAGGAGCCGGCCGCGACCCGGATGCCCAGCGGGTGCACGGCCCCGTCGCAGCTGTCGGCGCCCAGCTCGCAGCCGGCGGCCAGCTCGGTGACGGTGGTGAGGAACGGGCCGAGGAAGACCGTGATCACGGTGGTCTGGAAGGCGGAGTTCGCCCAGTCGTAGAAGTACCAGCCAGTGCGTTCACGGCGGGTGCTGCCCGGGCGGGCGGGCTCGGCGACGGCGGGGGCGACCGTATCGGCCATCGGGGTCCTCGGAGGTTCAGGCGGCCCAGTGGCCGCGGCTGCGGTAGACGTCGCGCAGCACGCCGACGTGATCGGTCATGATGCCATCCACACCAAGATCAAGTAAGTCGTGCATTTCGGCGGGATCGTCGATCGTCCAGACGTGCACCTGCAACCCGAGCCGGTGGCAGTAGTCGAGGAACCGGCGGTCGACCACGGGCACGCGCCCGTACCGGACGGGAACCTGGGCGGCGACCACGGACGGGGGCAGCCGCAGCGGCCGCCCGTGCAGGGAGGCCATCCGCAGCCGGGCCACCCCGCGCATGCCGAGGCTGGTGGCGACCTTCGCCCCGGCCAGGGCGCGCAGCCGGGCCAGCCGGGCGTCGCTGAACGAGGCGAGCAGCACCCGGTCGCCGGCGCCGGTCCGGGTGACCGTGTCGACGGTCGGCACGACGCCCCCGTCGGCCTTGACGTCGACGTTGAACCGGATCTCCGGCCAGGCGCCGAGGACCTCGTCGAGGCGGGGCACCACGGCGGCGCCGCCGACACGTACCGAGGCCAGGTCGGCCCAGCGCAGGTCGGCGATGCGGCCGCGCTCGCCGGTGACCCGGCGCAGGGTGGCGTCGTGGAAGATCACCGGCACGCCGTCGGCGGTGGCGTGCACGTCGGTCTCCACGTACCGGTAGCCCAGGGCGACGGCGCGCGCGAACGCGGTGGCGGTGTTCTCGTCGCCCTCGGCCGCGCCGCCGCGGTGGGCGAACGCGAGGGGCGCGGGGGCGTCGAGGTAGCCGTGTCGGGGCTGCACGCCGGAAGTATGCCGGGCCTGCGTGACGTCCGGGTGGCCGGCCGGCGTCGCCGCAGCCAACTTCCCTATCGTTCCCTGTTGCCGCTACGATAGGGCGTGATGGGTAATGACATGTACTCGGTGGAGCAGGTGGCGGAGCTGCTCGGGCTGCACGTGCGCACCGTGCGCGGCTACATCCGCGCGGGCCGGCTGCGCGCCGTGCGGATCGGCAAGCAGTACCGGATCGCCCGCGCCGACCTCGACGCGCTGACCGGCCGGCCCGCGCCGGCCGCCGGCACGCCGGCGGCGGAGGTGTCGAGCATCGTGCAGGTCGACGGCGTCGACCGGGCGGCGGCCGACCGCATCGCCACGCTCGTGCTGGCCGGCGTCAACACCCACCACGACCCCGCGCGCCCTCTGCGCGTGCAGACCGTCCACGACGAGGAACGCCACCGCATGAAGATCGTGATCCTGGGCGACGCCGCCGCCACCGCCGACCTGCTGCACCTGGTCGACGCCGTGCTGGCCGGCGACAACGGCCTGCTCACCGGGAAGGAGACCGGCGATGCCTGACGTGCTGGAGGAACGCGCCGGGGTGCCGGTGCTGGTCTGCGACCCGGCCGGCCCGCCGGTGGCCACCACCGAGGCGGCCCTCGACCTGATCGGCGCGGCCTTCGGCGGCGCCGAGGTGGTCGCGGTGCCCGCCGGCCGGCTCGACCCGAGCTTCTTCTCCCTGGGCACCCGCTTCGCCGGCGAGGTCATGCAGAAGTTCGTCAACTACCGGCTGCGGCTGGTCGTCGTCGGCGACATCTCCGCGCACCTGGCCGAGAGCGGCGCGCTGCGCGCGCTGGTGGCCGAGTCCAACCGGCACGACCACATCTGGTTCGTGCCCGACCTGGCCGCGCTGGACGCCCGGCTCGCCGCCACCGGCTGAGCCTCAGCGCACCCAGCCGGAGGTCAACGCGGTCACGCCGAGCCCGTCGGGGTCGGCCAGCTTGACGCCGACGAACTGCCGGGCGGCGGGGGAGGTCTGCACCCGGGGCGCGGGCTCCGGGTCGACGAGCGTCGCCACCACGGCCGCGGCGGCGTCCGCCGGCGACTGCGCGGCGGCGAACGCGGCGGCGCTGCGCTCCAGGTACGCGCGCAGCGCCGGCCCGTACACGCCGGCGGCGGCGATCGCGGCCTCCGGGTCGAGGCCGACGTTGGCGACGAACTCGCTGGCCACCGCGCCCGGCTCGACCACGGTGACGCTGACCCCGACGGTGGCGGCGACCGGGGCGAGGCTCTCCATGAACCCCTCGACGGCGAACTTCGCCGCGCAGTACGCCTCGTTGAACGGCTGCCCGACCACCCCGCCGACGCTGGTCACGGTGATCAGCCGGCCCCGGGTGGCGCGCAGGTGCGGCAGCGCGGCCCGGGTGACGTGCAGGACGCCGAAGAAGTTGACCTCCATGACGGCCCGGACGTCCTCGACGGTCTCCTGTTCGAGGGTGCCGACGTGCCCGGCGCCGGCGTTGTTGACCACCGCGTCGAGCCGGCCGTGGCGGGCGACGACGTCGGCCACGCAGGCGGCCACCTCGGCCTGGTCGACGACGTCGAGCCGGCGTACGTCCAGCAGGTCGCCGACCCCGGTGGCGTCGGCGGCGGCGCGCAGCCGGTCGGCGCGGGCGGGGTCGCGCAGGGTGGCCACGGTGCGCCAGCCGGCGCGGGCCGCGCCCACGGCGGTTTCCAGGCCGATGCCGGTGGACGTGCCGGTGATCAGGACCGTTGGTGCGCTCATCCCCGCCTCCGCCGTCGGCTGCCCGCGTTCCGCTCGCAGGGTCGCACCGGGCGGCGGGTCGGCGCAGCGGAACGCCCGACGCGGGCGCGTCAGCCCGGCTGCCGGCTCGGGCCCACCCCGGCGTCGCGGGTCTGCGGCGGCGGGTACGGCTGCTCGGCCAGCAGCCGCGCCAGGTGCGCGCTGTTGAGTGCCAGCGCCGCGGTGGTGCGGCCCGTGGTGTCCGGTTTGGGGCGGGCGTCGATGTAGTCGGTCTTGTGCAGCGCCTCACCGACCCAGTAGGTGGCTCCCGCGGCGGGGCAGGTGAAGCCGACCTCGTTGAGCGCCTGCTGCACCTGGCCGATGGTGTGGTGCGCGCCGTCCTCGTTGCCGACCACGGCGACGCCGGCCACCTTGCCGTACGTGCGGAGCCGACCCTCGGCGTCGGTCTCGGACAGCTCGGCGTCCAGGCGTTCCAGGACCATCTTGCAGACCGCCGACGGCTGGCCCAGCCAGATCGGGGTGGCGATCACCAGGATCTGCGCGGCGAGGAGCTTCGCGCGGATGGCGGGCCACCCGTCCCCGTCGCCTTCGTCGGTGGAGACCCCGAAGCGCACGGAGTGGTCGACGACCCGGATCATCTCCCCGGACACCCCCTGGGTGCCCAGCGCGTCGAGCACCTCCTGACCGAGCACCTCCGAACTGGACGGGGCGGGGGACGGCTTCAGGGTGCAGTTGAGCACCAGGGCCCGGATGGACGCCACGGTCGTTTCCTCTCGGCCGGCCGGCGGTGACGGCTGTCGGATACCCGGGCCGGTGGCCGGCGATGCCTCAGCGCGCGGGCCGGCGGCGGTGCGACCGGGCGGTCTCGGTGGGGCGGCCGGGGTCGACGTGGCGGGGCCGGTCGGGCTCGTCGGGGCGCAGCGGCGCCAGGTCGTCGGTGATCGCGTCGATGATCCGGTCGGTGGCCCGCCGGGCCGCGCCGGGAGTGCCGGGGTGCAGGTCGCGCAGCAGCACCGGGGTGCCGAACCGCACCCGGATGACGGGCCGGCGCCACACCGCCCGGGCCAGGGCGCGCAGCATGCCCTTGGGCGCCCGGTAGGGCAGCACCTCGTGGGAGCCCCACTGGGCGACCGGGAGGACGGGGGCGGCGCTGGCGAACGCGAGCCGGGCGGTGCCGGTCTTGCCCCGCTCGGGCCACATGCCGGGGTCCAGCCCGATGCGCCCCTCGGGGTAGACCAGCACCACCGAGCCGCCGGCCACCGCGCCGGCGGCCATCTCCAGGGAGTGGCGCACCGAGCTGGTGCCGCGGTCGACGCGGATGTGGCCGGCACGGCGCATCAACGGGCCGATCACCGGGGCGCGGAACAGCCCGCCGGTGGCCATGATCCGCGGGTGGATGCCGCGGACCTGGCAGGCGGCGGCCAGCACCACGGGGTCGAAGGGGCTGATGTGGTTGGCGGCCAGGACCAGCGGCCCGCGGCGCAGGTCCTCCGGCACGTCGCCGCTGACCTCGAGCCGGCCGAGCAGGGCGACGAGGCCGCGGGCGGCCAGTTGCGCGGCGCGCCAGAGCAGCGGCGCACGCCAGTGGGTGGTCGGGGTGTCCATCAGTGCTGGATGGTCGCACGCGCGCGGGTGAGCCCGGGACCCGATCCCGGGCCGACCGGCAGAGGTGATCAGGGTCATTGGTCCCGGGCCGCTTCGGGCCGTGCGGCCCTGCCCATTCTTCTACGACGCCGAGTAGTATTTACTACGTCTCGTAGTATGCACAGCTGGGGGTTTTCAGGTGGACGCGTTGGACGTCGCCCGCTGGCAGTTCGGTGTCACCACCGTCTACCACTTTCTCTTCGTGCCCTTGACCATCGGCCTGTCCGTGCTGGTGGCCATCCTCCAGACGATGTGGCACCGCACCGGCAAGGAGCGGTACCTCAAGCTCACCAAGTTCTACGGCAAGCTCTTCCTCATCAACTTCGCGATGGGCGTGGTCACCGGCATCGTGCAGGAGTTCCAGTTCGGCATGAACTGGAGCGACTACTCGCGCTTCGTCGGCGACATCTTCGGCGCGCCGCTCGCCATCGAGGCCCTGGTCGCGTTCTTCCTGGAGTCGACCTTCATCGGCCTGTGGATCTTCGGCTGGGACCAGCTGCCCAAGCGCCTGCACCTGGCCGCCATCTGGGCCGCGGCGATCGGCACGAACCTGTCCGCCTACTTCATCCTCGCCGCGAACTCGTTCATGCAGAACCCGGTCGGCTTCCGGATCAACCCGGAGACCGGCCGCGCCGAGCTGACCGACTTCGTCGCCGTGCTCACCAACAAGGTCGCCCTGATCACCTTCCCGCACACCCTCTCCGGCGCGTTCCTGGTCGCCGGGTCGCTGATCGTCGCGGTGGGGCTGTGGCACGTCATCCGCAACCGCGGCAGCGCCGACACCGACGCCTACCGCTTCGCCACGAAGTTCGGCTCCTGGGTGGTCCTGGTCTCCTCGGCGCTGGTGCTGTTCACCGGCGACATCCAGGGCAAGATCATGACCGAGGTGCAGCCGATGAAGATGGCCGCCGCCGAGGGCCTCTACACCACCGAGAGCCCCGCCTCGTTCTCCGTGCTCACCGTCGGCAGCCTCGACGGCAGCCGCGAGGTCTTCGCGCTCAAGATCCCGTACCTGCTGTCGTTCCTCGGCACCGGCGACCCGAACGGCACCGTGCAGGGCATCAACGACCTCCAGGCCCAGTACGCCAGCCAGTACGGCGCCGGCAGCTACACCCCGATCATCCCGGTGACCTACTGGAGCTTCCGCTTCATGATCGGCCTCGGGCTGGCCGCCGCGGCGATCGCCCTGATCGTGCTCTGGACCCAGCGCAAGGGCCGCACCCCGTCGAGCCGCTGGCTGCTGCGCGCCGGCCTGGTCATGCCGGCCCTGCCGCTGCTGGCCAACTCCTTCGGCTGGATCTTCACCGAGATGGGCCGCCAGCCGTGGATCGTCTTCGGCGAGATGCTCACCCGCGACGGCGTCTCCCGCAGCGTCTCGCTGACCGAGGTGCTCACGTCGTTCACCGCCTTCACCCTGATCTACGCCACCCTCGCGGTGATCGAGTTCAAGCTGCTGGTCCGCTACGCCAAGGCCGGCGTGCCCGACCTGGCTCCGGCCCCCGAACCCGCCGACACCGACGACGCCGACCGCCCGCTGGCGTTCGCCTACTGACCCCGGAGCCCACCGTGGAACTGACGACCGTCTGGTTTCTCCTCGTCGCCGTGCTCTTCACCGGCTACTTCATCCTCGAAGGCTTCGACTTCGGCGTCGGCATGCTGCTGCCCGTGCTGGGCCGCGACGACCGGGAACGCCGCGTCCTCATCAACACCATCGGCCCGGTCTGGGACGGCAACGAGGTCTGGCTCATCACCGCCGGCGGCGCCATGTTCGCCGCCTTCCCCGAGTGGTACGCCACCCTCTTCTCCGGCTTCTACCTGCCGCTGCTGCTGATCCTGCTCGCCCTGATCGCCCGCGGGGTGGCCTTCGAGTACCGGCACAAGCGCCCCGAGGCGACCTGGAAGCGCCGCTGGGACCAGGCCATCTTCTGGGGTTCGGCCCTGCCGGCGGTGCTGTGGGGCGTCGCCTTCGCCAACATCCTCCGGGGCGTGCCGCTGTCGGCCGACCACGAGTACGCCGGCGGCCTGGTCGACCTGCTCAACCCGTACGCCCTGCTCGGCGGGGTGACCACCCTGGGCCTGTTCCTGACCCACGGCGCGGTGTTCATCGCCCTGAAGACCAGCGGCGACATCCGGGGGCGGGCCGGCGCGCTGGCCGTCAAGCTCGGTGTCGGCACCGCCGTGGTGGCGGTGGCCTTCCTGGCCTGGACGCTGACCATCCGCTCCAGCGCGGCCGCCGTCGTGCTCGCCGTCGCTGCGGCCCTCGCCCTGCTCGGTGGTCTCGCCGCCGCCCGGGTACGCCGGGAGGGCTGGGCGTTCGCCGGCACCGCCGTGGCCATCGCCCTGGCCGTGGCGACCCTGTTCGCCGCGCTGTTCCCCAACGTGCTGCCGTCGACCCTCGACGCCGCCGGCACGCTGACCGCGACCAACGCCGCCTCCACCCCCTACACCCTGAAGATCATGACCTGGGTGGCGGTGGTGTTCACCCCGATCGTGCTGGCCTACCAGGGTTGGACCTACTGGGTGTTCCGCAAGCGGATCGGGGTACAGAACATCCCGCAACACTGACGAGCCTGCGGGCGCGGGTGACGCGGGGCCGGTGCGAGGGGGTCGCACCGGCCCCGCGGGGCGTTCAGACCAGGTCGATCCGTTCCCACTCGACCGGGTAGCCGGCCCGGGCGAAGGTGGCCGCCATCGGGGCGTTGCCCTGGTCGGTGGCGGCCACGATCTCCTCGGCGCCGGCCTCGACCAGCAGGTGGGTGCCCTCGACGAGCAGGTCGTAGGCGTAGCCGTGGCCGCGCTGTCCGGACAGCACGCCGACGAACCCCACGACGTGGGCGGTGGGGTTGCGGGCCGGCACGACCAGGCCGACCGGCTCGCCGCCGGGGGTGAACGCCATCCGCCACCAGTCCCGCGGGCTGGGCATCCAGCGCAGCAGGTCCAGGTCCTCCTGCGCCGCCGCGAGCGGGCCGTGGGCGGCGGCCGCGGCCCGGAAGTGGGCGTCCAGGCTGCCCTCGCCGATGCGGCACAGCGCGTCCAGGATCACCGCGTCGTCGGGCTCGGGCCGGAACTCCAGCCGTCCCGGCCGGGCCGGCAGGCCGCACCCGGGCGTCCAGCGGTAGCGGTACCGCTCCACCAGCACCCGCATGCCGGCCGCCGTGGCGGCGTCGATGCGGGCCTGCGCCTGGGCGCGCACCGCGGGATCGTCCCGTCACCGGTGGGGGAGCAGGATCGAGTACTCGGCGCGCAACGGCGCCCGGCGCAGCAACTCGACCGCCGCCTGCGCGTCGGTGAAGTCGAACCAGTCCAGCGCCAGCGGCGCCGGGTCGTCCGGCCCGGCCCACCAGGCGGCCCGCGCCACCACCACCTGGTCGCGCAGGGCCACCCAGGTCCACTCGGGGCGGAAGCGGCCGCCGGCGTAGGTCTCGCCGAGCACGGCGCGCCCGACCAGCCCGGGGTCGGGCAGGGAGTCGAAGAGATGTTCCTCGCCCGCGACGAGCGGGCGAACGACCAGATCGGTCATGAAGGTCCTTCCAGGAAGCGGTGCGCTCCCCGGTTCAGGACCCCGGCGTCCTCGCGGCCGGGTGGGAGCGCATGACAGTCGTACGTGCCATGGCACTCACCTCCCTCCGGTCCCGTCGAGGACGCCGCGGAACCGTACCAGACACCGCGCGCCCCGGCCGAGGCGTTTTCCGGCCGGGGCACGCGGCACGACTCAGCGGGCCTCGCGCAGCTCCGCCAGCCGGGCCTCGATCTCGGCCAGCTCGGCGCGCAGCTTCTCCGCCTGCTGTTCCGCCTCGGCCCGCTCCGCGGCCAGGATCTGCTCCACCGCCTCCTGCACCCCGGGCACGTCGACCAGAGCCACCATCCGCAGCGCCTCGGCCGGCTTCACCACGTACGGCTTGGCGAGAGCCTTGGCGCCCTGCTGCGCCGCCACCGTCCACTCGCCGTCGGCGTAGGCCAGCGTCACCGTCAACCCGGCCGGGCCCTTCGGCTTCACCGCCTTCACCGCCCGCCGCGCCGGCTTCGGCTCCGCCTGCTGCTCCACCCTCGGCTCCTCCCGCCGCGGCGCCGGCACCGCCGGCGTGTCCAACACGAACTCCGGCTCCGCCGGCGCGGCCTCGACCGGGGGCTCCGGCTTCGGCTCCGCCGGCCGCCGCCCGGCCCCCTTCGGGGCGATCGCCACGTCGGTGGGGGAGAAGGGCAGCTCGTCGCGGCCGAAGCGGACCACCACGAACTCCTCGGACACCTCCGGATCGGTCAGCTCCACCACCTGCCCGAGCTGGCCCGCCATCTGCCCGGCCGCCGCCGTGAACACCACCTTGGGCTTGCGGCCGGCCGCCAACGCCTCCCGGATGCCCTGTACCTCGTCAGTGGACAAACCCTGGCCCGCCATCACAGCCCTCTTCCGTACACGTGTCTGATGCCTGCCTTGATACCAGCCGGCACCGACACGCGAAAGATCAACCCCCGGTGACCCAGACGGCCGCCACCTCGTCGGCCACCGCGGCCGCCTGCGCGAACCCGGCCCGCGCCGACGCGGCCCGCCGCGCCGGATCCAGCACGTTGCGCCCGATGGCCGCCCGCGCCGCCCGGTCCGGCGACACCACCGCCACCCGCGCGCCCGCCGACCGCAACTCCGCCACCTGCGCCGACAGCCGCGGCATCGGCCCGAACCCGGCGCTCGTCGGCGCCAGCACCACCACCCGCTGCGCGCCCCGCGCCAGGTCCGCGTTCACCGCCGAGCGCACCCCACCGTCGACGTACCGCCGGCCGCCGATGGTGACCGGCGGCCACACCCCCGGCACCGCGCAGCTCGCCCCCACCGCGTCCACCAGCGCCACCGGCGAGCCGGCGTCGAAGACCACGAACTCACCCGAGGCCGCGTCGACCGCCGTCACCAGCAGCCGCCGCGCCGGCCACCCGTCCACCGGCAACCGCGCCGCGATGACCGCCCGCCGCGACTGCTCCGACGGGGTCCGCGCCGCCAGGGCCATCGCCCCGACCCGGGCCCGCGCCCGCACCGCGTCCCGCCCCCGGGTGCCCGCCCACGCCCAGCGTGCCAGCACCCCCACCCCCAGCCGGGCCGCCACCTCGGTGCCCGCGGGGCGCAACTGCGCCGCGTACAGCTCCTCGACCGGCGTGCCCGAGCACACCTGCGCGCCCACCACCGAACCCGCCGAGGTGCCCACCACCAGCTCCGCCCCGCACAGGTCCACCCCCCGCGCGGCCAGCCCGGCCAGCAGCCCCAACTCCCAGGCCACCCCGGTCACCCCACCGCCACCCAGCACCAGCGCCCGCGTCATGTGTGACCGTCCTCTCCGTCCGGGTCCCGCGCCGATCACGGTAACGTCAGCGCCACCAGCAGGGCAGGGGAGAACACATTGACCTCCGTCACCATCGTCACCGGTGGGGGGCGCGGCATCGGCGCGGCCACCACCCGCCGGCTCGCCGCCGCCGGCCACGACGTCGTCATCGGCTACCGCAGCGACCACGCCGCCGCCGAGGCCGTCCTCGCCGACGTGCGCGCCGCCGGCCGCCGCGGTGTCGCCGTCCCCGCCGACACCGGCGACCCCGACCAGGTCCAGCGGCTCTTCGACGCGGCCGCCGAGCTGGGCCCGCTGACCGGCCTGGTCAACAACGCCGGCGTCACCAGCCCGATCGGGCCCTTCGCCGACCTTCGCGTCGAGGACCTGCGCCAGGTCGTCGACGTCAACCTCGTCGGCTACGTCCTGTGCGCCCAGCAGGCCGCCCGCCGGATGTCCCGCGGCGGCGCCATCGTCAACGTCTCCTCGGCGGCCGCCACCCTCGGCAGCCCCGGCGAGTACATCCACTACGCGGCCGTGAAGGCCGCCACCGACACCCTCACCGTCGGCCTCGCCAAGGAACTCGCCCCGCGGGGCATCCGGGTCAACGCCGTCGCCCCCGGCATCATCCGCACCGACATCCACGCCCTGTCCGGCGCGCCCGACCGCCCGGACACCGCGGCCGGCCGCATCCCGCTGGGCCGCGCCGGCGAACCCGACGAGGTCGCCGGCGCCATCGCGTTCCTCCTCGGGCCCGACGCCTCGTACACCACCGGGGCCGTCCTGCGCATCGCCGGCGGCCTCTGACCCGGCGGCGGCCCGGGGATCCCGTCCCCGGGCCGCACTCCTTCAGTGGGTGAACAGCTTCGCCGCCGTGATCAGCGTCTGCACCACCCCGTAGCCCAGCAGCGCCGACACCACCACCCACGACACCACGAGGCGGACCCGCTGCCCGCCACCGACCCGCTCGTTCACGACCCGCTCCTCTCCGCCGTCACCGGCTGCGCATCCTCGACACCGTCCCGGCCCGACGCCGGCTCGTGGAACCGCTCCGGCACCGGCCGGATCAGCAGGTTCGCCACGAAGCCGACCGCCAGCACCCCGACCATCGTGAACAGCGCCGGCCGGTACGCCGCCGCCGTCAACGTGCCGGGCTTGCCCTGCGCGTCCAGGAACGCGTTCACGATCAGGGGACCGGCCACCCCGGCCGCCGACCACGCCGTCAACAACCGGCCGTGGATCGCGCCCACCTCGAACGTGCCGAACAGGTCCCGCAGGTACGCCGGCACCGTGGCGAACCCGCCGCCGTAGAACGACAGGATCACGCACGCCAGCAGCACGAACAGCGCCGTCGCGGTCTGCCCGAACAGGGCCAGCAGCACGTACAGCACCATCCCGACACCCAGGTACAGCAGGTAGATGGGCTTGCGGCCGATCACGTCGGACGTCGACGACCACACGAACCGGCCCGCCATGTTGAACAGCGACAACAGCCCCACGAACCCGCCGGCCGCCGCCACCGACACCGCGGAGGTGCCGTTGTCCCGGAAGAAGTCCTGGATCATCGGGCTGGCCTGCTCCAGGATCCCGATGCCCGCCGTCACGTTGCAGAACAGCACCACCCACAGCAGCCAGAACGAGCGGGTCTTCACCGCGTTGGCCGCCGACACGTTCGCCGTGGTCACCAGCGGCTTCGCCGCCACCCGCGCCGGGTCGAAGCCCGCCGGCCGCCAGTCGGCCGCCGGCACCCGCACGTTGAACACCCCGAACATCATGATCACGAAATAGCCGACGCCCAACGTCAGGAACAGCCACACCAGCGCGCCGCCCGACGCCGTCGAGCCCGCGTTCGCCGGGTCGTACCCGGAGTCGTAGAACGACAGCAGCTGCCGGGACAGGGGAGAGGCCACCATCGCCCCGCCACCGAAGCCCATGATCGCCAACCCGGTCGCCAGGCCCGGCCGGTCCGGGAACCACTTGATCAACGTGGAGACGGGGGAGATGTACCCGATCCCCAGCCCGATCCCGCCCAGCACCCCGTACCCCAGGTACAGCAGCCACAGCTGCTTCGTGGCGATGCCCAGCGCGCCGACGAGGAAACCGGCCGCCCAGAAGCACGCCGAGACGAACATCGCCTTCCGCGGCCCGTTCGCCTCCACCCACGTGCCCGCCACCGCGGCCGACAACCCCAGCATCACGATGGCGATGCTGAAGATCACCCCGATCGCCGTCTGCCCGGTGTCGAAGTGCGCGATCAGGGAGTTCTTGTACACGCTTGTCGCGTAGACCTGCCCGATGCAGAGATGGATGGCCAGCGCCGCCGGCGGGATCAGCCAACGGCTGTAGCCCGGCGGCGCGACGGTGTGCCGACGATCGAGTGCGGAAAGCATGCCTGCTTCCTCTCCGGAGAATGCGGAAAACCCACCCGTTCATGCCCCCGCCGCACGCTGCGCCGAAACCCGCCCCGCGCCGGACGGTCGAAACCCTGAGCTGAGCGGTCGGCGCAGCTCATGGCCCCGCACCCGACGTCGCCGCGCCGTCACCGCCCGTGGTGGCGGATCATGGGCGCATGCCGCTGCTCACCACCCCGGCCCTGCGCCCCGGCGCCCTCGCCCGCCACCCCCAACCCGACCTCGACGCCGGCGACCTGCGCCTGCGCCCCTGGCGACCGGAGGACCGGCCCGCCGTTCTCGCCGCGTACGCCGACCCCGCCATCCGCCGCTGGCACTGCCGCGCCATGACCGACGACGAGGCCCGCGACCGGATCACCTCCTGGCCGCTCCGCTGGCGGCAGGAGACCGGCGCCGGCTGGGCCGTCACCGACGGCGCCGGCGTCCTCGGGCAGATCAGCCTGCGCGCCCTCGACCTGCCCGAGGCCCAGGCCGAGGTGTCGTACTGGGTGCTGCCCGCCGCCCGCGGCCGGCGCGTCGCCGCCCGCGCCCTGACCGCCCTCACCGCCTTCGGCTTCGACCGGCTCGGCCTGCACCGCGTCTGGCTGCGCCACTCCACCGCCAACCCGGCCTCCTGCCATGTGGCCGAACGGGCCGGCCTCACCGCCGAGGGCACCCAGCGCGGCGCCGCCCGGCACACCGACGGCTGGCACGACATGCACCTGCACGCCCGCCTGCGCACCGACACCTGACCAGGGCCGCGCCGGCGGATGCGACGATGGCCCGGTGAAGATCCTGTCCATCCAGTCCTCGGTCGCCTACGGCCACGTCGGCAACTCCGCCGCCGTGTTCCCGCTGCAACGGCTCCGGCACGAGGTCTGGCCGGTACTGACCGTGCACTTCTCCAACCACACCGGCTACGGCGCCTGGCGCGGCCCGCTGCTGCCCCCGGCCGACGTCGCCGAGGTGATCGCCGGGATCGAGGACCGCGGCGTGCTCGGCACCGCCGACGCCGTGCTCTCCGGCTACCAGGGCGACCCGGCCATGGGCGCGGTCATCCTCGACGCGGTCGCCCGGGTGAAGGCCGCCAACCCGGACGCGGTGTACTGCTGCGACCCGGTGATGGGCGACGTCGGCCGCGGCATGTTCGTGCGGCCCGGCATCCCCGAGTACCTGCGCGACACCGTCGTGCCGCGCGCGGACATCGTCACCCCGAACCAGTTCGAGCTGGAGTTCCTGGCCGGCCGCCGCACCGACACCCTGGACGACCTGCTCGCCGCCGTGGACGTCGTCCGGGACACCGGCCCCCGGCACGTGCTGGTCACCAGCGTCCTGCACGGCGACGTGCCGGCCGGGTCGCTGGAGGTCGTCGCCGTCTCCGACGCCGGCGCCTGGGCGGTCACCACGCCGCTGCTGCCGATCAGCCCGAACGGCGGCGGCGACGTCACCGCCGCGCTCTACCTGGCCCACCTCGCCACGACCGGGTCGCCCGAGACGGCCCTGGAGCGCACCACCAACTCCATCTTCGCCGTCCTCGAGGCGACCCTCGCCGCGGGCACCCGGGAGCTGCAGATCGTCGCCGCCCAGGACGCCATCGCCGACCCGCCCACCCGCTTCGGCGCCCGCCGGCTGCGCTGAGGACGACCTCCACCCCGCCGGCCGCGAACTTCACCGGACCACCGCCTGCCCACCGACGACTCGCCTAGGCTCGACAGCGACGCAGTCCGGTTCCGCCGCTGCCACGCACCGGCCGGAACGGGCGCCCGGCCCGGCCCCGGCGCGGATGCGGAGGACGCCGGATGGACGAGACCACGTTCGCGGCACCGGCCTGGGCCTGGCTGGCGGTCGCCGCTGTCATCGCCGCCATGCTCGCGGTGGACATGTTCTCCCACCGCGACCACCACGTCGTCGAACTCCGCGAGGCGCTGCTCTGGAGCGCGACGTGGATCACCACGGGGGTCGTCTTCGGCCTGGTGATCTGGCTGTGGCGCGGCAGCGGGCCCGGGGTGGCGTACTTCTCCGGCTATCTGCTGGAAAAGGCGCTGTCCGTCGACAACGTCTTCGTCTTCGCACTGCTGTTCAAATACTTCCGGGTACCCGCCGAATACCAGCACAAGGTGCTCTTCTGGGGAGTGCTCGGGGCACTCGGCTTCCGGCTGGTCTTCATCTTCGCCGGCGCGCAACTGCTGGACCGGCTGACCTGGGCCGGGCTCGTGCTCGGCGCGTTCCTGATCTGGACCGGCTGGCGCCTCGCGGTCCGTGGCGAGCCGGACGTCGAACCCGACCGCAACATCGCCGTCCGGATCTTCCGCCGGCTGGTGCCGACCGACCCCAGCTACCACGACGGCCGCTTCACCATCCGGGTCGACGGCCGCCGCGCCGGCACGGTGCTGCTGGTCGCGCTGGTGGCGATCGAGGCCACCGACGTCGTTTTCGCGATCGACTCGGTCGCGGCGATCCTGGCCGTCACCACCAACACGTTCCTGGTCTGGACGGCGAACGCCTTCGCCGTGCTCGGGCTGCGCAGCCTGTACTTCTGCCTGGCTGGTCTGCTGAGGCACTTCGGCCGCCTGCGCTACGGCCTGGCCGTGCTGCTCGCGTTCGCCGGGGTGAAGTTGATCCTGGCCGAGACCCCGGTGGGCAAGCTGCCGGTCTGGCTCACCCTCGCCGTGGTGGTGCTGACCCTGGCCGTCGCCATCACCTGGAGCGCGGTGGCCGCGCGCCGGAACGCCCCAACGCGGTGACCGACCGCCGCCGAGCCGGGGCGACACCGTCGCGGTGCGGCGGTGCTGGGCAACCCCGGCGGCGACATGGCACGATCGGGCAGGTGACCAGCAGTACCGCCGCCGCGCAGCACCTGCGCGACCTCGCCCGGCTGCGCCGCGTCCGGGACCGGATCGACCGGGAGTACACGCAGCCGCTGGACGTCGAGGCGCTCGCCCGCGGGGTGAACATGTCGGCCGGGCACCTCAGCCGCCAGTTCCGGCTCGCCTACGGCGAATCCCCGTACTCCTACCTGATGACCCGCCGCATCGAACGCGCCATGGCCCTGCTGCGCCGCGGCGACCTCAGCGTCACCGACGTCTGTTTCGCGGTCGGCTGCTCGTCGCTGGGCACCTTCAGCACCCGCTTCACCGAGCTCGTCGGTGTGCCGCCCAGCACCTACCGGGCCCAGGCGGCCGGCGGCGGCGCCGAGCTGCCGGCGTGCCTCGCGAAGCAGGTCACCAGGCCGGTCAGAAATCGAGAAGCGAAGGCCACGGGGCCGCAACTAGCGTGACCGCCATGGCCGTCACCCACCACCACGCCTCCCTGCCGCACACCGACGGAGACACGATGAGGACGGACACCCCGTCGCCCGCGCCGCACGCCGCCGACACCCACGACATGATCCGCGTGCAGGGCGCCCGCGAGAACAACCTCAAGGACGTCAGCATCGAGATCCCGAAGCGCCGCCTGACGGTGTTCACCGGCGTCTCCGGCTCCGGCAAGAGCTCCCTGGTCTTCGGCACCATCGCCGCGGAGTCGCAGCGCCTGATCAACGAGACCTACAGCACCTTCGTGCAGGGCTTCATGCCGACGCTGGCACGCCCCGAGGTCGACGTGCTCGACGGGCTGACCACCGCGATCATCGTCGACCAGGAGCGGATGGGCGGCAACCCCCGCTCCACCGTCGGCACCGCCACCGACGCCAACGCGATGCTGCGCATCCTCTTCAGCCGCCTCGGTCAGCCGCACATCGGCTCGGCCCAGGCCTTCTCCTTCAACGTCGCCTCGATCAGTGGGGCCGGCGCGGTCACCATCGAACGCGGCGGCCAGACCACGAAGGAACGGCGCAGCTTCACCATCACCGGCGGCATGTGCCCGCGCTGCGAGGGCATCGGCTCGGTGACCGACTTCGACCTGTCGGCCCTGTACGACGACAGCAAGTCGCTCAACGAGGGCGCCCTGACCATTCCCGGCTACAGCGTCGACGGCTGGTACGGCCGCATCTTCAGCGGCTGCGGCTTCTTCGACCCGGACAAGCCGATCCGGAAGTTCACGAAGAAGGAACTGCACGACCTTCTCTACAAGGAGCCGACCAAGATCAAGGTCGAGGGCATCAACCTGACGTACGAGGGCCTCATCCCCAAGATCCAGAAGTCGTTCCTGGCCAAGGACGTCGACGCCATGCAGCCCCACATCCGGGCCTTCGTGGAACGCGCCGTCACCTTCACCACCTGCCCCGACTGCGACGGCACCCGACTCAACGACACCGCCCGCTCCTCGAAGATCGCCGGCATCAGCATCGCCGACGCCTGCGCCATGCAGATCAGCGACCTCGCCGACTGGGTACGAGCCCTCGACGAACCCTCCGTCGCGCCACTGCTCACCGCCCTGGGCGCCACCCTCGACTCGTTCGTCAAGATCGGCCTGGGCTACCTCTCCCTCAACCGGCCCTCCGGCACGCTGTCCGGCGGGGAGGCACAGCGCACCAAGATGATCCGCCACCTCGGCTCCTCGCTCACCGACGTGACCTACGTCTTCGACGAGCCCACCATCGGGCTGCACCCCCACGACATCCAGCGGATGAACGAACTGCTGCTGCAACTGCGCAACAAGGGCAACACCGTGCTCGTCGTGGAACACAAGCCCGAGACCATCGCCATCGCCGACCACGTCGTCGACCTCGGCCCCGGCGCCGGCACCGCCGGCGGCGAAGTCGTCTTCGAGGGCACCGTCGAGGGCCTGCGGGCCAGCGGCACCCGCACCGGCCGCCACCTCGACGACCGGGCCCACCTCAAGCCGTCGGTCCGCACCCCCTCCGGCCGGCTGGAGGTACGCGGCGCCGACACCCACAACCTCCAGAACGTCGACGTCGACATCCCGCTCGGAGTGCTCACCGTCGTCACCGGCGTGGCCGGCTCCGGCAAGAGCTCACTGATCCACGGCTCGGTGTCCGGACGCGACGGTGTGGTGACCGTCGACCAGGGCGCCATCCGCGGCTCCCGCCGCAGCAACCCCGCGACGTACACCGGACTGCTCGACCCCATCCGCAAGGCCTTCGCCAAGGTCAACGGCGTGAAGCCCGCCCTGTTCAGCGCAAACTCCGAGGGCGCCTGCCCCGCCTGCAACGGCGCCGGCGTCATCTACACCGACCTGGCCATGATGGCCGGCGTCGCCACCACCTGCGAGGAATGCGAAGGCAAGCGGTTCCAGGCCTCGGTCCTGGAATACCACCTCGGCGGCCGCGACATCAGCGAGGTGCTCGCCATGTCCGTCAACGAGGCCGAGGAGTTCTTCGGCGACGGCGAGGCGCGCACCCCGGCCGCCCACAAGATCCTCGACCGGCTCGCCGACGTCGGGCTCGGCTACCTCACCCTCGGCCAGCCCCTCACCACGCTGTCCGGCGGCGAACGGCAGCGGCTCAAGCTGGCCACCCAGATGGCCACCACCGGCGGCGTCTACGTCCTCGACGAGCCGACCACCGGCCTGCACCTCGCCGACGTCGAGCACCTCCTCGCCCTGCTCGACCGGCTCGTCGACTCCGGCAAGTCGGTCATCGTCATCGAACACCACCAGGCGGTCATGGCCCACGCCGACTGGATCATCGACCTCGGCCCCGGCGCCGGCCACGACGGCGGCCGGATCGTCTTCGAGGGCACCCCCGCCGACCTCGTCGCCGCCCGCCCCACCCTCACCGGCGAACACCTCGCCGCCTACGTCGGCGACTGACCGGGTGTCCTCCTGAGGCGGGCGAGCGCCACCGAGCGCCCGGCCCGGACCGTTTCGGTCCGGGCCGGGTCCGCCCACCGGTCAGCCCAACGCGGCAGCGAACATGCCCGGCTCGTAGGAGCCGCCCCGCTGGTGCACGATCACGGCCATCCGGTTCGCCGCGTTGATCAGCGCGACCAGGGCGACCAACGCCGCGATCTGGTCGTCGTCGTAGTGCTTGCGGACCGCCGCCCAGGTCTCGTCCGACACCCCCTCGTGGGCGTCGGCGAGGCGGGTGCCCTCCTCGGCGAGCGCCAGCGCCGCCTGCTCGGCCTCGCTGAAAACGGTCGACTCCCGCCAGGCGGCGACCAGGTGGAGCCGCACCGCCGTCTCGCCGGCCGCCGCGGCCTCCTTCGTGTGCATGTCGATGCACCAGCCGCACCCGTTGATCTGGCTGGCGCGCAGCGACACCAGCTCCTGCGTGGACCTCGGCAGCGACGACTGGTGGATGACCAGGCCGGCGTTGGCGAACCGCTTGGCGAACTTGACGGCGACCTCGTTGGCGAACATGTCGAATCGAGCATCCATGGCTCGTCCCTCCTGATGGTGTCGCACCGGACGACCACGAGATGCCGCCGACCCCGAGCCCCGTGACACAACGACCACGTGACGACCGCCACAGCCATCCGTACGCCCGTCGGTGTCACACGACGGCCCGCAGCGGCATCTGATGGACGACACCGTCGAGAACCGAACAGGAGCCACCCATGGCCGGCACGGCGCAGACCCCACGCGACGACCGCCCGGACCCCGCCACCGAGGCGTTCCTCGCCCACCGCAACCTGCTGTTCACCGTCGCCTACGAGATGCTCGGCTCGGCCGCCGACGCCGAGGACGTCCTCCAGGAGACCTGGCTGCGCTGGGTACGCGTCGACCTCGCCACGGTGCGGGAACAACGGGCGTACCTGGTCCGCATCACCACCCGCCAGGCCCTCGCCCGGCTGCGCACCCTCGGCCGCCGCAAGGAGTCCTACGTCGGCCCCTGGCTGCCCGAGCCGCTGCTGACCGCACCCGACGTGGCCGAGGACGTCGAGCTGGCCGACAGCGTCTCGATGGCGATGCTGCTCGTGCTGGAGACCCTCACACCGACCGAGCGGGCCGTGTTCGTCCTGCGCGAGGTGTTCGACCTGCCCTACGACGAGATCGCCGAGGCCGTCGACAAGAACGAGGCCGCCGTCCGCCAGATCGCCCACCGGGCCCGCGGCCACGTCGCGGCACGCCGGCCCCGCGGGGTCACGTCCGCCGCCGAGACCCGCGACGCCCTGGAGGCGTTCCGGAAGGCGACGGAAACCGGCGACCTGCAGGGCCTGCTCGACATCCTCGCACCGGACGTCGTGTTCCTGGGCGACGGCGGGGGAGTCCGGCAGGCCGTCCCGCGCCCCGTCGTGGGGGCCGACAAGGTGGGCCGCCTGCTGGCCGCCGGCCTGGGCCGGATCGCCGCCCTCATGTCGCTGCGTCCGGCCGAGGTCAACGGCTACCCGGCGCTGATCCTCCAGCAGGGCGACGAGGTCGACACCGTCCTGGCGGTGCGCATCGACGACGGACTCGTCACCGGCCTCTACGCCGTGCGCAACCCGCAGAAGCTGTCGCACATGGAGCGGGAGATAAGTCTGAGCCGCTGAGTCATCAGCCATAGTGTCGGATGCGTCAAGATCCCAACGCGGGGGAGAGGTACGGGGAACGATGCCCAGTCAGCGTGATGCGGACGAAGCCACGATCCGCCAGCAGATCAACAAGATCATCGAAGGGCTCCGGGACAAGGATCTCGACAGCCTGAGACAGCGCTACACCACGAACGTGGTGTCCTTCGACGTCGAGCCACCACTGCAGCACGTCGGGGTGGACGCGAAACTCAGCAACTGGGCGAACGTGTTCGCGGTCTTCGAGACGGTGGCGTACGAGGTCCGCGACCTGACCCTCACCGTGGGCGAGGACGTGGCGTTCGGACACGCGTTCGGCCGGCTCAGCGGCACCCTGAAGGACGGCACGGCCACGAACGGCATGTGGGTGCGGATCACCTACGGCTTCGAGAAGACCAACGACACGTGGCTGATCGCGCACGACCAGGTTTCCGTGCCGCTGGACGTCCGGACCGGCAAGGGAATGGTCGACCTCCAGCCCTGACCGGTCGCCGTACTCGTAACGTCGATAATGCACATTATGTCAAGTAAGCAGGTTCCGGCCCTCCCCGGCCTCAGTCCACGACGGGGTCGGTGAGGACCGCCGCCAGGCTCCGCCACTGCTCCCCGTCCCGGTCGTCGGCCGCCAGCTTGATGAGGGCCTTCCACAGCGCCCAGCCGCGGGCGCGCCGCCAGGCATCGTCGGGCAGGCCGGCCGACTCCCGGAACAGCCGACGCTCCGGACCGGCGAACCACGTCCATGCCGCCACCAGGTCGCAGGCGGGATCTCCGACGCCGCAGGTGCCGAAGTCGATGACCGCCGACAGCCGCCCCTGCGCCACGAGCAGGTTGCCGGCGGCCACGTCGCCGTGGAACCAGACCGGCGCCGCCGGCCAGGCCGAGGTGAGCGCCTCCGCCCACACGTCCCGGCAGGCGGCCGTGTCCACCCGTCCGCCCAGCACGTCGAGGGCCTGCTCGACCTCGTCGCCGTAGGCGCTCGGGTGGCAGCCCCGGAAGCAGGAATGCCGCCCGGCCACCGGACCTGCGGCGGTGGGCGCCCGCCGCAGCGCGGTCAGGAACGCGCCGAGGTCGCGCGCCACGGCCGGCCGGTCGACCTCCGTGGCGGCCGCGAGGGTGTCGCCCGGCAGCCAGCGTCGCACCGACCAGGGGTACGGGTAGCCGGCGCCGGGCGCTCCGGTGGCCACCGGTTCGGGTACGGGCAGCGGCAGGTGGCGGGCCAGCGCGGGCAGGCAGCGGTCCTCCTTGGCGACGCCGGGCACGTAGCCCTCGGCGCTGGGCAGCCGCACCACGAGGTGCTCACCGAGGCGGAAGGTCCGGTTGTCCCACCCCTGTCGGGCCACGGCGGCGACCGGCAGGTACGCCCACCGCGGGAACTGTTCGGCGACGAGCCGGCGTACGAGTTCCTCGTCGATGTCCACCACGAACCCAGTCTGGGTGCCGCGACAAGTGGTTTCCCGGGTCGCTCCCCCACGTTGACCGCTGGCGGGAACGCGAAAATCATGCATAATATGCCTTATGCATGACAAACCGGACGAACCGGTAGGACGGTTGATCGAGGAGTTCCTGACCGCCCGGGCCACCCGCAAGCCCTCCCCCCACACCCTGGCCGCCTACCGACGGGACCTGACCACGGTGGCTGGCCTGGTGGCGGGCGACGACGGCACCACTCCCCTCCCCCTCGACCGGCTTCCCGTCTCCGCCCTGTCCCCCCGGGTCATGCGCGCGGCGTTCGCCCGGTTCGCCGCGCCCCGCGCCGCCGCCTCGGTCCACCGTGCCTGGTCGACGTGGAACAGCTTCTTCACGTTCCTCGTCGCCGAGGGCGTCGTACCGGGGAATCCGATGCCGGCGGTGGGGCGGCCCCGCACCCCGCTCCCCCAGCCCAAGCCGTTGCGCGGCGAGGACACCCCGGAGGAACTGCTGGCCGCGGTGGCCCGGGAGGACGGCCGGCAGCGCGACCCGTGGCCGGAGCGGGACCTGGCCGTGCTGGCGTTGGCGCTGTGCGCGGGGCTGCGCCTGTCGGAGCTGCTGGCGCTGCGGGTGGCGTCGGTGGCCGGCCGGGCCGGCGAGCGCCGGGTCGACGTGGCGGGCAAGGGTGGGCGGCCGCGGACGGTGCCGATCGAGGCGGGCGTGGACCGGGTGCTGGCGGACTACCTGGACAGCCGGCGGCGGCGGTTCGGGGCGCGCAGTGTCCGTCCGGACTCGGCGCTGCTGCTCGACCGGCGGGGTGAGCCGCTGCGGCGGGGCGGCCTGCAGTACCTGGTGGAGTCCTGTTACCGGCGGGCGGGGATCAACGACCGGGTGCCGCGGGGGGCGCGGCTGCACGCGTTGCGGCACACGTTCGCGACGCGGTTGGCCGAGGACGGGGCGAGCGCGGCGGAGATCATGCGGTTGCTGGGGCACGCGTCGTTGGCGTCGTCGCAGACGTACATCGAGGTGACGGCCGGCCAGCAGCGCGCGGCGGTGGCGTCGAACCGCACGAACCGGGCCCTGAACCATCTATTGGGCGAGCGGGTCAGTTAAGGCATGCGCCGACGTGCGGGCTTCGCGCGAGTGACGGAAGTCAGTCTCGGCCGAATTCGTCGAACAGCTGTGCCGACACGTGGGCGAGGTGATGGGAGGTGCCCCAGGCCCGCCAACTGGTGGCATTACCGGGTCCACCGATGCCGGCCGCCCGGAGCGCGATCTGGCTGTCGCCCCAGGAGTGCTGGCGTCCATCCGGCGGCCAGTGGTCCGCTGCGGTCAGAGCCTTGCACAGGTCGTACATGGAAGCGTTGCCGCCGCCTTCCCTGGCCCAGCGGTAGGCCCACCACACTTCGCTGTCGGTGTAGCGGAGGCTGGGCTTCGGAGCCCACCCTCCGTGCACCATCCTCGGATGGGCGATGCCGTAATCGCCGTAAGCGACGCCGAGGTCCCGGACCCGTCTCCACAACTCCAGATCCCATCGTCGGACAGGTGTCGCGACATGAGTCGGTAGGTGGGAGAGGGTCTCTGGCATGGCACCAGCGACGACGGTGATCGACTTCCAGCGGTATTGCCGAGCCCAGGAGATGCACTTGCGGACGATGGGCTCGACGCGGGTCACGTCTCGTTCGGACCGAAGTTCGAAGAAGTCCAGGATGAGTACAGAGTCCTCGACGCGAACTCCGGTCTCTGCCAGCACTCGGCTCAACTTCGCTTCGGCCTCCTCCTCGTCCGGGTCGGAGCGGTCATCGCCGAGAAGGACAACGGCATGCCCGCCATGAAGCGCTGCTGCTGCTCCGACGTCGGCGAGCTGTTCGGCGGTGTCGTCCAGGTGCGCGACCGGCAGTGTGGGGATGCCCCAGTCGTGGAGGTCGCTCGCGATGTCGCGGATGGGGCGCCGAATGCCGTCTCGTGGTTCGGGAAGGTGGCGGGCGTCGACGGCGATGGTCATGTTTGGCGGAATCGCCTCCTGGGCCTTCTGGATGAAGGCGTAAGCGTCCTGGGTCGGTCCGCGCCCACTGCTTGACGGAACCTCGAACACGGGCACGATGAGTGGAACCAGTGCCGCTTCCAGCTGGCTGATGGCCTTCATTTCGCCGTCGCGGCCCTTGAGGATCGGGAAATAGACCATCACAGCGCACCGCCCCCGCCAGCCCGTCGATAAAGCAGTAGCCGCTATCGATGCTGCACTCTTCGTGCTCTCTTGACGACAGCCTGTGTGCGGCGCTGATACGGCGAGAATCGGCAACCGCCGACGCCGGTAGCAGGATGGGGCGATGCGGGTGGGTGTGGCGCGGGCGGTGGCGGTCGAGTGGGTGCGCGCGGAGATGCGCCGGGACCCGTCGATCGGGGGTGCGTTCTTCAGCGGGTCGACGGTGGGTCTGCCGGACGAGGCGGTGCTGCCGCCGTGGTCGGACGTGGACGTGCTGCTGGTGCGGGACGGTCCGGCGGCGAAGGTGGGCAAGTTCGTCCACCGTGGGGTGCTGTTGGAGGTCTCGGCGCTGACCTGGGCGGAGCTGGGGTCGCCGGAGGACGTGTTGGGGTCGTGGGTGTTCGCGCCGATGTTCCGGACGGGCGCGGTGATCGCGGATCCGTCGGGTCGGCTGTCGGGTATCGGCGGGCGGGTGGCGGCGGGGTTCGCGGATCCGGTGTGGGTGCGGCGGCGGTGTGCCGGGGTGCGGCGGCGGATCGAGGACGGGTTGGCGCGGCTGGACGAGCGGGCGTCGCTGGCGGAGCAGGTGCTGGGGTGGGTGTTCCCGACGTCGGTGCTGGCGGTGTGGCCGGCGGTGGCGGGGTTGCGGGATCCGACGGTGCGGCGGCGGTACGTGCGGGCGCGGGAGGTGCTGACCGCGTACGGGTTCGGTGACCGGTATCCGGAGCTGCTGGCGTCGCTGGACGGTGGCGGGGTGGGGCCGGATCGGGTGCGGGAGCACCTGGCGGGGTTGGCGGTGACGTTCGACGAGGCGGCGCGGATGGCGCGTACCCCGTTTCCGTTCGTGGCGGACCTGTCGGCGGCGGGGCGGCCGGTGGTGCTGGACGGGAGCGCGGAGCTGGTGGCGGCGGGCGCGCACCGGGAGGCGATGTTCTGGGTCGTGGTGACGTACGCGCGGTGTCACGCGGTGCTGGCGGTGGACGCGCCGGCACGGGAGCGGGTGTTGCGGCCGGCGTTCGAGGCGGCGGTGGCGGATCTTCAGGTGGCGGCGGTGGCGGACCGGCGGCGGCGGGCCGCGGAGCTGCTGGGGTCGTTGCCGCGGTGGCAGGCGGTGGCGGATGCGGTCGCGGAGCGCGCTGTGGCAGGCTGAGGGGTGAACGCGACTGGCGGCACGGAGGATGGGCAACCATCGGGGAGCTCGTCGCGGGGGTCGACCGCCTGGGCCTCCGCGGGCGGGGTGCGGCATGTCTTCTTCGGGTACGACGACGGCGCGGTTGCTGCCGGGTGCGCCGGTGGCGGAGCAGGTGTTGGCGGAGGTCGCCGAGTCGGTGGTGGCGTTGCGGGCGGCGGGGGTCACGCCGGCGTTGGCGACGGTGCTGGTGGGCGACGACGACGCGAGCGCGGGTTACATCCGGATCAAGCAGCGGCAGGCGGCGGAGCTGGGTTTCGTGTCGCCGCACGTGCATCTGTCGGCGTCGGCGTCGCAGGCGGATCTGCACGCGGTGCTGGCGGATTTCAACGCGGACAAGGCTGTGCACGGGGTGCTGGTGCAGTATCCGATTCCGGGGCACCTGGACTACGACCGGGCGCTCGCGGAGCTGGACCCGGACAAGGACGTGGACGGGATGCACCCGGTGAACATGGGCCGGTTGGCGTTGGGGTTGCCGGGTCCGCTGCCGTGTACGCCGGCGGGGATCGAGGCGTTGCTGGCGTTCCACGGGGTGCCGGTGGCGGGCCGGGAAGTGGTGATCCTGGGTCGGGGCGCCACGTTGGGCCGGCCGTTGGCGATGCTGCTGGCGCAGAAGCGGCCGACGGCGAACGCGGCGGTGACGGTGGTGCACACGGGGGTGCCGGACTGGCCGCGGTACACGCGGCGGGCGGAGATCCTGGTGGCGGCGGCCGGGGTGCCGGGGATCATCCAGCCGGAGCATGTGCGTCCGGGTGGTGTGGTGGTCGGCGGCGGGGTGCGGTACGAGGGGCGGCGGTTGCTGCCGGACGTGGACGAGTCGTGTGCCGAGGTGGCGGGGGCGATCACGCCGCGGGTCGGCGGGGTGGGTCCGACGACGGTGGCGATGCTGTTCCGCAACGCGGTGCGCGCGGCGCAGCGGGCGTCCGGGCTGGGCTGAGGCGCTCCGGCGGTCAGCCGAGGTCGACCAGGAGCGGCCGGTGGTCGGAGATGGTGGACAGCGGGGTGTCGACGGCGGTGACCGGGGGCAGCCGGTCCAGGCCGCGCCGGTCGGCGAGGATGTGGTCGAGTTGCACGCGGGGTTGCCCGGCCGGGTAGGTGGGGCGGCGGCCGAGCGGTCGCCAGCGGGACAGCAGCGCGGCGGGTCCGGCGGGCAGGTTGAGGTCGCCGAGGAGGATCCGGGGCGCGGGCAGCGTGCGCAGGGCGCGGACGACGCGGCGCAGTTGCAGGATGTTCCAGCCGGGCACGAAGGAAAGGTGGGTGGCGGCGACGGTGAGCGGCCCGTGCGGGGTGTCCAGGACGGCGGCGAGCACGACGCGGGGTTCGTCGCGGAGCAGGACGAGCCCGCCGCCGGGGCCGGGGACGTAGATGGGTGACCGGACGGGGGCGGGCCGCAGCCGGGTGACCTGCCAGGAGCGGACGGGGTGACGGCTGACCAGGCCGATGCCGTAGAGGGGTTCGCCGTGGCCGTCGTCGTCGTGGGTGAGGGGGCGGAACTGTTCGCCGGGGGTGCCCACGACGGCGGCGGCGAAGCGGTGTTCGGGGGCGTCGAGGGCGCGGGCGGCGATGGCGGTGAGGTCGAGGTTGCCGCTGCGGGACTGGTCGCGGTCGACCTCCTGCAGGGCGAGGACGTCGGCGTCGAGGGCGGTGACGGCGGCGGCGAGCCGGTCGGGGTCGACGAGCCCGTCGGTGAGGGACCGCCCGTGCAGCAGGTTGAAGGTGGCCAGGCGCACCTGCACACCCTACGTCCGCGTGGCAGGCTTGCCGGGTGCTGAGGGCGTTGCTGTGTTCGATGCTGGTGTTCGTGGCGGTGGCGTCGGTGGGGTTGTGGTTGCGGCGGCGCCGGGGGCGCTGAGCTGCGGTGACGCTGGCCACAGGCGGTCTCGCCGGGGTGGTGGGGCTGGGCAGAATGCGGCCCGTGGATCCTCTGTCGCTGACGACCCTGTTGAGCGCGGCCGCCCTGGCGGGCTGGGTGGACGCCGTGGTGGGCGGCGGGGGCCTGTTGCTGTTGCCGGCGTTGCTGCTGGGTGCGCCGGGGGTGCCGGTGGCGACGGCGTTGGGCACGAACAAGCTGGCGGCGATCTTCGGTACGTCGACGGCGGCGGTGACGTACGCGCGGCGTACGAAGTTGGACTGGGCGGTGGCGGGTCCGGCGGCGGGGCTGGCGGTGTTGACGGCCGGGTTGGGCGCGGCGCTTGCGGGGGCGGTGCCGGGGGGTGCGTACCGGCCGGTGGTGCTGGTGGTGCTGGTGTCGGTGGCGGTGTTCGTGCTGGCCCGGCCGCGGTTGGGTGTGGTGTCGCATCCGGAGCGGCGTACGCCGACGCGGGTGGTGGTGGCCGTGGCGGTGGCGGGGCTGGGCATCGCCCTGTACGACGGGTTGATCGGCCCGGGTACAGGCACGTTCCTGGTGTTGGCGTTCACTGCGCTGCTGGGGTCGGATTTCGTGCACGCCTCGGCGATGGCGAAGGTGGTCAACGCGGGCACGAACCTGGGGGCGCTTGTGGTGTTCGCGGCGACCGGGCACGTGTGGTGGCTGTTGGGCGCGGCCATGGCGGTGTGCAACGTGGCGGGGGCGGCGGTGGGCGCGCGGATGGCGTTGCGGCGCGGTGCGGGTTTCGTGCGGGTGGTGCTGCTGGTGGTGGTGCTGGCGTTGGTGGGCAAGCTGGGTTACGACCAGTGGATGGCGGCGTGAGGCGTTGACCGCCGGCGTGTGATCATCGGCGGGTGGCTGTCCGCGCCGAACACGACCGCGCCGTCCTCGCCGAGTTGCTGGGCCGGGATCCGGTGCTGCACGCGTACCAGCTGGGTGACCTGGACGACTTCTTCTGGCCGTACACCTCCTGGTTCCGTCGGGGCGAGGAGGTGGTGCTGCTCTACCACGGTGTCGAGCTGCCCACGCTGTTGGCGTTCGCGCCGCCGGAGCGCGCCGGGGACCTGGCGGCGCTGCTGACGGAGGCGGCGCCGGTGTTGCCGGCCCGGCTGTGGGCGCACCTCTCCCCCGGCCTGGAGGCCACGGTGGCCCGCTGGTACGCGGTGTCCGACGCCGCCGTGCATCACCGGATGGCGTTGACCGATCCGGCGCGGCTGGCGGCGGTGTCCCCGGCCGGGGAGCCGCTGGGCCGCGCCGACCTGCCGGAGCTGCTGGAGTTGTACGCGGCCGCGTACCCGGGGAACTGGTTCGACCCGCGGATGCTGGACACCGGCCGGTACGTGGGGGTGCGGGAGGCCGGCCGGCTGGTCGCGGTGGCCGGGGTGCACGTGTGGTCGCCGACGTGGCGGGTGGCCGCCCTGGGCAACGTGACCACCCACCCGGACGTGCGGGGGCGGGGTCTGGCCGGGGCGGCCGTGGCGGCGCTGTGCGCCGGGATGCGGGGCGTCGTGGACCACGTGACGCTCAACGTGAAGGCCGACAACGTCCCCGCGGTGCGCCTGTACGAGCGGCTGGGGTTCACCCGGGTGGCCGACTTCACCGAGTGCGCGCTGCATCGCCTTCCGTGACCGGCTGACCGGTCAGTCTGTCGTGTCCAGCCGCCACGCCGGGTCAACAACCCGACCCTGACCTGGGCTTGTGTCTGACCGGCGCCGGGCGGCCCAGCCCCTAGCGTCTGCCTTCGAGGCCGTGCCCGGGGCGGGCGCGGCGGAGCTGAAGGAGACACGATGGGTTTCACAGCAGTGCCCTCCGGGCGAAGAACGGCGGTGACCGTGGCCGCCGCCGTGACCGCGGTGCTGACCGCGGTGGCCACGCCCGCCTGGGCGGCGCCCGGCGTCGACCCGGCCACCGTGGACCGGTCCGCGGACCCCGGCGCCACCATTCCGATCAGCAAGGTCGTCTCGACGCCGCCGATCCCGCCGAACCCGGACGTGGTGCTGCTGGTCGACACGACCGGCAGCATGGGCGCGGCGATCGCGAACGTCCGCACCAACCTGCAACAGGTGATCAACAACGTGCGCGGGGCGCAGCCCAGCGCACAGTTCGCGGTGGCCTCCTACCGCGACGAGGGTGACGGCGCGGAGCTGTTCCGGGTCCGGCAGAACCTGACCGGCGACGCCACCGCGCTGCAGAACGCGGTCGACGGGCTGGCCGCGGGGGGCGGCGGCGACGTCCCGGAGGCGTGGGTGAACGGGCTGTTCCAGGTCTCCGACGGGGGCATCGCCTACCGCTCGGGCAGCAGCCGGATCGTGGTGCTGGTCGGTGACGCGCCCAGCCACGACCCGAGCGCCGGGCACACCCTGGCGCAGGCCACCGCCGCGCTGCAGGCCGACGACGCCCGCGTGCTCGCGGTCGACGTCACCGGCGGGGGCGGCGGCCTCGACGCGCTCGGCCAGGCCACCACCGTGGCCGCCGCCACCGGTGGGCAGGTGGTGGGCAGCGCCCCGGACACCGTCACCGCGGCGATCCTGTCCGGGCTGCGGGACCTCGACGTGACCGTCACCCCGCAGGTGGTCTGCGACCCGGGCCTGTCGGTGAGCTTCGACGCGCCGTCGAAGACCCAGCAGAGCGGCACCGACGTGCCGTTCGCCGAGACCATCACGGTCGCCGGCGACGCCCCGCAGGGCGCCACCCTGCACTGCACGGTGGACTTCCTGCTCAACGGCCTCTCCGGTGGGCCGGCGTTCGTCGAGCACATTTCGGTGACGGTCAACGACGTGACCCCGCCGACGGTGGTCGTGGACGACCGGACCGTGGAGGCCACCAGCCCCGCCGGCGCGGTGATCAACTACCCGGCGAGCGCCACCGACAACGTCGACGGTCCGCTCACCCCGACCTGCGCGCCGCCGCCGGGCAGCACCTTCCCGCTGGGCGCCACCACGGTCACCTGCACCGCCACCGACGCCGCCGGCAACACCGGCAGCGACACCGCGGTGATGCGGGTGGTCGACACCACCGCGCCGGACACGCTGTGCGTGCCGACCAACAACCCCAGCGGCGACAACACCCCCGGCTCGTACAACCCGGACGGCTTCTACCAGCTGACCTCGACCGACATCGTCGACACGGCGGTCCAGGTGTACATCTCCGACGCCGCCGACCCGTCGGTGCGGTTCGGCCCGTTCCCGGCCGGCACGAAGATCAAGCTGGTGCAGGCGCCGGGCGCGCAGTCCCGCGTGAAGGACGGCACCGGCGACATCGACTACAAGGTGACGCTGCGCGGCGACGCGATCATCACCGGCGTGGACGACTCCGGTAACACCTCGACCGCGACCTGCCTGGTGGCTCCGCCGCCGAAGTGACCCGTCGCGACCGACCGTGCGGGGGTGGCCGTCGCGCCACCCCCGCACCGCGGGAGTCAGCGGCCCCGGCTGGGCGAGTCGAACCGGCCGGCGCGGATCTCCCGCAGCGCCCGGCGGCGGGTGTCACCGCGCAGCGTGTCCACGTACAGGCGGCCGTGCAGGTGGTCGGTCTCGTGCTGCAACGCGCGGGCCAGGAACCCGCTGCCGGTGATGGTCAGCGGCTGGCCGTGCTGGTCGACGCCGTGCGCCGTGGCGTGCATGGCCCGCGGCGTCGGGAAGTAGAGCCCGGGGATGGACAGGCAGCCCTCGTCGTCGTCCTGGCGCTCCTCGGACAGCTCCAGCGTCGGGTTGATGAGGTGGCCGCGGTGCCCGTCGGCGTCGTAGACGAACACCTGCGCGTTCACCCCGATCTGCGGGGCCGCCACCCCGGCGCGGCCGGGCGCGCCGAGCAGCGTGTCCATGAGGTCCTGCACGAGCGCGCGCAGCTCGGCGTCGAAACTGGTCACCGGCTCGCACGGGGTGCGCAGCACGGGGTCGCCGATGATCCGGATCGGGCGCATAGTCATGCCCGGAAGGCTAACCGCCCGTTACGCCGGTCGGTGCCGCACCCGCCGGTCGCGGACCAGGACCTCGATGCCGTCGAGGAGGCGGGCCAGCCCGAACTCGAAGGCGCGGGCCGGGTCCCCGGCGGCCTGGTACTCCTGGCCGGCGGTGGTGCCCACCCGGGCGGCGAGCGGGAACCGGCCCGGGTCGAGGACCTTCTCCAGGTACGGGGCGTGCGCGTGCCACCACTGCTGCTCGGTCATCCCGGTGTCCCGGCTGGCCTGGGCCGTCTCGACGGCGGGGCGGGCCGCGCCGTGCACGTAGCCGGTGACGAGGGTGACCACGGCGTCCATCTCCAGGTCGGTCAGGCCGATCCCGTCGACGGCGCGCAGCTCGTACTCGTACTTGGCGATCACGTTCGGGCCCAGCGGCGGCCGGGTGGTGGCGACCTGCAACAGCCACGGGTGGCGCAGGTAGAGGGCGAAGTTCTCCCGGGCGATCTGCGCCAGCCGGGCCCGCCAGCCGCCCGGCACCTCGTCGGGGCGGGCGGTCTCGCCGTAGACGGTGTCGAGCATGACGTCGAGCAGTTCGCCCTTGCCGGGCACGTGGGTGTAGAGGGTCATGGTGCCCACCCCGAGCCGCTCGGCGACCCGGCGCATGGACAGCGCGGCCAACCCTTCGGCGTCGGCGACCTCGATGGCCGCCCGCACGATCCGCTCCACGGACAGGTCGCCGCCCTTGCGGCTGACCTTCTCCCGGGTACGCCAGAGCAGGGCGAGGCTGCGCGCCGGGTCCCCGGTGCCGCTGTACTCGGTGGTCACCCGCCGACTGTACCGACCCCCCTTGTCGTATGGTGTACGGTACGCCGTACCGGAACGATGATCGGAGGGGCCATGGGACGGGACGGACCGGCGATCGAGGCGCACGGCCTGCGCAAGCGCTACGGCGACCTGGTCGCCCTCGACGGGGTCGACCTGGTCGTGCCGCCCGGCACGGTGTGCGCCGTGCTCGGGGTGAACGGGGCCGGCAAGAGCACCCTGGTGCGCATCCTGACCACCCTGCTGCGCGCCGACGCCGGGGTGGCCCGGGTCGCCGGGTTCGACGTACGCCGGCAGGCCGACCGGGCCCGCGCGCACCTGGGCCTGGTCGGCCAGCACGCGGCGGTCGACGAGATCCTCGGCGGCCGGCAGAATCTGGTGCTCTTCGGCCGGCTGCACCACCTCTCCCCGGCCCGGGCGGCGGCCCGCGCCGACGAGCTGCTCGACCGCTTCGACCTGAGCGCGGCCGCCGACCGGCCGGTGGCCACCTGGTCCGGCGGGATGCGCCGGCGGCTGGACCTGGCCGCCGCGCTGATCGTCGACCCGCCGGTGCTGTTCCTCGACGAACCCACCACCGGCCTGGATCCGCGCGCCCGCAGCGACGTCTGGGACGCCGTCCGCGGCCTGGTCGACGCCGGCGCCACCGTGCTGCTGACCACCCAGTACCTGGAGGAGGCCGACCGGCTGGCCGACACCGTGCGGGTGCTCGACCACGGCCGGGTCAGCGCGGCCGGCACCCCGGAGGAACTGAAGTCCACCCTCGGCGGCGACCGCGTCGACGTGGTGCTGCACCACCCCGACGACCTGGCCCCGGCCGCGGCCGCGATCACCGCCGCCACCGGTGTCGCGCCCACCGTCGACCGCACCGCGCTGCGGCTCAGCGTCCCGGTCACCGACCGGGTCGCCGCCCTGGCCGCGGTGCTGCGCGCCGTTGACGCCGCCGGCCTGCGCGCCGGCGACGTGGCGGTCCGCCGCCCCACCCTCGACGAGGTGTTCCTGCACCTCACCGACTCCCGCACGGAGGTGCCGGCGTGACCGTCCTGCCGCTGTCCCGGGCCCGCTGGGTTGTCGCCGACACCGCCACCCTGACCGGCCGCACCCTCGCCCACTGGGCGCGCCGCCCCGGCGAGGTGCTGGTGGGGCTGCTCTTCCCCGTCCTGCTGCTGCTGATGTTCGGCTACCTCTTCGGCGGCGCCATGGCCGTCCCCGACGGCGCCGGCTACCGGGAGTTCCTGCTGCCCGGCATGGTGGCCATGACCATGCTCTTCGGTGTGGAGACCACCTACACGGCGGTGGCCCTGGACACCGCGCGCGGGGTGACCGACCGGTTCCGGTCGTTGCCGATGAGCCGCGCCGCGGTGGTCACCGGCCGGGCCCTGGCCGACCTGCTGCACTCCGCGGCGGCCCTCGCGGTGGTGCTCGGCTGCGGCGTCCTGGTCGGCTGGCAGCCGCACCGCGGCCCGCTGCGCGCCCTGGCCGCCGTGGCGCTGCTGCTGCTCCTGCGCTTCGCGATGATCTGGCTCGGGGTCTACCTGGCGCTGCTGCTGCGCCGCCCCGAGACCGTGGCCGCGCTGCAGATCCTCGTGTGGCCGCTGGGCTTCGCCTCCAACGCGTTCGTCGCCCCGGCCACCATGCCGGACTGGCTCGCCGCCGTCGCCGCCTGGAATCCGCTGTCGGCCACCGTCGCCGCCGGCCGGGAGCTGTTCGGCAACCCCGGCTGGGGCGCCGAGTCCTGGCCCGCCGAGCACGCCGTGGCCCTGGCGGTGGCCTGGCCACTGCTGCTGGTCGCCGTGTTCCTGCCGCTGTCCGTGCGCCGCTGGCAGCGCCTCGGGCGCTGAAACCCGGCCGCGCCCGGCCGAATCCCCACGGGCCGGGCGCGGCTCGGGCGCCGGCGGCGCGCGCGGCTCAGCGGCGGCGGGAGGCGACCCGAGCCGGAGCCGGCCAGGCCGGGCCGGGCGATGGATCGGCGGCAGAAGCGGTCAGGCCGGCCGGGTGGGCGCCAGGCCGGTGTCGGCGATCCGGTCGCGCAGCGGGCGGCGGCGCAGCGCGGCGAGCACCGCGTACAGCTCGTCGGCCAGGGGTACGGGCAGCTCGGCGTCGAGCCGGCGCATGGCCGTCGTGGTGGCCGCCCACTCGGCCTCGATCACCGGCAGGAGGGCGCGCGCCCCATCGGTGAGGGTGACGATGCGCTGCCGGGCGTCCGCGCCGGGGGCGAGGTCGACGAGTCCGGCACGGGCCATCTGGGCGACGGTCTGGCTGGCCGCGGAGTGGGTGACGCCGACGCGGGCGGCCAGGTCTCGGATCGCGAGGGGCCCGTCGGCGACGAGGACCCGCACCAGCGGTGAGTAGCGGGGCCGGTAGTCCGCCAGGTCGAGGTCGGCGTAGACGGCGGCCACGTCGCCGTCGAGCACCTCCAGGACGTGGCGCAGAAGGGTGCCGAGGGCCTCGCGGTCGGGGGTGGCGGTCACGTCCGCTAATGTAACAGCGCTGTTGTATCCGGGCCGTGGGAGGGCACCCGATGTATCCACCGATCGAGCCGTACGCGCAGGGCCAGCTCGACGTCGGCGACGGCCAGCGGATCCACTGGGAGACCTGCGGCAACCCCGACGGCCGGCCCGCCCTCGTGGTGCACGGCGGCCCCGGCTCCGGCGCCGGCGCCTCCTGGCGGCAGCTGTTCGACCCGGCCGCCTACCGGATCATCCTGTTCGACCAGCGCGGCTGCGGCCGCAGCACCCCGCCCGCCAGCGACCCGGCCACCGACCTGTCGGTCAACACGACCGCCCACCTGCTGGCCGACATGGAACGGCTGCGCGCGCACCTGGGCGTCGACCGTTGGCTGCTCTGCGGCGCGTCCTGGGGCTCGTCGCTGTCCCTCGCGTACGCCCAGCGCCACCCGGAGCGGGTCACGGCGCTGGTGCTGTTCAGCGTGGTCGCCAACACCCGCCGGGAGATCGACTGGGTCACCCGGGACATGGGCCGGATCTTCCCGCAGGAATGGGCGCGGTTCCGCGACGGCGTGCCCGCGGCCGAGCGCGACGGTGACCTGTCCGCCGCGTACGCCCGGCTGGTCAACGACCCGGACCCGCAGGTGCGCGACCGGGCCGCCCGGGACTGGTGCGCCTGGGAGGACGTGCACGTCTCCCTGGCCGGCGGCTTCAAGCCCAGCCTCCGCTACGCCGACCCGGTGTTCCGGGCCGGCTTCACCCGGCTGGTCACCCACTACTTCAGCAACCTGGGATTCCTGCCCGACGGGCAGCTGCTGCGCGAGGCCGGCAAGCTCGCCGGCATCCCGGGCGTGCTGGTGCAGGGCCGCCTGGACGTCAGCGGCCCGCCGGACATCGCCTGGCAGCTCACCCAGGCGTGGCCCGACGCCCGCCTGGAGATCGTCGAGTCCGGCGGCCACGGCAGCGGCCACGGCGTAGGCGAGCGGGTGGTCGCCGCCCTGGACGACTTCGCCCGCGCCTGAGCCCACGCCACCCACCGCGAACCGGCAGCACCGGGCCAACGCGGGTCGGCCGACGCGAGCAGCGCGCGCACGGGGCGGTCAGGCAGCGCGCCAGACCGGCGTGGATCAGGCGGCGACGGGCAGCGCGTGGACGAGGCCGGCGAGCAGCGGGCGGGTCAGGTGGCGGCGAGCAGCGCGCGGATCGGGGCGGCCTTCGCGGCGGCCTCGGCGACCTCGGCGGCCGGGTCGCTGCCCCAGGTGATGCCGCCGCCGGCCCACAGGTGCAGCCGTTCGGCGTCCGCGGCGGCGGTGCGGATGGTCAACCCCAGGTCGACGCGGCCCGGTCCGACCCAGCCGAGCGCGCCCATGCTGGCGCCGCGGCCCACCGGCTCCAGGGCGGCGATCTCGTCGAGCGCGGCGAGCTTCGGGGCGCCGGTCACCGAGCCGCCGGGGCAGACCGCGCGCAGCAGGTCGGCCAGGCCCAGACCGTCGGCGGGCGCCGCGGACACCGTCGACTCGGCCTGCCACAGGTCGCACCACCGGCGTACGGCGAACAGCTCGTCCACCCGCACGGACCCGGTGCGGGCCACCCGGGCCAGGTCGTTGCGTTCCAGGTCGACGATCATCACGTGCTCGGCGCGTTCCTTGGCGGAGGCGAGCAGTTCCCGCCGGCCGGCCGGGGTGGCCGGGCGGGTTCCCTTGATCGGTCGGGTGACCAGGCGGCCGTGTTCGAGCGCGATCAGCGTCTCCGGGGAGGCGCAGCCGATCGCCCAGCCGAGCCCGGACAGGGTGCCGCCGTAGCGGGCGCCCGGCAGCGCGGCCAGCCGTGCGAGGGCGGGCCGGGGGTCCCCGGTGTAGCCGGCGGCGGCGTGGCCGACCAGGTTGACCTGGTAGACGTCCCCGCGCCCGATGGCCGCCCGGACCGCCGTCACGGCGTGGGCGTGCGCGGCGGGGGTCCAGCTGTCGCGCCACTGCCCGAGCCACCAGCCGCCGGCCCGTGCGGCGGGCGGCGGCGGGGCGGGCCGGTCGGCGTGTCCGTAGACCACCACCACGAGGTCCGGCAGCGCCGGCGCCGGGGTGGGCGCGCCCGCCGGGCCGCCGGCGGCCCGGGCCCCCGCCGCGGCGGACAGGAACAGGGCGGCGCCGCAGGTCCCGTGCGGGTCGTGGGCGGCCGGCCGGGCCAGGTCGGACAGGGCGACGCCGTGCGTGGCCAGGAAGTCCTCGGCGAGCGCGGTCGGGTCGCCGCCGTCGGCGAGCCACCATTCCAGGCGGGCCCGTTCCACGAGCCGGCCCCGGCAACCGGGTGGCGATCCGGGCGCGTCGACCCCCATCGTTGGGAGCGCTTCCACGCCGTCCGGTCGGTTCACACTCATCCGTTCAGCCGATTTCGGGTGAACAAGCCGCATCCTTGCTCGATAGCGCGCGCTTGCGCTTGGTACTGTGCGTCACTGGTCATGTGAACCATGACACAGTGCCCCCACAGTCCGGAGAACCCGATGTGCCAGCACCTACCCACCTGCCCCTCCGCTGAGGCGACGGATCGCGAAGCCGCACGCGTCCTCGCCTGCTTCCCTGAGCAGGGCTGGAGCCTGCTCTGCAACGGTGTCATCGTCTTCGAGGACACCGGTGAGCTGCTCCCCGACGGCAGCACCATCGCCCCGCACCGCGGCCCCGCCCGGCACGCTCTCGTCGCCTAGACGATCACGCTCCGTCGCCGAGCGTACGCGCCGGCGCCGCCGGCCGGGGCGGCGGCACTGCACCGCCCCGGCGTACCGCATCAGTTCTCGAACGCCTCCGGCGCGGGGCACGAGCAGACCAGGTTCCGGTCTCCGTACGCGCCGTCGATCCGCCGCACCGGCGGCCAGTACTTCCCCGCCCGGTCCGTTCCGGCCGGGTACGCGCCCACCGACCGCGGGTACGGGTGCGGCCACTCGTCACCCGACACCATCGCCGCGGTGTGCGGCGCGTTGGCCAGGGGGTTGTCCCCCGCCGGCCACTCCCCCGAGCCGACCTTGTCGATCTCCTCGCGGATGGCGATCATCGCGTCGCAGAACCGGTCCAGCTCGGCCAGGTCCTCGCTCTCGGTCGGCTCCACCATGAGCGTCCCCGCCACGGGGAACGACATCGTCGGCGCGTGGAAGCCGTAGTCGATCAGCCGCTTCGCCACGTCGTCGACGGTCACGCCGGTCGCCTTCGTCAGCGGCCGCAGGTCCAGGATGCACTCGTGCGCCACGAGGCCCTTGTTGCCGGCGTACAGCACCGGGTAGTGGTGCCGCAGCCGCGCGGCCACGTAGTTGGCCGCGAAGACCGCCACGCCGGTGGCCCGGGCCAGCCCCTCGGCGCCCATCATCCGCAGGTACGCCCACGGGATCGGCAGGATCCCCGCCGACCCGTGGTTGGCCGCGGAGATCGCCGGCCGCCCGTCGACGTGCGCGGCCAGCGGGTCGCCGGGCAGGAACGGCGCCAGGTGCGCCCGCACCGCCACCGGGCCCACGCCGGGGCCGCCGCCGCCGTGCGGGATGCAGAACGTCTTGTGCAGGTTCAGGTGCGACACGTCCGCCCCGAAGCGGCCCGGCTTGGCGAAGCCGACGAGGGCGTTGAGGTTCGCCCCGTCGACGTACACCTGCCCGCCGGCGTCGTGCACCTTCGCGCACAGCTGCGCGATGCCCGTCTCGTACACCCCGTGGGTCGACGGGTAGGTCACCATGATCGCGGCGAGCGCGTCCCGGTGCTTGTCGATCTTCGCGTCGAGGTCGACGAGGTCGACGTTGCCGTCGGCGTCGCAGCCGACCACCACGACCCGCATGCCGGCCATCACCGCGGAGGCGGCGTTGGTGCCGTGCGCCGACGACGGGATCAGGCACACGTCGCGGTGGCCCTCGCCGCGCTGCCGGTGGTAGGCCCGGATGGCCAGCAGCCCGGCCAGCTCCCCCTGGGACCCGGCGTTGGGCTGCACGCTTACCGCGTCGTAGCCGGTGACCTCGGCCAGCCAGCCCTCCAGCTGGGCGATCAGCTCCCGGTAGCCGGCGGTCTGCTCGGCCGGGGCGAACGGGTGCAGGTGGGCGAACTCCGGCCAGGTGACCGGCTCCATCTCGGTGGTGGCGTTCAGCTTCATGGTGCACGACCCCAGCGGGATCATGCCCCGGTCCAGGGCGTAGTCGAAGTCGGACAGCCGGCGCAGGTAGCGCAGCATCGCCGTCTCCGAGTGGTGGGTGCGGAACACCGGGTGGGTGAGGAAGTCGCTCGTGCGCCGGAACTGCGCCGGCAGGTCCGCGTCCACCTCGCCGTCGACCCCGGCCACGCCGAACGCCGCCCACACGGCCGCCAGGTGCGCGGCCGTGGTGGTCTCGTCGCAGGAGACACCGACCCGGTCGGCGTCGACCAGCCGCAGGTTCACGTTGCGCTGCGCGGCGGCGGCCACCACCTCGGCGGCCCGGCCCGGCACGGTGGCGGTGACGGTGTCGAAGAACGCGACGTCCGCGACCTGCACGCCCCCGGCGCGCAGCCCGGCCGCGAGCCGCGCCGCCGCCGCATGGGTACGCCGGGCGATGGCCCGCAGCCCGTCCGGGCCGTGGTAGACGGCGTACATGCCGGCCATCACGGCCAGCAGCACCTGCGCGGTGCAGATGTTGCTGGTCGCCTTCTCCCGGCGGATGTGCTGCTCGCGGGTCTGCAACGCCAGCCGGTAGGCGGGGTTGCCGTCGGCGTCCTTGGACACCCCGACGAGGCGGCCGGGCAGCATCCGCTCCAGGCCGGAGCGGACGGCCAGGTAGCCGGCGTGCGGGCCGCCGAAGCCCATGGGCACACCGAAGCGCTGGGTGGTGCCGGCGGCGATGTCGGCGCCGATCTCGCCGGGCGGGCGCAGCAGCGTCAACGCCAGCAGGTCCGCGGCGACGGTCACCAGGGCGCCGGCGGCGTGCGCGGCCTCCACGAGCCGGCCGTGGTCGCGGACCGCCCCGGACGCCCCCGGGTACTGCAGGTGCAGGCCGAAGAACTCGCCCGGCAGCTCGTCGCGCTCCACGTCGAGCACCCGCACGTCGATGCCGAGCGGCTCCGCGCGGCTGGCGATCACCGCGATGGTCTGCGGCAGGGTGTCGGCGTCGACCACGTACACCGGGCTCTTGCTCCGGCTCGCGCGGCGGGCGAGGGTCATGGCCTCGGCCGCGGCGGTGCCCTCGTCGAGCATGGAGGCGTTGGCGGTGGCCAGCCCGGTCAGGTCGGTGACCATGGTCTGGAAGTTCAGCAGCGCCTCCAGCCGGCCCTGGCTGATCTCCGGCTGGTACGGCGTGTACGCGGTGTACCAGGCGGGGTTCTCCAGCACGTTGCGGCGGATCACCGCGGGGGTGTGCGTGCCGTGGTAGCCCAGCCCGATCATGGAAACGGCCACGGTGTTGCGGGCGGCCAGCGCGCGCAGCTCGGCGATGGCCTCCCGCTCACTGGCCGGGGCGGGCAGGTCCAGGGCGCCGTGCCAGCGGATCACCTCGGGGATCGCGGCGTCCATCAGCTCGTCGATGGAGCTGTGCCCGACGGTCTCCAGCATCCGGCGCTCGTCGTCCGGGCCGGGGCCGATGTGCCGGTCGGCGAACTGCTCTGCGGTCATGCGCTGCGCTCCTTGTGGGGGCGAGGTCGACGGGTCGGCCTCCCCCTGAGTCGCGCTGACGCGCTCCACAGCGCCTGCCCACGTGGTCCTTTTGCCTGAGAGGTTCCGGGGAGAATCTGCCCCTTCGGCGCCGTCCGGGCGGTTCCCGGGCGGTCTCTCCCACGTGGGTGGTACCGGCATGGTCAACGCTACCAGCGACCATGTTTCCGGCTCATGTCGTACCCCGCTCCGGGGGCGGTCACACCGCGGCGGCGGGCACCGCGGCGGCGGCGACCCGGTCGGCCAGGGCGGCCAACGTGGCGCCCAGGGGCTCGTCGAGGGTGAGCGAGGCGTACCCGTCGCCGCGGGTGGGGCCCTGGTTGACGATGGCCACGGGGATGCCCAGCTTCGCGGCGCGCAGCACGAACCGGCGCCCCGACATGACGGTCAGGGACGAGCCGAGCACCAGCAGCGCCCGGGCCCGCTCGACGTGGGCGAAACAGTCGGCGACCCGGGGCGCGGGCACCGTCTCGCCGAAGAACACCACGTCGGGTTTGAGCATGCCGGCGCCGCAGATGCCGCAGTCGACGGTGCGGAACCGGGCCACCGCCGCGACGGGCAGGTCCACGTCACCGTCGGGGTTCACGTGCGCGACGTGCGCGTCGAAACCCGGATTCGCCTCGGTGAGCCGCCGGTGCAGCTCGTCGCGGGAGGTCAGGTTGCCGCAGTCCAGGCAGGTCACCTCGTCGAGACGGCCGTGCAACTCGATCACCCCGGTGGCGCCGGCGGCGGTGTGCAGGCCGTCGACGTTCTGGGTGATGATCCCGCCGAGCAGGCCGGCGCGCTGCAGCCGGGCCACCGCCCGGTGCCCGTCGTTCGGGGCGGCCCGCGCGATCATCCGCCAGCCCAGGTGGCTGCGCGCCCAGTACCGCCGCCGCGCGTGCGGGTCGCGGGTGAACGCCTGGTAGGTCATCGGGGTGTGCCGGCGGGCCGCGCCGGAGGGCCCCCGGTAGTCCGGGATGCCCGACTCGGTGGACAGGCCGGCGCCGCTGAGCACCACCACGTCCCCGGCGCCCACCAGCCGGGTCAACGCGTCGAACGTCTCGGTCACGGTGTCCATGCTGCCTCGCCGGCCGCCGCGCGGCGACCGCCACCGCCGGCGGTGACCGCCGTCACCGCGCCGCCCGCGACGTGCGGGACCCCGGCGGGCGGCCCGTCCCGCGACTAGGTTGAGGGCATGCGCGTCGTCATCGCCGGGGGCCACGGGAAGATCGCCAAACTGCTGGAGCGGGAACTCGCCGGCCGCGGCGACACCGCCGTCGGGTTGATCCGCAACCCCGACCACGAGGCCGCGCTGCGCGCCGCCGGCGCGCAACCGGTCGTCTGCGACCTGGAACACACCGACGCCGACACCCTCGCCGGGCACCTGACCGGCGCCGACGCGGTGGTCTTCGCCGCCGGGGCGGGCCCGGGCAGCGGCGCCGCCCGCAAGGACACCGTCGACCGGGCCGCGGCCGTGCTGCTCGCCGACGCCGCGCAACGCGCCGGGGTCCGCCGCTACCTGCTGGTCTCCTCGATGGGCGTGGACCGGCCCCCGAGGGCGGGCACCGACGAGGTGTGGGCGGCGTACCTGCGGGCGAAGAAGGCCGCCGAGGACGACCTCGCCGCACGGGACCTCGACGTCACCGTGCTGCGCCCCGGCCGGCTCACCGACGACGCGGCGGTCGGCCGGATCACCCTGGCCCGGCACGTCGACCCGGGCGCGGTCACCCGCGCCGACGTGGCCCGGGTCCTGCTGGCCCTGCTGTACGCCCCGGACACCGCCGGGCTCACCCTGGAGCTGGTCGGCGGGGAGACCCCCATCGCCGAGGCGGTCCGCGCCGCCGCCGGCTGACCGTCAACCGGCGGCCGCCCAGCTCGCCTCGTCCCGCACCCCCCACCGCCACAACGCGGCCAGGACCGGACGCAGCGACTCCCCGCGCGTCGTCAGCGCGTACGCGACCCGTGGCGGCACGCCCGGCTGCTCGTCGCGGCGCACGATGTCGTAGTCGGCGAGAAGCCGCAGCCGCTCGGTGAGGACCTTCGCGGTCACCGGAGGAAGCCCGGCGCGCAGCTGCGTGAACCGTTTCGGGCCGTCCAGCAACTCACGGATGATCATGGCGTTCCAGCGGCCACCCACGATGTCCAGGGTCCGCGACAGCGGGCAGTCACCCGCGACCAGTTCCGGCGACCGCCAGTCCGTGGCGTCCACTCCCGCCCCCCGTGGTTACTTGAAGGAAACCCGCCCGCCGGTGCCAGCCTGACCTCCCGACCGCTCAGGAGGCAAGCATGCGCACCCCCGCCGTCACCGTCACCGTCCTCGGCGGACCGACCGTCCTGCTCGAGCTCGCCGGGGTCCGGCTGCTCACCGACCCCACCTTCGACCCGCCCGGCACCCGCTACCCGCTGCCCGGCGGCGCGCTCACCAAGCGGCGCGGTCCCGCGCTGCCCGCCACGGCGCTCGGCGCGGTCGACGCCGTGCTGCTCAGCCACGACCAGCATCCCGACAACCTCGACCGGGCGGGCCGGGCGCTGCTCGCCGACGCCCCGGCCGTGCTCACCACCCCGGCGGCGGCCGGCCGGCTCGGCGGCGCCGCCGTCGGCCTGCCGCCCGGCGCCCATGCCGAGGTCGCCGGCCGGGTCACGGTCACCGCCACGCCGGCGGCGCACGGTCCCGGCCCCCTCGGCGCCGCGCTGGGCGAGGTGACCGGCTTCCTGATCCGCCCGTGCGCACCCGCCCCGGCCGCCGGCCCGATCACCGCGCAGCCACCGGCGGTCTGGGTCAGCGGCGACACCGTCGACCCGGCCACCGCCGCCGAGGTGGCGGCCGCCGGGCCCGTCGGACTGGCCGTGCTGCACGCCGGCGCCGCCCAGCTCGCCCCGTTCGGGCCGGCCACCCTCTCCTTCACCGCCGAACAGGCCGTACGGGCCGCCCGGCTGCTCGGCGACTGCCCCGTCGTGGTCGTCCACGACGACGGGTGGAGCCACTTCACCGAAGGACCCGCCGACGTGACCGCCGCATTCGCCCGCCACGGCCTGGCGCACCGGCTGCTCACCCCGACGCCCGGCCGACCGGTCACCGTCGCGCCGGCCGGCTGACCGGCCACCGCCCGGGTGACGGCCCGGCCCGCCGGGTCACCCCGACGGGCCGGACCGCCGCTTCACCTGACCGGGCAGATCAACGCTGGTGGCGGGGCAGCGCCACCGGCGGCTGCCCACCGCCGACCCCCGGCGCCTCCCGGGCGATCCGCTCCATCGTCCGCGCCAGCTGCTCGCTGCCGTCGTCGAGGTGCCGGGCCGCCGCCTGCATGTGCGAGATCATCATCTCGCCGAAGATCCGCAGCGCCTCCCGGGTGGCCACCGAGTCGTCGAAGTTCACCCCGGCGTTGCTGCGGTACTCCGTCACGGCCCGCTCGGCCTCCTGCTTCGCCTCCTCCGCCGCGGCCCGCATGTAGCTCTCGTACTGCATCCGGGCGTACTCGGCGACCCGGCGGGCGTAGTCGTGGGCCTGCGCGATGATCTGCTCGGCCTCCCGCTGCGCCGCCGACAGCAGGTTCACCTCCTTCGCCGCGGGCACCGCCGCCGCGTTGTCGGCGCTCGGGATCACCCCGTGCCGGTGCAGCTCCAGGTGGTCGTTGAGCCGCTCGTTCTCCGCCCGCAGGTTCGCCAGCTGGGTGGCCAGCAGATCCAGCTCGTCGGCCACCTGCAGCCGGAACCGGTCCACGTCGGCGTGCTCGTAGCCGCGGCGGGTGAACGACGCCGACCCGAACTCCCACCGGCGCACCCGGTCCGCGGTGAGGCGCACCTGCACCCCACCGCCGGTCACCTGACCGGCCTCGTACCTGCTGATCGGGGTCGCGCTCATGGAGCCACCTCCGTCATCGTCCGGAACGCCGGCCCGTACCAGTGCTTGCCGAAACCCTCGTGGTGCAGCTGACCCGGCTGGTAGCCGGCCCCGGCCAGCGCGGCCACCGAATGGCTCACCATCTCGTCGGAGCCGCACACGTACACGTGCCGGGACCGCCAGTCCCCGTCGGCGAGGACCTGGTCGGCGACCTGCATGAACTCACCCGGCCGGCGAGGATCCGACCCGGCCACGTACGTCACCCGCAGCCACGGGTACGAGGCGGCGAACTTGTCGATCGCCTCGCTGTCGTAGAACTCCAGCCGGGACCGGGCCCCCACGTACAGGTCCACCCGACGGCCCACGCCCTCCGCCGCGACCTGCTCCAGCAGGGCCTTCACCGGCGCCCAGCCGGTGCCACCGGCCAGCAGCAGCAGATCCGACGACCCGGCCTGCCACAACGTCAACCGGTCACCCACCGGCGCGGCCAGGTGCAGCTGGTCACCGACCGCGCACCCGTACACCAGCCGCGACGACACCGCGCCACCCGGCGCGGCCCGCACGTGCAGCTCCAGCGTGCCGTCCGGGCGGGGCGCGTTCGCCGGGGAGTAGTACCGCCACGACCGCACCGCCGGGTGGGACACCCCGATCGACTGACCCGGGTTGAACGGCAGCAGGTACTGCGGCCGCACCGTCAGCACCGCCACGTCGAACGTGCGCCGCTCGTGCCCGAGGATCTCGGCCACCCACCACGGTGGCGACTTCGTCTCGGCCTCCTGCGCCGAGTCCATCATCACCTGCGCGACCAACCCGTACGCGGCCGCCCAGTCGGCCGCCAGCTCGTCGGTCCACGCCTCGCCGCAGAAGTGCCGCAGCGTCGCCAGCAGGGCCTCACCGACCGCCGGGTAGTGCTCAGCGCGCACCGCGAACTTGCGGTGATCCGCGCCGAGGTCCTGGAGGAACCCGACGAGCCGGTCCACCTGATCCACGTGGGACACGATGTGCCCCAGCGCGTTGACCAGGCGGTCCCGCTGCCCCGCCATGTTCGTGGGGAACATCTGCCGGGTCTCCGGGTGCGCCAGGAACAGCGTCGAATAGAAGTAGAGCGGCACCTGGTCGCCGTGCGCGGCGACCAGGGACCAGCTCTGCTTGAGCCGCGCCGCGTCCACGCTCAGGCGTTCCCCGCGGACACGACCTGGTCCTGCACCTGGCCCAGCACCACGTGCACGTCCGCGATCACGTCGGCCGGCACGCCCAGCTCCACCAGCGTCGCCGTCAGGTGCTCGCCGACCTTCACGTAGTGCGCCACCGGGATGTTCAGCGGCTGGTGCGCCTCGGCCAGTCCCCGACCGGCGTACTCGTTCGGGCCACCCAGCACCACCGTCAACATCAGCGCCAGGTGCCGCCGCTGCTCCGCCATGTTCACGTCGGTGAAGTAGCCGGCCAGGTCCGGGTCGGCCAGCACCTTGTCGTAGAACAGCTCCACCGCGGCCTTCACCGCGGCGGCGCCGCCGATGCGCTCGTAGTGGGAGATCGGGGTGGTCTCTTCGGTCACCGTCATGGTGGTTCCTTCCGAACAGGGGGGTCACGCGGGCAGCGCCGCGGAGGGGCAACCGGAAGCCCGCGCGCGTCGCACCCGCTCCACCGAACGGCCACGCGCAAGCGACCGTGTCGGACCATAGCGTGCCCGCCGGAACCGGTCAGCCCTGGCCTATCCGATTCCCGACAACTGTCGATCACGGACAGTCAACAACCCCGCCGCGCCGCTCGCATCCCGCGATCACACCGCCACGCACGGTGGAAAGCCGTGCCACGCCCCACCGCCGACGGTCCCTTTCGGACACGACCGGTCCGCCGCCCACCGGGCCGACGTTTCCGCAAGTCACGGCCGCCCGCCCGACCGGCGGCACCCGCCACCCCAGGCCGGCCACCGCCCCACCGGCCGGCCGACACGCGCTGTGAACAAAAAAAGGGGACCGCGCCATGCCCGTTCTGGGCGTGGCGCGGCCCCCGAAGCAATGACCGGGCGGTCAGCCCGCCCGCCGGCGCGCCCGCCGCGCCGCCAACTCGTCCCCCACCGACTCGGACTCCGACTCCACCGGCGGGGCGGCCGGCTCCGGCTGCCCACCCACCGGCTCCGCCGGCAGATGCGACAGCGACCCCTGGATCTCCTTGAACGCGCCGCCGATCGCGATGCCGAACACCCCCTGGCCGCCCTGCAACAGGTCGACGACCTCCTCCGGGGACCGGCACTCGTACACCGTCGTCCCGTCCGAGATCAACGTGATGCCCGCCAGGTCCTCCACCCCACGCGACCGCAGCGCGTCGATGGCCTTCCGGATGTTCTGCAACGACACCCCGGCGTCCAACAACCGCTTCACGACCTTCAACACCACCAGGTCGCGGAAGGAGTACAACCTCGACGTCCCCGACCCGGACGCGTCCCGCACGCTCGGCACCACCAGACCCGTCCGGGCCCAGTAGTCCAACTGCCGGTAGCTGATGCCCACCGCGGGACACGCGGTCACACCCCGGTAGCCCACCTCGCCGTCAACGACCGGGTCAGGCTGCTGCTCCGTACTCGGACCAGGATCTCGCGGCTCGTGCATCCGGACAACCTCCCCGCCCGTGCGGTGACACGCCGTCTCCCCGTGCGCGCACCCCTCGACACCGCAACCCTAGCGCCGACACCGGGAGTCGACCCGCAGGAGACACCACGACACGCCGCACCGCCACCCGGAAGATCACCGACGGCGGCCAGCCGTCACCCACCGTGACCACCGCCGCCGCACCGCCGACCGACCCACCGGCCGGCCACCTCAACCCGCGAAGTCCTCCGGACGCACCTGCTCCAGGAACTCCCGGAACTTCTCGACCTCGTCCTCCTGCTCGTCCGGGATCACGATCCCCGCCTCGGAGAGGACCTGCTCGGCACAACGAATCGGAGCCCCGACCCGCAACGCCAACGCGATCGAATCGCTCGGCCGCGCCGACACCCGAACGCCGTCACCGATCAACAGATCGGCGTAGAAGACGTTCTCCTTCAACTCGGTGATCTCCACCGCCCGCAACGGCGCCTGCAACGCCGCCAGCACGTCCCGCAGCAGATCGTGCGTCAACGGCCGCGCCGGCTTGACACCCTGCTGCTCATAGGCGATCGCCGTCGCCTCGACCGCACCGATCCAGATCGGCAGATAGCGGTCCCCCTCGACCTCCCGCAGCAGGACGATCGGCTGGTTGCTGGGCAGCTCCACCCGAACTCCGACCACGCTCAGCTCGCGCACCGCCGCCTCCGTGTCGTTGTCACCTACGCCCGCACCGCGCCCTTCCCTGCACGGTACACGGACCGCGACACGGGAGTCCCATGCGCTACGTGCACCACGCCTCGCCGGAAAGGGTTACCCCGGCAAGCCTACGACACGCTTCCCGACGCAGATCTTTCGCGCGCCACCGACGACCCCCACCCACGGCGAAGGCCGGGCGCCCCCACGACACCCGGCCCCAACCAACCTCACCGACCCAACGTCGACCGCAGCCCCACCCGCACCAACGCCGCGTGCAACTGCTGCGACAACGCCACCAACTCCCGCGCCGTCTCCGCCGCCCGGGCCCGCGCCGCCGGATCCGACTGCCGCGCCAACGGCGCCACCAACTGCGCGAACAGACCAACCTCCCGGTCCGCCGCCGTCCGGTACGCCCGCAGGTGCCGCGGCTCCAACCCGTACGCCGCCAGCCCCGCCACCGCCCGCGCGATGATCAACGCATCCGCGTCGTACCAGCCCGGCGGATCCGGCACCAGCACACCGAGCCGCTCCAACTCCGCCAACGTCGACTCGTCGACGCCACTGCGGGAGATCAGCTCCGCGCGCCCCAGCCGCACCTCCGACGACTCGGCGGGCTCCGCCACCTCCCGGCCCGGCACCTCACCACCCGGACCGACCGCCACCAGATTCGGCCGCTGCCGCCCCGGCGCCGCCGCACCCGAGGAGTCCCACTCCGCCAACTGGTCCCGGATCACCCGCAACGGCAGGTACTGGTCCCGCTGCGCGGTCAACACGAACCGCAACCGCGCCACATCGTCCCAGCTGTACTTCCGGTACCCCGCCGGCGTCCGCTCCGGCTCCACCAGGCCCTCGGCCTCCAGGAACCGCAACTTCGAGATCGTGACGTCCGGAAACTCCACCCGCAGCTGCGCCAACACCTCGCCGATGCTCATCAGCGCAGGCCCACGCGCCTCCCCGGGCGGCGTCGAAGCCGCAGGCCCGTTCACCCCCGGCCGGCCTCCTCCTCCGGACGCGGACCAGCGATGAACACCACCCGGAACTTACCGATCTGCACCTCGTCGCCGTTGCTCAGCGTCGCCGCCTCGACCCGCTCCCGGTTCACGTACGTGCCGTTCAGGCTGCCCACGTCCCGCACCGTGAACGTGCCACCATCCCGATGGAACTCGGCGTGCCGCCGCGACACCGTCACGTCGTCGAGGAAAATGTCACTGTCCGGGTGCCGGCCGCTCGTCGTCACATCGTGGTCCAACAGGAACCGGGCGCCCGCGTTCGGACCCCGGCGAACCACCAGCAGCGCCATCCCCGGCGGCAACGAACCGGACATCCGGCTCGGCACCACATCGGTGTCCGGACCCTCCAGCACTTCGTCGAGCGAACCGAGATTGAGCGTCGAAGTGACGTCGAGTGGGGGGAACTCGTCGTCTGGGCGCGTCATGGGGACCACCTCACGGATCTGTTTCGGTCGGCGTCGGGCAATGGCGGGAATGGCCGCCGGGCAGATACACACCCGGCGGCTGGCTCCCCGTGCCGGGAAGGCGCATTCCGCAACGCTCAAACTATTGGTTCTCGGTCAACTGGGCGAGCCTAGCCAGCGCCGAAAAACAGGGCAACCGGACGCGCGGAGGCAACCCCGCCGCCCGGAACGGACGAACTCAGCTCTCAGTGAGCTCGCGGTACGCACCAGCGGTCAACAAACCCTCGACCGCCGCCGGATCATCCGGAGTGATCTCCACCAACCAACCCGCACCGTACGGATCCGTGTTGATCACCTCAGGGGTGTCGGCCAACGCCTCGTTGCGCGCCGCCACCGTGCCGCTCAACGGCGCGTAGATCTCCGACACGCTCTTCGTCGACTCGATCTCACCCAGCGACTCACCCGCCGCCACCACCGCGCCCTCGTCCGGCAACTGGACGAACACGATGTCACCCAGGGCATCCTGCGCGAAGTGCGTGATACCGACCCGGACGGCACCGCCGTCCCCACCGGCCACCCACTCGTGCTCGGCGGTGTACCGCAGATCCTCAGGAATCACCAGCTGCGTCCTTCGTCATCAGTGCACCGGGGGGAAAACCGGCGCCGGCCGCGACCGGTCAGGAGACCGGCCGGGCGTGTTCCAGCTTGATCGGGGCGTGGAGCTGCGAAACCTCCACAGCCTCACTGTCCACCGGCGTCACGTTACCGCCGGCCTCCTCCACCGATGCGACCACCCCGCCAGGAATGTTCAACGCCGTACGCAGCGTCGCCGGATCACCGATCACCGAGATCACGTACGGGCCGCTCAACCGCCGCCCGTCCACCACCAGCCCACCGCCCGACGCATCCACGAAATACGTCGACGCGATGATCCGCACCGCCGTCCCGTCCGCACCCGCGATCTGCATCGCCTCCGCGCCCGCGCCCCGCAACTCCTGCACCGCGTCCAGGATCCGCTCCGCCTCGACAGCCTTGTCCGGACCCTCGAACCGCACCGACAGACCCGGCCCCACCGCCGGCAACGTGCCCGCCAGAATGCCCAGCTCGTCCGCCCGCCGCGTCGCCTCCTCCAGCGCCGCCTGCCGGCCCTGCTCACCCGAACGCAGCTGCCGCTGGCTCTCCTCCAGCGCCTCGATGTCCTGCCGCAGCCGCCGCTCCCGCGAATCCAGATCCGACGAGATCCGGACCAGGTCCTCCTCCCGCGTCGCCGCGAGGGTCGGATCGGTCGACGTCGTCTTCAACTGCACCACCAGGGTGAACCCCAGCAACGCCAGCAACACCGCGATCATCGCGCCCGCCGACGTCAACCGCCGCGACACCGGCGCAGGCTTCGCCCCGGCCGCGGACGCCCCCGGTTCCTCCGCCGGCTCCGGCACGTCCTCCTGCTCGACCGGCGCCGCCGGCTCGACCGGCGCCAACGGGCTCAACTCATCCGGATCGGGCGCGTCCGGGCGCGGATCCGGCTCACCGGCCGGACCCGACGGCCGCCCCGGCTCCGCCGGCTGCGGCCACCCCGTGCCCGTCTCCCTGTGCTCCTCGCTCATCGCCACAAACCTACGCCCGGAACAGGTGTCGACGGATCGCCGCCACGTTTCCGAAGATGCGCACCCCCAGCACGACCACCACACCGGTGGACAACTGACCGCCCACACCCAACTGGTCACCCAGGTACACGATCAGACCCGCCACCAGCACGTTCGAGATGAACGACACCACGAACTGCTTGTCGTCGAAGATCCGGTCCAGCTTCGCCCGCACCCCGCCGAACACGGCGTCGAGCGCCGCCACCACGGCGATCGGCAGGTACGGCTGCAACGCCGCGGGCACCGTGGGATCCAGATACACCCCGAGCACCACACCGGCGAGCAACGCCAGCACCGCGATCATCGGCCACCTCCCGAGGGGCTGGAAGAGGTCCCCGGACCGGACGGCCCGGGACTTGTCGAACCGGCGACACCCGAACCCGACGGGCTCGGACTCACCGAAGGCTCGGCGTAGCGTAGCCGTGGCTCCGGAGCCGCCGGCAGGGTGAGCTTGTCCGCGTCCTTCACCCCGAACGCCAACCCGTTCGTCCGGGCCACGTAACGCATCAGGGCCGCCGCCTCACTGTCGTCGAACCGATCCCGCATCGACCCCGGCCCGATCGCCGCCACCTCGTACGGACCCGTCACCGGCCGGTAGTCCACCAGGATCGCCTCTCCCGCCTGGCGGATCGTCGACGTCGCCGTCAACCGCTGCCCGTTGACGGCCACCGCCTCCGCGCCCGCCGCCCACAGCGCGTTCGCCACCTTCTGCAGGTCGGAGTACAACACCCGCGACGGCCCCGCGTCCGCACCGGTCACCGCGTCCTGATCCCGCGGCGCATCCGCCAGGCGCACCACCACACCGTCACCGCGCACCCGGCCCAGGCCCGTGCCCGCCTCCAGGTTGCGCAGCCGCGACGCCTGCGACCCGCTCAACGCCGCGTCCCGCTGCCGGCTGACCTCCTCGCGCAGCTGATCCGCCCGCGCGGTCAACCGGTCGGTCTCCGCCTCGCGCTGCTTGATCTCGGCGACCAGCCCGGCCCGCGCCTTCGCCCGGCCCGGCTCCTCCGCCACCGTCTCCCGGTACGCCACCGCGAACAGGAACCCGATCACCAGCAGCACCACCAGGCCCACCGGACGGGCCAGCACCCGCCGTGCCCGCGACGGCGGCGCCGCCGCCCGCCGGGCCGCCGCGTCGGCGTATCCCGGATCGAGGGGGTTGCGGAACAGCTCGGTCAGAAAGTCCGGCGCGTACACCCGCGCCGACGGGTCGCGGCCCTTGTCCTTGTCCCGAGGCGGCGTCGCGGTCACGCGGCCGCTCCCGCGCGCCGCGCCCGCATCGCGCGGACCAGGCGGGCGGCCTGCACCACGTACATGGCCCCGGCCACCCAGTAGAGCACCAGACCCCACCAGGCCAGGCCCCAGCCGATCGCGCCGGCCGCGGTGGCCACGCCCGGGGCGGCGGCCGCCAGCAGCAGGATCGGGAACGCGGCCAGCAGCAGGAACGTGGCGGTCTTGCCCACGTAGTGCACGGGCGGCGGACCGTAGCCGTAGCGGCGCAGCACCGCGAGCGACCCGAGCAACAGCAACTCGCGGGCCAGCAGCGCCCCGGTGAACTGCCACGGCACCACCTCGCGGGCGGTGAACGCCAGCAGCGTGGCCAGGATGTAGAGCCGGTCGGCCAGCGGGTCGAGCAGCTCGCCCAGCCGGCTGACCTGCTGGAGGCGGCGGGCGATCCAGCCGTCCACCCAGTCGCTGGTGCCGCCGATGGCCAGCACCACGATGGCGGCCACGTCGGCCTTGACCACGAGGAACAGGTAGAGGAAGAGCGGCACACCGACGAGCCGGACGAAGCTGATCATGTTCGGCAGGGTGAGGACGCGATCCCCCACGACCGCCGCACCGCCGGGAGCCGGGTGCTCCGATGGAGCCGGCCGACGCGACACCGAACCCTCCCTCCGCAGCACGGTCCGGCGGCCGAGTGATCGGCCGCCCGCGGGCACGTGCGCGTTGCCGGCCGGTCAGACGCCGGCGCCCTCTGCGATCCCGGGCTGGGACCTCCCCGTTGTGGCCCGCGATCGCGTCGATCACGGGCCGGTGAGTTGCGCTGCCACTATATCGGGCTCCCCCGGCCTGTCCCGGACCCCGCGCTGCGTCGGTGCTCAGCTCCGCCTCTTGTGCGGAGCGGCACCACCCGTAAGGCATCCTAGGACACTAGTTGAGCAGTTGATCGCGCCGATCGGGTCAGGCGGTACGGGCGGTGGAGTCGGCGGTGGCCTGCGGGGCGTTCGCCGACGCGGCCTGGCCGAACGCCAGCAGCGCCAGCAGCAGTTCGTGCTGCACCCGGTTGGGCATCCGGTCCAGCACCGCCTGGACCGCCCGGTGCCGCCGCTCGGTCAGCTCACGCAGCAGGGTCTCCGCCGCGGCAGTGGGGATCAGCCGCACCTCGCGCCGGTCGCGGGGGTCGGCCGCCCGGCGCAGCAGCCCGACCGCCTCCAGCCGGTCGCAGAGCCGGCTCGCCGACGAGGGGACCACGTCGAGCAGCTCGGCCAGGCGGTTCACGTTGGTGTGCGGGTGGGCCATGATCAGCGACAGCACCCGCAGCTGGGTCGGCGAGACGCTGACGTTGTGCCGGGAGGTGGCGGAGTCGAGCACACCGATGAGCGCCTCGGCCGCCGCATCGATGGCCGCGGCAAGATTCGGAGGTCGCTCCACCCGCTGTCCCCTGCGATCGTCCCGCTCGTGTTCGCTCCGCCGGTCCGTCACCGCCCGCCGACGTCGTCCGCAGGGCTGGAACCGCGCCAGTCCAGGCAGACGACGACCGCGTCGTCGCGGAGATCCGCGTCGGCGTGGTACGCGTGCAGTTCGCGCATCACCGTACCAACTGCCTCGGTCGCCGGTTGCAGCCGAGTGGACCGCATCGCGCGCGCCATGGCCCGATCCCCGTACGGCTCCTGCCCGGCCGGCTCCGCCGCGTACACCCCGTCGCTGACCACGAAGAGCCGGTCGCCCGGCCGCACGGTGAACTCCTGCACGTCGTAGCGGGTCTCGGCGAACATGCCCAGCGGCAGTTGCTGCTCCAGCGCGATCGGGGTGACCGTGCCGCCGCGCAGCCGCAGCACGTGGGGCGAGCCCGCGTCCACGGCCCGCACCACGCCCCGACGGGTGTCCAGCTCCAGCAGCAGCGTGGCCACGTGCCGGCTCCCCCGGTGCTGGTAGAAGATGGTGTCCGAGGCCAGCTCGGCCTGCTCCACCAGGCTGCCGCCGGAGCGCCGCGCGTTGCGCATGGCGTTGACGGTCACCGCGGTCAGCAGCGAGGCGGCCAGGCCGTTGCCGGCGCCGTTGAGCACCGTGACGGTGAGCCGGTCGCCGTCGACCGACCAGTCGAAGTGGTCGCCGCCCACCGTGTACGCCGGTTCGAGCTGCCCGGCCAGCACGAAGTCGCCGTGCACCACGCTGCGCCCGGGCAGCAGGTCCCACTGCATCTCGGCGGCCATGCTGAGCCGTTCCCGGCGGCGCGCCCGCCGGTAGCGGTCGGTCTCCCGGTCCGCCGCCCGCAGCGCCATCGCCAGGTCGCCCGCGACGTCCCGGGCCGCCTCCACGGTCGCCGCGTCCGGCGCGGCCGGCAGCTCGACCATCAGCACGCCGAGCCGCTCGCCCCACGCCGACAGCGGCAGGTAGGCCCGGCAGCGCCCGTCCTCGGCGGCGTCCAGCACCGGCTGCTGACTGCGGAAGCAGCGCTGCGCGACGCCCTGGCAGGCGAGGAACCCGCCCTCAGGCAGGTCCGCGTCCAGCACCGGCCACAGCCCGGTGAACCGGTAGTCGGCGACGAACACCTCGGTCCGCGACGCGCCGAGCACCCGGCGGACCGTCGCGTCGGCGGCCTCCGCCAACTGGTCGGGGGGCGCGGCGCGCAGGGCGCGCGACACCGCTCCGGACGCGTCCGGCATGCTGACATCCTCCGATGACGACTATTGCTGTAGAGCAAGCATCATACGGAGGCCCGCCGACACCGGCGCCCCGGCTCCGCCCGCGCCGGCGGCGCGGGCCCGGGTGGACGGCGCGGGCCGCTCAGTCGGCCGGCTTGGTGGCCAGCGCGCCGTAGAAGGCGTCCGGCACGGGCGCCGGGGTGCCGGCCGGCCGCCACCGCGCCACCGGCACGATGCCGTCCGCCGTCGGCTGCCAGCGGCCCAGCAGCGGCGCGAACCGTGCGGGCGCCCGCATCCGGAACGCCGGCCCCATCATGGCCAGCGCCTCCGGGTACGCGGCCAGCTCCTCGCTGTCGAAGTCGATGGCCAGGAAGCTGCCCGGCGCGACCGCCTCGTACAGCTCGTCGAGGGTGCGCGTCAGGGTGTTGTCGTCCAGGAACGCGGCCAGCCCCAGGAAGACCACCCCGACCGGCCTCCTCCCCCACCCCGGCACGAACCGGTGCAGCTGGGCCGGGTCGACGGTGCCGATGTCGGTGGCGTCGCCGTAGCCGTAGCCGGCCCGGTCGCTGTCGGCGAGCAGGCGCTGGCCCAGCCGGACCGTCACCGGGTCGACGTCGGTGTAGAGCACGGTGGCGTCCGGGGCCACCTCGTGCACGTTGCCGCGGGTGGGCACGCCCGCCCCGAAGACCAGGAAGCCGTCCACCCCGGCGTCGGCGATCGACCGCACCGCCCGGCCCAGGAAGTCGCGCAGCGCGCGGAAGATCGCCGCGCAGGGCCCGTACGCGCCCTCGAAGGCACCGGCCGCGGCCACGTCGACCGGGTGGTGGTGCTCGCCGCCGAGCCAGTAGTCGATCATGCGGGCGGTGCTCGGCTGGTCGGGCTCGGCCATCGACGAGGCTCCCTCTCTCAGGCGATGGTCGCCAGCGTACCCAGGGGTCGGCTCACGCGGTATCGCCCCGGCGGCCACCCACCGGCCGCGATACTGGCCGCGGCGGCCGACGGCGAGGAGGTACGGCGTGAACTCGGCGAACGGCGCGGCCGTGGTGGTCGGGGTGGACGGCTCCGAACCCGCCCTGGCGGCGGTGCGCCTGGCGGCGCAGGAGGCGGCCCGCCGGCAGCGGCCGCTGCGGGTGGTGCACGGGTTCATCTGGCCGCTGCTGCGCGTACCGCTGTCGCCCTCCGCCGAGGGGCCACCAGGCGGGGGCCTGCGACACCAGGCCGAGGAGCTGGTCGCCACGGCGGTCGCCGAGGCGGAGGCGGCCGCGCCCGGGCTGCGGGTCTCCGGCGAGATCATCGACGGGGAGGCCGCGGCGGTGCTGCTCGGCGAGTCCCCGACCGCCGCCCTCATCGTGGTGGGCGACCGGGGCCTCGGCGGGTTCGCCGCCCTGGTGGTCGGCTCGGTGGCGATCCAGGTCGCCTCGTACGCCGACTGCCCGGTGCTGGTCGCCCGCGGCACGCCGCGCCCGGCCGGCCCGGTGGTGGTCGGGGTGGACGGCTCGGGGCTGTCCCGCGCCGCGGTCGAGTTCGCCGCCGACGAGGCCGCCGTCCGGGGCGCCCGGCTGCACGCCGTGCACGCCTACACCCACCCGGCCTCCGCCGGCCCTGGCGACATGCAACCCCTGGTGTACGAGGAGAGCCAGCTGCGCGGCGAGGAGGACCGGGTGCTGGCCGACGCGCTCAGCGGGCTGGCCGAACGCCGGCCGGAGGTGCCGGTCACCCGGCAGGCGGTGCACGGCCGGCCGGTCGCGGCGCTCGCCGAGGCGTCCCGCGAGGCCCAGCTGCTGGTCGTCGGCCGGCGGGGCCGGGGGGAGCTGAGCGGGTTGCTGCTCGGCTCGGTGAGCCAGGGGGTGCTGCACCGCGCCGACTGCCCGGTGGCCGTGGTCCGCGCCGTGGAGTGAACGGTTGGCCCCGGCCCGGGCGGGTAGACGGTACGGACATCCACAGCGACCGGAGGAGGCAGCGATGCCAGGACCACGGCCGGGCAGCAACGCGTACGACAAGGAGCGGGCGCGGCTGCGGGATCTGATCGAACAGTCCGGGCGGGCCGCCGACCAGGAGGCGAACCAGGTCGCGAACCGGATTCTCCAGGACGACCGCGGCCAGCGGGGCGTGGTGCGGGGCGAACGGACGTTCGGCCCCAAGGGTGAACGCGAACCAGGCGACCCGAAGTGAGGGCGGCTCCCGCGGTCGACGGCGCCATCGCGGGCGCCGTCGGCAGCGCCGCGTTGAACGTCGTCAGCTTCCTGGACATGGCGTTGCGGGGCCGCCCGGCGAGCAGCACGCCCGAGCAGACCGCCGGGAAGTTCGCCGACGCGGCGCATGTGGACCTCGGGCCCGAGGAGAAGGCGGCGAACCGCCGTTCCGGCCTCGGGCCCGTCATCGGTTACGGCACGGGCATCGCCGCCGGGGCGCTGTTCGGGCTGCTGGCCGCCCGCCGCCGCATCCCGCTGCCGCTGGCCGTGGGGCTGCTCGGCGGCGGAGTGATGGCCACCTCCGACGGCTCGATCGCCGCGCTCGGCATCAGCGACCCGCGGACCTGGCGCAAGGCCGACTGGGCGTCGGACCTGGTGCCACACCTGGCATACGGAGCGGCGGCCGCAGCCACCTGGTGGAGGCTGCGGCCGCCGTCGCGGCGGGGCTGACTCAGCCCCGCCGGTCGCTCTCGTCGTCGCTCACCGGCGCGCCGGCCGGCCCGTACGGCGAGACCTGCCCCTTCGGGACCGGCCGCCCGGTGTCCGCGTTCGAGGTGCCGCCCTGGCCGTGGGGCCCCCTGCTCCCGGCCTGGGGAATGAGTTCCCGGCTGTCCTGGCTGGTCGCGCCCTTGTCGTTGCGGCGCAGTTCCTCCTGCTGCGGCTTGACCACAGGTCTCTCCTTCCGGTGGCGGCGCACGGCGTGGGCCGCGCACGTGGTTCGGGTACCCGCCGCCGCCGGGCGCATTCCGGCCCGGCCCCGGGCGTCTGGTCCGGCGCGGGGCGGGTACCCCCATCGGATGCCAGACGATCGGAACGTGGCGCGGGCGCTGCTGGACCGGCAGTCCCGCACGTACGCGGAGGAGGCCGGGATCACCATCGCCGACCGGCCGGGGCCGCTCTACCAGCTGCTGGTGCTCACCACGCTGCTGAGCACCCGGATCCGGGCCTGCGTGGCGGTCGCCGCGGCGCGCGAACTCTTCACGGCCGGCTGGCGCACCCCGCAGGCCATGGAGGCGGCGAGCTGGCAGGAGCGGGTCGACGCGCTCGGCCGGGGCCACTACCGGCGCTACGACGAGCGGACCGCCACCATGCTCGGCACCGGGGCCCGGCTCTGCCTGGACCGGTGGCACGGGGACCTGCGCCGGATGCACAAGGAGGCCGACGGCGACCGCACCGTGCTGCGCCGGCTGCTCACCGAGTTTCCCGGCATCGGCCCGACCGGGGCGGACATCTTCCTGCGCGAGGTGCAGGCGGTCTGGCCGGACGTGCGCCCGTACGCCGACCGCCGGACCCTGGCCGGGGCCCGCCGGTTGGGCCTGCCCGCGAACCCGGGCGGCCTGGCCGGGCTGGTGGGCGAGGCCGACTTCGGGCGGCTGGCGTCGGCGCTGGTGCGGGTGGCGCTCGGCGAGGAGTCTGCCGGCGAGGTCAGCCGCACCGCCGCGGCGGTCCGCTGAACCGGCCCTGGCGGGGCGTCACTTGGCCGGGCCGGGCTTGGTCAGGTTCCAGGCCAGCGCGGAGGCGAGCAGGGCCAGCAGCACCACGCCGCCGGAGATGCCCTCGCCCTCCCCGCCGCTGCTGCGATGCCCGGTTGCGCCGAAGTAGATCACGGCCAGCCCGGCGAGCACGGTGACGAACGTCCGCAGTCCTCGGTCCTTCACAGTCCGGACGGTACGGCCGCCGGGCGCCGCGAAGGGCCCGTTCCGCACGCTTGTCCCCCGGACGGGGGGTCACTCGGCCCGGCAGCCGGCGGCCGGACCGCGCAGCCGTACCCGGCGGATCGCCCGGTCCGCGACCTCGACCACCTCGACGGTGAGCCCGGGCAACCGGATCCGCTCGCCCGGGCCGGTGGGCAGCCGGCCCAGCCCGGCCAGGACCAGCCCGGCGACCGTGGTGTACTCCCGGGTCAGCGGGAAGGTCAGCTGCACGCCGGCGTCGGGCAGGTCGTGCAGCGGGAAGTCACCCGGGAGCAGCAGCGCGCCGTCCGGCTCCCGGACCGCCTCCCGCACGTCCCGGTCGGTCTCGTCGTACAGCTCCCCGACGACCTCCTCGAGCAGGTCCTCCATGGTGACCAGGCCGTCCACGCCGCCGTACTCGTCGATCACGAGGGCGAGCTGCTCGTGGCGCTGGCGCAGCTGCCGCATGGCGTCGGCGACCGGCAGCGTGCCGGGCAGCAGCACCGGCGGGCGGGCGCGCTGCCCGACGCTCTGCCCGTCGGCGTCGACCAGGTCGCGGATGTGCACCACCCCGCACACGTCGTCCAGCCCGCCGGGGCCGGTCACCGGCGCCCGGGAGCGGCCCGTGGCGGCCAGCCGGCGCATGGCCTCCGCGGCGGTCAGCTCCGTCGACAGGAACGTCACGTCCCGGCGGGCCACCAGGATCTCCCGCAGGGTACGGCCGGCGATGTCGAACGCCCCGGCCAGGATCTCCCGCTGCTGCGCGGACAGCCCCCGCTGGCTGACCAGCATCTCGCGCAGCTCCTCCTCGGTCACCTCCTGCCGGTTGGCCCGCGGGTCGCCGCCGGCCAGCCGGACCAGCAGGTCGGTGGCCCGGCCGAGCAGCCACACCGCGGGCCGGGACACCCGGGCGAGCAGGTCCAGCGGCGCGGCGCTGAGCAGCGCCCAGCGTTCCGCCGACTGCATGGCCAGCCGCTTCGGGGCCAGCTCGCCGACGACCAGCGTCACGAAGGTCAGCACCACGGTCACCAGCACCACGGCCACCGGGCGGGCGGCCCGGCCGAGGAAACCCAGCGGGCCGACCAGCGGTTCGGACAGCGACACGGCGGTGGCCGCCGAGGCGAGGAACCCGGCCAGGGTGATGCCGAGCTGGATGGTGGCCAGGTAGCGGTTCGGCTCCCGGGCCAGCCGGATCAGCCGCGCCCCCGTCCGCCCCGACCGGCCCAGCCGCCGCAGCTGTCCCTCGCGCAGGGTCACGATGGCCATCTCGCTGCCCGACAACGCCGCGTTGATCAGCACCAGCACCGCCACCAGGACGAGCTGGCCGGCCATCAGTCGGTCTCCAGGTCGTCGAGGGAGATCGCGTGGGTCATCAGCCACCGGGCCAGCGCGGCCATCCCGAACAGCCACAGCGGCGCCGACTCGGTGGTGCCGTTCGTCGCGAAGATGGCGAACCGCAGGTCCGGTGCCCGGTACGCCTCGATCCGCCACCGGTGGTTCCGGTCGCGCCAGACCGCGGAAGGGTCCATGGCGTCACCGTAGGTGACCGGGTGCGGCTCCCGGTGCCGCTTGGCCCAGCCGCCGGGGACCACGTACCCGCCGAACCGGCGGCGAGGACGGTCACCGGGAGGTCACGCTCCCGCTCCGCCTCGTCGGCGGCGCGACGCTCAGCCGGGCGGGAGGACCACCTCGCGGGCGTCGTCGGGCAGCCGCCGGGTGGCGCCCCGCCGGTCGAGCAGCTCCAGCAGCGGCACCGCCACCCGGCGGGTGGTGTCCAGCGCCTGCCGGGCGGCGCTGAGCGTGAACGGCTGGGGCAGCCCGGCGAGGACCCGCACCGCGTCGTCCAGAGCGCCGGGCAGCAGCACCACGTTGTCGGCGAGCTTGAGCAGGGCGCCGGCGCGCACGGCCGCCCCGATCTCCCGGGGGCCGAGGCCGAGGTCGGCGAGACGGTGGGCCTCGGGGGCCTGGAACGGGCGTTCGCCGTACTCGGCGCGGACCCGGGCCACCGCCCGGGCCACCGCCCGGGCCACCGGTTCGGGCAGCGTGTCGGCCGGCGCGGCGGTGACCCGGCCGGCGCGCAGCCGCAGCGGCGGGCGCAGCAGCGCCTCCACCAGCGCCCGGTCGGGCAGGTCGAGGCGGTGGCGCAGCACGTCGACCGGCGCACCCGCCTCCAGCGGGTGCTCGCGGGCGTGCCGGGCGACCTCCTCGGCGAGCCGGCGGCCCAGGTCCCCCCAGTGGTCGGGGTCGGCCAGCCAGTCCCCCGCGACCGGGGCGGCGGTGACCGGCACGCCCATCCGGGTCAGCTCGCCGGCCCGGGCCAGGCGCCGCCGGCGCAGCTCCCCGGCCAGGTCGGGCCGGCCGTCCAACCCCGCCAGGACGACGGCCCGGGCGGCGGCCGCGCCCCGGCGGCGCAGCGGCGGCGGGTCCACGTCCAGCACGGTCACCCCGCCGGCCACGTGGTGCCGGCCGGGGTCGCGCAGCAACGCCCGGTCGCCGATCAGCAGCGGCAGCGGGCGGGCCAGCCGCAGCCGGACCGTGTCCGGGCCCAGCGGGCGGACCCGGGCCGGCACCGCGGCCGAGCCGACGTGCAGGGTGAGGGCGGCCGGCAGGTCGGCGGCCGGGTCACCGGCGAGCCGCACGTCGAGCAGGTCGGTGCGGTGGAACCGGCCCGGGCTGAGCAGCGCGTCGCCGCGGGCCACCCGGTCCCGGGACACCCCGCGCAGGTTCACCGCCACCCGGGCGACCGCGTCGACCTCGTCGTGGGCGGCGTTCAGCGCGTGCAGGCCGCGGACCCGCACCGGCTCTCCGGTGGCGGCGAGTTCGAGCTGGTCGCCGACGCGCAGCCGGCCGCCGCCGAGGGTGCCGGTGACCACCGTGCCGCTGCCCCGGATGGTGAACGAGCGGTCCACCCAGAGCCGCACCGGGGCGTCGCGGGCCGGGTCGGGCAGCCGGGCGACCAGCCGGCCGAGCGCGGCCCGCAGCTCGGGCAGGCCGGCACCGGTGACGGCGCTGACCGGCACCGCCTCCACCGCGCCGAGCGAGGTGGCCGCGAGCTCCGCCCGCGCCCGGGCCAGCGCCGGCCCCGGGTCGGCCAGGTCGGCACGGGTGACCGCCAGCAGCCCGTACGACACACCCAGCGCGTCCAGGGCGGCCAGGTGCTCCGCGGACTGCGGCATCCAGCCCTCGTCGGCGCCGACCACGACGAGCGCGGCCGGGACCGGCCCGACGCCGGCGAGCATGTTCGGCACGAACCGCTCGTGCCCGGGCACGTCGACGAACGCGACGGTGCCGCCGGAGGGCAGGGTGGTCCAGGCGAAGCCCAGGTCGATGGTCATGCCCCGGCGGCGTTCCTCCGCCCACCGGTCCGGTTCCATCCCGGTCAGCGCCCGGACCAGGGTGGACTTGCCGTGGTCGACGTGCCCGGCGGTGGCCACCACCCACACGGTCAGGCCCCGACCCGCAGGATCGCGGCCCGCACGTCCGGGTCCGCGTCGGCGGGCACGCACCGCAGGTCGAGCAGGAGCCGGCCGTGCAGCACCCGCCCGAGGATCGGCGGTGCGCCGGTGCGCAGGGGCTCGGCGTACCGCTCGGGCAGGCTCAGCGCCCAGGAGTCGAGTTCGACCCCGGGGGCGCCACCGCCGCCGACCACCGCGGCGCTGGGCACCACCTCGGCCTTGCAGCCGTCCTCGCCGAGCCGGTCGCGGAGCCGTTCGGTGCGGGCGCGCAGGGCGCTCGGCTCGGCGTGCAGCGCGTCCCGGGTCGGGGTGGTCGGCGCGTGCAGGGTCGCGGCGAGCGCGGCCAGGGTCAGCTTGTCCACCCGCAGCGCCCGGGCCAGGGGGTGCCGGCGCAGCCGCTCGACCAGGTCGGCCGCGCCGAGCAGCAGGCCGGCCTGCGGCCCGCCGAGCAGCTTGTCGCCGCTGGCGGTCACCAGGTGCGCGCCGGCGCGCAGCGTGGTGGCGGCGTCCGGCTCGTCGGGCAGCAGCGGGTCGGGGGCGAGCAGCCCCGAGCCGATGTCGGCGACCACCGGCACGCCGAGGGTGGCCAGGTCGGCGACGGGCACGGCCGAGGTGAAGCCGCTGACCCGGAAGTTCGACGGGTGCACCTTGAGCACGAACCCGGTGCGCGGGCCGACGGCGGCGGCGTAGTCGGCGAGGGCGGTGCGATTGGTGGTGCCCACCTCGCGAAGCCGGGCGCCGGTGCTCTCCAGCAGGTCGGGCAGGCGGAACCCGTCGCCGATCTCGACGAGTTCGCCGCGGCTCACCACGATCTCCCGGTCCGCGGCGAGGGCGGTGGCGGCGAGCACCAGGGCGGCGGCGCCGTTGTTGACCACGTGCACAGCCGGCGCGTCGGGCACGGCGGCGGCGAGCGCGTCGAGCGCCTCCCGGCCGCGCCGGGCCCGCCGACCGGTGCGCAGGTCCAGTTCCACGTCGGTGTGCCCGGCGGCCGCCACCAGCGCGTCGACCGCGGCGGCCGCGAGCGGGGCCCGGCCCAGGTTGGTGTGCAGCACGACGCCGGTGGCGTTGAGCACCGCCCGCGGGGTCGGCGCGGGCAGCTCGGCCAGCGCGGCGTCGCGTACCTGCTCGGGGGTGAGCTCGCCGGCGCGGGCCCGCCGCTGGGCCCGCACGATCGCGGCCTTCACCCGGTCGCGGCCGAGCGTGCCGGCCGCGGCGGCCAGCGCCGGGTCGGCGAGCAGCGCGTCGGTGCGCGGCACCCGCCGCCGCGGGTCGACGTCACGCATCGGGTCTCCCAGGGCTTGGCGGAGACGGACGGGAATCGAACCCGCCTGGCCCGGGTCCCGGACCACACCGGTTTTGAAGACCGGGAGGGGCACCAGCCGCCTGAACGCCTCCACGAGCACTTAACCACACCTGATCTCGGGCCGCCCGCGGAGGACCGGATCAGGGCCCGGGCGTCTGGAAGTGGGGTCGTGGCTCGCCGGGTGCGGCGGGCAGGCGGGTGATCGGCGGGAGCACCAGCGCGACGAAGGCGAGGATGCCGATCACCGTGAAGGGCAGGGTGTAGCTCTTGCCGCTGGCGTCGTAGAGCAGGGCCGTGAGCAGCGGGCCCACCACTCCGCCGATGCTCCACGCCACGATCATCGCCCCGTAGACGGCGCCGGCGTTCGGCGTGCCGAAGTAGTCGGCGGCGGTCGCCGGCATGGTGCCGAAGCCACCGCCGTAGGCGAGGTAGACCAGGGCGGCGAGGGCCGCGAAGAGCCAGAACGCGGAGGCGTGCGGCAGGATCAGGAAGCAGACGCCCTGCAGGGCGAGCATGCCGATGAACGCCGGCATCCGGCCGATCCGGTCCGACAGCCACGCCCAGGCCACCCGTCCGCCGCCGTTGAACAGGCCGAGGACGCCGACCAGGCCGGCGGCGGTCGCGGCGCCGACCCCGGCGACCGCCTGCGCGGCGTCCGCGGCCTGGGAGATCAGCGCGATGCCGCAGGTCACGTTGAGCGTGAGGATCAGCGTGAGCAGGTACCACTGCCGGGTGCGCAGCGCCTCGCCGAGGGTGTAGACGCGGGTGCCGGCGACGGCCCGGCCGCCGACCGCCGGCGTGAAGCCCGGCACCTGGTAGCCGGCCGGTGGATCGCGGAAGAAGGACGCCCCCAGCAGCACCGCGACCAGGTAGGCGATGCCCAGCGGCAGGAAGACGCTGGTCTTGTGGTCGGTGCCGGCCAGCAGCGCCTTCGCCACCGGTGCGGTGACCACCGCGCCGAAGCCGAAGCCGGCGACGGCGATGCCGGTGATCAGCCCGCGCTTGTCCGGGAACCACTTGCTGAGCATGGCGATCGGCGTGATGTACGCGGCCCCCAGCCCGATGCCGCCCAGCACGCCGTAGGTGAGCAGCAGCAGCCACAGCTGGTCGCTCGACGACACCAGCGACGCGAGCATGGTCCCGACGGCGTAGAGGATGCCGCCGCCCAGCGCCACCGGGCGTGGCCCGCGCCGGTCCTGGATGCGCCCGCCCACCAGGCTGCCGATGAAGATGGTCCCGATGGCCACCTCGAACGGCAGCACCACCTCGGCCTTGCTCCACCCGAACTCGGCCTGGAGCGGCTTGTTGAACACGCTCCACGCGTAGACGGCGCCCAGCGCGAGCTGAACGAGCACGGCCGCGACGACGAGACCCCACCGGCCCCGTGTCGGTGGTGGATTCCCCCGCGGTTGCGCGGTTGATGTGGCCATGAGCGGTACCCCCGTATCGGCTCATGGGCCCGGCGCCTGTCCTGCCTATCCCCCGTTCGGGCCGGCGCCCGGCCCGCTGACTTCTGGTCCCCGGCTCTCCCGCCGCCCGGCCCGTTCCCGCTGCGGCACCACGGTGTACTTCGGGTCCTTCGCCGAGGCGACCCCACCGTGGAAGATGCCGAACCGGGTGCAGACGGAGGCGGCGAGCAGCGCGCCGCCGGACAGCGCGGACAGCACCCGGCTGCGGCGCCCGACCAGGGCGCCGGCCACCCCGGCGGCGGTCAGCGCGCGGCCGGCGCGCAGCAGCCGGCCGGCGGTGCCCGTCGCGTAGGGCTCGCTGAGCAGGCCGAGCCGGTTCTCCACCCGGTGCGAACCCCACAGCTCCAGCGCGGCGCCGGCGACCGCGAAGCGTCGCGCCGGGCCGGCCTGGGCCGGCGGCGCGGCGAGCAGCCCGACGCCGGCGCCGCTGGCCAGCGCGCTGCCCGCGAAGATGGTCGGCAGTTCCGGGTACGCCTCGTGCCACGCCGGCACCGCCGTGTCGGCGAGCAGCACGCCGGTGTACGTGGCCAGGGCGGGCGCGGTGACCGCGGCGACCAGACCGGCGGCGTCGCCGGCCGGCGGCAGCAGCCTCCGGCCGAACCCGAGCAGCCCCCGCTCCGGTAGCCAGGACGCGGCCTCGGCGACCGCGGCCACGCCGGCGGCCGGCCCGAAGGCGGTGAGGATCCAGGTGCCCATCGACATCGGCGAGGTCAGCTTCGCCACCCGCAGCATGTGGTGGAACCGGCTGGGCTTGCCCAGGTCGTTGACGAGGAAGTACGCGCTGGCGCTGACCGCCGCCAGGGAGGTGACCCGCCCGGCGCGGCGCAGCGCGGGCCGCCCGGTGAGCTGCCCGCCGGCGGCCAGCAGCGACGAGCCGGCCGCGAGCCCGCCGGTGAACAGGTACGCGGCGATGTCCCACTTCCACACCGGCGCCTTGAGGATCGGCCGCCCGTAGTACGAGGTGAACGTCGCCGGCGGCACGGTGAGCTGCTCGCCGCCCCGGCCGCCGCGTCGGCGCGGTCGCCCGGCGGGCTCGACGTCGCGCGGCGGATACGGGGCGAGGCCGGCCTCCCGGGCCCCGGCGTCGGTCCGGGCCGGACCCGGGTCGCCCGCGGTGGCCCGGCTGCCGCGCTCCCGGCCGGCCGGCACCGGGCCGCCGTTCGCGCCCGGCCACGCGCCGCCGGCGCCGCCCGCCGGGTCGGGCGTGGGCGTCACCTTCGCGCCGTGACCGGTGTGCCCGCCCGGGCCGCCGAGGCGGTGCGGGCCCTCGACGGCGAGCCGGTCGCGGAAGCGGCGGAACAGGTCGCCCACCGGGCGCTCCGGACTCACGATGAACCTCCGACGAACGCGGCGACGGCAGCCGCCGCCATGGCCAGGGCGGCCAGCCCGGCCCGCTTCCACATCTTCGGCAGGTCCCGGGTGGTGACCACCGGGTCCGGCGGCAGGCCGTAGACCTCCGGCTCGTCGAGGAGCAGGAAGAACGCCCCGTCGCCGCCGACGCCGTCGGTGGGGTCGTGGCCGTAGAGGCGGGCCTCCGGCACGCCGCGGTCGTGCAGCTGCGCCACCCGCTGGGCGGCGCGTTCCCGCAGCTCGTCCAGGGGCCCGAACTGGATCGACTCGGTCGGGCAGGCCTGCGCGCAGGCCGGCGTCTTCCCGGCGCCCAGCCGGTCGTAGCAGAGCGTGCACTTCCACGCCCGCCCGTCGTCCTTGCGCTGGTCGATCACGCCGTACGGGCAGGCGGAGATGCAGTAGCCGCAGCCGTTGCAGATGTCCTCCTGCACCACGACCGTGCCGAACTCGGTGCGGAACAGCGACCCGGTGGGGCAGACGTCCAGGCAGGCGGCGTGGGTGCAGTGCTTGCAGACGTCCGACATCATCAGCCAGCGGAAGTCGGTCCGGGTGTCGGCGCCGGTGGCCCGCCCGGGCGGCTGGGCGCCGGGCATGCCGAGGAACTCGGGGCCGGCAGCCATCCGCGCCGCCGCCTCCGCCCGGCCCGGGGGCACTCCCGGGTCGGTGCCGGTGTCGGTGACCGTGCCGGCGGCGGTCGCCGCGCTCTGCGGGCTGGCCGACGGGCCGGTCGGGGTGTCCGCGAAGGGCGGGGGCCGGTGCCCGGCCGGGCGGGGCTGCTCGATGAAGGCGACGTGCCGCCAGGAGTTGGCGGTCAGCGCGCCGGTGTTGTCGTACGACATGCCGAGCAGGTCGAAGCCCGAGTCCGGGACGCCGTTCCACTCCTTGCAGGCCACCTCGCAGGCCTTGCAGCCGATGCAGACGCTGGTGTCGGTGAAGAAGCCCACCCGCGGGCCGGCCTCGACCCAGCCGGCGTCCGGGGCCGGGTCCAGCGGGCCGTAGAGGCTGTTGGCGTCAGGCATCCCCGCCCCCGTCCCGCGCCGCGTCGGCGGACCGCTCGTCGGTGCCGCCGGCGGCGCCGCCCCCACCGGCCGCCCCCGTGGTGACCAGAGGCACCCGCCGGTCCGGCGTCATCCCGGCCCGGCGCTGGTAGTCGCCCACCAGGTCGAGCAGGGCCGGCCCGGTGGGCCGCCGGCCCGGCCGCACGTCGCAGGTGCCCACCTTGCTCTCCTGAATGAGCACGTTCGGGTCCAGGGTGATGCCGAACAGGTCGTTGGCCGAGTCGCCGGTGACCAGTCCCTCGCTGCCGAAGTGGTACGGCATCCAGACCTGGTGGATCACGCGGCCGTCGATCCGCAGCGGCGTGAGCCGGTCGGTGACCAGCACCCGCGCCTCGATCACCGCGCGGCCGCTGACCAGGTGCGCCCAGCCGAGGTTCACCAGTCCCACCTCGCCGGCCAGCTCCGGGGACACCTCGACGAACATCTCCGGTTGCAGCTCGGCCAGGCGCGGCACGGTCCGGCTCATCCCGCCGGCCGTGTGGTGCTCGGTGAGCCGGCTGACCGTGAACACGTACGGGAAGACCTGGCTGTGCGGCTCCGGCGGGCTCGGGTTCATCCGGTTCACCGGGTGGTCGTAGACCTTGCGTGTCGGGTTGGCCTGCTGCCCGTAGAGCGGGTTGCGCATCGGCGACTCGGCCGGTTCGTAGTGCGTCGGCAGCGGCCCGTCGAGCACCCCGGTGGGCGCGTACAGCCAGGCCTTGCCGTCGCCCTGCATGACGAACGGGTCGTCGCCGGCGAGGGCCTCCGGACCCGAGGCGCCCTCGGGCGGCCGGTAGGTCGGCGGTTTGGTCTTCTCGAAGTCCGGCACGTCGTAGCCGGTCCACTCGGCCCGGTCCGCGTCCCACCAGACGTACTTCTTGCGCTCGCTCCACGGCCGGCCGTCCGGGTCGGCGGAGGCGCGGTTGTAGAGGATGCGCCGGTTCGCCGGCCACGCCCAGCCCCACTCGGCCGCCACCCAGTCCTGCTCGTGCCGGGACTTGCGGCGCGCGGCCTGGTTGACCCCGTCGGCGTAGACGCCGGAGTAGATCCAGCAGCCGACCGCCGTGGAGCCGTCCGGCTTGGCCTCGGCGAACGCCGACAGCGGGCGGCCGGTGGCCACCTCGTAGCCGTTGATCTCCTTGAGCACCGCCTCGGCGCTCGGCTCGGCGTCCGGGCCGTGCGTCGGGTAGTCCCAGGCAAGGTCGAGCAGCGCCCGGTCGCGCGGCTTGGTGGAGTCGGCCAGCTTCTGCCGCAGCACCCGGCCGAGGTGGTAGAAGAACCACAGCTCGGAGCGGCAGTCGCCCGGCGGATCGACGGCCTTCTCCCGCCACTGGAGCAGCCGCTGGGTCTGGGTGAAGGTGCCCTCCTTCTCCACGTGCGACGCGGCCGGCAGGAAGAACACCTCGGTGCGGCACTCCTCCGGCACGATCTCGCCGGTGGCGATCTCCGGGCTGTTCCGCCAGAACGTGGCGCTCTCGATCATGAACAGGTCGCGGACGACCAGCCAGTCCAGGTTGGCCATGCCCAGCCGCTGGGCCCGCCCGTGCGCCGAGCCGACGGCCGGGTTCTGGCCGAGCAGGAAGTAGCCCTTCACCTTGCCGTCGATCATGTTCAGCACCTGCTGGTACGTGCCGTGGTCGCCGGTCATCCGGGGCAGGTAGCCGTAACAGAAGTCGTTCTCCGGCGTCGCCGCGTCCCCCCAGTACGCCTTGAGCAGGCTCGCCGCGAAGGCCCGGGAGTTGCCCCAGAACCCCTTCTGGCCGGGGTGCCGGATGCTGTCCACCCACGCGTCGAAGGTCGGGTGGTCGGCGTGGTGCGGCATCGGCAGGTAACCGGGCAGCAGGTTGAACAGGGTCGGAATGTCGGTCGAGCCCTGGATGCTGGCGTGCCCGCGCAGCGCCAGGACACCGCCGCCAGGCCGGCCCATGTTGCCCAGCAGGGTCTGGATGATCGCGCCGGTGCGGATGTACTGCACGCCGACGCTGTGCTGGGTCCAGCCCACCGAGTAGACAAGCGCGCCGGTCCGCTCCCGGCCCGAGTTCTCCGTCCAGGCGCGGGCCAGCTCCAGGAACCTCTCCTCGGGGATGCCGCACACCCGGGCCACCATCTCCGGGGTGTAGCGGGCGAAGTGCCGCTTGAGGATCTGGTAGACGCAGTGCGGGTGCTGCAACGTCTCGTCCCGCAGGCTCTGCGCCGCCACGGGCATGCCGTGCGACTCGTGCCGCAGGCCGGCCGCGCTGTCGCGCTCCTTGCCGGTGCCCCGCTCCGCGGACTCGCCCTCGTGCCCCTCGTACTGCCAGGTGGTCTGGTCGTACGAGGCGGTCTCCGGGTTGTAGCCGGAGAAGAGCCCGTCGAGGTCCTCGGTGTCGGCGAACTGCTCGCTGACGATCGTGGCCGCGTTGGTGTACGCCAGCACGTACTCCCGGAAGTCCAGCTCGTTGTCCAGGATGTACCGCACCACGCCGCCGAGCAGCGCGATGTCGGTGCCTGCCCGGATCGGCAGGTAGGTGTCGGCGAGCGCGCTGGTCCGGGTGAACCGGGGATCCACGTGGAAGACCTTGGCGCCGCGCTTCTTGGCCTCCATCACCCACTGGAAGCCCACCGGGTGGGCCTCGGCCATGTTGGAGCCCTGGATGACGATGACGTCAGCGTTGACCAGGTCCTGCTGGAAGTCCGTCGCGCCGCCGCGACCGAAGCTGGTCCCCAGACCGGGGACGGTGGCGGAGTGTCAAATACGGGCCTGGTTCTCGATCTGGAGCGCCCCCATCGCCGTGAACAGCTTCTTGATGAGGTAGTTCTCCTCGTTGTCCAGCGTCGCCCCGCCCAGGCTGGAGATGCCCAGCGTCCGGTTGAGCGGGCGGCCCTGGTCGTCGACGTCCTCCCAGGTCTCGTCGCGGGCGGCGAGGATCCGGTCGGCGATCATGTCGAGCGCGACGTCGAGGTCCAGGTCCTCCCACTCCGTGCCGTACGGCCGGCGGTAGCGGACCTTGGTCTGCCGCAGCGGGCTCATCACCAGGCTCTTGCTGGCCGAGCCCTTCGGGCAGAGCCGGCCGCGGGAGATGGGGCTGTCCGGGTCGCCCTCGATCTGGGTGACCTGCCCGTCCTTCACGAACACCCGCTGCCCGCAGCCCACCGCGCAGTAGGGGCAGACCGACCGGGCCATGCTGTCGGCGGTCTCGGTGCGCGCGGTCAGCGCGGCCGAGCGGGCCGACTGCGCGGCGGCGCCCCGGCCCAGCGGGTCGGTGCCGGTGAGCTGCCGGTAGACCGGCCAACCCTGGATGAAGGTCTTGAGACCCATCGCGGGCACCCCCTCCCGGCCGGCGGCGGACTGACCTTCTGAACATTAGGCCAGCCGCCGAGCGCCCGCGACCCGAGCCGCAAAACAGCGGCGCCCCGTCCGGTGAGGGCTCATGACCCGGGGCGCATAACAGCGGCGCCCCGGCCGGTCGGGGGCTCACAGCCCGGGGCGCATAACAGCGGCGCCCCGGCCGGTCGGGGGCTCACAGCCCGGGGCGCATAACAGCGGCGCCCCGGCCG